>JADJZR010000005.1 GCA_016715645.1 Elusimicrobiota bacterium | reverse complement strand
CCTGTGTACCCTCACCAAGACATCCAAATCCCCATCGTTATCATAATCGCCCCAGGCCACGACACCTGCATCAGCCCACCGTTTAGCCCGTCCACTTCGATTTGGGTGGAGTCAAACCAGCCTGAGGACGGCGGAGGTGGTGTTCGAAATCTCGACCAGTTGGGAATTTCGTCGGCGGTCCACAGAACGAAATAATACGTCGTGCCGACGGTTAACCCAGTTACCGTGTAGCTTTGGCCTAGCCGGGACCGCCGACGTGGTCGCGACCGTCACCGTTGTCGCGTCAGTGGGAGTGGAACTGGTGCTCCAACTCACGGTATACGTGGCATACTGGATGCGGTAGGTGCCGGTCAAGTTATTAAAGGCGCCGTCGTCTCCCGCCGAGTTCCACGTTACCCGAACTTGGTCCCCGCCCCCCACCGCCGCCAACGTCGACGTGGACGGCGACACCGGGCCGACCGAATGGACGATGACGCGGTTGTTGTTATTTTCCCCGATGTATAACCGGTTCATCCCAGGATCATAGGCCATTCCCATCGGGGTATACATCCGACTTTGAGTGGTCGCGTTTGTTCCCGCGGTAAACGTTGTTTGGCCCAACACGTTCACCGCGTTTTCCCCATCCGTGATCGTGCTCACATCAAATACCAGAACCCGATCGTTGGTGTAATCGCTCACAAACAAGCGGTTTCCTGCTCTGTCCAAAACGGAGTTGTAGGGATTGTAAAATTTGCTTTGAGTGGTTCCAAAACTTCCTGTTGTAAAATCCGTTTGGCCAAGCACATTCACCGCGTTCTCACCGTCCGTGATGGCCGTAGTGTCAAACACCAACACGCGATTGTTGTTTACCTCGCAAACAAAAAGCCGGTTGGCCCCATCGTGGTGAACACCGTGTGGACTCGACATGCGATGGATGTCTGTTCCGGCGGTGCCCGTAGTGAAGTCCGGCTGTCCAAGCACATTCACGGCATTTTCACCGTCCGTGATCGTCCCTACATCATAGACCATCACCCGATTGTTAAGCCGGTCGGCAACAAAAAGTCGGGAGGAATTTCCCTCAAAAAATAATCCCGCTGGACCGTAAAGCCTCGATTGGGATAAAGCGCCCGTGGCCCCCGCGAATGTTGTTTGGCCCAGCACGTTCACGGCATTTTCTCCATCCGTGATAGACGCCACGTCAAATATCATGATGCGGTCGTTGTTATAATCGCTCACAAATAAACGGTTTGTGGCGGGATCCAGTGCCAGCCCGTTGGCGTAATAAAGCGAGGATTGAGTGGTTTCTGTTAAGCCTTGAGTGACCATGTCTTGTCCAAGAACATTATCGATGGTGCGATCCACCAAGGTGTTGCTCACATCCAAATTATAAATCGCCACGCGGCTGGTGTAAAAATCGGCCACAAAGAGCCGATGGGTGGTGGTATCCACAACCACGTCCTGAACCCTTTGGAATCCCACCGCCGGGAGTCCATCATAAAGACCCCGGGTGGTAAAACTGGCCCCGCCTCCCCCATCGGTTTGGCCCACGACGTTCTCCGCGTTTTCACCGTTGGTAATGGTGGTGGTGGAAATGTCATACATATCCACGCGAACATTTCTCAGTTCCGCCACAAACAAACGGTTCCCCCCTGGTTCAAGCGCGAGGCCGTAGGGATAATAAAGACCGCTCTGAGTCGTGTTGGATGCGGCGGTTGTGAAATCGGGTTGGCCCAGGACGTTCACGGCATTTTCACCATCGGTGATGGAGGCCACATCGAACACAACAACGCGGTTATGATTAATATTGGAAACAAAGAGCCGTTGTGTGGAGTCGTGGTAGGCCACACCATAACAGTAACCCATTTGAGATTGAGTCGGCGTGGCAGACCCAGCCGTAAAATTAGCCTGACCCAGCACATTCACCGCGTTTTCCCCGTCCGTCACCGAGGCAACATCAAACACCATCACACGATTGTTCGAATAGTCCCCCACGAACAGCCGATTCCCCGACGCGTCATAGGCCAATTCGCGCGGACCATTTAATCCCCCTTGGGTTCGCGCGGTTCCTCCAGTTGTAAAATTGGCCTGACCTAATACGTTGATCGCATTTTCCCCATCGGTGATGGAGGCCACGTCAAATATCATGACCCGGTTGTTGGATGTATCTGCGACAAAAAGCCGGTTGCCGCTGGAATCGAGTGAGACCCCGTAGGGCGCGTTCAATCGATTTTGTGCCGTCGCATTGGTCGTTGATGTGAAGTCGGATTGGCCCAACACGTTAACGGCGTTTTCCGCGTCCGTGATGGACGTCACATCAAAAATCAGAATGCGATCGTTGGAACTGTCAGCCACGTACAACAGGCTTAAAAGAGGGTCAAAAGATAATCCCATAGGAGAACTGAGCCGAGATTGGGATATACTTGAACTGACGGAATAAAAATTTTGTTGTCCGAGCACATTGTCGGCTATTTGATCCACAAGGACATTGTCAGAGTCCAAATTATAAACGATAACCCGATTTGCCCCGATGTCGCTCACAAACAAACGATGCGCGGTGGTATCAATGGCAACGCCAAAGGGAGTTTCCATCCCCTTTAACCACTGACTGTTGTAAAGCCACCCGCGTAAACACCCCCGCGCCGTTGACGTCGGTCTGACCGACGACGTCCTCCGCATTTTGCCCGTCGGTCAACGCCACGTCCCCCGCCCGCAAAGCGGCCGACAACACCACCAACCCCAACGGGGCCAGAATTTTTCTGAGAAGGTCCTTTTTCATGCCCTTGCAGTATAGATCCAGAAACCGATCATATCAATGGTTTTTTTAACGACTTACGTCATTGCGATCCGGCACCAACCCTGGCGGAATGATACGAAAAGTAGATTTGATCGGATCGGTCACAAACTCCCGCTTTTCTTGGAAGGTCACCGTTGCTCAAAATGCTGAAAAACATTGTCGGTTTGCAAATATAACTCATGAAATGCACAATGTGAGGCATAAACGGGGAGTTTATAACTCATGCGATGGAATTGGCAGAAAGATGACTGGCCGCGGTTTCGTTACGAATTCGCGGTGATTCGTGACCGGGAATCCCAGTTTGTGTTTCGGGCCGGCCAGTTTCAAGGGGTTCTCAAACATGTTGGTTCCGCTGACCAATCGGCTTTAACCATTGAACTGTTGGGCCAGGAAGCATTCAACAACGCTGAGATCGAGGGGGAGATGTTGGATCGAGACAGCCTTCAATCTTCCCTGCTTCGGCAATTTGGTCTCAAATCTCCCGATAAAAAGTGCCGCCGCCGGAACAGGGATGGCCGAACTCATGGTGGATCTCTATCGCTCCTACGAGAAGCCCCTTTCCGACGATCTCCTATTTGATTGGCACAGGAAAATATTTCGGGGCGCCAAAAATCGAATCGAGGTTGGGCAATACCGCTCCAGCCCCGATCCCATGCGGGTGGTTTCTGGCTCGATTCATAATCCGCGGATTCATTTTGAAGCCCCCCCCTCGGAGCGGGTTGCGCGGGAGATGGGCGGGTTCGTGGAGTGGTTCAACAAGACAGCTCCGGACAGAAGCGATCCCTTGCCAACACTCGCGCGGGCGGGGTTGGCCCACCTTTATTTTGAATCCATTCACCCCTTCGAAGACGGGAACGGCCGTATCGGCCGAGCGATTTCTGAGAAAGCATTATCCCAGGGGTTGGGTCATCCGGCATTGATTGCCCTCTCCCAAACGATTCAGAAAAAAAGAAAAAGCTATTACGATGCGCTCGAGCGCGCCAATAAGACGACCGAGGTTACGCCTTGGTTGGACTATTTCTCAACGACTGTTTTGGATGCGCAACACCACGCCCACGTGTGCGTTGAATTTTTAGTTAATAAAGCGAAATTTTTTGACCGGCATAGGTCGAAATTTAATGATCGGCAAGAAAAAGTGCTTTTAAGGATATTCAAAGAGGGGCCCGACGGGTTCAAGGGAGGGCTCAGCGCGGAAAACTATATCCGAATCATAAACACGTCGCGCGCCACCGCCACACGGATCTTCAGGAGTTGGTGGTACTGAAAGCCCTTTCTCGAAAAGGGGAACTTAAAGGCACGAGATACTACTTGTTTCTTTAACCGCCAATGCAGGTTAGATAAGAAAAAAGCAACAGCTCTGTGGTGGTGGGGTCAAGTCTTGACTTTGTAATCATCAGCAATCCCAATTCCTGCCCCCCTCCTTCTGAGTTACTTCCCCGGCAAATCCCCCCGCACCCCGCATCAGCGCCTCTGGTGACCGCGCTAGCGGAAATGTCTCGTGGGAGAGACCGCCCCAGGTGCGAGTCGCCCTGAGACGAGCCCCTTTTTCAAAGGAGGACTACAACTTTTTTGTGAAGGGTGGCGTGTGCCAGTGGCTCACGTTTGGCACGGGCCGAATAGGCCCCGGCCCCGAAGGGGAAGGCCCGAATTTTTCGTCGAATCCCGCGATCCAGCTGGGGAATCCGGGTAAAGTTAAGGGCGGTCGAGGGCGCGGCGGAGGGAGCGGGCGAACGGGAACAGAGGTTTCTTATTTTTGAGTCGTTGAATGAGGGCGGAACCCACGATCACGCCGTCGGCTTCGGCCGCGGCATGGCGTGCCTGGGCGGGGTCGGATATGCCGAAGCCCACGGCCACGGGGACCGGCGACCGACGGCGCACATCGGCTAAAAAGGCCCCCACGTCTTTCGGCAACGCCCGACGTGCGCCCGTCACCCCCGTGAGCGACACCGCATACAGAAATCCCCGTGACCGTCGGGCAATCTGTTCGCGCCGGGCCGGCGGGGTTGTGGGCGCCACCAGGTAAATCAGATGGACCCCCCGTCGGGCCAGGGCTTCTTCCAGTGGACGGCCTTCTTCGATGATCAGGTCGGGAACAATCACGCCGTCGACGCCCGCCGTTTGAGCTTCTCGGGCAAACCGGTCGATTCCCCGGCTCACAACGGGGTTCATGTAGGTCATCAACACCACGGGGGTATCGTGAGATTTTCTAAACCGTTTGACCCAGTCCAAGAGCGCGCCGGGTGTGATCCCGGCGTCCAACGCTTTTTGGGAGGATTCCTGAATGGTGGGCCCGTCGGCAATGGGATCGGAAAAAGGCACGCCGATCTCAATCAGGTCCGCGCCCCCGCGCACCAAGTCTTTCACCGCTTTGTCCATGGCCGACAAGGTCGGATACCCTCCGGTCACGTAAGCGATGAGGGCTTTTCGGCCCTGGCCCTTGAGATCGATAAAAAGCCGATCAATGCGGTTCATGAAATCCCTCGGCCAGTTGAGCCATATCTTTGTCCCCCCGGCCCGAAAGCCCCACCACCACCGACTGGGACCGCTTCATTTTTTTGGCCAACCGGGGAAGGTAGCCCACCGCATGGGATGATTCCAACGCCGCGGAAAGGCCTTCGGTTTCGTTCAGCATTTTAAACCCCGCCAAAGCCTCTTTGTCCGTGGCCGCCACGTAAACGGCGCGGCCGGTGTCTTTGTAAAAAGCGTGTTCCGGACCCACGGCGGGATAATCCAATCCGGCCGAAATGGAATGGGTCGGCAACACCTGGCCGTTTTCGTCTTGCATCACGTAGGTGCGGGCCCCGTGCAATACCCCCGGCCGGCCCGTGCACAACGTGGCCGAATGCCGGCCGGACCGTAACCCCTCCCCCCCCGCCTCGACACCGTAGAAGGCCACCTTTTTGTGATCGTAGAACGGCGCGAACAGGCCGATGGCGTTGGATCCGCCGCCCACGCACGCCACCAGCGCGTCCGGGTCGCCAGACTGAAACGCCCGAATTTGGACCTTCACTTCTCGCCCAATCACGCTTTGAAATTCCCGCACCATCCAGGGATAGGGGTGCGGACCCACCACGGATCCGATGCAATAAAAGGTGGTTCGCACGTTGGTCACCCAATCGCGCATGGCTTCGTTGATGGCGTCCTTCAATGTTCGCGACCCCGACGTCACGGGGATCACCCGGGCCCCCATGCTCCGCATGCGAAACACGTTGAGCGCTTGGCGTTCCATATCGTCGACACCCATATACACTTCGCAGTCCAGCCCCAACAACGCGCAGGCCGTGGCCGTCCCCACGCCGTGCTGGCCAGCGCCGGTTTCAGCGATCACCCGTTTTTTACCCAACCGTTTGGCCAGCAGACATTGGCCCAAGGTGTTGTTCACTTTGTGGGCACCCGTGTGGCATAAATCTTCCCGTTTCAGATAAATTCGAGGCCCGCCCAACCGGGCCGACAAATTTTTGGCGAAAAACAAAGGCGTGGGCCGACCGGCAAAACGGCTGAGAAGATCGTTCAGTTCCCGGCGAAAAGCCGGGTCCCGCCGAACGGCTCGAAACGCATGTTCCAGTTCCTCCAGAGGGCCCACCAACGTTTCCGGAACGAAACGCCCCCCGTACGAGCCGAAGTAACCCCGACGATCCGGCAAATCGCTCAAAACCAAAGACGAAGCGGCCATATCAGAACGCCGATTTGACTTCTTCAATGAACAGTTTCATTTTGTCGAAATCCTTGCGTTTCGGAGATTTTTCGACGCCGCTGGCCACGTCCACGGCGAACGGTTGCGCCGCTTCAATGGCCTGGGCCACGTTTTCAACAGTGAGTCCCCCGGCCAAGAAAATCGGTTTCTTAAACGCTTTCGCCCGCGCCGCCAGTTCCCACGGAAACGTTTGGCCCGTGCCGCCCAGTGGGCCGTCCACCCGTGCATCCAACAAAAAATAGCCCACCGCATCTTTATAAGCCGCCAGCGCATCCACGTCCGCCTCGGTCCCCACCCGAACCGCCTTGATGAGAAACACTTCCAATTCCGACGCGATGCTCTCGCAGTCCGCCACGGTGTGATCCCCGTGAAGCTGAACACCGGCCAAGCCCACCTTTTTGGCGATTTTTACGATCTCGGCGGCGGTTTGTTCCACAAACACGCCCACCGTGGGGACAAACGACGGAACCTTTTTAGCGATCCGCGCCGCCAAATCTGGGGAGACCTTGCGGGGACTGTCTTTGTGGAAATTGAGACCCACGTAATGGGCGCCCAGGTTCACCGCCCAGGTGGCGTCTTCTTCGTTGGTGATTCCGCAAATTTTAATTTTGGTCACTGGCCGCCGTCCTTTCCGGCGGCCACCAGAGTTCGGACCGCGGATTCTAGATCTTTTTGTTTCAACAACGATTCGCCCACCAACATCGCGTTCACGCCCAAAAACGTTAACTTCTCCACATCGGCCGGCGTTTTGATCCCACTTTCCGCCACCACCACCGCGCCTTTCGGCGCGCGAGGAACCAATCGCTCAAAGGCGTGACGAGCCATTTTCAGCGTGTCCAGATCGCGACTGTTGACCCCCACCAACCGCGCCCCGGCTTTTTTGGCCCGATCCAAGTCGTCGGTGTTGTGGGTTTCCACCAAAACGTCCATGTACCAGTCCCACGCCAAACGCTGAAGCGTGACCAGTTCCCAGTCCGTCAACAACCGCACGATCAACAAAATGGCGTCGGCCCCGACCGCCCGGGCTTCCACCACCTGGTAAGGATCCACAATGAAATCTTTTCTTAAAAGGGGGAGTGGCGACGCCGCTCGCGCCAAACTCACGTGGTCGGGTCGACCCCCGAAAAAAAACGGTTCCGTCAAAATCGATAGGGCCCGCGCCCCGCCCCTCGTGTAGGCCCGCGCCCCGGCTGAGACGTCATAACGGGGCCGAATCAAACCCGCCGACGGACTTTTGGCTTTCAGTTCCGCGATCAACGACACGCCCCCGCCCATCAACGCCTGGGCAAACGGACGCGGTGGAGGAGCTCGCCGGGCCCGCCGTTCCATTTCGGCCAAGGGAACCAGCGTCCGCTTGCGGACAAGGTCCAACCGCGTGCGCGATACGATTCGGTTCAACACGGGGTTCATCGTCCGGTCTCCCCGGCGCGAGACAACTCCACCAACCGTTCCAACTTTTCCCGGGCCGCGCCGGAATCAATGGACCGTTCCGCCGCCGCGCGAGTTTGTTTCAACGTGCTCAAATCGTTGCGCCCCGCCACCCGACCCGCCACCCACAGGGCCGCGGCCGCGTTGGCCACCACCGCGTCCCGCTGGGGACCCGGTTCCCCGGCCAACACCCGACGAATGATGGTGGCGTTTTCGTCTTTGGTTCCGCCCCGCAGGGCCGCGGCATTGTGGCGACGAAACCCGAAATCCGCCGCGGTCCACACCCGCCGTTTCAACCGTCCTTCGCGGATTTCCGCCACATGGGTTTTTCCAAACAACGTGATTTCGTCGTGACCCGCCCCATGAACCACCAACCCGTGGCGCGTTCCCAGCCGAATCAGCACCTTCGCGACAACCTCCACCATCTTATCCGAAAAGACTCCGATCACCTGGGCGTTGGCGCCCGCCGGGTTGGTCAAGGGCCCCAAGAGGTTAAACACCGTGCGAAGGCCCAACTCGCGCCGAACCGGCATGGCGTGTTTCATGGCGGGGTGAAACGCCGGAGCGAACAAAAATCCGATACCCGCTTCGTTGAGGCACCGCGACACGGTTTCCACCCCCGGGTCCACCTGGACGCCCAACGCTTCCAACACATCGGCACTGCCGCAGGACGACGAAATGGAACGGTTTCCGTGCTTGGCCACCAAGAAACCGGCCCCCGCCACCACAAACGCCGCCGCCGTGGAAATATTAAAACTTCCTTGTTTGTCTCCTCCCGTTCCACACGTGTCAACCACCACGCGTACGCCGGGAAGCTCCAACCGCGTCGCGGCGGAGCGCATGGCCTGGGCCGCGCCCGCTATTTCGTTAGCGGTTTCACCTTTCATCCTCAGGGCCGTCAAAAATCCCGCCACCAGAACGGGTGAAACCTCTCCCGAAAAAATTTCGCCGACGGCGTCGCGGGTTTCGTCAAAAGTGAGGTCTTTTTTGTCCGCCAGTTTAACGAGGGCCGATTGAATCAAGAGCGCCTCCGGGGAACTCGAAACGACAAGAAATTGCGGAGCAGATCTTTACCGCACTCAGTGAGAATGCTTTCGGGATGAAATTGAACACCCTCCAACGCCGGCAAAACCCGATGGCGAACGCCCATGATTTCGCCGTCCTCGCTGGTCGCCGTGATGATCAAATCTTTCGGGCAGGTCTTTTTTTCGATGGCCAACGAATGGTAACGCGTGGCCGTTAATGGATTTTTAAGCCCTTTGAAAACGCCCTTCCCATCGTGGGTGATGGACGACGTTTTCCCGTGCATCAGTTTTTTGGCCCGGATAATACGTCCGCCAAACGCGTCCCCCAAGGATTGATGGCCCAGACACACCCCCAACAGGGGGATTTTCCCGCCGTACGTTTTAATCACGTCCACGGAAATGCCCGCCTCTTTGGGCGTGCAGGGGCCGGGGGAAATCAACAGGTGGCTGGGTTTGAGCCGTCCCACGTCGGCTACCGTGATTTCGTCGTTGCGAACCACTTTCACGCGGGCGCCCAACTCGCCCAAATATTGGACCAGGTTGTAGGTGAACGAATCGTAGTTATCAATCACCACGATCACAGTTTTTCCCCCGCCAACCGCAGTGCGGCCACCAAGGCGGCCATTTTGTTTTGGGTTTCGTCGAATTCCTTGGCGGGAACGGAATCAGCCACAATGCCGGCCCCCGCTTGAAGATGGACTTTGTTTTTTTGCATGAGGATGGTCCGAATCGCAATCGCCATATCCATGTTTCCCGTGTAAGAAAAATACCCCACCGCGCCGCCGTAAAGACCGCGACGGGTGGACTCGATTTCTTCGATGATTTCCATGGCCCGTATTTTGGGCGCGCCCGACAGGGTCCCCGCGGGAAACACCGCCCGAAACAAATCGAACGCGTCCCGGCCGGGCAAAAGCCGGCCCGTCACTTTTGAAACGATGTGCATCACATGGCTGTACCGCTCAATGGCCATAAAGTCGGAGACCCGAACCGTCCCGGCCCGCGAAACCCGGCCCAAATCGTTGCGGGCCAAATCCACCAGCATCAAATGTTCGGCGCGCTCTTTGGGATCGGCCAACAGTTCCCGAGCCAATCGGTCATCCAGGATTGGCGTGGCGCCCCGGGGCCGCGTGCCCGCGATCGGGCGCGTTTCCGCCAGGCCGTCTTCCAACCGCACCAACATTTCCGGGCTGGACCCGATCACCTGAGTATCCCCGTCGCGGAAAAAATACATGTAAGGAGACGGATTGACCCGCCGTAACGCCCGATAAATGTCCAATGGATGGGCCCGCACGGCGCGCGACACTCGGCGAGACGGCACCACTTGGATAATGTCACCCGCCGAAATATATTCTTTGGCCCTGCGCACGCCCGCTTCAAACAATCGGCGTTCCTCCCGGGTGGCGGGACACGGCGTTCGGTCGGCGGCCCGCAACGGCGCCAGGGGCGTCGCCGTCGGACGCAACCGAGCCAAGCGGTCCACCAACTCCCGCCCGGCCCGCCGGTAGACGGTTTCAGCTTTGGCCCCCCGTGGGACCGACACGGTTCGCACCAGCCGGATGGTGTGGGCCACGTGGTCAAAAATAAACATGTCGCCGGTCAGCATGAATACAAAATCCGGAACCCCCAACGCGTCGAGCGCCCGAGACGGCAACCGCTCGAAATGGCGCAAAATGTCGTAGCTCGCGTAGCCCACCGCCCCACCGTAAAAACGGGGCAGGCCCCGCACTTCCGGCGCCCGCCGATGGGCCAACGCGGTTCTTAAAGATTCCAGCGGGCCCACCCCGGTCGGCTTTATTTCGGACAACGGCGCACCGTGGGACCGCAACACCACCCGGGGCTCGAACGCCGCGAACGAATACCGGCCCAGATGTTCCCCTCCCTCCACGCTTTCCAGTAGAAAACACTGGGGACTTTTCGCATACAGGGCATGAAACAACGCCAAAGGCGTCGCTTCGTCACCGGGACATTCCACCCACACAGGCACCCAAGCGTGACGGCGCGCCAACGATTTAAATTCCGACAATGACGGATAAATCATTTTTTCACCATCAGTTTTCCTTCGATCGATTCCACCGATACAAACGGGACCGGTTCGCCCGTAATGGATCCCACCCAATCGCGGCTGTCGCCGGACTCGTCGCGATTGTCGCCCATCACCACCACGAACCCCTCAGGCACCCGCCCGATAATCATGTCATCCCCTTTCAAGCGTTCATGGGGGCGGGTGTGCTTAACGTAGGGCTCCACCAACGGTTGGTCATTGATAAAAACCTGCTTGTGTTTCAACCGCACCTTTTCACCGGCCACCGCCACCACCCGTTTGACCAGCCCCTTTTCGCCTACTGGTGATGGGAACACCACGATGTCACCCCGCTGGGGCGGCTGAAACCGGTACGTCCATTTATTTACGAGAACCTTGGTTCCGACAGGCAACGTGGGCTCCATGGACCCGGAAACAATAACCACGGGTTCGCTGCAACAACTGCGCGGGAAAAAGCTCCCGCGCCGCCAACGCCACCGTAGCCCAAGGATTCGATACATCGGTGCTTATTTTTATACACCTGGTTGGGATCGAACAAGTCTCACCGGTCACATTGGGCTGATTGTCGGCGGTCACCTGGTGAAAAAAAGCGGTTTTCGGCATGGCGGGCCGCCCCGCCCACCTGGTTGACCCGGATCAACACGCAATCTTTGTCACAGTCAACGCGATGGAATGAACCTCTTGACGGTTTCCGCTTTCTTCGCCCTTGCGCCTGCCTTGTGCGCGATCGGCTAAAAAACCCCAGCCCGTTCCAGCGTTTTTCAACCAACGCGTCGCGGTTTCATATAGGCCACCAGGAAACCGTTCCGTCTTTATCGTCCTGGACCACCGCGGGCACAAGGCCCCGATCGTCAGAATTTCACTTCGTTCAGCAGGACGGGGATACTCACGCTGTCCTCTCCATTCGCATGGGCGCGCCGCGACGGCACTCAGGTTTTTGAGATCGAAATGCTCAATTCTTTAGAAATGGAACCGAACGCCGCCAACGCGGCGTCGGCGCCACCTCGAACGCGTCAAAAAGTGGGCGGCTTTTTCCGGCGCCGCCCGGGGCGATCACCGGCACCCACCGCCCGTGACACCGCCGACACCAGCGCGGTGTCGTAGCCAGCTTGGTTCCGTCGCCGTCCATGCTGAATCCAGCAAAATTTCGCCCGCGCCCCCAACCGTTCCACCGCCCGCGCCCAAGCCGCCGCGTCGCGCCGGTAGGCGTCCGGCCCCGTGC
>JADJZR010000004.1 GCA_016715645.1 Elusimicrobiota bacterium | reverse complement strand
ATGCGCGGAAAAAAAGAAACGGAAAGAGGCAAAGAGGGGTTGATCTGTGCGATGGGGGAAGGACGGGCGTCTGGTGGGACCGTGGATCCGGACCGGGGTGGGGCGTTCCCGTGGGCTGGTGGCGTGGCTCGGTCGAAGAAACGAGGTGCGCCGCGCCCGTGGGTGGTGCGGTGCGCCGGGCGAATCAACCGGAGCGGGGTTGCCTGGAACAGAACTCGGGGAGGGCTGGTGTTCAATCGCTCGAACGACGGAGCGGAAGTGCCTGCGGCGGCGCGAAGGGCCGACGCCGGAGCGACTTCCCGGCGACGGAATAACCGGAGCGGAAAGCCTCCGGGTTTTTTGCAGAGAACGAATCAGCCGGAGCGGGGTTGCCTTGGAACAGAACTCCCGGGGACGGGCTGGTGTTCAATCGCTCGAACGACGGAGCGGAGGTGCGGCGGCGCGAAGGGCCGCGCCGGAGCGACTCCTCCGGCGACGGAATAACTGAAGCGGACGGCCTCCGGGTTTTTCGCAGAAAAACGAATCAACCGGAGCGGGTTGCCTGGAACAGAACTCCGGGGATGGGCTGGGGATTCAATCGTCCGAACGACGAAGCGGAGGTGCGGCGGCGCGAGGGCCGATGCGCCGAGCGACCTTCCCCGGCGACGGAATAACTGAAGCGGACGGCCTCCGGGTTTTTTCGCAGAAAACGAATCAACCGGAGCGGGGTTGCGGGAACATAACTCTCGGGGATGGACTGGGATTCAATCGTCGAACGACGAAGCGGAGTGCGGCGGCGCGAAGGGCCGCCGCGCCGGGAGCTGACCCTTCCCCGGCAACGGAATAATCGAAGCGAATGGCCTCTGGGTTTTCGCAGAGAACGAATCAATGGAGCGGATTGCGAAAGGCAGAATGCGGGCTGACGTTGCTTACGTTGTGTGCGTGTGATGCGTGGGCACGATGGTGCGGCGGCTGTGGCGCGCATAGAGGGCACAAAATTAAAAAATCGGAACCCCTCCCGGCCCTCCCGTTTAGGGGCGGGGGCAAGGCAAAAGGTGGCTGATCTGTGGTCGGGCCGCACAAAAACATGTGGTGGCGTCCTCCCCGGTGCGCTCACGAACTCGCGCCCGTGCCCAAGCGTGGCCAAAGTGACCAGCGTGCCATTCAAGGCACGCCGTCTTGCCGGGCACCCATCGACTAAACGGTCACGGTTCTGGCCTTGATTGATAAAATTCGCCAGTAGTCGTGGGATCGGTTTGGGAAAGAAAATGGCAGGGTTCGAATCGATTTCAAGGAGGACACCATTTTGAAGAATCGAAATGGGAGACAAGCCCATCATATCGAATTCATAAATACTTTCCACAACTATAGAATGGCCATGGGCTTGCCTGTTTGAACCCGTGCGAAGGCCTGGGCCGTGACCGTTTAGTCGATGGGGTGCCCGGCCAAAGTGACCAGCGTGCCTTGAATGGCACGCTGGTCACTTTGGCCAAGGTCGGGCACGGGCGCGAGATCGTGAGCGCACTGGGTTGTACCGCCTCCAATGCCCTTGTGCGATCCAACATCTCCACGCAGCTGGAGTGCATCCTCGCCCCCATTGGGGGAGAGTACCGAGGAGAGGGGGTCGTTTTTTTATCCTCAATTTGTGCCCGCTATGCGCGCCGCCACAGCGCACCTCTATTCTCTTCGCAATCCACACATCACAGCACGGGACAAGACAGAGACAAGCTCGGCCCTTCGGGCCTCGCTGATCGGCGGGCCGCTTCGGATCGCTTCGCCAGGTAACGTAAAAACAGGAATCCTTCCACGAACCGGAAAAAAAGAAACCGCCACGGGAAAAAAGGACACAGCCGGTTGGAGTCAGGAAAGAAGACGGGGACTGCGTCTGAATCGCTGGACAAGGAAAAGAAAGGAACCGTCCCGCTTGCGGCGGAGAAAGACAGCCGTGCACCGAACTACCCCAAGGCGACGGACAACGCGCTCGCTTAACGCTGACGGTTGGTTCGTCTTCCTAGGAAAAGAATGGCGACCGCTCCGACCTTCGGAGAAAAACCGCTCGGGCGGCCCGCCACGAGGACCACGCGGCGGGCCATCCTCGCCCCGCTGTGCTGACGTTGGATTCGTCGTCCGCGCGGAGATATGGTCCCCGCTCCGATTGGCGGGAAAACCCGCGCCGGACGAACGCCCGTCGCGGCGCCTGGTTTCCGGACTAGCGTCCTCCAACCATTTTCTCGCCTCCCACGGCTCGGGCATATTACGCGCCGCAACTCCTGCCTCCGATTCCGACGTTTCCAGCTCCGATCCTCAGGAAAAGCCGCGCGGCCTTTTTGGCCGCGCCCCGCTTCCGCCCCGGCCCCGCAGGGGCTCCACCTCCCGGCCCGCCGGTCACCTATGGGCTTCGCCCTTTCTTCGCGCGCGCATATTAAGTATTCCTCTTCCTTGCCTTTAATCAGCGTCCCGTCGTTGGGGGCTTGGGCGCACACGGGGTCCCGTGTGCCAGTGGCACACGTTAGGGACGGGCCGAATAGGCCCCGGGTCCGAAGGACCGTGGGCACCAGGCCCCCTTTTTTGGGACCTCAACTTAAGGGGATCTGGGTCTGCCAACGAGTTTCGGCGACCCAAAAAGCGCCGGTTTTAGTCGGATGACCGATTTTGGAGAGGGCCATCAATACGAACCTTCTCAGAATCTACCCATACAAGTCCAGTTCCCGCTGTCGGTTCAACCAAAAAATCAACAACGATGTGTCTGACCCGAACATCCCGGACAATCACAGAGATTTGGAATCCCCCGCTTTGAAGGTGCCCTTCCCTTCCAACGGCACAAATCTTATTTATGAACATGTGGGCCTCACCGTCCTTTATCGTATGCTTGTAGCATACAGATCGGGCTAAAAAAAATCAATTCCGCTCCACCATTTTTAAAACGAGAAACCGAATGAAATTGGACAAGTCCCGGTGTTCTGCCTTGGCCTGCTTCCATATGGCTTCATACTCTTTCTGGGTGAACCGGATGGTCACTATCTTTTCCTTCGGCTCTTCCGAAGTTCGGACCATGTGGTAGAATTGTAATCTTTAAGAATACGAATGTCAAAATTTATCCGCTCCAAAAATTCGTACGATGACGCATGACCTGGTCCCCTTATTTCCGATCAAATGGCCTCATTAATTTTAGGTGCCGCACCTTTTTGAGGGTTTCGGTGTATGGAGGGGTGAAAGAGTGCTGGGGCGCATGGAGACGGAAGAGATAACACAGGCAACCAAATATATTTTTGCGAGTGGTGATAGTGTTGTTAAAATGAGGAGGAAGTTTATGACCAAGTGGAAAAGATTGATGACGGGCATGTTAGCGGCAGGTTTGGCGGTGGGCGCGGCGTTCGCCGCATCACCCAAAATGAAAGAGGGGCACGGCGCTGATCCTTTTTTGCCCGGCGGCAACTACTCGGCCAAAGCCAAGTCACTGGTGTGCGGCGGGTGCGGCGAAACAATCGAGAAGGCGATGCGTGACGTCCCCGGTATCACAACGGCCTCGGTGGACCCCAAAACGGGCGGGGTGGACTTCACCGTCAAGGACGGCGCGTCCGTTCGATGGTCCGATTTGCAAAAATCCCTGGAGGCCGCTTCGGACCGGATGGGGATGGGCGCGGATTATACCTTGTCTGATTTCAAGATCGCGTCAGCAAAAACGGCGGCGCCCGTAGAAAAGAAAAGCCCGGCGTCTTGTTGTCCCCATCAAAAATGAGAAGCGCTGGGTGAAGCTGAGGAGACATCCATGAAAGATCCGGTCTGCGGCATGACGGTGGTCGAGCCTCCTCATATTGCGGTAATGCACGATGGGAAGCTCTTCGGTTTTTGCAGTCCGCGATGCCGGGAGAAGTTTCTCGCTGAACCGGTCCAGTTCCTCGCCGGGACGAAGGCGGCGGGCGGAGCGGGGAGTTACACATGTCCCATGCACCCGGAGGTCATCCAAGACGGTCCGGGAATCTGCCCCAAGTGCGGCATGACGCTGGAGCCCTTGGTCGTCTCGATGGAAGAGAAGCCGGACCCGGAACTGACGGAAATGACGCGGCGGCTTTGGGTGGGGGCTCTCTTGAGCCTCCCTCTTTTCCTGTTTTCCATGGCGGAAATGGTCGTCCCCGGATGGCTTCCTCTTGGCGCAGGGGCCGCCGGCCGGATTTGGGGTTGGGGTCAATTCCTGCTGGCTACGCCCGTGGTACTCTGGGGCGGGGCGTCTTTCTTTGTCAAAGGGTGGAAATCCGTTCTCAACCGCAGTCCCAACATGTTCACGCTGATCGCCCTGGGGACTGGTGTTGCTTACCTCTACAGCGTTATGGCCGTCTTTTTTCCTGGGATATTTCCGGAGACCTTCCGGGACGAGGGCGGGCGCGTGGCTCATTATTTTGAAGCGGCTGCCGTCATCGTTACTTTTGTTCTCCTGGGGCAGGTGCTGGAACTTGGCGCTCGACGGCGGACCTCGGAGGCCATCAAGAAACTGCTGAACCTGTCGCCCAAAATCGCCCGGCGCCTCTTGCCGGACGGGCGGGAGGAGGACGTGCCGCTGACGTCCATCCAGAAGGGGGATTTGTTGCGCGTGCGTCCGGGGGAGAGCTTGCCTACGGACGGCGTGGTGACGGAAGGGCGGAGCGCGGTGGATGAATCCATGGTCACGGGGGAGCCCCTTCCCGTCGAGAAAACGTCGGGCGAGCCCGTGACGGGCGGCACGGTGAACGGAACCGGTGGCCTGGTGATCCGGGCCGAGAAGGTGGGCGCCGAGACGTTGCTGGCCCGCATCGTGCGGATGGTGTCGGAGGCCCAGCGGAGCCGGGCACCGATCCAGGGGTTGGCGGATAGGGTATCGGCCGTTTTTGTGCCAGCCGTTGTGGGGGTGGCGGCCCTCTCTTTTGTCCTGTGGAGCGTGTTCGGACCCGCGCCTCGGATGGCCCATGCTTTGATCGCCCTCGTGACTGTCCTCATCATCGCCTGCCCGTGCGCCCTGGGGCTGGCCACGCCCATGTCCATCATGGTGGGCGTGGGACGGGGCGCCCTGGAAGGCGTGTTGATCCGAAGCGCTGAGGCGTTGGAGAGGATGGAAAAAGTGGACGTGCTGGTGGTCGACAAGACCGGCACGTTGACTGAGGGGAAGCCTCGGGTCGTGTCCGTGGTCCCTGCGGAAGGTATTGATGAACTGTCGCTTCTGGCCCTGGCCTCCGGTTTGGAGAAGGGGAGCGAGCACCCTCTGGCGGCGGCGATTATGAAAGCCGCCGTGGAGAAAGGCGCGACGCCGCTTCCTGTGGAGGAATTTTCCTCGGTGACGGGAAAGGGCGTGCGGGGTAATTCGAAAGGGATCGTGGTGGCCCTGGGGAACTCCGCACATATGAAAGACCTCAACGTTCCTCTGGACGGCTGGGAGGAGAAAGCCCAGGCCCTTCGGGAGAAGGGGCAGACCGTCATGTTCCTTTCCAACGGGAACAAACCAGCCGGTTTCATCGGCGTGGCCGACCCGGTAAAGCCATCCACGCCGGAGGCTTTGGACCTGTTGCACCGCATGGGCGTGCGGGTGATTCTGGCGACGGGCGATAACGAGACTACGGCGCGATCCGTGGCCCGGGAGTTGGGGATTGAGGAGGTGCGGTCGGGCGTCCTTCCGGAGGCGAAAGGGGAGATCATCAAGACACTGAAAAGTCAGGACCGCATCGTGGCCATGGCGGGCGACGGCGTCAACGACGCTCCCGCCCTGGCCCTGGCTGATGTCGGGATCGCCATGGGGACAGGGACGGATGTGGCCATGGAATCCGCCGGGGTGACCTTGGTCAAGGGTGATTTGCGCGGCATCGCCAAGTCACGACAACTGTCTCGGGCTGTCATGAGGAACATCCGGCAGAACCTTTTTTTCGCTTTCATCTACAACATCTTGGGAATCCCCGTCGCGGCGGGGCTCCTTTACCCTTTCTTCGGCATCCGACTTTCTCCCATGATCGCGGCGGCGGCCATGAGCCTCAGTTCCGTCTCCGTCATCGGGAATGCCCTCCGGTTGAGAAAAACAGAACTTTAAACACCGGACCTCAGCCTAACGCCACGTGCATATACAGACCACGAGAACAGAGGGGGCGGCCCGGGCCCCGGCGCGGGAGGTTTGAAACAAGCGAATTTATAAAATGTCGGAGGAATTATGGCGAACTGGTTTTGGTATGCGGTGGCGGCGGCGGTTTTATACGGGGCGCACCAAATCTTTACGCGCCTGGCGGCGGACCGGATTGGAGAAGGCCTCGGGGGGTTCGTGGTGGAGGCCGTGGCCACGCTGACGATCCTTGGCTACCTGATGGCGCTGTGGATCGCTGGGCGCGGGGAACAAAAATTTTCCTGGAGCGGATTCAATTATTCCGTCTTGACGGGCCTCTGCGTCGGTGCGGGCACGGTGGTTTTCTTTCTGTTTTTTCAGCGCGGCGGACCGCTGTCCGCGGTTCCGGCCATTCTGGCGGGCGGCGCGGTCATCATGACGCTAGCGGGCGTAGCGTTTTTTCATGAGCCCGCATCCTGGCAGCGGCTTGCCGGGATTGCCTTGTCCATTTCGGGATTGTTTTTGATTCGTCGGTAAAGTCTCATTCCAATAAGGCGAGCGGCGTTCTGGCGGCAAGCGGCTTTGCCGCCCAGGTGCTTGGAGCTCTGCGACAGCACAAAAGCCACGAATGAGCCACATTCCACCGAAGTGGGTGAGATGTGTTTCCTCGAAGGGAAACGTGATCTTTCGGGCTCCTTGCGAAGGGAAACGGGGACGATGAGCGCCGACGCGAGGAGCAAATGTTTCATGGAAGCCCCCTAACGTCTGGTCGGAGCGGCTCGACGAACGGCGACAAACCCCTCCGTCACCTCGCGGGGCGGCAAACGCCGCAATGCGATCAAGACGGCCGGATCAAACCGCGTCCCGGACTCCTTCTCCATTTCCTGGATGGATTCCTCCCAGCCCCCTATAGGGCCGGTCGGTGGTGAGTGCGTCCAAGGCGTCGGCCACCGTTAAGACACGGGCTTCCAGCGGTATTGCCTCGGCCTTTAAACCGTCCGGATGCCCCCCACCATCATAGCGCTCATGGTGATGAAGGACCAATGCAGCGGCTTCCTCTGCAAAGATTTCGCTTGGACAGAAACTATTTGTCTTTTTCCATCATCCTTTGAAGTGTCATGCCGCATTTAGGGCACTTGCCGGGCTTGTCGCTGGTCACTTCGGTATGCATGGGACAGACGTACGTCGCACCTTTTTCCGATGATGGCGGATTCTTTCGCGGCGGGTTCACACTCTCGGCCACGGTGCCCGGCGGGTTCTTGTACCAGCCCAGGTCGCCGGGGAGCTTGACCTTCTTGTTGTAGGCCTCGGCGGTGGTGAACCGCGGAACGTCCGGGTGGACCTTCAACAGCGTGAACATGCCGCCCATATTGATAGGGCCGAAGGGACCGTCCCCGGCCATCATGGGAAGGGTATTTTCGGGGCCTTCCATGCCCATCCCGCCCATGTCTTCCATGCCGTTCTGTCCCATGGCCATGTAGTCCGGGGCGTGCTTGCGGACTTTGTCCTCGACGCCGACCTGATCCACGCCGAGCATGTTTGGAGTGTCGTGGCCCATGGGGTTCATGGGATGATGGCGCAGGTGGCAGTGGAAGGCCCAGTCGCCTTCCGTCGCGGTGAACTCGACGTCCCGCGTCTGGCCTGGACCGATGGCGACGGTGGTCTCGGGCCATTGGGCGGAAGCGGGGATGTCCCCGCCGTCGGTGCCGACGGTCTTGAAGTTGTGGCCGTGCAGATGGACGGCGTGGAATTCCTGGCCCACGTGGCCGAACCGCACCCGCACCCGCTCGCCCGGACGAGCCACGAGGGGCGCCGTGCCAGGGAAAGAGCGGCTGTTGAAGGTGAAGATGTTGAAATCCGTCATGACGTTGGGGTTGGGCGTCATGGTGCCAGGCTCGACGAACCATTCGTTGAGCATGATGGCGTAGTCCCGGTCTATCTTGTGGGTCTCCTTTCTCGGGTGGATGATGAAGAAGCCCATCGTCCCCAAGGCGATCTGGACCATCTCGTCCCCGTGGGAGTGGTACATAAAGGTGCCGTGTTGCTTCAATGTGAACTCGTAATTGAAGGTATCCCCCGGCGGTATGGCGCGTTGAGAGAGCCCCGCCACGCCGTCCATGCCGCTGGGCAGGAGGATGCCGTGCCAGTGGACGGCGGAGCCCTCCGGCAGTTCGTTGGTGACGAGGATTCTGACGCGATCGCCCTCGACGGCCTCAATGGTGGGGCCGGGGGTCTGGCCGTTGTAGCCCCAGGCGTTGACGACCATGCCGGGAGCGATCTCCTGCTTGAAGGTGTTGATGGTGAGGTGGAACTCCTTCACGCCGCCCACCCATTTCCAGGGCAGGGTGCTCCCGTTGGGCGTGACGACGGGGGTGTAGGACGGTTCCTCCGCGTGGACGGACGACGTGGACAACGCCAGCGCCAGGAGCGCGGCGGCGATTTTCTCAAGGCGTTTCATTGGTTTCCTCCATGATGATGGTGCATGGGCGCTTCAGCGGGGGCGGTCGGCGCTGTTTCTTGGGTCGCGGGAGCATTGGGTTCCATCGGAATTTCCATCGCGGCGGGCGCAGGGAGGGGGCCACCAGCGGCTTTCTCCAACTCGGCGCGGGCGATCCAGTAATCTCGCTGGGCCTCGATGGCGGAGCGCCAGGCGGACGCTTCCGCCCGCTTGGCGGCGAGGAGCTGATAGACGCCGGAGAGCATGAAGTTGTAGCGCTTCTGGGCCTCCGCGCTGACCTTTTCCCGTTGCGGGACCAGCTCGTCCCGCGTCGCCTCGAAAGCGTGGCGGGCGGCGGTCATGGTCCGGTGCGCCACCCTTACTTCCGACGGGACTTCCGTCCGCATCGCGGCCAAGTTGTGCCTCGCCGCGTCCCGCTCGGCCCCGGCGCGAAGCCGCGCGGCGGAGCCGAGGTCGAAGAGCGGGATTTGCACGGAGACCGCGGGGCCGGTGAGGCGTTGCCCGTCTTGGTCTTTCTCCGTATAGACGCCCGCGCGGAGCGACGGGAAAAACGATAAGCGTGACAGCGACAACGCCCGCGAGGAGGCCGAGGCTTCCTCTTGGGCGGCGGCCAGGTCGTTCCGCCGGGCCAGAGCCGCGTCCTGCAAGGCCGCCGCGTCCGGGTCCTGGGCGGGAAGGGCGGGAAGGTCGTCCGGCAACGTCCAGGCTGTCGGCGGCAAACCGAGGGCACGGGCCAAACGCTCACGTTCGGCTAGGGCCTGGGAATCTGACGATTCAAGGGAGACGCGGGACTCCACTTCGGCCGCTTCCTGCTCGGCCAAATCCAGGGCGCTCATGGTCCCCGCGTTCCGTTGGCGGCGGGACAACTCGGCGGCGGCGGCGAAGGAGTCGGCCGCGTCGGCCGACAAGGCGCGCGCTTTCTCGGCGGCGACGGCGCGGTAGTAGGCGGTCCTCACCTCCAACACCCTGTCAGCCAGTTCAGCGGCCAGTAGGCCGAGGGCGGCGCGGTAACGGGTATTCCCAATGGCGGCCTTCCAGGGATAGAGCAGGACGCCGTTCACATCCCCCAAGACGGCCAACTCCGTATGTTTCTCCGAGGCGTTGCGACGAAGGCTGGCTTCCAGGTCGGGGCCGGGGAGAGTGCGTTCCCGTCGGCGGTCTGCGCGGGCGACGGCGGCCTCCCGCAAGAGGGCTTGCACGCGGCGACTGTTCGTCAGAGCCGTTTGAACGGCGGTTTCCGCCGTCAAGGGTTCCGTTGCCGTCGGTGGCGTCTCCGGGCTGGAAAGGGACAAATCTAATCCCGTCCGTGCTGAGAGGTCCCCGACCTCGGGAGGGCGCCGCCCGTTCGCGCGGAGCGGGAGCGCCAAAAGGGCCGGAAACGCGATGGAGAGGATTCGTCGTTTCATGGTTTTATTCCTCATGGTCATGGTGGTGGGAAGCGGGCACGGACGGCGGGCCGTCGCGGAACTCGGAGTGCCGAACCTGGCCCCCGGCTTGGGCGATCCAGCCGCCCGCCGCAAAGGACATCACCGCCAGCGCGAGGACGAGGACCGAGAGGGGCTTTTCCCACGCGGGACGTTTCCACGACGCGGCGAGGGCGGCCAGGGCGGAGCACCCCGTCAGATAGAACAACCATTGGAACCGCACGGCCCGCTCGGCGTGGAGGTCCAGCCAGGCTTGGGCGTCGGCGTTGGACATGGCGTACACGCGGTCGTAGCCCTTGTGCCCATAAAGGATGGTGAGCCACGCCGCGACGCCCATGAGCGCCAGCCAGAGGAGCGCTCCCCTCCGCCCCGCCAGAGACTTGACCGCCAGGGCGTACGCCAGGGCGAAGGCCCCCGCCGCCAGTCCTTCGACGGGCCAGTGGTTCAGGAGGACATGGACGTACTCCGGTTGTTTCAGCTGGGAAAGGAACGATGAGAATCCGACCATACCGGGACCGTTATTGGACGATCTCAGCGTTTCCGATCATGTTGATTCCGTCGCGGCTGACGAGCTTGCCTTTGACGGTGACTATCTTGGCGGCGACGTCGGCCAGAGACGAATTGATGGGTTTATGTTCGCCGATCAACAGGTAGAGTTTTCCATCTTCCGCTTTGAGCCCAACGGGAAGCCCGCTCGTGATGCATGTTTTGGCGCACTGCGCGTGTTTGGCTCCCATCGCTCCGTGGTCCAAGTAACAGGCCATGTCGATGATTTCCCCTTTCACGCTGACAAAAGAAGAGGGCATCGCCGCCCCTTTCATCTCCATTCCTTCCATTTTTTCGTTGTGCATCTTGTTCATGTCGTGCCCTTCCTGGGCGGCCAGGGGCAAGGCAAACGACAAGGCGCAGAGTCCAGCTATGATTGATTTTCTCATTTGTTTTTCTCCTGGGAATGATTGCTTTTCAACGAAAAAACCCGCTTCTCAACATAAACGAGAAGCGGGTTTCTTCGGAGAAGTTTATTTACCCTTTTCTTCCTTGTCCTGCATTTTGTGCCAGGTGGCGAAGGAACGATACTCGTCACGCAATTTCGCCGAGGCGGCGATGAGCGCGTCACAGTGCTTTTCCATCTTCTGCTTGGTCGACATGGGCGTTTTGTCCGTCATGCCTTCTTTCTTCATGGCCTTATGCTCCGCGATCACTGTATCCAGATCAGCGGCTTTCTGTTCGTAGGCCGCCGCCTGCTCTGCGTGGGTGGCCGCGAACGCCTGCGTCGTGAACCCCAAAATCCCCGCGATGACACCGACGCCGATGATGGCGTTTTTGAGTCTTTTCATGATTTGTTGCCTCCTTGATTTTTTGAACCGCTTTACTTCAATGGAAATCCGCCATGCCCTTGCTGTCTTCGCTCGACTGTTTCTTGAAAGGGACTAAACAATTGTCACAGACCGCTTGTGTCAGGGAAGCAAAAAACTTTTTCCTCTGCTCGGGCGTTAAAACAAAGCGCATTTCCCAAAGATGTCGGACAATTCGATGTTGTTGTTGGGATTCTAAATCCGCCACGCGATCCACATAGATGTCCACCTGTTTTTCGTCGGCGGTATCGTCTTCCAAGACGCCGCACAGGGCGACCCTGGCTTCGGCCAGTTTCAATTGGATGGGCTCCAAATCAACTTTCAAAGAAGCCTCAAGAGGGATGAGTTTTACTTTTTGTTCCTCCGTCAAATGGAGCTGATGGATCCAACGGTGGGCGCCAGCCATGTCCAACGACTGTTCCCGTGGGTGGGTGTGGCAACACTTCAGCATCAGATAGGTTGACCCCAGGGC
This sequence comes from Elusimicrobiota bacterium, assembly GCA_016715645.1. Lineage (GTDB taxonomy): Bacteria > Elusimicrobiota > Elusimicrobia > FEN-1173 > FEN-1173 > JADKHR01. The sequence goes on along the minus strand of JADJZR010000004.1, from coordinate 284,787 downwards.
AATGCCTAACACAACGAGTGCGCTTATTCCCCAAAAAGTCCATCGTCGGATCGTCACAGGCTTTCTCCTTGGTGTGTCACGGGCATTCGCCCCGTCGGTGTTCGCCCTTCCTGGAAAATGATTTCAATAGAGTTTTGAGGGTAAGGAGATGTAAATCGATTCAAAGCAATCTCCATCGGTGTAGCGGTTTCGTGGCGATGTGCGAATAACCGAGCCCCCCCGGCCACTCCCAATACCCAGAGAACAAAGAACCCAGCGAGCGCCGGAACGAAAGGGAACTTTGCAAAAAAACCGGTGCGCTCTAAAACTACGTTTTCCTGTTGGCGCACCTTTTCCCAAAAGCGGGCGTGGAAATACGCGGACGGCTGGACGGGTTCAAGAAGGCCCAACATGTCCCAACTGGCCGACAATAAGCGGGACTCCTCTCGGCATTCTAGGCAAAGATCCAAATGGGCGCGGACCCCAACGGTTTCAGGTTCGCCGAGGGTGTGACTGAGATAATCCGGTAACTTTTGGACCACATTTTTACAGTTCATGGGGGAACTCCTTCACCCCTCTATACACCCAAGACCTTAAAAAGTTGCGGTGCTCTTGGGAGGGGTGGGCTGATTTTGGATAAATGGTTTGAGCGCGTTTTTGAGTGTTTGCCTGGCACGAAAGAGAAGGGATTTTACAGAAGAGACAGAAGTTCCCATGATTTGAGCGATTTCTTCATTTGTCATTTCTTCAAATCGGGCGAGGATCACGGCATTGCGTTGATTCTCCGGCAGGAGGGCAAGGGAGGATTGGATGAGTGTGGCTAAATGCTGGTTTTCCATGTTTTGTTCTGGCCCATGCCCCCGTCGTTCGGGGGGATCCACTGGCGGAGAGTCGTCGTCTTCGGTGGAATGGAATAGGGAAATAAGGGGGTGGCGTTTTTTTTGACGGAGCCGGTTGGAAATCAGGCGCGAGGCGATGGAAAATAGCCAGGGACGAAATGGGCGGGAAGCATCGTACCGGTCCCGTGCGTTGTGGATGCGTAAAAGGACCTCTTGGGCCGCGTCTTCGGACTCTTCTTGTGAAAATAGGAATCGGTTAGCGAAATTAATGAGATGGGTGGAATACCGGTTGAACAATAGGACAAAGGCATCCGTATCCCCTGATTGAAACCGTCTCATCAAGGATTCATCGCTATCTCGATCGACATTTCCTGGCGAATCGTCTTCCATTGTCAATGGGTACGCTCTCTATAAAGGCTAAGAGTAGCATTCCCTCAAGAGTCTATAAACCGCCTAGCGTTTAGAAGATCTACTTCGCACTGAGAGCATGGTCAAGCCTGATTTTGTAGGATTTTTACCGTAAGGAAATCCAGCGAACTGGTGGGCAATGAGGAGCTTTCTCCTGAATGATTAAATCCCGAAAACAAATTCCTGGCGACAAAATCAAAACCAGACAAACGATATTGGACCATCGTCTTTCCCGATTGGATGGCCAAGTTCAAGCCTTGCGCCGAATGGTGGGGAAAGGCGACGACTGGAAAAAGATGTTGACGCTCGCGGCCGCCATTGAGGGCGCGGCGGACCAGGTGTCCGCGGATTTGTTCCGGGGATACCTGGAATCCTTGCAGGTGGATGAAACTGTGGCCGCGAAGGCGCGGGAGGGTTTGGAATTGGTCCTGAAACGGTGTTAAAGTGAAATGCTCCCTTATCCTCGGATTCTATTTGAATCGAATACTCCTTTCTTGCAAAAATCCACGGGGGGGGGGAATCGTCCGGATGATTTTCAACTTAAAATTAATGGAGTTTGAAATATGAGGCTTCAGAAATATATCGATATCGTTACATTAATTGAAGAGGAATCCTCCACAGATGATTCCTCTAAAACCCATCGAGAAGAACTTGAGTTATTGATTCCTGAATTTGTAGACGAACTTTTTCAGCAAGGCCGTATTTCTGAGATCGAGAATCGGGTTTCTGAGTTATCCCGCTTTGATATGGCTAGCGTAAAGAAGAACATAAAAATTATTGCGGATTCAGGATCAAAACCATATATTTTTAAATCTACGACCAAACAGATTGATCCAAAGGAAATAATCTCGGATGTTGAAACTAAGATTCAAGACATAGAGGAAAATGCGCGACGCCTTGGGAGTTTGGAGATAACCTTACGCCTAGAGATGATCTTGGATTCTGATTTTAACCGGCTCGTCATTACCTGTGAAGGTATGGAGAAACCTCTTGGAGAACTCGAGAACCTTGTTTTTGAAAAACTATCGCTTCTTAAAGATGATGAGATACTCCTTCTTTGGGGACGCATCAAAGGTTTGTTTGAAGGGGATGCGTGGACTGCACCCCTAATAAATTACGACGACATTACTCCTCCTTCCTTCTGGGAAACCAAGACCATTGAGGACATTCGGCGGCGATGCGCTGACTTTATTGTCAGACGAAAGCCCTTCATCATAAGAAACATGACAGAAGCAGGATTGAGTTACAGGACTGGCATCATAGGCATAGCGCGTGCTTTGGCATTTCGCAAGATATTAGTGAATGTTTCAAATTTGGATGTATTGGTCGTTCGATCAATTTCAACACTTATCGCGATCACCAAGAAATTTACAGGTTTAGAACCCTCCAGGATAGCTAGGGGCATTGGACGAAGCCCAGACAGCCTAGTTTTTAGCGGGGAATACTTTGAATCAGCAGAAAGAAATACACCGGATAGGCCAACAATTAAAAACCTAGTGTCGGCTATGAAAAAAACGAAGAATTACGTTGAGACTGTTTCGCTTGGCCGGGGGGACTCCAACGTTGAGGAAAACATTTGGCGATACAAGCTTGGACAGGAAGCTATCGCCCCTTCAAGCGGGAAAATGATTTTGAGCGGAAAAAAGAATGAAATCACTTTACAGAAAGAGGTGTGCAAGTTTTTGTTGGAAAAAGGGATCTTAAGCTTCGGAAAGTCTTTTGGCCGGTCCCAGATTGATCTTTATGCCAAAGAAAGAATAGGGGAAGATTATGTGATAGAGACAAAAATTTATACGTCGCCCCCCTCCGAAAGAATGATCCGGAGTAATTTCGCTCAGCTACTCAGCTATATGGATCAGGAGAGCCACCAACAACCGAGAGGGATCCTCGTTTTATTTAACTGTAGCGATTGTTTAGTTACTGCTCCAAGAGTCTGGCTGAACGATAGGATATTCGTTATCGCGCTGAATATCGGAAAAATCCCACCGAGTGGCCGTAAATCTTGGATTGAAATAAAACAAGGTGACGCCCTGGGGGAAGTATTGATTATTAAGGACGGGAGTAAGTCAAACCGATGATCAAAGATTTGATCTTAAAGGGTCAAGATTTCAACAAGCTGGTCCTCGACCTGCGGAAGATCATAGACGCCGGCCGTGCGGGAGCGCAGGCGGCGGCGAATCAAGCCTTAATGGAGACCTATTGGCGTTGCGGTTATGTGCAGAGTTCAGTTATGTGACGAGTTGTTCGTTTCGTGCAGTGTTGGGTCGTTCCCTTGAAGTGTCTTTGTTGGTCTTCCATCGTTGATTTATTTTTTAGGCCGCCGACTTTTCTATAAGAGTCGGTGGTCTTTTTTTTCCCGCCCCCCAAACTTGTTTTACCCCCAAGCGATAGACTGATGGCAGGAGGGTACTGCCATGAGGTCACCACAGAAACGCTGTTTCTATTGCGGCCGCTGGTTTCGTCCGGACCCGCGCACGGCGGCTCAAAAGGCTTGCGGTGGCGCGGAATGCCGGAGAATGCGGCACGCCCGAGCCTGCCAGAGCTGGCGGATACGATTCCCGAAGGACGACGAGGCGCGGCGGGGAAAAACGCGAGCGTGGGCGAAGACGTATCCGGACTACTGGAGGCACTACAGGACGGGTCACCCGTCGTATGTGCGGCGTGACAACCGGCGGCGGCAACGGCGGCGCCGGGCGGGATGATTTTCGCCGCAAAACGAGACGCGATGGGCCGAATCACCGTCGATGTATGAGGCGATGGCCGAATGTCTCGATCAAAAACGCCGCAAAACGAGACGCGATCCTCCGTCAGAAGGGGGCCCTCTAAATGCCCTGAACGAAAAACACCCCGCCGCAAAACGAGACGATATCGCGGGAGGGGTGTCGAAAGAGTAAATTGAGATCATGAGCCGATGGGTGTTGAAGGAAGCGCTGGAGCGCTATTTGGTGTTCGCAGAGCGGGGCCGGGGCGGAAGCGGGGCGCGGCCTCTGGCCGCGCGGCTTCTCCGTTGGATCGGAGCGGGAAACGTCGGAACCGCAGGCAGGAGTTGCGGCGCGTTTGATGCGCCGCGACGGGCGTTCGGAGCGATGATTTCCCGCAAACCGGAGCCGGAAACATATCTCCCGCAACCGACGAAATAACCGTCAGCGGGTTTCCCTTCCCCTACCGGAGCAATGGGCGGAAGCGGTCCGACGCGAACGATTCCACCGGAGCCCAGCGGGGCGCGGCCAAAAAGGCCGCGCGGTTTTTCCCGTGGACCGGAGCGGGAAACATCGGAATCGGAGGCAGAAGTTGCGGCGCGTTTAATGCGCCGCGACGGACGTTCGGAGCGATGATTTCCCGCAAACCGGAGCCGGAAACATATCTCCCGCAACCGACGAAATAACCGTCAGCGGGTTTCCCTTCCCCTACCGGAGCAATGGGCGGAAGCGGTCCGACGCGAACGATTCCACCGGAGCACAGCGGGGCGCGGCCAAAAAGGCCGCGCGGCTTTTCCCGTGGACCGGAGCGGGAAACGTCAGAATCGGAGGCAGGAGTTGCGGCGCGTTTGATGCGCCGCGACGGGCGTTCGTCCGGAGCAATGATTTCCTGCAAACCGGAGCCGGAAACATATCTCCCGCGACCGACGAAATAACCGTCAGCGGGTTTTCCTTCCCCAACCGAAGCGATGGGCGGAATGACTCCGGCGGGAACGATTCAACCGGAGCCCAGCGGGGCGCGGCCAAAAAGGCCGCGCGGCTTTTCCCGTGGACCGGAGCGGGAAACGTCGGAATCGGAGGCAGGAGTTGCGGCGCGTTTAATGCGCCGCGACGGGCGTTCGTCCGGCGCGAGGCTTCTACGCGTGGGAGCCGTCTGCTTGTCGCTCCGGTGGCAAACGAATCAATCGTTCGCGTTTAACGGGTGTACGGGATCCCGCCGTGGGGCGGCGTGGCGAACAGTCGTCTTTATATCCACCGAAAGAGGAGCGGTCTCCATTTTTCCCCATCCAGTGATTCAACCAAAGTCCCCGTCTTCCTTCACTTGCCCGAAATGGCTGGGGTCCTTCTTTTTGTGGTGGGGTCTGATTTCGATGAGCGCCGAAGAAGGGCGTTGGTTTTCTTGGTGGCCGTTGGTGCGCGTGCGGACACCGTGGCCCCGCCAGAGCCCAAGGTCCAGTCCTTGTCCTGCTTACTGTCCCATTCATTGGACGGGAACGTGGAGAGAACAGCGGCGCGCTGTGGCGCCCGCATAGCGGGCACAAATTGAAGCTAAAAAAACGCCCCCCGTTCCCTCCTCGCATCAGCGGCTCTGCCGCCCCAGGTGCCGGGAGCTCTGCGACCGGCCTCCCCCAGTGGGGGTGAGGTGAAACGCGCCCACCCTCTCCCCGGCCCTCTCCCGGCCGTTCCCACACGTCATTTCTTGCTAGCGCAGTCACCAGCGGGAGAGGGCATTACAAGGGCTTGTTTCAACGAAAAACCGCCCCGCATCCGTCCCTTCGGGACACCTTCGCATCAGCGGCTCTGCCGCCTCAGGTGCTCATCGCTCTGCGATGAGCCTCCCACGGACGGGAGAAGGAAAATGCACACCCACCCCCTCCCAACCTCCCCCTTGCCAAGGGGGAGGGGACCCCAAAGTCACACGCAAAAGCACATGGGCTGGAAGCCCATGCTACAGGGTCAATCGTGTCGGCCGGATGTGATAGTCGCCTGTCAAATGATAATGTCTCCAGTAGGAGTGGGAGAGATTCGGAAAGGAAATGGGAATACGGAGTTTTTCAAAATTTAAAAACCCCGCCATTTAAAAATCAACGAGGGATTTGAACGCTTTTTCCCGCCGACCTTATGGGAGATGGGTTGTTTAGATAATCCTTAGTAGTCCGCTGTTCTGGCGCAACCACTGGCGAGCCACCTCAGCCCGCGGATTTAGAGCTCGAAGAGTCCTCCAAAAACCAATTGAATGATTTGGGTGTTTCAAATGGCAAACTTCATGGGCAACCACGTAATTAAGAACGAACGGAGGGACCATTCCCAGTTTCCAATTGAACCGCAATATCTTGTTCTTTGAGCAACTGGCCCAACGGTTCTCTTGGTCGACAATTTTTATTTTGGGCGTTGGGAACCCGAGCGACGGACCGAGCCTTTTCAATATGGGTTGGACTTTGGAAAGCGTTTGATCGAAGAAGAAATTAATGATGGTTTCTCTAGCGCGATGTGGCCCGGGAGCACTTACCACCAGGCGACGCCCCCGCAGACGACAGAAGGGAATTGTTTTAGTGGATGGGATGAACTTTAATCTGTAGGGTTTGCCGTTGACTTTGAGGCTTTCTCCCGAAACGAATTCTTTCCTGGGAAAAGCCCTGGCCAACGTCGCAAAGTATCTCCTTTGGGAAGAAATCCACTCGGCTCTGGATTTTGCGAATTGGCGTGCTTTTGAATCGGCCAAATCAGCCGGCACAAGAACAGTTACAAGGCCCTCTGTCGAAACCCTGAGAGCCATTGTTTTCGAGCGCTTCCCGCGTTGAATCCGGCACCGGATCGCGTCCCCTCGATGCGGGAACCGAAAGGTTTCTACTGGGGCCATTGGAGGGATATCTCCATAATTTCATGGGTTAATCGAGCGATATCCTCCTCGCTGAACCCTTTACCCCTCAACAAGCGCTTAATCTCCCGGCGCATCTCCTTCTGAATGTCCAACCGCTCTGTCCATTCCGCCACAGAGAGACGATCGATAATGCCATTCAATTCCTTCGCCAAAGCGGCGCGTTCTTGGTCGTTTGAGACGAGGGGCTTTTCGGCCAACCCCTTCAGTACCCCGAAAATGGCGAAATCCCTTTTACCATCCAGGCCCAATGCTCTCGCGGCGGATTCTCTATGGGAGGCCTCCTCGGCCAAATCCAATAGGGATTTCAAGGAGGCGGCATCGTCCCGGCGCTCTTGACGTTGGGCATCAATAATCTCATTCAGGCGGGATTGCAGAGAACCGTAAAAAGCCGGGTCTTCGGCGATGCGCTGAGTGATGGTGTCTCGAATGGCGTATTCCACATTCACGGCTTGGGCCTTTTTGCTCCCTTTCTCTTCCATCTTCTTTTTGAAATCGGGTGATGAAATGGTGATTGGGCTGAGCAATTCTTCCACCCCCTCGGCCGCAATGTGAGCGTGTATCAGGGCCCGGACTTTGGGGCTAACATCCGCAGTTGTCAAAACCTGGTCGCGGTAGAGGTTTTTGAGTCCCTCACGAAGGAGGCCGAGGAATTTAAAATCTTTAAGGTAGGGTTCAACACGGAGGTCCGGCATTAAGAAATCCAGGGCCCGCGCGAAGGTTAAGAAAGCATCGTTAAACCTTCCCCGTTCCGTCTCATTCTGAAGCGCGGCCACGCATTCTTGGACCTGCTCCTTGGGATTGAGCCCTCGCTTCAATACACCACGAAAAAATCCCATGGACTCCCGGTGGGCTTTCTTTAAATTTTCCAGTTCACGGTCAACATCATCCACTGAAAAGAGCCCTTGTAAGTCTTCACGGCTGAACATGGCGACGGCCTCGGCCAATTCTTTGCCGATTCCAACGTAATCCACCACTAGACCGTAATGCTTTCCTTCCAGGGGCCGGTTGGTGCGGGCCACGGCCTGCAAAAGAGTGTGCTCTCGAAGGCGTTGATCCAGGTACATGACTTGCAGGATGGGGGCGTCGAACCCGGTCAAGAGTTTGTCGCAGACAATCAAAAAGGCAAGCCCGTTTTTGGGGTCTTTAAACTTCTCTTTAATTTCATTTTCCTGTTCATCGGTCAGGTCGTATTTTTCTTTCCATTCCTTAGGATCTTTATCGGGATTAAGCGTCATGACCACCTTCGAGACCTCTGGGTTCAGCAGGCGATCAAGCGCGTTCTTATACTCCACCGCTGAGGCCCGGTCCGCGGCCACGATTATGGCCTTGGTTCCGTTGGGACGGATGGACTGGTTGTAATGCTCCAAAATATCCAAGGCAACACGCTCTATCCGCCGGGGGGAACCCGCTAAGGTTTCTATGGTGGCGTGTTTCTTTTTCAACGCCAAAAGCTCCGCCTTAGTCATTGCTGGGAAAAGATGGGCCAGCATAGCGTCCAAAATCCCGCCCACCACGTGCAATTGGGCCATACGACTGACGTATTTGATGGGGCGGGTGGTCTTGTCTCTTTCGGATTCTTGGATGCTGTAGCGGTCCAGATAGGTCTCACCAGGCGGGCAAAAGAGCTTGTAGGTGCTTCTGTTGCGCTTATCCAAGGGTGTGCCAGTGAAGGCAAAAAAGGCCGCGTTGGGGAGGGCTTTCCGCAAATTAAAGGCCAAATTGCCGTATTGGGTTCGGTGGGCTTCATCGGTCAGGACAATGATGTTGGTGGCCGTGGACAGGGGCTCGTCCAACGTCGTCTTGAATTTTTGAACCGTGGTCATGATGGTTCGGCCCGTGGGTCCGGAGAGCATTTCATAGAGGTCCCGGGAAGTTTTCGCCCGTTCAGGGTTGGGGAACCCACAACGGAGAAAATTGCCTTCAATTTGGCCGTCCAGGTCTTTCCGATCCGTAACAATGACGATGAATGGATTTTTGAGCCGTTCCTCCTCCCGTTTAAGCTTGAGGGCGGTGAAAAGCATCGTGAGCGATTTACCGGACCCCTGCCAATGCCAAACGATCCCTTTCTTTTCCTTCTCGTCCAAAACGCGCTTAACAATTTTCTGGGCGGCGGTAAACTGTTGATACCGGCAAACCTTTTTAATCTTTCTCCCGAACTCGTCCGTATCGAATACGGTAAAGTTCCGAACGATGTCGAGGAAATTCTTCTTATTCAATAAAGCCGCGATCAAAACGTCCTGGGCCGCGGGGATAGCGGGCAAATCCTTCGTGTCGATCTTCCCCAACTCCCGCATTTCCAGAATGGCGGAGTGATGATCCAGCGAAGGCATTTTTTCTTTCGTGGGCGCGTGCCATTCGTGGAAATGATCCAGAGGGGCCCCCACGGCGGCGTATTGGGCGCCGAAAACGTTGATTCCTAGAAGGAGCTGATTTGTCCGGAACAACGCTGGAATTTCGGTCTGATAGCGGATCAATTGTTGCGCGGCGTCCACAACGCCCACGTCCTTGGCAACGGGGCTCTTGCATTCAATGACAGCCAAGGGAATGCCGTTTACAAAGATGACGATGTCCGGCCGGTCGAGGTGCTTGGGACCTTTAACCCAAAGTTGATTAATAACCAAGAACTCGTTTGCCTCGGGGTTGTCGAAATCAATGAATTTAACGGTTTGAGAACGCCGGCCTTTTTCCGAATCCTGTTCGAAAGACTTGTATTGGACCAGCGCCTCATGGATGGCCTGGTTTTCTTCCAGGAGGCCCGTTGACTGGAAGCTGGTCATGAACCGCACGGCCTTGTCCAAGGTTTCCTCGGTGGCGCGGGGGTTCAACTCCTCTAGCTTTTTGCGAAGGCGCCCCGTAAGCACGACTTCCCGCCGGGAAGTGCGCTCTGAATCCTCCATTTCTTGGGGGTCCAGCTTCTCCCCGTGGATAAAGAGGTACCCCATCGCCCTTAACTGAGCGATGGCGGGCTTTTCGGAAAGAGTGTCTTCGTTAAAATGAGTGGTCATGGCTTCATGACCATTTTGCTGACGTCAGCAAAATGGTCCCCTCCAGTTCCAGCCGATCATTTTCCTGATGTCAGGGAAATGATCCAACGACAATTTGTCGACTAAATGTAACTACCCAGGGGTTGTCTGTCTTCGACGATAAAAATGATTTTCCTTCTCCTCTTGGGAGAAGGTGGCCCGGAGGGCCGGATGAGGGATATGGACGTTCGTGTCGTCGGAAAAACATTTCCCTCACCCTCCCCTCTCCCAAGAGGAGAGGGAAAGACCCCTGAGTAGTTACGACTAAATTTAATTGACAAATCCTAATTTTTGACGCATAGTGAGCGCGAGCGGTAAGTCCTGCTTGCGTTCCTGCGGTGTTTTCCTCTATGAGGTCCATAGCCGCGGGGCAACGAGCGCAAGGGGCACGCTCACAAATTTATCCCAGATAAATTTCATCACACCGGACCTTGGTCCGAAATTGATCACGCCATTTCGGGTTTTTTAATTCGTGGTTCCTGAAAATTCCCCAACAAAACAAGTCGCAAGCCTGGAGAATCGGTTCCTCCTGCCCCGTGCGATGGTCAATGCGGCTTGATTTTTTTGAGTAATCAAACCCCAGGTCGCCGCTTTCGTCCAGAAACAGATACCACATGGCTACACCGTCCGCACCCGGCCGGTAAGCAGATCGGCCATGAGGGATTTTTTGGTTTGTTCCAGGTGGTCGCGTTCGGATTCAGATTTTTCAATGGCGTCGTCCACCGAAGAAAGAATTTCGGAGATTTTCTTTTGCTCTGCCAGGGGGGGGAGGCCAATTGCAATGTTCTTAAGTTCTGGAGCTGTCACCGTTTTTATGGTTGTGCTTGAAGAGGCCTGCTCAAGAGCATCTTTAAATCCTTCGCTCATCAAAAATGCTAACAACCACTCCGATGAAACCAGATTTTGATTCGGGGACATTCGAATGAGGTTGGCTGTAATAGTTGCTCCCTTCAAACTTTCAGGGACGATCCCAACTTTTCCCAAGGTTCCGCGGACCGATAAAACTAGATCCCCGGTTTCCAGTTTTGTCTTAGAGAACTTGCCGGCAGTTTCTGGCGATATGAATCGATAGCGGATCAAATCACTTTCAATTTTTCCATTAGACTTCAGAAACTCTCCGCGGATTTCGGGAACTCCAGATGAGGTGTATTTAATATTGAAGTATGTTGGGTACCTATAAAGAACGTTGAGTAAGGTTCCCAACTGATTTGTTTCCCACTCCACCGGGATTTCGCCAATGGGTGTTTTCTTGAATTTGGTGTGGTCGATGCCACGGGTGAAGAAACGTTGCATGAGGGCTTTTTTGAGGTCATGGGTTTTGGCGATGACGACGTCCGCCTTTTCAATGGCGTCGTCCACTGAAGAAAGAATCTCGGCGATTTTCATTTGTTCATTTATAGGTGGAATTGCCAATTCCAATGAGGAGACAACCTCTTGATTCAAATTTGGTTGCCCAGAGCCTTGAGTTATTGAAATGAGCTTTTCGATCTGTGAACGAAGGGAATAGTAAAGAAACGGGGTCCATGCCGCTTCTTCCTTCGGGATAATCGCCAATACAGCCTGATTTATTGTCGCCTTAATTTTTAAAAGTGCGATTTGACCAGCGGTGGCTCCATATAAGGCAAGTAAAACCGAATTCGCTGGAACCCATTTTGCGCTACTAGAATTTAACCCCTCCTCGGTTATCGTTTCTTCAGTTTTAAAAACATATCCAGGATTTAATTCCCCAGATTTTACCCACGGGATTCCCCCTCCAAAATATTGCGGACAGTTTCGGGAAGGTGTTCCCCCAGAATACATCCCCACAATATCACCTAGTCGAGAGACTTCCCACTCCACTGGGATTTCGCCAATGGAAGTTTTTTTGAATTTGTTGCCCATCCGAAGAGATGAAATCTGATTGATGGGCATGTTATGCCTTCACCGTTGATTTTCCACTAAGGAGGCGCAGAACAAAGGTGGCCATTGTCTTTTGGTACATGTCCGGCGGGAGGGCCATGCTGGGGAGCGGCGGGACATCCACCCCGGCCCGGGAAAATTCCCGGTGCAGAACTTCCAATGCTTGCTGAAGCCTTGAAGCGGTGAAGTATTCCGATGGCTGTTCTTTTGAAAGCGAATCAACCGTTTCCCAGACAATGACCAAGGCTGGAAAAATGGCCGACCAATTGACCCATTTGGGGGGCTTGAACTGGTCCGCGTCCTGATGGGTTAAGAAAACCCACCACTTTCTTTGAGAGAGCCAATACTCCACCCGCTTTCCATGGGAACGGGTGAGAACGAGGCCGGAACGGGTCAGATCGGCCAGGGTTTGGGAGACGCTGAGCCAGAAGAAACCGATTTCTCCCGCGATCTGGTGAACTTGCCCGGCCTCATGGGTCAGCAGAAAAGCGATGCACTCCGACCGGGATCCCACGCCCAACAGGGCTCTCAGTAAAAATCGGAGGTTGGTGCTGGCTGTCATGGGAACCGACATGGCGATGCGCGGATTGGCCAAAGGACGATCAATAAAATAGGCGGCGAAACTTGGATCGACATTATTTCCGGATAGGGGATAGTCCGTCCCGTTCTGTTCCTTAAACAGGACCTCGACGGAATCCGCGATGGGTTGATTTTTATAAATATCCCCGCAGATCCGCGCAAGCCCCTGCCATTTGCGCTCATCGGCCATCTTTTGCGCCCATTGAATCGTCCCCCCGAAGACCCGCAGGGACCGTTCATCTTTGGGCAACATCCGTTTAAGCCGGGCCGTGTCCAACCATTCGCCGTTGGTGGGCAACCACCCCAGAATTTCATCGAAAAGTCTAGGCTCGTATCGGGCCATCCCGACCGAAAAAACAAAAAGGGCCTCCGGATCGATGATCCATTCGTCTTCCACACCGGCCGTTCCCATCAGACCCAGGGCGGACCATTGCCGCCAGAGGAACTTCAAAACGGCCTCCAGAAAACTCTCACGAAAGCGAGAGAAAAAATTTGTCGTTGACAATTGAGTCATAGTGGGTTAAAATAATTACGGAGTTGGTGTGGGGCTTTCTGGCCCTACGATAAGTCCGACATTGCCCTTCCGGGCGTGTTGGACTGCCAGCTCCGATTTTTTTGCTTAAAATTGCCCCTCCTCTCCTATCAAAATGACCCCCGGTCGCTCCTTGACGACCTTAATTCCCCTAAAATGGACAGGGTCGCGCCCATCTCCAATCTTCACAAGGTCTCGGCTCTCGAACTGCATTTTCTTGATGCGCTGAAAAAATTCCGTCATTTCTCGGTCACCCGTAAAACGCCGACCGATGGCATGGCCTATGATGTCTGCCGCTTGGATCCCAACGTTCTCCCGTGAAATTGCGAAAAACGGCACCTTTAAAATTTTGTCAAAAGTTCGTCCCGCTGAACTTTTATGAAAAAAATTGCTGACGCTTCTTGAAATCCGCTCGTTCATTCCCGCGCTTCTATCATCAAAAACAAGTTTTGCAATGTCGTCGGGGTGGTTTTCTTTCATAAAAACATTAATCCGCTCAAACAGGAAAAAGAAAGGCCGTTCCAGTTGATTTTCATTCGCGCACGCAAGATCAAGCTCTCCCTTTGAAAAAGTGACCGAAGCAAAAACCTTTAGCCCTTGCGATTCCCAATAGGAGAAAAGGTCCCGAGCAAAATCCAATTGCTCACTCCGTACACCCTTCTTTTCAAGTCGAAAGTAGTATCTCTTGAGGAGCTTGTGCCCTTTAATTTCCAGAGGCGCCACATCGTATCCGAGATGTTTCCGTTTGAGGCCGTAGATATCTTGCGAGACACGGTTAAAATCAGTGCTGTCTATGGGAATGGCCGATAATACTCCGGCTTTGAAACGCCGGTCTTCCGTGGTTTGCCAACTTTCATCAATGAAGAACAACATTTTTTCCCTCCTCGGTATCGCTATAAGATTCTGTAGCCCAAGGATTGAAGGTGGGCATCAATGACGCGTTCCGCTTCGGCCCGAGCTTTCTTGAGTCCCGCCAGTTCATCAATGGTTTGTTGGACGTCAATAGGGGATTCCTCCACAGTGATGTCGACGTACCGAGGGATATTGAGGTTGTAGTCGTTTTGCCGAATCTCATCCAAAGGGACGGGGCGGGAGTATTTTTCAATGGTCGAATAACCCCGGTAAGCGTCCACAATCTTTTTAATGTCCTGGGGGCGGAGTTTGTTTTGGTTCTTCCCTTCCTGAAAATCCCGGGCGCCATAAAGGAAAAAGATTTTGCCTTTCCTATTGGCGGGTTTGTTTTGTTCAGGATAAACAGGCACGCCGGAATGCCCGCGCCGTAGAAAAGGTTTGACGGAAGTCCAACGACGGCCTCCAACAGGTCCTCCTCCAAAATCCCTTGGCGAATGCGCCCTTCGGCGCCGCCTCGGAAAAGAATTCCGTGGGGGAGAACCACCCCCGCCCGCCCGGCGGGCTTAAGCGTGGCGATCATGTGTTGAACGAAAGCAAAATCCCCGTAGCCCTTGGGAGGGAGACCAAAGCGGAATCGCTTGAAGGGGTCGTTTTGGGCCGTTTCGAGGCCCCAGTTCTTAAGAGAGAAAGGCGGATTGGCGATAACAATGTCGTAAAGGAGAAGCCCCCCCTTTTTGTCCAAGAGTTTGGGCTCCCGAATGGTATCGCCCTTTTCCAACCGAGTGCCGGAGAGGCCGTGGAGTAGCATGTTCATTTTGCCGATGGCCCAGGTGCCAATGTTTTTTTCCTGTCCGTGGAGAACGACGTTGCGCGTGTTTTCATGGATGGCCCGGAGATGGTGGACGCATTGAACCAACATCCCCCCGGAACCACAGGTCGGATCGCAAACGTACATGCCTTCGTGGGGATCCAAAATTTCCACCAGGAGAGAGACAACCTCCTTGGGGGTGTAGAACTCCCCCCCCTTCTTACCGGCGTCATCGGCGAACTGGGCGATGAGGTATTCGTAGGCGCGGCCCAGCATGTCCGGCTCGGCCAGGTCCGTATTTCGAAGGCGGAGGCCGGAGAAGTGGATGAGGAGCTTTGCGAGGGTCGAGTCGGGCAAACGGTCTTTGTCGTTAAAATCCGTGGCGGACAGGACCCCTTCGAGTATCGGGTTATTTTCCTCTAAATGGTCATTGGCCTTGTTAAGCGCGTCTCCCAGATTATGGGTGAGCGCGGTCAGGTTTTTCCAATGGGCCTTGGCGGGGACGAAAAATTCGTGTTCGTCCGGGTCTTCCAAAGCGACTTTTTTGTTCCCGGTTTCAGCCAAAATTTTTTCGGCTTCTTCGTCAAAAACATCGGAAAGACGTTTGAGGAAGAGCAGGCCGAAGATGTAATTTTTGTAGTCGGAGGCGTCAATGCTTCCGCGCAAAATGTTCGCCGATTCCCAAAGATGGGATTTCAGTTTCTCAAGATCAATTTTTTCCATGGGCGTCACCTGTTTGTTTCTTTGTTTAAATTTTATATGATTAAAAAAATTTAGTCAATAATGTAGTTTAACACAAATTATATATATTGTTAAACTATATTTTATTGAATTTTATATTATTATGTTTTAAATTTAATCGCGCAAAAAGGCCGGAAAACACTGAGGACTTGATCCCAATCGCTGGGGCCGCAAGAAGGGGCGTCCCGGTTGCACTCGCCCTAAGCCGACGCACGCGGTGGCCTCTGCAAACCCCGGCTCCATTGCGTCGGCGCTGCCGGGTCCGCCAGGCCTACGACGGGAGGGTGATTTCCGCTTGGCGTATGTAATCCAAGACGGCCTTCCCGGACTTCAACCCCAAGAGCGCCTCTGCCCGGGACCCGTCCTGGAAGAAGGCCGAAACGCAAGAGAGGAAGGCCAGGTGGAGGCGGGGGTTCGCCGGGGAACCGACGAAAACAACCCAGACGTGGACCGGCCCTTCTCTCGATAAGCCCATGGCGGCGTGGAGGCCGCTCACGCCCTCGAGTCGGGCGTGGGGGACGGCCACGCCGGGTCCGATCATCGTGGGTCCCGCTTTTTCCCGGTCCATCACCGCCTGAAAAATCCGTCCGGGGTTCGGTAGTCCGAGCCGCGCCACGAGCTCGCGGATGACCCTGTCGCCGGGAAGTCCGGGAGGCAGGACCCGGATTCTGCTGGGCGTCAGGAAATCGCCGATCCGCAACGCCGTGCCGGCGGAAGGACGCTCGATGGCCTGCATCTCCGCCTGCATTTCTGTCCGTCCGACGGCCTCGCTCATGCGGGTGCTTTCCAGCGCGCCACCGATCCTGCCCGCGAAGGTTTCCAGTAGCTGGAGCTGCTCCGGATTCATCAGCGCTTTGGGGTCCCCGGGGCGGATGGCCAGGACGCCCATGGCGTTGCGGATTCCCTTCAAGGGCACATAAAGCCCGGCGGCTCCGGCCAGAGTGTCGCTCCCCGCCCCGGCCACCTGCGCCTTGTCGAAAACCCAGCGGGCCACCGAGAGCTCATTATCGTTCCAGCCAAAGGCCGCGGGGTCTCCGGCCCCTACACTTAAGTCCCCCTGGGGTCCGCTCGTTAGGATCAGGACAGGCCGACGGTAAAACTCCTCCAGCTGCCTCGCGGCGGTCTCGAGCATTCGGCGGGTGTCGGGCGTCTCCGATAGGTCGCGGCTCAACTTGTAGAGGGCCCGCGTCCGCTCCTCGCGCCCGCGAAGGGTGATGGTTTGCTGGCGGAGGCGGCTGGTGATGGTGCTGATGAGCAGACCCACGACCAGCATGACCCCGAAGGTGACCAGATACTGGGCGTCGGCGACGGCAAAGGTGAAAGACGGGGGGATGAAGAAGAAATCGAAGGACAAGACGCTCAAGACCGAGGCGACGACCGCGGCCTTTCCGCCGAACCGATAGGCGGTCCACATGACGCCCAGCAGGTAGATCATGACCAGGTTGACCCGGTCCAACCGACGGAAGAGCGGCCAGCAAATCAAGGTGGAGAGGCCCACCATGGCGGCCCCCCAACCGACCCCGGACCAATCGGGAGGGCCGTCCTCAGGTGGTGGGCGGCGGCTCAAGTCAGCCCCGGCCCCGCTGATGATGTGCAGGTCAATCTTTCCGCATTTCCGGGCCATGTCGTTGACGACGGACCCGGAAATCCAGTCCCTCCACCGCGGGCGCGCGGGCTTGCCGAGAACGATGCGGGTGACGCTCCGCGTCCGAGCCACGTCCAGGACCTCGTCCACAACGTCCTCCCCCGTGATCGTCAGGGCCTCGGCGCCCAGCTTCTCCGCCAGTCGAAGGTTGTAGACGACCCGGTCGCGTTCCTTCGCCGGCAACCTTAAAAATGCGGGCGTCTCCACGTGGACAGCAATCCATGGCGCTTTGAGCCGCGTCGCCAGCCGGCTCGCCGCCCGGACGAGCCGCGCGGACATGGGGCTGGCGGTTACGCCCACCAGGAGCCTCTCGCCCAGGGGCCACACCTCGTCGATGGCATTGCGTTCCTTAAACGCTTGCATCTGGGCGTCCACGCGCTCCGCCGCGTGGCGGAGCGCCATTTCCCGCAGGGCGATCAGGTTGCCCGGCTTGAAGAAGTTCTCAGCGGCTAGGCCCGCGACCTCGCCCCCGTACACTTTGCCTTCCTTGAGCCGCTTCAGCAGGTCCTCCGGGGCCAAGTCCACCATCTCCAACTCGTGGGCGCGTTGGAGAAAAGTGTCCGGGACAGTCTCGCGCACCGTCACGCCGGTGATCTGGGCCACCACGTCGTTAAGGCTCTCCCAATGCTGGACGTTGAGCGTGGTGTAAACGTCGATTCCCGCCTCCAGGAGCTCCTCCACATCCTGCCAGCGTTTGGCGTGGCGCGACCCCTCGGGGTTCGGGTGGGCCAGCTCGTCCACAAGGAGGAGGCGCGGGCGGCGCGACAACGCCCCGTCCAAGTCAAACTCCCGCAGGGCGACGCCTTTGTAAGGGACCACTTTGCGCGGGAGAACCTCCAGGCCCTCCAGCAACGCCTCCGTCTCGGGCCGCCCATGGGTTTCAACCACGCCGACGGCCACGTCCCAGCCCTCCTTCTTCCTCTGGCGGGCGGCCTCCAGCATGGTGTAGGTCTTGCCCACGCCGGGACTGGCGCCGAAAAAGAGTTTAAGCCGGCCGCGTCCGGCGGATTCCTCATCCGCCTGGACGCGCTTCAAGAGCCGGTCTGGATCGGGTCTTTCATCCATAGGTTCCCCTAAAACCACGGCCCCGGGTCAGCGGTCCCATTTTATGGCCTCCAGCGCCAAATTAAGTTCGAGGACGTTCACCGTCGGTTCGCCCAGCACGCCGAGGAACCGCCCTTGGGTGTGACGATCGACGGTTTCGCGGACGGAGTCTTCAGAGATTCCCCGCGCCCGCGCCACGCGCGGCGACTGATACAGGGCGGCGGCGGGAGAGATGTGGGGGTCCAAGCCACTGCCGGAGGAGGTCACCAGGTCGACAGGAACGGGAGCCGGGTTCCCGGGATCGGTGCTCCGCAGGGCGGCGATCCGGTCCTGGACGGCTTTACGAAGCATCGGGTTTAAGGGGCCGAGGTTGGAGCCCGATGAGGCCGCACCGTTGTAGGCGACGGGGCCCGTGGCGGAGAGGCGGCCCCAAAAGAATTTGGGGTCATCGAAGGGCTGGCCGATAAGGCGCGACCCCGCAACCTTCCCGTTTTTGACGATCAAGCTACCGTTGGCTTGCTCCCGGAAGAGCGCCTGAGCCGCGCCGGTCATGAGGACGGGATAGGCGAGCCCGGTGAGGACCGTGAAGACCACAACCGCCCGCGCGGAGATGATGAGCTGTTCTAAATACATAGAGTGTCTCCTTTAAACTAAACGCAAAGCGGCCAGGATCATGTCGATGGCCTTGATGCCAATGAAGGGCGCGATCAAGCCGCCCATTCCGTACACCAGCGCGTGGTCGCGCAGGAGGCGGCTGGCCCCAAGGGCGCGGTACGTCACACCCCTGAGCGACAGCGGGATGAGGACCACGATGATGAGCGCGTTAAAGATCACCGCCGACAGGATCGCACTGGCCGGGGTCGACAAACCCATGACGTTAAGCGCCGCCAGCGCGGGGTAGGTGCCCGCGAAAGCCGCCGGGATGATGGCAAAGTATTTGGCCACGTCGTTGGAGATGCTGAAGGTCGTGAGCGCCCCGCGCGTGATGAGAAGCTGTTTGCCGATCTCCACGATCTCGATGAGTTTGGTGGGGTTGGAGTCCAGGTCCACCATGTTCCCGGCCTCCTTCGCCGCCTGGGTGCCCGTGTTCATGGCCACGGCCACGTCCGCCTGGGCCAGCGCGGGGGCGTCGTTGGTGCCGTCGCCGGTCATGGCGACCAACCTTCCGCCGGCCTGGTAATCGCGGATCAGCTTCAGCTTGGCTTCGGGCGTGGCCTGGGGTAGGAAGTCGTCCACACCGGCTTCCGCCGCAATGGCCGCGGCGGTCAGCGCGTTGTCGCCGGTGATCATGATGGTCTTGATCCCCATGCGGCGGAGCTCGCCGAAGCGCTCCTTGATTCCGCCCTTCACGATGTCCTTTAAGTGGACAACGCCGAGAACGCGCCCCCGGTCGGCCACGACAAGCGGCGTGCCGCCCGTCCTGGCGATGGCCGATACCGCCGTCCGGACGGGCCCGGGGTAAGCCCCGCCCTCCTGCCGGACGTAGGCCTCGATGGCGTCCGCCGCGCCCTTGCGGATGCGGCGTCCGTCGCTCAAATCCACGCCGCTCATTCGGGTCTGAGCGGAGAAAGGGATGAACGTCGCCCCCAGTTCGTGCACATGCCGGGCTCGGATATTGTGTTTTTCCTTGGCGAGGACCACGATGCTGCGGCCCTCGGGAGTTTCATCGGAAAGCGAGGCGATCTGCGCCGCGTCCGCCAGGGCCTCCGCCGAGGTCCCGTCGGCCGCCACGAAGGCCACCGCCTGCCGGTTGCCCAGGGTGATGGTCCCCGTCTTGTCCAAGAGCAGAACGTCCACGTCCCCGGCGGCCTCCACGGCCCGGCCCGACATGGCGATGATGTTGGCCCGGATCATCCGGTCCATCCCCGCGATGCCGATGGCGGGGAGCAAGCCCCCGATCGTTGTGGGGATGAGGCAGACCAAAAGCGCCACCAACACGGTGACGGTCACCACCGAGCCGCTCCCGGCGGCGGTGACGCTATATATGGAGAAGGGCAGTAGCGTTACCGTGGCCAGGAGGAAGATGATTGTCATTCCCGCCAGCAAGATGTTTAAAGCGATCTCGTTGGGGGTCTTCTGCCGTCGGGCGCCCTCCACCATGGAGATCATTCTGTCCAGGAAAGTCTCGCCGGGGTTGGCGGTCACCCGCACCACCAGCCAATCCGAAAGGACCTGCGTCCCCCCAGTGACCGCACTGCGGTCCCCGCCCGACTCGCGGATCACCGGGGCGGACTCACCCGTGATGGCCGCCTCGTTGACGGAAGCCACACCCTCGATCACCTCGCCGTCCATGGGCACGAGGTCGCCCGCCTCGACGAGAACAACGTCGCCCTTGCGGAGCTGTGCGGCGGAGACCGTGACGGGTTTCTTGCCCCGCTTTCCTTCCGGGAGCTTCTTGGCGGCGGTGTCTTTGCGCGACGCGCGGAGGCTGGCCGCCTGGGCCTTGCCGCGCCCCTCGGCCAGGGCTTCGGCGAAGTTCGCGAAGACCACGGTGACCCACAGCCAGAGCGACACGCCCAGGATGAACCCCGTGGGCGCCTCGCCCCGGCCCACCACGGCCTGGAGCCAGAGGCCCGTGGTCAGGACGCTCCCCACCTCCACCACGAACATCACAGGGTTCTTGATCTGGTGGCGGGGGTTGAGCTTCTTGACCGCCTCCCAGAGCGCCGGTTTCACGAGAGCGGGATCGAATATGGAATAGGTCTTTTTCATCTCAATCTCCTAAGGAACCATCATCAAATGCTCGACGATAGGACCGAGCGCCAGAGCCGGCAAGAAGGTCAACGCCCCCACCAGGAGTACCGTCCCGATCAGGAAGAACACGAACAGAGGGGTGTCCGTGGGCAGCGTTCCGCCGGAAGGGGGCACCGCCTTCTTCGCGGCCAGGGACCCTCCCAGGGCCAGGACGGGGATCGCGATCCAGTAACGGGCGAAGAACATGGCCAGCCCCAGCATGAGGTTGTAGAAGGGGTTGTTGGCGCCGAGCCCCGCGAAGGCACTGCCGTTGTTATTTCCCGCCGAAGAAAACGCGTAGAGAACCTCACTGAACCCGTGGGGCCCCGGGTTGTAGATAGTTGCCAGACCCGCATTGGAGACGACGGCGACAGCCGTGCCGATCAGCACCACGGCGCAGGGCACCAAAATGCCGAGGGAGGCCATCTTTATTTCATAGGCCTCGATCTTCTTGCCCAGGTACTCCGGTGTGCGGCCCACCATGAGCCCGGCGATGAAGACCGCGATGACGGCGAAGAGCAGCATGCCGTAGAGGCCCGAGCCCACCCCGCCGAAGACCACCTCGCCTAATTGCATCAGGAAGAGCGGCACCAAGCCGCCCAGCGGGGTGAAGGAGTCGTGCATGGAATTGACGGAGCCGTTGGAGGCCGCTGTCGTCGCCGTCGCCCAGATGGCCGACTGAGCGATGCCGTGGCGCGTCTCCTTGCCTTCCATGTTCCCGCCCGGCTGGAGGCCTGAAGCGGATTGGTCCACCCCTATTTTGGCCAGGAGCGGATTGCCCCGTTGTTCCTGAGCCACCTCCAGCCAGAGCAAGGGAATGAACAGGAGGAACATGGCCGCCAGAATCGCCCAGCCCTGCCGTCGGTCCTTCACCAAGACGCCGAACGTATAGCAGAGCGACGCTCCGATGAGCAGGATGGAGAGAACCTGCAGGAAGTTGGAGAACGGCGTGGGGTTCTCGAAAGGATGAGCGGAGTTCACGTTGAAGAAACCGCCGCCGTTTGTCCCCAACTGCTTGATGGCGATTTGGGAGGCCGCTGGCCCCACCGCCAGAGTCTGCGTGGTCACGGCGGCGCCATTAACGTCAACCGCGGCCTGCAAGAAGGGCACCGTGACGCTCGGCTTGAAGGTCTGAACCACGCCCTGGGAAGCGATCCCCAGCCCCACCGCCACGGAGAGTGGTAGCAGGATGTAGAGCGTGCCCCGGGTCAGGTCCACCCAGAAGTTGCCAATAGTCTGGGCCTGTTTTCGGCTAAACCCTCGAATGAAGGCCACCAGCACCGCCATTCCCGAAGCCGCGGAAACGAAATTCTGCACGGTCAAACCCGCCATCTGGGTGAGATAGCTCATGGTGGTCTCGCCGCCGTAGCCCTGCCAATTGGAGTTGGTGGCAAAGCTAACCGCCGTGTTGAAGGAAGAGTCCGGCGTCACAGCCCCCAACCCCATGGGGTTGAGGGGCAGAAGATACTGGAGCCTCTGGAGCGCGTAGACGACGAATAGGCCCACGATGTTGAAGAGCATGAAGGCCACAGCGTAGGTCTTCCAGTTCATTTCCCTCCCACCCGCGCCGGAGAGCCTGTAGATGAGGCGCTCCACGGGCCCCAGGGCTTTGCCGAGCCACGTCGGCTCGCCTTCATATATACGGGCCATGTACGCGCCCAGGGGCTTGACCAAAATCAGGAGGGCGCCCAGGGTGATGAGGCACTGCGTGAGGTTGTTCGCGTTCATTAAAATATTTCCGGTTTCAAGAGGGCCACCAACAGATAGCCCAGGATCAATACAGTCAGAATTCCGCCGATCCAATAAATCATGGGATTTCTCCTTACAGCTTCTCGCAAAGCACGATGAAGCCGATGGAAAGGGCCAAAAGGCCCAGGGTCAAACCGATATAGACGATGTCCATGTCACTTCCTTCCCATCAAAGATGCGTCGCCTGTCGATTTCAGGATAGCGCGGAAGGCCGTAAAGGTTCCATTCACGAACTGTTAAAAGTCCGTTAAGATAAATGCAGTTTAGATAAAGCTTCCCCTCATCCGCCGCTTCGCGGCACCTTGTCCCAAGCGGAGGAGGAAAAACATTGAAGTTCATTCCCTCTCCTCTTGGGAGAGGGTAGGGTGAGGGAAGTGATAATTTTTAAATTTTGGTAACTGCCCAGGTCCCTCATCCGCTCCTTCGGAGCACCTTCCCCCAAGAGGGGAAGGAAAAAAAAGAATTTCCCTCTCCTCTTGGGAGAGGGCAGGGTGAGGGACCTGAGCAGTTACCAATTTTGTCTCAATTTAAACCCAATGCCCGTAACTTAAGAATCGTCACCCCGGCGGATTGCCGGGCCTATTCGTTCGGAGATTCCAAACGGTACCCAACGCCGGGCTCGGTCTTGAGGCAACGGGGACGGACGGGGTCAGGTTCGATCTTTCGGCGGAGCTGGTGGACGAAGATGCGGACGGATTCCGGCGTCACGACGCGGTCCTCGCCCCAGGCCTCCTTGAGAAGTTGCTTGTGGCTCACCACTCGGCCCGCGTGGCGGACCAGCGCCGAGAGCACGTCGTACTGTTGGGGAGACAATCGGACCTCTTTCTTGCGGAGCCACACGCGCCGGGTCGTCAAGTCGACTTTCAATCCCTCACGCTCGTACACGGGCGGAGCGTCCTCCGGCCGCGACGAAGCATGGCGAAGGGCCACCCTTAAACGGGCCATAAGCTCCGCGATCCCGAAGGGCTTGGTCAGGTAGTCGTCGGCGCCGGCGTCCAGGCCGGCGATCTTATCCTTTTCATGGCCCCGGGCGGAAATGATGATGATGGGGGCCGATGTCCACTGGCGGAGCGTCTTCAGGACGTCCAGGCCGTCTCCGTCCGGGAGCCCCAGGTCCAAGAGGATCACGTCGGGCTTCTTCGTGGCCGCCAAGTCCTGCCCCGCCCGCCCCGTGGCCGCCTCCAACACCCGCCAGCCCGTTCCTTCCAGCGACGGGCGCAGGAAGCGCAATATCGCGGGTTCATCCTCGATCACGAGCAACGTCTTTTCAGTTTCCATTATTGAGCTCCAACCTGCGTGGGATCGGGCCATGGGAGGGTGAAACGGAACGCGGCCCCGCCCCCCGTCCGGCTTTCCGCCCAAATCCGTCCTCCGTGGGCGTTCACCACCGCCCGGCAGATCGCCAAGCCGAGCCCGGCCCCGGGGGAGGCCTTGCCCCGATAGAATTTCTCGAACACGCGTTCCCGGTCCTCCTCCTTCAACCCGGGCCCTCGGTCGGCCACCGCGATCAGGACCGCGCCTCCTTCCGCCTTGGCCGACACCTCGATGGGGCCCGAGGGCGCATGCCGGGCCGCGTTCTCCAGCAGGTTGACGAACACCTGTTCGACCATCGTCCCGTCCATGGGGACGGGCGGCAAGTCCTCCGGGATGTCCACCAAGACCTCGCGGCCACCGAGGGCTTTCTCCAGCCGCTCCAAGGCGCTCCCGACGACTTCCTCCAGAGGGTACAGTTCTTTTTGAATGCGGACCGCGCCGCTCTCCAACCGGGTGGCTTCCAGGAGGTTTTGCACGAGGCGGGAAAGCCGTTCCGATTCCGCCTGGATGTTCTCCAAAAGCTCCCGGACGGGACCGTCCGAACGAAGGCCCTCCCTCTCCAAGAGGGCCCCGGCCGAACCCAGAATGGCCGCCAGCGGCGTCCGAAAATCGTGGGAGACCGAGCTTAAGAGCCCGCTCCGCAACCGCTCCGTCTCCGCTTCCATCTCGGCCTTCCGCGCGCTTTCGCCGAGCCGGTCCACTTCCAGGGCCAGCCCGATCTGATGGGCGAACGAATCCAAGAGATGCCGCTGGTCCCCTAGGAGAAGCGCTGGTGTGCGGGGGAGAACCATCAATACCCCAACGGCGACTTTATCCCCCAGAAGAGGAACGTAAAGGGCATCTCCCGTGGGGAGCGACGGTGTCCCCGCGCCGGCCGGTTGTCCCCGCTCGTACACCCATTGCGCGACGCCACGCTCCTTGTCGCCCAGCTCCGCCGGTCCGCCCGAAACGGCATTCACGTCCAACGGGCCCGTCGCGCCCGGGAGGAGGGCCACCGCCGCTCCCTGGAAGACCTTCGCCACATGGTCCACGGCGATCTTCAGGACTTGATCCGTCCCGCGCGCGCCCGCGAGCTGCTGGGTGAACGCGTGCATCAGGGCCGTCCGCCTCTGCCCCACCCGGGCCGCTTCAGCCTCAGAGCGCAGGCGAATGGTGAGGTGGTTGATGAGCATCGCGACGACGAACATGACCAGGAAGGTCCAGACGTACTGCACGTCGGCCACCGTCAACGTGAACCGCGGTGGGACGAAGAAAAAATCGAAACCCAACACGCTCAAGACGGAAGCCGCAACCGCCGGTCCCCGGCGCCCCCTGGCCGCCACCGCCAGCACGCCCAGGAGGTAGACCATGACCAGGTTGGTCAGCTCGAAAAACGGGAACATGGCGAAACAAACAGCCGTACAAATCCCGACGGCCATCGTCGCAATCCCATATTCGATCAGAAATGGCGGAACGATCCCCCCAGGACGGACTTCAAGGAGCTTGTTCATGCTTGCCCCACCGCCGTGACGCGGAGCCACTTCGACCGCAGGCAGGTTACTCATTGGCTACATGGTATTAAGATGTAAGACCGCATTCCATAGACTCCCAGTAACATATTAAATTCGCCACCAACCCCGCCACGTTCCACGTGTCGGGCTTTGTGGTTAAAGATATCATAATAATATCATTAATATATCTTAGTAGGAATGATTTCGCAATGGATTTTATGTAGAATTCGATTATGGCTGCAAAAGGGAAGGGCGATCGAAAACAAATCATCATTCGAATGAGTGCTTCGGATATTTCCTGTCTAAGGGAAGTCCAAAAGCAATTAGGAGAGCTCTCTCAATCAGACACCTTCAAAGTCCTCCTGCGCCTTTACCTCAAGAAAATATCTGCTTTTCCAGCTCTAAAAGGGTCCTGATCCATGGCCCAAGTCGTCATTGAGAACCCCATTCGAAACTCCCCCTTCCGTGAGCCCTCCCAACATTTCAAGTTCACTGAGGAAGGGATCACCAACGAGATTGTTGAGTCCCGCCGTCCGAGTTCCTATTTCATCCCCATCGCGCGGTCCAAAAAAAGCGGGAAACAACTGTCGCTCGGGGACTGGCTGGGGGATCGGGTCCAGGAAAATCCCTTCATCAACGAAATTCGGGGGAAAGTCTCCACGTGGCGTAAGGGCGGGTATTTGGGCGTCACCAGGACCACCCGGCGGCTGTTGGATTACTGGACAAGGGAAGGCCGTGAACGACGGTTGTTCTTCTGCCAGTTGGAGGCGGTGGAGACGGCCATCTACATCGCCGAGGTCGCCAAGAAATACGGCGATGTGTCCCTGGAAAACCGGCTCCGCCTATTCAATGAAGACGCGAACCCCGAGCTTTTCCGCGTCGCTTTCAAGATGGCCACGGGCTCCGGCAAGACGGTGGTCATGGCCATGCTCATTTCCTGGCAAGTTCTCAACAAGCTGGCCGACCCTCAAGACAAACGATTCTCCGATACCTTCTTGCTCGTCACGCCGGGCATCACCATCAAAGACCGGCTCCGCGTACTCCTTCCCAACGACCCGCAGAACTATTACAGGGAATTAGACATCGTGACCGGAGATGATCTTTCCCTCCTAAGCAAAGCCAAGATCGTCATCACAAACTTCCACGCTCTTAAACAACGGGACAAAATGAACGCCGGGCGGCTGGTCAAAAGCCTTTTGCGGAAGGACGGTGTTATCGGCCTTACAGAGACGCCGGATGAGATGGTCCGCCGCGTTTGCCGGGAATTGGGGACCAAACGCAACATCGTCGTCATCAACGACGAGGCCCACCATTGTTATCGCCGTAAGCAGGACGGGGAGGACGTGGATTTGATCGGAGAAGACCGCCGCGAGGCCCAGAAACGGGAGGAGGAAGCTCGCGTCTGGATTTCCGGCCTGGAAGCCATCAAGCGGAAAATCGGGATAAAGGTGGTTTACGACCTCTCCGCCACGCCGTTCTTCCTTAGTGGTTCCGGCTATCCGGAGGGGACCCTTTTCCCTTGGGTGGTGTCGGATTTTTCACTTATAGACGCCATCGAGTCCGGCGTTGTCAAAATACCCCGCGTCCCCGTTTCCGATGACGCCATGCGAGGCGAACAGCCGACTTACCGGGACCTCTGGCGGAACGTGAGGGACCGTCTCCCCAAAAAGGGCCGGGGGACAGAATTTCTGAAGGGGGAGCCGGGATTGCCCGATGCGTTGGAGGGGGCGTTGCAAACCCTCTACGGGCATTACAAGAAGTTCTATCAGCAATGGGAAACCTCCGAGGCGCGGGCAAAGGGGCTGACGCCGCCGGTGTTCATCGTGGTGTGCAATAATACCAACGTCTCCAACCTGGTTTATCGTTACGTGGCGGGATGGGAAAAAACCCTCAAGGAGGGCGTCACCCGTGTTGTGCCCGGAGCCCTGGCCCTTTTCAGTAACGAACTGAACGGTGGATGGAACCCCCGCCCCAACACCGTCTTGATTGACAGCGAACAGTTGGAATCCGGCGAGGGTTTGAGCGCCGAATACAAGAAGATGGCCGCCTTGGAAATTGAGGAATTCAAAGAGGAGATTCGTCGCCGGTATCCGGGCCGAGACGCGGAGGAGATTACGGACGACCAAATCCTCCGGGAGGTTATGAACACGGTCGGCAAGCCCGGCAAACTGGGGGAGTCCGTCCGGTGCGTGGTCAGCGTCTCCATGTTGACCGAAGGGTGGGACGCCAACACCGTCACCCACATCCTGGGGGTCCGGGCTTTCGGCACACAACTCCTTTGCGAGCAGGTCATAGGACGTGGCCTCCGGCGGATGAGCTATCACTCGGACGACAATGGGATGTTTTCGCCGGAATACGCGGAGGTCTACGGGGTCCCCTTCTCCTTCATCCCCTGTTCCGGCGGGCCGGTGGACGTGGTCCCCGCGCCGCCGCCCACCCGCATTCGCGCCATGCCGGAACGAGCGGCCTGTGAGATCACTTTCCCCCGTTTGACGGGGTACCGGTTCGACCTTCCGGCCGAGACTTTGACCGTCCGGTTCACGGACCAATCCCGGATGGCCATCTCGACGGAGCAGATCCCCAGCAAGACGCAGTTGGACCCCATCGTGGGGGAATCCAGCCTGCATACCCTGGATTTCGTGAAAAAAGCGCGGGAGCAACAAATATCTTTCGTTCTGGCCCGCAGAACACTGGAAAGATTCTTTCGGGACGACGAAGGGAGCCCTAAAGTTTGGCTGTTCCCGGCGCTGTTGGACGCTTCACGGCGGTGGATGCGGGAGTGCGTCCAGTTGAAAGACGACGTTTCCCTGGGCTACCTTCTTTTCTCCGAGCTGTCCCACGCGGCGGCGGAGAAGATTTACAGCGCTGTCGTCCAGGGCGCGGATGGGGAGAAGACACTCAAACCCGTGCTTCAGCCCTTCGATACCCTGGGGTCCACCCGCCATGTGGCCTTCGACACCCGCCGCCAGACGTACCGGACACGTGAAGACAAATGTCATCTCAACTATGTGGTGCAGGACTCGGATTGGGAATCCAAACTGGCGAACTCGTTGGAAGACATGGACGAGGTGGTCTGCTACGTCAAGAACCAAAACCTGGGCTTCACCGTGCCCTACGCCCACGAAGGAACCGAGCGGGCCTATTTGCCGGACTACATCGTCCGAGTCAGGGACGGTGGGGCGGACCTGCTGAACCTCATCTTGGAAGTGACCGGGGAGAAGCGGAAAGAGAAGGTCGCCAAAGTGGACGCCGCCCGAACTCTTTGGGTCCCCGCGGTCAACAACCACGGGGGTTTCGGTCGGTGGGCGTTCTTGGAAATCACCGACCCATGGAACGCCAAGAACATCATCGGCTCCCATTTGTCAAGCCGTGGAGCGGCCAAGCCGTCATGAAGGATATTAGCGGAAAATCCCGGTTTATCGGTTTCTTCGACGAATGCGGCGACCATTCACTCCAAAAGTTGGATGCCGATTTTCCGCTGTTCGTCCTTTCCCTCGTGGTGTTTGAACGGGAAGATTACGTGCAGAAAATCATCCCGGAGATTGCCCGATTCAAGCTGAAATACTGGAATCACGAAGGGGTCAATCTGCACAGCCGGGACATTCGGTTGGCTAACGGTCCTTTCGCATTTTTGCAAGTCCCCGACATACGACCGATTTTTATGGAGGAATTGTCGAATCTAATGGACCGTTTACCCTACAGGCTCTTTGTCTCAGGTATTAAAAAGCAGGCACACGTTAATAAATACCGCGACAACGCCGCCAGCCCCTATAACCTCGCCTTAACGTTCACATTGGAGCGCGTTGTCCATTTTCTGGAAGGGGTGGGTGAAAACGATTTGCCGATCGTGGCTGAATCTCGAGGCAAAAATGAAGACAATGATCTTGAGCGGGTCTATTTCAAGATCATGGCTGAAGGCACAGATTTCCATTCGGCCGAGCGGTTTAAAAAGCTCAACTGTCCCCTTACCTTCCGGTCGAAGCGTTATAATATCGCGGGGACTCAAATGGCTGACCTGTGCGCATACCCTTGCGCCCGAAACATCTTGGATTCCACCAAACAAAACAAGGCCTTTGATATCGTCAGGAAACACGTCTATCAGCGGGCGGGAGTGTCTGGTTGGAAGGTGTTCCCATGAATGCAAACGAGCGCCCCCGGTTTCCCAGGAAGCGCCCGCCGACCGAGAATTCTCAGTCCTCTTGTAGTATACCAGATTTAGAATATTCGTCAAGACTTCTTACGAACTCTTATGGCCCGAAGACTCGCGAACGGCAAACAAATCCCTGTGGCAACCATTCGCTACAAGGACATGCGGACCATCATCCCGACGGAGGAGCTGAGGGGGTTCGTGGGGGGCAAGGCGATGGAAGAGATATGGGCTTGGCCCCAAGTCTATCAATCGGCCTCAAAGTTGACGGTTTGATCGTTAGAGTGATTGATAGAAATTGTAGGTGATTCATAGAAGCTGACAAACAGGCTGATTTTGCAAGGAGAATCCATGCCCCGACGCACCAGAGACGCCAAGAAAATCCCTGTAGAGACCATCCGACACAAGGACAAGCGGACGAATATCCCAACGGAGGAACTGCGGGGGTTCGTGGCCGAGGAGGAGAAAAAGCCTAAAACCGTCCTCTATCCCCGGGACCCGTCCCTGGACCCGCAACTGGTCTGGAAGGGGAAGGACGAGCAGGACCAAAAGGACCTGGCCGTGCCGGCGGTGCCGATCTACATCCAGGAGAAAATCCACCCCCAGGTTGTCATCGAAAACGTCCGGGCCCAAGCGAAGAAGGAGTCCGGGCGGGAGCAGTTGCCCCTTTTCGCGGATTTCAACGGCATCAAGTGGGAAGATCTGGTGGACTTCTACAAGCACGAGCAAAACTGGTCCAACCGGATGATCCTGGGGGACTCCCTCATGGTCATGACCAGCCTGGCCGAAAAAGAGGGTTTGAAGGGCAAGGTACAGATGATCTACATGGATCCGCCCTACGGCATTCGGTTCGGGTCAAACTGGCAGGTTTCGACGAAAAAGCGGGACGTGAAGGATCGCGCGGAGGATGCTACCCGCCAGCCGGAACAAGTCAAAGCGTTCCGCGACACCTGGGAACTGGGGATTCACTCCTACCTGGCCTACTTGCGAGACCGCCTCATTGTGGCGCGAGAGCTTTTGACGGAAAGCGGGAACGTGTTTTTGCAGATTGGGGATGAGAACGTGCATCTTGTGCGGAATATCCTCGACGAAGTGTTCGGTAGTCAAAATTGCATTTCACAAATTGCATTCACCAAGACCAGTGGACAAACAGATTCAAAGATAGCTGGGGTCGCGGATTTTATCCTCTGGTATTCAAAGGATGCTGACAACTGTAAGGTACGACGTCTCAAACGCGAACAGAAAGCAATTCGTTCGGAGAATGAAATCGGCGTGTATGTTGAGAAGGAAGATTTGACCGTTGTCTCACTCTCGAGGAAACATCTTGGTGGATTAATCCCTTTACCTCCAGGCCGCATATTCCGTTCTGCCGACACGACCTCCGCAACCGGCAGTGAAAGTAGTCGCTGGCCTTATAAGTTTGACGGACAAGTTTTTAAGCCAAGCGGTTCCCGTGGATGGTCGATAACCCAAGAGGGAATGAAAAAGGTTGAGCAAGCAGGGCGTTTATTCACCTCAGGTTCTCTTTTGCGGTGGAAGAACTATCACGATGAAAACTCATTTACCGATTTTAACAATGTTTGGCTTGATGTGTCCCCCTCTGGCTTCGGGGAAGACAGAATTTATGTAGTCCAGACGTTAGAGGAAATCATTAAGAGATGCCTTTTAATGACCACTGACCCCGGTGACTTGGTTTTTGATCCAACCTGCGGCAGTGGCACGACCGCCACGGTCGCAGAACAATGGGGCCGCCGCTGGATCACCTGCGATACCTCTCGCGTTGCTATCGCCCTGGCCAGGACGCGGCTCATGTCATCCCGATTCCCTTATTATCTCTTGTCAGACACCCAAGAGGGGGCCACGAAGGAAATGGAGCTCACGGGGCGAGCGGAAGCGGCCTCCGGGAAATTCGGCGGCGACATTCACAAGGGTTTCGTCTACAAGCGCGTTCCCCATGTCACCCTCAAATCCATCGCCAACAACCCCGACATCAAAGAAGGCATGAACCGGGCGGAGATTGACGCGGCCATCGCCCGTCACGCGGAAACCGAAACTCTTTACGACCAACCCTACGAGGACGCGAAGCGCGTCCGCGTGACCGGGCCGTTTACCGTTGAGAGTCTATCGCCTCATCGCGTGCTGGTCCCGGATACCACCCCTCACCCGGCCTCCGGCCACCCTCGAAAAAGCGGCTCTGCCGCCCCAGGTGCCGTGACCTATGCGAACGGCCTCCCAAGCGGAGAGGGAAAAAGGTCCGACGGGTTCGTGAGTATGATCCTGGAGAACCTGAAAAAAGCTGGGGTCCAGAATACGATCAAAAAGGAACGTCTTAAATTCGAATCATTGGAGCCCTTCGCCGGGCTCCACATCCAGGCGCAGGGGACCTATTTGGAAGGGGACAAAGAAAAACGCGCGGCCATCTGCATCGGCCCCGAGCACGGCACCGTTGGCCCCGACCTGGTCAAAGAAGCCGCGAAAGAAGCCGTCCAAGGCGTCGGGTTCGACCTCTTGGTGGTGTGCGGCTTCGCCTTCGATCCCCACGTCTCGGAGGAGGCCAAGCGATACGGCAAGCTCACCGTCCTGGCCGCCCGCATGAATCCCGACCTGGCCATGGGCGACGAACTCTTGAAGAAAACCGGCTCCGGCAACTTGTTCATGGTCTTCGGTGAGCCTGACGTGGACATCAAGAAGCAAAAGGACGGCCAGTTGACTGTGAAGCTCAAGGGCCTTGACGTGTACGACCCCACCACCGGCGAAATCCGCTCCCACTCAACCGACGACATCGCCTGCTGGTTCATCGACACCGATTACAACGGCGAAAGTTTCTTCGTCCGCCACGCCTACTTCACCGGCAACGACGAACCCTACGAAAAACTAAAAAAAGCCCTCCGCGCCGAAGTGGACGAGGCCGCCTGGTCCGCCCTCTATAAAACCGAAAGCCAACCCTTCGACCAACCCACCAAGGGCAAGATCGCCGTCAAGGTCATCAATCACTACGGCGACGAAGTCCTGAAGGTTTTCGACTTGGTTAAGAAAAACTGAAGGTTATTCAACGGACTTAAAGATGACAAGGCCGACGCGACATCGAAAGGCAACGGAAGCGATTGCACGTCGGCGCACGGTGCGTGTCTCAAAAATCGCCACCTGGCCGGGTTGTTCCTTTGACCTCAAGCTGGAATGGGACAAAGACCCCTTTACGCATATCCGGCACCTGTGGGTCCACCTGGAAAGGCGGGCGGCGGGGAAGTTTGGGCGGTTGGAAGTCATGCATGCGCTGGTTCCAGGCAAGAACGCCGATGCGAAAGACCGGTGGATGTTCGGGGCGCGGTTCCATCGGAACCTTTACGTCCGGGCATCGGAGGTTTTCAAGCAGGCGGGCGTCCCGGAGAGTCTGGCGCAAGAGTACTTGCAACGAATGTCGCGGGAATTGCCGATCCCCTCGGACAAGGACGTGTTCCTGCATTCCATAGACTCGCCGATGATGAACAAGGTCTTGGGCAACAAGAAGAAAGAATTGAGCTACTTCAAAACCGGCCGCCCCGAACTAACGAAGGAGGACCTTCGTCTCATCAACGATCGCATGAAGGATAAAATGCGTGATTTGATGGATGGTCCGGGCGGCTTCGATGAAAAAGCCAAGTTCTTCCAGGAATTGATCTGGTAGCGGTGAGTGGAGGCGTTTCATGAAACGGGTAAAGCCGAAGCTGGACAAGGACTTTTCGGGAATGCTCCGTTTGCCCCTTGCGGCCTACCAACTTAAAATCACGCTCCGTGACATCGACCCGCCCATCTGGCGGCGGGTGGTGGTGCCGAGCGATATTCGACTGGGAAAGCTCCACAGCACCTTGCAGGATACGATGGGTTGGACCAACTCCCACCTCCATGAATTTGTCATCGGTCCGGATCATTACGGCGTCAAGGACCCGGACAGCCCAGAGACGAAGCCCGAGGCGAGGGTTGTCCTGGAGGACGTGCTTCCCGAGGAGGGTTGCGAATTCACATA
Organism: Elusimicrobiota bacterium; assembly: GCA_016715645.1. Taxonomy (GTDB): domain Bacteria; phylum Elusimicrobiota; class Elusimicrobia; order FEN-1173; family FEN-1173; genus JADKHR01. Next base: position 251,422 of record JADJZR010000004.1, on the reverse strand, counting down.
CCACTATGACTTCGGCGACGGATGGGAGCATGACGTGGTTGTGGAAAAGATCGGCCCCTGGAAACGGGGTCAGCGAGGTTCCCTTTGTTTGGAAGGAGCGCGGGCCTGTCCGCCAGAGGACGTGGGTGGGCCGCACGGTTATGAAGAATTGGTGAATTCCATGAGGGGACCGGACACGGAAGAGCGTCGGGAGTTCATTCAATGGTTGGGGCGGGAGTTTGACCCGGAAGCTTTCTCAACGAAGGAAGTCAACGCATCCCTTCGTTTGCGTGGTTGATGAACTTTGGGACTGAGGCGTCGCGACTGAGGACCCAACGATGAGTGCCCGGAAAACTCCTGAAGCGGCCTTAACTTTGACAGAAGCTGATTACGCAAAACTCCTGTCCGACCTTCGAAAACTTGTAACTACTCAGGCCCCTCATCCGCCCCTTCGGGGGTTGCGTGTGCCAGTGGCACACGTTTGCAACGGGCCGAATAGGCCCCGGGCCCGAAGGGCCTTCCCCCAAGAGGGGAAGGAAAACAAAGATTTTCCCTCTCCTCTCGGGAGAGGGCAGGGTGAGGGGCCTGAGCTGTTACGAAAACTTTGGGAAACCGGGAAGTCGACATCCGTTTTAAACCCTGGATCCCGGCTTTCGCCGGGATGACGGAAATTGGTGAAAATTGCTCCGTCGAGACAGGCGGCTTATGGGAGCTTTTGGGCTTTTGCAGGTTGCTTGACGGCAACCCTGATTTTTTCCTCGAAAAATTCTGGAAATCCACGCTTTCAGGTGGTATAATTTACCCATGAAACGAAAATCTCTGTTTGAAGAGAATGGCTTTTCAAAAGACCCAGTGGCCTATGGGCGGTTTTTAGTGGAAACCGTGGCCGCCTCCACAGCCATCGAAATCGGCCCAGTGCCCGAAAAGATGCTCCGGGAACTTAAAGAACATTCCCGCCACCCCCAACAAATCCGTATCGGCAAATAGTCACTTCTCCAAAAGGTCGTTGAAGAGACATTCCATGGCCTTGTAGTTTCTCTTCAACCCCACCTGAACCGACGCAAAATAGTCAATCTTCCGTTGGCCCTTGATCGAATCAAAAACAATACGCCGCCCTGACTGAAGGGCCATAAGGCTGGTCACCGCGCGAGCCAGTCGTCCGTTTCCCTCTCTGAAGGGATGAATCAACACCAACTCCACATGGACCTCAGCCAAGGCCTCAAGAACCCGTTCCCTTTCCGCAAAGGCGCATGGCGTTTGGCGGAATAAAACATCTTGTTGAAACTCCTCCATTAAACGAGGGATTTGTGCCGCCCCCGCGAAAGGAAAATCACCTTTCGACATATTCACCTTACGATATTGTCCGGCCCATTCGTAAATATCCCCCAGCCAGGTCCGGTGCATTCCACAAATATCCGACACCCTGAACCGATGGTCTTTGTCATACGTGTGAAGAAAGACATCAAAAGCTTTTTCCAAAGCCACTGCTTCACAGCGGTCCATCTCAGCTTTGGAGGTAATGTCCAATTTATTACGAAGGACCTTCCCTTGAGAACCAGGCTGGAATTGGGCTTCGGGAAGACCGGAAACGTCGTATCGGTTTTGGGGTGTCATTTCAATTTTCCTATCAGAACCTGTCTCCGTGCTACGACCTAGAGAGCCGCTGTCCCTCTTCCGGGAATTTGCCTCCGAGGTCCAGGCCCTCCATAAACGATTAAAACCTCCCAAAGCCCCTAAGAATCAAGAGGAGTGGGAGGTTCTATATACCGCGAATACAAAATGGGGTGAGTAACGGGATTTGAACCCGCGACCTTCCGGGCCACAGCCGGACGCTCTAACCGCTGAGCTATACCCACCATAAATGGAACGATCACCCTCCACTTCTTTCAACGCGGCCCTCGCGCACGGCGCAAGGGCCGGCGGCGGTTCCAGAGGAACCGAAACCCCGCCGGAGCTACACCCACCGCAAACAGGGACATTATACTACACCGTCGAAAGTTTAGGGAGGTTTTGGGTTCGAAGTTATACGATCCAGGGTTTGGCGGCGGCCACGGCGAACTCTTGGGACGCGACCACCAAGCCCCGTTCCGCTCGATACCAGACGTAAAAAACGTGTCCCGCTTCTTTCAATAATTCCGCCACCGGAACCGCGAACACCAACCCCACACTCCGCCCAACGTGGCGCCGCATAGGAGCGCAAACGTTACCGTAATGGGATTGAGATCGACGGCCTTTTTCATGATCATCGGCTGAAGAATCCAACTGTCGATGTAATGAATGACCACAAACACCACCAGTATCTTCAGCGGTCCCGCCATGTTCCCATACTGAAAAACCGCCGCCACCAAAGCCACCGCGCCGCCCAGCACCGGGCCGAAATAGGGGATCATGTTGGCCGCTCCCGTTAAAACCCCGATCAACGCCGCGTAGTCCAACCCCATCGCGTGCAACGCCAGCACGGTGATGAGTCCGACCAAAAACGCTTCAAAAAGAACCCCGCGTGTGTAGTTACCGAACACCCGGCCAAACTTGTTCAACAAACTGAGAAACCGTTCCACCCAGCCTCCGGGACAGGCGTCCAAGGCCATCTGAGCCGTTTGGGCCCCCCCGCAAAAAGAAATAAGCGATGAACGGCGCCAACATCAAGTTAATCACGAACGTCAACACCGACGCAAACACCGCCGACGAATGCCACACATTGGTTTGAACCCACGCCATGGAACCGGTGATGGCTCGTTCCAACACTTTGGTCTCTTGAAAATGGGCCAGGCAAACTCCACCGACGTTTGCACTTTACGCATGGCGGTTTCGGCTTTGCCCATGTAAACGGGCCAACTGGCCCGCAGGTCAGGCAAATCGCCCCACAACGCCACAACGCCCCAATAGGCCAACACGGACGAAAATCCAACCAACACCACAAAAAGAGCCAACACCGCCCGATCCCGCCGCACGCCCCGCGTTTCCAAAAATGCCACAAACGGATTGAGTAAGTAGGCCATCACCGCCGCGTAAACGAAGGGCGGCAAAACCGCCCGAACCTCATAAAAGAACCACAACACCGCCGCCACCAACAGCAAGACCACTGTCCCCGACACCGGCGCCGACGCGCGCAGGGGAACTGGGATGATCCGGTTCATTGAACAGGCCGATCCTCGGCGCAAGAAAGTCGAGGCAATCGCCGTTCCCGTCGAAGTCGAGCGCTCAACAGCCGGGCCAACGCGTGCAAAATCAGCGCGGCCGCCCGGGGCGATTGGGCTCGCAAGAGATCAAAATGGTCCTTATATAACACGTGCAAGCGGGTGGTCTCCAACGCGCGGCAGGTGGCCGATCGGGGCAGTTCGTCCAACAAAACCATTTCGCCGAAAAAGTCTCCGGGACCGAATTTGGCCACAGGTTCAAAAACGTCCGTCAACGGGTTTCGGCGCAAGACTTCCACGCTTCCTTCCGCAACAATAAAAAAGGCCCGGCCCAAATGCCCTTCTTGGAACACGACATCCCCGGGGGCATAGGTTTTTTCCATGGTCCGGTTAACCAGCCGGGCCAGGTCCCAGCGGCCCAAATCTTTAAACAGAAGGATTCCTCGGAAAAACCGGATTTTGTGACGGTGGACCGGATCGCCCAAAAACTGTTCCACAGACGCGCGCACCCGTGCGCTCATGCGCCCCAACAATCCCCGCCGCGGCGCGGGAGATTCCAGCAGGTCCGCCGATAGGTCCGCGCTATTCATCGTTCTCCTCCACATCCTCAAACGGGTTTTTCTTTTCCTTTTTACGTCGAAAGAATTGGACTATACTGTAAAGGAGCCCGGCGCCCAACAAACTTTTTTTTCCAAAAGCCCCCGCCAACCCCACCGCCACTTGCCCCAACGTGCCGGCCATGTCGCCCACCCGGTGAACCTGCTCAGCGGCTCGATGGGCGGCTGTTTCCACGGCTTTCGCGGTGCGCCGCAGTTGCATCACCAAAACCACCAACGCCGCCGCACCCACCACGATGGTCACGACAACCACGGTTAACAGAATCGCAATATACAATTCAATGGTCATGGAATACCCTCCAAACAGTATTGTCGAGATACCGAAAAATTTCAAGGTGTTTCGGGAGGAAGGGAACTCAACGAAACGGAAGAGTCGGAAATATGAATCCGCCCCGGTCGCGTCAGAGTCGGTCCCTGAGGTTCCTTTTCCAGGTCCAGGGCTTGACGAAAAGCGTGATTCCAGACCAGGCTGACCAAACCCGACGTTGCGGTGATGACCACCGATTCCAACACATGGTTGGTGAAGGTGGGTCTGTTGGGAATGGCACTGAACACGGAAAAGGCGCCGCACAGGACAACGAACAAAAATCCCTGGAGAAAAAAGAGATTAATCCGAAGGTCCCGCGTCAAAAAGCGGCTACGCTCAAAAGCCGATAAGAAACCCTCCCCTTCATGAACAACCACGAACGGCCCGAACGAATAGGGCAGTCCAAACGTCATTCCCCCCAACGCCAGAAGAGGGAGCAAACCCCAACCGGCCGACACTGAGGCGGGCGACGTGAGCGTGGCCCCCAACGGGGCCACGGCCCCCGGTAGCCACCACGCAAACACTTGCACCACCGCCAGGGCTCCGCCCAACGCCAAGAGGGCCAAACAAACGAGCCCGAACGTGATCGAAAACAGGTGGGGAACCGTAAACAAAGAGGATAAGCCCGGATTGCCGCCGTCGTGCTCCTGATTGGCCACGTGAGCCGAAAATCCAAACGGCCAGGCGGACAATAAAAGCGCTTCCAAAAGACGTTCTCCCAAAACGAACCGGCCTCCGCCCAAAGACAGAAACGACATCAGCACATGGTGGAACACGCCCACCAAGAGCCCCGCCGCTATCCAAAGAAAATATGGGAAAATAAAACCCGCGTCCCGAACGACAACGCGGTTTGTATGGAAATGGTTCGAAACGTGAGATTGACGACAGTTTTCCGAGTGGACTCCGGCGCGAAGGTCAAACCAACGCCCGTCGAATAATTGCCGGGATGTTGCGATAAACGGCGACAAATCAAAACAGGCCGACACCTCCGCCGCCGTCAACCGCTCCGTCACCCGCGTGTCGGCCTCGAGGGCGGGCCGAAACGGAACTCCCTGGGTCCAAGCCCGCAACGCGTGCCCTTGAACAATTTCGTAGGCCTCTTGTTTGGGTAACCCTTTTTTGGTCAGGGCCACCACCACCCGCTGGGAACACACAATATCGGCGGTTTTAGCCATGTTGGCTTTCATGCGATCGGGATACACTTGTAAATTTTCCAAAACGCCCGCAAAGCGGTGGAGCATGTAATCCAAGGTAATAGCGGCGTCGGGCAAAATCACCCGTTCAACGGACGAATGGGAAATGTCCCGTTCGTGCCAGAGGGCAATGTTTTCCAGGGCCGGCGTCACGTAGGAACGCAATAACCGCGCCAAACCGCACATATTTTCCGACGCCACAGGGTTTCGCTTGTGGGGCATGGCGCTGGATCCCTTTTGGCCCTTGGTGAACGGCTCTTCAACTTCCAGTACCTCGGTCCGTTGCAAATGGCGGATTTCGGTGGCGATCCGTTCGATCGCCGCCCCGCACAAAGCGATGGATTGGATAAACACCGCGTGCCGGTCCCGCGGGACCACTTGGGTGGAAACGGGTTCCGGTTTCAGACCCAATTTTGCACACGACCGCTTCCACACGGGGATCCAAATGGGCGAAATTTCCCATGGCGCCCGACAACTGGCCGAACGCCACGTCTTGACGCGCGTAGCGAAGGCGATCCACGTTCCGTTTCAGTTCGGTATACCAGCCCGCCACTTTAAACCCGAACGTGATGGGTTCCCCGTGAACACCGTGACTGCGCCCCATCAACGGGGTGGCCGCGTGCTTTAACGCCAGGCGTTTCACCGGGACCATCAACCGTTGAAGACCCGCGATGAGCAAGTCCAACGCTTTCACCATTTGCACCGCCAGGGCCGTGTCCAAGACGTCGGACGAGGTGAGCCCCCGGTGCAACACCTTTGCGGCCGGACCGGCTTTTTCTTCGATTTGAGTCAGAAAAGCGATGACATCGTGTTTCGTGACGGACTCGATTTCCAAAATACGCCCCACGTCCACCTGGGCTTTTTTTCGCAACATCCGCACCGCCCGACGGGTCCTCCCGTTTTGCAATAGGCTTCGGCGGCCAAAATTTCAATTTCCAAAATCGTCTTCCAACGGAATTCGTCGGTCCACAACGCCGCCATCTCCGGACGACTGTATCGGGCGATCATAAAGTCTCCTGGGCCACAAACCGGGCCCAGTGTTTCCGGATACAACCGATGTTCTTCAATCAGAACCCGAGCGGCCAAAGTTTCGGGGGTATCCCCGGCAAACACCGGCACTTTGGCTTGGGCGAGCGTGGGCCCGTGGTCAAAATGGTCGTCGACCACATGAACCGTGCATCCCGACTCGGTCTCGCCCGCCGCCAACACCGCCTCGTGAACGTGGGGACCGAACATTCCTTTTCCGCCGAACTTCGGCAAAAGAGCCGGATGGATGTTAAGCACTCGGCCGGGAAAGGCGCGAAGGAGCCCCGGTTCCACTTTCAACAAAAACCCGGCCAGGCACACCACCTTCACGTCCCGGGCTCTCAGCTCGGCCGCCACCCGTTCGTAATAGGCGTTGCGATCGTCAAAATCTTTGGCTCGATCACCAGCGCCTCCACACCCAGCCGAACCGCCCGAGTCAATGCGCCCACAGCGGGTTTGTTGGTGACCAACACGCGCATTCGCGCGCCCGGCACACGGCCGTCCCGGCAGGCTTTCGCCAGCGATTCGAAATTGGACCCGCCCCCCGACGCCAAAACGCCGATTTCGATCATCGATCTTTACCGGTACCGAACAATCCGGGTTCCTTTTTCCACCCGCCCCACGTCGTAACAGGGGCGAGGGCCTTTAACCGCCGCGGCCTTGTCCGGCGCCACCGCCACCACCAACCCCAACCCCATGTTGAAAGTGCGGTGCATTTCATCGTCACTCACGTTGCCCCGCCGACGGATTTCCGCAAACACATCGGGCAACGGCCACGTGGCCAAATGAAACACCGCGTCGCAGTTTTTCGGCAAAAAGCGCGGCACATTTTCGGTGATTCCCCCGCCGGTGATGTGGGCGATGCCTTTGATGGATCCTGAAATTTCGCCAGGGCGGCCAGGACTGGTTTCACATAGATCCGCGTGGGGCCAACAACGCGGTCCCCACTTTTAAGTCCGCCCCCGGAACAACACCCGAACCAACGAGTAACCGTTGGAGTGCACCCCGGAACTGGGAAGGCCCAACAGCACGTCTCCCGGACGAATGGTTTCGTTGCGAACCCGCTGGGGTTCGTCCACAACGCCCACAGCGAAACCGGCCAAATCGTATTCCCCCGGCTTGTAAAAACCGGGCATTTCGGCGGTTTCGCCGCCGATCAACGCGCACCCGGCTTGCTTGCATCCGTCGATCATCCCGTTGATGACCCGCTCGGCGACGCCCACGTCCAGCCGGCCGGTGGCAAAATAATCCAGAAAAAAGAGCGGCCGGGCCCCGTGCAAATCAAGTCGTTCACGTTCATGGCCACCAGGTCAATGCCGATGGTGTCGTGATGGTTCAACTCTTGGGCCACTTTGAGTTTGGTGCCGACGCCGTCCGTGCAACCCACCAGAAATGGATTTTTGAGCCCCTTGGGAAACGGGAACAGACCCGCAAAGTCACCGATGGCCGGAAGCCTTGTTGATGCGGTCCACCAACGCGTCGCCCGCCACGATGTCCACGCCCGCTTTTTTGTAGGTCCAACTTTTTGGTCGCCATTATTTGTCTCCCGCCCCTGCGAAGTTCGCGGGCTCCAAAAAGTGGGGCCAACGTCAGCCCCGCCTTTTTCAGGTTGTCCGAACCGCCGATTCCGATCAATCACGCACAGCACCGTTTCAATCAGGAGCGCCTTGCCGCGCAAAGCGCACGCCGTCCAGTATAGCGCCGCCGGTGGTCACCACGTCTTCGACCACCGCCACTTTTTTTCCATTGAAGTCGATCCCTTGGCCAGTTTGCAGGTGCCGTAGGTCTTAGCCTCTTTCGAACAAAATCTGGGGGAACCCCGTTTCAACGAAGGTGCCGTGGCCACGGAATCCGCCCATTTCCAACCCAGCGAGGATCTCCGTCCCTGTGGAATAAGGGGACGAAGTCCTCGCGATGTCCCGGAGCAGGTCCGGCGGGACTCAAACAGATATTTGTCAAAATATTCCGCCGACGTCGCCCCGCTTCGAAGCCGGAACGATCCTTTAAGTTGCAAACGGTGAAAATTTTTGCCAACACCGATCGGTCCACGCTTTATCTCCTGAACGATAAAATGTCCCGGGCGGCGGCCGCGGTCGGGCGCTTCCTAAACACTTCGGCCCAGCACCAGTTAATTCGCCCCGCTGGACCAGGCTCGTTGTGGGGTGTCACCCGCTTTTGGTCCGCGCCCACGTGGCCGCCGTGAGTGATACCCGGCGTGATCAGAGGCAACCGGGATCCCCGCCTGCCTCAACATCCCCACTTCCGTGGAGAACAAACCAACCCATCCACACCCGCCTGTTGGGCCAACCGAGCCAACCGAAGCACTTGGACCAACGGATCGTACGAACCCCCACTTCCTTCAAATCGTCCGGGCCCAAACAGGTCAGGACCGTCACCGCCCATATCCGCGGACGGACACCGGCCACGGCGGCTTTGAGAATCCGCTCCCGGCCCCGCGTGGAGCGGCGTGACCGCCGTGACCCCGCTCGACCGGCGGCTGCCACGGATCGTGCCACTTGCGATGGAATGTCGAACCATTTGCAGTCGAGAAAAACTTTTTCTTCCTTTTTTCAACAGCCAGTTCATCAACGCAGGGTCTTCCTCCCAACGTCAACGCCGGCGTCACCTTTGTAAAAGTCCACGATCGGGCCCAACCGGGTTACCAGCCGGCGGGCGATCGCCCCATCCACATCCAACGCGACGATGATTCCTCTTTATCATAAGCAGTCCTTTCCCACCGCTTTTTGAACGGTTTTTAGGCGGCACTGGGCCGCTAGTTGCGCCAATCGTTTAGCCAACGATCGCGCAAAACCGGGCCCGTTGCACAAATCCCGTATACACTTCCACCAACGATGCGCCGGCCAACACTTTTCCAAAGCGTCTTCGGCCCGAAAATTCCGCCGACTCCAATTAAAGCCAGCCGTCCCCGGCTGGCCCGCGCGATGGTCCGCAAAACCTCCGTGGATCGGTCCCGTAACGGCGCGCCGTTAAGACCCCCGTCCGTCGGAGCTGAGCTGGAACCCCTTCCCGTGACCGGGCGTGGTGTTCGTGGCTCACAATACCATCAAATCCGGACCGGACCACTGTTTCATCTCTTCATACCCCTCTTCATCCGGGCGACAACTTAACAAACAGGGGGGATATTCGTCCCGGGGACATTCCGTCCCCTTTTTTTCAAGGGCCAGCGCGGTGGCCCGGTTTTTGATCGTCTTCAACAGCGGTTCCAGTGATTCGGCCGACTGGAGTGAGCGCAGGCCCGGGGAGTGCGAACTGATGTTTACTACAAAGAATCCGCAAACTTGTATGTAAAACGTTCCAGGCAGTAAATGTAATCTTCGACCGCCCTGGATCGGCTCGGGTGTCCTTGTTCTTGCCGATGTTGATGCCCAACGGAATGCCCAAGGGCGACATCGGGGAAAGCCGGCGCGCCAGCGCATCGGCCCCGGCGTTATTAAATCCCATTCGGTTAACAAGCGCCCGTGACACCGGAAACCGAAACAATCGTGGGGCGGGTTACCCGGTTGAGGCCGAGGCGTCACCGTTCCCACTTCCACAAAACCCAAAACCCATACCCGCCCACGCCGGCAAGGCCTCAGCGTCCTTGTCGAACCCCGCCGCCAACCCCACTGGGTTGGCAAACCGCAGGGTTCGCGATTTAGTCCGATAACCACCTCGCCCCCGCGGATCCGCCGAGCGTTGAAGGACCGACTTAACTGCCCCCTCACCCTGCCCCCTCCCAAGAGGAGAGGGAAATTTTGCTTTCCTTCCCCTCTTTGGGGAAGGTGCCCTGAAGGGCGGATGAGGGACCTTCGCTTCGCTGGGATCGACCCTGCCGCAAAATGAGTCGCCCACCGAAGCACAGCCATCCCCATCGATGGGCTGTTTCCGGCGGAAAACAAAACAAAGCGGGCCGAATAATCGCTCGGCACATAAAAAGAAGTCCCGCCCATTAGGAAGAACAGGCCGGAGAGCCTCCCGACGCAAAACGATTCGGCCTTCCACCATCACCACCTGGGCGAACCCCCGCAGGGTCCAGCCCAAGAAAGGCGAGTTTTTGGCTTTTGAGCTGAATCCCGTCACGGTGCGTTCCTCAGCAGGGTTGATAATGACAATATCCGCCGGCGACCCTTCCGCCAAATCGCCCACGGGCAAACTCAGGACTTTCGCGGGGTTCGTGGCCATGCGCCGAATCGCTTCGATCCAGCTCAGGTGTCCCGGCTCGATCAACTGGGCTACGGTCAGGCAACAGGGTTTCAGACCCACAATGCCAAACGGCGCGGCGGAAAATTCTTGTTCTTTGACGCACGGCTGTGCGGCGCGTGGTCTGACGCGATGCAATCGATGGTCCTGTCTTTAAGGCCCTCGATGATCGCCCGGCGATCCTCTTTCGGCCCGGAGGGGCGGTTCATCTTTGGCGTTGGTTCCGCACCGAACAACGGCCTCTTCTGTCAAGGTAAAGTGGTGGGGCGCAGTCGGCGGTGACCGTAATTTTTCTTTGGCCTGGCGCACCAGGTCCACGGTTTCGCGTCGAAATGTGCGTCAAATGGATGTGCGCCCGTCAACGCCAACGCGATGTTGCGCCCGGCCGCGATGGATCCGATTGGCGCGGAATGCCCCGATGGCCCAAATCCGCGTGGCCAAAGGCCCTTCGTTCATGACCCTGTCGGCCATCAGAGACTTGTCTTCGGAATGTTCCACCACAGTAACGTCGAACATTTTGGCGTATTCCAGGGCCCGACGAAGAAGCTGGGCGTCGGGCACGGAATTCCCATCGTCCGTCACCGCCACTGCCCCAGCCTTCACCATCCCCCCGATTTCGGCCAACTTTTCCCCAGCACGGCCCATCGTGATCGATCCCGACGGCCATACCCGAACATGGGCCGTTTCGGCGGCGCGACGCAACACAAACCGGATGCCGGTGGCGCTGTCGATGGCCGGCTGAGTATTGGGCATGGCCACAACGCTCGTGATCCCTCCCGCCGCCGCAGATCGAGTACCAGTTTCGATCGTTTCCGCCCCTTCCTGGCCAGGTTCGCGAAGGTGAACATGGATGTCCACCAACCCTGGCGCCATTATCATTCCGGTCGCCTCAATCACGTAGCGCCCGCGGGGGGTGTCACATTTTTTCCCAAACGAGTCACCCGACCGCCCTCCACCACCAGGTCGAGAACCTCGTCGCGGTTATGGGCCGGATCAATCAACCGGCCCCCTTTAATAAGCAACGGAACCGAAGTCGATGGTGTCATGAGAGTGCCTTGAATGTGGTTTGGACGGCTTTCGCCGTCTGTTTACCGTCAGGAACAGTGGCCGGAAGGCCTTCCGGCCCGGCGAACAAATGGAGCACCGCCATCCGAACCGCGATCCCGTTGGTCACTTGATCTAAAAATTTGAGAGCGCGGCCCGTCGGCCACTTCCGACGAAATCTCAAGCCCGCGGTTCATGGGACCCGGGTGAAGAACCAAGCAGTCCGGTTTTGCTCGGCGCAATCGGTCCGTGGTGAGACCGAACAGTTCGGTGTATTCCCGAAGGGTCGGAAAATAGTCGCCTTGCTGGCGTTCCCGCTGGAGCCGCAACACATTGATCACGTCGGCCCCGTCCAACGCTTCTTCTAAATCGGTGGAGACGCTGACCCGCGGCCCAAAAACCTCGGCCAGTCCCGCTGGAATCAACGTAGATGGACCGCACACTGTCACGTGGGCCCCCAGTTTGGTCAGCCCCCACAGGTTCGACCGCGCCACGCGGGAATGCAAAATATCTCCCAAGATAACGACCTTGAGCCCTTCGATTTTCCGCTTTTTTTCCAAAATCGTGAAAATGTCCAACAGGCCTTGGGTGGGATGCTCGGGACCCGTCGCCGGCGTTGATCACGTGGGCCTTCACGGCCGACGCCACCAGTTCCGGCGCGCCCGAGGCCGCGTGGCGCATGACGATAAAATCCACTTTCATGGCCTCGTACGTTTTGGCCGTGTCCAACAACGATTCCCCTTTCGTAACGGAACTGGTGGACGTGGTAAACGACAGCGTATCGGCGGATAGCCGTTTGGCGGCCAATTCAAAGGAAGAACGAGTTCGCGTGGAAGGTTCAAAAAACAAAAGGGATTTCAGTTCAGCCACGTAGGGCGGAACTTTTTTGATGGAGCGGTGAACAAATTTTTCATGGGCCGCGCCACGTCCAGAATGTAACCGATCTGTTCGGCCGAAAGCGATTCCAGTCCCAACAGGTCTTTCATCGTGTTTTTCCTTTCCGCTCGCCCGGCGGAGACACCCACACGGCGTCTTCCCCGTCCATTTCACTGAGGTGGACATCCACTCGCTCGTCGCGTTGGGGAACGGTAATCCCCACCACATCCGCTTGAATCGGCAGTTCCCGATGGCCCCGGTCCACCAACACCGCCAACAACACCCGGGCCGGCCGGCCGAAATCCATCAGTTCGTCCAGCGCGCACCGGATGGTGCGGCCGGAAAACAACACGTCGTCGACCAAGATCAACGTTTTGCCAGAGACGTCGAAAGGAAGGTCGGTGTCTTGAACCACCGGATCCAACGGAGACGCTCCGGCGTCGTCGCGGTAAAACGTAATGTCGAGGCTTCCCACCGGTGGCGAGGCCACACCCCGCTCATCCAAAGCGGCAGCCAAACCGACGGGCCAACGGAACCCCGCGTCGATGGATTCCCACCAAAACCCACTGGCTTTGCGCCGACACGCGGGCCGCCAGGGACCGAGCCATTTCGTTTAAGGCGGAGCGGATCTCGGTTTCACTGTAAAGGCGTTTTGCGGTCATGGCGGTCTTATTATCCATTTTTTTTCAGACGGGGGAAAGCCGAAGGGCGGAGCCGTAGTCGGTCAACGCGCCGAGGGCGACGACCAGAACCGGGCCGGCAGAGCGCCCAGCCCAATGACCGCCGCCTGTGACAAACAAAACACGATCAGCCACAGGGACGCTTTGTCCATGAAACCGTAGGAATGCAGGCCGATGCCCAGCATGTTAACGCCGAACCATGACAAGGCGGTAATGTGTTTCCCAAACACGACAAGTTCATCAACCCTGCCGGCCCACTTGTTTGTCCCACCCCATGTGCAAAATCAGCGTTCCACAAAACGATCATGAGCGCCGTTTTCTTTCGGGTCCCAGCCCCAGAACCGGCCCCAACTTTGGTCCGCCCAAATGCCGCCCAACACCGTGCCGATAAAACTAAAAAACGTACTGAAACACACAATGCCATACACCATGCGGGTTAAATTTTGGGCGGCTTCTTCCCCAACCCGCGCTTTTTGAAAGCACCCTCAGGATGAACACCACCCCCAACGCGCCGGACAAAAACGTGGCGCTGTATCCGGTGACCGTCACCACATGGGTGGCCAGCCAGAAGTTGGAGTCCAACACCGCCCGCATCATTTCCATCGTGTCGCCCTGGGCGGCCAGATGCAGAGCGATGATCTGAGTCAGAAACCCGATGGAGGCGGACCCCAACGAACCCCAGCCGTTTTTGAACATCCGTTCCACGATGACGCCCAAGAACACCGATCCACCCCACAAAAATAGCCGACGAATAAAGGTTGGTCACCGGCGCGCCCTTGCAAAATCATGCGCGCCAGCAAGCCCCCGTGTGGACAATGAACGCCAGAACCAAAATTCCATAGGCGGTCCGCCGCATCTCCCCCGGCCAACGAAGAAACGACAGAAACACCAGACCGCAAATGAGCACGTAAAGAACCAAACTTTTGTAGAACGGCTGGTAGCGGTTAAAAAGGCCTTCGCGCCTTCCCTGGGCGGCGGCGCCGGGAACATGCTCGCCCAACCAATCCCGGTAGTCAAAAAGGGCCTGGCGAAACGCCGCCGTGTCACCCCCCCGGCGGGCGTCGCCCATTCGAGCATAAAATCCAATCGCCGGGTGCAAGGGCGACCCATCCGATCCGGCCAACAAGCCTTGACCCAAACTGGCCCAGCGGTCTGGGGCGCCGGCGGGCAGAGCGCGAAACTCGGCCCGATCCGCCAGGGTTTGGTAACGAGCCTGAAACGCGCTCAACACCGTGTTCATGTCCGCGACGGGCCGATCCACGACGGACCCCCCGCGCTCTTTCAACGCGGTCTGATAGGCTTCGATTTCCTGCACGTGCCCGGTCACCCCGGGCAGATCGCTGTCCGGGCCCGTGAGGCGAAGGGTGTTTTGGATCCGCCAATACAGCAAAACCTGTTCCCACAACCGAAGCAAGGCCTTCTGAAACCGCGACCGCAATTCCGGCCGAACCGCCCCGGCCCGTTCGGATTGGGTTTGAAGTTCGGCGAGGTGTGGTTGCAAATCAAGAAACCGATACCGCCGTTGACGGCCCGACTCCATGCCGATGGAGCCCAACACGTCGGGATCGTCGATTTCAAACACCGGAAACGTGTCCGCCACGTCCGGCTGAAACACCATATCCTGCAACCACGCCGTGGCGCTCACCGATCGCCCGTTCATTCGAACCGCCTGTTTGCCCGACAGGACCAACAGAGAATGGCGCGCCACGCTGTCGAGGGGTTTCACCCGCCCGCCGCTCAAAACCGGAAGGTCTCCCCACACCCGGTCGGGCGATTGAGCCGTTCGAGCGGACAACAACCCATAGGCCAACACCGCCCCCACGGCCCACACGGCCAACGTCGACGGACGGGGCCTCACGCGGTCCTCCGCCGAAACCGGGCCAAGTAGGGACAAAATGCCAGCCCAACCCCAAACACACCAACGCGCAGGCCAAGTAGGGAGCCACCCAGACGGGGTTTTGGACCACCTGGAGAATGGACAGTTTATCGCCCTTGCCGAAACTGGCTTGATAAAACGTCAGGCCCCGATACCGCAGGGGATTGTTCATGAAAATCAGAACATCCCGGTCCTCGCCGGTTTCGGGGTCCACCAAACGCAGAAGGCTTGAGAAATTTTTGGGGATGTCGGTGCCGGGATAGCGGTCGTGGGTGAACCGTTTGAGATGCAGTGAAAAAGGATAATAGTTCCGAACCGGGCGTAGACGGAGCTGATAGGTTGTCCCGTCGACAACCACGGTTTGAGGCGTCTCCAGTCCGGTGGACACCAGCCACACGCCGAGACTGTTGTTTGGTCCCGCCAATTCGATGACCGCCGCGGATGTGTCCATCTCGTCGTCCGACGTCACGCGGGGAGCTTCCAACACCCGCACGCGGGCTCCCACGCCCATGGTGGCCGGACCGCCGGCGCCGCTTTTTAAAACAGCGTTTTGGAAAAACTGTTTGGGAATAATTTTGAACGGGAGGGCATCGAGTTGAATGGGCCGGCCTTTTTTCAACAGGGCGGCGGGAATGGCATGGACCACATCTTCCGTTGGGGACCGCGTGTCGATGATCGCCAGTTCCACATGCCGGTAATCTTCGGAATAGCTCGCCGAATGGCCTTCTTCAATCGCCATTTGGCTTTCCCGGGCCCACATCTGGGTCAACCCCTGGCCCAGAACAAGAAGAAAAAGGCCCCCGTGGGTCAGCACTAGCCCCGCCCGACGCCATTCCCACCGGGCCCGCGCGGCGTGGGACACCGCCAAATTGATCAGCCACACTCCGCCCAGGGTGTAACCGCCCGGGAACACGGGCACCCGCCCGCCGTTTTCCAATTCGTAAAAAATCAGCCAACTAGAGAAATATTTTTTTTGGGCCAGCCACGTCCCCAAATGGACCTGTTCGAGGGTGCCAAACAAAACCAGAATCATCATCAAGACCAGAACCACGGACGTCAGTTCCAGGGACCCCAGAAACGCCCACACGCGGCGATGGATCGGAACCGGAAGGGTCGGCATCGAAATCACAGCCCTCGCAGACTTTCCAAGAATGCCATAAAGTCGGCCCCCGCCGACCGAACCACGGGATCTTCGCCCACCAGTTTGAAAAACCACGTTTGGGTCGCCGTGGAGTAAATGGCGGCGGTCATGCGATTTGTTTTATTTGCGAACGACGTGTAAACCATCGATCGGCCCGCCGGGCGAACCGTTTTTTCTTCCCGGGCCCATTGGGACGGCGTGAGGGGGTCCAGACACAGTTGGCCGCGCCAGCGGTTGATGTTGGACAATATGCCCTTTGCATCTCCTTCCAACACGGTAACAGACAGATCCGCGGGGGTGCCACCGGATCCCGGAACGACGAACGTTGCGTAGCGAAACCCAGACCCCGGCTTTTCCTGCCACCCCGGGGGTGACGTCCATGCCACTTTTTGGGACGGGGGAGGAGGCGGAGTTAACCCGTTGGCGGCCGCGTCCGCCATGGACATGCCGGTTCCGATTTCCGGATGGCCCGCGGGCAACTCACCAAGGGGCGGATGGCCTTCCGGCAACGCCATGGCATCGAGGGGAGGATGGTTATGAGGAAGGTCGGAGGAAGAGTCGACGTGAGCGACGTCCGCCGTTTCTTTTGGAATTCGATACGTGCGGATCTCCCCCGAATCGCAGGCGGAGAAAAGCGCAAACACGACAAAAAACCATCGGGACGATGTGGCCACGGGCCCATTGTAGAAATTACGGAACCCCTTGGCCAGGAACCCGACTTTGCCCAAAAAATCCGGTAACTTTTTTATGAGGGACATGGGGGCGTGGAAGATCCCTGAAATTTAAAAATCTTCCGGGCCATCCTGTCTTGTGGGCGGTTTTGTAACCTCCCACGCGACGTTCTCATCTCTCCGGGGCGCTTTGCGCCCGTCAGACATGGTCTTGGTTCGCTGTTCGCGGGTTATCCACAACCCTTTTGGCGTAGCCCTCCTTCCCGTCGTTTTAAACGGGCCGAATCTCTCGCTTGTCGACCGATTTGGTGCTCTTCCTTCGAAAATCTATCCCGTCGCCATTTCCACCGATAGCCCTATAATCCGCCACCGCGCGTCCTCAAAACACCTCAAATAGGGGTACGCCTTCCCGATCTTCAACCAGACATACCGGGCTCGTTTCGCCACGACCCCCGCCAGTCGAATCAGCCGTGATCTCACCGTGTCGATCGTCAGAGAACCCCAGCTCTTGGGCAACGCCAAATGTTTTGTCGCCGCGAACACCGTATACGCCAGAAGAGCCATCTGAAAATACGCCGAATTTGCCTTCATTTTCCGACACGGCAACTTCGATAAACCAATCCCTCCCTTCAATTCTTTGTTCACGTTTTCCGAGCCATCCTGTCGCGTCCGATGAAACTGAAGAACCATTTCCCCTGACCAGTCATCCAGGTTCGTGATCACCGCGTGGTAATCATACGGATCTGTGTCAAGCAATTCCGGATTCGTTTTTTTCCATCGGATCACGATCATTCGATGCGCTTCAACATCGTCCGCCCCGAACGCATGAATCGTCTGCGCAATCTCCGTTTCCCGGTTCTCCCACGCCCCACCTTTATACGTGCGCCAACACGCCGGCTTTATCCCCCGAATGGCATCAATCACCGCCGCGTCTTTGCGCGCCGTTATCGTGAACCGCGCCCCCCTCGCCCTCAGCACCCGAACCACCCCCGCCTGAAATCCCGCGCTGTCGCTGCGAACGCGCACACCAATCCCCTTCATCGCCTCCAGAACACGATCCAATAGCCCCGCCACATTCGCCATCGCCGAAGCGTTCCCCGGTCGAAACAATCCCGCCATCGGCATCTTCAGCTCCGCGCACGTCACCGCCACGGGATTGTATCCCGTTTTCTCTTCATAATTCTTCACCGCGTTCGACTTTTGTGACTCAATAAAAAACGAGTCCACGTCCACAACCACCGATTTCAACCCCGCCGTCCGAATCACCTTCACCGCCGTTTCCAATTGGATTTGACCCAGCCGGTGTATCGCCGAATTCTCGAATCGTCTCAGAAAATTTCCCACCGTATTCGCCGCAGGGAATGTCCCCAGAAGCGCCCTCAATCCCTCGTCCCCATTCAGCAGTTCCATGTCGTCCAACGCCACTCCACCCGACTGCAACAACCCCATCAAGCTAAATATCGTTTCCGCCGGGCGGTAACCTCGCTCCCGGACCTTCACGGGCAACCGATTGAGCCTCTCTTCCAGCCCCAGGCTCTTCGCCATTCCCAAAAACAGCGGCAACCCCGCATACGACGTCACCGATTGACTCGTCGTCGATACTTTGTATTTTTCCAGCGCACGTGTTATCATGTTATCGCCTCGTCGTGAAGATGTCCGTCTTTCGACGAGGCATTTTATTTGATTTTTACCTCTCCCGCTGGCCAAAGACCACAGCCCCTCATCCGCTTTTGGCTTGGCAGACCACACCTTCCCACGCGTGGGTGAATAGCCCACCTCTTTCCTTTCTGCCGGGGCACCGCAAAAACCACACGAAATCCCGATTTCAGGCACCCCCTAAAACACCCCTTCATTATTCACCAATTTGGTGAATCGCCAAATCCCCTTTTCCCTCTAGGGGGCCGTTTTATCGGATTTTCTGGGATTTATCTTTCGCTTGGTTCGACACCCAGCCAGAAAAAAAGTTCCCGCCAACTCAAAGGTCATCCCCCGCCCGCACACACCCTATCTAAAATCCCCTCCCTTTTTTGCTCCCGCCCCATTTCTTTTCCAGGGAATCCCGGGATTCTCCATAAGCCCATATCGTCCCTCGTAGGCTGGCAAAATTTATTTCAAAGTCTTATGGAAAAACTTCAGTTATTTGTTAAAACGCTTGACAATTAAGTTAATATGATATATAGTAAACATTGAACATTTAATATAATTGAACGTTCATATTTAATAGAGGTTAAATTAATGTCTATTCTAACTTCTCCGGGTCTGCAAAGTATATTTGGAGACAAATCCTCAATTGTTCTCCGTGCTCTTCTTCGAGAACCAAATCGACACTGGACGACTCGTCAACTTGCTGTGGAAGGAGTATCGCTTGGACTGGTCTCTCTTGTCCTCACTGACCTTGAAGTATCGGGGTTCGTCAAGCGACGAACATCCGGTCGATTTAGTCATTCCGAACTCACTCAACCTGAAAAATTACTCAAGGCTTGGACTCAGTCTTATCGGTTTCAGAGGAATCCTCAGGCTCACTTTTACTCACCAGACCCGGAACTTTTACCGAAACTCAGGGACCATTTCGTTTCAAAGGGGATTCGCTACGCTTTGACCTCATTTAGTGGAGCCAATCTGGTGGCACCCTACGTTGTTAATAACGACATAACTACATATGTTGATGTTACTGAAGATAAAGCCGAGGATTTATTCTGTGATCTACAAAGGTATTTCCCACTTATTCCCCCAAAAGCAGGAGCGAACGTTCATCTCGTTTTGCCTATTTACAGGAGTTCCGTGTTCCGTGATTCTCGACCGATTGGAGGTTATCAAGTTGTTTCGAACCTTCAATTGTATCTGGATTTGATCAATCACCCGTTGGGGGGAGAGGAACAAGCAGAATGGTTGGTTGCCCAACTGAAAGAAAGAGCAAATCCAATTATTGGGTCTAACAAATGACGCCGTATGAAGAGGCATTTCATGAAACTCTTTTGGCGCTTGGCCAAGAGAATCTCAACAACCTTATCGTGGTGGGAGGTTGGTGTCCTTACCTCTATACCACTTACATTTGGAAGAAACCAACTCCAGAAATCATGACAATGGACATTGATTTTGCCGTTAAACACATGACACCGGATCGGTTTTCTGAGCCGGTTTATCAAAAATTGCTTGCTGCTCATCTTGTTCCCAGAAAGATAGATATTGATGATGAATTTAAAAATCAGTTTTCTTACTTGGTCAATAAGTTTCTGATCCCGGTCGATTTTATAACAGATCCTCGTATTCTCCCAAAAGGACAAAAAGCCATAGAAAGGCCCTACGTCGCGTGTTACCCCGTCCCTGAAGTTGCGATCGCTCTTAAACCGGACCCGATTTCCCACACGATTAATTATAAAGGGAAAGACCTCAAAATCTAGATTGCAGCACCGGAAGGATTAATTTTTTCAAAAGCACTCCTTCTTGAACACAGGGTTAACACGACAAAGACCCCCAAAGATCTTGCCACCATCGCTTTTATTTTGAGGTATTCACCGGATCGAGAAAAGCTTCTTCAAAAGTAAAAAAACTACTGGGCGATGCGCAAGTCAGAAAAGCGGGAAGAATTCTTGAACGTTTTGTGGGGAATGATCGCCAACCCGGATATGGAATGTTAAAAGATTATTTCTCCCGTTGGAATGTTCCGAGGGAGCTTGTGGACGAACAAATCAAACAAACTTTTATGCCGCTCCTCACAACACTTTCTCTTCCAAAGCGGCCTTTAAAGACCCTATCAAATGATTTTCAATGACTGGGTCCCGGCTTTCGCCGGGATGACTGCTAATCTAAACTGCATTGGGGCTAAGGGCGGTCGAGGGCGTGGCGGAGGGAGCGGGCGAAGGGGAGCAGAGGTTCCTTGTTTTTTAGTCGTTGAATGAGGGCGGAACCGACGATTACGCCGTCGGCTTCGGCGGCGGCGTGGCGCGCTTGGGCGGGGTCGGAAATGCCGAACCCCACCGCCACGGGGACCGGCGACCGGCGGCGCACATCGGCTAAAAAGGCACCCACGTCTTTTGGCAAAGCCCGCCGTGCGCCCGTGACGCCCGTCAGCGATACGGCATACAGAAATCCCTTTGACCGCCGAGCGATTTGTTCGCGCCGAGACTTGGGAGTTGTGGGCGCAACCAAATAAATCAGGTGGATCCCCTGTCGGGCCAAGGATTCTTCCAGCGGGCCGCCTTCCTCAATGATCAGGTCTGGGACAATCACCCCGTCAACGCCCGCCGTTTTGGCTTCCCGGGCAAACCGATCGAACCCCCGGCTCACGACGGGGTTCATGTAGGTCATCAACACCAACGGCGTTTCGTGAGATTTTCGAAACCGTTTGACCCAGTCCAAGAGTGCGCCGGGTGTAATGCCGCCGTCCAACGCCTTTTGGGAAGATTCCTGAATGGTGGGCCCGTCGGCGATGGGATCGGAAAAAGGAACCCCGATCTCGATCAGGTCCGCGCCCCCGCGCACCAAATCTTTCACCGCTTTGTCCATGACCGACAGGGTCGGATACCCTCCGGTCACGTAAGCGATCAGGGCTTTTCGGCCCTGGCCCTTGAGATCCACAAAAAGCCGATCAATGCGGTTCATGAAATCCCTCCGCCAGTTGAGCCATGTCTTTGTCCCCCCGGCCGGAAAGGCCGAGAACCACCGACTGGGACCGCTTCATTTTTTTGGCCAAGCGAGGCAAAAAACCCAGCGCATGGGACGATTCCAGCGCCGCGGAAAGGCCTTCGGTTTCGTTGAGCATCTTAAACCCCGCCAGGGCTTCTTTGTCCGTGGCCGCCACGTAAACGGCGCGGCCGGTGTCTTTGTAAAAGGCATGTTCCGGACCCACGGCGGGATAATCCAACCCGGCCGAAATGGAATGGGTGGGCAACACCTGGCCGTTTTCGTCTTGCATCACGTAGGTGCGGGCCCCGTGCAACACCCCGGGCCGGCCCGTGCATAACGTGGCCGAATGCCGGCCGGACCGCAACCCCTCTCCCCCCGCCTCGACCCCATAGAAAGCCACTTTTTTGTGATCGTAGAACGGCGCAAACAAACCGATGGCGTTGGACCCGCCGCCCACGCACGCCACCAGCGCGTCCGGATCGCCGGACTGAAACGCTCGGATCTGGACCTTCACTTCCCGCCCAATCACGCTTTGAAATTCCCGCACCATCCACGGATACGGATGCGGGCCCACCACGGACCCGATGCAATAAAAAGGTGGTGCGCACGTTGGTCACCCAATCGCGCATGGCTTCGTTGATCGCGTCTTTTAATGTCCTGGACCCCGACGTCACCGGAATCACCCGGGCGCCCATACTGCGCATGCGAAACACATTGAGCGCTTGGCGTTGCATGTCTTCGGCGCCCATGTAGACTTCGCAGTCCAGCCCCAACAACGCGCAGGCCGTGGCCGTTCCCACGCCGTGCTGGCCGGCGCCGGTTTCAGCGATCACGCGTTTTTTACCAAGTCGTTTGGCCAGCAGGCATTGGCCCAAGGTGTTGTTTACTTTGTGGGCGCCGGTGTGGCACAAATCTTCCCGTTTCAGAAAGATTCGAGGCCCGCCCACCCGGTCCGACAAATTTTTGGCAAAAAACAAGGGCGTGGGCCGACCGGCAAAACGGCTGAGCAGATCGTTCAGTTCCCGGCGAAAAGCGGGGTCCCGCCGGACAGATCGAAACGCTTGTTCCAGTTCCTCCAGGGGGCCCACCAGGGTTTCTGGAACGAAACGCCCGCCGTACACCCCGAAGTATCCCCGACGGTCCGGCAAATCGCTCAACGTAAACGGGGCCATATCAGAACGCCGATTTGACTTCTTCAATAAACTGTTTCATTTTGTCGAAATCTTTTCGTTTCGGAGATTTTTCAACGCCGCTGGCCACGTCCACGGCGAACGGTTGCGCCGCTTCAATGGCCTGGGCCACGTTTTCAACGGTGAGTCCCCCGGCCAAGAAAATCGGTTTTTTAAACGCTTTCGCCCGCGCCGCCAGGTCCCACGGAAAGGTTTGGCCCGTGCCGCCCAGTTGGCCGTCCACCCGGGCGTCCAACAAGAAATAGCCCACGGCATCTTTATAAGACGCCAACGCGTCCACGTCCGCCTCGGACCCCACTCGAACCGCCTTGATGAAAAAACACCTTCCAATTCCGACGCGATGCTCTCGCAATCCGCCACGGTGTGATCCCCATGAAGCTGAACACCCGCCAAACCCACCTTTTTGGCGATTTTGACGATCTCGGCGGCGGTTTGTTCAACAAACACGCCCACCGTTGGAACAAACGACGGAACCTTCTTGGCGATCCGCGCCGCCAAGTCCGGGGACACGTTGCGGGGACTGTCTTTGTGGAAATTTAGACCCACATAATTGGCCCCCAGGTTCACCGCCCAGGTGGCGTCTTCTTCGTTGGTAATTCCGCAAATTTTAACTTTGGTCACTTAATCCCTCTCTTCCCCGCGGCCGCCAGTGTTCGGGCCGCGGATTCAAGATCTTTTTGTTTCAACAACGATTCACCCACCAACATCGCGTTCACGCCCAAAAACGTTAACCTCTCCACGTCGGCGGGCGTTTTAATCCCGCTTTCCGCCACCACCACCGAACCTTTCGGCGCGCGGGGGACCAACCGCTCAAAGGCGTGACGAGCCATTTTCAGCGTGTCCAGGTCGCGGCTGTTGACCCCCACCAACCGCGCCCCGGCTTTTTTGGCCCGATCCATGTCTTCCGTATTATGGGTCTCGACCAAAACGTCCATGTTCCAGTCCCACGCCAACCGCTGAAGTGTGATCAGTTCCCAGTCCGTCAACAACCGCACGATCAACAAAATGGCGTCGGCCCCACCGCCCGGGCTTCCACCACCTGGTAGGGGTCCACAATAAAATCTTTTCTTAAGAGGGGAGTGGCGACGCCGCTCGCGCCAACGTCAGGTGTTCGAGTCGACCCCGAAAAAAACGGGTTCCGTCAAAATCGATAGGGCCCGCGCCCCGCCCTCGTGTAGGCCCGCGCCCCGGCCACGCTCATAACGGGGCCGAATCAGACCCGCCGAGGGGCTTTTGGCTTTCAATTCCGCGATCAACGACACGCCCCCGGCCATCAACGCCTGGGCGAACGGACGCGGGGGCGGAGCGCGCCGCGCCTTCCGTTCCATATCGGCCAAGGGAACCATCGTCCGCTTGCGAACAAGGTCCAACCGCGTGCGCGACACGATTCGGTTCAAGACGGCGTTCATTTTGCCGACACCCCAGCCTGGGACAGCGCCGCCAACCGTTCCAACTTTTCCCGTGCCGCGCCGGAATCAATGGACCGTTCCGCCGCCGCGCGCGATTGTTTCAACGTGCTTAAATCGGTACGCCCCGCCACCCGGCCCGCCACCCACAGAGCCGCGGCCGCGTTGGCCACCACCGCGTCCCGCTGGGGACCCGGTTCCCCCGCCAACACGCGCCGAAGGATCGCGGCATTTTTTTCTTTGGAACCGCCCCGCAGGGCCGCGGGGTTGTGGCGACGAAACCCGAAATCCGCCGCGGTCCACACCCGCCGTTTCAATTGGCCATCGCGGATTTCCGCCACGTGGGTTTTTCCAAACAAGGTGATTTCGTCGTGTCCCGCCCCATGGACCACCAACCCGTGGCGCGTTCCCAACCGAATCAAGACCTTCGCCACCACCTCCACCATCTTGTCCGAAAAGACCCCGATTACCTGGGCGTTGGCCCCCGCCGGGTTGGTCAAGGGTCCCAACAGGTTAAACACCGTGCGAAGGCCCAGCTCGCGCCGAACCGGCATGGCGTGTTTCATGGCGGGGTGAAACGCCGGCGCAAACAAAAATCCGATGCCCGCCTCTTTGAGGCATCGCGCCACGGTTTCCGCCCCCGGGTCAACCCGCACCCCCAACGATTCCAGCACGTCGGCACTGCCGCACGCCGACGAAATGGACCGGTTTCCGTGTTTGGCCACCACAAACCCGGCCCCCGCCACAACAAACGCCGCCGCCGTTGAAATATTAAAACTGCCCTGTTTGTCCCCTCCCGTTCCGCACAGGTGTCCACCACCACCGGCGCGCCGGGAAGCTCGATCCGCGTGGCGGCGCAGCGCATGGCCTGGGCCGCGCCCGCGATTTCGTTAACGGTTTCGCCTTTCATCCGTAAGGGCGGTCAAAAACCCCGCCACCAGACTGGGCGACGCTCCTCCCGAAAATATTTCGCCGACGGCGTCGCGGGTTTCGTCGAAGGTGAGGTCTTTTTTGTCCGCCAGTTTAACGAGGGCCGATTGAATCAAGCGCGCCCCCGGGGAACTCGAAACGACAAGAAATTACGAAGAAGATCTTTCCCGCATTCGGTGAGAATGCTTTCGGGTGAAATTGAACGCCTTCCAACGCCGGGAAAACCCGATGGCGTACGCCCATGATTTCGCCGTCTTCGCTGGTGGCGGTGATGATTAAATCTTTCGGACAGGTTTTTTTCTCGATCACCAACGAATGGTAGCGCGTGGCCGTTAACGGATTTTTCAGCCCTTTGAAAACGCCCTTCCCGTCGTGGGTGATTGGACGAGGTTTTCCCATGCATCAGCTTTTTCGCCCGAATAATGCGCCCGCCAAACGCGTCCCCCATGGACTGGTGGCCCAGACACACGCCCAACAAAGGAATTTTTCCCCCGTAAGTTTTAATCACGTCCACGGAAATGCCCGCCTCTTTGGGCGTGCAGGGCCCCGGCGAAACCAGCACGTGGCTGGGATTGAGCCGCCCCACGTCGGCTACCGTGATTTCGTCGTTGCGAACAACTTTCACGCGGGCGCCCAACTCGCCCAAATATTGGACCAGGTTGTAGGTGAACGAATCGTAGTTATCAATTACCAAAATCACAGTTTTTCCCCCGCCAACCGCAGGGCGGCCGCTAAAGCGGCCATTTTGTTTTGCGTTTCGTCGAACTCTTTGGACGGAACCGAATCCGCCACGATGCCGGCGCCGGCTTGCAAATGGGCCATGCCTTTTTGCATGAGGATGGTCCGAATGGCGATGGCCATATCCATGTTTCCCGTGTAAGAAAAATACCCCACCGCGCCGCCGTAAAGACCGCGACGGGTGGACTCGATTTCTTCGATGATTTCCATGGCCCGTATTTTGGGCGCGCCCGACAGGGTCCCCGCGGGAAACACCGCCCGAAACAAATCGAACGCGTCCCGGCCGGGCAAAAGCCGGCCCGTCACTTTTGAAACGATGTGCATCACATGGCTGTACCGCTCGATCGCCATGAAGTCCGATACCCGAACCGTTCCGGACCGGGACACCCGGCCCAAATCGTTGCGGGCCAAATCCACCAACATCAAATGTTCCGCCCGTTCTTTGGGATCGGCCAACAGTTCCCGGGCCAACCGGTCGTCCATGGTCGGCGTGGCGCCCCGGGGCCGCGTGCCCGCGATCGGACGCGTTTCCGCCAGGCCGTCTTCCAACCGCACCAACATTTCTGGGCTGGACCCGATCACCTGAGTATCCCCGTCGCGGAAAAAATACATGTAAGGAGACGGATTGACCCGCCGTAACGCCCGATAAATGTCCAATGGATGGGCCCGCACGGCGCGCGACACTCGGCGAGACGGCACCACTTGGATAATGTCACCCGCCGAAATATATTCTTTGGCCCGGCGCACGCCCGCCTCAAACAAGCGTCGCTCTTGAGCCGTGGCCGGGCACGGGGTTCGGTCGGCGGCCCGCAAGGGCGCCAGGGGCGCCACCGTCGGACGCAACCGCGCCAGTTGGTTCATCAATTCCCGACCGGCTCGACGATAAACGGTCTCGGCGTCGGCCTTTCGCGGCACCGACACGGTTCGCACCAGCCGGATGGTGTGGGCCACGTGATCAAAAATAAACATGTCGCCTGTCAGCATGAAAACAAAATCCGGGAACCCCAACGCGTCGGGCGCCGGGACGGCAACCGTTCGAAATGGCGCAAAATGTCGTAGCTCGTGTACCCCACCGCCCCGCCGTAAAAGCGCGGCAGACCCCGCACTTCCGGCGCCCGCCGATGGGCCAACGCGGTTCTTAATAATTCCAGCGGCCCCACGCCGGACGGCTTTATTTCAGGTGGCGGGGACCCGTGGGACCGCAACACCACCCGGGGCTCGAACGCCGCGAACGAGTACCGGCCCAAATGTTCCCCCCCCTCCACGCTTTCCAAAAGAAAACACTGGGGGCTTTTCGCATACAGGGCGTGAAACAACGCCAACGGCGTCGCTTCGTCCCCGGGACATTCCACCCACACGGGAACCAAGCGTGACGGCGCGCCAACGATTTAAATTCCGACAATGAAGGATAAATCATTTTTCACCAGCAGTTTTCCCTCGATCGATTCCACCGACACGAACGGGACCGGTTCGCCCGTAATGGACCCCACCCAATCGCGGCTGTCGCCGGACTCGTCGCGGTTGTCGCCCATCACCACCACGAACCCCTCGGGCACGCGGCCGATGACCATGTCGTCGCCCTTCAACCGTTCAAGGGGACGGGTGTATTTGACGTAGGGCTCCACCAACGGTTGGTCATTAATATAAACCTGCTTGTGTTTCAACCGCACCTTTTCACCGGCCACCGCCACCACCCGTTTGACCAGCCCCTTTTCGCCTACTGGTGATGGGAACACCACGATGTCACCCCGCTGGGGCGGCTGAAACCGGTACGTCCATTTATTGACCGTCACTTGGTTCCGACAGGCAACGTGGGCTCCATGGACCCGGAAACAATAACCACGGGTTCATACAAACAACTGCGCAGGAAAAAAGCTCCCGCCGCCGCCAACGCCACCAAGTAAAGGATTCGATACATCAGTGCTTATTTTTATACACCTGGTTGGGATCGAACAAAATCTCACCGGTCACATTGAGCTGATTGTCGGCGGTCACCTGGTGGAAAAAGCAGGATTTTCGGCCTGTGTGGCAGGCCGCCCCGCCCACCTGGTTGACCCGGATCAACACGCAATCTTTGTCACAGTCCAACGCGATGGAATGAACCTCTTGATGGTTGCCGCTTTCTTCGCCCTTGCGCCACAGCTTATTGCGCGATCGGCTAAAAAAAACCCCCCGGCGCCGTTCCAGCGTTTCAACCAACGCGTCGCGGTTCATGTAGGCCACCATGAGAACCGTTCCGTCTTTATCGTCCTGGACCACCGCGGGCACAAGGCCCCGATCGTCGAATTTCACTTCGTTCAGCCAGACGGGGATACTCACGCTGTCCTCCTCTCCATTCGCATGGGAGCGCCGCGACGGCGCAGGTATTTTTTGAGATCCGAAATGCTCAATTCTTTAAAATGGAACAAAGACGCCGCCAGCGCGGCGTCGGCCCCCGCCTCGAACGCGTCGAAAAAGTGGGCGGCTTTTCCGGCGCCGCCCGAGGCGATCACCGGCACCCGCACCGCCCCTGACACCGCCGACACCAGCGCGGTGTCGTAGCCGGCTTTGGTTCCGTCGCCGTCCATGCTGGTCAACAAAATTTCGCCCGCGCCCAACCGTTCCACCGCCCGCGCCCAAGCCACCGCGTCGCGCCCGGTGGGCGTCCGGCCCCCGTGCACAAACACTTCCCATCCCGACCCGCGCCGTTTGGCGTCGATGGCCGCCACAATGCACTGGGCGCCAAACCGCCGGGACGCTTCCCGAAACAAGTCCGGCCGTTGAACCCCCGCCGTGTTGATGGACACCTTGTCGGCCCCGGCCTGCAACAACACACGAACGTCTTCCACCTGCCGAACACCGCCACCCACCGTGAGCGGAATAAAAACCGTTTCCGCCGTTCGTCGAACCACGTCCAATAATATAGGCCGCCGGCTCGACGACGCTGTGATGTCCAAAAACACCACTTCATCGGCTCCTTCCCGGTTGTAGCGTTCGGCCACCGCCACGGGATCGCCGGCGTCGCGGAGGTTCAAGAATTTTGTTCCTTTCACAACCCGTCCCGCGTCCACGTCCAGACAGGGAATGATGCGCCGTGTCAGCCGGGATTCCGCCCGCCCGGATCCGTCCCCAACGGAACGTGGAAAGGTTCGTTCAAACCCCCGCGGAGTTTTTCGAACAGGCATTTATTTCGACGCGGCCAGGGCTTCCGGAAGGGTCATTTTTCCGGCGTAAAGCGCTTTGCCCAAAATGCAACCGCGCAAGCCTTTCGCTTCCAAACTTTTTAAAGCGTGAAGGTCCGCCAACCCCGAAATTCCCCCCGACGCATACACGCCCATGTGGGTCATCCCCAAAACCGCTTCGATGGATTTCAGGTTAGGCCCCTTCAAGGTTCCGTCCTGTTTGATGTCGGTGTAAACGATTTCTCGAAACCCCAGGGCATCGATGGCTTTGATGGCATCGGCCAGGGTGTGGCCGGACTCGGCCTGCCAGCCTTCGATCATGACTTCGCCGTTGACCGCGTCCAACGACGCCATCAATCGGCCGGGAAACTCCGCGAGAGTTGATTTGATCCATTGGGGAAACTTTAAAATGGCCGTGCCCACAATGGCGCGACCAATGCCGCGGTCCAACACTTTCCGAACGATCTCCGGATCGCGCAGGCCGCCGCCCATTTGTACGACCACGTTCACCGCGTCTTTGATGCGAAACACGATGTCCAAGTTGGCGGGTTGGCCGCTGAACGCGCCGTCCAGGTCCACCACGTGCAGGCGTTGGGCTCCGTGAGCCACCCACTGTTTGGCGATTTCCACGGGATCGGACGAATAGGTGGTTTGCTGTTTGGGGTCGCCGTGGGTCAACCGAACCACCGAACCGGCTTTGATGTCAATGGCAGGAATCACAAGCATGGAATCACCTCGATGGGTTGGATACGCGCGCCAACAGGCGCGTCAAGAAACGAAGGCCCGTGGGGCCGCTTTTTTCCGGATGAAACTGCGTGGCCGCCAGTCGGCCTCGGGCCACCGCCGAACAAAAGGGCCCGCCGTACGGTGTAACCGTCCAAACAACCTCCGAGTCTTTAGGACGCGGAAAGTACGAATGAACGAAATAATACTGGTCCGACGGGGTCAACAACCCGTTCCAACCGGCCGGCCCCGGGGAGACCGGACGAACCTCGTTCCACCCCATGTGAGGTACTTTCAGGCCCTGTCGCCGGAAAGGAAATTTGACCACTTTCCCGGCCAAAACGCCCAACCCCCGCACGCCAGGGGCTTCGGCGCTGGACTCAAATAGAAGTTGCAACCCCAAACAGATGCCAAAATAGGGCCTGTCCGCGCGGACCCAATCCAAGATGAACCGGTCCAACCCCTTTTTTCGCAACACCTCCATGGCCGCATCGAAAGCGCCCACCCCCGGCACCACCAACAAATCCGACGATTCCAGCGCTTTCGGCCGATCGGAGACAAAGGCACGGGCACCGGCTCGCTCGAACGCTTTTTCCACGGAACGCAAGTTGCCCATTCCGTAATCCATCACTCCCACCCGAAGGCCCGCGGTCAAAGGGATCCTTTGGTCGACGGAACAGTAGCCTTGCGTTTCGGGTCCACCGCCACCGCCTGCGCCAACGCGCGGCCAAACCCTTTAAAGAGGGACTCGGCAATGTGATGGTTGTTGCGTCCTTGCATGAGTTTTATGTGCAGGTTCATCCGGGCCGACATGGCCACCGCTTGAAAAAAATCTTCCAGCAATTCAAAACAAAACGGCGCTTTGTTTTGCACGCTGAATTTCACCTTCCAATCGAAATAGGGCCGCCCCGATAAATCCAACGCGATGTACGACAGCGTTTCGTCCATAGGCGTCAAGGCCCGCCCCTGTCCGCGGATGTTCAGCGCCTGCCCATAGCGGTTGATCCCCCGTTTATCGCCGAGGGCCTCGGCCAGGGCTTCACCAAACGTCAAACCAATGTCTTCGACCAAATGATGGTCGTCGATGTGGGTGTCCCCCCGGGCGTTAACCGTCAACGAAAAATGTCCGTGGCGGGCGAACAGTTCCAGCATGTGATCGAGGAACGGCAACGTGGTCCGCACGGTGTAAACCCCTGGCCCGTCCAGCCCCAAACGCAAATCCACGGACGTTTCGGTGGTGACGCGCCGACGGGACGAAACGCGTTTTTTCACAGGGTCTCCCTCGATCGGGCGGACTGAGCGTGGTACGTCAATCCTTCCGATTCGGCGAATCGCGCCACCAGGGGCGCCGCGTGGGCCATGGCCCGATCTGAAATTTCAATCACGCTGGACCTCTTCAGAAAAGTTTGAACCGACAACCCGCTGGAAAACCGGGCCGATCGGGCCGTGGGCAAAACGTGCGAGGGCCCGGCCCAATAATCGCCGGCCGCCACCGGTGATGCGGCGCCCAAAAACATCGCCCCCGCGTTTCGTAACAGGGGCAACAAGGACGACGGTTTCTTGACGGCCACGGCCAAATGTTCCGGAGCCAATCGGTTGGCTTCGGCCGCCGCCGCGGGCCAATCTTTAACTTTGACAAAACGGCATTGTTTTCGCAACGCGGGCGCCACCGCTCGACGAACCGCCGTCAATACCCCCGCGTCCAAAGCAATCAAAGTGGACCGTGCCATCGGGTCATGTTCGGCTTGGGCCATCATATCGGCGGCCACCCAATCGGCGGGGGCGGATCGGTCGGCCAAAATCACGATTTCGCTGGGCCCCGCCAGCATGTCGATGCCCACGGTTCCAAACACTTGGCGTTTGGCTTCCGTCACCCACGCTTTGCCGGGCCCCACAATCAAGTCCACCGGTTGGACAGTGGCGGTTCCATAGGCCAAAGCGCCGACAGCGGCCACGCCGCCGATGCGAAAAAGCTCGTCGGCTTCGGCCAAAGCGGCCGCGGCCAACACCTCGTCGGTCAAATGCCGTGGCGGCGTGCACACCACCACCCGCCGAACCCCCGCCACCCGGGCGGGAATGCAGGTCATAAGAACCGTAGAAGGGTAGGCGAACCGCCCCCCGGGCACGTACGCCCCCACGGAATCCACCGTTCGAACTTCCTGGCCGACCCACGTCCCGCCAAGCCGTTCTTTCCAAGACCGGGGACTGTGTCGATACTCGGCCACGTGATAATCTCGAATCCGTTTGGCGCACTGCTCCAAGGTGCGCCGGCGTTCGACGGGCAACCGTTTTAAGGCGGCCGTGGTTTCCGAAAGGGGCACGCGCCACGACGAAGGGGCCGCATCAATTCCATCAAAACGGCGCAACGCCGCCCGAACGGCTCTATCCCCGCGGCGACGCACATCCTCCAATATTTTAGTTACTTTCGACGTCAACATTGAAGAAAAAATTATACTAAACAACGAGCCCGAACAACGGGCGTATCCGTTGTTCGGGCTCCCGGGGCCTCCGCCACTGATTTCGGTCGGCCCCGCAACACAGCTCTCGGCGCGGTTATTCGGATTTCACTTCAATTTTCCGCGCCCGGGTTTGGGCCGACGGTGTTTTCACCAGCGTCACCGTGAGCACGCCTTTCTTGAAGGCCGCCGTGACTTTGGTCGGATCGACCTCCGCGGGAACGGTCAGCACCCGATGGAAAGTCCCGTAGGACCGTTCCACCCGATGGAAACTTTTCCCCTTTTCTTCCGACTCGGCCTTCTTCTCGCCTTTCAAGGTCAGCTGATCGCCTTCGAGGGAGACGTCCACATCTTTCTCGTCCATCCCCGGCAGTTCGGCTGTGACCTTGATCTCTTTGTCGGTTTCGACGATGTCCATCCTCGGCATCAGTTCCGTGAACGTTTTCGGCTCAACGAACCGAAACGGGGCCAACCCCCATCCGCGGCCGAGATCGTCAAACAACCGATCCATTTCCCTGGAAAGGGCCCCCAACGGCGTGGCCGCCCGAAACGGCGTCCAGGCACTCAGTGGAGTCCTTTCTTTGTCCCCTTGGGGGACCATTTCTTTGTCGAACATGGTAACCGCCTCCTCTTTCTGATGTTCCCGTTCCGGCTCGGAACAACTTCTACCCGGCCGCAACGGTACTGCGCAACGAACAACAATCGTCATCGCCTCCTCCTTCTATTCTGGCACTCGGTCAAACAGACTGCTAATTAAAGCTCAAAAAAAATGGTTCTACTTTTTCCCTTCCAACTCCATCCGCAAAATGATCCGAATCCCCGACAAGTTCACCCGTTGAGCCAACAACTCTTTCACCCGGGATAACAGATGCACGTCCTCGTCACAAAACAACCGCTGATTTCCCTCTGTCCTCTGGGGAGACACCACCCCCGCCCGTTCCACCCACCGCAGTGTGTGGACCGAGATACCGCACAACCGCGACGCCACTCCGATGCTGTAGACCGGCGTCCGCGACGTTCGCTTACTAAAAGCCCCACTCTCCATAACTCCCCCTGGCAATTCCAATCTATCATGTTTACTAATATTTGTCAATAGATAACATAACATCTTATATCATGTTTTGATAAGCGATAATGTTTTATTAATCAAACTCGCAATTTATATTATTTATTGTCAGTATACTAACAAGACACCTAATCCAAAAATCATAAATCCGCCCGTTCGAGATGGGATTTGCCGAGGATCAGGGGGAGGGCGAAAGCCGAGGCATTGAGCGCAACCAAGGCCGCCACGGCGTAGAGGGATTCGTCCGATCGAATGAGGCCCCGGCCGGAAAAGTAATGGCCCCGCATCAGGACGGCTTCCAGGGCCAGGGTAGCCCCCACATAAAACAGGGCGGTCACCATAAAGAGTAGGCCCCCGGGCGACGTTTGGATTTGGGCCACGTTTTCCATTTCAAACCGGGGAAACAACGCTCCGAACCCCACCCCCATGGCCGACAATGTCACCGCCATGGCCAAAACGGTCACGTTGGAAAGCCGGACCACAAAGGAGTCCACCCCCAAAAAAATATTGGACACCCACACCAACGTTCCCCCCATCACAGCAATGGGGACAACCCCGCTCAGAAATTTACCCCACAGAATTTCCCACAGGCTCATGGGCGACGCGCGCAGGGCCCACCAGCTTTTCCCTTCCACGCTCACCGCCGGAAACACAAATCGCAACGCCACCGACGCCAACACGAACCCCACCATTCCGATGTTAAGAAAAGAAATCAGCGCCTTTAAAAAAGGCGTATCGAGCGGCAGTTTTCGAATGCTAATCAGGTAGATGGCCACAATCGATACCAGCATCAGCAGTTGGGACCACTGGTTTGAGTCCCGCCGGAAAATGGCCAAATCTTTACCCAGATAGGCTCGAAACCGGCGTCCCATGATCGGCGGGACCCATCGCCATTCGTTCCCGATGGGGCGGACTTTCCCCCGGCGACCGGCTTCCTGGGCCGAAGCCCAGCCGGTGTAATAAACGTGTTGCCCCACCCACAACAGGCCCGCCCCCGCCACGACTGACACGCCCAGTAACAATGCCGCGTATCGGGCGGCCACCGCTTCGTTGCCCTGGGCGTATTGGCCCAAGGCCTGGGCCAACCAATAGGAAGGAAGGTAGGGGGCCGTGGGGGCTTTAAGCAAAGTGATGTACTGGATCACAAATTCCAACGTGTCCGCCCGCAAAAATTGGGCGGGGGCCAACCAACGCACCCACAAAAAAAGGCCCGTTCCCATCACCACGGCCAGCACCAACATGGCTTCCCGAACTCGCCGCGCCGGAAACAAGCGCATCAACAACAACGACAGTCCAATCCCCACCGCGCTGGCCAACCCCGCAAAAGGAAAAATCAACACGCCCGCCGCGATATAAAAAATGACCCCCTGCCCCAGCACTTGACCGAAAGCCGCCAAGAACGGCACCAGCACCAAAACCATGATCCACGACGCGAACACCGTGGTTTCCAAAGACTTGAACCCAAATAAAGTTCGGTAAGACAGAGGCGTGTGAACCAACATGGACAAATCCCGGGCAAAAAACAACGTTGAAAAACTGGCGATGGTGCTGGAAAAAACAATCATAAAAAATCCGGTCATGAACGCCATGGCCAATATTTTGATCAGCAACAGCTCACCAATTATTTCCACGTTTCGGATCACCGTTAAAAACCGATAAAAACTCCAATGGATCCCCGATAAAAACAAGAGGCCCAAGAGGGCGAACCCAGCCGCTTTCACGCGGTCGCCCCAGGACCCGCGAGTGATCCAGTTTTTCAATTTTAAAAATTGGACCCGAAGAAGAAGCGTCAAAGAAACCTCAACAAATCCCGGTATTGATCGCCGCCGGTCAGGGCCAGGAAAACGTCTTCCAAGGTGCCCGAGCGAGACGCCTGGGCCCGCAAATCGGCCACGGTCCCCACCCGAGTCAGGCGGCCCTGCTGAACAATGCCGACCCGGTGACACAACCGTTCGGCGATTTCCAAAACATGGGTGCACATAAACAACGTCACACCGGATTGCGAGAGGCGCTGAAACACGTCCTTAACCAACCGTGCGCTTTTCGGGTCTAACCCCACCATGGGCTCGTCCAGAAAAAGGACTTTGGGCTGGTGGAGCAAGACGCCCGCCAATACCAATTTTTGGCGCATGCCATGGGAAAACGTTTCCACCAGTTCAGACCCCATATCGTTCAACTCAAACATTTCCAGCAGTTCGGGAATTTTTTTCTTCTGGTACGATAAGTCCACCTCGTAGAGGTCGCCGATGAACCGCAAAAATTCGATGCCCGTTAAATGGGGATACACATACGGCTGGTCCGGAACCAGGCCCATGATTTTTTTGGCTTCCTTGGGGTGGGTTTGCACGTCGAACCCGCCCACCCAGGACCGCCCGGCGCTGGGCCGCAAAAGGCCGGTCATCAGTTTAACGGTAGTGGTTTTGCCCGCGCCGTTAGGCCCCAAAAAACCAAAAATTTCGCCAGCGGGGATGTCCAGGTCCAGCCGGTCCACCGCCACCACGGACTGAAACCGTTTCATAAGCCCTTCGGTTTTGATCACAGGAACCTCCGCACAGCATACAGACTAAGACCCGTCAATAACGGGATGGTCAAATTGTCATCGGGCGGAGGAGACAGGGCCTCCACCGCTGTCGTCAGAAAAGCGCCCCAGAGCGCTTCGGCCCCACCAGGGGTCAACACCAGCGCGCCCACGGCCCAGGATCCGAGAAAACAGGCCGCGCTCCCTTCCAAACTTTTTCCCCGAACCCGCCAGCGGCCCCAGACCCGGCCGACAAACCCCGCCAGTCCGTCTCCCACAGTCAAATAGAGCATGGCCGCAATAACGATATCTCCGTCGGGCACGAACAGGACGGTCAAAAAACAGCCCGCCATTGTCCACACAATGCCGGACGGTCGGGTTGTCTCTTTGTCCCGATGAATTCCCGCGAATCGATCGATCAGCCAACGGTTCAAAGCGGGGTTTCTCAAGCGAAGGGTTTCCACGATCGCCCCCGCTCCAAGCCCGGTACCCAGCACCCACAGGGCGGCGGTTCGACCGGCCCCGGCATACAAGAGCGCGTAACCGACGCCCAGGGCGTGAAACAGTTTTCGTTTTCCTTCCTGGCGAAAAACGGACCAACGCCCGGCGGTGTCCGTCGGCAACATCAATGAATCCTCTCTCGGGCCCAACACAACCATTGCCAAAGAAGCTCCAGACACACACGGGTATCGGCCATCCACATCGTGAGAAATGAGCCCAGCGGGATGGCGTTGGGAAACAAGGATTTCATCACAACCACCAAAAATAACCCGTTACAAAACGCAATCATAACCAATGAAAAAATTCGGCCCCCGTGGCGCAGGTCCGGCTGGTCTTGGTTGAGAGCGTGCACCGTCAGCGCGGCGTGAAACGCGAGGGTCAAACCCACCCCAAACCCCGCCCACACCGGCGGACTCGGAAGGTCGGCGTAGTAGTGAACAATCCCGTTGACTAACAGGACCACCGATGTATACAAGGGCCAACAGTAAGGGGCCAAGGCGACCGCCACGTTGGAATTGGAGAGGTGAACTTCGCCGCCCTTTTCGGACACGAATAACGATTTGACTTTGTAGCCGGAAAGAAGGGCCGCCGCCGCGTGGGTAAGCTCATGGCCGAAAACATAGACGGTCATAGGCCTTCGAAACAACAAATGAAGAACAACGTAGACAATCGCGCCCACCGCCGCCGGTCCGTACAAAGAGAGGGGAACAGTTTTTGCGAGCCGAACCACACCCCACCAAACGCCCAGGGTCGGCAAGAACAACCCCACCGCCAAGAGCGGGAAAATCGCTCTGGAGAGTGCTCCTCCGCCCCGTGACCGCCCTCGAAAACGGGCGTGGCTCATCCCGCGGACGCGCCGGGCCTTTCGTGCAGAAATTTCACGAACCGGTTCTTCCGGTCCACCAGGATGATTTTAGAGCGAGGCGGACGACGGGCCAGGGCGAACGTCATGATGATGACTTGATGGCCTTTCTTAATCAAATGGCTGGCGGCGCCGTTGGCGCAGATATCGCCGGATCCTCGACGGCCTTTGATGACATAGGTTTCCAGGCGAGCGCCGTTGGTGTTGTCGACCACCATCACTTTTTCGTGTTCGGCGATGTCGGCTTTCTCCATCAGGTCCGGATCGATGGTCAACGACCCCACGTAGTCCAAGTTCGCGTCGGTCACCGTGGCGTTATGGATTTTGGATCGAAGAAAAAATCTCACTGTCCGTCGATCATCCATTTGACGCTTTTCAAAAGGTCTTCCGTCAAAACAGGTTTGACGAACACTTTTTTGACGTTAGGGGCGGCGTCAAGCACCTTGCGGGTATCGCCCGCGTCGGCGTAAGCGCTGACCACCACCACGGGGATGTCCCGGGTGGCGGGCGATTCTTGCATCCGTTTAATGATCGTCAATCCGTCAATACCCGGAAGCATTAGATCCAACAGAACAGCCACCGGTGTTCGGGACTTGACCATTTCCAACCCCGACGTTCCGTCAGACGCCACACACACGTCGTAGCCTTCTTGTTCCAGGGTAAGGCTGAACAGGTCAGAAATGGCCTCATCGTCTTCGACAATGAGCACCACGCAATTTTTTTTACCGTTTGCCTCTGTCATGGTTTATCCCGTACTCAAAAATGTTGGGCCAAAGTAACTTCCCAGGGGTATTTCCCTCTCCTCTTGGGAGAGGGTAGGGTGAGGGAAAGGTTTTTCCGACGACACGAACGTCCATATCCCTCATCCGCCTCCCCTCCTACAAACGGGGACGACACCTAGCGGCGTCGCCTCCGGGCCACCTTCTCCCAAGAGGAGAAGTAAAATCATTTTTATCGTCGAAATCAGACAACCCCTGGGTAGTTACGGGCCAAAACTATTCTCGGACGACCTGCGTCCCCTTGGACGAGTGATGCTATCAAGCGCAAGAGGTCCTGTCAATCTCTTCAGGCCCTCATTTGCGACGGAGAATCAGACAAGAGTAGATTAGGCGTTACGAAGAATAAACCGCACCCGTTGAAGAACCTGTTGCAAATGTTGATTCACAAACACGTCCAGGGGAATCAGTTCGATGCTTTCAAGTTGATCGACTGATTCAGCGATGCCCTCCGCCGATAGGCCCAACACGTTGAGCGGCCGGTTCCAGAGCGGAATTGCCCGGAGAGCGTTCAAGGAAAATTTCTTGTCCACAAACACCGTTTTTCCGGTTGTATCGCCATGGACAAAAAGTGAGATCCCGTTCCCCATAAAATTTGCCCATCGAGGAACCGACTGGGCCAGGGTTTTTTCCACTTCTTTTTCAGTCACGTTGCCCCCGTGAACGACTAACCCCACAGGCACGCTGGGATTTCGTTCCCGAACAGCCAGGACTGAGGCGAGAGCCAACCAGGTTTCGTTTTTGGCCGCATCCTCCGCTTGCTGATCAAACAATGCGGATATATTTAGAATAATACCCGGCTGGACCTCAGAACCGGTTGATGATTTCATCAACGTCCCCGCCAACAATTTTGGGAAAAGAAGTCCCGCCCGAACCCGATTGTAGGCATCGGCAAATTGATCAGTGAGGGCAACTGCATCGGTCGTTTTATCCCCAATGAGAACCGCCAACAGGTTCGCCACAATTTCGGGATTAGGGCCGGCGAGTAATTTACTGTCATCCCAGGCCGCCAGGGCCGCGCCAGCCAAGGCCGCGTCCCCCCTTTTCGCCGCCTGAACACATTTGGTAGCCAACGCCTTGACGCCGTATGGTTTAGACGAAAAACCACGAACCCACTGGATGGAGACGGGATCCTGTTGAATAATTCCTTCCAACTTTTCTGGACTCATTTCTCCCACCACACCGCCGTTCACTCCCATCTTATTTTCCAGTTCTTCGCCAAAATTTCCCTTGGAAATCACCCGGCGAGGATCGATTAAAACCTCAACCCCTTGCATGTCAAAAACAGTTGGGGCGATGGCACCCAACGCCTTAGAAAACACCTCACGATCGGACCCACCAAGGGTATCGTTCACGGACCGCTGGGAAACACCGATGGCGCTTACAAAAGCGGCGTGTTCGTTGTTGATTTCGATTTTCCTTGTTCGCGCAGGAAACACGCTGGCCGGAAGAGAAAGGCGTTTTTTTAGTTGTGCGCGCAGTCCATCATTTGACCCCACAAACGATTCCGACGATATGCCGGGTTCCCCAACAGAATCGGACCTTCCCAATTTTTTCTCGTTATCCCCAATGGGTTTTGGCAAGTTCGGATAATGGGCCAGATAATCTCCCCACTCATCTAATGAACCGTAGTAATAGAGTCGAGCAAGGGTCAGCGCCTTTGGATCTCTTGAAGGATTCACCAACCAAGCGGGCAAAGAATCAAGAACCGCATCGACAGGGTTTTTTGGAATGGGATGGACATTGAGTTCAAAAAGGTGATCCCCTTTGGAATCGGACCAAGAAACCCGAGCCCCCTCGACGGTGGGGATTAGGCTCGCCCCGGGGGGAAGGGACGTCAACAACTTTTCAAAAAAATACTCGCGAACAGTCGCCGGTTGAATCCATTCGCTGAGTGATTCATCCGGCTGGTAACTCAACAACACATCAACATCCCCCCAAGCCTCAGAAAAGAAAATCCGCCTACCACCTACCACATAAGCCTGAACGGGAATCCCTAAAGATTCCAATGAAGATGTTCGATCCGCTGCGTCCCAAATTGCAATTTCCAATCTGGCCAAATTGGGTAGAACAGCGGGAATACCAGCTTCTTCCGGTAAATACCCAGCCTTTCGGAGAGAGGCTAAAGCATCGGCATCCCTCCCCTCAGAATTCATTATCCGACGCCAATAATCTTTTAGTGTTTCTTCCGAAAAAAGAAGCTCCTGTTGATCTGATGGATTTTCCATTAAATCCGTCAACTCTTCTCTTACTGGTGGAATACGTCGCCCTTCAAAGGCGGCCGGGGTTTCCTGGGGTAAGTCCCCATTACTTCCTCCGGACCAAACGTCACCAATCTCCCATCCGAGACCATGCGAAATAAAACCCGCGGAAGCATTCTCAATCGTATTCTTGAAATGACCTCCGTCCAACCACGTGTCAAGGCCTGGAAAGGAGGACCAGGCCGGCACCATTTCAAAGTAACTTTCGTAAGTAGGCCCCACATTAGCCACCAAAACCCGGGCACCCTCCAGGTGAGTAAGAAGAGCGGGAGGAGCCGGTTTATGAATGCGCCCTTTTGCGAATAGAATGTCATAGGAAGATGGAGCGTCCTCCCTTTTCCCCAAACGAATTCCTTGTGCTGAAAAAATACTCTCATTCAACGTTGGATTTTGATCGATTCCCACGACACGTTTTGCCCCAAGTTTAAGGGCCGTCAAGGTCAAGGTGCCCTGTCCGCACCCCAGATCAATCACTAATTTATCTTTAAGATCGATACTCATCATCTTGGCGATCAATAAAACGGCATGGAAACTCAAAAAGGACTCACGAGGCATGTTGTAGGTTTCCAAGGGGAGTGCGATTAAATTCGGGAGATAAGCGCCCAATTTGTTTTCAAAATAGTCCCGATGATCCAGCCAGAGATCAGAGTTCACATAAAATAGAGATCCCACCCGTTGAAACTGCCCTCTCTTGTCATATTCCACCCCAAAGGTTCTTTCTCCCACTGTAATGGACTGGGTTTGTAAAGAACCAAGAATAAGGTCACCCGCGATTTCTTTGGCGAAAACAGAAGCGACATTCTCCTTAAGAGCCACGGCAATATGCGATGGCCGCTCCTGATCCCCTATGGCACGAGATTCAGTCGACCGCATGAACTTCTCAACGAATCGTTGAACGGTTTCCTGCGGGAATTTAAAAGACGGGACGAATTTGTTGACAAAATCTTGCACCCTGGGGGGTGCCCGCCCTTTCAGCCAATTCAGGATCTCACCTTTGAAAAACATGGCCATAAGGAAACTCGCGGCCACAGCTAAACCGATAACCGGGTCTAAAGGAATCCCAAGGCCCAGAAAAGCAAAACCGTTTACAGAGGAACTGGGGTGGGGATTTGCTATCAATGGGTTAAGGAGTTGGTTTCGGAGAAACTCTTGCGCAGCTTTGTCAATAATGAGCGAATTTGGATTTCCCCGAAAGTCGAAGTGATTCTCATATTTTCCTTCGTTAGGGCCATTGGTGTCAATATTGGAAGGTCCAACCAAACCATCAAATTCTTTAGAACTTCGAT
The DNA here is from genome assembly GCA_016715645.1 of Elusimicrobiota bacterium. Lineage (GTDB taxonomy): Bacteria > Elusimicrobiota > Elusimicrobia > FEN-1173 > FEN-1173 > JADKHR01. The sequence goes on along the minus strand of JADJZR010000004.1, from coordinate 210,175 downwards.
TGACGGCATTGTCCCAATCAGTAGGAGGTTCAAAATATTCATCTGATTCCGGTGAACCTGCGTCCACAATCTCTAGGCTGTTTGGGTCGCACATTTCCATCCTTAATTGGAAAGCAATTGGATTCTCAATATTGATCCCTTTAAAAGGAACAGGGCCATTTTTATTTCTTTCCGGGTAAAGAATCAATGCAGCCCTTTTTGCCAAACTTTCATACACCAATCGGGCATACCCATTTTGCCTATGTTCAACACTAATGTTCAAATCTCTCATCCACAAGACCAAAGGAGTTTCAGAAAAGATGGCTGTCCCCACAACCCTTCCATCAATTTCCACGTCATAAAGATTATTTTCCCGAACCCCGTGTGGTTGGTTCTCGGTCACCCGGTTATGGTCCGTGATTGGGATAAAATTCACCTGAGGCGCAGGGGCAGTGGTTTTTGCCGTTACTAGTTCGGGAAGGCCTTCGTTTGGCCAAAGGGCTTGGCGGGCTTCAGACGTCAATGTGCCAGCCAGGTCCACCTCGACATCCTTGTCCTCCAAAAGCTCCTGAAACTCTGTAGAGGATGGGTTAATGGCGTCTTTCCACGGCCCGTTCGTGAGAGAACGGTTAAATCCTTTCCGCGCCATGATGAGGTTGTCCCCAAACATTTCTTTCGCAACCCGCTTAACTCGAGGGTCTTTTACCCCCCGCAACAGAACGCGCCCCTGCCCTTTCAACAAAAGAAATTCTTTCACAGCCCCCGCGATCAGATCATAAGCGTAGTTTGATTCACCTGGTTCAATGGAGATGTTTTGAATTACAATCTCACCTCGTTTTCCACTGACTATCGCGCTCGCAACTTCTTTCCCCAAAGGATCTGTTAAACTTACCCGAACCGCAAGACCACTTCGTGAAATATGGAATTCGGGGTTTTCTTTTGGGCCTTTGTAAGACAGTTTGTTACCCGGGGGTGTGGATTTTTGTTTTTTGTCTTCGGACGAAAATGTTTTCTCAGGCGTCTCTCGCTCTTCTTTTATATGGGTTTTCAATTCTTGTCGAAGTATTCCCCTTAAATGAAAAAAAGTAACGTACTTTTTGGAAAATGAGTCTATATTTCCATTTCCAGTTAAGCTTCTAAAATTTGGGTTTTTTTCGTCAAACCAATTGTTTCTAAGAGTGTCCGCCCTAAATAAACCACCGTTAACCGGATACACTTCCAGTGTCCCGTCCTCAAAAATAGTTTGTTTCAAATACTTAAACACCCAAGGATTTTCAACCTCTGAGACAAAGAACGGGAAGTGAACATCTTGGGGGTTGAGGTATGCAATTAGAGCCGCTCTTTTAACCAATTCAAGGATCGCAGATGATCCATACCCAATATTTTTCTTAAATACTTTCACTGAAAATAGCAGGATACACCGTTCCGTTTCGATATAATTAATATTTCCAACATGCTCATTATTGGCCATGATTTTGTAGTGGTCCGAATTCCCCTCCCTCACGAAATCAATCTTGCTGGCCCCTGAATCACTTATTACCCCTGTAGAGGGGCCGTCCGGAATCACCCGCATTTCCGAAATCCATTTTGCGGGAAGGAGAACCGAAAAAATTGGGCCCAGCCAGGTCATCCCCACTGAGGCCGTCCCCTGGCCCGATGGGACCAGCCATCTCACTCGATTTAAGACCATGGGTCCTACCGAACGGGCCAGCTGTCTAATTAAATCCCAAAATGTTTGGGCAGTGGCTGGAGATTGGACATAGGTCAAAACACAGTGCCCATTGGACAGAATAGTTTTCTCTTGTTGGGATCCCGTTGGGATCTTCGCTGACTCGACCACGCCCTTAGGCCCCGAAAGAAGGACCAGGGGGGTCCCCCGCAACACAACCTCAAGCCGTACCAGCCCTTCCGTTAATCGGGTCACCTTGGTCACAATGAACCCCTGATCCTCTAACCAGTTCGTTAATTTATCGTCCAAATCCCCCGCGGGGGAATTCGCCAACGCTACCGAAGAAACCTGGCCGCCCAGAATAAATGATCTTACCGCATTGTTGAGCAGAAGCTCCGCTGGAAGACTGATGGGTTTTCCGGCAAACAACTGGTCGAAGGGCAGGGGGTCACGGGCAAAGACGTCCAGGGGTTTGCCTTCCACCTTTTCGATTCGGGGGGTAACGACAACGGTGGAACAACCACGTTTCAAAAGTTCCGATTGAAGGCCGGGGGTGTGGAAACCCCCAGTGACGAGAACAGCATGGGAGGCCTTGCGTGAATTAATCTGACTCATCAAGTTTGAAACCAGAGGGCCGTTTCGCGCCATGGCCAACCGACAAAATTCTTCGTGAGAACGGAAAAAAGCGGCCATTCCTTCCTGGGGTTCCTGGAAATCGCCAAACTCCCGGAGGCGGGCGGGCAAGGAAAGGATCTCGTTTCGCCGTTTATTAAATTGGGCCCAAACGTCCGGAGACATTTCGTTTTCCAACAACTGGCGCAGGAGGGAGACGTCCCGGTCCATAGCCACGAGGCGCCGTTCTTCAGGAGTCTTGGCGAGGCTGGCCGCCAGTCCTGTTTCCCACGTCGTCAGCTCATTTAAGAGGTCCGCCCGGTTTATGGATTGTACGAGGCCCACATACGCAATGTAATCAGCAAAAGATTGATAGGACTCCAATGGGATACGAGTTTTCGAGCAGAGGGTTTTCAAATAAAAGAAAAAATCGCCGTTCGTCTGTTTCCCAGTCCGGTAGGCCACCGCCTGAGAAAGGAGCCCGTCCAATTCCCTTCGTTCCAGGTCCCGGGTCAACCGGTCCATGAGTGCCCGCCGGTCTGTCTCGACTTTTTCAAAATTCAGTCGGGACTCCCAATCCATGGCTTTTAAGAATTTTTTTACCTGGGGCCCCGATTGAGCACCGGACCCGGGCAAACCAGCCAGATAGCGCGCATAGACGGCAAGGCCTTCCCGGCCCTCGTGATAATCCTTTATATGAAGGTCGAATGATTTAAGTTGGGGAGAATAAAAACGGTCTTTTTGGTTTTGGAGAGCGTAGCTCAGATTATTTAGGAACGTCTCAACTGTTGGTCGGCGGGCAACACAGTCTCGGGCAGCGGCCACATTGGCCTGATACAGATCGGGAGATTCGACCCCCACCAACGTCGGGGGATGGGGAGCGGTGAGCCCGGCCCATTCCGAACCGCTCAGCCGGCCGGCCGCGCGAAGTGCGTCGGCCACGAGAGAAACCGATTGAGGGGACGGGTGTCGGTGGAAAGCCCCCAAATCGATGGGAGACCAAGCACCCTCGACGCCGGTGAGGGTCACACCGCGGGCGGACAGCTCGCCCAAAAGGCCGCCGATGTTTTTTTGGGCGCCGTCGTTGCCGTGAACGTCTTGAACCAAAAACACCACGGGCGCCCCCCGGCGCCCCTCGCGCATTTCGCTGACGGTCCCGTAGGGGAGGGCCGCCGACACCGCATCGAACGGCACGGCCGTCTTAAAAAAGTTCGACGGGGGCTGGGAGGGTGTTGATCCCCCGTCGAAAACAGGGAGCGATCCCGCCAGGGGAAGCAGGGCGACCGGCGCGCCTCGCGCGCCCCACGTCGTCCGGCGGAGCGCAGTGCGGCGCTCCTCCCAGAGGCTCTTTTCGACGGCGTGGGCCGCCGCAACGTTGGTTACGAAGTAAGCCGCCGCGCAGGCCGCGGCCCACCCCCGTCGAAAGGATCGCATCTTGGCTTTAGTATAATGATTCGGCCGTAAGATCCTCTTAAGAACTTGTAAATTTCTTGTAAATTTTTGAAGGCGGGTTTTCCCCATGACGACGCGCGAATTTCTCATCGACGGAAAAAAAGTTCAGGGTGTTGAAATATCCCTGGCGGGCGCCCCTCTCATCATGGTCCACGGGGCCCGGGGGTTCGTGATGTGCGGTTATTTGGATCTTCAGACCGCGGACAAAGTGAAGGCCGCCGCGGCCGTTGTCCGGGGCGTTTCTTCCGTCGACGAACTGTTGGCCAAACCCGTGGGGGGCGTGAGCGCGGCCGCCGCGGCGTTGGGCGTCAAACTCGGCATGACAGGCCGGGACGCCCTTTCTCTGTTGGCCGAATGAGTTCGGTCCGCATCGAACGTTTGTCGTTGGGAGGCGACGGGGTCGCTCGCTTGCCTGGGGAAGAACCGGGTCGGTCCGGCGCGGTCGTGTTTGTCCCCTTCAGCGCGCCGGGAGACACCGTTCGACTGGCCTCGCTTAAAAAAGAAAAATCTTTCGCCCGAGGCTGGATTGACACGCTCGAGGAACCGTCCCCCCAACGAATTCCGCCGCGGTGCCCCTTGTTTTTTACACCGGGCTGTCAGCCCCACGACGTGTGCGGCGGATGCGATTGGCAACACCTATCGTTAGCCGCCCAAACCGACGCCAAACGATCTCTTCTCATTGAAACATTGCAGAGGGTCGGTAAGATTGCCCGACCGGCAGTGGAAAACACTGTCGGACCCGACAACGAAGAAAAGGCCTGGCGGTATCGCAACAAGGGGTTGGTGCCCTTTGCCCGGGACGGATCAGGCCGCGTGGTGGCGGGCTTTTACGCCCCCGGATCCCACACAGTGGTGCCGTTGGAGACGTGTCCGGTACAATCGGAACGGTTCGATCAAACGGTCCGGGCGGCCAGGGAGTGGTTGTCCAACCAGGGCGCCCCCCTCAGCGTTGATGACGCCGATCGCGAAGGCGTTAAACACCTTTTAGTGCGAACCTCTTCCACGGGCGACGCCCTGGCCGCTTTGGTCACCACGTCGGTGCCGGAGATCGATATCCTCGGGTTCGCCCGCCATCTCCAAAAAGCATGCCCCTTTCTCACCAGCGTGTTTCACAACATTAATGATCAGCCCGGAAATGTGGTGCTGGGGCCCCGCTGGCGGCGGGTGTGGGGCAAAGAATATTTGGAAGAGCGGTTGCTGGGGTTGCGGTTCCACCTGTCACCGGCGTCTTTTTTTCAAATCAACCATTCCATGGCGGAAAAACTGTACCGCCTGGCCGTGGACATGGCCGATCCCGCCGCCACCGATGTGGTGTGGGAACTCTACGCCGGCGTCGGCGCCATGGGCCAACTGTTGGCGCGCAAAGCCAAACTGGTCTGGGCCGTGGAAGAAAACGCCCAGGCTGTCCGGGACGGGATCGAAAGTTTGCAATGGAACGGTATCGACAACCTTCGGTTTCGCCAGGGTCGCTGTGAGCTGGTTCTGGCGCGGTCCCTTCTGAAAGATACGCCCCAGGTCGTCCTGCTGGACCCGCCACGGGCCGGTTGCGAAAAATCGGTGTTGAAAATTCTCATGCGGGCCGGGCCTCGAAAAGTGGTGTATGTGTCGTGCGATCCCGCCACTTTGGCCCGGGACGCCCAGTACCTGTCCACCGGCGGATACCATTTAAAACGATCCGTTCCGGTGGACCTGTTTTCGCAAACCGCTCACGTGGAAAGCGTGTCGCTGTTCGAGCGCGGTCGGTGACCGTCCAAACCGTCGGCCCGTTGCCCGGCGGGTCCGAAGCGTGGTGGATCCTACAACGAGACACCGGCCGGTGGCTGGTGTTGGCCCCCACAGAAGAAGCCGCGGGGTTGCTGTTCGATGATTATCAAGCTCTGGAACATTGGCGGTCGCCCGACACGCCCAGCCGGGGCGGTTTTTTTTCCGAAGACAACGAGGAACGGTTAACGGCCCTCTCCCAATGGGCGCGAGGGGACATCGCCGTTCTTTTCGCCCCGAGAGAGGCCGTGGAGGTCCCTCTGGGGGCGCCGGACGATTTTTCCGCCCAACATCGACAGGTGCGGTTGGGCGATCGGGTGAACCGCGAGGACTTTTTCGCCCATCTTCTGTCCCACGGTTACGAACGGGTGGAAACCGTCGAACAGCCCGGCGAAGTGGCGGTGCGCGGCGAAGTCTTGGACCTGTGGTCGCCGGGTTGGGACGGACCCCTTCGGTTTCTGTGGCCGTTCGACCAGGTGGAGGCCATCCGAAAAATAGATTTGTCCACTCAACGGTCCACGGATTTGGTCACCGACATCGAAATTCGCCCGGCTCGGTTACCGACCGTCACGGACGAAAAACCCCGCACAGTCCTGGATTATCTGGGCCCCGACGGCACCCTTTTTGAATCCCGCCCATCCTCGGATCGTCCGGTGCCCTGGGACGGACCGCGCATCGTCTGCGATCCCCTGGCGGGTCCCGGTCACCCGCTGAATTTTGCCCCCCCGCCGGCCATTGCCGGGCACATGTCCCTCCTGGCCAAAGAAATACGCGGCTGGATCGACGGAGGATGGACCATCTTTATCTTTTGCCACAATCCCGGCGAACAGGAACGGGTGGAAGAGTTGATCCTGGAACAAGACCGATCGTTGGCCCGCGCGTTTGAACAAAAGCGAATCGATTTGCCGCTGGGTTCGCTCACCCGGGGTTTTTTGGACCTCGACCAACGGCGGGCGGTGTTGGCCAACGGCGAATTGTTCGGCCGCTCCCGCCGGAGACTTCGTCTTCCAAAGTTCACGAGCGGGACAGCCCTCCAGGGGGTCGCGGAACTGAAGAAAGGCGATTATGTGGTCCACGAACAGTACGGCATCGGCCGGTTCATGGCCCTCGAACGAAAAACCGCCGGCGGCATGGAAGCCGATTACCTTCGCTTGGAATACCGGGGCGGCGACCGGTTGTTCGTGCCCCTCTTCGAGTTTCGCCAAGTCCGAAAATTTATCGGAACGGAAGGAAAACGGCCCGTCCTTTCTTCCCTGGACACCGGGACCTGGGACCAAACCCGGGCCCAGGTCGAACAAGCCGTGGCCGAACTGGCCCGGGAACTATTGGCCCGGGCCGCCCAACGGTCTCAAAGCGCGGGTTTTGCGTTTCCCGAAGACACCCATTTGGAAAAAGAATTTGGTGCTTCCTTTCTCTACGACCTCACCCCGGACCAAGCCCGGGCCATCGAGGAAACCAAACGGGACATGATGCGCCCCGTTCCCATGGACCGGCTGGTGTGCGGCGACGTCGGATACGGAAAAACCGAAGTGGCCATGCGCGCCGCGTTTAAGGCCATCTGCGCGGGCAAACAGGTCGCCCTGTTGGTGCCGACCACCATCTTGGCCGAACAGCACGGGCGCAATTTCAAAGACCGGTTTGCCGATTACCCCGTGCGGGTGGCGGTCCTGTCGCGGTTCACCAAACCCGCCGACTTAAAAACAGCCGTCGACGAGGTTCGTCGGGGCGCGATCGACATTGTGGTCGGTACTCATCGGCTTTTGTCGCCGGATATCTCGTTTAAGGATCTGGGGCTGGTGATCATCGACGAAGAACACCGGTTCGGTGTCAAACAGAAAGAGAAAATCCGCGCGTTCCGAGACGTGGTGGACGTTCTGGCCTTGTCGGCCACACCCATTCCCCGCACCATGGGCCAGGCCCTGGGCGGAATCAAAGGCCTCTCGGTGATCGAAACCCCTCCCGAAGGACGTTTGCCCATCGGCACCCACGTCGGTCCTTTTGATCCCCGAGTGGTCATGGCGGCAGTGGAACAAGAACTGCGACGAGGCGGTCAAGTCTTTTACGTTCACAACCGGGTGAAGTCCATCGAAAAACGCCGCCACTGGCTGTTGGACTCTCTGCAAGAGAATGGGATCACGGCCAAAATTGCGTTGGCCCACGGCCAAATGTCGGGGACCGAACTGGAAAAGGTGATGTGGGATTTCCTCCATCGCCGTTACGACATCCTGTTGGCCACGAGCATCATCGAATCGGGGTTGGACATCCCCACCGTCAACACGCTGGTGGTGGAAGAGGCGGAAGATTTTGGGTTGGCCCAGCTGTATCAGCTCCGCGGGCGAGTGGGCCGGGAACGAATGAAAGCCTATTGTTTCCTTTTTTATTCCGAAGGCTCCGCCTTGAGCGAGGAAGCCGAAAAGAGACTGTCGGCCCTCAAAGAGTTCGCGTCGTTGGGATCCGGGTTTAAGCTGGCCATGCGCGACATGGAAATTCGCGGGGCCGGAAACCTGTTGGGTCCCCAACAGCATGGGTATGTGAACGCCGTGGGATTGGACCTGTACGGCCAACTTCTTACCGAAGAAATTGAAAAACAAAAGTCCGGGCACGTCAGTCCGTCATCTCCGCGCGCAACGGACCCGGCCATTGAACTGCCCGTTTCGGCCTATTTGCCGGACACCCTGTTGCCTTCGGAATCCGATCGGGTACTGTTTTACAAGCGCCTGTTGGACGCGCCGCCCCGCGAATTGGATCGTTTGGCCACTGAACTGGAAGACCGGTGCGGTCGGTTGCCCGAACCCGCGCTTCGACTCTTTGACGTGGCGAGACTGCGCCACGCCGCCCAGAACCGCCAGGTGGTCCATCTGGGACTGGTCAAAAACGGATTGGAAATCCGGTTTTCCAAGGAGACTGTCCTGGATCCGAGACTGATTTTGCGTCAAGCGGCGGACCACGGCTCGCGATTATCTTTTCTCCCGGGCCCGCCCTTTGGCCTGCGTTTCGAAGAACCCTTGCCGGACGATTTGGTGGGGTGGACGACGTCATTTTTAAACACCCTTTCTCTGGACGCACCCGCACAAGAAGGATAAAATGACCCCATGAATAAAAAACTATTCGTAACGACTCAGGGCCCTCATCCGCCCCTTCGGGGCACCTTCGCATTAGCGGCTCTGCCGCCCCAAGTGACCGGAGCTCTGCGACGGTCCCCCCAAGAGGGGAAGGAAAATAAAGATTTGCCCTCTCCTCTTGGGAGAGGGCAGGGTGAGGGGCCTGAGCTGTTACAACTATTCGTTCTTTGTTGTTTGGCCCTTTCAATCGGTTGCGGGAAAAAAGATCCCGTTTTGGCCCGGGTGGGATCACGGGCAGTCACGGCCTCGGCGTTTTTAAGGGAAGTGGAAGGGGTGCCGTTTTCCAGCCAAACCTATTTAAAGTCCCCATCGGGCCGAAAAGAACTTCTGGAACTGTTGATCCGGCGCAAAATAATTCTGGCGGAAGCCGAGAACCGGCCCCCGACTCAACAGGGCCAAACGTTGTTGGCCGACCTCAACCGCCAATACAAAAATCAACAGGAACGATTGAGGCTGAGTTATCTAGAAGAAAAAGAACGCCTTCGCGTCAAAGAGTTCACCGAATCCTTAAAAAAAGGCCCGTTGAACGTCACCGACGAAGAGGTGCGGACGTTGTGGTCCAACGGAAAAGAAGTCCGCGCGTCGCATATTTTGGTGAGCCGTCGGGCCCAAGCCGACGAAATCAGGGAGCGGATTTCGGCGGGCGACAAGTTCGAGGATTTGGCGAAAAAACATTCGGAAGACACCGCCTCCGCCGCTAAGGGTGGAGACGCCGGTTATTTGTTGCCGGGCTCGTTGGTGCCGGAATTTGAAAAAGCCCTGTTTCAAATGAAAACAGGGGAGGTTTCCGACGTAGTGACGTCCCCTTACGGGTTCCACATCATACGCCGAACGGGAGACCGCCCTCTGTCGGGACGCCCGTTGAACGATGCGCTCAAATCCACCTTGCGTCAATCTTTGGAAAACCAGAAACTCCAAACATGGTTTAGCACCGTCCGGGAACGGCACACCGTGCGAATCGACGAAGAAAAGTTGAACGACGTGGTGTTTACGGCCCCGTCCCCCTCGGATCCGCCCGGAACACCCAACCCGCGACAATAATGATATATTACCGAGGAATAACGAATCACCTCCCTCACCCTGCCCTCTCCCAAGAGGAGAGGGAAAATCTGTATTTTCCTTCCCCTCTTGGGGGAAGGTGCCCCGAAGGGGCGGATGAGGGAGCTAAGTAGTTACGCCGATAAACCTATTTGAGGAGGTCGTTCCCTTGAAACATTTCGCGATGATCGTGGCGGCTGGATTGTTGGCCGCACCCCCTGTTTTTTCCGCCAAACTGACAAACCGGCCCATTGCCGTTGTCAACGGAGAAACCATCCTGTTGTCCGATTTCCAAAAAAACTGGGACACCTTTCAAGAACAACAGCCGGAGGGGCCCGGCGCAGAGAAGTGGACCGACGAATTCAAGAAAGAAGCCCGCCAAAAATTATTCGACCAGATGGTCGACGACAAAATTCTTCAGGGGGAAGCGAAAAAAAAGAAAATCAAAGTTCCCCAACGGGATCTGGAAAACGGGATTTTGCAGGTTAAAACCCGTTTTCTACCGGAGAATGGCCGGCGGGATTTACAAATTATTATTCGACGCCAAATGGCCGCGCAAGGAGAAAAAGATGAGTCCGCCCCGGACCTGGGAGCCGCTTGGAAAGAGCTCGCCGTTTCCAATCCCGCCGCTGCGAAAGAAGCCGAGGCCACGTTTCAAAAGGAACTTAAAGAGGAAGGGTTGGATATCAAGAAATTCACCGAACGAATCCGCGACCAACTGAGCGTGGTTCAGCTGACGAGCGAGATCGTGCGCCAGCGGGTCAAACCTCCGACGGATGAGGAGGTCAAAAACTTATTTGATCGCCTAACCCAGCAAATGGCGGGAAAAACACCCGCCGGCCTGACCCCGGAAGAGGCCAAAGATTTGGAATCCATGGCCAAATATTTTTCTCGCCAAACGGGCGAGCAGGTGCACGCGCGGCATATTCTGTTAAGCCTCGTTGATGGGAAAGGACAGCCGTCCAAGTGGGAGTCGGCTTCAACGTCGGAAAAGGCCGCGATCCGAAAAAAAATGGAAGACATTCAAAAACAGGTCAAGAAGGGCGCGAATTTCGCAGAGTTGGCGGAAAAACATTCTGTCGATAAAGGGTCCGCCGTTAACGGGGGCGATTTGGGATTTTTTGGGCGCGGCCAGATGGTGCCGGCCTTTGAAAAAGCGGCCTTTTCTTTGGCGGAAGGTCAGGTTTCCGAAATCGTGGAATCACCGTTTGGCTTGCACCTCATCAAAGTGATCGAAAAAAAGCCGGCCTCGAAACTGCGGCTGGACCAAGCCGAAAACGATTTGCGGGAATATTTGTTTCGGTCAGCCCAACAAAAGGTTTTTGAGGAATTCGTGGCCGGTCTGCGAAAAAGTTCCGACGTCAAGATACTCGTTTCTTCGGACGAACTCGCCGGATTGTAATGGCATGGGCAAGCCGTTCCTAGCCATCACCACCGGAGATCCCGCGGGATGCGGGCCGTGGGTGGGAGCGCGAGCGGCGTTAGACAAACGGGTGACGCGCCGAGCCCGACCGGTTTTGGTCGGTGACGCGTGGGTTGTGCACCGCCATTTTCGCAAAACTCCCGCGCAAGTCGCTGTTTTAACCAACCTCTCCGAATACGACCCTCGTCCCCATCGACTCAACGTCCTCCATGTTCCCCATCCCCACATCGCTTCGCTGATTTTAGGAAAACCCCAAAAAGTGGGTGGGGTATCGGCCGCGTTGGCGGTTCGAACCGCGGTGGCTCTGGCCCAAATCCGGCGGGTAGCGGCGGTGGTCACGGGCCCTGTGTCCAAGGAATCCTTTAAGGCGGCGGGTCTGCCGTTTGCCGGGCACACGGAAATGCTGGCCGCCCTGAGCGGTTCAGGGCCAGTGGAAATGCTGATGACCGCCAAAAATCTTCGCGCTCTGCTCGTGACCCGGCACATACCGCTCAACGCGGTTTCACGTCAGCTGACGGCCAAGGTCTTGGTCAATTCGGTTTTAAGGGCCGATCGTTGGATTCGGTCCGCCTGGGCTCTGCGTCGACCGTCCTGGGTCGTGTGCGGTCTTAACCCCCACGCGGGGGACAACGGATTGCTCGGCCGCGAAGAGATCCGTACCGTGATTCCGGCGGTTAAAATTCTTCGCAAGAAAGGCATTAATGCGGTGGGCCCATTCCCAGCGGATGTGACCTGGGCCAAACACCGGGCGGGCGCGTTTGATTTCGTGGCCTGCTTGTACCACGACCAGGCCATGATCCCCCTGAAAGTGGCGGCCGCTCGGGAGGTGGTCAACGTGACGGCTGGGCTTTCCTTTATACGCACGTCGCCGGGCCATGGGACGGCGTTTGATCTGGCCCAGGGGCGCACGCCGTTTCTCCGGGCGGACCCGGAAGCCACGGTGCAGGCCTGTTTGACCGCTTTGCGATTGGCCGACAATTTCCTATGAGAAAAATTTTTCTGGCCCTCACGGCGGCCCTAGCGGCTTTAGCCGGGTGGGCAGAAGACCGGTCCCCCGTATTTTTCTCCATCCACGGGGGACTGGGCGGAACAATGTCTCCGGGATCTTTTGCCGACACCCACGATCGGCCCGCATCGTTTGGCGGCCGACTGGGCTACCAATCTTCCGAAGAGTGGTCCTTCGGCGCCCAGCTGGCTCAAATGACCCTTGACGCAACGGTTCCAACGGCGAGCCAGGTGGATTTTACGCCGGTCACGGTGTGGGCCCAACGTGATTTCTTATGGACGCGGTTGTGGACCCCCTACGTTTTGGGAAGCGTGGGATTTAGCCGCAACTCGGGCGGGGCCCCCGCCGCCTCTTCGCGGACAGGCTGGACCGCTTCGGTGGGAGCAGGCCTGACGTTTCGCCTCTCCGACATGCAAGACCTGGCCGTGGAAGCCGGGGTTCAGCAGGTGGCCAACGGTTCGGAACAGGGCCAAGACGTTCTTTTATGGACAGGGCTGATTGGCGTGAGATTTTTTTTACCAGAAAGTTGGGTTCCCATAGAGCCTGATGTGGAAATTTCAGACGCGGACTTGGAAATTCCGTTGGTCTCGGATGAACCCGAACCTGAAGAGTTGGACCCGGCCCTTTTGGCACAAGAAGACATCAACCGATTGCAAAACGAAATCGACGCCAACCGGTTTCCTCCCATCACGTTCGATCCGGCGAGCGCGATCGTGCAGGCGACATCGTTTCGTTCGTTGGACGCGCTCGGAACCATTTTGCGGCGGTATCCCGAAGCTAAAATTCGAATCCATGGTTATGCCGATGAATCCATGGCCGCCGCCGACCGGGACCCTTTGGCCTTGGCTCGTGCCCAGGTGGTGGGAACTTATTTAACCCAAAACTTTCACATCAACGAAACCCGCCTGATTTTCCTGGGTGAACCGACACCGCCCCCGCTCCGGATGGTATTTGAAACCCTCCCTACCCGTTGATTTTGGTCTTCAGAATTGGGACAATGGATCCACGTTCTATAAAACAGAACCCCTAAAAAAACAAGCACTTATTCCAGGAGGAAGTCTAAAATGAGAAATTATTCGTATTGGGTTGGCGTGTTGGCCGCTGGTTTGATGGTGACGGGTTGCGCGAAACCCCCGACCATGGAAATGGCGGACGCCGAAAATGCCGTGAACGCAGCGGCTCAAGCGGGCGCGGCGGATTTTGCCGCAAACGAGTTCGGGATGGCCCAGAACGCCTTGACCGATGCCCGGGAAAAAATGAACGCGAAAGATTACAAAGCCGCTCTGGCCGGAGCTATTGACGCGAAAGCGAAAGCCGAAACCGCCCAGGCCGCCATCGCCGCAGGAAAAGAAGCCGCCAAGGCCGCCGCAGACGAAACTATCAAAACTGTGGAAGCGAAACTAAAAGACCTCAAAGCCAAAGCCGCAAAAATGAAAGGGCCCAACGCCGCCGCCGTTAAAAGCGCCGTTAAAACCATTGAAACCGAATGGACCGCCGTGATGGAAGAAAACATGAACGGCAACTACCTAAAAGTGAACAACGCCGCTGTAGGCATTTCGGGCCGAATTGACGCGTTGATCAAGGAAGCCTCCGCCCCGGCGCCCGCCGCAAAACCAGCAAAGAAAGGAAAGAAATAAGTTTAATTTTATCGCACTAACGGCCCGGCCCGTTTCGACGGCGCCGGGCCGTTTTTTTTTCGGCGGTCCAACGGTTGACCCTCCGTCGAAGGAAATGGTATATTTCGGGCGTCCAATGCTTAAAAAAATAATGATGGGCGTGCTGATGTTGATCGTAACCGGGGGGGGGCGCGTTCAAGCGCAGGAAGGACCGGCTCCGGCGACGGTTCAGTTTACACCGCCGATTGCCGTTGTGGAACCCGATCCTCAGTTGATTGCCGCAAGGGAACAGTTGGCCCAAGGGAAAAAGCGGGAAGCTAAAAAGACGGCGAAAAAGTTTTTGGGCGAAAACGAAACATCCGCGGAAGGATGGACTGTGTTGGGCGATATCTACGCGTCCCTGGGATCTTCCGGGAAGGCCAAAGGCCGGTACAAGAAAGCGCTTAAGTTCGATTCTCACTACGGTCCCGCGTATGTCGGTTTGGGCCAGTTGTTTGAAAAAGCGGGACGTCTGGATGAAGCCGCCAACGAGTATCGGGCGGCCGCGGTTGTGAGCCCCAACGATCCGGTTGTTCAGCAGGCATTGGCTCGGGTCGCCGGGTCCGGCCCCACGAACGAGTAGCCCCATTTTAATTACGGTCCGGACAATGCGCGGGTGGTGGAATTGGCAGACACGTAAGCCTCAGGAGCTTATGGCCGCAAGGCTGTGCAGGTTCAAATCCTGTCCCGCGCAGTGTCTGGATCGGGAAAAAAGATGAACGTTGTCGCGCGAAATCGGCGGGCCTCTCACAAATACCATATCCTGGAGACGTTTGATGGGGGATTGGTGTTGACGGGCCCCGGAAGTCAAGTCGTTGCGGGGCGGGGGAGCCAACATCTCGGACGGGTTTGGCCGGGTGGAAAACGGCGAGGTGTTCCTCTGGAACGCCCACATCGCGCCCTACAAGCAAGGGTCATTGCATGTGGAACAAATTCCGACCCGAAAAAGAAAGATTTTGCTCCACAAAGCGGAGATCAAACGTCTCCTGGGGAAAATGACGACGAAAGGGTTGACGTTGGTTCCCCTCGAGATCTATTTTGGAGATTCGGGGTATGCCAAGGTCAAGTTGGGGTTAGCCAAAGGCAAGACGGGCCCGGACCAGCGGGAAGACATCAAAAGGAAAGATTTGGACCGGGAACTTCGGCGCACTTTTTCCGGCCGCCGAAAGTTATAAGGCCTTGAGATAACCTGGGAGGGGCCATGTTTAATATGGAAAGAATGAAACGCCTATTGGCCATCCCCTCCGTATCGGAGGATGAGCTACGTCTTGATTTTTCAAAGATCGAATTTTTATCTGTTTTTGAGATTACGGAATTGTTTTTTCACATTGTTGCCAATCACGAATTCGGTCGATACAAGATCATTGGTGAGAACAATGAGGTCGTCACCTATTTGCAAAGGATTAATTTCTTCTACGCCTTGGGGAATGCAATGACTATCCCTGGTACGGGAAAAAGCTCCCAGACGGGAGAGCAGGCAAGGCTGATCGAGATGGAAGCCTTCCAGTATAAGCCAGAGTTCGAGACAGCTTCCAAAAGGCTATACGCTATTTTTCAACAGATCGGATTATCTCAAGAAACGACTTCCCTGATTGGGGCATCCCTTTCGGAAGTGGCGGACAACTCGTTTCTTCATAATCTCGGGAAATGGCCGTCCAAGGTCGGGCCTTTGGTTGCAACTTTAATTCAGCAGTATCCACAAAAGAAAGAACTGTCTATTTCCCTATGTGATTTTGGCGTTGGATTCTTGAGAACATTGAAATCCAACTATCCCAAATTGCCCAATGAGCAGGCGGCTATCGAGTTGGCCCTCCAACCCAACACAACGAGTCGGGCGGGCCACAGAGGTGGGAATGGATTGTATTTCCTCCGCAAGAGTGTGTTTAACGGTCTGAGAGGAGCTCTCAGCATTCGATCTTCTGACACATTGGCGCAAATTGATCCCAATGGAAAAACGCGTTTACTGGCTTCCGGTCTCCCATTTTCATTTGGGACTAACGTCGAATTTGGAATAAAATATTGACGACAATGAAAATTATACCGATGCGCTCGTATGGAGATTTTTTAACGAGCCGTGAAGACGGCAGACAAGTCTATGAGGCCATCAAGAGGGATTATTTGACTTCTCATCCAGGAATTCAATTCTTTTGTGATTTCCAGGGAGTTAAGGTGCTTGCTCCGTCTTTTTGTGATGAGGTGTTTGGTTCTTGGATGGAGGAATTCCCGAACACGCTGGCTCTTGATCAAAGCATGAACCATGCCCTTAAAGCGGCCTTTGAAACGGTGGAAGAAACCCGTCGAGTTCGGTTTCGTTTTTGTGCTCCCGGAGCTGTGTAGCACACGCATCAAGTTTAGCCCTAACATTTACGGAGGGATGGCCGAGTGGGTCCTGTGTGCCATTGGGCACACGTTTAGGACGGGTCGAAGACCCCGGCAACCACATCTGACCGAGGGATTGGATCCCGAGGAAATGGTTGAAGGACGCTAGTCCTGAAACCACTGGACGACATCCCTCCATATGTGGTTTTTCGTTTTAGATTTAGGCACCCACGCAGAGCTTAGGGAAGCCAGGCGGCGCACCCGGGCCCTCCGCTGGAGGGATGGCCGAGTGGTTGAAGGCGCCGCTCTCGAAAAGCGGTGTGGGCTTACGCTCACCGGGGGTTCAAATCCCTCTCCCTCCGATTTTTCTTTTAAAATCTCTTACGAACCGGATCCGGCCGGGGCGAGGTCTTTAAAAGCGACGAGTTTATTTTTCTCTTCGTCCCACAGAGCCAAACGAAAGCAGTGGAGGCTGGTTTTTATAGTTAGGCGAGTCACGTTTTGAAATTCCGGATTCTCGTCGTAACACTGTTGAAGTTTGTAGTTGGGTATTCGACTGTTGTAATGGTGAATGTGGTGGAGTCCGATGCTTCCGGTAAACCACTGGAGAATTTTGGGTAACACGTAGTAACTGCTTCCTTTCACGGCGGCATCAAAATAATCCCAACCCGCACTGTGGCGCCAGTAGGTACTCTCATACTGGTGCTGAATAAAAAACAACCAAGCTCCCAACACGCTGGCCACATACGTGATGGGCCCTTGAACCAACAAGAAATTTTTTAACCCCCCCGTCAATCCCGCCAGCACCAGCACACCGGCCAACGCCAGGTTTGTCAGATGAATACTACGCCATTCCCGTTTCCACGAACGGGGGATGTTGGTGGGCATCCGATGGAAGATAACGAACTGAAAAAATGGCCCGACCACGAACATGGTGATCGGATGCCGATACACCCGATATTTAAATTTCCCCCAAGGGGACAAACTCAAATATTCCTGGACCGTCAACGTGTCAATGTCGCCGAACCCCCGTTTGTCCAAGTTGCCGGACGATGCGTGGTGGATGGCGTGGGTTTTTTGCCAATAATGGTAAGGTGACAATGTCAAAAGGCCGATCCAAAACCCCACCCGGTCGTTGGCCTTGTGCGACTTAAAAAAAGAACCATGCCCCGCATCGTGCTGAACAATGAACAGACGGACCAACAAAAGAGCCGTCGGCACCGACAGAGCCAGCGTTATCCAGTAAGAATAAGCCAAACTAAAATACATCGCGCCCCACATCAGGGCGAAAGGAATTGCGGTGTTGAGCAACTGGAAAACGCTTTTCTTCACATCCGGCGACGCATAACCCATCAGTTTAGAAATGGGGGGAAGCGCATCGATTTTTGAATACGAGACTTCCGTCGGCGGTGTAAATGTTGACGAAATGGCCATAATCCCTCTCTTTAAAGTTGACGCCCCACGACGACGGGGCAGTCCTTCATTCTACCCCTTTTTCCATCGCCTGGCTAGCTAAAATGCCAAATTTCCCATTGACAAGAATATAAATTGGGGGTAAATAGGAGCGGACTTTTACCAAGCATCTTGTCCAAAAGCAAAGGCCCGGTGACGTTTGTTCAGGTCAGGCATTGACACCGACAATCCATCGACTGCACCACCTGCGGAGAAATGCTGTTTTGGCCACGAACCGAACTCTGTTCAATTTTAACCCGCTTGAAGGCGGGCGGACGCGCCCGATTCCCACGGGGGCGGCTCCCGCCCTCCCCCGGGCCCCGGACCCATGCAGAAAAGCCGTGATCCCAAAATAAATAGCAGCGAGAGATCGGGGTCTTTTCCTCCCGCCCGGCCGGCCACACAGCCGGTTTCCGAAAATACACTTCAACCAACGTCCTCGCCTGAACTGACGGCGCGGGTGCGCTTGATAAAACCCGCACCCTCCCCGCGCCCCGGAAGCCTCCTAAAACTGAGCACCCGTCAGGTCCGCGACGTCTGTGCAGGCAGGTCAGACGCGGGAGGGGGCCAAAGGCCTCCGGCACAGACTCCGCGGCCAGCCCTCCAATCACCAGCTCCCGTCGGGGCGGCTGGACAAAGCGCTCGGTATCGTTCGCACAACCTATCTGGACTTTGGCCCGACATTGGCCAATGAAAGCTTGAAAGCATCAACAAGATCTTCCTGTCCACGTCAATCCTCCGCCGAGGAATGATCGAAAACGGGTTGTGGCATCCGCATACGCAGGGGCGGTCCATCGTGCCTGGCGGGAACGCCGCGCCTCCGTTGGCGAATTGGTTCAGCTCGACGGAAGCGATCACGATTGGTTTGAAGGTCGCGGGCCGCGGTGCGCACTCTTGATCTTTATCGACGATGCCACCAGCCGTATTCTCTGGGGCGCGTTCATTCCAGTCGAAGATACCCTCAATCTGCTGGCGTCCGCAAAAAGCTATTTGCTCCAGAATGGCCGGCCCCTCGCTTTATATGTCGACAGAGACTCCATCTACAAGGTCAATCGGCAGGCGTCTGTCGACGAAAGTCTCCGGGACGGGCAACCCCTCACCCAATTCACTCGTGCCATGGGAGAGTTGGGCATTGAGATGATCTTCGCCTTAAGTCCCCAGGCCAAGGGCCGGGTGGAACGGGGTTTTAAAACGCACCAAGATCGTCTTGTCAAAGAACTCCGGCTGGCAGGCATTTCATCGATGGCGGAAGCTAACGACTTTCTCCGTCGGACATACATCCCCGCCCACAACGCCCGCTTCGCCGTCATGCCACGGAGCGCCATCGATGTCCATCGCCCGCTGCTGAGCATTCATCGGCTCGATGAAATCCTCTCTGTTCGTCGAGAACGGGTGGTCTCCAACGATTTCACTCTGAGACTGGAAAACCGGTTCTTTCAAATTCTCCCGGGACAGGTTCTTCGCGTCCGCCCCCATGACAAGGTCATGCTCGAAATGAGACTCGATGGCACCACACATTCGCTTTAAAGGGGCCTACCTTCGCTTCAGAGCCCTGACAGAACGGCCACCCAGGCCCAACCACCCCCCACGACCAAAAAGCTCTTGTAAGCCTCGTCCTGGGACTCTTGCCTATGCGTGTGCCGGGTGAAGGTGAGCCTATGATTCCTCGGCACCCAAAAAGACTTCATGACGAAATCGTGTAAAAAAAATGCGGGTTAAGGAAAAAACGGGGTCCAGGCCCATCCCCCCTTTGGACAGGTTCATGGGGGCTGGGCCATCGGCACTATTCCATTTTATCTCTTCACCTGCTTCCGATAGTGATCGAGAGTTTGTCGTCATGGGCCAAAAAAACGAAGAGCGGCGGGCCTTTGGCCGCCCCCCAAAAAAACGGAGGAAAAAGAACTTTGAAACCCAAAAGCGGACATTTCTAAAAAATGCAAAAGCGGACATTTCTATTTACTTGCAACAGCTAAAATGCCAAATTTCCCATTGACAAGAATATAAATTGGGGGTAAATAGGAGGGCCATGGACTTTTTACCAAAAGCATCTTGTCCAAAATGCAAAGGCCCGGTGACGTTTGTTCAGGTCATGAGCATTGTGACACCGTATCAATCCATCGACTGCACCACCTGCGGAGAAATGCTGTTTTTGGTCCATCGAACCGAACTTCTGATTATTTCAATTTTAACCTCATTGCTTGTAATGGCGGGCGGATCGATCGCGTATTCCAACAGGTGGATGTCGGCTCCTGCCCTCTACGGGACCGCATTGGTTTATGTGGTCATAACAGAACTGGCAATGACGACCATCATCGTCAAGAAAAATGCCCTGGTGATCCGCAAAAATAAATAGTCAGCGAGAGATCGGGGTCTTTTCTTTCGAACGGAGCCAGGCCACGTAATCGGGAATTCCGGTTTCGGGAAAATAGTTCACTTTCCAACCTAACACGTTCTCGCCCTGAACTGTATCGGCGCGGGTGGCGTCTTGATAAAACCCGTAAGGGTTGTCGAAATAATCCGTTCCCCGTTGGGTGCCCAGGGCTTTGTTCAGGATAGCGATCACTTGGTTAAATGAGGTCCCTTTTCCGGTTCCGACATTGAACACCCCGCCGCCCGGAAACTCAAACGCCTTCCAGTTGGCCTCCACCACGTCTTTCACGTAAATAAAATCCCGATATTGGTCGCCCCACTTAAAAATGCGGGGATTTTTTCCATCGGCCATCTGGCGGTAAAGTTGGTAAACCATGCTGGCGGCGGCCTTTTTATGAAATTCCAGGGGCCCGTAAACGTTAAAATAACGAAGTCCCACCGCCCGCACGCCGGGATGGGCCGAGGTAAAGGCCCGAGCGGCCTTTTCCATTTCCGCTTTGCTGACACCGTATATGTTGGCCGGGCGAGGAGGTTGGTCTTCTTGGTTGGGGGGAGCGCCTTTGCCGTAGGTCGCCGCGCTGGAAGCATACACCACTTTGGGACAACCGGTCCGCTGGGCAAACTCCAGAATTTTAATAAAAGCGCCCACGTTCACGGACATCATCAGCTCTTCGTCCATCACCGTGGTGTCGGTGATGGCGGCTTGATGAAAAATTCCGTCCAGACGACCCAAACCGTCGTATTGAAAGTTACGAATATCCCCCGTGTGGATGACGCCGCGGAAATCCGCCAAGTTTTCCCGCCGACCCACGTCGAAGTGGTCTAAGGCGTGGACCTCGTGCCCCCGGGACTCCAACGACAACGCTAGGTTCGCTCCGATCAACCCGCCCGCACCGGTCACTAAAAATCGCATGGTTTCTCCTTTATCCCACCTCATACCGCCTTCGGACCCGATTTTACCAAACGCCTTCATGGAACATCTTGCCCCAAGAGGGGACGAACAGCCTTCGGGAGAGGGCAGGAGGCGGGATCCCGAACCGAACGTAAACACACGCCGAACCGGCGGCCGGTCCGGATTTAAGGATCCGCCCTGTTTCGTAGCGCGCCAAGGCGGTCTCGTAGGGCAATCGTGTCTGTTTCGCCGTCGCCAAGGCTCGACGGGCCGATAAAACGGCCTCTCGAACATAACTCCGATCTTCCCACCAACGGGCAACCCCCAAATGGGCCATCACCACGCCCCGATCGTCCTTGGATGTCAAAAACAACCGAAGGGCTTTTTGGTAGGACGTCCACGAACGCGAAAACTTTTTCAACCGCCGAAAGCTTCCCCCCAATCCCCAGTGGGCAAACCCTTCACTGCTTTGGTCCCCCAGCCGGCGATACAGCCGGGCCGACTGGCGGTATAAGTCGATTGAATCGGCCGCGGACCCAAACGTCCGCAACGCGTTGGCCTGGCCGCACAAACCGTAGGCTTGGCCGAAGGGATCACCCCATTGAATTAACAGCGAATGGGCCCGACGGTAGTTGTTCGATGAAAGACGATCCAACCCCAACACCCGTTGAACACCAGCCAACCCGCACAGGGCAAAAGCTTCGGCGGACTTGTCGCGCAACACGTGGGCGTGTTCCGCCGCCGTGTGAAACGCCCTTGCCGATGGGGCAAACCGACCGGAAAATCGTTCCACCCCGCCCAAAATCCAGTGGGCGTGTTGGATCTTTGCGGCCCGATCTTGCCTTGGGCAAGATTTCAATAATTTTAACGCGGTTCGTACGTGGGATCGGGTCGCCGCAAATCGGCCCTGCCCCCGAGCCACCAGGGCACGTTCCAACTCCACCTCGGCTCGAAGCGGGGCCAGAGCCGTCGAAGAAAGTTTCACGGAACGCCCTGACAAAAAATCGCTCCACAATTTCATCGCCTTGTCGTAAGACCCTAAAATTCGTAAACAGGCACTGGCGCCTAAACGTGCAGATACTTCTTCGCTCAAAACCCCCAACTGCTGGAAAATTTTTTGAGCCGCACAATAACGCCCCAACGCTTCCTGAAACCGCCCCAACGCGCGAAGCGCTTCGGCGTCGTTGGAAAGAATTTCCGCTTTCAGAAATAAATCAATGGGAAATCGAAGGGATTGAACAAGAAGCCGATGTGCACGCAGGTTCCGACCCTGAGAAAGGAGGTCTTCCGCGCGAGAAAACAAGGAGAGGGCCGACATGAATGGAATCCGCCCGATCGCCGCCGTCGATCCTGGACCGACGGACCGATTACCGTTTGGAGTGCTGGTAGCGTTTACGGGCTTTGGGCTGGCCGGACTTTTTGCGTTCGACCTCGCGGGGATCGCGGGTTAAAAAGCCTTTGGCGCGCAAGGCGGTCCGAAGCGAAGGATCCATCTCAACCATCGCCCGGGAAATGCCCAACCGAATGGCATCCGCCTGGCCGGTGATACCCCCGCCGGTCGTGCTGATGAACAAATCGAATGAGGCCAAGGTTTTGCCCAAATGAAAAGGAGCCATCACGGCCGCTTTTTGCCGTTCGTTGCCGCCAAAAAAATCTTCCACGGTTTTCCCGTTCACCACCACGCGTCCCTCGCCCGGAACCACGCGCACGCGCGCCACAGCGGACTTGCGCCGGCCGGTGGCCCACAGGGGTTTTTGTCGTGTGACTTCAAGGGTGGCTTCGGTCATCGGGACTGCCTCTCAGAGGGGGTTACTTGGCGGCGGCCAACACATAAGGGCCGCCGGACTTGATTTTTGGGTTTTTTGTATCCACAACATGGGCCATGGGATATTGAACCGCGCCTTCGTCGGCGCGAAACACCTTCAGCCGCCGCATGAACCGAGACCGCAGGCGGTTTTTTGGAAGCATTCCGCTCACCGCCAATTCCACGGCCCGTTCGGGCTTGTCCTTCAACAATCGTTCGTAGGGAATCAGGGTTTGGCCCCCGCGGTAACCAGACGCGCGAAAATCCATTTTTTGGGTTTTTTTGTTTCCCGTCAAAACCACCTTGGCGGCGTTGATAACCACCACGCCGTCTCCCTGATCCACATGGGAGGCAAACGACGTTTTCCCTTTTCCGCGCAGAAGGTTCGCGCTCATGGCGGCCAACCGGCCCAGGGAAACGCCGTCCGCGTCCACCCGGTACCAACGGCGAACGACGGTCTTGGATTTGGGGAATGAGGTGTGTGCTCCAAACATGGGCGACATGCTACAACATCGCTGCGCGGTGGTCAACATTTTTTTTATCGACGAGAACGGCGTTTTTCACTTGACGATTTTACCGGGGCGAACCCTTCCGGTTCCACCGGCACGGTGCCGTCGGACGGCAAATCGCCCGCCTTAAACGCCGGAGCCGGAGGCACTCCGCCGAGATCTTTGACCATGGCAATTTCCACGCACGTCTCGGGGAAATACGGGCACCGCACGCACTCCGTCCAAACCTTGTGAGGCAAATGATTCTTTTCCACCCGGCGAAAGCCGATTTTCGAAAAAAATCCGTCTTTCATGGTCAACGCAAACACCCGCGTGATGCCCAGGGCCCGTGCGTCGTCGAGGCAGGCGTCCACCAACCGCCGACCGATACCTTGCCCCTGCCGGTCCGGATCCACAGCCAAGGCCTTCACCTCGGCCAAATTGTCCCATTGCACCGCCAACGAACAACAGCCCACCAACCGCCCTCCGTCGTCAGCCACATGGAATTGCTGGATGTTTTCGTAGAGTTCCGATATGGCCCGGGGCAACAGTTCCCGCCGTTCGGAAAACAGGCCCAACATCTTGTGCATGGGCCGCACGTCCCCAATCCGGGCCCGACGAATTTTGGCGCGTTGAAGGGATTTCATAGGGACGTCATTCTAGCATTCTTCAAAAAAAAATTCTTCCTTATCTCCTGTTTAATTTCTTAAAATCGCGTTCATGAGGATCACCGGTCTGGGGTGGACGTCAGTGGCCATCGGTGTGTTTGCCGGGATAGGCCTTTTTACTTTCCGCTACGCGGAAGGATTTTCATATTTCAAAACCGACTCCCGGGCCTGTCTCAACTGCCACATTATGGGACCCTGGTTCGACGCGTGGCAAAAAGCCAGCCACCACACCTCGGCCACCTGCGTCGATTGCCATCTGCCTCAAACCTTCCCGGCCAAATACATCGCCAAAAGCGACAACGGTTATCGGCATTCAAAGGGTTTTACGTTTCAGGACTTTCCCGAACCCATCGTTATTTCCAAAAGCGGCTCAAAAATTTTGCAGGACAATTGCGTTCGGTGCCACAGGGACATGGTTCACGACATGCGCCCCACCGACAAAGACCCCCGCTTTCAGTGCGTTCATTGCCATGCCACCGCGGGACATGGGTCCCGCGCGGGCATGGGCCGTTATGAACACCCATCGACCCAGGAGGAATCCGCACCATGAACAATCTCTTCAGCCGTCTCAAAGGACTACCCGTCGTGGCTCTGATCGGTTTGGGCGCGGCCGTGGGCGCCGCGCTGGTGGCGGCCCTATTGGTCAATATTTTCGAAAGGAAAAGCGAGGCACGTCGACCCTACGTGCGCCTCGTCGAAGTGACGGAAAACGATACCGACCCGGCCAAATGGGGCATCAACTGGCCCAAAGAATACGATTCGTACAAGCTCACCGCCCAAACCACCCGCACGCGGTTCGGCGGGCACGGCGGCAGCGAGGCCATGCCCCAGGAAAAAATGGATCGGGACCCTTGGCTAAAACGTCTTTTTGCCGGCTATGCCTTTTCCATTGATTACCGAGACCGAAGAGGGCACTCCTACATGCTGGTCGACCAAGAAGCCACTCAACGGCTGACCAAACCCCAGTCCGGATCTTGCCTGCACTGCCACGCGTCGGTGATGCCCCTCTACCGTTCCCTGGGCGACGGCGACGCCATGAAAGGATTTGAAAAAAGTTACACCCTCACCTACGCTGAAATAAACAAGGCCCTTCACGATTCCGGCCACGCGCACCCCGTGTCGTGCGTGGATTGTCACGACCCGGCCACCATGAAACTTCGGGTGACTCGGCCGGGCTTCATTAAAGGTATTCAGTCGCTGGCCGAATCCACCGCGCCGATTCCCCCCTTCTCGTCCATCGAACGATGGCGCGCCGGTGACCGAAAAACCCCGTACGATCCCAACGCTGAGGCGTCCCGTTCGGAAATGCGGTCGTTTGTGTGCGGCCAATGCCACGTGGAATATTATTGCGGAACCAAAATGCCCCTGACGTACCCTTGGAGCCAAGGCCTTAAAATGGAAAATTCGGAAAAACACTGGAACGACACGCGGTTTCCCGATGGAACGCCTTTTTCGGACTTTGTCCATGCCGAAACCGGCGCGCCGGTGTTGAAGGCTCAACACCCGGAATTTGAACTGTGGAGCCAGGGAATCCACGCCCGCAGCGGGGTCTCCTGTGCCGACTGCCACATGCCCTACATGCGCGACGGCGCCGCTAAAGTGTCAGACCACTGGGTACGCAGCCCCCTGCTGAACGTCAACCGCGCTTGCCAAACCTGCCACCGATCATCGGAAGAGGAACTGAAAGCCCGGGTGGACGTGATTCAAGAACGCAACCAGGGCTTGTTGCAACGGGCGGCCCGGGCCTTGATGGACCAGTTCGACGCCATCGCTCAAGCCAAGAAAGAGGGCGCCCAACCCGCCGATTTGCAAGCCGCCTTCGCGGCCCAACGGCGGGCCCAATGGCGATTGGATTATGTGGCGGCCGAAAATTCCATGGGGTTCCACGCGCCTCAAGAAGCGGCGCGGATTTTGGGCGAAGCCGCCGACGAAGCCCGCCAAGGGGAATTGGCCGCGGTAAGGTGGCGCTCCTCAACCAATCGCGCCACAAAGTAACATGACGTCGGGCCCGACGACCGTTGCCCTGACACGGGGTCCACAACCCCTGGAGATCACGGACGAATTCCAGACCGCTCTGACTTTGATGGAACAGTCCGGCCGGTCTGTTTTCGTCACCGGCCGGGCGGGAACGGGCAAATCCACACTGCTCCACCATTTCAAATCGACCACTAAACGCAAACATGTCACCCTGGCGCCCACCGGGATTGCCGCTCTCCGCGTGGGCGGGCAAACCCTCCACTCCTTTTTTGGTTTTCCCCACCACTTTTTGGAACCCGCCCAGGTCAAGAAGGCCAAACGCTACCGGAAGGTGATTGAAAAATTGGAGTGCCTGATCATCGATGAGGTGTCCATGGTGCGCGCCGACGTGTTCGACGCGGTGGACCGGGCCCTGCGGATCACACGCAACAACCCCGCTCCTTTTGGCGGCGTGCAGGTGTTGCTGTTCGGCGACGTGTTCCAACTTCCGCCGGTGGTCGAGCGGGGGCTGGAATCCGTGTTCGCCGAGCGGTTCCCCGGCCCGTTCTTTTTCGATAGCGACGCGTGGCAAAAATTGAACCCCGTGGGACTGGAACTGACCAAGGTGTTCCGCCAGGTGTCCGACCCCAGGTTTGTGGACCTCCTCAACCGTGTGCGCAACGGGTCAACGACATCCGCTGATTTGGCCGCGCTCAACGACCGAATCCGCCCGGCATCGGACACCGCCGGGCATCCCCTTGTGCTGACCGCCACCAACGCAATCGCCCGAGACATCAACACCGCCCGACTAAACGCTATTCGGGGCCCCGCCCAAACCTACGCGGCCCGCGTGGAGGGAGACTTCGAAGAAAGCAGTTACCCCACTGATGAACACCTCGCGCTCAAACAGGGCGCTCAAGTGTTGATGGTCCGCAACGATCCGGAAAAAAAGTGGGTGAACGGGGATGTGGGCGAAGTGACGTATTTGGGTACCGATCATGTCCGCGTGAGGATCGGCGACGAAACCCATGACGTTCGCCCTGTTGTGTGGGAAAAACACGTCTATCGTTTGGACGACAAATCGAAAGAAATCACACCGTCGGTGGTGGGGACCTTCGAACAAATGCCCCTCAAGCTGGCGTGGGCGATTACCATCCACAAAAGCCAGGGCCAAACCTACGAAAACGTGGCGGTGGACCTGGGCACCGGAGCCTTCGCCCACGGCCAAACCTACGTGGCCCTCAGCCGGTGCCGGCGGCTGGACGGCTTAACCCTGCGCCGGCCCCTTCGTGCCCGTGACATCCTGTGCCATCCCCGCGTTCACGAGTTTCATCGCCGTTGGGTCGGGGTTTTCAGGAATGGCGCCCCTGGAAATCTTTCATGAATTGGATCAACGCGTCCACGCCCGATTCCGGCATGGCGTTGTAAATCGACGCCCGAAGCCCGCCCACGACCCGATGGCCTTTTAAGCCCGACAACCCCGCGGCCTCGGCTTCTTTCACGAAGGTTTTTTCCAGATCTTCGTTGGGCAACCGATACGTGACGTTCATGATAGACCGATACGCCTTATCGGCCGTCCCGCGATAAAATCCGGACCCGTCGATGGCGGCGTACAATTTTGCCGCTTTGGCGCGGTTGCGTTGTTCCAGGACGGCCACGCCGCCTTGGGCTTTCACCCACCGGGTGACCAGGGCCAACACGTAAATGGAAAAACACGGCGGGGTGTTGTGAAGGGAATCTTTTTCCACGTGGGTTTGATACCGCAACATGGCCGGAAGCGCTGAGGGCGCTTTTTCAGCGACGTCTTTGCGGACGATGACGACGGTCACCCCGGCGGGACCCAAATTTTTTTGGGCGCCAGCGTAGACCAAAGAAAAACGGTTCCAGGGAATGTCCCGGCTCATGATGTCCGAGCTCATGTCCGCCACCAGGGGAACCGGCGAATCCGGTAACGAGGTCCACTGAATGCCGTCCACGGTTTCGTTGGTCGTGATGTGGAGATAGGCCGCGTCCGCGCCGACTTTGATTTCCGACGCCAGGGGAACCCGGGCCGGTTGAACTTTTCGACTGTCGGCCGCCACGCGAACCGCCGCCACTTTTCCGGCTTCCTTAAACGCCCCTTCGGCCCATTGCCCGGTTAACGTGTAATCAGCGGGTTTTCCCTGGGCCAAATTCATGGCCACCTGGGAAAATTGCTGGGTGGCCCCGCCCTGCAAAAGCAGAATGGCGAAATCGTCCGGCACACGCAACAGGTCCCGCAGGTTCGCCAGCGCTTCCATGTGGAGGGCCTCATACGTTCCCCCCCGGTGGCTCATGCACAAAATCGACAGACCCGTTCCCCCGCAATCCACCACCGCCTGAGCGGCTTCCTTCAACACTGCTTCCGGCAGAACCGCCGGACCGGCGCTAAAATTAAATTTCACTTTTCCCATAAATTTCTCCTTGCCCGAGTCGATGAGGGTGGTTAGTCTTGAAACGCGTCCGCGTGCTTCTTTAAATCCGACGCCGCGGGATCTTTACGCAGTTCCAGCGCCGCTTGGCGCATGAGCGAAAACATCGGTTCCACCTCGCCCGCCTCCAAACAGGAAAACGCCACCCGCACGTCCGTCGGAGCCGTTGCGATCACGCCCACGCCGTGTTTTTCCAACAAATAAAGCCGATAGGTTTCGGCGTTCAACCCCTTCAGTTTCATGCAGAAAAAGTAGCCGGAGTTGAACGGATAAGGGGTCCACACCTCGGCGTATTCCGGTTTGGAGAGGACCGCTTTCACCGCGTCGTAACGGCCTTTCATGAGGTCAAACTTGCGCCGTTTGTCCTGCTTGTAAGTCGGAGAGGCCATGGCCTTTAACAAGACGCTTTGGGACAATTGGGACACGTTGGAGATGGCGCCGCGCACGGCCCCGGCCGCTTTTTTTTCCATGGCCTCCGCGACTATGGCCGGGCCGGGAAACGTCATAAATCCCACCCGAAACCCCCACACAAAATCTTCCTTGGTCGCCCCGTCCAACTTGACGGGGTAGAGGTTAGGGTGCCGATTGATTAATTTTGTGAAAAGAGATTCCTTGGCGACGGCCGGCTCATAGGCCAATCCAAAATAGGCGTCGTCGCACAAGACAACAAACCGACGGCCGCTTTGGGCCAACTCCGCCAGTGTTTTGGCGATGGCCTCGGCCTCGGTTTCTGTGGGAGTGTAACCCGTGGGATTGTTCGGGAAATTGAGGAGGACAAGGGCTTTCTCGCCGGGTTTAACGGCCCGAAGCGCCGCGGCGAACCCGTCGGTGTCAAACCCTCCCGCCGCCGAAAACAACGGATACCGAACCATGCGGGCGCCCCGGCGCAGGCCGAACCCCATGTTGTAGTTTTCCCACAACTGGTCCGGAACGAAAACCACGTCGCCGGCGTCCACAAACAGGTCCGCCGACACGCTCAGCCCGTGCGTAATTCCACAGGTCACCACCGGCGATCCGATCGAATCGGCGGTCAAAGAGGGATTTTTTTCGAGCAATTCTTTTTTCCAGGCCTGGCGAAGTTCCAGCGCACCGAAGGAGGGGGCGTAATTCAGCGCTTCCTGGGAAGAAAAATTCGGCAAAAGGTCCATGACCGCCGGCAACGACATCGGTTCGCCCTTTTCCCGGGCGATACCGATGGTGGCGTTAAACTTTTTGGCTTTCTGCCGAGCCTCGGCGGTCTGGGTCAATATACCCTTGGGAAAATAAAATTCTCGCCCCAAACTCGACAACATGGAATAAAGTTCCGGCGCGTCTTTTTGAATAACACCGTTCAATTCGCTCGCCAACGGATGGGCCATAACAGCTCCTCCTTAGGTTCAGAAAGAGAGGAATTGTATAAAAAAGTCGGGCTTCTGGGTTTGGTGTGTCAACGTTTAACTGGGATTCCCCCCTTGAAATCTGATGATGGCATCATTGGAAATCAAGGTCTGTGCAGCGAGGCTTGGCGCCCATGGCGCCCTCCAACGCCCTTGCCCGCACGGACGACGCCAGTCGGAAAGCCCGTTCTCTTTAAAAAGTTATAGAATACTCATGACCATGACGTCCACTTCGGAACGACGGCTTAAGGAAAAGAAAATCGGGGAAATTATTAATCCCCGGTTGATTCAGGCTCCGCCCACCACGTCGGTGGAACGGGCCGTTCAGATCATGCGCGACAACAAGTCCGCCTACATTGTCGTGTCCGACAAAAAGCGCGTGGTGGGCATGTTCACCGAATCCGACCTGACCCAAAAAATTCTTAACAAGCCCGTGGATTGGGCCCGGCCCATTTCGGATTTCATGTCCGAAGACCCGGTGGTCCTCCGCCAGGACGACACCGTGGGTCGCGCCGTGGACCTGATGGCCGAACAGGATTTTTATCACATCCCGTTGGTGAACGAAAAACAGCAGTTGGTGAATGTGTTGAGCGTGCGAACCCTGGTTCGGTTCCTGGCCGAATTTTACCCAGGCGAAGTATACAATCTCCCCCCCAACCCCCACCAAATCGCGGAACAAAGAGAAGGCGGATGACCCCCCCCGCGAACAATCCTCCAACTCCCGCAAACACCCCTCATTCCCCGGTGGAGTCTGGCCGTGTGAAAAAGGGCCGAACGGCCCTGGCCACTGTAAGGTTTGCGGGGGATTCGGGAGACGGGATGCAGTTGACCGGAGACCAGTTTACCGACACCACGGCCGTGATGGGCAACGATTTTGCCACCATCCCGGACTTCCCCGCCGAAATCCGCGCGCCCGCGGGCACGTTGCCGGGGGTGTCCAGTTTCCAGCTCCAATTTTCCGACGGTCTTGTTTTCACCCCCGGGGACCGGGCCGACGTTCTCATCGCCATGAACCCCGCCGCGCTCAAGGTCAATTTGCACCACGTTAAAAAGGGCGGCCTGCTCATTTTAAATGAAAACGCCTTTGACAAAGACGGCCTGGAAAAAGCGGCCTACGCCGCAAACCCCATTGACGACGGAAGCCTCCGGGACTGGCAAACGATTAAAGTGCCCCTTTCGGACCTCACGACCAACGCCCTGAAAGAGCACCCCCTGCGCGCGTCGGAAAAAGAGCGTTGCAAAAACTTCTTCGCGTTGGGCCTCATGTTTTGGCTCTACGACCGCAAACTGGACCACACCATAGAATGGATCACCCAAAAGTTCTCAAAAAAACCGGAATTCGTGAACGCCAACATCGCGGCGCTTAAGGCGGGGTACAACCACGCCGACATCACCGAACTGATGCCCACCCGCTTTGAAATCTTCCCCTCCAAGCTGGAGTCGGGCACCTATCGAAAAATCACTGGCAACGAGGCCACGGCCTTGGGCCTGATCGCGGCGGCGGTTCGGGCCGAAAAAACATTGTTCTACGGATCGTACCCCATCACCCCGGCGTCGGGGATTCTGGAAGGCCTGTCAAAACACAAAGAGTTCGGCGTCAAAACCTTTCAGGCGGAAGACGAAATTGCCGCGATCGGGTCGGCCATCGGGGCCAGTTTCGGCGGCGCCTTGGGGGTCACCGGGACATCGGGCCCGGGACTGTGCTTAAAATCCGAAGCGCTCAATTTGGCCGTCATCACCGAACTGCCCTTGGTGGTGATCAACGTCCAACGCACCGGTCCTTCGACCGGGATGCCCACAAAAACAGAGCAAACAGACCTCCTTCAAGTTCTTTTCGGCCGCAACGGGGAGTCGCCTCTTTGCGTCGTGGCCCCTCGCAGTCCGGCGGACTCTTTCGACATGGCCGTGGAAGCTTGCCGTCTGGCCATGTCCCACATGACGCCTGTGGTCTTTTTATCCGATGGATATCTGGCCAACAGCGCCGAACCCTGGAAATTGCCGGACATCGATGATCTGCCCTCCCTTCGGGCGGCCCATCCCACCGCCTCCGACGCGGGAACCTTTAAGCCCTACCAACGGGACCCCCGCACTTTGGCGCGTCCTTGGGCTCTTCCGGGAACCCCGGGGTTGGAACACCGGATCGGGGGCCTTGAAAAACAAAATATTTCAGGATCCGTGAGCTACGACCCGGACAACCACGAAAAAATGGTGTTGATCCGGGCGGACAAGGTGGCGCGGGTCGCCCAGGATATTCCTCCGCTCGGCGTTCGCGGGCCGTCGCAAGGCAAGGTGTTGGTGTTGGGGTGGGGATCCACGTTCGGAACCATCCACGCCGCGGTGGACGAGGTGAACGCCGCCGGTCAGGGGCCCGTGGCCCAAGCCCATTTAAGTTACTTGAACCCGTTCCCCACCAATACGGGAGAGGTTCTGAAAAATTTTGAACGGATTTTAATCCCTGAACTGAACTTGGGGCAACTTCTCATGCTGTTACGAAACCGGTTTCCAGAAATCGCCACGCGGTTCGTGGGGCTCAACCGGGTTCGAGGCATTCCATTTTTTGTTTCGGAAGTCCGGCAGGCCATTGAGGAGATTCTCTAATGGAAATCGATTTGCCGGTTTCGGCCTCTCGACCGAAATACACGAAAAACGATTTCGTTTCCGGAGCCGAGGTCCGCTGGTGTCCCGGATGCGGGGACTACTCCATCTTAGGAACCGTTCAACAAACCTTGGCCAAATTTGAGATTCCCCGAGAAAACTATGTTTTCGTGTCGGGCATCGGCTGTTCGTCGCGGTTTCCTTACTACATGAACACGTACGGATTCCACACGATCCACGGCCGGGCGCCCACGGTGGCCACCGGATTGCGGTGCGTGAACAAAGACCTGTCCATTTGGGTGATCACGGGCGACGGCGACGGGTTGTCCATCGGGGGCAACCACATTCTCCACGCCATGCGCCGGAACTTGAATTTCAATATTCTCCTGGTGAACA
Organism: Elusimicrobiota bacterium; assembly: GCA_016715645.1. Taxonomy (GTDB): domain Bacteria; phylum Elusimicrobiota; class Elusimicrobia; order FEN-1173; family FEN-1173; genus JADKHR01. The sequence continues at coordinate 177,692 of JADJZR010000004.1, read as the reverse complement.
ACCAAATTTACGGTCTGACCAAAGGGCAGTATTCCCCCACCTCGCCCGCGGGAAAGGTGACCAAATCGTCTCCCTACGGGTCCATCGAACATCCCATCAACCCCCTGTGTTTGGCCATCGCGTCGGAAGCCACGTTCATCGCTCGCACGTTGGACACCGACCCCCGCCACATGGGGGCCATGTTCGAACGGGCCATGCGGCACAAAGGGGTATCGTTCATCGAAATTTATCAGAACTGCATTATTTTTAACGATAAGGCCCACGCCCCCGTCACCGGGCGAGACACCCGGGAAGACCGGATGGTCTATTTGGAACACGGCAAACCCCTGGTGTTCGGTCGGCCGGACAACAAAAGAGCGATCCGACTGAACGGACTGCATCCTGAGATCGTGCCGTTCGATGGAAAGACAACCCAAAATCTTCTCATTCACGACGAAACCGATCCACGGCCCAACCACGCGTATTTGTTGACCCAGCTGGTGTACCCGGACTTCCCGGTGCCCTTCGGCGTGTTTCGGTGCGTTGAGAAACCGACGTACGACGATCTCATGAACAATCAAATCGCGGAGATCACAAAAAAGAAAGGCCCCGGCACTCTCAAGACTCTTTTGTACGACAATTCCACTTGGACGGTTCCATGAAAACTTCCTGCCCTTTCTGCGGTTACGAACCCCCCCTGGGCGCCGACCACTGCGACCAGTGCCTGCACTCGCTTATGAAACGGGATATCCCGGCCTCCCGGCGGAAAGGAAACGTTTTCCAAGACGCGCTGTTGAACGAGCCCGTTTCCGAACTGTTGACCGGCCTCGACCTGCTGGTGTGCAGTCCCGACGATTCGGTTCAAAAGATCATCGACATCTTTCAAAAAGATAAAAAAGGGTGTGTTCTGGTCTACGAAAACAAAAAAATGGTGGGAATTCTTTCCAACCGGGATTTGGTGCTTCACGCGGCCGGGGTCCACAAGGACCTCTCTCGGGTCAAAGTGGAAGAGGTGATGACGCGCGACCCCAGCTTTGTTCGCCCCGACGACCCCATCGCCTTCGCCATCAACAAAATGGCCATGGGCGGATACCGCCACGTGCCGGTTCTCCGTCCTGACGGAACGCCCGTGAGCATTTTGCTGATCCGTGATATTTTGCGTTATCTGTCCGCCTCTAAGAAAAACTACTAAGGATATCCCCATGTCTCTTCGAAACGTTGTCATTATCGGTTCCGGACCCGCCGGGTTTACGGCGGCGCTGTACGCGTCCCGGGCGGACTTAAAGCCGCTTGTGCTGGGCGGTTTCATGAAAGGCGGCCTTCCCGGAGGCCAGCTTATGACCACAACGGAGGTTGAAAACTTCCCCGGATTTCCAGACGGAATTATGGGCCCGGAACTGATGAACCGCCTGCGCAAACAAGCCGAACGGTTTGGGACCGATGTGTTGGACAAAGACGTGGAATCCGTCGATTTTTCCCAACGGCCGTTTAAGGTGATTACCGACGAGCGAGAGTATTTCGCCAAAGCCGTGATCATCGCCACGGGCGCGGCGGCCAAACGACTAAACAACGAAGCCGAGGCGAAATTCTGGAACCGGGGGATCTCCGCCTGCGCCACCTGCGACGGGGCCCTCCCCCTGTTTCGCAACAAACCCATCGCGGTGATCGGCGGCGGCGACACCGCCATGGAAGAGGCCCTTTACTTGACACGGTTCGGATCCCAGGTGATCCTCATTCATCGACGGGAAGAGTTTCGCGCTTCGCGGGTCATGGTGGACCGGGTCCGACGGCATCCGAAAATTATTTTTAAACTGCCCTACACGCTAGAAGACACGGCGGGTGAAACAACCCTGGGCGAACTGACACTGAAAAACGTCAAAACCGGCACGGTGGATACCGTGGTGGTTGCGGGATTGTTTCTTGCCATTGGCCACGAACCCAACACGAGCCTTTTCAAGGGACAATTAGATTTAGACGACGTGGGCTATGTCAAAACCGACGGGCACACGCGCACGAACGTTGGAGGCGTTTTCGCCGCGGGCGATTGCGTGGACCACGTTTACCGCCAAGGCATCACCGCCGCCGGCCAGGGATGCATGGCCGCGATCCAAGCCGAACGCTGGCTGGCTGAAAACCTCTAAGGAGCCTCGGCAAAATATTCAATTTATTTTGCGGCCCTACGGTCCGACTGAAGCGGGGGGGGCGATCGATCAATTCGGTGGGGCCAAACGATTTCAGTCACGGCGTTGGCGGCGGCGTGAGCTTTTTGGTCGGCTTCAGCGTGGGTAAAAAGCGGGGGCGGGGGTTCTGGGCAAACGCCCGTGCTTTGATCGACAGATGCACCCGAAAGAGCCTCTTGCATGATTGACGAAGCTGGTTCGGCCGTCGGTTTGGCGACAGAATCCAAACCTTCTTGAAACGATTGGGCCAACGTCGCGCTGACGCGCATCATGTGGCTTTCAATATCCGCAATATGTCCCAAGAAGGGAATTCGAACGCCATGGTAATCCATCTCTGGACCGACAGGGTTGAATAAAATGTGGTAGCGCTTTAATAAATACCACAGCCTCTTTTCGGCCACCATATACCAATCTTTTAGGTCAATGCGTTTGCTCACGTGGTACATGATTTTGAATAACCCGAGAACCACCGCAAAACGGTTGCGGCGTTCCTGACTGGGAAATTCGCCGTCCTGGGCTTTGTGAAAAACGTAGTTGGTTTGGGGCGACGCCAACTCTTGTATCCCCCGAAACCCGTCTTCGACCCGGCGACGAAACGACCGGGCCACCGCCAATCTCGATACTTCCCCGATATGGCGCGAGTGGGGGTTTCGGTCCCGATAAAAGGGAGCCACGGCATTTAATGTGGGCAATCCCGCGATGGAGTTGAGGACCAGTCGGATGGTGCCGATCACGTCCCCCTCGGGATTCAACGCCGCCATGTGTATGGAGGTGGGGTCCCACTCGTCTGTCTCCATGCCGCTGGGATGATCGCCGGCGTGTTCAAACCCAAATTCTTCCACATACACCTGGTAACGGAGCCGATAAACTCCCTCCAACAACGCAGGAGTTGTGGCCACAACGAACTTAAAATCCCCAAGAGTTAACATGGTTTTCTCATAAAAGGGTTCTTCCTCAATGTAATATGGGCTTTAAACGTTCCCCTGTCAAGGTTGTCTTCACACTTGCAACACTTCAGCCTGACGGTAAAATAACCCAATGGTTTGATATAATTCCTACAAATGGCATCGGTTTCTTCCCCCCCTCTTTTGTTCACTTCCCCTATTCCGGCAACGTACCGGCGGCGAAAAACCCGCGTTGTGATGGTCGGGAACGTCGGCGTGGGAGGAGACAATCCCATCCGGATTCAGTCCATGACAACCACGCGCACCCAAGACACCAACGCCACCGTGAACCAGGCGGTTCGACTGGTTCGGGCCGGATGCGAAATTGTCCGCATCACCGCCCCCACGGAAGTCGACGCCGCCAACCTGAAACACATCGCCGCCGATCTCCGGGCAAAAGGGATCCGCGTTCCCTTGGTGGCCGACATACACTTTCGCCCGGACGCGGCCCTGGAAGCCGCCGACCACGTGGAAAAAGTGCGCATCAACCCCGGCAATTTTTCCGACGCGAAAGCGTTTAAAGTGCGGGAATACACCGACGTCCAATACAACGATGAAATCGCCCGCATTGAAGAACGGTTGACCCCTTTGGTACTCAAACTGAAACGGTTGGGCCGGTCCCTGCGCATCGGCACCAACCACGGCTCGCTGTCGGACCGTATCTTGAATCGGTTTGGTGACACGCCCTTGGGCATGGTCGAAAGCGCTTTGGAATTTGTTCGGATTTGCGAGAAAAACGACTACCGTGACATCATTCTGTCCATGAAAGCGTCCAATCCCAAAGTGATGATCGCCGCTTATCGTTTGCTGGCCGCGCGAATGGAAACCGAACAGATGGATTACCCTTTCCATTTGGGTGTGACGGAAGCCGGCGACGGCGAAGACGGGCGCATCAAATCGGCCGTGGGCATCGGAACTCTTCTTGAAGAAGGCATCGGCGACACCCTTCGAGTGTCCTTGACGGAAGAACCGGAACTTGAAATTCCCGTGGCCCGGCGGCTGGCGGCTCCCTACAACCACCGCCGTCCCACTTGTTTTTTGGGGGCCGAACATTCAATGCCGGACACGTGCCATTGCCCGATTCACCGCACCCCCGTTTCGAAAGAGACCTTTGTGGTCCCGAACGGAATGTCGACAAAAACCCGCCGATCCGCTCGGGAAGTGCGGGTTGGGCCCATAGGCGTCGGATCAACGCATCCTCCGCGGTCCGTTACGCGCCTGGATCCCGGTGGGGCCGATCCCGCCGAATGGCTCGCTCTCTTGGAACAACGTTTTAAGTCCGGCCGGGGGCTTCCCCCGGAAATCATCGAATGGCCGGTGCGGTCCTCCGAAGAGTTGGACGCTCTGGCGCGTTTTCGCGAGAGACTTCGATTTGAAACGTCCCGACTCGGTTTTCTGGTCCGCCTGAACTCCCTGGACTTCCTGGCGGCGTCGTCGGACCTGGCCGACGGATGGGCGGTGGCGCCCGAACTGTTGAACAGAACAGAGGAAATCACAAAACACGGGGCTCGTTTGGAAAAGTCCCTCTGGCTTTTCGCCCAGGATGCGTTTTCCCTTTTGGCCGCCGCCCAAACCGCCTTGAACCACACCCCCCGCGTGGTGTTGGCGTTGGAAGGCCACGACGTCTCTCGCCTTCTGCACCAAACCCGTTTTGTCGCGGCCCAACCCGGGGTACAACAAGCCGAACTTCCAATTCATATCGTCGCTCCCTGGACACCGGACGAGGAGTCCTCCCTGCTGGGGGCGTCTGTCTTGGCCGGAGGCTTGCTGGCGGACGGGATCGGCAACAGCGTCGCCTTTCGAACCGGGCACGAACTCGAGCGGGAACTGGAACTGACGGCTAACATTCTGCAAGGGGCCGGGGCGCGGATCACGAAAGCGGAATTTGTATCTTGCCCGTCGTGCGGGCGCACGCTCTTCGACTTGCAAACCACCACCGACCGCATCAAGAAAAAGACCGGCCATTTGGTGAACGTCAAAATCGCCATCATGGGATGTATCGTCAACGGACCCGGCGAAATGGCCGACGCGGATTTTGGCTATGTGGGCGGGGGGCCTGGAAAAATCAATTTGTATGTGGGCAAAGACTGCGTTGAAAAAGGCCTTCCGGCTGACGAGGCCGATGAACGGCTGGTGGCCTTGATTAAAAAACATGGAAAATGGAGAGACCCCTCATGAGCACCGAATTCCCGGACCGACGAACAGACGGTAGTCCCTTGTTGTTTCGCATTTTCTTTTTTGGCGCCTTCGCCTTTTTGCTGTATCAACTGCTTCGCATCGTGGCGCCGTTCTTGGAAGGGATCTTGGTGGCGATCACCTTGGCGCTGGTTTTTTACCCGCTCCACGCCAAGTTTTTGTCCCTGTGTCGGGGCCGAAAAAATTTGGCGGCGGGGTCCAGCGTGGTGGCGTTGTTTCTCATGGTGGTGGTGCCGATCCTCTTTTTCCTGGGCATGTTGGGCCGCCAAACGGCCGCGCTTTATCCGTGGATCCAAACCCAAGTGCGGGAAGTGCGTCAGGATCCCCGATCGACCATCGAAGACAAACTCCCCGCCCCCGTCAAAAAGGTCTGGGAACGGGTTCAAACCCTCATGGCCGAATCCGGCACGGACCCCCGCGAGGCCGCCCTTCGGATGGTGGAGGGGGTTGTCGGCCAAGCGTCCACCATGGGCGCGGCCGTGGTCAAAAACATTTTTGTGTTTATTTTCCAAACCGTCATCATGATTTTTACCTTGTTTTTTATTTTCCGCGACGGGCCCCGGTTGGCCGAGCGCGTGGTCAACTTGATCCCCATGGAAACGGCCTACAAAACCCACATTCTCCATCGGGTCACTCAAACCCTCACCGCGGTGGTGCGGGGCATGTTTTTAACCGCCTCGGTCCAGGGACTCTTAGCGGGGATCGGCTTTTTGGCGGCGGGCGTTCAATTTTCAGTCGTGTTAGGCTTTGCCACGGCCTTTTTGGCACTTATCCCGTTTGTGGGAGCCGCGGCGGTGTGGGGACCCGTGGGGATTTATCTTTTTCTGAAAGGGTCGGCGGTTCAAGGAATTGGAATTTTGTTATGGGGCGGGTTGGTGGTCAGCATGGTCGACAATTTCCTGCGCCCCTTTATCATCGGTGAAAAGGCCAAGCTTCCGGTGGTTTTTCTCTTTTTCGGAACCCTGGGCGGATTGCAAGCCTATGGGCCCATCGGGCTCTTGGTGGGCCCGCTCACGGTGGCCACGGTGTTGGCGTTCTCGAAAATTTATGGGGAACAGTTGCCCCAACCTTTATTAAAACCGGATGCCCACCCTCACTAACCGCTCCCACAAGGCAGTGGCGCGGTTTCGGGCGTGCCGCGACGGGCGCGATCCCGAAACAATTTTTGTGGAAGGGCGCCGGTTGGTGGCCGAACTTCTCGCCACGGAAATCAAGCCCAAAGAAGTCGCGGCGACCCCTCTCTCCGGAGCCGACCCCCAAACCAGCCCCTTGCTTGACGAGGCTGTCCGAAAAGGGGCGACGGTCCATTGGGTCACCCCCGACCTCATGAAATACATGTCCGACCTGGACACCCCGCCGGGTCTCATCGTTCGGGCCCAACGGCCCGCGGCTTATTCTCTCGCCTCGCTCGCCACAGCGGGATCGCCGCCCCCCCTGCTGGTTCTTTTGGACGGCCTTCAATCGCCTTCGAACGTGGGCGCGGTGGTTCGCACAGCGGAAGCCGGCGGGGCTACGGCGGTGGGCGTCTTGCCCGGCACGGCGGACCCCCTGTCGCCGAAATCCCTAAGGGCTTCGGCGGGAAGTGCGTTTCGCGTTCCCCTTTTTCGGGTTTCGACGGTTCGTGAGGTCCTGGACTCTTTTTCCGGACCCGTCTCTCTGTTGGCGGCCGACGCCTCGGGGTCACGGTCCTACAGCGAGCGGGACTGGACAACCCCTTGTGTTTTGATCATGGGCGGGGAGGCGCGCGGAGTAAACAAAAAACATTTCGACACGCTTCGCGTCGAAGGCATCAAGATTCCGATGGCTGGAAAAGTTGAGTCTCTGAATGTCGCGGTGGCGGCGGGAATTCTTTTGATGGAAGCGCGTCGGCAACGACAGACCAAAAATACCGGTTCGGCTTTCGCATGACACCCCCCCCAGTATCCACAGGTCTAGACCAATTTTTAGGGGCTCCGGGGAGGCCCTGGAAATCGAAACGGTTGGGGTTGATCCTCCATGGCGCTTCGGTGACACACCGTTTGGAACACGCCACCGCCGCGTTACGACGAAAGGGGTTCCGATTAACCGCCCTGTTCGCTCCGGAACATGGTCTTTCGGCGGACCTGCAGGATCAAGCCCCGGTCCAGGGCGTCCGAGATCGGCAAACGGGCCTTCCCGTCTTTAGCCTTTACGGAAAAACCCTTTCTCCCACCCCGGCCATGCTGGCCAAAATTGACGCGCTTGTCTTCGACCTGCAAGACATCGGTGTTCGGTACTACACGTTCATCTGGACCATGGCGTTGGCCATGAAAGCCTGCGCCGGAGCGGGCAAACCGTTCATCGTGCTTGACCGCCCCAACCCCCTGGGTGGCGAAAAACTGGAAGGCAATATGCCCGACCCCCGTTTTGCCTCGTTTGTCGGGTTACTTCCGATTCCGGTTCTGCACGGCATGACCACAGGCGAGTTGGCCAAATACTTTAATTATTCTGAAGGGTGGAACACCGACCTGCACGTAATTCCCATGTCCGGCTGGAAACGGTCCATGCGGTTCACCGAAACCGGTTTACCGTGGGTGATGCCATCCCCCAACATGCCCACGTTGGACACGGCCACCGTCTATGGCGGAATGTGCCTTTTGGAGGCCACCAACATCTCAGAAGGGCGGGGCACCACGCGCCCGTTTGAAATCCTGGGCGCTCCTTACATCGACGGGGACAAATTGGCTGTGGCTTTGAACAAAAAACGTCTTTCCGGCGTGGTGTTTCGGCCGGTTCGATTTCGGCCCACGTTTAACAAATGGGCGGGACAAGTGTGCGGCGGCGTTCAACTGCACGTCACCCACCCCGCGCGGTTCAATTCTTTTTTGACCGGACTCCTTTTGATCCAAACCGTCCGTCAACTGTTTCACGGCTTGCGTTGGAAACCCCCGCCCTACGAATACGAAACCATTAAACAACCCATGGACATCCTCTGCGGCACCGACCAAATCCGTCGCGCCATCGAAGACGGTTCTGACTTAACCGTCTTCGACCACTCCCGATCGTCCGATCGTCGGTTGTTCCGCCTTCTTCAACGTCCCCACCTTCTTTACGCCGTTTAACTTTTGGGCTCGATCCCTTAACAGCCCTGCACCCTATTGAACCGCTTAACATAATGGTGTCGCCAATTTTTATTCCTGCAAACCCTCTGGCAAAGACTTTCCAAGGAAACGGTTTGGCCTTCTCTCCTCGTCAATAAATTCAAATCAAAACCCATTGACAAAGGAGCGGATGGGGGCTATATAAATTAGCAGATCGCGTTGGCAGACACCCGGACAAATGGAGTACTATGCAAAGCCGTGCGTTATGGAATCCGGCCAGGATCAAGCCGCAATGACAAGATCATTGGACTTTGACAAAGAATGCGGTTATAGAACTAAGAAAACATGCCTAAAAATGACATCTCTTCTAGGCTTATAAAATCTGAATTCCTTTGGCTTTTGGCGGTTCTCTTTTTCTTGGCTTCCACCGCGAGAGGCGACATCACCCCCCCCGCCGCCGTCTTTGATTTTTCCGCCTCTTCCGGGCCTGCCCTGGGATCCGTCCTGCTCTCCTGGTCCGCCCCTGGCAACGACGGTAACAACGGTTTACTGAACGGCGAATACCTCATCCACTACGCCACCTTTTCCGCCGCCTGGGACCGGCTCACCTTGCCACCCTTTGTCTCGTCAACCACCGTTCCCGTCACCAACGACGCACCCGGCACACCACGATCTTTCATCATCCCCAATTTGAACCTCGCCACCACCTACTACTTCGTTCTGTGGTCAAAAGACGAAGTCCCTAACTGGTCCGCCATTTCCAACAGCACCGCCTCCCTGCCCAATCTCGGCGACATCACTGCACCCGCCGCCGTCTTGGATCTATCCGCCTCCTCTGGGCCCGCCCTGGGATCCGTCCAGCTCTCCTGGTCCGCCCCCGGCGACGACGGAAACAACGGTTTACTCAACGGCCAATACCTCATCCACTACGCCACCTTTTCCGCCGCCTGGGACCGGCTCACCTTGCCACCCTTTGTCTCGTCAACCACCGTTCCCGTCACCAACGACGCACCCGGCACACCACGATCTTTCATCATCCCCAATTTGAACCTCGCCACCACCTACTACTTCGTTCTGTGGTCAAAAGACGAAGTCCCTAACTGGTCCGCCATTTCCAACACCACCAGTTCCTGGCCCAACTCCGGCGACATCACTCCACCCGCCGCCGTCTTGGATCTATCCGCCTCCTCCGGGCCTGCCCTGGGATCCGTCCTGCTCTCCTGGTCCGCCCCTGGCAACGACGGAAACATCGGTTTTCTGAACGGCGAATACCTCATCCACTACGCCACCTTTTCCGCCGCCTGGGACCGGCTCACCTTGCCACCCTTTGTCTCGTCAACCACCGTTCCCGTCACCAACGACGCCCCCGGCACACCACGATCTTTCATCATCCCCAATTTGAACCTCGCCACCTCCTACTACTTCGTTCTGTGGTCAAGGGACGAAGTCCCTAACTGGTCCGACATTTCCAACACCACCAGTTCCTGGCCCAACTCCGGCGACATCACCGCCCCCGCCACCGTCTTTGATTTTTCCGCCTCCTCCGGGCCTGCCCTGGGATCCGTCCTGCTCTCCTGGTCCGCCCCTGGCAACGACGGTAACAACGGTTTACTGAACGGCGAATACCTTATCCACTACGCCACCTTTTCCGCCGCCTGGGACCGGCTCACCTTGCCACCCTTTGTCTCGTCAACCACCGTTCCCGTCACCAACGACGCCCCCGGCACCGCACGATCTTTCATCATCCCCAATTTGAACCTCGCCACCTCCTACTACTTCGTTTTGTGGGCACGAGACGAAGTCCCCAACTGGTCCGCCATTTCCAACACCACCAGTTCCTGGCCCAACTCCGGCGACATCACCGCCCCCGCCACCGTCTTTGATTTATCCGCCTCTTCCGGGCCCGCCCTGGGATCCGTCCTGCTCTCCTGGTCCGCCCCCGGCAACGACGGTAACAACGGTTTACTGAACGGCGAATACCTCATCCACTACGCCACCTTTTCCGCCGCCTGGGACCGGCTCACCTTCCCACCCTTTGTCTCGTCAACCACCTTTCCCATCACCAACGACGCCCCCGGCACACCACGATCCTTCATCATCTCCAATTTGAACCTCGCCACCTCTTACTACTTCGTTTTGTGGTCAAGGGACGAAGTCCCCAACTGGTCCGCCATTTCCAACACCACCAGTTCCTGGCCCAACTCCGGCGACATCACCGCCCCCGCCACCGTCTTTGATTTATCCGCCTCTTCCGGGCCCGCCCTGGGATCCGTCCTGCTCTCCTGGTCCGCCCCCGGCAACGACGGTAACAACGGTTTACTGAACGGCGAATACCTCATCCACTACGCCACCTTTTCCGCCGCCTGGGACCGGCTCACCTTGCCGCCCTTTGTCTCGTCAACCACCTTTCCCATCACCAACGACGCCCCCGGCACACCACGATCCTTCATCATCTCCAATTTGAACCTCGCCACCTCCTACTACTTCGTTTTGTGGGCACGAGACGAAGTCCCCAACTGGTCCGCCATTTCCAACACCACCAGTTCCTGGCCCAACTCCGGCGACATCACCCCCCCCGCCACCGTCTTTGATTTCTCCGCCTCTTCCGGGCCCGCCCTGGGATCCGTCCTGCTCTCCTGGTCCGCCCCCGGCAACGACGGAAACATCGGTTTTCTGAACGGCGAATACCTTATCCACTACGCCACCTTTTCCGCCGCTTGGGACCGTCTCTCCTTGCCACCCTTTGTCTCGTCAACCACCTTTCCCGTCACCAACGACGCCCCCGGCACCGCACGATCCCTCATCATCCCCAATTTGAACCTCGCCACCTCCTACTACTTCGTTTTGTGGTCAAGAGACGATGTCCCCAACTGGTCCGCCATTTCCAACAGCACCGCCTCCCTGCCCAACCTCGGCGATATCACTGCACCCGCCGCCGTCTTGGATCTATCCGCCTCCTCTGGGCCCGCCCTGGGATCGGTCCAGCTCTCCTGGTCCGCCCCCGGCGACGACGGGAACAACGGTTTACTCAACGGCCAATACCTCATCCACTACGCCACCTTCTCCGCCGCCTGGGACCGTCTCTCCTTGCCACCCTTTGTCTCGTCAACCACCTTACCCGTCACCAACGACGCCCCCGGCACCGCACGATCCCTCATCATCCCCAGTTTGAACCTCGCCACCACCTACTACTTCGTTTTGTGGTCAAAGGACGAAGTCCCTAACTGGTCCCCCATTTCCAACAGCACCGCGTCTTTGCCAAAAAGCCCCGTCATCGTTGCACGAAGACCCAACCATGTCCGGATTTCCGACTTGCAGGGCGGAACCCTCCAAAGTGTGAGATCATCAGAACCATCGGCGGATATTGTTGTGAGCTTGTTAGACGCCGACAACGTTCTTGTTTCCACATCCGCGCCCATATCGCTTTCATTTTTAGCGTTTATTAACGGTGGACCGTTTAATGATTTTGAATTGTCCATGGACAATTTCGTTACTTTGCTCCCCAGCACGACCAACGTTACAGGGGCTTTAATCTATCAATCGGTAATTCCCACAGGTGCCACTCTTAGCCCGCTATTAAAATTCCGCACCTCAACAACAGGTCCCCTGTCCCTGGAAGTGCGAGCCGACGATGTCCCAACGATTGGAGAAACCCGAACGGCCTACTACAATTTTCAGGTCTTGGGTTCGACCGTCGGTTTTACCCGCCTAACCCTGCGCACCGATTCCCAGCCCTCCACAATGGGTGAAGGTGTCACAAGGATCGATCTCTCGCCTGACAACGATGGGATTGACGACGCCGCGGTGATCAGTGTTGTACCGCCCACCGCGGGTGCACCCTGGGAAGTATTGATCGCGACAGAATCGTCTTTTACCGGAATTTTGCGAAGGTTTGCAAGTTCAGGTCTGCAGTCTGTCACTTGGCACGGTGATGGCCAAGATGGCCGCCCGGTGGCCAACGGACTGTATTTCCTTCGTGTTCAAACGCCTGGCGGAGGCCTAGCGGCCCCACCAGTAACGGTGGGGATTCAAACTTCCTTTGTTCAAGGAACGGTCCTTTTGACGGGTCCCGTCCAAGGAGCCATGATCAACGTTTACGGCGCGGGCGGTGGCGGAACCGCACGCACAAACGCGGACGGGACGTATTTTGTGGGAGGACTGCGGGCCGGTCAAAACTACACGTTGGAGACGGTCATGCCGGGGACCCTCACCGCTCGAAAAATCGTGTGGGTGACTACGGCAACGCCGAATGTGGATTTCCAGTTGGTGGGCACGGCGGCGATCCGTGTGCATGTGAGCGTTCCGATGTCGCTCCATTACAATGTTTATGGGCGAGTTCTTGCCCGAACAGAGCAAGACGTTATTGAAGCTCCCCTCGGCTTACCGGCCGGCTCGATCGGCACGGACAACGGCCGACCAACGTATGACCCAGCTTACAGCACATGGACAGTGCTTAACGTATCAACCGGAACGCTTTACACTCTGGAGCTCGTGCTTCCGGAATTTGGAACTCTTGCCCTGTCCGCCACGTCGGGAGACAGTGGTTCGATGGTGGACATCAGCACCAGCATCGGACGCAAAGCCAACATCTATGGTTGGGTCCGCTTTCCGTCCGACCGCAACACCCCTTACGGGGGTCGGTGGGTGACGGTGGAGGCGACTCCCCTGGGAGCCACTCAGCCCACGGCCTGGGGCGGCGCGTGGGTTGTCAACAACCAATCGTCCGGCGTATTTCGTCTGACAAATCTAGACCCAGGCGCCTATGTCCTTCGCGCTAACAGCCCCGGGTATAACCCCCAGTCCGTGTCCACCGTCACCGTGGCAACAGCAGACATCGGCACCCCCTTTGATGGGGGAGTTGATTTTCCAATGTTCACCAACACCGGAACAATCAGCGGAACCATCACGGTGATGGGAGACAGTTCCCACCTTCCGCCCGACACCCGTCCTGGATTTGCGAATTACTGTTCTCCAGGGCAAGTCCCCCTCACTCTGACTGCCGTGTCGTCCCTCCGATTGACCAGTGTGGCCACATCGGTGTGTTTGAGCACAGGACCCAGCAACGCCACAGCAAATTACACCTTAACAGGGCTTGAAGACGGCGTGTACCGACTTAACGCCGACTTGACCGGATTTGGTGCCACCCCAACCCTCCCCACTCTGGTCACAGTGCAGGACGGATTTTCCGAACGCAATATCACCTTCCAAACCTTTCAGGGCGCCGTACGGTTGTTGGCAAAACTGTCGGCGGGCGACTTGCCGTCGCTGGTGTCCTACAGTCTGGACGCCGCGGGCTCCCCAACGGGCTCGCAAACGGGAACATTCCAAACTCTGGATACGATCACCGGATTTGCCGATTTGACCAATGTGGGGACGGGTCTTTACAGCGTGTCGCTCATCAACTCCAACCCATCGAGCGGTTTACGAAAGCGAGTTCCGGTCGCCGTCACCAACGGGTCCACCACGACGTTGACGGTGGACATGAGCGGACACACCCATTCGTTGACCGGCGCGATTGTTCTCGAGGGCAATCTAAACCTCGGTCGCCCTTGGAACGTGACCGTGACGTCGGCCGCGGGTCTCGGCGCCGCGGTTTCCACAGCCCCCCCAATCGAAATCCATCAATTCCCCTTGCCGAGCGTCTACGATCCTCAGCGAAGCCCTGACCGTCTCATCCCCACCCAACTCAGTGGAGACACGGTGACTTACACCGTAGACGGGTTGGTCCCGGGATCCTATCTCGTACGGCTCGCGCAACGCCTTGATTCAACCGATGACCTTGCGGATGTTGCGTCTCTAAGCCGCGTGGTTCACGTGGGGGCGACAGGGTTAACTGGAATCGATCTGACAATTTCCAACGGTTCAGCGTTGGCTGGCGCTCTCGTGCGGCCCGATGGGGATGACTCCACAGACACGCGCTCTTTTCACGTGACGTTGCGTGCCACCAACAACTTGTCTCTGTGGCAGGAGATCGTTGACACCGAAGGAGATGGAACCGCCGCCTATCGTTTCGAACACTTATCGCCCGGGACTTACGTCCTTGAAATTCGCGAAGATTTTACCCAATGGGCACTGGACCATCCCACCACCCCGCCCCCCCCGGCCAAATATTCAGCCGCAACGGCGCTCATCACGGTCGGCAGCGCTGACCGCACCCACAACATCACGTTGGACTTGGCGGGAACGCTCTACGGGAAATTGCGCGATGACGATTCTGGAACATTGATGACGGCCCAAAATTTATCCCAATATCTTTCGACCTCTTTTGCGATCACTGCTCGGGCTAACCCCTGGATCCCGGGCGGCCTCTCCCACGCCAGCCGAGAGACCGATGGGTTCACCCTCGCCATTGACAGCATAACCCACCAGTTCCAGATAACACAACTGGCCCCCGGCACGACCTACGACCTCTTCTTTGGAGAGGACGTCAACGAAGGCTCACAGACCCGAACCGCGGAACAACCTGTTTATGCGCCAACCCTCCTGTCGGGTGTGCGGGTCAGCGAGGGAAAAATCGTGGACATCGGCATCGTTGACTTGAATCGGACTGTCACTCTGTCGGGCACCGTCAACAATTCATCCGGGGAGCCCCTCTCCAACATTCGCGTCTGGGCCATGCCTTCTCTTGACAACGGCTCCCAACGGACACAAGGTCGAATGGAAACGTACACAGATGATGAAGGGCACTACATTTTTGAAGGCATCGACCGCGCCCAACGGCGTTACGACGTCACGGCCGCACCTCGTTTTAACACCGGCGATTGGCAGGCCGACTTACAAGGCGTTCAATATGGATCCGAAACCCGGCGGATGATTGACGTCCGCGACGACTCCAAACGCGTCTCCGTTGACTTCAACCTCTCCCCCATCGAAACCCTGGTCCGCGGAACCATCACCACCCTAGACGGGGGCCCCCTGGAAACCCCCTTTGAAGATTTTATTAACGGGCAGGGACAACGTCGGGCCACGCTCGGACTCCACCGCGATGGGGACCCCCGGGGAGACAACCCCCTGGGCGAAATTGTGGAAACCACCGACGCCGATGGTGTGTTCCTGATCAAAGGTCTCAAGCCCGGTCAGTATGCCGCGCGTGTTGTCGCTTTGGGATACGCCACGAGAAACTGGAAATTCGTCATCTCTCGCGGTGAAACCACGGACCTCGGCACCATCGTCCTCAACAAAGGCGCGACCCTTTCCGGCAACATAACGAAATCGGATGGATCCCCCCCCGGCCTTCAAGACGCGCAAACAATCCTGGCTGTGGCGGAAGGATTTTCTGATGTTGTTTTTGGCAAGGTGTACAGCCATAACGACACCCTCCTGGTCACAGGATACTCTCTGACCGGGTTTCAGCCGAACAAGGCCTACTCCATTCTCATTGGGAACGCCAAAAACAATTTCACTGAAGTAAAAAGCAACGTCACCGTGGAGTCTCCTCACGAAACCAAAGGGGTTAACCTCGCCCTCAACGTCTCGCCGCCCACGATTATCGCTGACCAATCGCAAGATGAACACTATCCCCTTCGATACACTCTTTCGTTCAAGGTCTCTCAGGCCTTGCAATCTCTCGCCGCGGAAGACGACGATTTAACCCAAATCGTAACGCTGGTAGACGGCACCGGCCACGTCTTGTCAAGGGAACTCAGCGCTTCCCGCGACGCCATCGGGGTGGTTTATGAAAAACCGGACAATGAGACCTCCTTTCAATTTCGTCTCCAATTCATAACCAACGTGACCGACCCCGAAAGCCCGGTTGGAGCCCCCTTCGCGGTCGACAAAACGTTCGAGTTTTTCGCGGGGGTGGGAATGCGCCGTCAGGGGCAGGTGACAAACGCCGCTGGGGGAAGCGTGACGCTTGACGGCGACCCCGCCGGCGTTAGTTTTGATCCCGGGGCGTTTGATGTGGCCGGTTCATCCAGTGTGGAAATCGGGATACAGCGTGCCGCGAGCTTGGACCCTCTGTCGGGGCCCGCTGGATTGTCTGTCCTACCCGCGCGGCCCGCTCCCGCCGCTCTGTCCGCGGCCGCGCGGCTGGGACCGAAGGCTTACCCGTCGGCCGACCTCCACGCGGCTGTCGCGTCGGCCCCCCGGATATCTCCTTTTAGCGCGTTCTACGATATCTTTCTGCCGGCGGGAATCAGCCATAATCTCAAAAGCAACGCCTCTCTCACCTTGTCCTACGATCCAGACCTCGTGACGGACCCGTCGACCCTGAACATCTACTACTACCGGCCCAACGGCGGCTATTATTTCATGGAATCCCGTGACCGGAAGGTGGACGAAATAAACCACACCATCACCGTATCCGTTAACCACCTCTCTATTTTCGTGGTTCTGAACAATGAAACGGCCGTGATCGTCGGCCAACCCATCCCGTTGAACGGGACAATCCAAATCCACAATGTGCCCAACCCATTCAACCTAAAACCCAAGTCCGTGCCGTTGAACGACACCGACCCTCCCCACGTTGTGACAACGGAAGGAACTTTCATTAAACTCGCCTTGCCCTCCGACAAATCCGGCGACGTCCTCATTGAAATTGTGGATGCGGCAGGGATATTGACCCGAACGATTGAAGCCAAGGGATTGGCGGGAGGAAAATATCACTACGTCGAATGGGACGGCCGCGACAAGAACGGCCATCCCGTTTCGTCCGGGGTTTACATCGCCCGATTCACCTTGAACGGAAGCGATGATCGATTTTTCAAGATGGCGGTCATCAAATAATTGTCCGTTTTTGTCGCGGGATCACCGTCAACCTAACAAAAACATATTTTTTCGTTCTATGCCAATTATTAATCACTACACTGGCTGTTCTTGACCACTCAGCTCGTCCGATCGGCGTTTGTTCCAATGCGATCGACGTGCCCACGTTTTTTACCTTTCGTAATTTTGACCCCTTGACAACGAAACGACAGAAAATTAAAATGAGATTGAATTTCAATATCATACAATAGAGGGGGACGTTCCAATGCACGACAACGGGGCATTCAAGCGCGGGAAAGGTGGGGGATTTGTTTTTTTCACGCTGGCGGGGCTGGCATTGCCGATTTCGGCGGAAGAATCGTTGGTGAGTCAGGAAATGCGTTCGATTCAGTCACGGGTCCAACAGTTGAGGAGAGCGCGTCCGCTCCCCGCGTCAGCTTGAATGGGGTCATGGCCGGCAACGCTCAGGCCTTCGACGTCCACAATCCCGCCCCCGACATCACGGAGGGTTCCCGCGGCGTTTTTGTTTTTCAACCTGAAGTGTCTGTTCGGCAATCCGAGAAGGACGAATTCTTTTTCAAATTCGGATTTGCCGCTGGCAATGGAGTGAAGGCGATTTCGCCATTCGTTCTCTCCCCCTGGGCCGCCGACGCCGAGGACGACGTTCGCGACATCAATGGCCGCAACCGCGACCATTTGCTCACCGCCTGGTATAAACATGATTTTTCGCGAGACTCCACACTCTTGGAAGTGACGGGGGGCCTTATCGACGCAACAGACTATCTGGACGAAAACGCGTTCGCTAACGACGAATATTCTCAATTCATGAACGAGGCGCTGGTGAACGGAGCGAACGTTTTCGCCCCCTCCTATGATCTGGGGGGCGCCGTTCGGTTCGAGAAGGGCCTTCTGTCTGTGAACGGGGTGGTCATGGACGTAGGGGAAAACGACGACGGAAATCCCTTCACTTTCTACGGCCTTCAAACCGGCGTGAAACTGAAATCGGCGTGGGGAGAAGGAAATTATCGGCTCTCCCTGGAAGCCGCGGACAAAAATTTCTTGGATGTGAGCAGCACCACGTTAAGAACCCGCCACGGGGCGGTTTTGTCCTGCGATCAAGAATTCGGGCCGATTCTGGGCGGCTGGGTCCGGGTGGGTGTTCAAAACGGGGACGCCGCCATCCAATTCGGAAACCTTTATTCGGGAGGCCTCAACGTCCGTGGAACCCTTTGGGGACGGCCCGCGGACAATTTCGGGATTGGCCACGCCACGGCGAACAACGGGAACAAGGGCGTCCATCAAAGCGACGTGACCGAGGCCTATGTGCGTGTTCAATTAACGGAAGGGGTAGGGGTCAACCTGGACGGGCAGTACCTTCGTGACGCCTACGATCCCGGCGCCGGTGAACGCGCGAAAGGGTGGGTCTCAAGCCTCATGCTGTCGTCGTCTTTCTAAGGAGATTCTTCGATGAAGACGAAAAAACTTTCGGATTTGGCCTTAGGAGAAGAGGGCGTTGTGTGCGACGTCCAAGCGGAACCCGAGGTGGCGGACCAATGGCTCGAGTTGGGGTTGGGCCTGGGTGAAATTGTTTCAATGGAAGGCCGATCGCCGTTCGGCGACCCGATCGTCGTGGGCCTGATGAATTATCGGCTCTCTCTGCGAAAACGGGACGCCGAAAAAATCCTTTTGCGCGACGTTCAAACAAAATCCATGGGGAGAGAATAAAATGGCCCCTCTTGTTCAAAATAAAACGATCACCCTCGCCATCGCTGGAAATCCCAATTGCGGAAAGACCACGCTGTTTAACCTCCTGACGGGCCTTCGCCAAAAAGTGGCCAACTACCCGGGCATCACCGTGGAACGAAAATCCGGTTCCCTTGCCACGGAAGACGGGGTGGTTCATCTGATCGACCTGCCCGGCACCTACAGCTTGTCGCCCCGCACGGAAGACGCCCGCGTGGCCGCCGACATTCTGGGCGGCCGGTCTCCTTCCGCGCCGGCGTTGGACGGAGTTCTGTGCGTCGTGGACGGAAACACCCTGGAACGGAGCCTGCCGTTGGTCCTCCAGGTCCGGCGTTTGAACCTTCCCACGCTCCTTTTGATTAACATGACCGACGAACTCGATCGATTGGGGACGACAATTGACCTAAAGGAACTTGAATCGCGTTTGGGCGTGCCGACTTTATTCATTTCAGCCCGGACCCGCCGCGGAATGGGGGAGGTCAAACAGTGGTTGAACGCACAACTCACAAAACCGTCAATCCCCACGGCGCCGGCCATTGAAGAAAGAGGCGGCCCCCTCACACCCCAGGATCTGCGCGTTCAAGCGAAAACCATTGCGAGGGCGGTCGTTCGACAGTCGCGATCGATTCACGCCTTTTCAGCGAAGGTGGACAAGGTGATCATGCACAAAGTGGTTGGGCCCATCGTGTTCGCGTTAGTGGTTCTCTTGGTTTTCCAATCTGTTTTCTCGTGGGCCGGGCCTCTGATGGATGGAATTGATGGACTGTTCGGCTGGCTGGGGACCCGGGTCGGGGAATGGATCACAAACCCGTTCTTGCGCAGTCTGGCGGTGGACGGCATCATCGCCGGCGTGGGCGGCGTGGTGATTTTTTTGCCCCAAATTTTGATCGTGTTCTTTTTCATTTCGATCATGGAAAATTCGGGGTATCTCGCCCGAGCGGCCATCGTCATGGACCGGTTCTTCAGCAAAATCGGACTGCAAGGAAAATCGTTTCTTCCTTTCATCAGTTCCTACGCCTGCGCCATTCCGGGCATCATGGCGGCCCGAACCATCGAAAGCCGTCGTGAACGATTGGCCACGATTTTCGTGGCTCCTTTTATGACGTGCAGCGCGCGATTGCCCGTGTATGCGTTGCTGATCGGCGCCTTCGTGCCACCCGTGCCCGTCATCAAGGGCGTGTTGGGCCTTCAAGCGCTGGCCTTGCTCAGCTTATACGCCCTTGGTTTTTTGGCCGCCGTCCTCACCGCCTGGGGATTCAACGCCACCGTTCTGAAAAAAGACATTACCCCCTTCCACCTGGAAGTTCCGCCCTACCGATGGCCCTCCCCGCGGGGAACGATCTTAATGTTGTGGGACCGTTCAAAAATATTTTTGCGGCAGGCCGGAACCATTATCCTCCTGGTTAATATCGCCCTCTGGTTTTTGGCCAGTTACCCCAAATCAAGCGGACCCGAACCTGTGAAAGACAGCTACGCCGGTCAAATCGGAGTTTTCATTGAACCCCTTATTGAGCCGTTGGGGTTTAATTGGAAGATCGGGGTGGGTCTCGTGGGATCCCAAGCCGCGCGGGAGGTTATTGTCAGTTCGCTCTCAACGATCTACAGCATCGAGTCGGACGACGACACCACGACCCTGCAAGCGGCCTTGCGGCAAGACCTTTCCCCCCTAGCGGCTCTGTCCCTCCTGGTCTTTTTCGCCCTGGCCATGCAATGCATGGCCACCACGGCTGTGGTCCGGCGTGAAACCGGCGGCTGGAAGATCCCCGTGATTCAATTTTTTTACATGAACGGCGTCGCCTACGCCGTGGCTTTCATCGTCTTCCAAGGGGGCCGCCTGCTGGGATTCCATTAACCAGAATCTTCGAAAAACGCTACAATACCTGTCTGTCAGCAAATTCAAGGAGGCTCCCATGGCCCAAACCAAAGTCATATCGAACGAACAGAAGAAAGAAATCGCCGCAGGGCTGTCGGTTTTGTTGGCCGACACTTACACGCTGTATCTGAAGACCCACAATTTCCATTGGAACGTCACGGGCCCCATGTTCCAGACATTGCACCTCATGTTCGAGACCCACTACAACGAAATGGCCCTGGCCGTGGACTTGATCGCCGAACGGATTCGGGCATTGGAACAGCACGCGCCGGGCTCATACGCGGAGTTCGGAAAACTCACGTCCGTTAAAGAAGCCGTGGGGGTGCCCAAGGCCCCAGACATGATCCGCCAGCTGTTGGAAGGCCACGAGATCGTTATTCAAACCGCCCGCCGGGTCTTTCCCGCCGCGGAACGGGCCGGCGACCAAGCCACCATGGACCTTCTCACCCAACGGCTCCAACTCCACGAGAAAACCGCCTGGATGCTACGAAGCCTGTTGGAGGGATAAAAGCCTAACGAACGGATTGGAAACGATGCAGTCGACCAGTAAGTCCAATTTTACTGGACATACTATGTCGAATTATTGTAATAAATGGCATGAGAATTGAAGAACTGCGCCGGGCTGTGCCCGGAGAAGAGGTGGACTACCGAACCTTAATAAGCGCGTTGAGGGAGTATGTGAACCCCCGTGCGAAGATCGCGACATGGATTCGGCGGGGTGATCTTGTTCGGGTTAAAAAGGGGCTCTACGTGTTTGGTCCACTTCATTCGCGCCGCCCCGCGTCTCGCGAGTTGCTGGCCAACCTGATTTACGGGCCGTCCTATGTTTCCCTGGACTCCGCCCTCCAAATCCATGGATTTATTCCAGAGAAGGTCGAAGCCGTCACGTCCGTCGCCTGCGGGCGCTCTCGACGATTCACGACGCCGTTGGGCGTATTTATTTATCGATGCGCTCCACCAAACGCGTTCGCTGTGGGAGTGGATCGATCAGAACAAGAAGGGTCCCCCCCTTTTCTCTTGGCCACGCCGGAGAAAGCCCTCGCCGACAAGGTCCATGACGACCGCGGTTCGGCCCTATTGAACCGATCCGACATGCTCTCTTACCTCAAGGAGAATTTAAGGATCCCCGAACAGCGTTTGGCGGAGTTGAGCTCCGATTCTGTTGAGGAAATCGCCCAAGCGTACCGATCACAGAAGTTACGTCTCCTGGCGCGCTGTGTCGGACACACGCAATGAACCACCCGGCCCTTGCTAAAATGCTGGACCGTTACGATCGGCGGGACCCCGGATCGGCTCAGCAGGCCCTTCGTGAGATTCTTCAGGAGGTGGCTCTTTTAGGCCTTTGGCGTTGCAAATTCTTTGAACACGCGGCGTTTTATGGCGGGACGGCCCTGCGCCTCCTGCACGGATTGGACCGCTTTTCGGAAGACCTCGATTTCTCTCTCCTAACCTCCCGACCCGCCTTTGACTGGACGGCCCCGCTCGATTCAATTAAACGGGAAATTCGCTCCTTTGGGTTCGACGTTTCCGTCGATAAAATAGGCAAGAAGGTCGTGACGCCCATCCAGTCTGCTTTTCTTAAAGTGGAAACCCGCCGGGAGCTTCTTCGTATTCGCGTGGGCGAATCCATGGTCGGGGAGGTTCCTCTAGGCCGGTTATTGACCATTAAACTGGAAGCGGACACGAATCCTCCCAGCGGGTTTGATACGGAAACGCGCTACCTCGCTCAACCCCTCCCGTTTGCCGTGCGGGTCTTTCAGTTGCCCGACCTCTTTGCGGGAAAAATGCACGCGGTTTTGTGCCGCGGGTGGAAGAGCCGGGTCAAGGGACGAGACTGGTATGATTGGGCTTGGTATGCCGGCCATCATCCCGAAGTCCACCTGGTGCATCTGGAAAAACGAATGGTGCAAAGTGGGCATTGGCCTTCTTCCCGCCGCCTGGACGAACAGGCCTTTCGCCGCCTGGCTCGGGAACGGATTGAAACGGTTTCTTTGACCCAGGCCCGACGAGAAGTTGAACCTTTCGTCAAAGACGCGGGTTCCTTGGCTGTTTGGTCGAAAGAATTCTTCCTGGACGTCCTCCAGCGAACGAAAGTGATTTGATGAAGAAAAGAAATTTATTAGGGGGCATGAGGGGGAGGGGGCTCTGTTTGACGCGTCGAGGGAAAGTTGATAAAGTGGACCTCACTTTATCACGTTGAGGAGTTTTTCATGCCCCGTCCCAAAACCACCCGCGTTTTGTCCTCGTCCGAAGAACTGGACCTGTTGCACCGCATTACCGATATCATCGGGTCCACGTTGGACCTGCGGACCATCCTTCAGGAAATTGTGGCGTTGGTCAGCGGACTCACCAAAGCCGATGCGTGTTTTATTTACTTGCATGAGCCCGCGCACCGCAGTTTGGTTTTATCGGCGTCAAAGCCGCCTCATCCCGGAGAAATCGACCAGTTGCGGCTCAAGATGGGGGAAGGATTAACCGGCTGGGTGGCGGAACACAAAAAGCCCTTGGCCATTTCTGAAAAAGCCCACGAAGATCACCGGTTCAAGTTTTTCCACAACCTGCCCGAAGACAAGTTCGAAGCGTTTCTTTCGGTGCCCCTGCTGGTGAAAGACGGCGTTGTCGGCGTCATCAACGTTCAACACAAAAAACCGTACGCTTACAGCGAACGGGCCTTGAAACTTCTCACCACCATCGCGCGGCAGGTGAGCGGGGCCATTGAAAACGCCCGGTTGTATGAAGAAACCCGCCGTAAAGCCGACGCCATCCAGACACTCTCGGCGGTCAGCCGCACGGTGACCTCCGACCGGTTCATGGACGAAATCCTGCAACTCATCGTGGCCATGACGGCGTCGCTGCTGGGATCCAAAATTTGTTCCGTGATGCTGTTGGACGAAGAGTCGCGCCAGCTTCGCATCGCCGCCACCCAATCGTTGTCAGACGCGTACCGCAACAAACCGCCGGTGCGCGTGGATCAAAGCCTCTCGGGCCGAGCGGTGCTGGAAAAGAAACCCATCGTGGTGGCCGACGTGCGAAAAGACAAACGGTTTTCCTATCCCGACATCGCCGTGTCCGAGGGACTCGTGTCGTTGCTGTCGTTGCCCATGCTGTTCAAAGACAAGGCGTTGGGCGTCATCAACACTTATTCCGCCCAGGAATACGATTTTTCGAAAGAAGACATTTCCGTTTTGCAGGCGGTGGCCAACCAATGCGCCTCGGCGATCATGCAGACGCGGCTTCTTCAAGAAAAGTTGACGGCCCAGGAAGCGCTGGAAACGCGAAAGCTGGTGGAACGGGCCAAAGGCGCGCTCATGAAAAAACGGGGCCTGTCCGAACCGGACGCGTTTCGGGAAATCCAAAAACAGAGTATGGATCGGCGCAAGTCCATGAAAGAAATCGCGGAAGCCATTTTGCTCGCCGAAGATTTGGGTCAATCGCGGTGATGCTTCGGATCGCCCTGGCTCAAATCAACCCCACAGTCGGGGACCTGGCTGGCAACGCCCAACGGATTGTGGAATTCAGTCGGCGAGCCAAAAAGGCCGAGGCCGACGTTGTGTTGTTTCCTGAAATGGCTCTCACCGGATACCCGCCGGAAGACCTGTTGTTCGAACCTCTTTTTTTAGCCAAAACCGATGGCACGGTGCGCCGTCTCCTGAAATCCATTCCCAAGGGTTTGGCGGTCGTGGTGGGCACCCCCGCGGGGAAAAAAGGGATGTTGCACAACAGCGCGTTTGTGATGCACAACGGCAAGTTGCGGGCCCGATACAACAAATGGTTTTTGCCTAATTACGGTGTGTTCGACGAGCAACGCTATTTTCAGGAAGGAGAAAAACCCGGCCTTTTGGATTTGGGATCGGTGCGGGTGGGTTTAACCATTTGCGAAGATGTCTGGCGGCCGAAAGGGCCGGGCTTGGCGGCGGCCGAAGCGGGCGCGTCTTTGTTGCTCAACCTGTCGGCCAGCCCTTACCACGCGGGCAAACTCAAAGAACGGCTTAACGTCCTGCGAAAAAAGGCGATGGAGTGCGGCACGGCCATCGCCTACTGCAACATGGTGGGCGGCCAAGACGAACTGGTCTACGACGGCGGAAGTTTGGTGATGGACAAACGGGGCAACACGCTGGCCCTTGCGCCGTCTTTTGAAGAAAATCTATTGGTCACCGACCTGGAATTGCCGAACGCGCGGGGCCGGGCCGCGGACATTTCAATTCCCATCACCAAAACCGAACGATCGACGATCGCCCCGACCATTGCGCCGCCCCTGGATTGGACCCGGGAAATTTATTCGGCGCTCCTGATGGGGACAAAAGATTACGTGCGTAAGAATGGTTTTAACAAAGTTGTTATCGGCATTTCCGGAGGAATCGATTCCGCCCTGGTGGCCGCCCTGGCGGTGGACGCGCTGGGGAAAGAAAACGTGGTGGGGGTGTCGATGCCCTCGCGCTTCAATTCTTCCGAGACCAAAAGCGACGCCGAAAAGATGGCCACGCGGTTGGGCGTTGATTTTTTGACGGTGGACATCGAACAGACGGTTCAGGCTTTTATTAAAACGCTCGCTCCCCTGTTCGTCGGGCGGGCGGCGGACGTAACGGAAGAAAATCTTCAATCGCGGGTGCGCGGCACGTTGCTGATGGCGTTGTCCAACAAGTTTGGCTGGTTGGTTCTAACGACCGGGAACAAATCCGAAATTTCCGCGGGGTATTTTACGCTGTACGGTGATTCCGTGGGCGGGTTTGCGGTCATCAAAGACGTGCCGAAAACCATGGTGTACGAGCTGGCCCGTTGGCGAAACAGCCAAGAAAAGGATCCTCTCATCCCCGAAAGCATTATCACCCGAGCCCCATCGGCGGAACTGCGGCCGCACCAAAAAGACCAAGACACCCTGCCCCCCTACGACGTGTTGGACGCCATCATCGCCCATCACGTGGGCGAAAACCACGGGTTGGCGGAAATAGTCAAAGAGGGCATCGAACCCGAGGTGGCGGCCAAAACGTTGCGAACCATCGATGCCATGGAATACAAGCGTCGCCAGGCGCCCTTGGGTGTTAAGATCACCCCGCGCGCCTTTGGCCGAGACCGGCGAATGCCCATCACCAACCGGTTCAGGCCCTATGATTCCTAAAAAAGTCACCCTCATCACCGGCGCCTCGTCCGGAATCGGCTGGGAGACAGCCAAACTTTTATCCGCCCGCGGTTGGTCACTGGCGTTGACAGCCCGCCGAAAACCCCGCCTAGACACACTGGCAAACAAGCTTTGTAGAAAAGGGGACGAATGTCCCCTGGTGATTGAGGCGGACATTTCTCAGCCGGACCAGGCGCGGGCTGTGGTGGAAAAAACCTTTGCCCATTTTGGACGGTTGGATGTGCTGGTCAACAACGCCGGGATCCTGCGCATGGCGCCGTTCATGGCAATACCGGTAAGCGAGATGCGGGAACTTTTCGAAACCAACTTTTGGGCAACGATCGAAACCGTCCGAGCCGCGATCCCTTTCATGGAAAAGCAGGGGAGCGGCCACATTGTTCAAGTGGGGTCCGGAGTCAGCCGGCGAGGGTTACCGTTCATGGCGGCCTATGCCGCCAGCAAGTTTGCCCTTTTGGGTCTGACCGAAGGATTAAGAATGGAACTCAGACCAAAAGGGATCACCATGAGCTTGGTTCTCCCCGGCGGAACAGAAACCGAAATGCCGGCGAACCTAGACCGGTCTCGATTGCCCCCCGGGTACCCCAGCCACGAACGGTCCCGCGTATCCGCTGAACGGGTCGCACGAGCCATAGGAAAAGCCGTTAAATGGAAACACAAGGAAATTCATGTCCCTTGGTGGAATCGCCCAGAAATTTGGATTGCGACTCTCTTCCCCTCCCTCGCCGATCGCCTCATCCGCCTCGGTTATAGACAGGCTCTGCCTCATCACACGCCTAATGTGTAGACGTCTTGGAGGGAGCGCGCTTCCCAGCGGCGTTCCCGGGATTGTTGGAGCCCTTCCACCACCGCCCGGGCGGCGGCGTGGGTGGTGATGATAGGAACATTGGAAAGAAGAGCGGTGCGGCGAATGTGGAACCCATCGGACCTTGAGCGGTGGCCTTCGGGGGTGTTCAACACCAAGACCACTTCGCGGTTTTTAATGACGTCCAACACGTTCGGGCGGCCTTCGGCGATTTTCTTGACCGACTGTATGTTCAGCCCATTTTCCCGTAAGTAAGCCGCCGTTCCCTCGGTGCCCATTAAACCGTAGCCCATTTTTTCAAACGCCCTGGCGATCGGAAGCGCTTGGGCCCGATCCCGAACCCGCAGGCTGAACAGAATCGTCCCCTTCTTCGGCAAAGCGCCGCCGGCGGCCGCTTGGGATTTCCCGAAAGCCGTGCCGTAATCCACATCGATCCCCATGACTTCCCCCGTGGACCGCATTTCGGGGCCCAGCACCACGTCCACTTCGGGGAACCGCAACCAAGGGAACACCACTTCCTTGACGGAAAACCAGGGCTTTTTTTGAGCGATCACTTTTTGCCATGGCGCGAGAACGTCCTTCAATGATTTCCCCACCATCACCATCGCGGCCACTTTGGCCAGCGGCACGCCCGTGGCCTTCGAGACAAACGGCACCGTCCGGCTGGCCCGGGGGTTGGCCTCCAACACATACACCGTGCCGTTTTGCACGGCATATTGGATATTGATCAACCCCTTCACTTCCAGGGCCAACGCCATTTCCGTGGTGTAACGCGACAAATCTTCCATCACTTTGGGTTCAAGGCTGTGGGGCGGCAGAACACACGCCGAATCCCCGGAATGAATGCCGGCCTCTTCAATGTGTTCCATAATGCCGGCGATGAACACGTCTTTTCCATCGCAGACAGCGTCCACGTCCACTTCTTTCGCGTCTTCCAAGAACCGGTCCAAGAGAATCGGCAACCCGGCGTGTGACTCCAACGCCCGCCGCATATAATCGGCCAGCTGGACCTTGTCAAACACCACTTCCATGGCGCGTCCGCCGAGCACATAGGAGGGCCGGACCATGACGGGATACCCCACCCGATCGGCGGCTTCTTCCGCTTCTTTGAAATTCCGGGCGGTGCCGTTGGCCGGGTGCGGGATGTTCAGTTTCTTTAAAAGAGCGCCAAACCGTTCCCGATCCTCGGCGATATCGATGGAATCCGCCGACGTGCCCAAAATCCGAACCCCCGCCTTCAAAAGAGGTTTGGCCAAATTCAGCGGCGTTTGACCGCCGAATTGGGGAATGACCCCTTTTGCGCCAGTCCGTTCGACGACGTTCACCACGTCTTCCAGGGTCAACGGCTCAAAGAAAAGTTGATCGGAGGTGTCGTAGTCCGTCGAAACCGTTTCGGGGTTGCAATTGACCATGATGGCTTCGTAACCGCACTCTTTGATGGCCCAGGCCGCGTGAACGCAACAGTAATCGAACTCGATGCCTTGGCCAATACGGTTGGGCCCGCCGCCCAGAACGATCACCCGCTCTTTCTTTGACAAAGGGAGGGATTCGTCCTCCTCTTCATACGTGGAATAAAAATACGGCGTGTCGGCGGGAAATTCGGCCGCGCAGGTGTCCACCCTCTTAAAAGTCACCGGCACGTGTTCTTTCCGCATGGTTGCGACCGCTTCGGCGGTCAGGCCCGTCAGGTAAGCGAGCTGGACGTCTGAAAACCCGTCCCGTTTCGCCCGCCGAAGAAGAGGCACATCCATCTTTTTCCCGGCGGCGCGGATTTCTTTTTCCAAATCCCAGATCATCCCGATTTGGTGGACGAACCAAGGATCGATCAACGAGAGCCGGCAAATGTCGTCTGTCGTCAACCCTAATTGGAAAGCGTATTTGATGTGGAAAATCCGATCGCAGTTAGGGACGCGGAGTTTATGCTCCACCTCCTCCATCATTTTTCGCTTTTCAACATCCTCGGGACCAGCGCCGCGCCGAACAAGGTCGTCCACTTTCGGCACGAGGACTTTCCCGTCGGCCCCAAGCCCCGCCCGGCCGATTTCCAACCCCCGCAAAGCCTTTTGAAGGGATTCGCGGAACGTGCGCCCAATGGCCATGACCTCGCCGACGGATTTCATGCTGGTGTTCAAGGTTTGATCGGCCTCGGTGAACTTTTCAAAAGCAAATCTGGGGATTTTGGTGACCACATAATCGATCACCGGCTCAAAGCAGGCGGGTGTTTTTTTCGTGATGTCATTGGGAATTTCGTCCAGCCTGTACCCCACGGCCAGGAGCGCGGCCATTTTGGCGATCGGGAACCCTGTGGCCTTGGACGCCAGGGCGGAAGAGCGCGACACCCGGGGGTTCATTTCAATAATGGAGGCATGGCCCGTTTTTGGGTCCACGGCAAACTGGACGTTGGACCCTCCCGTTTCAACGCCAATCGCCCGGATGCAGGCGAAGGACTGGTCGCGCAAGATTTGATAGTCCGGGTCCGACAACGTTTGCGCCGGCGCCACGGTGATGGAATCGCCGGTATGAACCCCCATGGGGTCCACATTTTCAATGGAACAAATCACCACGCACTGGTCGGCCCGGTCACGCATGACTTCCAGCTCATATTCTTTCCAGCCGATCACGCTCTGTTCCAGCAATATTTCATGAATGGGGCTAGCGTCCAATCCCCGGCGGGCGGCGGCCAAAAAGTCTTCCCGCGTATACACGATGGCGGACCCGATCCCCCCTAACGTGAACGACGCCCGGATAATGAGCGGAAACCCGATCTCTTCAGCGATCCGTTCGGCTTCGGAAATGGTGCGCGCCACTCCGCTTCGGGGTACGCTGAGCCCAATGCCCAGCATGGTTTTCTTGAACAGTTCCCGGTCTTCCGCCCGTTTGATCGCCTCCACCTTGGCGCCGATAAGCTCAACGTTGTATTTCGCCAGGCTTCCCCGTTCGTGCAACGCCACGGCGAGATTCAACGCCGTTTGACCGCCCAAGGTGGGCAGAATCACCTGGGGCCGTTCTTTTTCGATGATGCGCTCGACCATGGACGGGATCAACGGTTCCACGTAGGTGGCGTGGGCGAACTCGGGATCGGTCATGATCGTGGCCGGGTTGGAATTGATCAGTACAACACGGTACCCTTCTTTCTTCAGGGCTTTCACCGCCTGAGCGCCGGAATAGTCGAATTCGCAGGCCTGGCCGATCACGATGGGCCCCGACCCAATGATCAAAATGGTTTCTATGTCTGTTCGTTTAGGCATTTAATCTCTCCAAAAGTAAGACACCGTGACACGGTGTCGATCCGTTAATTCGTCCACCAACTGGATGGCGTAATCAAACCGCCATTTGTTGATCCAAAATCCAATGCCGCCCGTCGGGCCCAAACCGTCTTCACCCACAATTCCTCCCAACCGCAGGATCGCCAAGCGATTGTAGTCCCATTCCAGTCCCAAATGGCCCGAACATTCCCCCCATCGATCAAACACCGCGTCAGCACCCACCCAAAGCACAGAGGCAGGTCTCTCGTCGCGTGCATACCATGCCGTTGGTTTTATGGGGGATAAGTCGTCTTCCCCGCCAATTGTCCAGATGTGGGACAAACCCACACGGTAAAACAAAGGCAACGGATCGCCCTCCGACCGAAACGTCAGATCGGGGCCCATGTTCTGGACCGCACCGCCCAACCGCAACCCCGGCAACGGCAAGTCAATTAATAACCCGACATCAGCGGCCACAGTGGACGCGGAATATTCCTCGGCCAACTTGGACTGCAACCCTTTCACCGTGCCCCCGACTTTCAACCAAGACGTTGGCGCCACGCCCGCCGACAAAGTGCCCACAATGTCCTGTTGGGCCCGCACCGTTGAGGGAGCCCCTCCCACTGAAGAGGTCTCCACCGTGCCCGCGTCCAACACGACCAAAGCGGCACCCCAACCCAACCGGGGCCCACCCCTTCCGTACGCCAACAACGCGGTATGCACATCCCCCGGCGCCACTTGAAATTGGGTTTCCAGCTGGGGGTTTTCCAAAGTCGGATAAACGGCTGGGTTAAACGAGGCCCCGGCCAAATCCCCCGTGAGCGTGGTTCCCGCCTGTCCCAGGGCGGCGGCGCGAGCGTCGAGAGTTTCCAACAGAGTCGTCCCGCCCGTCCTAGGGTCGATGGCCCAAGCGGATAAATCGAGTAAGAAAACAAGAACGATCAAAGCGAGGGCAAATTTTCCCACTGACGACGTATTCCAAATCCCCCCTTCCCCCAAAAGCCCTTCTCTCAGTGTTAGGGGCCGTCGCAGAGCGACGTGCGCCTGGGGCGCCAGAGGCGCTGACGCGGGGCGCGGGGGAATTTGCCTCTTTTGGGCAATGATCATTTCACCACCACGACTTTAGTGGTGCTTTGGGTTTGGTCGGCCTCGAAATAGACGAGATAGATTCCGCTGGCGACCGTGTGTCCGTCCGCGTCACGGCCATCCCAGTGAACCGAATATGTCCCCGCGGGTTCGTCTTGATCCACCAATGTTCGCACTGGCGTTCCCTTGAGACTATAGATTTTAAGCGACACATGGCCAGGGACGACAGAATAGTTGAAAGTCACCTGTTCCCCAGCCGCCGGATTAAAGAGGTTGCCTTGAGGAGAAAAACTCACGGGCCCGCCTTGAAAATTCTGGAGTGACTGGGACTCTCGCAAAGGAGAAAAAGATCGGGCGGTGGGCTGAAAGACATAGCCCCCCTTTGCCGGAGTGAGGGTGTAAGACCCCTCGAACAAATGCTCTGCCGCATACCCGCCGTTGATCTCGGAGACCGTCAACACAGACGAAGCGATCCCCCCCGAAAGAGTCACAGAGGCGCCTGGAATGGGAGATCCCCCGAAGTCAAGCACGGTGCCCGAAATCGACAAGTCCCGGGGGGCGTCCGTTAAGAATTTCAGTTCATGAGAGTCTCCGTTCAGATAAGACGTGAGAAAATGGTTGTATCGATTAAACACGACGCTCGGCCCCACGCCGTTTCGCGCGCCGGCCTCTAACGTCGACAATGACCACGAGGCTCCCCCAAACACCGCCGCCCGCACTCCAATCCCCGCGGACAGATAGACAATCATGGGGAAATTTTGCGAATTGACGGCGATATCAGAATGAACCCCGGCCCCCGGTGAAACGTCCAAAGTCGAGGATGAAACGTGCGCCCCGTCGAAGAGGGCGTAAACGAGCCCCCCCTCGTTCTCATCAAAAAAAGACATGTGCGCCTTTCCCTGCCGATCCACCGCAAGACCCATTTTTTGAGTTTCCACAATCGGGTCCACGCTCCACCCGAGAACGTCGGCGAGGAACATCCCCCCTTGCTCCTTTTTAAAGAAAACCACATACCGCGTTCCGAACAAGTCCCCCACGCTCAGCCCATGGGGGGTGTTGTCCGTGTCCAAAGCCAACGCCAACGGACCCCCCACAAAATCGAAATCAAACACATCGGTGGTGACCCAAACATTCCCGGACCATTCCCCATACCGGGTTCTGGAATCGACGGTTTGACTGTAAACCACCCGCGGATCGTTGTCGGATCCCACAGCGATGGAAACAAACGTGGCCGTGCTCACAAAATCCTCAACCGTGTTCGTGCTCCAGGCGGCCCCAGCCAACCGCGCATGCTTGACTCCCGCCGGGGAATCGGTTTGGTAATAGACCGCGTGGAGAACTCCGCCGGGGCTGATGGCCAAATCGCTTTGGGGGGCCGTTTTTTTATCCGTCACATCGGAAAGGGCCCAAGTCGTGGTCCCGTTGGAAAGTTTTGCATACTTCAAAATATGGGTGGTGGTGTCCACAAACACCACATGGACGTTGTTCTGAGCATCCCTAACAATGTTCGCGCTCATAAAATCAGAGGTCGAAACCACGACAGGAGCCACCGTGTCCATCGAAACGGCCGCGTGAAAGGTGAAGGGCATCACAAGGAGTGAAAATAGGAAACCGTATTTTTTTAAGTTCGACCCCGCCCAAAATCCGTCGTTCCGGCGCATGCCGACATCTGGGGTTTGAAATGTCTCGTGAATCAGCATTTCCCCCTCCCACCGACATCGGAGCGACCCCCTTTCTTTGTTTAGTTGGATCAAACGGTCTCCGTCTTCTTCATTAGCCCCAGGAACCGATCAAACAGGTAGTGGGCATCGTGCGGGCCCGGAAACGCCTCCGGATGGTATTGAACCGAAAACAGCGGCAACGTTTTGTGCCGCAAACCTTCCAACGTTTGATCGTTCAGATTGATGTGGGTTAACTCCACGGGAAGGCCTTTGAGCGAATCGATGTCCACGGCAAACCCGTGGTTTTGCGTGGTGACCTCAACTTTACCGGTGGTGAGGTCTTTCACAGGATGGTTGGCGCCGCGATGCCCGAACTTCAGCTTAAACGTTCTTCCGCCCAACGCCAGGCCCAGCAACTGGTGGCCCAAACAAATTCCAAACACGGGAATGGGTTTTTTGGCTTTTTCGTTGTGGGAAACCAGGGCGCGGATCGTGTCGATGGCGTAGGTTACCGCCGCGGGATCGCCGGGCCCGTTGGACAACATGATCCCGTCGGGATTTGTTTTCAGCAAGTCCGCGAGGGACGTCCGGGCCGGGAACACCGTCACCTCGCACCCCATGCCGGCCAAGGAATTCATGATATTGAATTTGGCGCCGAAATCCAGCAAAGCCACTTTCTTTTTACCGCCGGCCGACGCGGCCGGGGCGGTCGTCCACGGATACGCCGCGGAGCACGTCACTTCTTTGACCAAATCGGCACCGGACATGGAGAGTTGTTGTTTGGCTCGGTCCACCAACGCGGCCGCCGAGAGGGTCTCTGTGGAAATGACGCCCCGGCACACGCCCGCGTCGCGAAGGTGACGAACCAACGCCCGCGTGTCGATGCCGTCCAACCCAACAACGCCGTTCTTTTTCATGTAATCGTCGATGGGTTCCACGGTTTTCCAGTGGCTGGCCATGGGGCTGAACTCCCGGGCCACGTACCCGGCCACATGGGGCTTTTTGGATTCGTTAAAGTCGGGCGTGGTTCCGTAATTTCCGATATGGGGGTAGGTCATGACCACGATCTGGCCCTGATAAGACGGGTCAGTCATGATTTCTTGGTATCCCGCCAACGCGGTGCAGAACACGACTTCACCGGCGGTTTCCCCCACAGCCCCGAACCCGTTTCCCTCAAAAACCCGCCCGGTTTCCAACGCGAGACGGGCCTTCATGGGATCCACCGGAACGATTTGTCCAGAAGAATGGTTTCTTCCCGGCTCCGGCCCATGGAAATGAGCGCCATGGGCACGCCCACTTCTGTTTCAAGAAACCGGCAATATTTTTTGGCCGCGTCGGGAAGATCCTGATAGCGGGTGATCCCCTTGACCGGCCCGGCAAAACCCGGCAATTCTTTGTAAATAGGCACCGCCTCGGCTTGGGCCCGGCGGGACGCGGGAAAATCTTTCACCACTTTACCATCGATGCGATAGGCCACGCACACCCGAATGGGGTCAACGCCTTCCAACACGTCCAGTTTGGTTAGCGACAACCGGGTCAAGCCGTTGATGCGTA
Source organism: Elusimicrobiota bacterium (assembly GCA_016715645.1). Taxonomy (GTDB): domain Bacteria; phylum Elusimicrobiota; class Elusimicrobia; order FEN-1173; family FEN-1173; genus JADKHR01. The sequence goes on along the minus strand of JADJZR010000004.1, from coordinate 143,527 downwards.
CCGCGTGGCGGACCACCACGGCGTCAAACCATCCGCATCGGCGGGGCCGCCCGGTGGTGGCGCCGAACTCTTGGCCCCGTTCGCGCAAGGCGTCGCCGAAAGAGTCCTTTAATTCCGTCGGGAACGGCCCATCGCCCACCCGCGTGGTGTAGGCTTTCACCACGCCCAACACTTCGTCGATGGCCGCCGGTCCCACGCCCGACCCCACGCACGCGGCCCCGGCGATGGGGTTCGACGATGTGACAAACGGGTAAGTGCCGAAATCCACGTCCAGCATCGTTCCTTGAGCCCCTTCAAACAAAACGTTCTTGCCCGCAGCCAAATCTTTCTGCAACAGAGCGGGGGTATCGGCCATCAAGGGTTCAAAAAACCGCCGGAGAGAGTCGTAATCCTTAAACGTTTCGTTGCGCAACACCGCCAACGACACCAAACTTTTCAAAAGCGGCGCCTTAGCGCTGAGGTTTTGTTCCACCAAGGTACGGAAGGTGGGAGGGTCCATGTAGTCGGCCAACCGGACACCCACACGCCCCACTTTATCGGAATAGGCGGGCCCGATGCCCCGTTTGGTGGTGCCGATTTTGCCTTGACCCGATTCCCGAAGCGCGTCCAGATAACGGTGATAGGGCAAAATCAGATGAGCCCACGCGCTGATAAACAACCGGCCCTTAACCCGAATTTTGCGTGATTCCAAAAACCGAGCTTCGTCGCGCAGGGCCCAGGGGTCCATGACGACCCCGTTGGCGATCAAACAACGCCGACCGGGCTGTAAAATGCCCGACGGTATTTGATGCAAAACAAACTTTTTACCGTCGAAGACGACCGTGTGGCCGGCGTTGTTGCCGCCCTGATACCGGACAATGGTGTCGGCCTTCTTGCCGAGCAAGTGAACAATTTTTCCTTTCCCTTCATCGCCCCATTGGGCGCCGACTACGATGAGTGTGGACATGGTGGTTTCCTTTCCTCTATTTTCCCATTTCTAAAAGCATCTCTCAAATGATCCGGGCGTATTGGTCAACATTTTTTTTCCAAACGACTACCCCGCAAAACCGGTCTCCTTCCGGACAAAAGGGCCGCGTGGCCGACGCCGCCCTCAATTGGCAGGGAGCGCCCAGATACCGTCCCACACGGGGAGCCACCCGCTGAACCTGCAACACTTCTTCTTGGCTGGTCTTCCAAATTTCTTCCTGGGCGGTGTAACATAGCCGTTTCGTCCATTTGTGATGAAATCCCATCAAGTCGCCCGATTCTTCAAAGCGAACGCTGACGGCGTTGGGCAAGAGATAAAGAACAAATTCTTCCGGCGCGCCCAGAGACAGGAGCTCGGCCAACCGCCGCCACAATTGGGTCAACGTGACGTCGTAAAATTCTTTGGCCTCGGCGTTGTGCTGAATGAGAACGGGCGTTATGTAGTCCGGAAAGTCCGGCACGAAATGGCCTGACAACACGGGGCGAGAGGCCGGTGTCATGCGGTGGCGCTGGTCTTGGCTGTCGGCGGTATGAGAAATCTTTTTGGCGAATGTGAAATGCATGTGCGCCATCGTGCGGCACAGTTTGGAATGGGCCGTGAGGTTAAGGGATTCGCCCAAATAGCGGTTGCGGGCGGGGTTCAACACCCGATCCAAGGCGTCATCGTCGGACATCGCCGCCCGGGGCAACCCCATGACCGATCGAACGGCCTGAGCCATCACTTTCTCCCCGTGGGCCTTGTAGTCCACCAAACAAGAACTGCGCCATTTGAGCCGATCGTCAAACTCTTTAAGAAACACCCGGGTGGACACAGGCTTTTCCCCGTGAAACTCCCGATGGCTGCGATATTCGGGCGTTTGATCGAGGGGCAGGGGGTCTTCCATCCGATCCACAAACAGGGGATCAAGAACTCTGACCTCGGCGATCATTTGGTCGACCACCCTTTTCTGTTCCCAGGGGGTATCAAAGCTTTGGCACAACCGGTGGTATCGGTGCAACGTCAACCCGCTCACCGTGTGATACAGATGCGCCTGGGTGGCCACGGGGAGAACGTAGCGAGCCACTTCTTGGGCGCGACGTTGAACATATTTTGCCCAAGGTTTCTGGTCGGGATCGCGCAAGGGAAACAGCTTTTTGTATTCCGATCGAACGGTCGGAATCAATAGATCCGTCAATCGACGGTAAGCGTCCATCAGGTCCCGGGCCGTTTTTAGGTAAAGCGCCAATGGTTTCTCGGGAAGCGGGGGAACCGTGAGCCGGTCGGGTCCGACCGTCACGTAGCGTTGGCTGACCTGTTCACTGTTGTAAAAAGGATGGCTGTGCAGAAACGACCAAATAAAATGGCGCGAAACGTTTTCTAAAATAAATTGAAAGGTGGCGTGCTGTAACGTGGTATGGTGGCCGGCTTTGAAGATGCTCTGGGCGATGGCGTCGCGCTGAAGGCGTGATTTCTCATCTTTGTCCACGTCTTCGGGCAAAACCACCGTGGGGGAGTAACAGGTGCGCGCGGTCGCGATGGCGTTGTTGTAGGGGGTCTTGAACGCGTTAACCAGCCGAACCCGGGGCCCTTGAAATGTCGGTGTCTCCCCTTGGGTGACCGGGCCTGAGGAGGGCGGGGGGGCATTCAAAGCCCCCGTGGGGGACCGACTGTCGATGGACATGGGTGGAGGTGAAGCGACGCACATTCATCGGAATATCACGTCGCCCGGATCGAAGTCTATTAAATAGGAAGGACGGCGTCAATTTTTTTGCGAATGGGCCCGGCCGGGCCCATTTTTTATTGCGATTTGCCTTGACAGGGGTCCGCCCATTAGGCTAAAATGAGCCGCTCATTTTACGAGGAGAATCCAATGGTTCGCATACGCATGCAGCGGGTGGGACGCCCGAAAACGCCCCATTTTCGAATTGTGGCCGTCGATAGCCGAAAGGCCCGCGACGCCGCCAGTCTGGAAGTGTTGGGTCATTACCACCCGAAAGAGAAAACCAACAAGGTCACGGTGAATGCCGAGCGACTGAAGTATTGGTTGGATCACGGGGCCCAGGCTTCGGACACCCTTCGCACCGCGTTGAAAAACGCCGGCGCGTGGGTTGTCGCTTCCGCCAATTAATTTAACACGCCGTGGCGTCCCCGGTGGAATGGGTGGAATCGGTCGTTAAGCGGTTGGTGGACCACCCTGAAAAAGTGGAAGCCCGCTGGTTGGAGACTGAAAAAACCGTTGAAATCAATGTGCTCCCCGACGACCGAGGGAAAGTGATTGGCCGTCGCGGAAAAACCATTGATTCGTTGCGGATTTTGGCCACCGCGGTGTTTGCGGGTCCCAACGAACGGATCGACGTTAAACTTCGCGAAGAATAAGTGGGGCTTCGAATTGATGTTTTGACTTTGTTCCCCCGGATGTTCGAAGGGGTTTTCAATGAGAGTTTGTTGGGAAAGGCCCGGGAAAGAAGCCGGGTGGATTTGCGGGTGGTGGATATCCGCGACTTTGCCCAGGGCAAACATCGCCAAGCGGATGATCGTCCCTTTGGCGGCGGGCCGGGGATGGTTCTTAAGCCGGAACCTTTGTGGGAAGCGTTGAAATCGGTGGGAGCGGGGGTTCCGTTGCGCGGGCCGAAGGCGCGCAAGAAAGCAAATCGGCCCACAGTTATATACCTGTCGCCCCAAGGGCGACCGTTAACCCAAGGGTTAGCCGACGACTTGGCCAAAAAGAATCGATTGGTTTTGGTGGCCGGTCATTACGAAGGGATTGACGAGCGTCTGTTTGATTGGATCGATATGGAAGTGTCGGTCGGCGATGTGGTGTTAACCGGTGGTGAAATACCCGCCATGGCGGTGGTGGATGCGGTGGTCCGGAAAGTGCCGGGTGTGGTGAAAGAAGCGGGATCGTTGGAATGGGATTCGTATGCGGCGGGATGGGAAGGACGGCTGGATTGTCCCCATTTTACCCGTCCGGCAAAGTGGTTCGGGAGGGAAGTTCCCTCGGTTTTGCTGGGAGGGGACCACCGAAAGATTCAAGCGTGGCGCGAAGGCGCGTCGTTGTCAGCCACAAAAAGAAAAGGCCCGATTTGATATTAAATCCCCGCCGCCGGCGGGGGAACGTTAAAAAGTGAGCGTGTTATGAATGCCATTATCGACAAAATTGAAAGCGGCTTTCTGAAAAAAAATCCGGGTCAGTTCCGAGCGGGCGACGTGGTGCGGGTGGACGTGGAGATTCTGGAAGGTGAGTCCCGCCGGGTGCAGGCCTTTGAAGGTGTTGTGATTCGCCGTCGGGGTCATGGTATCGCCACGACGTTTACGGTTCGCAAAATTTCTTTCGGTGTGGGCGTGGAACGAACGTTCCCTCTTCACAGTCCCCGCATTCAAGGCATTAAGGTGTTGCGGTCCGGAAAAGTCCGCCGGGCAAAACTTTATTACTTGCGGGATTTGTCGGGTAAAGCGGCTCGGATTGAAGAAGTCGCGGTCGTGGCTACCAAGACGCTAGAAGCCGAAGCGGTTGCTTCGAAGTAACACCTTGATTCATCGCGTCTAAGATTGTTATTATCCGGTTATGCCGGAAGCCCTTTTCGCCTTCGATAAAGCGTGGCGCGAGAAGGGCTTTTTTCTTTTAGCGGGCGTGGACGAAGCGGGCCGAGGCCCGTGGGCGGGCCCAGTGGCGGCGGCGGCGGTTGTATTGAAACCCGACACCTCTTGGCCGGAACTGAACGACAGCAAGAAACTCACCCCCGACGTTCGAGAAACTCTTTACGGAAAAATTGTCGCCGAATCGCTCTATCATTCAGTGCGAATGGTTTCACCGGACGTCATTGATAAGATCAATATTTTAAAAGCCACGTTCCAAGCCATGACGGAAGCAATTCGTTCGTTGGATGTGGAACCGGGACTCATTTTGATCGACGGAAACCAGCGAATTCCCCGCTTGCCGGCGCGGTTGCAAGAACCGGTGGTGGGGGGCGACGCCAAAAGCGCCAGCATTGCCGCGGCCAGCGTTTTGGCCAAGGTCACCCGAGACCGTTACATGACAGAGGTGGATAAAAAGTTCCCCCAGTATCATTTCGCTTCGAACAAGGGATACGGGACGGCGGAACACGCCGAGGCGCTGAAGAAATTCGGTCCTTCACCGATTCACCGTCGAAGTTATGCGCCGGTCCGAGCGGCTTTGGCACCGGAACTTCCTTTTGAGTCCGTTGTTTCTCCATGATCACGCTTAAACAGGCGGAAGGCCGGGAAGCTGAGATTGAAGCCCAACGCTACCTTGAAAAGAAGGGCTATCGCCTTTTGGATTCAAACTATCGAACGCCGTTAGGCGAAGTGGATTTGGTGATGGAAAAGGGGACCACGGTGGTGTTCGTGGAAGTGCGCAAACGCCGATCCAGCGGATACGGAACGGCAGCCGACAGCGTGACCAAGAAAAAACAGGACCGTGTGGGCCGGGCGGCGATGATGTATGTGAAATCAAAATTTTTGGTCGGCCGAAATTTGCGGTTCGATGTGGTGACTATTCAGGGGACCGAGTTGGCCCACATTGAAAACGCCTTTGTGCCGACACGTTACACGATCTAAATTTGTCAATTTTTTTTCCGTCATTTTTCGGAATAAGTTAAAATGGCTGACGACTCCGGATGGAATTATTTGGCACCCTTGCAGAGCTTGGCACCCTTGCAGAGCTTCGGGTGCCTACGGCGGCCCAGAGTGCCGACGACTCCGGATGGAATTATTTGGCACCCTTGCAGAGCTTCGGGTGCCTACGGCGAGGCGACGACTAGGGCGGCCCGCCGTGGGTGGTGTGCCTTGAATGGCACATTCCACGGGCGGCTATGCCGCACAGGCTTTTGTCCGACTCAGCTGGTCGGACAAAAGTCGGTCAGGACGTCGACAGACCCAGGTAGCCGACTCCTTCGCACAACCTTAATTTTTGTTCTATTTGGAAGGGTGCGAGAGCGGCTGAATCGGCACGACTGGAAATCGTGTAGGGTCGCAAGATCCTCGAGGGTTCAAATCCCTCCCCTTCCGCCATTTTAGAAACACCCCCCGGTTGGAAAGAATCCGATGTATCCAATCGGGGGGAATCTTTCTGTATCCTGGCGACGGAATTTCCCTCATTCCGAATCGTTCCCCCGGCCCGACATCGAACATCCGAAGGAGTCAAAATTTCTCCATTTTCCGCGCTCCGCGCGGAGGGGGTGGAATCGCCTTCCATCGGGTCTTTTCCGTCGATCGAACGGCGGGGGACGTCTCCCCGCTCGGTCGTTGTCGCCTCTTGTTTCTCCGTTTCTGATCCGACCAAAACGAAGTCCACGCCGATCGTCTTTTTCGTATACCGGACGCTTTCGATCCACTTCCGAACCGACAGGGCTTTTCGATTCCGGGTTTGCGCGCACATGCCTTTACAAATGCCTTAAGCTCTTTTTGGAGCTTTTCGGGTGTTAATTCGGCAAAAGGGTGGAGCGGTTCAACACAAGTTGCCCTGGGGTGGGAGGTTTGATTTTTTAGGGAAAAAACTAGATTCCGCAGGTATTCAGGGTCGAAGGAAAGCCTGAGGAGGTTCCCATAAACGGTGTTGTGGAGCCGCTCCGCCCCGATCTGGCGGGTGCCGCAGGCGTCCTTTCCTTCATGCCCCACCTTGGAACATCGATAATAGTACTTGTGTCCGTTTTTGTTGAGCTTGCTTGAATAGGCCACGCACATGGTCGATCCACATTCCCCACATTTGATGATCCCGGCAAAGGGCAGATGGGAATGGTTTTCCATTTGGAGTCGGGGTGACTCGGTCATCAGTTTTTGAACATGGTTAAAAAGTTCCTCCGAAATGATGGGTGGGTGTTTGCCCGGGTGCAGTATGCCCTTGTGGGAAATCTTGCCCGTATATACTGGATTCTTTACCATGTTCCAAATGGCCGAATCGACAAAAGGCTTGCCACGGCGGGACACGACATTTTTTTCTTTCAGAACCCGCATGATGGCGCGGAAAGATCGCGTTTTGATGTAGGTTTCAAAAATCATCTTTACGATTCCGTCGCGCGGCGGGTCCAAGACCAGGCCGCCATTTTCCGCCTTGTATCCAAAAGGCGGGTGGCCTCCATGATATAGCCCGCGATTGACGCGCTGGATCACTTTGTCTTTGACTCGCTCCGAGGCAAGCTCTCTTTCGAATTGGGCAAAAGTCAGCATGATATTTCGGAGCAGACGCCCAGCGGGAGTGGACGTGTCAAAGCGTTCCGTAACGGAGATAAATGAAACCTGATGCGTCTCGAAAAATTCGATCAGTTGATAAAAATCACGAGGAGCGCGGGTGAGGCGGTCAATCTTGTAAGTGAACACCAGGTCAATTTGTCCAGCCCGAATATCGTTGACCATCTGACGAAGGGCCGGGCGGTTCATGTTGGCCCCGGTGAAACCGGGATCTGAGTAAACCTGGGCAACCTCGAAACCTTCCTGGCTGGCGATGAAGGAACGAATCCGATCCTCCTGGGCCTCGCAAGAATTAAACTCCACTTCGGCCTGTCGATCAGTGGAAACACGAGTATAGATGGCACAACGGGTGATTTTCTTTTTGGCTTCCGCTGGCTTGGCCAATACTTGCATGGGGTGCCTCCAATGGTTATTATTGTCTATGACAAATTCTAAATACTCACGTGATGATACTTCAATAGCAATACAGGAGTCAAGATGAAACCTTCCCTTCCTGATAGTCTAAGACGGGCTCGAAAAACCGCCGGGTGGACACAACAAAAACTAGCCCAAGAGGCGGGGTTGTCCTTGGTGGTGATAACAAAGATTGAACAGGGGGTCACCAAAGACCCGGCCATGTCTTCCCTCGTCAAGATGGCCGACGCCATGGGTCTTTCGATCGACGATCTAATTGGGCGGGCCATTCCGAGCCATTCCAAAATTTGAACCAAAAAGGCCGCGTCTATGGGCCGCAACGTGGCCCATTGGCGCGGCCGCTCTATTGGGTTTCATTCCGCCGGGCCGGAGGGCGGGCCGATGAAAGAGGTTAGCGGCCTTTGGATTTCGGGCGCGAAAATCCTTTCGGCATTTGACTTAATCTGATTGATTTTCCCCTCGCCCCGGATGGGGAGAGGCCGGGAGAGGGTTCCACCGGTGGGTTGTCCCTTTCCCCAGAGGGGAGAGGGAGGACAGGGAGAGGGCTCCTTTTGGGGTGGGTGTGCGCGCGGGGTTGGAATCGAAAAAGCCCTGTCGGTTCGGAAGTGGATCGAAAGCGTCCGGTATACGAAAAAGACGATCGGCGTGGACTTCGTTTTGGTCGGATCAGAAACGGAGAAACAAGAGGCGACAACGACCGAGCGGGGAGACGTCCCCCGCCGTTCGATCGACGGAAAAGACCCGATGGAATGCGATTCCACCCCTCCGCGCTGAGCGCGGAAAATGGAGAAATTTTGACTCCTTCGGATGTTCGATGTCGGGCCGGGGGAACGATTCGGAATGAGGGAAATTCCGTCGCCAGGATACAGAAAGATTCCCCCCGATTGGATACATCGGATTCTTTCCAACCGGGGGGTGTTTCTAAAATGGCGGGGTTTTTAAATTTTGAAAAACTCCGTATTCCCATTTCCTTTCCGAATCTCTCCCACTCCTACTGGAGACATTATCATTTGACAGGTGACTATTACATCCGGCCGACACGATTGACCCTGTAGCATGGGCTTCCAGCCCATGTGGTTTTGCATGGGCCTTTGGAATTTAAGGGGGATGGTTGGGAGGGGGTGGCTGTGAATCTTCCTTCTCCCGTCCGTGGGAGAAGGTGTCCCGAAGGGACGGATGAGGGGCGGTTTTCCGTTGAACGAAGCCCTTGTAATTCCCTCGCCCGCTGGTGACTGCGCTAGCAAGAAATGCCGTGTGGGAACGGCCGGGAGAGGGCCAGGGAGAGGGTGGGCGTATTTCACCTCACCCCCACTGGGGGAGGCCGGTCGCAGAGCTCCCGGCACCTGGGGCGGCAGAGCCGCTGATGCGAGGCCGGGAGCGGGGGGCTTTTTTTAGCTTCAATTTGTGCCCGCTATGCGGGCGCCACAGCGCGCCGCTGTTCTCTCCACGTTCTCGTCCAATGAATGGGACAGTAAGCAGGACAAGACCTGGATCTTCGGACCTGGCGAACGTCACGGTGACCGTGCTCGACCCCCCGGCCACCGAGAAACCCAGCGCCTTTCTTCGCTCATCGAAAACAGCCCCCGACACAGGAAGAAGAGACCCAGCCATTTCGGGCCGGAGGAGAAATTCGGGACCTTGGTTCGATCGCTGGACGGGGAAGAATGGGGACCGCTCCTCTTTCGGTGGATAAAAACGACTGTTCGCCAGGCCACCCACGGCGGCGGACTGTGCGCCTGTTAAACGCTAACGGTTGATTCGTCTGCTGTTGAGGGAACAAGCGGACGACCCAACAAGCGGAGAAACCCCACGCTGGACGAACGCCCGTCGCGGCGCATCAAACGCGCCCAACTCCTGCCTCCAATTTCGACGTTTCCAGCTCCGATCCACGGGAAAAGCCGCGCGGCCTTTTGCCGCGCCCCGCTGGGCTCCGGCGGATTCGTTCCCGCCGGACCGGTTCCGCCCATTGCTTCGGTCGGGAAACGGAAACCCGCTGACGGTTATTCTGTCAGTCGCGAGAGATGTGTTTCCCGCTCCGGTTTGCGGGAAACCCCGCGCCGGACGAACGCCCGTCGCGGCGCACCAAACGCGCCGCAACTCCTGCCTCCGATTCCAACGTTTCCAGCTCCGGTCCAACGGAGAAGCCTCGCGGCCTTTTTGGCCGCGCCCCGCTGAGCTCCGGTGGAATCGTTCCCGCCGGAGCGATTCCGCCCATCGCTTCGGTCGGGGAACGGAAACCCGCTGACGGTTATTTCGTCGGTCGTGGGAGATATGTTTCCCGCTCCGGTTTGCGGGAAACCCCGCGCCGGACGAACGCCCGTCGCGGCGCATTAAACGCGCCGCAACTCCTGCCTCCGATTCCGACGTTTCCCGCTCCGGTCCAACGGAGAAGCCGCGCGGCCTTTTTGGCCGCGCCCCGCTGAGCTCCGGTGGAATCGTTCCCGCCGGAGCGATTCCGCCCATCGCTTCGGTCGGGAAACGGAAACCCGCTGACGGTTATTCCGTCGGTCGTGGGAGATATGTTTCCCGCTCCGGTTTGCGGGAAACCCCGCCCCGGACGAACGCCCGTCGCGGCGCATTAAACGCGCCGCAACTCCTGCCTCCGATTCCGACGTTTCCCGCTCCGGTCCACGGGAAAAGCCGCGCGGCCTTTTTGGCCGCGCCCCGCTGGGCTCCGGTGGATTCGTTCCCGCCGGACCACTTCCGCCCATTGCTCCGGTCGGGGAACGGAAACCCGCTGACGGTTATTTCGTCGGTCGCGGGAGATATGTTCCCGGCTCCGGTTTGCGGGAAATCATCGCTCCGGACATACGCCCGTCGCGGCGCATTAAACGCGCCGCAACTCCTGCCTCCGATTCCGACGTTTCCCGCTCCGGTCTACGGGAAAAGCCGCGCGGCCTTTTTGGCCGCGCCCCGCTGGGCTCCGGTGGAATCTTTCCCGCCGGACCACTTCCGTTCATCGCTCGGTCGGGGAACGGAAACCCACTGACGGTTATTTCGTCGGTCGCAAGAGATATGTTCACAGCTCCGGTTTGTGGGAAATCATTGCTCCGGACGAACGCCCGTCGCGGCGCATGGTTTCCGGACGAGCGTCCTCCAACCAGCCCTTCGGACCCGGGGCCTGTTCGGCCCGCGCCAACCGTGTGCCACTGGCACACGGCGCCCTCGCCTCCCACGGCTCGGTCATTAAACGCGCCGCAACTCCTGCCTCCGATTCCGACGCTTTCCGCTCCGGTCCAACGGAAAAGCCGCGCGGCCTGAGGCCGCGCCCCGCTTCCGCCCCGGCCCCGCTCTGCGGGGCTCCACCTCCCGCCCCGCCGGTCACCTATGGGCTTCGCCCTTTCTTCGCGCGCGCAAATTAAGTATTCCTCTTCCTTGCCCTTCAACAGCGTCCCGTCGTTGGGGGCTTGGGTGCACGCGTGGAACGCGGGCACCAGGCCCCCGCTTCTGGGACTCACATTTAGGCTGATTTTGGTCTGCCAATGAGGTAATGATCACCGTTTTTTGATTCTTGAGTATCAAAATTTTCCAAGTCATTTGTTACCTCTCAAAGGATTGAAACTTGTTTTCCCTCGATCCACGCTTTTCCTTTTCCTGCTGTCGGCTCTATCAAATAATCCACCGTTTCTGGTTTTGTTCTCACATCTCGAATTATCACCGACACTTCAAGCCCATTTCCCCAGAAGATAAGACCTTCCCGTCCGACCATTTTTTGTTCATCTGTAAGTCTCATAGCTCCTCCTTAATGTATTGCATAATGCACTATAAATGTTTCTAAAAAAAAGTGCCTACGATTTCTTCGCCTCTTTTTCGACCAGCCAGCGAACATAATTCGAAATGCTGCGCTGTTCTTTCTTGGCGAGAACCCGTAGGGTCTTGACCTCTTCTTCGGTCATGCGGATTTGCACCGCCTTTGCCCGCGGGGGAACCCCTCTCCTGACCATCTGGGTGTAGTGTGACATTCTGCATTACATTTCGTCAAGAGGTTGGCCCCGGATCATCCATCGCTTTGATCTTTCGCCTTATCCTGCACCTGGTAGAATATCCACAATTCTATGGACATCAATGAATCCAAAACGAGCATTCTCCTTATTGATCCCCAACTTGAACGGGAGGAATGTCCTCTCCAAGACCGATCATTGGTTAAATTTGATGTCCCCGTTGACGGGTATGACGCCGAGCCATGGAATGGGGTTACCGATTATTGTCTATTTGATCCCAGCGGGGACATTCTTGCCGTTGGGGAAACCAAGAGATGTAATCGTAACGCACGAGAAGCCGAGGAACCTTCTGTTTCTCCCGCAACAGCTTTTCCCGCACCAACCGCACCATCGCCTTCGTCTTCTTCCGCTTCTTTGAAAACTTAAGATACGCCGCCCGCAACTTCCGGCAATACGTTCGCACCTTGCTTTTGACATCGCACCGTCGCCGAATCACCCGGATCACCTTCACCGCTTACTCCCGCGCGCGGTTCAACAGCTTCGCGTCCGTCGGTATTCCATGTTCGCCGGAATCACCGTCGCGGCCAACAAATGTTTCCCCGGCCGAATGATTCGTCGTCGTTCCAGAACGTCCAGCACGACTCCCTCATCGGCAAGCGCGTGGCGGCGAACTTGACGACAAAGTTAGTCATGACGCCTCCTTGTCTTTCAGCTCGCGGCGGACCTCCCTCAAGATGCCGATGGAGGACCCCAGGATCATAACGGCGATGGCGCCCCCCACGATGATGTCCGGCCACATACCTGGCGGGCGTCGGCGGGACCCACGCCGTCTTTTATCATCCGCTCGAAGAGCTCCCTCGACTCTCCCCGAAGCGACGGGTCGCCCAGGATTTTGAATGTGCGGGAGAGGCCGCGCCAGACTTTTTTCAGGGTCTCCATGCCTAAATCGCCTCGTTCCCCCGCTTGCCCGTGCGAATGGCGAGGACGTCCGCCACCTTGACCACGAAGACCTTGCCGTCCCCCTTCTGTCCGGTGTGGGCGTGGGTTTGGATGGTCTTGAGGACCGTCTTGACGAGAAGGTCCGGGACGACGAGCTCCATCTTGGTCCAGTTGTCGGACTCCAATAGATCTTCGTTTGGGCTTTGGGGACTGCGTCCGTAACCCTTTACCTGGGAGACGATGCATCCGGGGAGGTTGGGAATGGCGTGGAGGGCGTGGAGCACCTCCTCCACTTTGTGGGGCTTGATGATAGCCTTGATTTCTTTCATAGTTCCACCTCTTTTTCGCGCCAGATTTTCTTTTCAAGCAGTGACACCAGCACCGGCAGGACCACCAGAGTCAGGAGCGTCGAGGACACCACGCCGCCGATGACGACGGAGGCCAGGGGGCGCTGGACTTCCGAGCCGATCCCTGAGGAGAGCATCATGGGCAGGAAGCCGAAGATTTCCACCAAGGCCGTCATGAGGACGGGGCGGATCCGGAGGTCCGTGCCCTGGTGGATGAGGTCCTTCCCCGTAACGCCCAGCCGGTGGAGGTCGTTGAAGCAGTTGATGAGGACCACGCCGTTCAGGACCGCGATGCCGGAGAGGGCCACGAAACCCCCCCGCGGAGATACTGAAGGGCAAGCCGTTGAGCATGAGGCCCAAAACTCCGCCCACCAGAGCCAGGGGGACGCAGGAGAAGATAAGGAGAGTCTCGTAGACGTTGCGGAAGGCAACGAAGATCATGCCGAGGACAAGGACCAGGACCAGCGGCATTAAGACCGCCAGGCGGGACTTGGCTTGTTGGAGGTTCTTGAAGTTGCCGCCCCACTCGATGAAGTAGCCCGAGGGCATCTTAACGGCCTCCTCGACCTTCCTTTGAGCCTCGGCCACGAAGCTCCCCGTGTCGCGGCCGCGCGGGTTGACGAGGATGGCGACCCGACGCTTGCCCATCTCGCGGGAGTATGCGCCGTAGGTGTCCGTGAAGCGGAGGCTCGCCGCCTCGGCCAGCGGGACGGTGGTGTTGGCGGAGAGGCCGACGGGGAGGGCCCTCAAGGCGTCCAGGTCGGAGCGGTCCTTCTCGTTTAGCCGGACGACGATGGGGAACCGTTTCATCCCCTCATAGATGACCCCCACCTCTTGACCGCCAACGGCGGTGCCCACGGTCTCCAGCACCTCGCGGTTGGAGACGCCCAGGGAATGGAGCATCTCGAGGTTGGGTTTGACGTGCAGGAGGGGCGACTTGCCCTGGACCTCCAGCTCGACGTCCCCTGCGCCCGGCACTTTGTCTATGACGGCCTTGATCTTCCCGGCGAGGTCGGAAAGGCGGTCCATGTCGTCGCCGAAGATTTTGACGGAGATGTCCGCACGGGTGCCCTCTAAAAGCTCGTTGAAGCGCATCTGGATGGGCTGGGTGATGAGCATGCGTTGGCCGGGGACCTTGAGCCGCAGGCGGGCGACCAGCGCGTCCGAGAGGTCCGACTTGGATGGCTTTCTGCCGTTGATGGGCTCCCAACTGTCCCTCTCATTGAGGAGGATGAAGGTGTCCGAGAGGTTCACGCCCATGGGGTCGGTGGCGACCTCGGCAGTGCCGATGCGGCTGAAGACAAGGCTGACCTGGGGAAACTCCCGGATGACGGCTTCGCTTTTTTCTTGGAGGGCCACGGACTGGTCTATGCTAATGGTGCCGGGGCGGACGAACTGGATGGCGAGGGAGCCTTCGTCCAGCTGTGGGAGGAACTCGCCACCCAGGCGTGTGAAGAGGAAACCGCCAAGGAGGATGGAGAAGGCGCCCAACCCCAATACCCCGGGGCGGTATTTCAGAAGTCTTTGGAGCGTCGGGGCATAGATGTGTCGGATGCGGAGCATGAGCCAAGGCTCCTTCTCCCCCACGTCCCCCTTGAGGGAAGAGGCTGGCCAGGGCCGGTGCCAGGGTGAAGGAAAGGACAAAGGCGGCCATGAGCGCGATGCAGAAGGACCCCACCATGGGGACGAACATCTTGCCCTCCACCCCGGTGAAGGCGAAGATGGGAAGGAAGACCACAACGATGATGAGCTGGCCGAACCCGGCGGACTGTCGGATTTCGAGCGTGGCCTCCTCGATGGTGCGGGACAGCTCATCTTTCTTGAGCGCGCGGCGCAGTTCCTGGCTGTGGTGGTGGACGCGGCGCACGCAGTTGTCGATGACGATGACCACCCCGTCCACAATGATGCCGAAGTCCAGGGCGCCCAGGCTCATGAGGTTGCCGGACATGCCCAGGCGCTTCATCACGATGAAGGTGATGAGGAGCGTGAGCGGGATGGTAACGGCGGTGATGAGCGCGGCCCGGAAGTTGCCCAGGAGGAGGACCAGGATGACGATGACCAGGACGGCGCCAGTGACGAGGTTGTGCTTGACGGTGCCGAGCGTGGCGTCCACTAGGACGGAGCGGTCGTAGAGGACGTTGAGAACGACTCCCTCGGGGAGGCCCTTCTTGACCTCCGCCACTTTCTCCGCCACGCGGTGGGCGACAACGCGGCTGTTTTCGCCCAAGCGCATGCGGGCTGTGCCGACGATGTCCTCCGGCCGTTCACCAGGGGCCGCGCCTGTGCGCAATCCGTGGCGAGGCGGACCTTGGCCACGTCGCCGATGCGGATGGTCTGAAGCGTTTCCAGGGACTTGATGGGGACCTGGCGGACATCCTCGACGTTTTCTAAAAGGCCGGTGGCCTGGACAAGGAACTGCTCGCCCGTCTGCTGGACGTAGCCGCCGCCCACGTTGCGGTTCGTGTTCTCGAGGGCCTCGATGAGGTCGTCGAAGTGGAGGCCGTAGCGGGCCATGGCGCGGATGTCGGGTTGGACGTGAAACTGTTTCTCGAAGCCGCCGATGCTGTTGACCTCGGCCGCCGGGGACGGTGAGAGAGCGGGGCTTCAGATACCAGTCCTGGATGCTCTTGAGCTCCATGAGCTGGGCGATGCGCGCGGCCCCAACGGCGGGGGGTGGAGGCTTGGAGAGTGTAAGTAGACCTCGCCCAGGCCCGTGCTGCAGCCAGGGCCAAGGCCGGGCTGGATGCCTTCGGGGAGCTGCGGGGATGACGCCGCCCGGGCGCTCGGAGACCACCTGCCGGGCGCGGTAAATGTCCACCCTGTCCTCAAAGACCAGCGTGACTTGGGAGAGGCCGAACCGAGAGATGGAGCGGGTCTGCAGAAGGTCCGCCAGGCCGCCCATGCCGTTCTCTATCGGGACGGTGATGTAGCGCTCGATTTCCTCAGGAGTGAGGCCTTCCACGGCGGTGTTGACCTGGACCTGATTGTTGGTGTCGGGCACGGCGTCGATAGGCAGGGGCCTGGAAGCTGGTCCAGCCCAACCCAGCGAGGATGAGGGCCAACGCGAAGACGAGGCCCCTGGTTGTTGACGGAGAATCTGACGAGTTTTTCTATCGTGGTTGTCTCCTGGAAAGCCTAATGGCCGTGCCGGCTTCGCCGGTCGAGAAGGCGTCGAGTTCGGCGACGCGGAGGAGAGGGGCACCCTCGACGACGACCTGGTCGCCGGGGCGGAGGTCTTGTTTACGGTGCGGGGTGAAGCGGACGCGGTCTCCCTGCGGCTCGGTTTTGCCCTGGACCAATTTGTACCATCCGTCCCGGAGGCGGTAAACGCCAGTTTCGTCCTTGGAGGTGACGATGGCTTTCTTGGGGAACAGGGAATCCATTGGCGCGGGATGGGTTTTGATGTCCAAGGTGGCGACGGCTTCAGGAGAGAGCTGGAGACCGTTCTCATGGTCGGTGGCCGTCACGGCGTTGCCGGGACCGACGCTGGAGGAGGCTTCTTCTTCACCCTCCTCGTGGCCTTCTTCCCCATGTCCCTCGCTTTCCTCATGGCCCTTGTCATCTTCGTCGTGGTCCACGTGGTCGCCGTGTTCGTCCTTGTGGCCGTCCTCCTCATGGGTCTGGGGGGATTTTCCTGCCTGAAGGCTAAGAGGCAAAACGAGACAAAGAATCAAAAAGAAAGGTTTCATATTCCCTCCTCGAGGGCGCGGCCTTGAAGAACGTAGACGGACCACAGGGCTTCCAGGGCCCGGAGTTCCTGGGCGTTAAAGCTTTCGGTAAAGTCGGTCATCTGTCGGTGGGCCTCGATGATGAGGGCGCTTTGGATGAGGCCCCGCTCGAAGAGGCTCTCCATGCCCTGGTGCTTCTTCTCCATCTGCTCCAGGGTGGGCATGCCGCGCAGGGAGGCGACGGCGTCCTGATAGACGTCGAGCCAGGTTGTCCATTGGGCGGAGAGCTCGCGCTCGCGCTGGGCGAGGCTGACCTCGGACCGGCGGGCCTCGTTGCGGGCCAGAGCGCGGGCACCCTGGTTCCTTTGGTAAAGCGGAAGGTCCATGGAAAGGGTGCCGCCCAGGGACTGGTTCTTATGGCCTCGGCCGGATTCCACCCCCCGCCTTGGGGCCGAGCTTGAGGTCGGGAGCAGCGTCGCTGTTTGTCAGTCCCAGCTCCGCCTGCGCTAAGGCGACTTCGGCCTGGGCCTCCTTGCGGGCCGCCCCGGCGAGGGTCGGCACGGAGGCGGGAAGAGCGGGCCAAACGGTTTTGGGAGGCGGGAGAGCTTTAAGGACCGCCCGGAAGTCGGTGCCGGTGGCGAGGTCGAAGTACTGCCTCAAGGCCCGCTGCTCCTGGAGGAGGCGGGACCTGCGCAGGATGTAGTCGCTCTGCGCGAGGAGGAAGACGTTGAGCGAAACCTGCTGCTCGGGCGAGAGCTGGCGGCGGTTCTTGTATTGGCCGATGATGGTACCGAAAGTGTTTTGCGCCTCCTCAACGGCGTGGAGCTCGGCCTGGAGGTGCCGCAGGCGGTAGAGGTTGAGGACGGCGGTCAATGTCACTTCTTCCCGTGTCTTTTGGATTCGGGCGAGTAGGCCTTCTCTCCGCGCTTTGGCGAGGTCCCGGCGACGGCCTCGTTTGCCGCCCAGCTCGAAGGTGTGGAGGTAGGAGGCCTCTGCGGAAAGGGCGGCCTCGTCATCATCGCTGTTGGACACGGCTTCCGCATCGATCTCCGGGTTGGGGCGCTGGCGGGCGAAGGAGTCGAAGGCGTCGAGGTTGGCGGCCTCGGCCTCGGCGCGGAGGACCTCCGGGTGGTTTTTCCGGACGCAGTTCAGGACGTCCTGGGGCGAGGCGAAGGGCGGACAATCGGCCTCGCCCGCGCGGACGCCTTGGAAGATGAATAGGGGCAAAAGCCCGACGAATAATTTTCGCATGGGGACCTCTTTCGTAGCTGCAAGATGCGACCGGCGGCGCGGAGCGGCCGGTCAGGGAAAGCTTGGGAAATGACGAGGGTTAAGCGGAGACTTTAGGAGGGTGGAAGATGAACTTATCGAAAAGACGCTGGGGAACCTGGGGATCGGCAAAGACCATGCGCTCGGATGGCGCGGGGGCGTTATCTCGGGGAGTCGAGACGGATTGGTCCTTCATGTGCGTCTGGCAGACGCAAGCATGGCAGGCCGACACGTTGGCGGCCTCGTGACAGTCCGCCAGGGCGCTGTCCAGGACGATGTTATAGCCGATGAAGAGCAGGAGAGGTAACGCTACCCAATTTTTCATACCTTACATCTATATCAGATATATCGGCCGCTCGCAAGGATGCCTGGACCGTAGGGTGCACTACCACGATCTCGGTTGATTTTTTTTATTCTGTATGCTATTATGTATAACAACATGCAGTCAAACCGAAAACTCAGCTTACTTCGTCGGCGCCTCTTGACGCTGATCGAGAACCCCGCCGGTAAAAGCCTTCTGGACGTGTTCGTCGCGCCGGGGCCCTCGGCCCGCGGAACGGTGTATACGCTTCGCCGAAAATGTTCAAAACCCTCCTGCCGTTGCGCGCGGGGGAAACCCCACACCACGGTGGTTCTGACCGCCAGCGTTCAAGGCCGAACACGGCTTTGGACCCTGCCCCCCGATCGGGTGGGCCTGGCCCGAGAATGGACGGGGCGATACCGCCAGTTCCGGCAAGCGCGAGATCGGTGGGTGAAATGGCAGAGGGAGATTCTTCGCTTGATTGATGCGATGGGGCGATCTCGCATCCAACCCCTTCCATGAACGAGACGGATTTTCTGACGTTATCAAAAGGAAACTTCGGGAGGATGCGTTATTCCATGACGAAAGACATGACCCTGTCGGAATTGGCGGTGTTTGCGGAGAGCCTCGGCCGTGAGCTGGCCCAGGCGATGCTCACATCGCGTTTGGAGGAGGACCCCCGAACGCATCCCCAGGAGGCCCGCTGTCGACATTGCACAGGACGGTGGCGGTTTCAGAATACAGCGCAACGGCGGGTGATTCAAACGGCGGTGGGACCCATTGAATACCGGCGGGCCTATGGTGTCTGCGACCGGTGCGGACACACGGGCGCGCCGCTGGATGAGGCGTTGGGGATTCCGCCGTTTGGTCCCAGCGTGGAGACGCGCAAGAAGATTTGCCACGCGGCGGTGGTGGGGCGGTCTTTTGAAGCGGGGCGAGAGATCCTTCAGGTTCATTCCAACGTTGATCTGAGCGCCAAACACGTGCGATGGATCGCGGGAACGGAGGGGGGCCGTGTGCGCAAAGAGCGCGATCAGGAACGGACCTCCTATCAAGCCGGGGCGCGCCCCGCGTCCACGACGCAGGCGCCGAGACTGCTGGTGATCGCGGCGGACGGCGGACGGGTGCAGACGCGATCGGCGGATCCTCGGGAACGGTGGAAGGAGGACAAAATCGGCATCGTCTACGACGCGACGGCCACCCCCCAGCCGCACGTTCCCCGGGGTGAATACGAAGGCGCGAAGGCAAAAACAAAAACCTACGTGGCCACTCTGGCCGACTGGGAGGCCATGGGGTGGCTGTTACGTGTGGAAGCCGAACGCCGGGGATACGCCCGCGCCGAAAATCGCTTATTCGTGGCGGATGGAGCTCGGTCGATCCGCGAGCTCAAGAACCTGCATTTCCCGGAAGCCACGTTTATTCTTGATTGGGCCCACGCCGCCCAACATCTTTCCGACTGCGCTAAGGCCGCCTTCGGAGAGGGAACGCCGGATGCCCTCCGCTGGTTTGAGGACCACAAGGAGTTGCTCTGGGAGGGAAAATCCGACCGGATCATCGCCGATCTTGGTTGTTTATCCGACCGGCTGGGACCACCGACCGAAACCGATTCGGAGGCATCTCCGCGCCGAGTCCTCCACCAAAACGCCACCTCCTATTTTCCCAACAACCAAACCGCGATGGATTATCCCCGCTTCCGGGCCAACGGATGGCCCATTGGGTCCGGGGTGGCCGAAGGCGCTGTCAAACAATTCGGCTTGCGCATGAAAGGAAGTGAGAAGTTTTGGAATGGATTTCAGCCCACCGAAACTCAGCCTCCTCATCAAACGGGGGCCGAAGAAATGCTCGCCTTGTGTGCCCTTTATCACTCCCAAGACGGCCGATGGGATCGCCACTGGCGCGAACGCGCTCAGCCGCGCTGATGAAAACGTCACGCTCGTCCTACGTCTTGTTGAGGTTTTTTATCGCCTTGTAGCTGCCTCCTCCTTATTTGTCGCCCTCCCGATTCGGTTTACGGTCGAACTCGGCGAGATGGAGGTAATGCACCCTGGACCGTAAGGAGATCGAATCTTACCCAGGAACCTCCACCAACCGGATTGTCCAGAATTCCATGGAAAGTGTATCGCTGAGCCGGTAGTTGTAGGGTATGCTAAAGTAGCCTTCCATCCTCCACTCCGGCCCCCACGAATTCCTGACGATAAAACGCCCCTTAGCGTCGTCATAGCCGACCGCCTTGACGGCGTGGCCGCCGAGCATCTTCTCCCCCTTTTCGGGCATGGGGAATTTGCCTGTTTTCGCCAAGGATTCGGACTCAAAACCTTCATAGACGGAGAAACCGAAGACAAAGGGAAACCCAGAGGCAAGTCATGCTTTCATCTGGCGCTCCGTTTGAACCAATCGTTGATAGGAGACCACCTGGTGGTCTAACGCCTTTTTATTACAAGGGGCTGGGGGCTTATTGGTGAAACGGGCTGTCACGTAGGGCCAATCAGACCCCTGGTGGACGATTGTTTTCATGCCGTCGTGGATCATGGCGCCAGAACCCTGGTTTTCCGTGTGTTCGATCAACCGCTCGTTGAAATAAATGAAAAGCCGGGATGGGACGAAAGCGGATTTTGCCTTTTGCTTCATCCGCTCGAACTGGTGGGCGGCGCCAATGGCATTGGCGGTGCAACCGCCGAGCTGGCCATGGTCGTAGACCGGCGGGCATTTGGGGCGGAAGTCCACCGTTTTCGGAAGTTTGATGGGCGGCGCGGCGAAAAGAAAGTCTCATTGGTCGGGTAAGTCCGGGAGCCAGCCGTAACGTTTGATTTTTCGCAGGGGACCTCCGTAAGGCTCTACTAAGAATATCGAATTCTACCGCCATCCTTGGGCATGGTCAAGCTCGGATTTTGTAGAATTCTTCATCTCAAAGGCTTTGTGTTATTGGGATTATTCAGGCCATAATGGGGAGATAATGGCATGGGGAAAATGAAAAAAAATACGCCGTTACCGAAGCAACAAATGATCATACGACCTTACAAATGCGCCTTGCCCGCATGGGTGGGCAAGTTCGAGCCTTGCGCCGAATGGTGGGGAAAGGCGACGAATGGAAAAAGTTGTTGACCCTCGCCGCCGCCATTGAGGGCGCGGCCGACCAGTTAACGGCGGATTTGTTCCTGGGATACCTGGAATCTTTGGCGGTTGACGAAACCGTTGCCGCGAAGGCGCGGGAAGGGTTGGAGTTGGTCTTGAATCGACGATAAACCAAAAACCATGACAAACCCCATGCTTGTATCGCATACGTTGAGCGTTTCTATTAAACGGACCCCTAAAGATGTTTACCGTTTCGCCTCCAATCCCGCCAATCTAGCTCGATGGGCGACGACGTTTTGCAAGGCGTCCAGGCGGCAGAAAGGCAAATGGTTGATGGAAACCTCGTTGGGTCCGGTTGAGATCCGGCTTGAAAAAAAGAATGCTCTTGGGGTTCTGGACCACATAATTCTCCCCCCCGGAGGCGTTCCGGTCTACGTGCCAATGCGTGTGGTGGCGAACGGGGCCGGAAGCGAAGTGGTATTCACTTTATTCCGGTCACCGAACATGTCTAAAAAGAGATTCATGGCGGATATTGCTTTGGTAAAGCGTGACCTTAGCACTCTGAAAAACCTTTTGGAAAGTGAATCCTGATGACGAAAGAAATTGTCCTAAGCGGCCCAACGTTCGACAAGCTGGTCGTTGATCTCCGGAAAATCATTGACACTGGACGGGCAAGGGCGCAAGCGGCGACGAATCAAGCATTGATGACGACCTATTGGCGCGCGGGAGAACGTATCGCGCGCGAGCGGCTGACGGAAAACTCCGGCTACGGCGAGTCCATCATGGAACGGCTTGCCACCGAGCTACACGCCGACCGGACAACTCTGGTGCGGTGTGTTCTTTACCACCAGTATTATCCCAAGGGCGTCCCCAAAAACACACCATTGAGCTGGTCCCACATGCGCTTATGTTGTGCATAACATAAGCGGTATTATGTTGGGCTCGTACTTATGTTGGCTTTGCCCTCTGTTTCTGTCGAGCACGCCTTGCCTTGACATAACATAACAAGTCGCTGTATTGGTTGGGTGTATCCAATCCCTCGGAGGTGCCCGACCATGTTCGATAAAATCTTCTCGCTCCCGTCCGCCGTTGCCCGCCACAAAGCTGCCCCGCTGTCAGAAGAACGCCGGCGATTTCTTGCCCAACTCGACCGTCAAGGATACAAACCAGGACACCTGGCCCAAACCGCCGTGGACCTGCTCCGTTTGGTCCCCGCAATCCAGCTCTTGGCCGACGGGGTCCATGACACGGCCGGCGTGGAGGCGGTCATCGCGCGCTTCGTCCGCCAACGTCATGGCCGGGTTTTACCCTATCTTCGCAAGACACTCCGACGTCTGCTTAAACAATGGCTCCGTTTCTTCGGCCGCTGGAAGGATCCCACTCCCGCTGCCGGGCCCCTGTGGACCCTCTACCGGGATTTCCCTCAATTGGCTGGAGCATGAGCGCGGTTTCTCCGTCGGTTCGCTCAAGAACCGCAAATACAGCCTCCTCACCTTCCTCCGGTGGTGGGAACCGAAGAATCGTCCGCTCTTCTGCCTACGCGTCGTCGACCTTGACGACTTCCTGGCCGCCTGTCATGCCCAGGGCCTCTCCCGCGTCGGTGTCCTCAACGTCGCCAACGCCACCAGGTCCTTCCTGCGATACGCCGAAATCCGACGCCTCTGCTCTCCGGGCCTCGCCGATGCCTTCCATGGCCCGACTATTTATTCCCGCGAAGGTCTGCCCCGCGGGCCCTCTGGCCGAGGTTAAGCGCCTCCTCGCCGCCCTGAACACCGGCCGCCCCTCCCACGTCCGCAATAGGGCCATCCTCCTCCTTTTCGCCGTCTACGGCTTCAGGGCCGGTGAGGTCGCCCGCCTTTGCCTGGACGACATCGACTGGCGCCGTGATCGCATCACCGTTCCCAGGACCAAGCAGCGCCGCCGCCAGACATATCCGCTTATCCCTTCGGTCGGCCGGGCCATCCTGCGTTACCTGAAAGAGGTCCGCCCCAAGACCCACCACCGCGAGGTCTTCCTATGTCTCTTGGCCCCTGTCCGGCCGATCTCCTCCGCGGCCCTCTGGACCGTCGTCGCCAACCCCATCGACCGCGCCGGGATCAAGCTCCTCCATCGCGGGCCCCACTGCCTCCGCCACGCCTGCGCCAGCCGGCTCGTTTCCGAAGGTTTCTCCCTGCCCGAAATCGGCAACCACCTCGGCCACAGGAGCGCCGACGCCACCCGACATTACGCCAAAGTCGACCTCCCGGCGTTACGCGACGTCGCCGCCTTCGACTTGGGGGAGGTCCTATGAAGCTCCCCGTCCTCGTTGAGCGCTACATCGCCTACAAACGCTCCCTTGGCAAGAAGTTCGATACATACGCCCGCGCCCTGCGCCTGTTCGTCGAACGATCGGAAAAAGCAACCACCGCCGCATTTCACCCGACAAGGTCCTGGCCTCTCAACGGTTCAGGGCCACTTACCCAATACTGGCACCACAAGGCCAGCGCCCTCCGGGGCCTCCAGCGCTTCGCGCGGGAAGAGAGATTCCCCTTCCACTGCCCCTCCCGGCCTTCGAACCCAAGAAACCCGAGCGCATGAAACCCTACATCTACGCCCGGAGGAAATCCGCCGGATCCTCGCGGCCGTCGCTCATATGCGGATGAAGCTCGCCTACGAGCTGGAGCCTTTCACGCTCCACGCCGTCCTGCTCACCCTCTACGGCGCGGCCCTGCGCATCGGCGAGGCGATCTCCTCACCGTCGCCGACGTGGACCTGGACCAGAGGATCCTCACCATCCGCGACACCAAGTTCTTCAAGACACGTCTGGTCCCCATTGGCCCCAAGCTGGCCCAAGTCCTCACGGCCTACGCCGTCAAACGAAAGCCATGGGCAAAATCCTCCTCAACGACAGAACCCTTCTTCGTCGGCCGTCGCTCGGGTCGCCGCCTGTCCCATCCCACCGTCGAATGCTGGTTTCGACGAATCTGCAACCAGGCGGGCGTCCGTCGGGAAGCCGACGCACGCTACTAGCCACGGCTCCACGACCTCCGACATTCGGCCGCCGTCCACAGGCTCCTGGCCTGAATGCCGCCGGGCGCGGACCTCTCCACAAGACTCCATCATCTCTCTGTTTACCTGGGCCATCGCCATCTTCAAGACACGCAGGTCTATCTCACCTTGACCCCGGAGCTCCTCGCCGCCGCCAACCGCCGCTTCCACCGCTACGCCTTTTCGGAGGATTCCCATGTCTAACGCCCTCGTCGGTACCTGGATTCGACGCTTTCTCTTGGAGCATATCGTCGGTGAGCGCAACCTGGCGCTCCAAACCCAGGCCAGCTACCGCGACGCCTTGGTCCTCTTGCTCCCCTTCGCCGCAGGGCTCGCCCGAAAACCCGTCGACCGCCTGGATGTGGAGGACCTCTCCCCGGACGCCATCCGCCGTTTCCTCGCCCACCTGGAAGAGGTCCGCCACTGTTCAATCGCCACACGCAACCACAGGCTGGCGGCCGTCCATTCACTCGCACGATTCATCGCCTTGCATAGCCCGGAACACGTCGCCTGGTGTTCAGCTCTTCATGTCGTCCCTTTCAAGAAAAACAGGCAGGCCCCAGGTCCCCTACCTCGACAAATCGGAAATGGACGCGCTCAGGCTGGCCCCGAATATTAAGGATTCACTCGGGTTCCGCGACTACGCCGTGCTGCTCTTTTTCTACAACACCGGCGCCCGCGCCGATGAAGTCGCCCGACTCACCATCCAAGACTTGGACCTCGGGCGATCGTCCTCCGTCAAAATTCTGGGCAAAGGCCGCAAGACGCGCTTCTGCCCGCTTTGGCCGGAAACGGTCAAAGCCCTCAAGCGCTTGACCGCAGGCCGCACGCCCGAAGATCCGGTCTTCATCAGCCGCGGCGGGAAAGCCATCACGCGGTTCGGCCTCTACGAACTCGTCCAGAGATATGCCGCCGTCGCCGCCAAAACCAATCCCGACATGCTCAAGAAACGCATCAGCCCGCACACCCTCCGCCACACCGCCGCCGTCCACCTCCTCCGCTCAGGCGTCGATATCAACACCATCCGCGGCTGGCTGGGGCATGTTTCACTGGACACCACATTGATCTACGCCGAGGTCGATTTTGAAACCAAGGCCAAGGCCCTGGCCCGTTGCAACGTCGCCGGGACGGGACGCCAAGTCAAACCCTGGAAAACGGACCCGGGCGTCATGGCCTTCCTCGCCGGGTTGTGAGCAAGCCCGCGTTATGTTGTGTAAAATGAGAACAGTGCCGTCAGAGGTGGGAGTGAAGCCAACATAAGTGCGAGGCCAACATAAGTCAGGGAACTTTTGACGGTAAAAAACGATGAGGCCCGCCGTTTTTACGAGACCACGGCCGTCGAAAAGAAGTGGACCCGGGACGAACTGGTCAAAGCGATCCAAGCGGACCATTTTGGTGAAGATCCCACAAACGGAAACAGGAAACCGCCCAAACAATTAAAGCGCCCGGAGGGTGAACCGTTCATCTATCGGGCTGAGATTCAACGTGTTGTTGATGGCGATACCTTGCTTGTCCGACTGGACCTCGGGTTTGAGGTGTGGATTGGTCAGCGAATTCGACTGGCGGAAGTGGACACGCCACCGTTGAAAGAAGACGGTGGGGAGGAAGCGTTGGCCTACGTTCGGGACCAATTGGCTAAGGCTCAGAAGATTGTGATCCGAACGAGTAAAGAAGATTTACACGGGCGGTTTGTGGGTCACATATTTTACAGCCTGGATGAGCGGATAGATTGGGGCCGAGTATACCGTGACGGGCGATGGCTGAATCAAGAATTACTCGATCGGGGACTGGCCCGGATTTACTGAGTTCCCCCCCTCTTTTAAAAGAAAATATTCAAAAGCGCTGGATAAGATCTGCCAGCGTTTTTTTTGTGCCCCACTTGACGCCGAGTGGGCTAGCCGTGGGGTTCGACGCCTGGTTGGCGCGAGTCCCTACGCGCCCCGGAAAAGCCGCGTTATTCGGCGCCCATCTGGCGCGGGTCTCTCCGCGTTATGGGCGAGCCGCGTTGTTCGGCGCCTGGCTGGCGCGGGTCTCTCCGCGCTACGGGCGAGCCGTGTCCTTCGGCGCCTGGGTGGGCAGGTGTTCATGGTTTTGCCCTTGAAATGGGGAGGGGGGGTTGTACGGGCGGCGGCCTGTGGCCCCGCCCCCGCCCCTGCCCTTAGGCAGGGGCCTGGCCACGGCCGTCAGATCCAAAGCAGAGATAGAGAAAAACGCCAAAAGCGTTGGCCTACCAAGCATGAAGGAAGGCGAGAACCGTGGGGGGGAGGGGCCACGACTTGGCCGCCATTATATTTCCGGAGCAGAGCGACGGCTCCTATCGCGGCCGAAGGCCGCGCGCCTTGGCTGTTGACATGGCGGGGCGGCCGACTTAATCGGCTGCGGCAGTGGCACTTTCGGATTTGCTCTACCGATTTGCGGACGAATTGGGGCACAAGTGAACGTGCCCCAACTCGTCTGTGCATTTAAGAGTTGGTGTCGGAATTTGCTCTGGCCTTTATCCGTATACCCCGGAGGGGTATGTGCCCGTTCGGGCACAATTCCGCCCCGCTCAGGCCCCGAAGGGGACTGAGTCCACCTCCTGGACCGACGAATTCCACTTGATTTTGGTGTGCGCGCGCGAAGAAAGGGCGAAGCCCATAGGTGACCGGCGGGCCGGGAGGTGGAGCCCCGCAGAGCGGGGCCGGGGCGGAAGCGGGGCGCGGCCTCAGGCCGCGCGGCTTCTCCGTGGGACCGGAGCGGGAAACGTCGGAACCGGAGGCATGAGTTGCGGCGCGTTTAATGCCGAGCCGTGGAGGCGGGCGGCACACGGTTGGCGCGGGCCGAACAGGCCCCGGGTCCGAAGGGCTGGTTGGAGGACGCTCGTCCGGAAACCATGCGCCGCGACGGGCGTTCGTCCGGAGCAATGATTTCCCACAAACCGGAGCTGTGAACATATCTCTTGCGACCGACGAAATAACCGTCAGTGGGTTTCCGTTCCCCGACCGGAGCGATGAACGGAAGTGGTCCGGCGGGAAAGATTCCACCGGAGCCCAGCGGGGCGCGGCCAAAAAGGCCGCGCGGCTTTTCCCGTAGACCGGAGCGGGAAACGTCGGAATCGGAGGCAGGAGTTGCGGCGCGTTTAATGCGCCGCGGCGGGCGTTCGTTCAGCGCGGGGATTTCCCGCAAACCGGAGCCGGGAACATATCTCCCGCGAGCGACGAAATAACCGTCAGTGGGTTTCGTTCCCTGACCGAAGCGATGGGCGGAAGTGGTCCGGCGGGAAAGAATCCACCGGAGCTTCATGGGCGCGGCCAAAAGGCCGCGCGGCTTTTCCCGTGGACCGGAGCGGGAAACGTCGGAACCGGAGGCAAGAGTTGCGGCGCGTTTGATGCGCCGCGACGGGCGTTCGTCCGGAGCGAGGTTTCCCGCAAACCGGAGCCGGAAACATATCTCCCGCGACCGACGGAATAACCGTCAGCGGGTTTCCGTTCCCCAACCGGAGCAATGGGCGGAATCGCTCCGGCGGGAACGATTCCACCGGAGCCCAGCGGGGCGCGGCCAAAAAGGCCGCGCGGCTTTTCCGGTGGACCGGAGCTGGAAACGTCGGAATCGGAGGCAGGAGTTGCGGCGCGTTTAATGCGCCGCGACGGGCGTTCGTCCGGCGCGGGGTTTCCCGCAAACCGGAGCGGGAAACATATCTCCCACGACCGACGGAATAACCGTCAGCGGGTTTCCCTTCCCCAACCGGAGCAAGGGGCGGAAGCGGTCCGGCCGGGAACGATTCAGCCGGAGCCCACGGGGCGCGGCCAAAAAGGCCGCGAGGCTTCTCCGTTGGACCGGAGCTGGAAACGTTGGAATCGGAGGCAGGAGTTGCGGCGCGTTTGGTGCGCCGCGACGGGCGTTCGTCCGGCGCGGGGTTTCCCGCAAACCGGAGCGGGAAACACATCTCTCGCGACTGACAGAATAACCGTCAGCGGGTTTCCGTTTCCCGACCGAAGCAATGGGCGGAACCGGTCCGGCGGGAACGAATCCGCCGGAGCCCAGCGGGGCGCGGCAAAAAGGCCGCGCGGCTTTTCCCGTGGATCGGAGCTGGAAACGTCGAAATTGGAGGCAGGAGTTGGGCGCGTTTGATGCGCCGCGACGGGCGTTCGTCCAGCGTGGGGTTTCTCCGCTTGTTGGGTCGTCCGCTTGTTCCCTCAACAGCAGACGAATCAACCGTTAGCGTTTAACAGGCGCACAGTCCGCCGCCGTGGGTGGCCTGGCGAACAGTCGTTTTTATCCACCGAAAGAGGAGCGGTCCCCATTCTTCCCCGTCCAGCAATTCAACCAAGGTCCCGGCTTCCTCCTCCGGCCCGAAATGGCTGGGCCTCTTCTTCCTGTGGCGGGGCTGTTTTCGATGAGCGAAGAAAGGCGCTGGGTTTCTCGGTGGCCGGGGGTTCGAGCACGGTCACCGTGGCGTTCGCCAGGTCCGAAGATCCAGGTCTTGTCCTGCTTACTGTCCCATTCATTGGACGAGAACGTGGAGAGAACAGCGGCGCGCTGTGGCGCCCGCATAGCGGGCACAAATTGAAGCTAAAAAAACGCCCCCCGCTCCCTGCCTCGCATCAGCGGCTCTGCCGCCCCAGGTGCCGGGAGCTCTGCGACCGGCCTCCCCCAGTGGGGGTGAGGTGAAATACGCCCACCCTCTCCCTGGCCCTCTCCCGGCCGTTCCCACACGGCATTTCTTGCTAGCGCAGTCACCAGCGGGCGAGGGAATTACAAGGGCTTCGTTCAACGGAAAACCGCCCCTCATCCGTCCCTTCGGGACACCTTCTCCCACGGACGGGAGAAGGAAGATTCACAGCCACCCCCTCCCAACCATCCCCCTTAAATTCCAAAGGCCCATGCAAAACCACATGGGCTGGAAGCCCATGCTACAGGGTCAATCGTGTCGGCCGGATGGATAGTCACCTGTCAAATGATAATGTCTCCAGTAGGAGTGGGAGAGATTCGGAAAGGAAATGGGAATACGGAGTTTTTCAAAATTTAAAAACCCCGCCATTAGAGAAACCCCCCACGGGGGTCGAAAGGCTCAACGGCTTACGGTCGTTGGGCCTTTCTCTTTCCCGATTGAAACCCGACTTTGACACATGAATTTTAAAAAAACCTATCCACCAACACTTTTCAGCACTGGCGCCATTTTTTGTGCCACTACACTTTCCCCAGATTCCTCATTAATTTGCATCTTTTCAATCTTCAGCACCCGGTCGGGTAACTTTAGCCCCAGGATTTCGTATCCTGCGGTAGCCGTCCCCTTCATTTCGTTGCGCACCCACGCCCGCGTTCCCCGGACGTCCACCGGGATGGCATGAACCTGGTTCAGCGCTCGGAACAGCTCGCCCACCGTGAAGTCGGCCTGGGCTTTTCGTAGCTCTCGCGTGATGATCGCCTCAATGTAATATGCGATTAAACAAATGATCACGTGGGACTGGATCCGGGGATCCACCCAGTGAAACATCGGACGCGTTTCCAGTGGCCCTTTGATTTCTCCAAAGGCATCTTCCACACGCCACAGATCCCGATACCGTTCGTAGATCTCTTCCCCATTCATGGCCTCGGTTTTCACGCTCGTGACCACACCAAAAAAACCATCCCGTCGTTGCGATTCCAAGATCGCCTGCTCATTCAACGTCGGTGCGCCCGTGTCAAGACCTTGCCGCCCTCTCGATAACTGCGGACGAGTTGGAGGTAGGCTTTGCCCTGAGAGTTGCGATTGAGTCTGACGAACATGGCAACATTACATTAACTTTTACCGCCATCATCAATAGAAAATCACAGAAAAATAAAAATCGTGTAACTACATTTTCGGTTTTGGAAACCCGCCTTCGACGATGGGACCCTCAAAAGTTGAATTTATCTGTCAAAGTCGGGAGGGCATAAAAATGGGTTTTTATTGAACGTCACCCATCCCAGGGGCTTGATGTTCACATAACAGCAGTTACCTTTATTTATACAGGGGCCAATAGGCCGGGTTTAGGTTTCATCCAGTGGCGGGCGGCGGGACTCTTTGAGGTGGGCGGTGTGGCGTTTGTCGGCGAGCATTTTTTCCCGGGCACGCCGGCCCCGTCGGCGTTTTTGGCGGCGGAGCCGTTCGATGGCTTGACGTTTCGCGCTCGCGGCGCCGAGAATTTTTTCTTCCATCCGCTCGGCCAACCGTTGCCGGGCCCGGTAGCGGTTCATCGCCTGCGACCGTTCTTCCTGGCACCGGACCGTAATTCCCGACGGGACGTGAACCAAAATAACGCAACTGGAGACCTTGTTCACGTTTTGTCCCCCGGGCCCTCCGGACCGGACAAACCGCTCCTCCAAATCGGGTTCCTCAACGCCCACGGCGCGCAACCGCTCTTCCAACTTTTTTAATGTTTCGGGATTAACAGGAAATTGGTTCATTGCGCGTCACAGGCTTTTGGCAAGTCAACGAATGCCCTGTGCCAACCAGAAAATCCCGGTCAAAGGCCCCGGGCGGCGATGTCGGTGCGGTGGTGGGAGCCCTCGAACGAAATTTTTGACACGGCGGCGTAGGACCGGTCCCGGGCCAGAGCCAGGCTCTCGCCCAGTCCCGTCACACAGTTTGCCCCAATCGGAACTCACCAGAGGTAAAATCACCTGGGTTTCCGGATCGCCGAACCGCACGTTAAATTCCAACACCCGCGGCCCCGTGGGTGTCAGCATGAGACCGACATAAATAACCCCTCGGTAATCGATCTTTTCCCGTTTCAAGCCGTCCCGAAACCGGCCCAAAATTTCCGTTTCAATCCGCGCCCAGGTTTCTTTCGTCACTTGGGGCACGGGCCCATACGCTCCCATGCCGCCCGTGTTGGGTCCTTCATCTTTATCGAACACCCGTTTGTGGTCTTGGGTGGTGGGCAGGGTCAACAGGGTTTCTCCGTCTGTTAACGCCATCACACTCAGTTCTTCCCCGGTCATGGCCTCCTCGATCACCACCCGGTCGCCCGCCGCGCCGAACGCCCGGTGCACCATCATCTGTTCAACGGCGGCTTGCACCTCGTCTCGGCTCTTGCACACCACCACGCCTTTACCCGCGGCCAACCCGTCGGCCTTAACCACCCGGTAACTGTCCGGCCACTGAGCCGATTGAACATACCCCAACGCTTCCGCTGGAGTGGAAAACGACTTATACCCGGCGGTGGGAATCCCGTGGCGGGTCATAAAATCCTTAGCGAACGTTTTGCTCCCTTCCAACCGAGCCGCGGCGCGGCCTGGCCCAAACACGGCGTGGCCCGCCGCGCGCAATCCGTCGGCCAACCCGTCCACCAACGGGGCCTCCGGCCCGATCACCGTGAGCCCGATCTCTTTCGACTCGATGGCCTGAATCACCGCCCGAACATCCTTGGTGTTCACATCCAGACAATCGGCCAACCCGGCGCTCCCGGCGTTGCCGGGCGCGGCATACGCTTGCCGCACCGTCTGGCTTTTGCGCAACGCCCACACCAAAGCGTGTTCCCGTCCGCCCGATCCGATCACCAGGACGTTCATTGAAACCTCCCGCCATCGGTGATCGCGATGGGATACTTTGTCGTGAAACAGGCGGAACAAAAATCGTCCGGCTTTTTTCCCGCCGCACGAAGCATCCCTTCCAGACTTAAATATTTCAGGCTGGTGGTGTTCAAATAACGGCGAATGCCTTCCACCGACAATCGCGTCGCGATCAGTTCGTTGGATTCCGGCGTATCGATCCCGTAAAAGCACGGCCCCCGCATGGGCGGGGAACTGATGCGCATGTGAATCTCTTTGGCTCCCGCCCGTTTCAACATCCGGATCAGTTTGCGGCTGGTGGTGCCCCGCACAATGGAATCGTCCACCAACACCACCCGTTTGCCTTTCAAGGCTTCCACCACGGCGGCGTATTTCATGCGCGCGCCGAAATCCCGAATGGACTGTTTGGGTTCAATAAAAGTGCGCCCCTTGTAGTGGCTCCGGATCAGACCCATCTCCAGGGGAAGGCCCGACTCTTCGGCGTAGCCCATCGCGGCCACCGACGCCGAATCGGGAACAGCCACCACGATATCCGCTTTGGCCGGGGCTTCCCGGGCCAGTTGGCGGCCCAGTTCCCGACGGACCTCGTACACGCTTTTGCCGAAAATATGGCTGTCGGGCCGGGCAAAATAGACATATTCGAAAACGCAATGGGCCTGGGACTGAGCCGGCAGTTGGGCCACCGTGTGCACACCCCGGTGGTCGATGGCCACAATTTCACCAGGGCGCACTTCCCGCACCAGCTTGGCGTTCACAATATTAAACGCGCAGGTCTCTGAGGCGACCAGGTGGGACCCGTTCAACCGCCCGATGTGCAGGGGCCGCACGCCCCAGGGGTCCCGCACAGCGAACAGGGTTTTCGGGGTTTGCAGGACAATCGAGTAGGCGCCGGTCACTTGGCCAAACGCCTCCTTGAGCGCGTCCACCAAATCCGGAGCCGCCGATTTTGCGATGAGGTGAAGAACCACTTCGGTGTCCGAGGACGTTTGAAAAATGGACCCCTCGGCTTCCAATTTTTTTCGCAGGGTGATGGCGTTGGTGAGATTGCCGTTGTGGCCGATGGCCATAGGTCCCCGGGCCGTCGTCACCACGATGGGCTGGGCGTTGAGCAAACTGGACGCACCCGCCGTGGCGTAACGCACATGGCCAATGGCCATGCGGCCTTTTAACTTGTCCAACGCCGATTGATGAAACACGTCGGACACCAATCCCATGGACACATGGGAATAAAATCGATCTCCGTCAGAACTGACAATCCCGGCGGATTCCTGCCCGCGATGCTGGAGCTGTTGAAGCCCCAAATACGTCAGCCGCGCCGCTTCTTTATTGTTGTAAATCCCAAAAACGCCGCACTCTTCATGAACCACATCCATCGGATCTCTGGAAACAACGGTCGGATTCATAATCAGTTCACCTGGGCCGCGTAACGGACGGCGTTTTTAAAGAGGCGCAGACCGACGCCATCTTTGGACGGTTTTTGACGGGTCCACTGGGCGTTTTGAAACGGGAACGAGGTTCGTTCCGGGTGAGGCATCAGGCCCAAGATGTTGCCCGCGCCGTTGGTGATCCCCGCCACGTCGCCCATCGATCCGTTCGGGTTGGCCGGATATCCGGCCTTGCGACCCCGGTCGTCCACATACCGAAATAGGACCTGGCCGTTTTTTTCCAGCTGTTTGTAAACCGAGTGATTCAGCGCAACGAACTTGCCTTCCCCGTGGGCGACGGGAATAGGAAAAACGTCGGGCAGGCTCTTGACCCAAAAACTTTTTTTGGACGTTGTTTTTAAATAAACCCATCGGCACTCGAACCGGCCGGAATCGTTGTCGGTCAGCGTCACCGTGGGGGTTCCGTCCCACGGGCCCGCCGTGCCCGGCAACAAGCCCGCTTTCACCAACACTTGAAACCCGTTGCAAATGCCCACGATGGGCCGGCCCAACGACAAATAATTGTCCAACTGTTCGCGCAGGCGATACACCAGTCGGTTGGCCAACACTTTTCCTGACGCGATGTCGTCTCCAAACGAAAACCCGCCCGGAAAAACGACGATGCCGAACTCGTCCAACGACACCTCGCCCCGCAACAAAGCGTTCACGTGAACCCGCTGGGGGTCCGCCCCCGCGGCCTCCAGGGCCCAGGAGGTTTCCACATCGCAATTTGTCCCCGGTGCCCGCAGAACCAACGCTTTGACCGTCATGGCCGGCCTCCCTTTGCGTTCCAGGCCGATTGGATGTCGTTCATTGCCCAAACCGCTTTCTTTGCGCCCAAGTCCGTGACGCACAAACCACCCGCCGATCGCACCTCGCCGACCTGTTCCACAACCAACCCCTTTAACACGGACATAAAAGCCCGCCGATGGCGGGCGGCCACCTCGACCACAAATCGACCGTTGCTTTCTGAGAAGAGCACCTTGTCCGAGCGCTTTTCCAAAGACAAGGACGCCGATACCGGAACCCGGCGCAAATCCACCACGGCCCCCAACCCTCCCCCCATCGCCATTTCCGCCAAGGCGATGCCCAACCCGCCTTCCGAACAGTCGTGGCACGAGGCCACCAACCCGTCGTGGATCGCCCAACTGAGCGCCTCGTAAAGGGGCCAGGTTTCTTTCGGATCCAACCGGGGCACCGATCCGCCCCGGGTTCCCCGATGCAAGCCGTATCGGGAACCGCCCAGTTCGTCGCGGGTTTCCCCCAGCACAAACAACAGGTTCCCCGGCTTTTTCAAATCCATAGTCACCAAACGGGAAACATCATCCACTAAAGACAGGGCGGATATCAGCAAAGTTGTTGGAATGGATCGCCGAGATCCCCCTACCACGAACTCGTTAAACAAACTATCTTTGCCTGATATAAACGGCGTGCCGTAGGCCAGCGCCACGTCGTGGCAGGCCTGGGCGGTGCGCACCAGTTCGCCCAAAATTTCTGGCCGCCACGGATTGCCTCCGCAAAAGTTGTCCAAAATAGCAATGCGGTCCGTGCGAACGCCCACCGCCACCAGGTTGCGAACGGCTTCATCAAGGACCGACGCCGCCATCCAGTACGGATCCCATCGGCTGTAATGGGGATTCAATCCGCACCCCAAGGCCACCCCGCGCTTTTCGCGCGGAGACAACTGAAGGACCGCCGCGTCCGACGGACCAACGCCCGCGGGTCCCACAAACGGTTTTCCCACCGTCCGCCCCTGAACCTCGTGATCGTATTGGCGCACCACCCATTCTTTCGACGCCACCGTGGGTTGAGCCAAGACGGCCAACAAGGACGATTCGATCCCGTCCGCTTTTTTCGTTCCCAGGGCTGGAAAAGGGACGGCCGGGGGCGGGGCCCACCGAGATTCCATGGACCGTTTGGGTACCCCGTCGTGCAAAAAGTCCATCGCCATGTCCACCAACACCTGGGGACCGTGTTTCACGATCAGCCGCCCATCGTTGGTGAACGTGCCGATGTCGGAACAGTCCACATCTTCGTCGTCAAACATCTTTTTCAACTCGGCCCACTTTTCCGGGGGAACCGCCAACACCATGCGTTCCTGGGACTCCGACAACCAAATTTCCCAGGGAGCGATGCCGTCGTATTTCAGCGGCACCCGTTCCAAGTGGACCCGCGCGCCCGTTTTTTCGCCCATTTCTCCGACCGCCGACGACAGCCCGCCCGCTCCGCAGTCCGTGATGCCACGATAAAGGCCCTTGTCCCGGGCCCGCAAGAGGACGTCCATCATTTTCTTTTGGACAATGGGGTTGCCGATTTGAACCACGCTCGAAGGAATTCCCGTGGTGAGCGCGTCGGAAGAAAACGTGGCGCCGTGGATCCCGTCGCGCCCCACACGGCCACCCGTCATGACAATCAGGTCGCCCGACCGAACTTCTTTGGCAATGGCGGATTGGGGAATCAGCCCCAGGGTGCCGCAAAACACAAGCGGGTTTTCCTTAAAATCCGGGTCAAACACCACGGCCCCGTTGACCGTCGGGATACCCATCCGGTTGCCGTAATCCCGCACCCCCGACACCACGCCTTCCACAATCCGTCGGGTGGAAAGGCCGGAGCCGGTTTTTTTCTCCCCATCCTCCACCGGGCCAAAACAAAACACATCCGTGTTGGCAATGGGTTTGGCGCCCAACCCCGCGCCTAACACGTCGCGGATCACGCCCCCTAGTCCCGTCCCCGCTCCGCCGTAAGGCTCCAACGCCGAAGGATGGTTGTGGGTCTCCACCTTAAACGCCAACGCCTGGGGACCCCATTCCCCGTCCGCCCAATTGGCGTCCACAATCCCGGCGTTGTCTTTGAATACGGACAAACACCAGGGTTTGCGCAATTCGTCAGTCACCTTAACTATGGTTTCTTTCAGGAGATCTTTATAGTTTTTTTCTGTTTGAACACCGGCGGCGTCTTCGTCCACATGGTGCACGGCGGCGCGAAAAGTTTTGTGTTTGCAATGTTCCGACCAGGTTTGAGCCAGAGTTTCCAATTCCGGATCCGAGGGACTTCGTCCTTGGGTACCAAAATAACGCTGGATCGCGCCCATTTCTTCGGCGTTCAACGATAGCCCCCGCTCTTTGCTGAGACGAACCAACCCGTCCGAATCCAACGCAAGAAAATCCACTGTTCGTGTTTCCCCTGTCACACGACCTCCACGGTTTGAACCAACGGATTCATCAAATGGTCTTCACAAAAACGTCGAACCGCGCCGGGCGTGACGGAACCGTAGAAATCAAAGACCCGGCCCGAGCGAATTTCGTCCAAGCCTTTCACGCCCAAATCCGCCGCCGCCAGCCGGACTGTGTCGGCCACGGGATCGGCCACGCCCTTTTTAAACCAAACTTCCGCGCGGCGTCCTTTGGCCAGGCGCGCCGGGCGGTCCGCGGGGAGAACGACAGCCGTTTGAGTCACCGGATCCGCCAACAGCCGATCGGCCAAAGATTTCACCGTGGGTTCTGGGATCGACCCCGTTAACTCATAAGCCTGCCCCACCCGGGCCTTGCTCACACCGAGCACGCCCGCCAAACGGGCTTCTTTTTTAACGCCGTCACCGTGGTGATCGGCAAACGATTCTTTCATGTGCACCAATACGCGCCAATTCATTTTTCCCTCACATCAAAACTCAATGTATTTTCCGAAATCGCTCAAAACCGGGGATCCGTTGCGCCACCGTTAACGTTCCAACCTGGAATCTTAAAGAAAACGCATCCGCCAAGTCTCGTCGATGCCTTTTTACCCGCCATTCCGGAACGATGATGGTTAAAACGGAATGACGTCAGTCATTAAAATGTTTTTCCCGTTATCCGCTCGTAGGCGGCGATGTATTTTTCACGGGTTTTTTGGACCACGTCGTCGGGCAACGTCGGGACGGGGGGCTGTTTGTTCCATTTGATTTTGACCAAATAGTCCCGCACGAACTGTTTGTCGAACGAGTCCTGGGACCGCCCGGCCTGGTGCGCGGCCTTGTCCCAAAACCGCGACGAGTCCGGCGTGAGGGCTTCGTCGATCCAGATAATTTTTCCGTCCCGTTCACCGAACTCGAACTTGGTGTCCGCCAGAATAAACCCCTTGGACTCGGCGTGGGCCGACGCGGCATTAAAGATTTTGAGGCTCACGTCCCGAAGCCGCTGGGCCCAATCCGCCCCCACCCGCGCGACCATCCGCTCAAAAGAAATGTTTTCGTCGTGTTCGCCGTCCGGGGCCTTGGTGGCTGGCGTAAAAATAGGCGCGGGCAGTTTGGACGATTCCTGCAATCCCGCCGGCAGTTTCACCCCGCACACCGATTGGCTTTCCTTGTATTCCTTCCACCCGGACCCGGCCAAATAGCCCCGCACCACGCACTCGATGTCCACCCGTTTAGCTTTTTTTACCAGAACGGTGCGCCCGTCCAACCCCGCGCAGGACCGACGAACGTCGTCTGGAAATTTCGCCACCTCCGTGGCCACCAGATGGTGGGGGCAGACGTCCGCCAGCTTGGCGAACCAAAAGTTGGAGGTTTGGCACAAGACTTTGCCCTTGTCCGGCACCGGCGTGGGCAAAACAAAATCGTAAGCCGAAATGCGGTCCGTGGCCACAATCAAGAGATGGTCTCCCAAATCATAAACGTCCCGGACTTTTCCCCGGGTCCACACTTTAAATGGCAACGTGGGCACATCGGCTGTTTGAATCATACAAGACGCTCCCTTTTTGGTCTTTATTCCCACTCGATGGTGGCGGGGGGTTTGGACGAAATGTCGTACACCACCCGGTTAATGCCGCGCACTTCGTTGATGATGCGCGTCGACATTTTGGCCAAAACGTCGTCAGGCAACCGGGCCCAGTCGGCGGTCATGGCGTCCACCGAGTTCACCGCCCGGATCGCCACCGCGTTTTGATACGTGCGCTCGTCGCCCATCACGCCCACGCTGTTGACCGGCAAAAACACCGTAAACGCCTGCCACAACTTGTCGTAAAGACCCGCCGCCCGGATCTCTTCTTCCACGATCGAATCGGATTCACGGGCCATGCGCAGTTTTTCTTCAGTGAGGTCCCCCAACACCCGCACCGCCAACCCCGGCCCCGGAAACGGCTGGCGATACAAGATCTCGTCGGGCAACCCCAAGGTTCGGCCCAGCGCGCGAACCTCGTCTTTAAACAAAAATCGCAGGGGTTCCACCAACGTCATTTTCATTTTGGCCGGAAGACCGCCCACGTTGTGGTGGGTTTTGATCACCGCTGACGGGCCTTTCACCGAAACGCTTTCAATGACGTCGGGGTAAAGGGTGCCTTGGGCCAAGAATTTGACGCCCTTCAACTTTTTCGCGTTTTCTTGGAACACCTTGATAAATTCGTGGCCGATGATCTTGCGTTTTCTTTCGGGATCCCTCACACCCTTCAATTTTTTCAGGAACCGCGCCCGGGCGTCGATGATGTGAGTCACATACCCCTGGGCTTTGCCGAACACCGTGCGCACCCGCTCTTCTTCCCCAGCGCGCAAAAGGCCGTTGTTCACGAAAATACAAATCAGCTGTTTGCCCAACGCCCGGTGCAACAGCGCCGCCGCCACCGATGAGTCCACCCCGCCGGACAGCCCCAAAATAACCTTTTCCTTGCCCACCCGCTCGCGCACAGCTCGGGTTTGTTCCTCGGCAAAAGAGGTCATGGTCCAATCGGGCTTTTGGCCGCAGACCCGAAACAGGAAGTTGGCCAAAATCTCTTTGCCCTGGGGCGTGTGGTGGACTTCTGGATGAAATTGCACGGCAAAAAGGTTCCGCTCTTTGTGATGAAGGGCCACGCACGGGGCGTTGGCCGTTTGGGCCAAAACGGAAAACGATGTCGGAATCCGCTCCGCGTGGTCGCCGTGGCTCATCCAAACCGGAATCCGCTCGCCCAAATCCTGAAAAAGAGGATTGTCCGCCACGACCTGAATGTCCGCAGGACCGTATTCCCGCCGGGCCGCCCGGGACACCTTGCCGCCGAAATGGTTGACCATCACCTGCAATCCGTAACAAATGCCCAACATCGGAACGCCCAATTCGAAGATTTTCGGGTCCGGTAAAGGCGCGATTTTGGCATACACGCTGGCGGGACCGCCGGACAAAATAATCCCTTTAGGGTCCAACGTGCGGATCTTTTCCGCCGAATAGTTGAACGGATGAATCTCGCAAAACACGTTGGCTTCCCGTATTCGGCGGGCGATCAATTGAGTGTATTGGGACCCGAAATCAAGAATAACGATCATAAAGGCCTCTGTTTTATTTTTTTGAAAGAGAGCGATTCGGTTCGTGTTCGTGCCCTTGGCGTTGTTGTCAATGCCCCAAATCTGGGACGTTTTCGTAAATGTCTGTTGGTTCACTAAAACCCCCGCAAACCGAAACCCAGCCGCGATGCCCACCGGAACAACGGCCTCTTCCAGCCGGACTGTCCCTTTGCGCACTTCGCCCACCTCAAACGCCACCCACCCGCCGGACCGAACCACTCGAAACAGTTCGACAAACACGTCGCCCATGGTTCGGGACCATTCTTCAAGGGTTCGCTGCATCGACATCCGCCCGCCCACTTCTTTTTCGTCGATACCGTTGAACCAAAACCTCAGCCAATTGTCCTGGGCGTATTGCACCACATCCAAAAACGGCGGCGAGG
The DNA here is from genome assembly GCA_016715645.1 of Elusimicrobiota bacterium. Classification (GTDB taxonomy): domain Bacteria; phylum Elusimicrobiota; class Elusimicrobia; order FEN-1173; family FEN-1173; genus JADKHR01. Next base: position 103,791 of record JADJZR010000004.1, on the reverse strand, counting down.
TGACCACCAGATCCACCGAATTCGACGAAAGACCGGACGTCCGCTGGGCGTCCTCAGAGAAAAACAACCCCGCTCGGCCTGCCTCGGCTAACCGATCCATATCGGACCGGGACAGATCGGCCACCAATTGCCGGGACTTTTTAAGAATGATTCGCGCCACGTCCCGGGGTTCCGGCGCCTGACGGAGCCGGGTGTTTATTTTTAACTGGCTTTGGGGCGACGCCGCCTGGTTGGGCGGCAGTGAATACACCGAAAAAAATCCAGCCGAGTGTCCCGTCAATCGGTTTGTGGCCACCATCCGAATCCACCGGTCCACATCGTCTTCTTGACCCGCCTCCCGCCGATTATTGAGATAGGTTCGAAGAACCATGATCTCCGATTCCGTTTTCGGGTGGTAAAACATGGACAAATCCCGGTCGGCCGACCGTTGTTCGCCCCACGCCAAGGAACGAAGCCTCTGTTCCACCGCTTGCGGGTCGGGAACAAAAAACCGAGGTTTCGCCAAAATCGCGCCCAGGGGGTTCGCGTCGTTTAGAACCGGCGTTCGACCAAGGAGCCCCGCCTCCAGACCCGTGGTTCCCCGCCCCGAGAAAGGATCATACACCCGCCCGCCTGGTTCCGTCAGCCGTTCAATGAAAAAGCGCGGCAGTTGCGGCTTAAAACAGGCCCGATACGACACCTCGTGCAAAGAACACGCCTGCCGTTGTTTCGCCGTCCAAAACGACGACGTGGCCTGAAACCCCCAGGCCCCCCCCACGCACACCTCGTCCCACACGGTATCGGGCAAATCGGCCCATCCCGCGGACTTGACCGTCGCGGTTGTCACACGAATCAGTGGGCCGGTTTTTCTGAGGGGGACGTGACCGGCCGCAAATAGACCGGCAAAGACCCTTCTTGACGACCGTCCACCGCCAAATCGATGGAATAGCGGCCGTAACGATCAAACCGCAACTGCTGAAAATTCAACAACAGGTTGGCCACTGACGAATCGACTTCATCCCCCGACTGGACAGTCACCGTGGTTTCAAATGAAGGGACCGTGTGACGACCGTCCAAATCCACAATATCCAACTTCACCCGATGGGTTCCCGATTCAATGCGTTTAAACCGAAGGCGGATCGCCACCGCGCACGCCGGGTGAAAAAACGGAAGGTCCGGCCCCGCCATCACATCGAAAATTCCCAACACGTTCAACTTGCCGCCGCTTTCGGTGGCCGCATCGCACAACGCAAACAGTTCCACTTTCATTGGATATCCCCCTCTACTTCTTCCCCATGCCCACTTTTTGGGCCTGTTGAAACAGCTTGCCCTCGTGCTTAATTTCGGGCGCGATGATAATTTCAGTGAGTTGAAACTCTTTCATGGTGGTCGCGCCCACAGCGCCCATGCAGGTGCGGATCGCGCCCACAAAGTTTTGGGTTCCGTCGTCGAGCGACGCGGGTCCAAAAAGAATTTGTTTTAGACTTCCCACGGTCCCCACGCGAACGCGTGTGCCCCGGGGTAAATTGTGGTGTGGCGTGGCCATGCCCCAATGGAATCCCCGCCCCGGCGCCTCTTCGGCCCGGGCGAACACCGAGCCCACCATCACCGCGTCGGCTCCCGAGGCGAAAGCCTTGCAGACGTCGCCGCCGGTGGTCATGCCCCCGTCCGTTATAATGGTCACGTAACGGCCGGTTTTCTTGAAATAAAAGTCCCGGGCGGCCGCGCAATCGATGGTCGCCGTGACCTGCGGCACACCCAACCCCAACACCCCCCGGCTGGTACACGCCGCCCCGGGTCCCACGCCCACCAACAACGCGGACACGCCCGTTTCCATCAGTTCCAAAGCGGCGCTGTAGGTAACGACGTTGCCAATGATGACGGGAATTTTCATCCGCTCGCAAAACTTGGCCAGATCCACCACCGGCCCCTTCGACGACTTGAACCGAGCCGTGGTCACCGTGCCTTGAACCACGAACAAATCGGCCCCCGCGTCGGCCGCGATTTTCCCCACTTTCTCGGCGTTTTGGGGGATCGACGAGACCGCGCACAACGCCCCGCCCGCTTTAATCTCTTTCACCCGCTGAGCCACCAGTTTTTCTTTGAACGGCTCCTTGTAAATTTCTTGAACCAGCCGCGTGGCCTCTTCCGGGGTGGCTTCCGAAATTTTCTTAAAGAGGGGTTTGGGGTTTTCGTAACGAGTTTGAACCCCGTCCAAATTCAACACCGCCAACCCGCCCAACCGGCCCATGGCCACGGCAAACTCCACATCCACCACGCCGTCCATGGCGCTCGCCAAAATGGGGACTTGAAGTTTGACCGATCCGATCCGTGTGGACACGTCCGTGTCTTCGGGATTCACCGTTACGGTGCCGGGCACCAGGGCCACCTCGTCGAACCCGTAGGCCCGCCGGGCTTCGCGATCACGACCTATAAAAAACGCCATAACTCTGTCTCCTTTTATTTAACGATCAAAACCGAACAGCGCCCGCCGAATCCGTCGCTTTCAAACACCGTCGCCGCCGGGTCGGCAATCCAATGGGCTTGGTTGAGCAAAAACTTATACCGGTAACGCCCCGCTTTCAGCGGCAGGGTGGTTTCCCAGTCTTTTCCCGAAGACTGCCGCACCAATCCGTGAGATCGGCCGGACCAATTGTTAAAGTCTCCGACCACCGACACCTGTGTGACCTGTCCGTCCTTGTCCGTGTAGTGGAACCGGATCGGTCGATACAACGACACTTGGTTGCCGCCAAACTCTTTGGCCCGATAAAGCAGTTCGTCGGCCGCGGCAATCAAATCTTCCCGGGACGTGGCGTCCACCGGGAACTGGGCCAAACCCAGGCTGATGGTGACACCCACCGATTGGCAATTTTCTTCAATTTGCCGGCAAATTTTTTCAGCCACGCCCTCGGCTTCGGCCTTGGTGGCCTTGGGAAGAAGCAAAGCGAATTCATCGCCGCCGTAGCGCGTCACCATATCCGACGCGCGAACGCACCCGCGAATCAGCCGGGCGATTTCCTGAATCAACAAATCCCCCGCTTGGTGGCCGTGATCGTCATTGAACGGTTTGAAGTTGTCCAGGTCCGCCATCAGGAGAGACACCGGGGCTTTCACATGCTCTGCCGCTTCCAACACTTTGGCGGTATGTTCCAAAAAGTAGCGCCGGTTGTAAAGGCCTGTCAACGCGTCCGTCCGCGATAACCGAACTGTCCGACGAAAGTCATGGGAATTGATAATCCGCGGGGCAATCAGCAGTTTGCGCACGTTGAGCAAATAGTCAAAAGCCGACACGCGAATCCCCACGTTTCGACCCAGCCGCTCGCTCATTAAAAATTTATGGTCCAAGATTTCTTTCCATAAAACCTGGGCCTGGGCTTCCGGATATCTCTCGGACGTGAGGTAATGCAACACTTCACTGTAAAAACTCTCCCGACGTTCGTCGCGAAGCGCCGACACAAAATCCCGGGTGGCGTCGGTGGGCACCACGTCTCCGCCCAACACATCCACAATGCGGTGCCCCTTGTCTTCCAGGTCGGCAATGTCGGCCAAAGCCCCGGGATGTTTTTCGATGATCTCGATCGGTGTCATATTTTCCCGAGGGTGATCGCCGTCTGGCCCTGATATTTCCCTTTCCGATCGGCGTACGAGACCTCGCACACCTCGTCGGATTCGAAAAACAAGATCTGGGCGATCCCCTCGTTGGCATACACCCGGAGCGGAAACGGCGTGGTGTTTGACATTTCCAACGTCACGAACCCCTCCCATTCCGGTTCAAAGGGCGTGATGTTGACCACCAACCCGCAACGGGCATAGGTGCTTTTTCCGAACGCCGCCGTGACCACGTTGCGTGGAATGCGAAAATATTCCACCGACTGGCCCAAGGCGATGGCGTGAGGCGGAATCTCCAGGAACGTGTCCGTGTGGACGTCTTCAAACACCCCCGCGGCCGGTTGTTTGGGGTCCATCACACCCGATCCCCCGGGCCGAGACACTTTAAACCGCGTTCCCACGCGCATGTCATACCCATAGCTGGAGAGCCCGAAGGAAATCACGCCCTCGCGTTTTTGGGCTTCCACGAACGGCTCAATCAGGCCGCGCTCCCGCGCCATGCGCCGGATCCAACGGTCGGACTTGACCGCCATCAGGAACACTCCGAATGGCCGCAGTCGAAGCACGTCACGCCGGTGCATCCGCTCTGCTGGGCCACGTTGGCCGAGAAACAGTCCGGGCAATAAAGGGCCGACGATCGGTCCCACAATTCCAAACCGCCGCTTTTGGTGTCCGACGCGGCGGGAGCGGGGGCGTCCATTTTTCCGTGCTTTTGAAGATGGGTGCGAAGGGCAATGGCGATGGCGTGGGGAATCGAGTCCACCCGTTGGGCCCCGAACCCGAACGGCCGGTCGCCTTTGACGGAATTGAGATGTTTCAGAATCCGTTTGGGATCCCCGCCCGCTTCCAAATACTTGGAAATCATGATGCCCACCACCGACGTGAGCCCCGAAATGTCCGTCCCCAGCGGCGACAGGCTGGTGAACAACCGATACGGACCCGTTTCGTCGTAATCAATGTGAACGTGCAAGCCGCCGTGGCCCGTGCGGATCTCGTAATACTCCGACGACATTCCCCGGGACGCGTCCCGGGTTTTGGGTTTTTCGGCCGGCGCGCCCGCGGCGCCCAGGTTCAACACCTGCTGGCTCTTGGAGCCGTCCCGGTAAATGGTAATGCCTTTGCACCCCATTTCGTAGGACTGGCGGTAGGCGTTTTTGACGTCCTCGCGGGTGGCGGTGTGGGGCATGTTGATGGTTTTGGACACCGCGTTGTCCGTGTGCGTTTGAAACGCCGCCTGGATTTGAACGTGAAACGGCACCGGCACGTCGTGGCTGGTGGCGAACAATTTCTGCACCGCCTCGGGTATTTCTTTGATCCCCCGCACCGACTTGTGGTTGGCCTCCACTTTTTTCCACAGGTCCGTTTCGGATAAACCGAAATAATTGTTGCGGCGCGCCACTTCACGAAACAACGGGTTGACCTCGTAAAACACGTCGCCGTCGGCGGGTTTCTCGCCTTTTTTCAGGGCGGCCAACGCTTTTGCGTTGTAGCGGGTGTAGGTGATCGCAAAGAACGGCTCGATGCCCGCCCCCTGCAGTCCCGCCGCTAAACCGATCGTTCCCGTGGGCGCGATCGTCGTGCGGGCGCAATGGCGCGGCAGATGCTCTTCCCCTCGGAAATGGGGGCTGTCCTTATCGAAAATAGAGCCTTTCCAGTTCGGGAACACCCCCCGTTCTTCCGCCAACAGCTCGGAGGCTTCCATGGCTTTCGTGTTCACGAACCCCATGACCTCGCCGGCGGCTTTCAATGATTCGTCGGAATCATACGGGACGCCCATTTTCACCAGAGCTTCCGCCCAGCCCATCACGCCCAAACCGATCCGACGGTTCCCCTTGGACAACTCTTCGATTTGCGAGAGAGGATAGTTGTTGACCTCGATGACGTCGTCCAGAAACCGCACCGCCAAAGCCACTGTTTTGCCGAGCCGGTCCCAATTCATTTTTCCATGGCCCACTTCCCCTTCGACAAAGTTAGCGAGGTTGATGGACCCTAGGTTGCACGGCTCGTTGGGAAGCAACGGCTGCTCGCCGCAGGGATTCGTGCTTTCGATTTGGCCCAGGTGGGGCGTGGGGTTGGAAGGGCTGTTGTTGATGCGGTCGATGAAAATAATGCCGGGATCGCCCGATTTCCAGGCGCCGTCCACCATTTTCTCGAACACGTCCCGGGCGTTCACCCGCTTACCGGTGGGCTGAAGAGTGCGGGGATTGAGCAAATCGTATTCCTCGCCCTTTTGAGCCGCTTCCATGAATTTACCGTCGACCGTCACGGACACATTGAAGTTTTCCATGACGCCGGGTTTCGTTTTCATGTTGATGAAATCTTCAATTTCCGGATGCCAGTAGGGCAAAATGCCCATGTTGGCGCCCCGCCGGGTTCCGCCCTGTTTGACCACGTCAGTCATCTTGTCGAAAATTTGCATAAAGCTGATGGCCCCGGACGCCGTGCCTTTGGTGGATTTCACGCTGTCGCCTGACGGCCGAACCCGCTGGAACGAAAACCCCGTGCCCCCGCCGGACTTGTGAATCAGCGCCTGGGCTTTGAGCGCGTCGGCGATGCCTTCCATGGAATCCGGCACCGGCAACACGTAACAGGCCGACAACTGCTGAAGTTCCCGACCCGCGTTCATGAGCGTCGGGGAATTGGGCAAAAAGTCGAACCGCGCCATCATCCCGTAAAAACGGTCGCGCCACTCTTCCATGAGAACCCGGGCTTCCGGGACCTCGGCAACGGCCCGGCGCAGGTTGCCCAAAAACACGGCGAAATTTTTGTCCCGTTCATCCGATTGGATAATCCCATGGTGCAACAAATTCATGCGCGACTTGTGGGTTTTGCGCGTGGCCACATCGATCACCCGCCGTTTAACCCCGTCCCATAAATGCCAACCGTCGGATTCCGGCGCGTGCAATAGCTCGGCCAACGCAATGTTCGCGGCCACCCGGTCCAGCCACACTTCGGGGGACGGATCGTTGCGTAAGTATTTGTCGGCAATCACTTTTCGCTGGTTTTCGCTCAGGCGAACCGGCGGACGGGCCGATGTGGGACGAGGGCTCCCCACGGCAAGGGGGGGAACGGACTCCGGCGCCTGGGCGCCGTTGGTGCGGATTGGGGTGTGGACGGGATTCATGGGCTGACCTCTCTCATTCATAGAAGAATCAAACTTTGACCAGTCGGTCCGCCCCGGAAACCGGGGACGACTCGACGGGGCGATCGGATGCGAATCGGGGATCCGCCGGATCCCGGGGCAGGCTCGCCTCTTTGGCGGCGCCCAACGTCGCTTTTAACCGCGCGCGTTTTTCATAATCTTTTTTCAAGTGGTTCAACTCCGACATAAAGTCGTCCACGTTACCGAACGACCGATAAACTGACGCGAACCGCACATACGCCACCGCGTCCAGATCATAAAGACGTTTCAACAAACGCTGGCCAATTTCCACGGAAGGCACTTCCAACACAAAATCCTGCAAACTGTATTCCACCTCGGCCACCAACTTTTCGATCATGGCCGGCGAAATGGGACGCTTTTGGCAGGCCCGCTGAACACCCTCGCGCATCTTGTCCCGGTTGAACGGTTCCCGCCGGTTGTCCCGTTTGACCACCATCAAAGGCGTTGATTCCACCCGCTCGTACGTGGTGAACCGTTTGCCGCATCCCAGGCAAACGCGGCGACGACGAATCACCGACGCTGTTTCCAAGGGTCGGCTGTCGAGAACACGGTCATCCGGGTGATCGCAGGTAGGGCAACGCATAGGTCTCACACAATTGGTGGTAGTCTTCCTCCTGGGATTATACCACATCTTGTAGTTCGTGTTGTTGTTTGGGTGTCCCCGACCTCTTCGTTGCGGCCAGGGCTTGTGGCAAGGCGTATCTTACACCACCATCCCTAGTGGCTGTCAAGGGTTTCTTTTTCCGTCTTAAAAGGTCTCTTCCTCGGCGAAAAAAAAAGCGTGTAAATTTTTTAGGGTCTATTTTATCGTCGATCCACGTCGCAAATCAGGGACTTGCGGACAATTTCGGAATGAATCTCTCGACGGTAAAGGAACCGTCACGCGTTCGTCACATAGGATTTACATGTCCACAATGGCCTTTGCGCTCCGCTCCGGGTAAAGTGTTTCCAAAACAAAGGACGAAAAGGAGGTCCCCGCATGGGACACACAAGCAAGGCGGAACAAATCCGGGCCGCGCTTCAAGAAACGGAAGCGCGCGTTCGCGAAACACTGAAAGATCTGGAAAACAACGATATGGATGCCGACGCCGTCGTCTATCGGATCCAAAACATCGAAAAAAGCGTCCGGCAACTACGCCGGGCCGCTTAACCAAGGGGAGGAAACACCAATGAATCGTCGTCAACGAGCATCGTTCAAATACATGGTCCTGGGCGCGGTTGCGGCCTTGGCCGGATCGAGCCTGAGCGCGGCTGAACTCAAGTTGGGAAACGCCGGTGAACTTGAGATTAAAGGAGACATTCGTCTGCGCCAGGAATCTAAAACAGAAACATTTCCATCCACCAAAGACAACAGGACCAGCAATCGTCAACGGTATCGGCTCCGGATCGGGATGAATTACAAGCTGGATTCTAAGCTCAGCGTCAAAACCCAACTGGCTTCCGGAACAGGAGAGCAGACTTCCACCAACCAGAGCCTGGGCAACAACTCCGCCCAAAAGCAAGTCTGGGTTGATTTGGCTTATGTTGATTTCAAACCCCTGGAGGGTGTGGGACTCTACGGCGGGCGAATGAAAAATCCGCTGTGGCAGGCCTACGCCTCCGACATTGTGTGGGACACGGATTACAACCCGGAAGGCATTGCGGAAACTTTTAAACTACGACTGGGAAACTCACGGGTTTTCTTTAATGCCCTCCAGTCCGTGATCAACGAGGACGTGGCTGGATCTGCTCCCCTCAATCGACCCCAATACCTTTTTTCTAATCAGGTCGGAATGACTCTTCCACTCCCGTTTGATTCACGTATAACCTTGGCCGGGGCGATTCATGATTTCGTCAACGAGTCCTCCAAAACCTTTACCACCAGTCCGGGAAAGGCCCAGGGGACCAACACGTTTCCCAACGATATCCGGGTCAACGAAGTGACCGGGGAAATATTCACAAACCTGCCGGTCATTGATGTGCCTTTATCGATCCAAGGATCATTCATTAAAAACACGGCCAGCCGAGAGTCCATTAAACCGAATGACAATACCGGTTTCCAGGCCGGTGGAATTGTGGGCAAGGCCGATAAGAAGAGAGGGTTCGAAGCCGCGTTCTTCCGAAAATCCGTGGGCAAAGACGCCACCGAAGATGACATCAACGATTCCGACTTCCCCGGGACGAACCGAGTTGGTAACATTTATTGGCTCGCCTACGGGGTATCGGACGTAACTCAACTTAAAGCCAAGTATTTTGACACCAGAAAAATCGACGGCACAAAACATGATATTCAATTGCTACAAGTCGACTTGCAGGTTAAATTCTAAGGAGGATGGACACAATGCGTAAAACAATGAAAGGGTTTCTGGCGGGCACGTTCGTTCTCGCCTTCGCTCCCGGCCTCTGGGCCGCCAAGGATGTGATCAAAATTGATGGGTCCAGCACCGTGTTCCCCATTACCGAAGCGGTGTCGGAAGAGTTCATGAAATCGGAACCCACCCAAGTCACCGTGGGCATCTCGGGCACCGGCGGGGGGTTCAAGAAGTTCTGCCGGGGAGAAACCGACATTTCCAACGCGTCACGACCCATTCTGCGCAAGGAAATGGACGCGTGTCTGGAAGCCGGGATCCAATACATTGAGCTCCCCGTGGCGTTCGACGCGTTGACCGTGGTCATTAACCCCAAAAACAACTGGGCCCAAACCATGACCGTGGCGCACCTTAAAAAAATATGGGAACCCGCCGCCCAGGGCAACATCAAAACCTGGAAACAAGTCAACCCCGCCTGGCCCGACAAACCGTTGAAACTGTACGGTCCGGGGGCCGATTCGGGAACCTTCGACTACTTCACGGAAGCCATCGTGGGCAAAGCCAAGTCCAGCCGGGGCGATTTCACCGCCTCGGAAGATGACAATATCCTGGTGCAAGGCGTGACCAACGACGAGGGCGGTCTGGGGTATTTTGGTTTGGCCTACTACCTGGAAAACATGGAAACCCTTAAAGCGGTCGCGGTGGACGGCGGAAAAGGCGGAGTCTCCCCTGCCATGGAAACGGTGAAAAGCGGGACCTACGCTCCCTTGTCCCGGCCGATCTTCATCTACGTCTCAAAAAAATCGGCCCGGAGACCCGAGGTGAAACGCTACGTGGAGTTTTATATTAAACACGCCCAGGAACTCGTGAACGAAGTTAAATATGTTCCCCTCCCCGCAGAAGAGTATAATAGCGTTCTGTACCGGTTCCAGAAAGGGCAGACAGGAACCGCTTTCGGCGGAAAATCCGAAGTGGGCGTTCCGATCTCCGAACTGTTGAACCGAAAACCAAAACTCTAGGGCTTCATCGGTTGGGGCTTGGGTTTTAAGGACTATCTATGTCTTTGGTGACTCATCGTGCATCGAACCGCCCGGTAACGAGGGAAACCTCGTTGCCGGGCGGTGTTCATCGTTTGTCCCCCTTGCCCCGCTTACGGGGACCGGGGCTTCTTCAGCGCTGGCAAGAACGGGCCATCCAAGCTACCCTCTTTTTGGCCGCCGCGTCGTCCATTGCCATCACCTTGGGAATTGTGGGAATTTTGGGGTTTGAATCGCTTGCCTTTTTTAAGCAGGTTTCGTTGTTCACGTTTTTAACGGACACCCAATGGACACCGCTTTTTGACGACGCCCACTACGGCATCATGCCCCTGGTGGCCGGGACGGCTACCGTCGCCGCGGTGGCCTTGTGCCTGGCGTTGCCGGTGGGAACCATCACGGCCATTTATCTGTCGGAATACGCCCCCCACCGGGTGCGTGAAGTGGTGAAACCTTTTCTGGAACTTCTCACCGCCGTGCCGACCGTGGTTTACGGCTATTTCGCCTTGTTGTTCGTGACACCCCTTTTGCGCCACTTCATTCCATCGCTTCCCGGGTTCAACATGCTGTCGGCGGGGTTGGTCATCGGAGTGATGATCATCCCCTACGTGAGCTCCCTTTCGGAAGACGCCATGCGGGCCGTGCCCATGCACCTGCGGGAAGCCAGCTACGCCATGGGGGCCACCCGGTTTCAGACGTCCACCCGGGTCGTTTTCCCAGCGGCCCTGAGCGGCGTTGCGGCGGCTTACGTGTTGGGTTTTTCCCGGGCCATCGGTGAAACGATGGTCGTCGCCATCGCCGCCGGGATGCAACCCCACTTGACCTTCAATCCCATGGAACCCGCGGCCACCATCACCGCCTACATCGTGCAGGTGTCGTTGGGCGATCTGCCCCACGGAAGTTTGGGCTACCAAACCATTTTTGCCGCGGGCCTGACGTTGATGCTGATGACCCTGGTGTTTAATATCGGCGGCCACGTTTTGCGCAAACGGTTCCGGGAGAAATATTGATGAAAATCCGCAAAGACATCGCCCAACGCAAACGCACCGACAAAGTGTTTTCTTTGGTGGGACTGATCGCCACGCTGGTGGGGATCGTGACGTTGTTGGCCCTCATGATCGACCTGGCCTGGGACGGAACCGCCCGGCTTAATTGGAATTTTTTCACTGCGTTTCCTTCCCGATTCCCGGACAAGGCGGGCATTCTGTCCGCCTGGGTGGGTACTGGCGTGGTCATGTTCGTCACCGCCCTCGCGGCCGTGCCCATGGGCGTCGCGGCCGGGGTTTACCTGGAAGAATACGCGCCCAAAAATGTTATGACCACCTTGATCGAGATCAACATCGCCAACCTGGCGGGGGTTCCCTCCATTGTCTACGGCCTGATGGCTTTGGGCCTTTTCGTTTATAAATTTCAATTTGGGATGAGCATTTTGACCGCGGGACTTACCCTGGCCCTTCTCATCTTACCGATCGTGATTATGGCCACCCGGGAAGCCATTCGCACCATCCCCGGCTCTATCCGGGAAGCCGCCTTTGCCGTGGGCGCCACCAAATGGCAAATGATTCGCCATCACATTTTGCCCTATTCGGCGGGCGGCATTTTGACGGGCGTTATCATCGGCCTGTCCCGAGCCATTGGGGAAAGCGCCCCGCTGATCACCATCGGCGCGCTCACGTTTATCGCCTTTCTGCCGGCCTCTCCCTTTACCGGAACGTTTCCTTTTCTTTCTTTTGAATGGTTGAAATCGCCTTACACCGTGTTGCCCATTCAAGCGTTCAATTGGGTCTCCCGCCCGCAAAAAGCGTTTCACCTCAACGCCGCCGCCGCGGGATTAACGCTCATGGCCATGACCCTGGCCATGAACGGCGCGGCCATCTGGATTCGATATCGGTTCCGAAAGAGGATAAAATGGTAGAAACCCTCAACGTTTCCCCCGACGTCCTGGCGGGGGCCGCCGTCAAGGCCCGCGTGCAAGACCTCAGCTTTTATTACGGCACCCACCGGGTGTTAAAAAACATCACCCTCTCGGTGGCGGAAAAAAAGGTGACCGCGCTCATCGGCCCGTCCGGATGCGGAAAAACGACCCTTCTGCGTTGTTTCAACCGCATGCACGATCTGTATCCCGGCAACCGCTACGACGGGGGCGGCATTCGCCTCCTTCCCGAAAACACCAACATCCTGGGAGCCGACGTGGATCCCATCGAGGTCCGGATGCGGATCAGCATGGTGTTTCAGAAAGCGAATCCGTTTCCAAAAACTGTTTTTGAAAACGTGGCTTACGGACTGCGCGTGCGCGGAGACCTCAAAAAATCCGATATCAACGAGCGGGTAGAACAGGCCTTGCGCGGAGCCGCCCTGTGGGACGAAGTGAAAGACCGGCTTCATTCTTTGGGCGCCAACCTTTCCGGTGGACAACAACAACGCCTGTGTATCGCCCGGGCGTTGGTGACCGACCCGGAAATCATTCTGTTTGACGAGCCCACCAGCGCGTTGGACCCTATCGCCACGGGGAAAGTGGAAGAACTGGTGGCCGAGTTAAAAACCCGCGTGACTATCCTTATTGTCACCCACAACATGCAGCAGGCGGCCCGAGTGTCCGATTTCACCGGGTTCATGTACATCGGCGAACTGGCGGAATTCGACCGCACCGAAAAGATTTTCACCAACCCGTCGAATAAACTGACCGAAGATTACATCACAGGGAGATTTGGATAATGGACCGACACTTTGACCACGACTTGAAAGCGCTGGAAAAAAAGATTTTGGGCATGGGGGCTCTCTGCGAGTCCATGATCCAGAAAACCGTCAAGGCCCTGGTCGAACGCGACAGCGCCCTCACGGAAGAAGTCTTCACCATGGAAACCGAAGCCAACCGGCTCCACATGGACATCGACGATACGGTGGTCAAACTCTTGGCCCTGCATCAGCCCATGGCGGTGGATCTGCGGTTTCTCACAGCCGCTTTGAAAGTCAACACCGATTTGGAACGCATCGCCGACATGGCCGTCAACGCCGGCCAGACCGGCTATTACCACCTTTTTAAAGAACCGCCGGTCCCTCAGCTGGATTGGGTGACGCGCATGGCCGAGGTGGCCCAAAAAATGTTGCGCGAAAGTTTAGACGCTTACGCCCGGCGCGACGTGCAATTGGCCCAAAAAGTGTTGTTGGAAGACGAAGAAGAAGACCGGTTGAAAGCGAAAGCCTTGACGGATTTAATTTCGTTGATCCGGACGGATCCGCCCCGGTCGGAAGCCTTTGTGGAATTGATCTTGCTGTCCAAAAACATGGAACGCATCGGCGACCACGCCACCAACATCGCCGAAGACGTCGTCTACATGGTCCTCGGCAAAGACATTCGCCATGGCCATTCGGCCATTGATCCACAAACCTCGTAGCCCACTCGGCTGGTATTGGTTATCTTCGCGATGAAATCGATGAACGTTCCGTGAACCATTTTCTTCCTACGCTTCCGCATCTTCTCAGTTCTCCACGGCGGCCTTTTATTCACCGGGACCTCAGCGGGCTTCAATTTAACGAGCGGGTACTGGCCGAGGCCCGGTCCAGCTCGAACCCTCTCCTGGAACGGTTAAAATTTCTCGCCATCACCGCATCAAATTTGGACGAGTTTTTCATGATCCGATACGCTTCCTTAGACCGGTCCATCCGACTCCAACAAAACCGGCAAACGGCGCACCATCTGCGCGAAACCCGCAACACTCTGCTGGACATGGTGACGGGTCTCGTGGCCAAACAAACGGAGACCTTGGACCTTTTGACGACGGCTTTGGAACCGACCGGCGTGGTCCTGGTGCGACGACCGCCCGCGGAGAGCGAAGCGTTTTTCCGGGGCCAAACTCTTTTTTCCCACGAGATATTGCCGCACCTGCCGCCCCCGGAACCTTTTCGACCGCACCGACTCTCTTCCCTTGAAAATTTAAAGAGTGCCCTGGTGTTTCGGGCCGGCGTTTGGATCACCGTGTCCCGGCGATTGCCTCCGATTTACATCGACGTTTCCGACACGGGGCCGTGCCGGATTTTTTTCCTGGATGACCTTCTCCTCAGCCACGCCGGCCCCGCCTATCGGCTCCCGGACGTGCCCGCCCTTTTTCGTCTCACCCGCGACGGCGACATGCCCGTGGAAATTTCCGAAGAGGACCCTTCCACGGTTCCCGACATCATTCGGACCGGAGTGGGATCCCGGGACCGGGGTCGGCCGGTTCGCCTTCAATACGGGGGGGAAGCCCCTGTGGACCTGTTGGGTCGATGCGTTTCAGCCCTTCACCTATCCCCTCGGCAAGTCCACCCGGCGCCGGGAAGTCTTCATCTGTCGGGGCTCTGGTCCGTCCCAGCCCGGTTGCCCGAACCGGTGCGCACAGAACCCCGACTCAGCCTCGCTCCCCTTCAACCGTTTCTCATGACGGCCATGACCGACAAAAAATCCATCTTTGAAGAACTTCACCACCGGGACATCCTTCTCCACCATCCTTACGAAAGTTTCGAGGGTTACGTCAATTTTGTTCGGGCCGCCGCCCACGACCCGAAAGTGACCTCCATTCAGCAAACGGTTTACCGCATGGACGCGCTTTCTCCAGTCGTTGAAGCGCTTAAAAACGCCGCGGAGAAAAAAAAGCGAGTGCGTGTGGTGATCGAATTGAGGGCCCGGTTTGATGAGATGAACAATCTCCGCTTGGCCGACGAACTGCGCAAAGCGGGTGTGGAAGTGGCCTTTGGGTTCGGGCGTCTCAAGGTTCACGCCAAAGTGGCGCTGGTGACCCGTGTTGAAAACAATGTCGAACGCCTCTACACGCACCTGTCCACCGGTAATTACAACGCCGCCACAGCGCGGGCCTATGAAGATTTGGCTATCCTCTCGGCACGACCGGAATACGGGGAAGACGCCAGGCTCTTTTTTGACGCCCTGTGCCGCGGCGAAATCCCTGGCGGGTTTAAGACCGTCGTCCCGGCCCCCGCCCGGATGCACCGCCTGCTGGTTCAATCCATCGAGGCGGAAACCGCCGCGGCCCTCACGGGCCGACCGGCCGGCTTGTTTGCCAAAGTGAACGCGCTGGTCGACGAAAAAATTATCGAATGCCTCTACCGGGCGTCCCAAGCGGGGGTGAAGGTCAACCTGATGGTGCGGGGAGCCTGCTCCTTGATTCCGCAGGTGAAAGGACTGAGCGACAACATCCGTGTCCTTTCGATCGTGGACCGTTTTCTGGAACATAGCCGCATCTATTATTTCGGGGATTCGGACCGCATGTATTTGTCCAGCGCCGACTGGATGCCCCGAAACTTTTTCTCCCGCCTCGAAATCGCCTTTCCCATTCTGGACGATCGACTGCGCCATTTCATCCGGGAGACGGTCATCCCCATTTATTTGGCCGACACGGTCAAAGCCCGGGAACTGACCCCGCAGGGGACCTGGCGGAAGCGGTCGACGACGGCGTTGCGTCCGCTTCCCGACTCTCTCCATCTGCCCACACCCGTTCGGGCCCAAACTTGTTTTGAAGAATTGGCCAAACGCCGATACCGCGACACCCCCCTGTGCCGCGACCACGCGCTCAACGAACAGACTTTTTCGCAGACGAATCAATCACCGCGGTGAGGGTGCGACGGAAAGTTTTCTCGAAAAGTTCTTTTTTTTGTTCGACCCTCAAAATGGCCAGATCCACGGCCGACCGATTGCCCTTCAGCCGCAAACGCACCCGACCCCGTTGCCGGTGCACCCCCCGGAGCGTCACAAGGTGGGCTTGGGGTTTTTCCAAAGCATCAACGATTCGAAGCAGGGAAAGAAGCCGGCAAAATATTTTCCAGCGAGCGGTTTCTTTGAACGGAACGTCGGTTCGATCAATTTTGCCCCCTTTGTGCCACAGCACCAACTGCCCGATCCATTCCAATTCCCGCGCGTCAACTCCGGGAAAATCCCCGTTTTTCACCATGTAATACGAGTGGCGCTCGTGATGGACAGGGCTCATCAACTCGCCCACGTCTTGAAGCCACGCGGCGGCCACTAAATAATCCCGATGGGCGCGGCCGAGTCGGTGAAGGGGCGCGAGGCGGTCGAACAACCGTTCGGCAAACCCTTGCACATGTCGCAAATGACGGACCGGCACCCCCCACCCGCGGGCCTTCTCAAAAACGTCTTTTAAATGGAAGTCCAACGCCGTTCCCGCGCCCCGGCGGGCGGTTTCGATTTCTTCTTCGAGCATGCCGTCACGGAGAGAATAATCCGTCGGATCCACCCGGGGAGATCCTAAAGCCCGAGCTATTTCTTCCAACACAACCACCCCCGCCAGAATGGTGTCGGGCCGTTTCGGATCCATGCCGGGAACCCGGGCCAACCCCGTCCGGGACAAGGTTGAAAAATGCTCGGCCCATCGGTTCAAGTGTTTGGGGGTCAAAAAGTCACCGCCGGCGGCGCGATGAATCCGGTCCAGGGCCCGAATGGTGCCCGCCGACCCCACGATTCGAGACACGTTTGGCCACCCGCCTCGCGGAGCGCCCTCCGCCAACAGGGCACGAACGTGCCGACGGAGTTTGGCGAGGGGCGACTTTTCCCCTGGCCCCGCGCGCGGAGGGATCGTTTTTAAAAAGACCTGTTGCAGGCGGGCGACGCCCAACTTAAAACTGGTGGACCTCAACAACCGACGGCCCCGACACAGCGTGATCTCCACGCTTCCCCCGCCGATATCCACCAAGGCCGCCAGCCCCTTGGCCAAACGATTCTCATGGACCAAAATGCCTTAAACGATCAACCAAACCTCTTCCTGTCCGGAAATCACACGGACCTCAATACCGGTGCGGCGTTTGATCAGGCCTAACAACAGTTCGCTGTTGGCCGAATCGCGCAGGGCGCTGGTACCGAACGCTGTCATTCGATCGACACCCAACCGATGACAGGTTTTTTTGAAACTGACAAACGCCGCCAAGGTCCGACGGATGGCCGCCGGGGCCAACCGGCCCCGAACAAAAACGCCCTCCCCCAACCGCACGGCCAGCCGTTCCCGGTGAAGCCGACACGGTTCGCCCCGCCCCGACAGTTCATAAACATCAAACCTCACCGCGTTAGTACCCAAATCAATCAAAGCAATACGCAAGCCCCCTCCATTTCGGTCCCCGCAGTGGGGGACGCATTTAGTTAATTAGGTAATAGCCATCCCGCGACTTCGTTTTCCCTAAAATAACCTGCTCCTTTTCTCCGAGCTTCGCTGGCAGAGGGATCCGACATCCTCGTTAGTAGTGCCATTTCCCGGTTCGTCCGACCCAAATATTCCACACCCACATGAATCAGCCTCGCCTTCGCCCGGGATACCGCCTCTGTCCTTACACGACGGTAGAGGTCGGCTTCATCCACCCCTTCCTCTTTAGCGATTTTCTTCGCAATATCCTGAATCCCCACGCCTTTCCTTTTCAGTTCGTATTCCAACTCCATTTCCTTTTCCGCCCGTCTTAAAACCCCCTCCACAAATTCTCCCGACCCTAGAATACGGGAATCATAGGCTTCACGGTTCCCAGGCTGATTATTTGAAAGAACCGCCCGAACTCCCCCTTGGCTCCGGATCAGGCCTCCTCCCATCAAATCGGGTCGGGACCCCTGGTTTTCCCCATCCTTCATGAATTGGAAATAGCCTCTGATTGCCTCCGATGAAATTCGGGAGAACAAGGACAAAACACCATCTTGATTTTGCCAGGAGCACGACTTTTTGCCCAATAGAACAGGGTGCCCCGTATAAGGAAATGTCGAAAGTTCCTCTAAATTGTTGACCATTTTGGCCCGATAGGGGTTTAAATGAATGTACCGAATAAGTTCAAGAAAATAGGGACCTTCCTCGCAAACAATAGACTTGTACCGGTTTTGAAAAAGATGCCCTGCGCGTTTGTGCCGATGATTAAACCCGACGGCATAACCTGTCATGAGCCTCTTCATGAACGGGAAAATCCCATTCTCCCCTGACCGAACCAGGAGATGAAAGTGGTTTGGCATAAGGGCCCAGGCGTATATTTGACATGGATATCGAGAATAGTTGATTTCGATACGGGACAAGAAATCGGCGTAATCCGTTGGAGAGTTAAAGATCGGCCGTCGCTCAATACCGCGAGCGATTACATGGTGGAGAAGACCAGGAAAATCAAGGCGCGCCTGACGGGGCATGGTCAATTAATATCAAGCTATTCTTGGAAAGTCAATAACCTAATTACCTAAATACGTCCCCCGAGATTCGACGTTTGAAAGCTTTAGATTAAGTAAGATAGCAGAAAGCGCGTTCGATTCAGGGGGATTTTTTATCGACGTTTTGACGATTGATTCGCTTCGCAAAAGGTTTGCAACGGTGGCCGCCGTGGACGGGGTGTCCTTCTGCGTTCGGCCGGGCGAGATCGTTGGTCTTTTGGGACCTAACGGAGCGGGCAAAACCACCACCATTAATATGGTGATGGGCGTCTTGGAACCCGATTCAGGGTTTATCGCGGTCGAAGGGTCTTTTCTTTCGACCCAACGAAGCAATGCTCTCTCCCGCATGAACTTTGCGGCGGGCTATGCGCCGCTTCCCGGAAACCTGACCGTTTATCAAAACCTGCGGGTTTTCTCACTGCTCTACAGCGTGGCTCACCCGCGGAATCGGATCGACGCACTCCTGGAACAATTCGACCTTCGGAAATTTCGCCACGTCAAATGCGGCACCCTGTCGTCCGGCGAACAAACCCGGGTGTCCCTGGCCAAGGCCCTCTTAAACCACCCTCCTCTTCTTCTTCTGGACGAGCCCACGGCCTCCTTGGACCCCGCCACGGCGCGCCGGATCCGGTTGGAGATCCGGTCTTACGTTGACGAGAGCCGGGCCGGCGTGTTGTGGACCTCCCACAACATGCACGAAGTGGCCGAGGTCTGCAACCGGGTTCTCTTTCTCTCACGGGGTCGAATTTTGTTGGAAGGAGATCCCAAAACCTTGCCCGCTTTGCACGGAAAAAAGAATCTAGAAGACCTTTTCGTTGCGGTGGCCCTTGAACCACTTTCGATCGAACAGGTGTCTCAATGAATTTTCATCGCGTCGCGGCCGTGTTGTTGCGTTACGCCTATTTGATCCGGGGAAGTCTTTCCCGGGTCTTTCCGCTGTTCACGTGGGTGGCCATCGACATGGTCTTGTGGGGATACCTCACCCGCTATTTGAACACGATCACCACCTCCAATTTTGTTCCCACCCTGTTGGGCGCGGTGCTGTTATGGAATTTCTTCATCCGGGTGATGCAAGGGGTTACGATGATCTTTTTTGAGGACGTGTGGTCGAGGAACTTCCTCAATGTTTTTTCCACCCCGATCTCCGTAGGGGAGTATCTGCTTGGTCTCGTGCTCTCGAGTGTAACCACCAGCCTGATTGGGCTGGGCGTTATGCTGGCTTTGGCGACGGCCGTATTTGGGTTCTCCGGCATGGCGTATGGGGCGATGGCGATACCTTTTCTCCTCGTCTTATTCGTTTATGGCATTTCCATGGGGATATTGGGGTGCGCTCTGGTTTTGAGGTTAGGCCCCGCCGCCGAATGGTTCATCTGGCCCATTCCAGCCCTCCTTTCACCCTTCGTCGGCGTGTTGTACCCCTTGGACATACTCCCCGCATGGATGAGAGAAGTGGCCCGGGTCTTGCCTGCGTCCTATGTGTTTGAGAGTTTGCGCTCGCTGGTGTTGGGGCACGCCGTCTCCTTCGCCCCAGTTCTGTGGGGAATGGGTTTAGCGGGTCTTCACCTTTTCGCGGCGTGTTGGGTTTTTCGAGCGGTTTTTCGCCGCGCGGTCCGCACAGGGCTTATCGCCCGCTACAGTTCCGAGTCCGTCAGCTGATTGACATTGGACAACTCCAATTGGAAAAAGGTCCTCTCTTGAAAAAAGCATTGGTCTGGACGGCCCTCATCACGGCGGGCCTTGTTGGAGGGCTGGCCCTCCTTGGAGTTTGGTTTCGCCACCAGTACCCGCCGGAACGGCTGAGACAAATGGCCTCCGAGGCGGCGGGCGCCCGGTTGGGACGACGAATCGAGGTGGCGGGCGCCCGCGTGAGCCTTTTGAAGGGCTTGGAATTAAACGGGGTTCGCATCTCCGAGCAACCGGACTTTTCGGCCGGCACATTTTTTTCGGCCGAGTCGGTGCGTGTGCTCCCCCGGCTGGTTCCGCTGATGTCGGGACGGCTTGTGGTTCGCCGGGTGGAACTCGATCGGCCTTCGATCCGCCTTCACCGCCTTTCCGCGGACACGTTTAATTTTTCCTCTCTCGGCGCCGCCCCCGCCGGACCCTCCGCGCCACCAAGGGGGGGCGCCTTTTCCACCCTTTTTATTTCCGAAGCCGTTGTCCACAAGGGCACCCTGCTTTTCCAGGACGATGTCGCCAAAATCAACATTCAGCTCAACGGACTGGAGTCTCGAGTGTCCGGCCTTTCCCTCACCGACCCGTTTGGCGCAAAGATAGACGCGACTACCGAAATACAATACGCCCACACTCAGTGGAAGGGTCCTTTGTCGGTTCAGGCGCGTCTTTCCTTGTCGGGGGACAAGGCGGTGGTTATACAAAAACTCAGTTGGGGATTGGGGTCGTCGTCGATCAACGCCAGGGGCACCCTAACTCCTTTCCCGGAGCCACGGGTTGAAGCCACGCTGGTTTTGAACACCTTATCCGCGGTTGATCTGAACCCCCTCGTTCAACTGCCCGCCCCCTTTCAGACCGCCACGTTGTCCGGCCGATGGACAGTGAAAGGAACGTCGTCGGTTTTCCGAACGGAAGGCGAATTTGACGTTAAATCCCCCGCCGTTGACTTTTCCGGAAAACTGGTGGTCGCGAAGGATAGGGCCCGTTACACCGCCCAGCTGGACCCGACATCGGTTCGCCTGGACGACAATCCGTGGATTCCCGCGTGTTCGGCCAGGGGCCCCCTCCGTGGTCCCTGGACCGGGAATTATGCCGACGGGAACTGGACCGTTCAGGGCACCCTGACCGCCGACGGGGCCCGTATTTCTTGTGGAGAGTGGATCACGAAACCGGTGGGCTCCTCGATTGTTCTTAACGCATCGGGCGCTTCATCGCGGGAAGGCGAACCCCGCCTCACCCTGGACGTGCGAGCGCCCGATCTAAATTTATCCCCCCAAGGTCCATGGCCCTCTGGCATTACAATTTCGGGGAACCTGGGGGTCACCGCCGAGCTTAAAGGAACTCCCTCTTTAATGGCATTCTCCGTGACCGCGGACGGTCAATCACTCGAAGCTCGTTTCAAATCCAGCTTTCAAAAACCCGCCGACAGCGCGCTGTTTTTGTCCGCCGACGGCGAGCTGGCCCGGAGCGAAGAGCCAGGCGTTTTTCGGGTCGAACTGTCTTCATCCACCCTCCACACCGTTGCGGGCGATGCGACGGCCCGGGGAACCGTCGTGTTTCCCCGAGCTATCGATATGGATATCGAAAGCCAAATCCCGGACTTGTCCACGGTACAAAAGATGTTGCCGTCCTTGACCAACTACCGTCTTCGGGGGCGCTCCATCCTGTCCGCCCAAGTGACGGGCTCCATTGAAGATCCCGCTGTGCAAGGCCAAATCCGCCTGTCCCTGGGATCGATCACCCCGATCCCAGGGGTTGCTCTCTCGAACCTGAATAGCCATATCGAATGGGCCGATGAAACAGTCGAGCTTAAATCACTCCAGGGAACAGCCTTTGGATCCCCGTTTCGCCTGGCGGGACGAATCGACCACGCCGGGAAACGGCCCTTGGTGTTTCTCAACGGAGATTGGGAAAAAATGCAGGTGGAAAAAGTGCTTAAGATCTTTTCCTCCTCGGCTCCCGCGGGGCCATCGACACCGGCTTCCAAAGAACCCGCCCGGGCGCCTTTGGCTCGGGCCGAGGGCGTGTTTCGAATCGGCGAGATCGCGCATCCCCATTATCGGGGCCGGGACTTTCAATTTAACTGGAATTTTTCCGACGTGGGCCCCAACCTCTCTCTTCTATCCGGAACGGCCACGGTCACCGCCGCCAGCGGCGAAATCATGAACGTGCCCGTGGCGGAGAAAATCAACGGACTGATCGACCGAGAAGGATCGGATCTTGGTTACAAAAAATTGGCGGGCCGATTTTTGGTGACACGGGGCGTGGCTCAGATTCCTTCGTTCACGCTGAACAGCGACCAGACGGACTTTTCCGCCACCGGCCAGGTTCGCCTGGGCGGTATGGAATCGGATTTAAAGCTCGTTCTCAAACTGCCCGCGGGATCGGTCCGCGGAAGCGTGGGACAATGGATGACCGCCGAGGACGGACGGCCCACCATTGAAGCCCGCTTAAAAGGGCCCCTGCGCGATCCCCAAGTAAAAGTGGACTATCGAGACACCGTTAAACGGGCCGCCCAGGACATCCTGAAAAAGACCCTCGGCGGTTGGAAAGGCAAACCCAGTCAACCCGCTCAAACTCCGTCAACTCAATGACCGCGTCACCTTGATGACCTGATACAACACCGGGCCGGACGAAAGTTTCACGGTCACCTGTTCGCCTTCCTTGTGGCCTAAAAGAGCTTGCGCCACCGGCGACTGCACCGAAATGCGTCCTTTGGAAAAATCCGCTTCCGCGGGATCCACCAGCGTGTACATGGTTTCCTCGCCGGATTTGACTTCTTTGATGTGCGCGGTCGCCCCGATCCGGATTTCGCCCGCTTTCACGTTGGACTCATCGATGATTTGGGCGGACCGTAACTTTTCTTCCAGCTCATTGATGCGCCGTTGAACTTTCGCCTGTTCTTCTTTTGCGGCGTGATATTCGGCATTTTCTTTAAGGTCGCCTTTTTCCCGCGCCTCGCCGATTTCGCCGCTCAGTTCCCCCCGCCGCACCTTCAAACGGCCCAAATCGTCCCTCAGTTTTTCATACCCCGTCCGCGAAAGAAAAGTCCCCGTCATAAAATTCCTCCATCAATGGTCATCGACTTGAATTATAGCACGGCGGGAATGCTTTTTATCCTAAAAAATGTCGTTTTTTCGGTCGGGTTTGAATAAACCGGTTCAAACAATTTCGATTGAAAAAGATAATCGCGCAATAGGGAATGCTGGGCGGCAATCGGGTCGGACATCCCAGGAGCCGCCCCAACATAATTATTTTCTCTGAAGTGGAAAAGGGTTACCCCGTTTTTTTTTGCCCCCTCGACAAAAGAGGCCACATCGTGAGAGGGAATAAATGGCACGCCTCGGCGACCCGCAAGGTAATAAATACGCGCGATGTCCATGGATACAATAACATCATCGGGAGTGGAATTGTCCCTCAGCCACATCTCGGATGTGTGCGGTATTAATACCGGTTGAGAAACTGATTTTTTTATGAGGCTCGCTATTTCAGGACCGTTACTGCGGACCGATAGACAGACCGCGCCTATAAGAGCCCAGCGGGTTAAGGTTTTTTTCCACAACCCTTGAACACCCATGCCCACTAAAGCCATAAAAGCCGGGTACGCTGGGAGCAAATACCGAGGAGCTTGGTATGACCAAAAACCCAGGACAACAAGATACCCCAAAATATAAACAATGAGCCAACGACCGAACAGCTTTTCCTTGAGCAAAAAAAGACCCCGCCCCATCACCACAAATCCCAAAACGACAAAGATCGATTTAAGGAAAGAGTTGGATGGCATTAGTTCCGGGAGGTTTACAAACGTCATGCATGTTAAACCTTTCCAATAGTAGTAAAGGTTATTGGAAATTAGCTCTGCGTAAAACCCGACACCGCGGGAAGCGCCCATCTTCCAATAAGGCGCGTAAAAAGACCACGTTCCAGAGGCGCTTTTAATATACAAGCTTACCGGAATGGACGTGATTAAACCGCCCACTGTAAAAGGCAAAAATATTCGCTTTCGAAAAAAAGTCAGTCCCATCCCCGCCACAGAAATAGCCACCAGCCCCCCAATGTTTCGGATCAAAAAAAGAAATCCCATAAAAACACCGATCAGAAATGCCCGTTTGGGCTCCAATATTCCCGCCTCCACTCTGGACAAAAAGAAGCAGATCAGCCCCCACATCAGCACGTACCCCGACTCACTGATGACATTCCCTGAGAAAGAAGTCACATACGACACCCCCCCCAAACCCACCAACAATAAAATCCGCCCGCCGCTATCCATAAGCCGCCTCACGGAAAAGTAAAAGAACCCCAGTCCAGCCACCATGAGCATGGACGAGTATATTTTGAAAACCAACTCTTGACGACCGAATAGCCACACCACGGGAGTCAAAAGAAATCCAAAACCCCAGGTAATGGATGTGTTGGCCATGGGAATGGACGACCAGGATGTTAGAACCGATCCTTGAAGAAAAGATTCGGCCAACAAAACCCATTTTATATCATCAACATAATGGCCAAAAGGCAAATGATTGCAAGACACCACAAACACAATTGAACCCGCAAAACCGACAAGAATCTCAATCCAATGGGTCCAAGAATCCGAGGAGGGCACGGCAATTTTGGAATTCATTAAGAGTGGGCGCGTTTAAAGGCAATAATTTCCATCGAGTCGCGAGTATCCAGATAAAGGACTTTGCCCGCCCATCCCATAAGCGACAAAACAAACGAGATCGGCCAGACCGCAAGAGAAGGGTAGTTCTTTAATCGACTCAGCCAATATCCGTAGGAAAACACGCGCCCGTAGGATCGACATTGGCGAACGTACAACCCCGCGTTTGACAACATTCTTGCCATTGTTTTCGGTGAAAAATATGTCAAATGGGAAGGGCGAAAACCCCACCACCACCGACCCAACAATCGGCATGATAAGCTTTCTATGTTTGGGGTAACGATATAAAGTACGCCCCCTGGCACCAGAAGATGGGACAACGAGGTGACAAGGGCCTGTGGGTCGGTCACATGCTCTAGAAGATCAATGGCAACGACCACGTCAAACGAATCGGGGGCAAAAAGGCCCGGCGACAAAACTCCTTCTCGAACATCCACACGAAACCGTTCTCGGGCCCATCGGGAGGCCCATCTGTTTGGTTCGATCCCGACCGCATCGAAGGTCGAACGGGCCGCGTTCAAGAAATGCCCAAGGGAACTTCCCACCTCCAGCAATCGCCCCCCTTCCCGGAATTCACGGATGGTTTTCAAAGACAAGAAGGCGTTGATACTACGGCATTCTTGTTCTCCAAGGGCGTCGGGATCTTCGTTGGAAATGTAGGCCTTTTCAATGGTCGAAGTCGCTTCGCGAGGGTTTCTATAAGCCAGACCACACTGTCGACACCGAACCACCCGCCCACACCCGCCGTACAGATCCGTTGTCAAGCGAGCATCAAAAATGCCCACAGAGGATGTAAACAATTGTTTTTCATCCTGGACGCCACACAACGGACATGGGATACTCAGGGGCTCAGATCCCTGAGCTGGATCCGTGCCGGTCAATCACCCCCCCGCGCCGTCGAGGGTCATGCCGGGTTCGGTCATGGCTCGGGCATCCAGCAAGGTTTCCAGCTCTTTGGCCGAAAGAACTTTTTTGTCCAAGGCCACCTGACGAACCGTTTTGCCGGTGGCGTAGGCCTCTTTGGCAATTTCCGCGGCTTTGTCGTAACCCACTTTCGGCGCCAAGGCGGTGCACATGGCCAAACTGTTTTCGATAAACCCTTCCGCGATGGCCTTATTGGCCTTGATCCCTTTCACGCACCGGTCCGCGAACAGACGGGACACGTTGGCCAAGATCGTGATCGACGACAACAGGTTGTGGGCGATCATGGGTTTCATGACGTTCAATTCAAAATTCCCCGATTGGCCCCCCACGGTAATGGCCACGTCGGCGCCGATCACCTGGGCCGCCACCATGGCCACCGCTTCCGGAATGACCGGGTTGACCTTTCCGGGCATGATGGAACTGCCGGGTTGCAACGAAGGCAACTCAATTTCGCCGATGCCGCACCGCGGCCCCGATGAGAGCCACCGCAAATCGTTGGCGATTTTCATGAGCGAGACCGCCACGGTTTTCAAAGCGCCGCTGGCTTCCACGCACGCGTCGCGGGCCGCTAAGGCTTCAAATCGCGAGGGCGCCCCCACAAACGGCAACCCCAACAAGGCGCCGAGCTTTTTGATCACGCCTTCAATAAAAGCGGGATCGGCGTTGAGGCCCGTACCCACCGCGGTTCCGCCCAAAGCCAGTTCCGCCAAATGGGGTTGAACGTTTTTCACCCGCTGGATGGCGTGGGCGATTTGGCTGGCGTAACCGCCGAATTCCTGGCCCAACCGCATCGGAACGGCGTCTTGCAAATGGGTTCGGCCGATTTTCAAGATGCCGTCGAAGGCGATCGCCTTCTCCGCCAGGGCCGCGCGCAAAACGTCCAAAGCGGGGACCAACTCCTTCACCAGAGATTCCAGAGCCGCCACATGGATCGCTGTGGGAATCACGTCGTTGGACGATTGGCCCTTGTTCACGTGATCGTTGGGATGCACCGGCGATTTGGCCCCCCGTTGGCCGCCCAACAACTCGTTCGCCCGGCTGGCGATCACTTCGTTGGCGTTCATGTTGGTCGACGTGCCGGACCCGGTTTGGAAAATGTCCACGGGAAATTGGTCGTCCCATTTTCCATCCGCCACTTCCTGGGCCGATTGGAGGATGGCGCCCCCGACTTTTTTGTCCAAGCCCCCCAACTCCATGTTGACCTCGGCGGCGCATTTTTTTATCAACGCGAGGGCTCGAATGAACGAGCGCGGAAAACGCCATCCGCTCACGGGGAAATTTTCAACGGCGCGCAGGGTTTGGATGCCGAACAGCGCGTCCGCGGGAACTTCTTTGGTGCCCAACGAATCTTTTTCGATGCGTGTTTTCATGGTTTGACCTCGATCGGTGAATTGAAGCCGCATTTTACCAAAATTGTTATCATAACGAGCCCATGAACCCCGCCGCCCCGCGCCGCATCCTGGAAGTCGCTATGGAAATGGCCCTCACACCGGAGATTCTCTCGGCCGTGGAAAAAAAGTTCGGCCTGGAAGCCGCCCAAGCGGCCGCGATGTCCACGTCGGTGGGCGGCATCGGGCCCCTCCTGCGCGAACGGGTCATCGCCCAAAAAGAACAGGGCGTCGATGTGGTGGGCGTTTCTCTCCTCTACAACACCGTCTGGAGCCAAGCGTGGCACGACTGGAACCACCTCATCTTGGAGCGGGTGTCAGCCGGCCGAGCGCTTCGAGAAATATTAACAAAAGCCGAATTCACGTTGGACCTCCCCCTGTTCGACGGACGGACGGTTAACGTGAAAGTTTGGGAAGCTTTTTTCGGCATGGCGCCGGTCTACTTTTTGGATTGCCCCGAGATCACCGACGTGGTTTACCCCTGCGCCGAAGACGCGCCTCCCAACACCTTCGACACCAACGCCTGGGCCGAACGGCAACGTTTGCTCCAAAGCTGGTTGGTGGGCCGAGGCGCCTTAGCGTTGGCCAAAGCCATCGGGTTTAAACCGGACATGGTTGTCATGAGCGAAACGCCCACCCTCTTCGGCCATCCCACACTGGTCAACGACGCTTTGGCCACCGACCCGCTTTTCGCCGACGCTAAAACCGTGTTTAACGATCACACACCCCTGGAGTACGCCCATCCCATCTGGCCGAAAGAGGTGTTGGAACTTACACGGATGAGCCCCACCGCCTATTCCCCGTTCCTGAGAGACGGGCGGGTGGACATTACCCAAATGCTGATCGGCATTTCCAACGGGGCGTTCGGCGTGGCGGAAAAACACGCCCGCGTGATGCGCGCCATGCCTTCCCTGAGATCGCAGGCGACCAAAATTCAACACGTGACCAACGGCGTCAGCGTCGCTCTGTGGCAACATCCGGCCTACGCGGGATCGGCCTCGCTTTCGGACAAGGACTTGATTGCGGTGAAAGAAAAACTGAAAGGCGAATTTCTGGAATGGCTGTGGCGCCGAGCCCTGCTGTGGCCCCATTGGGCCAAAAAAATGCGCGCCCATCCGGTCGCGCTCTGGACGCGGCGCATCACCAGCTACAAACGGCTGGACATTTTGGAACGCATTTTTCACGACCCGGTCCGGCGCAAGGCGTTCTTGGACACTCAGGTGGTGTTGGTGGTGGGAGGACGTATTTACCAGCGCGACAATGTCTCGGAAAAAATGGTGTACGGGTTGGTGGAATTTTTAAACCGGGACGAAGAATTGGGCGAACGAGTGATCTTCCTGCACAATTACAACGTGCTGGAGGCGCCCCGGTTGTTCCACGGAGCCGACGGATCGGTGATGTTGTCCGACGACGGCCGGGAAGCGTCGGCCACGGGGTTCATGAAAGCCCAAATGAACGGCGGCGCCGTCATCGCCAATCCGGATGGAGCCGTGCCTGAGTTCGTGTTTTTTGAGGGAGCCGTCCCACCTGGCCGGCAAGCCAACGGGTACGGCGTCAGCTACTCCAACGACCAACCGGACGTGGACTCGTTTTTGAAAGCATTGAAAGATTTTAACACAGCCTTCCAAAACCCCGTTCAACGGGCGGCGCTTCTGAGGGCGGCCTTGGCCGTGACGCCCGATGTCAGCGTGGACCGAACCGCCCGCGAAATGGCGGCCTACTTCGACACGCTTTAATTGAACCTTTTTTTGACCGGGTTACGCCTGTTTGTTCGACCCAAACCCCTTTCGAACCCGGTGCCGGACGTAGAGGATGCCGGCCACCACGCCCAGGGCGATCACAACGGAAATCAGACTTTCAAACCGGTTCACGCCCCGGGCCACTTCCAAAGCCTTTCCGCCCATTTGCCACCCCAGGATCGCCAACAGGTAACACCGCACGATGGTTCCCAGCACCGACCAAACCACAAAGAGTCCGACGGGGACCTTTAACACCCCCGCCGCCACAGAGATCAACGAGAGGGGCACGATGGGCGCCGCGCGAAGGAGAAACAACGAAATTTCTTCCCCCCGACGGCTGAAATGGGCGCCGATGCTTTCCACGTCCGACCACTGAAACCCCAAATATTTTTGGAATTTGTCCACAAGCACTTTTCCGCCCAGATGCCCGAGGTAGTACATGCCGATGGCCCCCATCGTGGACGCCAACACGCCGGGCAACACGATTTCAAGGGACGATTTCATAAGAGCCGCCGACCACGTTGATTCGGCGGGGATCAAAATGAACCCGGCCCCCATGATGATGGCCGGCGACGGAATGGGCACGATCACCTGCTCAATTAAAACGCCCCAAAAAACGCTCCACCCTCCATTGGTTCGGAGGGCCTCCAAGATCCATTCGGTAATGTGTCCAATCACAATCGTCTCCCTTGCTGAGGTTTTATATAATAGCCCCTATGAAACGAATCCCTGTTGCGTTTTGGATCCTCGCCCCGTTCGTGATGGCGGCGTGCGCCACGGTGCCCGTGTCGGGCCGACGGTCCTTTAATATTATCTCCGAAGACCAAGAACTGGCCCTGGGAACAAACGCTTACCGCGAAGTGATCGGCACCTCCAAAGCGTCACCCGATACCGCCGCCGCGGCCATGGTTCGCCGGGTGGGCGAGCGGATTGCCCGCGTCTCCGACCGGCCGGACTATCCGTGGGAGTACGTCCTGATCGACGACCCCAAAAACCAAAACGCCTTCTGCCTTCCCGGCGGTAAGGTGGCGGTTTACACCGGGCTTTTGCCCATCACAAAAACGGAAACGGGCCTGGCCGTTGTTTTGGGCCACGAAATTGCCCACGCCATCGCCAAACACGGCGCCGAACGAATGACCCAAGGGATCCTTCTCCAACTGGGCGGCCAAACCCTGGAAGCGGCCATGAGCAAGAAACCCGCTGAAACACGGCAATTGGCCCTTCAAGCTTTTGGTTTGGGGGCGACCTTCGGCGCGATCATGCCGTTCGGTCGGAGCCAAGAATCTGAGGCGGACCGAATGGGCCTCATTTATATGGCGAAAGCCGGTTACGATCCCCGGGAAGCGTTGGCCTTCTGGACACGAATGGAATCGGCTTCCGGAGGCAAATCTCCGCCCCAGTTTTTATCCACCCACCCCAGCCACGAAACCCGCATCCGCGACCTGCAAAAATGGATGCCAGAAGCCGAGAATATTTACTCAACAATCGTAACTACCCAGGTCCCTCATCCGCCCCTTCGGGGCACCTTCCCCCAAGAGGGGAAGGAATACAAAGAATTTCCCTCTCCTCTTGGGAGAGGGCAGGGTGAGGGACCTGAGCAGTTACCAACGATCGATAAAAAATAATTACTTGAGAACTTTTTTGTCCAGCACGCGTCCGCGATCGTCCAACTCATAGACGATGGGCACGCCCGTGTCCAGGTTGAGTTCCAACACCTGTTCTTTGGTCAGTTTATCAAGGTCCATGACGATGGAGCGAAGGCTGTTTCCGTGAGCCGCCACAAGAACGGTTTCCCCTTTTTTCACGTGGGGCAGAATGGCGCTGTAAAAGTAAGGCAAGGTACGGGCGGCGGTGTCTTTCAAACTTTCCGCAATCCCTTCGGGATTCATGTCGGTTTTGTCCTTAGGGGGAGGAACATCGTAACTGCGCCGCCAAATCTTGACCTGGTCGGCGCCAAACTTTTTGGCCGTCTCCTCCTTGTTAAGACCCTGCAGAGCCCCATAGTGCCGTTCGTTTAAAGCCTGATTTTTTTCGGTCGGAATACCTGTCTGGCCCACCACGTCAAGGATGTTCGCTAAGGTTTTTTGGGCCCGCTGAAGAACGGACGTGAAAGCCCGATTGAATTTCATGCCCTTCAAATGCTCCCCCGCCCGTCGGGCTTCTTTTTCCCCAGTTTCCGTTAACGGCGCATCCACCCAGCCGGTGAACCGGTTTTCCAAATTCCACTGCGATTGCCCATGCCGAACCAATACCAGTTTTCCCATGATTGACGCTCCTTAAAGATCTCAATTGCGATCTCATTATACGAACTTCCCGTTGTGATCGGAAAGGCTCGTTTGCTATTCTACTCGTGTGGAACCCGGGAACTTTTCAGATCCGGAAGGGTCTAATCAATCAGAGACGGACTTTGAACCGCTCTTTCGCCGTCACGGAGCGCGGATCTACGCCTTGGCGGTCCGACTGTGCGGCAACACCACCGACGGAGACGATCTGGCCCAGGAAACGTTCATCACCGCCTATCGTCGGTTTGGCCAATTTCGCGGGGAAGCGGATTTTGGGTCTTGGGTCTACCGAATCTGCGTCAATCTGTGGAAAAATAGGGTGCGCTATGAAAAGCGGCGGTTTTTCTGGAAACACATTTCAATCTTTGCGGGCCCGCCAAGCGATGAAGACGACGATCCTCTTCCCATGGAGCTGGCGGACCCCAACGACCAAACCGACGCCCCCGCCGAGATTGCAGATCGCAACCGTTTGATTCAGACCGCTCTGGCGAGTTTGCCGCCCCACGAACGGGCCGCCCTGGTTCTTCGGGAGATGGAGGACAAAAGTTATGAAGAAATCGCCGATTTACTGGACCTTCCCTTGGGCACCGTGAAATCCCGCATGGCCCGGGCGCGTACGGCCCTGAAAGCCAAATTGGCTCCTGTGTTGAGGGACCTATGAAACCGGTTTCCCACGAACAGTTGTCGGCGTACGTAGATGGGGCCCTCTCGGCGGCGGAAAAAGCTCAGGTGGACCGGGCCCTGGCCGAATCCCCGGAACTGAGAACCGACCTGGCTCGACTGCGCGCTTTGGGCCCACTGATCAAGTCGGTACCGGCCCAAGAGCCGCCCGCGGATTTTTATGCTCGGGTCTTAAACAAAACCCGTATTCGACCCCGCCGATGGGCCCCCTGGAGCGTTTCTCTCGTGACGGCCATGGCCGCGGCCCTGGTCATGATTTATGTTTTTCAGGATTCCAAACCATCGTTTTTCCTCTCCAAGTCCAGAAGGGAGATGTCCCAGTTGGAAGGGGCAACGCCGGCCATGATGGCCGACCGATCGATCGCGCCATCGGCTTTTCGGGAGAACAAACAAGAGAAACCCTCAGCAGATTCTGCCGTGCCCCTCAGCCTGTCCGCCGATCCCATCCGAAAAGACAAAAAAAAGACCGCGTCGGATGAAAAAAATTCCCTCGCATCCCCCGGCGCGGCAGGAACAATACGTCGTTCCATAGAAAGCGGGGAAAATATTTCACTGTCTTCCGCAAAGGGCGTCGGGAATGCCACTCCGCCGGTGCCAAGCAAACAGTTCGTGTTTGAGGAAGAATTTGGATCAACCGCCAACGCAATAAGGATGGAACCCAGGCAGACCCGTCTAAAAGAGACGAATGAGACGATTTCGACGAAACGCGGGCCGGCGCCACCCCTCCCGGAATGGCAGGGAGATTCGAGCGGCGTTACCGACGCGCGGGAAATAATTATTCGTTCGGTGAAAGAGTGGGACGCTTTCTGGGTCGAACATCAGTCGATCCATTATCCGCCCGCGCCCGTCCCCCCTGTTGATTTTAATGCCCAGATGGTGGTGGGCGTGTTTGCTGGGGACAAAGGGTCCAGCGGGTACAGCGTAGAGGTAACAAAGGTTTCTTCAACCGCCGTGGAAACGCTCGTCGAGTATCATCTCTCCACGCCGGACATCCAATCGGACAAGAGCTTTTTGGCGGTCATGACGCAACCCCACCATCTCAAGGTTGTTCCCCGCTCAGATCGGCCCGTTCGATTCGTTGAGCGGTAGGTGGCGATGGGCCCAAGCCCAGGTGAACTCGGCGCCCAATAAAAAGATTTGGGCGGTGACATAGATCCAGACCAGCACCAACATCACCGACGTGGCGACGCCGAAAATCGACCAAAACTTCACATGGCTGAAGTAGATGCCCAGCCCGAACGCGCCGATCGTCACCAGCACCGACGTGGTAAACGCACCCACCCACACATCGCGCCAACGCAATTTTAACGCCGGAAGAAATTTATAAACCATGCTCCAAAAGAGCATGAGGGAACCCAAAAAAAGAAGCAAATTAACTCCTTGCCAAAAAGGGATATGACCCAAAAACGGCGCGTAAGGATCCAAAAACCCCCGGATCATACCCAGCCCCGCGTTCAGCAGAGCGAACAACCCCACCAACAACCCAACCCCCATCACCATGGCGAAGGAAATCATTCTGTCCGCCAGAGCTCCGCGCACACCTCCGGCCGCGGGACAATCCCACACCAAATTCAAAGCCCGGCGCAAATTGCTGAAAATGATCGACGCGACCCACACCAAAATCCCCAGGCTGACCATCGATGCCCCCCGAACACTCTTTTTCGATGCTTGCTCGATCAACCCCTCAAGCGGGCGGGCAATTTGCGATCCCATAACGCCTTCCAGGGCGGGGGCCAATTTTTTCATGGAAGCGGCGGGCCCTAACAATTTTCCGCTTAGCGCCAACGCCAAAATAAAAAGGGGAACCAGCGAAATGACCGCGTAGTAGGCCAACCCCGCGGCAATGAGGGAACAATGATCTTCTCGCCAATGCTGAATCGTGGCCCGGGCCAACCGACCGGCTGATCGGAGGAAAGAATATCCTTTCACAGAGCGGGGGGCATCAACCGCCGAAACTGCCGCTTGCCCACTTTCAGGAGAAGAGGGGAATGAACCGTCACCTCTCTGTCTTGCGCGACCCGTTCGCCGGCCAAATCGACGGCTTTCTGTTGGATCAACCGACGGGCCTCGTTTTTGGACGGAGCCAGTTTTGATTCCACCAATATTTCCGACAACCGCAATGGGGATTTTGACAAAACGTGATCGTCGATCTCCGCGGGTGTTTCCCGGTTTGAGAACACCCGCTCAAACCCCGTCCGGGCGGCCCGGGCCGCCTCGCCTCCGTGAAACCGCGTTACCACAATTTCCCCCAACTTCTTTTTAACGTCCAGAGGATGGCCCGCCTTGAGAGCGGCCACGTCTTCGCGGGTCAACAGGTGATAATATTTCCACATCATTTCATCGGACAACGACAGGATTTTACCGAACATGTCCTCCGGCGTATCGTTGAGGGAAATGGCGTTCCCATAGGACTTGGACATTTTTCGCACCCCGTCGGTCCCTTCCAACAACGGAAAGGTGATCACCACCTGGACGCTCTGGCCAAAATCTTTTTGGATTTCCCGACCCATCAGCAGATTGAACAGTTGGTCGGTCCCCCCGATTTCCACGTCCGCTTTCACCGCCACGGAATCGTAGCCCTGCATCAACGGATAGAGCAACTCCAACAGGGAAATGGGCGTTTTGGAAGCGAGCCGTTTTTGAAAATCCTCCCGTTCCGTCAACTGCTGGACGGTGTGCCGGGCCATCAACCCCAACAATCGCCGACCAGGGTCCGGGTCGGTGTTGGCGAACAGGGGGGTGAGCCATTCGGCATTCCAGCGGACCTCCGTCCGCTTTTCGTCCAACACCTTGAACACCTGTTGGAGATAGGTTTGGGCGTGGGCCGCAACCGACTCGGCGGAAAGGGGCGGTCGGGTTTCCGATCGACCGGAAGGGTCTCCCACCCGCGCCGTGTAATCGCCAATGATAAGCACCGCCGTGTGCCCCGCCTCTTGAAAAGCCCTCAACGCGTTCAGCGGCACCGTGTGGCCCAAATGGAGGTCGGGGGACGTGGGGTCCACACCGTATTTCACCCGCAACGGACGGTTTCCCGCCGCCTTTTCTGCCAGGCCCGCGCGGGAAAACACCTGCACGCTCCCCCGCAGTAATTGATCCACGTCCGGCGCGGCGGTCAACTGGGTTTCTCCCGAAACCGTTCCGGCAAAAAGGACGCGCCCAGGGGGTCCCATCGTCCGCCCAAAATTCCGTCGGCCATGTAGTGTCCGGTAAACGCCGACAACAAGATGCCGCTTTTATAATGGCCGCTCGCGATAAACAAATTGTCGTAATCCCACAACCGGCCCATCAACGGACCGCCATCGGGTGTCCCGGGCCGCAATCCCCCCTGAAAATCCACCACCGGCAAGTCCCGTAAACCCGGGCACCAGCGCGCGGCCCAATCGGCCAGAAAGCGCTGCGCGTCCAAGGTCGGACGGGTGTCATAACCTGCCCGTTCATAGGTGGTGCCCACCACCAGACGGCCGTCAAAGCGCGGGATCAAATAACCGGCCCCGGCATACACCGGGCCCCGAAACGCCCGCGGCACGCCCGCCAACACCATCAGCTGTCCTTTCACGGGTTCCAAGGGAATGGAGATGCGAAGCGCGTCCAACACCCGCGGGGTCCAAGCGCCGGCCGCCAACACCACCTGATCGGCCAAGAGGGTTTCTTCCCCCGTGCGGACACCCGACACACGCCGACGCTCCCGCAAAAATTCCATGCTGGAGGCCTGGTCCAAAAATCGGACCCCCTTGCGACGCGAGGCCTCCGCCAACCCCAACGTCCACAGACCACTGTCGATGTGGGCATCCGTTGGGAAATACGCGGCCCCGATGTTCTCACCCAAACCCGGATGGACGTCTTTAACCGCCGCCGGCTCCAACCACTCCACAGCCAGGGATCGCTCCTGTTGCCAACGCATCTTGTCCAACAACCGATCCTTTCCTTTCTGAGTGGACGAAGCCACCCAGACACCGCACGGCTCGTATTCCGGATCGATTCCGGACAATTCTCGAACCTCATCGACCTGCCCCGCGAAAAGCGCGGCGCTG
Source organism: Elusimicrobiota bacterium (assembly GCA_016715645.1). Taxonomy (GTDB): domain Bacteria; phylum Elusimicrobiota; class Elusimicrobia; order FEN-1173; family FEN-1173; genus JADKHR01. The sequence continues at coordinate 68,172 of JADJZR010000004.1, read as the reverse complement.
GCCCGCCCCAAATCAAACAAAGGACCCGGCTCGTCGGCGTCGGCCTGCGCGGCCAGCAACCCCGCGGTCAGAGCCACCGCTTCGCCCCCGATGGGCCCTTTCTGAACCACCATCACCTTGGCGCCTTTTTTGGCCGAATGAAACGCCACCGAACAACCGATGACCCCGCCGCCCACCACCAACAAGTCGTAGGAATGGTTCACGCCGCCCGCCCTTGCATGCCCACAGGCACGGCCGAATGAAGAACGCCGCCCCCGATCACGCGGTCGTCCATGTAAAAAACGGCGGCCTGACCGGGTGTGACGGCCCGTTGAGGCTCATCAAACTCAATGGAGGCGCCCGTGGACGTGGCCGACACCCGGGCCGAAGCGTCTGAAGGACGAGAACGAATTTGCACCGTGACCCGAACCGGTTGCGCTGGCGGGGCGCCCGACGACCACACTGTTTCGCGCACCTGGGCATGAAGGGATACGGTTTCATCGTCTTCCCCCACAAACACCGTGTTGGTCTGGGCATCCAAGTCCACCACATACGCCGGCCGGCCCAGCGAGACACCCAGCCCGCTTCGTTGACCGCGGGTGTAATACGCCACGCCCTTGTGCTCGCCCAAAATTCGTCCGTCCAAACTTTTGATCGGCCCCGGTTGAAGGGTGATCGCCGAACGTCCCTCTTCCCGCGCGCGAAATTGAACGTAACCCGCGGTGTCGGCGTTGGGCACAAAACAGATTTCCATGCTCTCGGCTTTCTCGGCTATTTTCAAATTGAACCGACGGGCCGCGTCGCGCACCTGGGGTTTGGTCATCTCTCCGATTGGAAACATCAACCGCGCCAATTCGGCTTGGCCCAAATGATAAAGAACGTAGGATTGGTCTTTGTGTCGATCGGCGGCGCGAGCCAGGTAACGCATGGTGCGCCCGTTTTCCGAGCGGGTTTCGATCCGGGCGTAGTGGCCCGTGGCCACAACGTCGGCGCCCAACCCCACCGCTTTTTTAAGAAGAGCGTCGAATTTCACAAATCGGTTGCAGGCGATGCACGGGTTGGGGGTCTGCCCCGTTAAATAGGAATTCACGAAGGGGTCCATAATATTTTTTTGGAACGTGTCGGAAAAATCCAACACATAATGGGGGACGCCCAACGCGGCGCACACCGCGCGAGCGTCGGTGATGTCCCGGGTCGACCCGCAACAACCAAACCCCGTTTCCACACGCAACAGTTTTAACGTCACGCCAATGACCCTGTGGCCGGCCTCTTTTAATAGGGCCGCCGCCACCGACGAGTCCACGCCCCCGGACAGGGCCACCACCACGTTCATCGTTTTTCCAAGGCGGATTTTAACGCTTGTTCCGCCAAGACTGAACAGTGCATTTTGATGGGCGGCAACCCGCCCAACGCTTCCGCCACTTGGGTATTGGTGATTGATTTTAATTCCGAAACAGTTTTACCAATCACCATCTCGGTTAACATGGACGACGCGGCAATGGCCGCCCCGCAACCGAACGTTTTGAACGTCGCCCGAGACACCCGCCCATTGTGAAATTTCAGGTAAAGCTTAAGAATATCTCCGCACGTGGGGCTACCCGCGGACCCCACTGTATCGGCGTCGGGCATATCGCCGACGTTGCGGGGGTTTTGAAAATGGTCCATCACTTTCGCCGAATACATTACACCCCGGCCTTTTGACGATCTTCCCAAATGGGAGACAACGAACGAAGCCGATCCACCGCTCGGGGAATAATGTCCAGCGCGGCATCGATATCGGCGTCCGTGTTGAAATGGCCCAAAGAAAACCGCACGCTCCCGTGAATGCGATCGGACGGAACACCGATGGCTTTCAACACATGGGACGGCTCGAGCAACCCCGACGCGCACGCCGACCCCGTTGAGATTTCCAACCCCGGAAGCCCCTCGTTTCTGAGCGTAAATCCCGCCTGATCCAACGCCAGGACCAGGGATTCCCCTTCCACCGCATCAAAAGACACGTTGGTGGTGTTGCCCAACCGGTGCGCGGGATGGCCGTTCAGGTAAGCACAGGGGACCCGTTCTAAAAGCCCTTGTTCCAATCGGTCCCGAAGGGCTCTCACGCGGGGTTCTTCCGTCGCCATTTCTTTCAGAGCCAGATGGCAGGCCACACCCAGGCCCACCGCTCCCGGCACATTTTCGGTCCCCGCGCGGCGATTTTTCTCGTGGGCGCCCCCATGCAACAGGGCGTGAAGTTGAACCCCCCGCCGAATGTAGAGGGCGCCAATTCCCTTGGGGCCATAGAGTTTATGTCCGGAGAGGGCGGCGAGATCCACGGGCCATTCTTTAAGGTCCAGGGGAACCTTGCCAGCTGATTGAACGGCGTCGGTATGGAACAACACGCCGGCGTTGCGGCACAGCTCCCCCAGTTCCTGTATCGGCTCAATGGTTCCGATCTCGTTGTTGGCGGTCATGATGGACACCAGCAACGTGTCGGGCCGAAGGGCCGCGCGCAAGTCGTCCGGGGACACCCGACCGTGCCGGTCCACCGGCAAATACGTGACCGCGAACCCATGTTCTTTTTCCAAATAGTCGCAGGCGTGGAGAACGGCGTGATGCTCCACGGCGCTCGTGATCAAATGACGTCCTTTGTCGCGATGGGCAAAGGCGGCGCCGATCACGGCCATATTATCGGCTTCCGTCCCACAGGACGTAAAAACAATTTCGGCCGGATCCGCCGCGCCCACCAGCGCCGCCACCTGTTCCCGTGACGATTCCATCGCGGCATGGGCCTGTTGCCCGAGGGTGTGCAGGCTCGACGGATTGCCGAACCCCCCGTCCGGCGCCAAAAACGGCCTCATGGCCTCAAACACCTCCGCCCGAACCGGGGTGGTGGCGTTGTTATCGAAATAGATGGGTTTCATAGCTCGTGGAAATTTTATCATTTATCGACGGGCCTAAGGCATGTCCAAGACAAAAAATGGGCTGACTATTCGCCAACGGAAAAATAGCGGGCCTGGGGATGGTGGAAAACCAGGGCGGACACGCTGGCTTCGGGCTCCATCATGTCGTTTTCGGTCAGGGTCACCCCGATGGACGATGGGTCCAGTAGCCGGAACAGTTTTCGTTGGTCTTCCAGGTTCGGGCACGCGGGGTATCCGAAACTCACCCGCACACCCCGGTACTGGGTTTGAAATTTGTCGGACATCGTGAGGGCCGCGCCGTCCGGGAAACCCCACATGGCGCGAATACGTTCGTGCAACAATTCCGCGAACGCTTCCGCCGACTCAATGGCCACGGCTTGAACCGCGTGGGATTTAAGATAGTCGCCCTTCTCCATCCACGCCCGGGACAACTCCAAAATCCCCTGCCCGCAGGTGACGACGAAAAATGCCACGAAATCTTTTTTCCCGGCGGCCGCCGGCCGCACGAAATCGGCCAGGCACAGCCCTTCCCCCGTGGCCTGACGAGGGAACGCGAACTCAACCGTGGGAACCGATTGGCCGGGCGATTCATACACCCGCAGCGTCTCGGCGTCAGAGTCGGCGCAAAAAAACCGCCAGATCGCCCGGGGCTTGATCAAACCCCGGGCCAAAATATCTCCCTGCAAATCCGTGACGGCTCGGTGAAGTTTGATCGCTTTTTCGTCCCCGATGTCCAACAACTTTTTCAGCGTGCCGCGCAATCCCAAATGTTTTCCGTACAGCATCACCGGATTAATGTACCGAAAAACGTCTTCCACCCGGGCGTCTTCCCAGACGTGGGGTTTCAAATCCGGCGGCAGGGGCGAGTCCGCCCCGTGCTCGATGACCGCCCGCGCCACGACCGGCGACGCCCGGACGGCCGGGGCAGTCCGCAACTCGGATTGTCGAGTCCGGTTGGCCTCCAGCAACTTTTCCCGGGACCCCTTTTCCATGAGTCGGTTGGCCATGTCGAGCCCCGCCATGGCGTCTTTGGCGTAAAAAACGTCCGCCCCGTAGGCCGGAGAAATTTTGGTCGACGTAAACTTTTCCGACAAGGCCGCCCCCCCCACCAACACCGGGACGGTCACGCCGGCAACCTTCATGTCTTCAGCGGTGACCACCATTTGCTGGGCGGATTTAACCAACAGGCCCGACAAACCTACCATGTCCGGTCGGTGTTCTTGAACAGCCCGAACCAATTCTTCCGGCGGACATTTGATGCCTAAATCAATGACGCGAAACCCGTTGTTTTTGAGAATGATGTGGACAAGGTTTTTTCCGATGTCATGGACGTCGCCTTTGACCGTGGCCAACACCATCGTGCCCCGGGCGGCGGCGTCGGCCTTGCTCATGTGGGGTTCCAGATGGGCCACCGCTGCTTTCATCACTTCGGCCGATTGAAGCACTTCCGCCACAATCATTTCGTTTTTCGCAAACAGGCGGCCCACCGTGTCCATTCCTTTCATCAACGGCCCGTTCACGATGCCCAGGGGGGCCATTCGGCCCTCTCCTTCCAAAAGCGCGTCGAGATCAGACAGCAGTCCCTCCTTGGAACCGTCCACAACATTTTGAGCGATTCGTTCTTCCGGTGTGGCATGTCGAACGGGCGTTGTCTTTTGAACCGACGATTTGCCACGGAAATGGGCGGTGAACCGGTCCACCGCGCCTTTCGACTCGTCCGGCGACGCGAACAAAACCGACCGAACCAGCTCAATTTCGGCGGCGGGAATCGAGGCGTATCGCGCCAATTTCTCAGCGTTCACAATGGCGAAATCCAAACCCGCTTGAACGCAATCGTGCAGAAACACGGCGTTCATCACGTCACGGCCCGCTTCCGGCAAACCGAACGATACGTTGCTGACCCCCAAAATGGTCTTGCACCGGGGAAACGCCGCCTTGATCAATCGAACGCCTTCGATGGTTTCCCGGGCCGACCCGATGTAATTTTTGTCACCCGTGGCCGCCGGAAAAACCAGCGGGTCGAAAATAATATCTTCCGGAAATAACCCCTCTTTTTGTGTCAACAGGGCGAATGCCCTGCGGGCCACGGCTTCTTTCCGATCCCGGGTCACGGCCATGCCCTGGGCTTTGTCTTCGTCGATGCAACCCACCACCACCGCGGCGCCGTACTCGCGAACCAGCCTGGCCACATGGGCAAACCGCTCTTCGCCATCTTCCAAGTTCACGGAATTGATCACCGATCGGCCCGGGCACAGTTTAAGCGCCGCTTCCATCACCACCGGGTCGGTGCTGTCAATCATGAGGGGAGTTTTAACCTTTTTGGTCAAATGGCCCAAAAACGCCTCCATATCGGATTTCTCGTTGCGATCGGGGTTCGCCAAACACACATCGATCACGGGAGCGCCGGCCCGGGCTTGTTTTCGCCCGATCTCGGACGCTTCTTCAAACTGACCCGCGACGATCATTTCCTTGAATTTTCGGCTTCCGATCACGTTGGTCCGCTCGCCCACAGCCACGGGGCGCATCTCGTCGGTCACCACCAGCGGGTCCAATCCGGAAAGAGAAAAGCGCGTGGCGGCGGGAAGACGCCGGGGCTTCTTTCCGTCGGCCATCCGCGCGATCAATCGGACATGGTCCGGGGTTGTGCCGCAACAGCCGCCCAGAAGGTTGACCCACCCCTTGTCCACAAACCGTTCCAGTTTGCGGGCGATCATTTCCGGCGTTTCGTTATACCGCCCTTCTTCGTCGGGCAACCCCGCGTTGGGATAACAGGACACTCCCCATCGACAGATTTCCGAGAGCGTGCGAATGTGGTCGGCCATAAAATCCGGCCCGGTGGCGCAGTTGATGCCGAACGTGAACAGGTTCCGTTGTTGGAATGAATAATAGAGGGCCTCGATCCCCTGCCCGGCCAGGGTGGTGCCCATCACCTCAATGGTGGCCGAAACGCTCACAGGAACCGTTCGCCCGGCATCGACCATGGCGCGGTCCAAACCGATCAAAGCGGCTTTGATGTTCAGGCTGTCTTGGCAAGTTTCCACCAAAAACAGATCCACGCCGCCTTCCAAAAGGCCGCGGCCCTGGACCTGAAAATTTTCCACCAATTGATCGAACGTGGCCCCGCCGGTGACAAAAAGAGATTTGGTGGTGGGGCCCACAGACCCCGCAACGAACCGCGGCTTTTGAGGTGTCGAATGTTTGGCGGCGACGGATTTGGCCAGTTGAGCGGCGGCCCGGTTGAGCGTGTGGGCCTTGTCGGCCAGGCTATATTCGGCCAACACCAGCGGGGTCGACCCGAAACTATTGGTTTCAATGATGTCGGCGCCCGCCGCCAGATACGATTCGTGGACCGCGGCGATGGCCTCGGGTTTTGACAAGACCAAATGTTCGTTGCACCCGTCCAGGGCGGGTCCGCCGAAATCCGCCGCCGTCAAATTCATCTTTTGAAGGGCGGTGCCCATGGCCCCGTCCAAAATTAAAATTTTTTCCCGCACCAATTCGTTGAGCGCGTTCATAGGACGGTATGATACCAAACTAAGCTCACTCGTTCACGGCAAAGCGTGGATCTCCCGCAAAGCGGGGTGGGTGGGATCGATCTCGCGGGCTCTCTGAAACTGTTCCTCCACTTGATCGCTCTTCCCGGCATCGCGGTAGTAAAATCCCAGATTCAAACGCGGGGTCACATACGCCGGATCCAATTCAATGGCCCGAAGAAAATGCCTCGCGGCCGTGTCTCCCTGCCCGACCGCCAGGTAAAGGGTCGCTATGTTGTTGTGGGATTTGGCCGAAGAGGAATAAACCGTGTTGTCCACGAAAAGGGCCAAGCCCTTGGTCCACAAAATTTGAAACGCCAAAGAGGCGAAGCCCGTGAGAAAAAAGACGACCATCCAAACCGGTCGAGAGGGCTCCCCTTGGGCCTGTCCCGCCGATAGATTCAACGCTGGTGTGGGCGCTTGCGTATATCGATCGATACCCAACGCCAAGAGGTCGGCCAGAATGTTTAGGCCCCCCGCCAAAAAAACGGTCCGATCAAGGCCATAGCGGCCGACCAGGATAAATCCCGCCAGATAAGCCCCCCCCCACGGCACCGACGATGTTGACGCTGTACAACGATCCCACGTCGGTCCCGATCCGATCGGCTCGGCGCGCCATGTGTTTGCTGATGGCCGGAAGAGTCGCGCCCATCAGCGTGGGAGGAACAAGAAGAGGAACAAACGACAAGAAAAACCAGCTCAACACGCCCACAAGAGGGCTGTTCGGAAATTGGGCATACACGGCGACGTAGATCCATTCCGAGGCCCGGAGAACCAACGGCACCAGGAGGGCCGACAGGGCGATCCCGGCTTCCAGCCAGGCGTAAGCCCGCAACGGATGACGAACCCGATCCATCCATCGGCCGAACGCCCACCCGCCCAAAGCCAATCCCGCCATGAACGCCGATACCACGACGGCCATGGCGTGTCCGTGGCCCCGAACGCGCTGGCCATCATTCGGATCCAAACCACCTCATACATCAGCCCGGCCATGCCGGAGACAAAAAACAGGCCCGTCGCCATCGGCAAAGAGATCGAGATCACAGCCCGCCCTCCAATAGAAAATTAAGTGTTTTGAATCCTACAATAAAATTCCCTTGAAAAAAAATCATTCCGGGGCTACGCTTGGACGTCTGTCTATTCCACCGCAATTAAAGGAGATGCAATGGCCCTGATTAATTGGAACCCCAGCTACAGCGTAAAAATCGGAGAAATCGACTCGCAACACCAAAAACTCATCACGATGATCAACGAGTTAAACGACGCCATGCTCAAAGGCAAGGCCAAAGACATCCTGTCTCCCCTTATCGACGGATTGATCGCCTACACCCAGGTTCACTTCTCCAAAGAAGAAATGCTGTTCGATAAGTACAAGTATCCCGACACGCCAGCCCACAAAGAAGAACACGCCGCGTTTGTCAAAAAGGTGTCGGAGTTTCGGGAAGGTTTCAAAAAAGGCAACATGAGCCTCACCATCAATATCATGGACTTCCTGAGCAACTGGCTCACCAAACACATCTGCGGAACCGATAAAAAATATTCGGATTTCCTGAACAGCAACGGCGTCAAGTAAGCTTAATCTTCCAGATCTCCCGGGCGTAATCGCGGATGGAGCGGTCGGACGAAAACCGGCCGGCTCCGGCCACGTTGAGGATGGATTTCTCGCCCCAGAGGGACGGGTCGGCGTAAGTTTGGTTCACGGCGTCTTGGGCGTCCACATAAGCGGCGAAATCCGCCATGACCAGAAACGGGTCGCGGTACAACAACGTGTCCACCAAAGGTCGGAACAGGCCGCGATCGTGGGGGGATAAAAACCCCGACGACACGAAATCCAACACTTCCGACAACCGGGGATCCGCCTCGTAAAACCGGCGAGGGTTGTATCCCGCCCGCCACAGAGCGTCCACTTCCGGCGCGGTTTTTCCGAACAGGAAAAAATGGTCGTGACCCACGGCGTCGCGGATTTCCACGTTGGCGCCGTCCAAGGTGCCGATGGTGAGCGCGCCGTTGAGCGTGAACTTCATGTTGCCGGTTCCCGACGCTTCTTTGCCGGCCGTGGAAATTTGTTCAGACAGTTCCGCCGCCGGATAAATCGCCTCTCCGTATTTCACGTTGAAGTCGGGAAAAAACACCACCCGATAGGTGTCGCGGGTGGCGGGGTCGTGGTTGACCGTATCGGCCACGGCATTGATGAACCGGATCATCAATTTCGCCATGAAATAGCCCGGAGCCGCTTTCCCGCCGAAAACAAACGTTCGGGGAACCGGAGACAACCGCGGATTATCTTTCAAATCCAAATACCGCCGAAGAACATGCAGCGCGTTTAAGTGTTGGCGTTTGTATTCGTGAATGCGTTTGACCTGGACGTCAAACAAACTGTCGGGGTTGACGGTCACGCCCGTGCGGTCCAAAATCAGCCCGGCCAATCGCCGTTTGTTGCGCGTTTTGACCTCTTTCCACCGGGCGCGAAAACCGGCGTCGGACGCGAACGGCGCCAGGCGGGGCAACTCTTGTTCCGACCGAAGAATCCAGGAATCTCCGATGGCTTCGCTGATTAATGCCGCCAACCCGGGATTGGCCGAGGCCACAAACCGCCGGGGCGTTACGCCGTTGGTGATGTTAACGATTTTTTCCGGCATCAAATAATGAAAATCCCGCAGAACATCTTTTTTAAGCAGGTCGGTGTGCAGTTGAGCGACGCCGTTGATGGCCCGGCTTCCCACGGCGGCCAGATGGGCCATGCGGACATAGCGTTCCCCCCCTTCGTCGATCAACGACACCCGGCGGACCAAATCCTCGTCCCCGGGGTGATCCCGGCGAACATCCGCGATGAAACGGCGGTTGATTTCATAAATAATTTCCAGGTGTCTCGGTAAAAGAGACCCAAACAGGCCCACGGGCCATTTCTCCAGGGCTTCCGGCATCAGCGTGTGGTTGGTGTAACCGAACGTTTCCCGGACGATGTTCCACGATTCGTCCCATTCCATGCCGTGCACGTCCACGAACAGGCGCATCAGTTCCGCCACGGCCACGCTGGGGTGGGTGTCGTTGAGTTGAACGGCAAACTTTTTATGAAACTGCGTGAGCGGGTTTTTGAGGGCCATGTTGACCCGAATCAAATCCTGGAGCGTGCACGAGACGAAAAAATACTGTTGTTCCAGCCGAAGCCGTTTGCCTTCCGGCGCGTCGTCGTTGGGATAGAGAACTTTGGAAATATTTTCGGAGGTGATTTTGTCGTGCACCGCACGATAGTAGTCGCCGCTGTTGAAGGCGGCAAAATCGAACGATTCCACCGCTTCCGCTTTCCACAACCGCAACAGCGCCGCGCTGGGCGATCGATACCCCGTCATGGGCGTGTCGTAGGCCACTCCGTTGACGACCCAGTTGGGCACCCAACGGGTGCGCAACCGGCCCGATTCGTTTTGGACGTTTTCGGTGTGACCGCCGAACCCCACGGTGAAGGCAATTTCCGGATGGGGAATTTCCCACGGGTTGCCGTGCTTGAGCCATTTGTCGGTCACTTCCACCTGGGCGCCGTTGCGAATTTGTTGGTCAAAAATTCCGAACTCGTATCGGATCCCGTATCCTTTGGCCGGAATGCCCAACGTGGCCAAAGAATCCAAAAAACACGCCGCCAACCGACCCAACCCGCCATTGCCCAAACCCGGTTCTTCTTCCTGATCCAATATTTGTTCCAGGTCCAGCCCCAGGGCCGCCATGGCCGCCTCCACGGCGGGGCGTAGGTTTAAATTCAAGATGTGGTTGCGCAGATGCGGGCCCAGCAAAAACTCCGCCGACAAATAAGCCACCAACCGGCCGTCGGGTTTTCTTAAGCGGCCCATCACGTAATCCATGGACCCATAGACTTTCTCGCGCACGGTCAAGGCGAGGGCCTGGTACCAATCGTTTTTGGAGGCGTATTCGGGCGTGCGGCCGCTGGTGGTGCGCAGGTTGCGAACAAGAATTTCTTTAATGTCGTCGTGGAGCGAATCGTGAGTCGTCATGGTGTCGTCTCCTGGAGTTGCACACTTCCCATCAGTTATCGGAAAATCATCGATTTTCTTGACAGGTCAACGCCGCCTCCCTATAATTTCCCGATGCGCAAACGATGGCGACGGCTCTTGGTTAATCCGGGCGATGCTTCGCCGCCCCCGACCCGATGGGGAGTTTGGGCGATCGCCGCGCTGGCCGTGGGCGGATTCTTCCTGTGGTTTTTTCTTCGCTCCTCCGGCCCGGACACGGGTGTCGGGGAACGTCCCACCGCATCGGAAGACGCGGTAAGGTTCGTCCTCACCGCCGGGTCCTTTACCCAGGGGACCCGCCTCTTCAACGTTCTTGACGGGGCGTCTATAGACCCCCACCTTTCCCAAGCCATCGTTCAAACCTTATCAAAACTTTTAGACCCCCGCTCGCTTAACGAGTCCGACCGTTACGAAGTCCGCCACAGCACCTCGGGCGATTTTCGAAGTCTCTTGGTGACCCGCAAACTCGAACGGTTTGTGGTAGAGCCAAGCCAGGGAGACGAACCTCGCACTTTTTCAGCCCGCAAAGAAGCGGTGCCCCTGACCCGATCGGAAAAAACCGCTTCGGGAACGTTGACGGATTCGTTGTGGGCCAGCATGAGGGGTCAAGGGTTGGATCCGGTCGTCATCGTCGAACTGGCCGATATTTTCGCTTGGGACATTGATTTTTTAACGGAGACCCGCGTGGGAGACCGATTTGCTCTCACCTGGGAAGAAGAACGGACCCCTGAAAATCGCTTGGCTTCCCTGAAAATCCTGGGCGCCATTTACAACGGGAAGTTCACGGGTCGGCACACGGCGACACGGTTTATGGACGACTACTACGCCCACGACGGCGCGTCATTGCGGAGGTCCTTTTTGCACGCGCCGCTCAATTTCCGCCGAATATCGTCGGGGTTCACCTCACGGCGGTTCCACCCCATTTTGCGAAAGTATCGGGCCCATCACGGCACCGATTACGCCGCCCCGAAAGGCACACCGGTCGTCACGGTGGGAGACGGGACGGTCTATTTTCGAGGATACGCGGGAGGGCTTGGAAACGTGGTGAAAGTGCGTCACAACGGAACGTATTCCAGCTATTACGGGCACCTGTCGCGGTTCGCCAAAAACGTATCGGCGGGAACCCGGGTGAAACAGGGCCAAGTGATCGGCTACGTCGGATCCACAGGACTCTCAACGGGCCCGCACCTGCACTTCGAAATGATCAAGAACGGGACGAGCATCAATTTCTTAAAACTCAAAGTCCCTTCGGTCGGAGGTGTCCCCTCCGCCCACCTCCCCGCCTTTGAACAACAACGGAACAAAATCCTCCCCTCCCTCGAAAAACGCCTCCCCCCCACCCCCGAACGTAAGATTTAACGCATTAAAATAGCCCAATTCCCCAGTTGGACCGGCCCGGCTAAAGGGAGCGCCCCCTCTGCGCCATCCGAGACGCATCGCGCCCAATTGGGGAATCAAAGCCAGTGAAATTATTCTTTCCCTCGACCTTTCACTTTCTTACCAAAGTAATAATTCAAAGATACGTTCAGCACGTTCTGGTAATCCCATTCCTCTTTCTGTCCGTCTTCCTCCCGCATCCGCAAAACCGCCGGACCCATGTCCACTTGAAAGGTCCAGCGCTTGGCCAGGCGAACCTCTCCGCCCACAAACAGGAGAAAAGCCGCTCCTTGATGGCCTTCCCCGCGAAATGGACTAAGAACGCTCACCTCCGCTCCCGCCAGCGGTCGTATTTTCCAACTCTCTTTCTCCCAGAGGTAAGACCCTCGCAAGCTGACAGCCAACCCATCCCCCATTAAAACCCGCCCTTCTCCGCTGATTCTGGGCGACAGCGCATAACGCAAACCCGCGCCCCCGTATGTCGCTAATGCCGCCCATCGATGGTTAGGAAATTCCGCCCAACTTTTCAAGCCTGAAAATCCGAGGAACAAGGCTATTGCCCATTTCACAACCTTCGCCATATGATTTTTTTCTCCCATCGTTTCCCCCTGGGAAACCCGGATCAGGCCGTGCCGACATTGAACAAAAAGTCTCTTAAGTTTCCCTTAAGAACTTGTAAAACAATTGAAACAATTTTGTAAATTTCCTGTAAACAAATTTTCACCAAACAGCTGTTCTTTAGCAAAGGGTTTAACAAACCAAATTGGTTTCCTAGTGAATAAGTATACTCCGTCCCCTTTGGGGGTTAGGGGACGGCTTGGAGGACTTCGGAGCGGAGGCGGGCCATGGTTCGGCTTACATCGCCGAAGGCTCGGAGAGATCCCCCCTCAAATAAAAGTTTCACCACTTCCTTATATTTCCATGCCGGCTGAAATCCACGGGGTAAAAGGAGCGGCCAGAGAAATGAACGGCCAATAACAATCTCGCCGCTCCATGGAATGACGGCGTTAATGTTGGAATACAAATATCCGGTACAACCGCCGAATTCGTCTTCTTTCGAGGGAACCCCTGGAACCAGCTCCGACAAATTTTCTTGTTTGGTCCAATAGCGAAGATCTTTGAGGAAAAGAGTCTCTTCTTTGACCTCGTAGGTCAACAGTGTCCCACGCAAACACGCCCCGTGCGGAGAAGCCGGCTTTAATCCCCACGAAATAGGGTTAAAGAGCTTTGGCGGAAAAGACGTAATGACGTCGTATTCCTTGCCTTGAAACACTATCCGATCTGGAAGTTGTGCGCTCATGGCCCCCTCCCCCACCCCGCTCAGAGTTTCCCTTCACCCTTCCCTTGGCGACAAATCGGCCAAACGTTAAAAATAGTTTACCAACAATCGTTTTTAAGATCATTACAAGATGCCCTTCCTGAACCAGTTGGAAACTGATAGATTCTTTAGCGTGAAAAAATTCTTTTCTTTCCTATTGTCGGCTATTTACGGCTTTTCGGTGACGGCCTCTGAGGCTGTCACTATCAAAGGGTCGGACACCATGGTGATTTTAAACCAGCGGTGGGCGGAAAAATACATGTTTGATCGACCGTCAGCAGTGATTCAGGTCACGGGCGGCGGGTCGGGCACAGGTATTGCCGCGCTTTTAGGAGGGGCCACGGATATCTGCGCTTCCTCTCGACCGATGAAGGAAAAAGAGCGGGTCGCCCTTCAAGCCAAAACGGGCCGTTCCCCGATCGAAATCGCCGTGGCCAAAGACGGCATCGCGATCTACCTCAATGAGGCCAATCCTCTGCGCGAACTCACTCTCGAACAGGTGGCTTTGATCTACCGAGGGAAAATCACCAACTGGCGCGACCTGGGCGGCGCGGATCAAAAGATCATTCTTTATTCCCGAGAGAACAATTCCGGCACCTACGAATTTTTCAAAGAACATGTGCTGAAGAAAAAAGATTTCACCCCGTTCGCCCAGTGTCTGCCCGGTACCGCGTCGGTGGCCAACGCCGTGGCCCGCGATAAACGGGGCATCGGCTACGGCGGCGCGGCCTACGCGAAAGGAATTCGCTTTTGCGCCATCAAACCCGACGCGGCCACGCCGGGCATTTTGCCTAACGAAACCCATATCCTCGATGGCTCTTATCCGGTCAGCCGAAACCTCTTTTTTTATCTGCGCGACGAGCCCGCGGGCGCCATTAACAACTTCGTTGATTTTGTTTTGAGCCCTGAAGGCCAGGCCATCGTGGCCAAAGTCGGCTATTACCCCATCGGGTCCCCCCAAAAACAATGAACCGCCCCCCCCTGCGTGAACGAATCATTGAAAACGGCATCCGCGTCAGCGCGGGCGTGGCCATAGTCGGGTTGATCCTGATTTTTGTGTTTATTGGAAAAGAAGCTCTGCCCCTGTTCACCTCGGCGGAGGCACGCCAGGAGGCGAGCCTGTCAAAACTGTTCATCGCCCAGGTTCCCGAAGAGGGCGAACCCCCCTCGCACATGTGGCAACCGGTATCGGAAATGCCGAAATATTCCTTGTGGCCTCTCATGATCGGCACGCTGAAAGTGACCTTGGTGGCGTTGGTGTTCGCGTTCCCTTTGGCGTTGGGGGCGGCGCTGTTTACGTCAGAGTTCGCCCCGCCCTGGCTGAGGGAAATCGTCAAACCCGTCATTGAAATGTTGGCGGGGATACCATCGGTGGTGCTCGGATTTTTCGCTCTGATTGTGATGGCGTCCACCATTCAAGACCTGTTCGGGTTGGACTATCGGCTCAACACGGTCAACGCCGGTATCGCGTTGGGCCTGGCGGTGATTCCCATCGTGTTCACCGTGGCGGAAGACGCGCTCACCGCCGTTCCCCAAAGCTACCGTCATGGGTCGATCGCCTTGGGCGCGACGCCGTGGCAAACAGCCCGACGGGTGGTGTTGCCGGCCGCGTTTCCGGGCCTGTTCGCCGCGGGGATTTTGGGGTTCGGCCGCGCCATCGGGGAGACCATGATCGTGCTGATGGCCTCGGGCAACCAAGCCATTCCCGCCTGGAATTTAGGCTACGGGTTTCGGAGCCTGTCGGCCACAGTGGCATCCGAGTTGGGCGAGGTGGTCCGGGGAAGCCCTCACTACCACGTGCTGTTCTTAATTGGCGTATTGCTTTTTATCTTCACGTTTTTAATCAACCTTTTGGGCCAAATGTGGGTGGGCCGCATGAACCGTAAGCTCACGGGCCGACGATGAAACGGCGCTGGATCAATTTCACCAGCGTGTTTTTTACGGCGGTCACCGGGTTCGCCTGCCTTCTTTTAACAGCGATGGTGGCGCTCATTTTGGGCAATATTGTCCGCCATGGGATCGGCCACATTTCATGGGCCTTCCTCAGCCAAGCCCCCCACAGCGGCATGACGGAAGGGGGCATTTTTCCGGCCATTTTCGGCACGGCCGTTCTGGTGCTCTTGATGACGGTGGCGGTGGTCCCCTTGGGGGTCTCCACGGCCATTTACTTGCAAGAGTACGCTCCCAAAAATTCCCGTTGGATCCATGTGGTTCGGCTGGCCATACAAAACTTGGCGGGAGTGCCCGCCATTGTCTTCGGCCTCTTCGGTTTGGGATTTTTTATTCAGTTCGTGGGCCAGGGGCTGGACACGGTCTTCTTTAACGGAAAACTCTATTTCGGCCAACCGGCCATCCTGTGGGCGGCGTTGACATTGGCTTTACTCACCCTTCCCACGGTGGTCGTCTCCACGGAAGAGGCCCTGCGCGTCGTACCCCCCAGCCATCGTGAAGTGGCCTATTCCCTGGGGGCCACCCGCTGGCAAATGGTTCGCCATGTGTTGTTGCCCCAAGCCGTGGGCGGGATTTTAACCGGAACTATTTTGGCCGTCAGCCGCGGCGCAGGCGAAGTGGCGCCTATTTTATTCACCGGCGCGGCGTATTACCTTCCGCACCTCCCCACGCGACTCAACCACCAGTTCATGGAATTGGGCTACCACGTCTACGTGATGGCCACCCAAAGTCCCGACGTGGACGCCACGTTGCCGATCTTGTATGCCACGGTGTTGGTGCTGTTGGTCCTGACGTTCGGATTAAACTTTACGGCCATCATCATCCGGTCCAAAATTCGAAGGAGACTGCGCGGACGATGAGTCTCAGCACACCCGCCTTAGGCCATCATTGGACCGGCGGGAAGCGGAAAACCACTTTTTTGCGGTGCCTGAATCGCCTGACGGATTTGGAAGATGGCTTGTCGGTAACAGGCGAACTGTTGTTGGATAACGACGATATCTTAAGCGCGAAACCGACGTGGCCGCCCTTCGACGGCGAGTCAGCATGGTGTTCGCCACGCCCACACCGCTTCCCATGTCCATTGCCGACAACCTCATCCTGGGCCTGCGGTTTCAAAGCCGCCACGCCGATGCGGGCCAACGGGTCGAAGAAAGCCTGCGGGCCGCGTTTTTGTGGGACGAAGTGAAAGACCGATTGGGCCTGTCCGCCCTGGCGTTATCGGGGGGCCAACAGCAACGGCTTTGCCTGGCGCGAAGCTTGATGCTTCGTCCCGAAGTGCTTTTGCTCGATGAACCCTGCTCCGGCTTGGATCCCATTTCCACAGCCAAAATTGAAGAAGCCCTGCAGGGCCTCAAAAAGAGCATGTCCATCGTTTTGGTCACCAACAACGTGAAACAGGCCTCCCGCACGTCGGACCGGACCGCGTTTCTGTTGATGGGGCGCCTGGTGGAACTGGCCGAAACGGGCCAACTGTTCACCAGCCCCCGCGAACAAAAAACCGCCGACTATGTGTCCGGCCGGTTTGGCTAAACCGACCTTTACGCCCCACCGTCCAACGTCCCCGCCCCCGTTATTGAAACCCGGGGCTCAACCTTTTTATGGGGAATTCCAAGCGCTCAAAAACATCGCCCTTCCGATTCCGCCCAAACCATCACCGCGTTCATCGGACCATCCGGGTGCGGCAAGTCCACGCTGTTGCGAACGTTCAACCGAATGAACGATCTCATCCGGGGGGTTCGGGTCAAAGGGGAAGCCCTGGTTGGACGGCATCACGATTCTTTGGCTCCCCGGATCGATTTGATCAAACTCCGCAAACGGGTGGGGATGGTGTTCCAACGGCCCAACCCGTTTCCCATCTCCGTATTTGAAAACGTGGCGTACGGCCCACGGGTTCACCACTTTGACGGGGCGTTTGCCTGAGGTGGTGGAACAGTCCCTCCGGTCCACCGGCCTTTGGAAAGAAGTGAAAGACAAACTGAACGAACCGGCCCTCGCGCTCCCTCCCGAACAACACCAACGGCTGTGCATCTCCCGGTTGTTGGCGGTGGAACCCGACGTCTTGCTGATGGACGAACCCTGTTCCGCCCTCGACCCCATCGCCACCCAACGGATTGAGGAAATGATTTTGGGTTTACAAGAACGCTACACCATCGTCATTGTCACCCACAACATGCAACAGGCCGCACGGGTTTCGGAAATGACCGCCTACTTTTTGTTGGGAGAACGTGTGGAATTCGGCCCCACCGGCCGGGTTTTTACCAGTCCCCAAGACACACGCACCGAACAATACATCACAGGCCGATTCGGTTAACCGGGAGGAACACATGGAACGCCACTTCGATGAGGATTTACGCCTACTCAAAGAACGCTTGCTTCGCATGGGATCTATTGCGGAAGAAATGATTCAAAAGGCCGTCAAGGCCCTGTACGAACGGCGGGACGAGCTGACGTCCGATGTTTTCGATCTGGAAAACCAGGTCAACCAAATGCACGTGGAAATCGACGACCGATGCCTGAAACTGATCGCGCTCCATCAGCCCATGGCCGTGGACTTGCGTTTGATCGCCGCGGCCATGAAAATTAACACCGACTTGGAACGCGTTGCCGACCAGGCCGTCAACGTGAGCCAAACCTGCCACTATCACCTTTTAAAAGAAACCCCTGTCCCCGAAGTGGTCCTGCTGACGCGCATGTCTGAAATCAGCCAAAAAATGCTTCGGGACAGTTTGGACGCGTTTGCCCGCCAAGATGTGGAATTGGCCAAAGGCGTTCTGGCCCAGGACGAAGAAGAAGATCAACTCAAAGCCCGGGCCTTGACCCAGTTGATTGAGCGGCTCAAAAAAGACCCCGAACGCTCTTCCCAATACGTGGACTTGATTTTGCTCTCGCGCAACATGGAACGAATCGGCGACCACGCCACCAATATTGCCGAAGACGTCATCTTCATGGTTCAAGGCAAAGACATCCGCCACCACGGGGGCGACTTCATCAAAGAGCGGTAGATTGATCGATCAATTTCGCTGTCAAGGCTGAAACAGCTTTCGATCGGACGGCGGAGAGGCGAACCCATTTTGACTTATGGATGGGTCGAACAAGACGCCCCTCCCACAGGTCCACGCGCAAATCCCGATGAGACAAAACGTGGCGCGCCGCCCCCCTTTGGCCGACAGGAACAATTTCTCCCCCCGCCACAACAACGGGTTGACCTCGAACGACGGGTCCTTCCAGGGTGGGCAATTCCCACAATCCCCCCCACAAACCGCCCAGGGGACGACGACGCAATAGAATCCGGCCGTCTTGAGTCACCACCAGAGCGCTTAACCGAACAACTGTTTTGGGGGAATCGGGTTTCGGGACAGGCAACCGTTGCACCCAGTCGTTTCGGCGGGCCCAACATAGAGAAGAAAGAGGACAGGCCGGACAATCCGGCAGTCCCGTCGTGCACGCCGTCGCGCCAAAATCCATGAGAGCGGAATTGTAATAGCGTCCCCCGTTGGGAGGAACCAATGATTGCGCCAAGGCCCACAGATGGCGACGGACGGCGGGCTGACGCGGGTCTTCTTTCACGCCAAACACACGGGCCAAAACCCGGATCACGTTACCGTCCACCAAAGCTTCCGGTAAATTATGGGCAAAAGACAACAGCGCTCCCGCCGTGTAGGGCCCGACCCCGGGCAACGATTCGGCTTGATCTCGTGTCAGGGGCAAGCGGGAACCGTAGTCGCGAACAAGGATTTTAGCGGTTCGGTGCAGGTTCCTTGCCCGGGCGTAATAGCCCAACCCCGCCCATCGCTCAAGCACTTTCTCCAACGGTGACCGGGCCAACTTTTCCACCGTTGGAAACGACCTGAGGAACCGATGGAAATAGGGAATCACCGTGGCCACAGTTGTTTGTTGAAGCATGAATTCCGACACCAGGACTTGATAAGGGGCAAACGCCCCCCGCCACGGAAGGTCGTGTCGGCCTTGTCGTTTGTACCACCGGGCAAGACGGTGGCGAAAAGCCTGTTTTCGAGACGTTGAAATAAATGGCATGATGTACTCGGCGTGAATTGTGACACCATGTTACCACACTTTGTTCTTATAAGTTGCTCGATCCCTTTGGCTCCGGGGCATCGCCCATGATGGACGTCCGCGGACTGGTTAAAGAATACGGGTCCACTGTGGCGGTGGCGGACATTTCTTTTCAAGTCCGTCCGGGCGAAGTGGTGGGGTTGCTGGGCCCCAACGGCGCGGGGAAAAGCACTACCCTTCGGGTGTTGACCGGTTACTTGCCGCCCACCGGCGGTTCAGTCACCCTGGACGGGGTGGACATCCTTGAAAACCCAATGGAAACCCGCCGACGGGTGGGATATCTCTCGGAAACCAACCCGCTCTACGAATCCCTCAACGTGTGGGAAACCCTCCGCCTGTTCGCCCAACTGCGCATCCCGGACAAGCTGACCGCGTCGGCCCGAATTGACGAAGTGGCCCGTCAGTGCTCCCTGGTGGACGTCATGCACAAGGACGTGGGGGAACTTTCCAAGGGATACCGGCAACGGTTGGGCCTGGCCCTGGCTATTCTTCACGATCCGGACATATTAATTCTGGACGAGCCCACCTCGGCCCTGGATCCCCACCAACAACAAGAAGTGCGCGATTTGATTTTTCGGCTGAAAGAAAAAAAGACCGTCTTGCTGTCCACCCACATTTTGCCCGAAGCCCAACGTCTGTGCGATCGAATTCTTATCCTCCATCAGGGCCGCATCGCCGCCGAGGGGACGTTGGACCAACTCCGCCAACGGTTAAGTGGAAACGGCACGCTGTATGTTCGCTTCAAAGGACCGGCGGAGGCGCTGAAATCTCGATTGACGGCCATGAACGGCGTCAAAACGGTTCAGCGGCAAGACGAGGAAGAGCCCGGTTGCCCAGGATTTGAGTTGACCGTTGAAACGGACATCCGCGTCGATCTCAATGGTCTGGCGGCGGAGATGGGATGCCCTCTGCTTGAACTGCGCCGTCCGACCGCCGCCCTCGACGAAATTTTTCGGCAAGTGACCCGAACCCCATGACCTGGACCCGTGCGCTGTGGGTAGCCCGAAAAGAATGGAAAGAGACTTTTAATTCCCCCATGCCCTACATCGTTCTCGTCCTTTTTTTCCTTCTCTCGGGATGGTTTTTCACCGGATCTCTTTTATTGGAGGGAAAAGCCTCATTGGACGGGTTCTTTGGTCCGCTTCCGCTGATCCTGTCGATTTTCATGCCCGCGCTCACCTTGCGTCTGTTCGCCGAAGAGTTTAAATCCGGCACCATCGAAATGCTGGGGACCCTGCCGCTGACCGACGCCGACATCGTCGGTGGAAAATTCGCCGCGGCCTTGGCCGTGTGGTCGGTGGGGGTCCTCTTGTCTCTCTACTATTTACTGCTGTTGGTCGTCATTGGTCCGCCGGACGTGGGCCAAATGGCGGCGGGGTATGCGGGCCTGTTTTTTCTCGGCGGTTTTTTTTCGTCCTTGGGACTGTTCGGGTCGTCGTTGACGCGCAGTCCGGTGGTGGCGTTTTTGTGGGGCTTTTTGTTGTGTTTTTCTTTCTATCTCGTGGGTCCGGCATCCAACTACGTGCCAGGCCTTACGGGCCAGATCCTTTCTTTTTTAAGCGTCGATCGCCATTTTGAGAATTTTCTAAAAGGCGTGGTGGATTCCCGTGACGTGCTCTTTTTTGTTTCCGGCACGGGAATGGCGTTGGCCGGGACATGGGTTCGGTTGCGGGCGTGGAGAAGCCGTTGACCTCCCCGGGCACAACGCGAAGGCGCGGGTGGGCGGCCCCCTTAGCGGTGGGAGCCGGGGTTGTCGTGATGGCCGCTTTGAATTTTTGGGGGGATCGTTTTTTCGCCCGTTGGGATTTGACCTCAGATCGCCGTTATTCGCTGTCCCCCTCCACTCGGGAACTGCTCGCCTCTTTGCCGGACACTGTTCGGGTTCGTTTTTATTTGACGCCGGGATTGCCCCAACCGTATGAAACCCACGGCCGGTTCGTGCGCGACCTGCTGGCGGAATACCAACGGGCCGCCCGCGGTCGATGGACTGTGGAACAGATCGCCCCCGACGGGTCCGACGACATGGACCGAGAGTTTCGGCGCCTTCACATGGCCCCGGACCGGTTCACCCAGGTGGCGTCGGACCAGTATCAAGTGCGGGAAGGCCACATGGGCATCGTTTTGCGATACAACGACAAAGAAGAGGTGTTGCCGTTCGTTAAGAGCGTGGACACGCTGGAATACGAATTGTCCAGCCGTGTCCGAAGTTTGATTCAACCGGACAAAAAAAACCTTTTCTTCATTTCCAACCACAACGAAGTATCACCCAACCACATTAAAGAGGGGCCCGCGGGCCGGTTGTTTGAAGAATTCCATGTGGAGCCTACTCGGTTGTCAAAGGAAGACCCCGGCTTGCGTCCCGACGCGATTTTTCTACTGGGCCCTCAAACAGCCCTATCGGAAGAAGAGTTGGACGTGTTGGACCATTATATTTCGTCGGGAATTCCGACGGTGGTGGCGCTGAACCGCCGGGTTGTGTTTCCCCAAAATTTTCGGTCCATGGCTCAAGAGACGGGTTTGGAATCCTTTCTGGAGCATTACGGGGTTCGGGTGGACCGGGACTTTGTGATGGACCCCCAGTGTAGCAATATCGCGATCCGATCGGCCAACGGATCGTTTCTCGTCAAATATTTTCCTTTCGTTTGGTCCGACAACCTGGACCGGAGCCACCGGACCCTCTCGCATATCGATGTGTTGGGATTTCCTTTCGCCAGCCCGCTTCAGCCGACGATTGCGCCCTCGTCGTCCTTGCGCTGGACGGTGTTGGCGCGGTCCTCGCCCGAAAGTTGGATCTGGCCCGGCCTTTACAACGTGGACCCGCCCAGCCTGCAAAAACAGTGGGAGTCCGACCCGCCCACAGGTTTCGCCGCGGCCGGACGAGAAAAAGACACGGGCCCCTTTGCACTGGCGGTGATGGTGGAAGGCTCTACGGTTTCGTTTCGTTCCCCCCGCCGTCAGGCCCCCAACATAAAATTGGTGGTGATGGGCACCTCTTTTTTTGCCAATCCCCAAGTCCCCAACCCGGACGGGAACGCCCTGTTCATTCTGTCCCTGGCCCAAACATTGACACGGGGAAAACACGATTTGGCGATTCCACCCAAAAGCTCTCCTTACCGACCCCTAAAACCCCTGTCGGCCCCCCTGCGATTTCTGGTCAAAATGGCCGGCTATTTTGGCGTTCCCGGCATCGTCATCCTGGCTGGACTTGCCCACTGGTTAAACCGCCGCACCCAACGAGACCGCATTCGACATCAATTTAGGCCGATCAAGACGTCGGAAATGTGATACAATCACCCTGCTCAAACGACCTTATCCCCATGTCCATTGGTACCCTGTTTGTCCTTTCGGCGCCTTCCGGTGCTGGGAAATCGACCCTTTGCCACGCGTTGGCTCAACGGCGGGGGGATGTGCGCTTGTCGGTTTCGTGCACGACACGGCCCCCGCGTGAGGGGGAACGGGAGGGTGTGGATTATTATTTTGTAACCGAATCGGATTTTGGAAAAAAGTTGGACCGCGGCGAATTTCTCGAATGGGCCCAGGTCCATGGCCATCTTTACGGAACCCCGAAAGGGCCTATCGAGTCTTTGCGCGCCCAGGGGTACCATGTGTTTCTCAACATCGACACCGTGGGCGCCCGTTCGATTAAAAAGATGTTCTACGACTGTGTCTTGATCTTTGTGGCCCCGCCGTCCTGGAAAGCCTTGGAAGAACGCTTGCGACGGAGAAACAAGGACGACGAAGCCACCATTCAACGCCGGTTGGCCAACGCCCACAGGGAAGCGGCTCAGGTGCCCTTCTACGATTATTTGCTGGTTAACGACCGGCTCGAACGGGCACTGGACGACTTGATGTCGGTTGTTCAGGCCGAATCGTGCCGCGTTCGCCGGCTTCATCTGGAGCCGGACGGATTGCCTAAACTCGGATTTGAAAGAGGAGGAGAACCCCGTGACTAAAAAAACAGAAGCCGCCGTTGAAGCGCCCGTGAACATCGACGCTCCGCTCAGCCAATTACTGCTCACCGTGACTCACGATAAGTACCGCATGATTTCGCTCGTGACCCGATGGGCGAAAGAAATCAAAATCCGCGATCAATCCAACCTGCCCCCACAAGAGATTTTGGCCCAATCCTTGCGGGAAATTCTGGGGAAGAAAGTCACTTTGGACGAAATTGAAAAGCTACCCCCGCCGCCCAAAGTGGAGAAAAAAGATTTGGAGTTCACCTTTCCCACCATTAGCTTGAAAGATCTTCCCGCGGACGACAAAGACACCGCGGCGGAAGAACCCGCCCCCGAAAAGTAAACCGACCCCATGGACCCGTTGCGCGGTCGGCACATTGTGTTGGGCGTGGCCGGAAGCGTCGCCGCTTACAAAGCGGCCGACGTGGCCCGTCGGTTAACCGCGGCCGGCGCCCAGGTTACCGCTGTTTTAACAGCGGGTGCGCAACGGTTTATCACCCCGCTGACCCTGACGGCCCTCACGGGCCGACCGGCTCTCACAGATCCTTTCGACCTCCCATCGGGGTCCATGCCCCATCTGGACTTGGCCAAAAACGCGGCGGCAATCTTGGTCGCCCCGGCGTCGGCCAACCTCTTGGCCCGGCTCGCGGCCGGGTCGGCCGACGACCTCCTGACCTCCCTGATTTTGGCCAGCCGGGCGCCGGTGATTTTGGCTCCCGCCATGCACGAACCCATGTGGACCCACCCAGCCACCCAACGCAACGTCGAAACGGTTCGTGGGTTTGGATACCGATTGGTGGGCCCTGAACGGGGTCCCCTGGCCAGCGGCGATCAAGGTCTTGGCCGAATGGCGGACCCGGAATCGATTGTCGACGCGTTAAGCCGATCGCTGTAACACTCCATCGTGAAGGACTGGAGTTTCCGACGTCTGGTCATCACCGCGGGGCCCACGCGGGAAAAATTGGACCCTGTGCGATATCTCTCCAACGAGTCGTCGGGGCGAATGGGCTGGGCTCTGGCCACCGCCGCACACCAACGAGGCGCACGGGTGACCCTGGTGGCGGGTCCCACGAATTTACCGGATCCCAAAGGGGTCCAGGTGGTTCGGGTCGTCAGCGCCCGGGACATGTTGGCCGCCACGCGCAAAGCGGCCCGTCGCGCCCACGCCGTCATTGGTTCGGCGGCCGTCGCCGACTGGCGTCCGCAAACGGTTTCTCGGTCAAAATTGAAAAAGAGGCCCGGCGCACCGGTTATCCGGTTGGTGGCGAATCCCGATATTTTGGCCACGTTATCAAAAGAACGGCGGGGCGCGTTTCCCCGACTGGCGGGGTTTGCCCTGGAATCCGATAATCTTTTGGCCAACGCCCGGAAAAAAATGCGCGGAAAAAATTTGGACCTGGTTGTGGCCAATTCCCCCCGCGCGCTGGGAGCGGTTCGGTCACGGGCGATTTTAATTCAGGCAGGCCGACCCCCCCACCGGTTTTCCGGAGACAAAAAAAATTTGGCAGACCTTGTTTTAACGAACCTTCTGGAGATGATCCGATCCCATGACGAATAGAGAAGAGTTGGCCGCGCTCACCTCCGCTGTCCGTCGAACCGTCGCTGAAAAACGTTCCCGGTATCTGTCCGGGAAGGGGACCTCCCCCACCTCGAATAAGCCGCCGGAGCGGCTCACTTCTCTCCCCCCCGCCGCGGCGGCGCCGACGAATGTTCTCGACGCTTTTGTGGACGACCCATCCCTTTCGAAATCGGATCGGTTGGTCCGGTTACAAAATCACATCGGCGATTGTCAACGATGTCCGTTGGGGGCGTCGCGAATTCGCCTGGCGTTTGGCGTGGGCAACCCCGACGCCAAAGTGGTGTTCATCGGGGAAGGACCAGGCTATGCCGAAGATCGCCAAGGGGAACCCTTCGTGGGCCCCGCCGGCCAACTGCTGGACAAAATTCTGACGGCCACCGGTTTATCGCGCGGTCCCGTGAACCCACCGGTCAACTGGGTTTTCATCGCCAACATGGTCAAATGCCATCCCATGATCGATCCGTCCGACAACACCAAACGGAGCAACGACCGTCCGCCAACGCCCGAGGAAATGGACGTGTGTTCCCCCTTCCTTTTCGCCCAGTTGCGCATCATTCAACCGTTGTTTTTGGTGACACTGGGCAACACGGCGGGCCGCGCCCTGTTAAAAACCGAGGAAGGCATTTCAAAATTTCGGGGCCGTTGGGTGGATTTCCGCATCGACGGTTTGACCGCACGACTATTGCCCACGTATCATCCGGCGGCCCTTTTGCGCAACCCGTCCTTAAAAAAGGATGTCTGGGAAGACATGAAAAGTCTTCGTGCCGAACTCGACAAATAATTTGGACACGCGGCTGGCCGAAGTGGCGTTTGCGGTTCCCCTGGACCGTTTTTTCGATTACCGCATTCCCCTCGACTTGCAAGGCTTCGTGCGAGTGGGTCATCGCGTCTGGGCGCCTTTTGGCAAGGGAACCCGTCGAATGGGCGTCGTGGCCCGTTTGCACGAACCCGAAGCCGGCGGGTTGCCGACGACGAAACTGAAAGACATCGCCGCTTGCGTGGAACCCGACCCGGTTTTGGAGCCCCGGGACATGGCCTTGGCCCATTGGATGAGTCGACGTTACTCCTGTTCGCCCGGCGAAGCGCTGTTCACGGTTTTCCCCCTGGGCCAACGCAAACCGCCCCAACGACCGGCCAAAGAACCCGTCCGCACCCGGGAAACACCCACGCCGTTTGAGCCCACCGCGGGCCAAACAGCGGCGCTGGATCTCATTCTTCCCGCCCTGGCCGCAAACGTCCACCGCCGCGTGTTGGTACAGGGCGTGGCCGCGTCGGGAAAAACAGAAATTTACCGTCGAGCCATCACCGCCGCCCTCGACGCCGGGAAAGGCGCCCTGTTGTTGGTGCCCGAAATTGGGTTAACCCCCCAAATGGAAGACCGCCTGCGTGGATGGTTTGGTGACTCTCTGGAAGTGTGGCACAGCGAAATGGCCCTCGGCGACCGGTGGCGCGTGTGGCAACGGGTGCGGTCGGGCGAGGCCCGGGTGGTGGTGGGCCCCCGCTCAGCTCTGTTTTTGCCCGTGACACCCCTGGGCCTGATCGTGATCGACGAAGAACACGATCCCTCTTACAAACAAGACAACACACCCCACTATCACGCCCGCGACACCGCCGAAGAAAAAGCCCGGCTGCACGGCGCCGTTTTGTTGTTGGGAAGCGCCACCCCGTCTTTGGAAACCCACGCCCGGGCCCAGGCGGGGGAAATCGACCGTTTGGTTCTTACCCAACGGGTGGAAAACCGACCGTTTCCTTCCGTTCGGCTGGTCGACCGGCGAAAAGAGGGCTGGTATTTTTCCGATGTGTTGGTGAACGCCGTGAGGGAACGGTTGGTTCGGGGAGAACAATCCATGCTATTTTTAAACCGTCGCGGCTACAGCACCCACGTGGAATGCCGCGCCTGCGGATGGGTGGCGAGATGCCCCGCGTGCCACGTGAGCCTGGTTCTCCATCGGGAGAAGGCGGGCCCGTTTCTTCATTGTCACACCTGCGACCACCGGGAACCGCTGTCGGAAAAATGCCCCAAATGCCGTGGCGAAGTTTTGAAAATGTCGGGCCGGGGCACCCAGCGGGTAGCGGCCGACCTGACCGCTCTGTTTCCATCCGCGCGCCTGTTTCGGTGGGACCGCGACGCGGTCCGCGGCCGTCAGGGCCACGAACAGGCTTACCGCGACGCTCTCAGCGGAAAAATCGACATCATCGTGGGGACCCAAATGATCGCCCAGGGCCACGATTTTCCCAATTTAACTTTGGTGGGTGTTTTAGACGCGGATCGGTCCCTGTCGTTTCCGGACTTTCGCGCGGCCGAACGGACCTTTCAGTTGCTGATGCAAGTGGCCGGCCGCGCGGGCCGGTCCGACCGGCCCGGGGAAGTCATCATCCAAACATCCAGTCCGGACCATTACGCGCTTCAAGCCGTTCTGGAACGCAACTACGAATCTTTTGCCCAGCACGAATTGAGTTATCGACGGGAAGCCGCCTATCCCCCGTTCACTCGGGTGGTCCATGCCGTGGTGCGCGCCCGCGCCGAGAGCGGCGCGGAATCCGCGGCGGAACAATTTGTTCGTTGGATGCAATCGCACGTTCCCGCCGTGGAAGGAGACGTGTTGGGCCCGGCGCCGGCGTTTCATCGAATGAAGGCGGGATGGGCCCAGTGGCAAGCCGTGATCAAAGCCCCGCTTTCCGCCATGGATCATTGGATCCGTCTGGCCCGTTCTTTCACCCCGCCCGCAGGAACAACCCTTCACCTCGACGTGGACCCGGAAACCATGGCGTAGCCGCCCCACCCAAGTCGGGGGATTTATCCTTGGACTAGCTGAACCAGCACTGTCCGGGTTCCCCGGGGCCCGGGGACATGGGCCAACAGAAACCTCGTGTGCAACGCCGCCCCCTCCGAACCCGGCAACAAAATTAACCGTCCCCGTAAATCTCCTTTTAACTGGCCCACACGGGCCGAAAACGCGGACACGTCGGTGACACAAAACTCCACCTCGCCCAACCCTTCCTGCCCTTCCGGTGTTTCGCCCTGAACGGGCCAGGGCGTTTCGCCCAAACACACCACGTCCAACCGCCGATGGCGGAAATCGATGGTCAACTCCCGGCCGCCGTTTTCAATTTTTCGTTCCACCGCGTCTGGCCACGCGGTTCGAATCCGATCGTAGGTCGACAACCCCACCAGGGCTCCCACGGCATCGAACGGGTCTTTGGGCGACACGAACAAACGAGCGAGTTCCGTATCTTGGGTCATGAGACCGTAAGCTTCCCAACCCCTTTTTTCGGCCCGGGAACACAACTCCTGAAACGACGCCCATCGAAGATCGTTGTTGTCGTCGGCCAACCGCGACACCAGGTCCCGTTCGGTCAACCGCCGCAGATCCAACGGTTTCGTTTTCACGGTTTCGGAAAAGACGCCAACAACGACACCAATTCCTCGTGGCGCACACCGTTTGTGGCGACTGTTGGGTGCGGATGAGCGTTGCCTTCCGCCGCTGCAAAGGAAAGCGGCGTGCCGTCCCAATGGGTCATGCGCCCCCCGGCTTCTTCCAGGATCACCAGGGGCGCACAGGTGTCCCAATACCGGACCGGATGATGGTTTAAGTAAATGTCCGCCAACCGCCGAACCATATACCCCACCTTCACGCCCACGCTGTTAATGGGCTCTAAAAAGGACAAACCGCACTTTTGTTCCAGGCTTCGGCGAAGGTCCGGGGGGAACCCCTTGGAGGTGATAACGGGCATGGCCAACCAATCGGCCCGCGATGACACGCGAAGTGGAACCCGCCGGCCCGGCCCCACTAAAAAAGCTCCCTGACCCCGTTGCGCCTCAAAACAGGTTTGCGCCACAGGGTCGAACACCACCCCCGCGTGGGGACGCCCCTCCTTGAGAAGGCCCACATGAACGCTGAACCCCGCCAAACCGCGGACGAACGCCCGGGTTCCGTCGAGAGGATCCACCACCCACACATACTCGGCCGAGACCGGACCTTCCCGTCCGGTTTCCTCGCTCAATATCCCGTGTTCCGGAAAAGACCGGCGCAGTGCCGTTAAAATCACCGTGTTCGCCTCATGGTCGGCGTTGGTGACCAACGAATGGTCCGCTTTGCGGGCCGTTTCAACCGTTGAACGCAAAACCTCCATCACGCGCCGCCCCGCGGCAAACGCGGCCTCCCGGGCGACATCCAACAATTCGCCGGTCTCAACCATGGGTCGGCGGCGGCAGGTGCAGACCGCATTCTTTCGATGCGTCTTGGTTCAACCACCGCCAGCGACCCGCTCGACGGGATTCGAACGGACCGATGGGGGTCGTGCAGATCACGCATCCCAACGATTCGTAGCGCCACCCGCCTGGAAATTCCCGGTTCATCAGGGGGTTCACGGGCACGCCGTTGGCGTTGGCATACTCCCTCACCTTGGATTCGGGCCAATCGACCAACGGCGACACTTTCAAAAGAGATCGTTTCTTCCCGTCTTCCACGCGCTCAATAATTTCGGCCCGGGGCATTTTCTGGCGGCTGGCGGACTGGTCCGCCGTCAACCCCGTCACCCACACGTCCAAGGTCCGCAACACCCGTTCGTTGGGCAATACTTTTCGAACCCGGCAACACAATTCCTGTTTCTCTTTCGAATCAAAGAACAGGTATTCCCCGTTCTCTTCGACCAGGGTCTTGAGCTCGGCGGGATCCGGATAATAACGCTCGATTTTTATCCCGTATTTTTTTTCCACCGCATCGAAGAGGGCCAGGGTTTCCGGAAAAAGACGTTTCGTGTCCACCGTGTAAACCCGGGGCTTGAAACCCGCCTTCACGCACAGATCCAAAATGACTTCTCCCGTCAATTGGCCGCTGGTGGCGATGGCCATCCGATCGCCGAAATGATCGTGAAGAGTTTTTAAGAACACTTTGACATCGTCGATGGATTTCAGCGTTTCCAACAAAGCGGGCGAAACGGTCATGGATCGGCCTCCCCTGAAAGTGACCTCGATTTTACCAAAAGCGAACGCCCATCGCCGACCGCGGAAAACCAGCACCGGCGGCCCCATTCCCAACCGTTGGGGGGGGTTGATTTTGAAGCTTTGGGGGGCTATATGTGTAAGGATAGACAACCAAGGACGGGACCGTGGTCAAACTTCACGATCGGCTTAAAGCGCAATACAGAAACTTTTTCCGAGGCCCCACCGGCGCGATGACTCTCTTGTTTCGCCGGTGGGTTCGGGCCGTCAACGACGCGCTGTGGAAAGACGAAGAAGTCCGCCGATCCCTCCAGAACTCCCTTCACGCTAACGCGCTTCAAATGGCGCGGACCGCCTCGCACCTGCGCGCTGTCTTCGAAGCGTTTCCCGATATTTTTCTGGTCATTGATCAACAGGGACTCATTCTGGAAACCAGCGGGACGGCCCTGGACGAACTGGGCCGGCCCGCGTGGGAATGGATCGGAAAAACCCTCGCCGAGTTTCCCAACTCCGACATTGGTCGTCGCTTGCACGAAGCGTTGACCCACGCGCGTCGCACGCGCGAAACGGGCTCGTTGGAATTCGGCTTTTTGGGAACGCGGGGAATGCTGTTTTACGAAGCCCGTCTGCGTTCGGCCGTTGACGATCAGGCCGTTTTGATCGCCCGCGACATCACCGCCCGCCGCAACGCCTTGGACGCATTGAAATCCTCGGAAGAGCGTTACGCCATCGCCGCGCAAGCCGCCAACGACGGATTGTTTGACTGGCATCTGCCCAGCGACCGTATTTTTTCTCGCCCCGATGGAAAAGCATCCTGGGGTTCGCTGAAACGGAGTTTGAAAACCATCCCAAAGCCTGGTGGGACCGCATTCATCCGGACGACGCGGAGCTGGTGTTGCAGTCGTTCGACCATTTGGGCCGCGAAGGCCACGACACGCTGGAAATTCAATACCGCATCCGCCACCGTGACAACGGGTACCGATGGGTCTCCACCCGGGGCTTGATGGTTCGAGACGCGTCCGGCGCGCCGTACCGGGTCGTCGGATCGCAAACCGACATCACGTCCCGCAAAGAAGCCGAAGAGCGCCTTCGCCACGAAGGGTTCCACGACAAGGTCACCGGCTTGGCCAACCGCGCTCTGTTTATGGACCGGCTCACCAACGTGATCGACCGGATTAAACGCCAACCCGGCTATATTTTGGCCGTGATCTATGTCGATCTGGACCGGTTCCGAGCGGTCAACGAACGGCTCGGTCACGAACCGGCCGACCGACTCCTGGAAGCCGTGGCCGCCCGATTGCGATCGTTCGCCCGCGTGGGCGATACCGTGGCCCGGCTGGGCGACGATGAGTTCGCCATATTGCTCGACGGGATTCCCAACGACCGCGCCGCCGTGGTGTTCGCCGACCGCATGCGCGAACTCATCGCGTCCCCCTGCGACGTGGGCCCCGAGGAGATTACGGTCACCGCCAGTTTCGGCGTCACCCTCAACAGCCCCGACGCCGCCACCGCCGAGGCTCTTTTGAACGAGGCCGAAAGCGCCATGCAACGGGCCAAACAAGCCGGAAAAAATTGCGTGGAACTGTTCAGCCGCGAAAACTATTCCCGTCTCGTCTCCAAACTGCGCATTGAAACTGAGTTGCGCCATGCCGCTGAACGGGGAGAACTGGAATTGTTCTATCAACCCATCTACAACGTGGCCGCAGGCCATTTGACCCGACTGGAAGCCCTTATCCGCTGGAACCACCCCCAACGGGGAATGGTGTCTCCGTTGGAATTTATCCCCATTGCCGAGGAAACCGGCTTGATTTTAAGCCTCGGCGATTGGGTGGTCAACGCCGCGTGCGCACAGGCCCACTCGTGGCGCAACGCCGGTCGGTCGGGTGTGGGGATCGCCGTTAACGTGTCCCCGCGCCAGTTTCAGCAAGACAACATGACGGCCCAGTTCGGCGCCGCGTTTACTAAAATGGCAACCCACGGGTTCGCTTTGGAACTGGAAATCACCGAAGGGGCCGCCATGCACGACGTAGACCAATCCGTTAAGGTTTTGCGGAGCCTGCGAGAAATGGGTTTGCGCATTTCAATCGACGATTTTGGAGTCGGTTATTCGTCTTTGAGTTGCCTGAGGCTGTTTCCGCTCAATACGCTCAAAATCGACCGGGGCTTCGTCCAAGGCGTCCCCCGTGCCAAAGACAACACGGCCATCACCCATGCCATTGTGGGTATCGCTCATAGTCTGGGCCTGACCGTTGTGGCGGAAGGCGTTGAAACCGAGGAACAATTGACCTATTTAAGAGCGCTCGGATGCGAAGAAGCCCAGGGATTTCTGCTGGGCCGCCCCCTGCGGGCCAAAGACGTGACACCGTTGTTGGCACAACAATCCGCGATCCCATGAAAAACACCTACATCGTTCTGGGCGCGGGGACCCAAGGAGTGGCCGCGGCCTTTGATTTGGCGTTGAACGGGTCCGCCACGAGGGTGACTCTGGCCGACATTTCCCTATCCAAATCACGCGCCGCCATCCAACGGATTCGCACCCTGCTGTCCGCCCGCGGGGCTCCCTGTCCGCGCCTGACCGCATCGGCTGTGGATGCCCGACGAGAATCGGACCTTTACAAAACCATTCTCGGCCACGACGGGGCCCTCAGCGCCCTGCCCAGCCGCCTCAACTTGGGCGCGGCCCGGGCCTCTATCGCCGCCCGAACCCATTACGTGGACTTGGGAGGTCCCTTTGAGACCACCCAAGAAATTTTGAGATTGGACCGGCCTGCCCAAAAAATGGGGGTGGCGTTGGTTCCCGACGCCGGATTAGCCCCCGGCCTATGCAACGCGGTGGCCGCCGAAGCCATCGCTCACCTGGAAAAAATTGAGAGCGTGCGCCTCTATGCCGGGGCCTTGCCCGAACGGCCCATTCCCCCGTTGGGGTACAAACGGGTGTCTGATTTGGAAGGCGTTTTGGCCCAATATTTTGGGAAATCCCATATTCTAAAAAACGGGCAAGTGACCGAACGGGCGGGGTTTTCGGATCGGGAAGACATTTCTTTTCCCGCCCCGCTGGGGCCGGTTGAGGCCTTTGTCACGGGCGGAGCCACATCAACATCTCCCTGGACATTTGAAGGACGCGTACGAAGTTATGTTTTCAAAACACTTCGCTACCCCGGGCACTACGAAAAGGTTTTAGCCCTGAAAGAGCTGGGTCTTCTCGATGAAAAATTAACGGCCGTCAACGGCCTATCGGTGTCGCCCCGGAGTCTTTTCTTGGCCGTCGCACAACCCCGTCTGGAACATCCCGAGGTCCGCGACATGGCGATTTTGCGCGTCGTGGCCAGCGGCCAACAATCGGGCCAACCGCTCGAGTGGACATACGACCTGCTGGAATACGAAGATGGCGCGACCGGGTTCTCGGCTTTGCAACGGGTTGCGGGATTTTCGGCGGCCGCGGCCCTCACTTTACTGGTCACCGATTTCGTTCGGGCGCGTGGCGTCGCTCCTCTCGAACGATCGTTTCCCTCTACCCTCTATTTGGAATCCGTTCAAAAACGCGGCATTCGCCTGCGTGTCCTTTCGTCCTCCCCGGGCTCCAACGGCATTTCTCTCAAAAAAGATTCCGGGATCCAGTAATCGTTTTGCGGGCGCCAGCCCGAATCCCGCGCAAGAGTCCGGAAAAAAATGTCTTTCAACTCTTTGATCCGTTCCTTGTGGGCCCGAGCGAGAACCCACGGCGTCCCGGTCGTTGGAACTGATACGGAATCAAACGACCAGTCGACTCTCTGCAAGCCCGGCCGATACAACACCCGCTCCGACCCCAACCGAACAGACCGGTTGCGAAAAATAAGAAACGGGTCTTCCCAAGCGGGATTGCGGCAATACCGGCCAGGCCACGCGCGGTCTTCCACCAAAATTTCCCAGGGAGACGGCAGACCCAGCCCATGGGCCACCGGGTCGGTTGGATCACTTGATTCAATAGAAATCGCACCCCATTCTCCGGAAGGGAGCCCTTCCGTCATGGAAACACCTTCCCAAACGGACGGGGTGTCCACGCCCACCAGACGCGCGGCCGTGGGAGCCACATCCATCGCTCGCCCGGGGCCCTCGGTGCGACCGCCGCCGATCTCCATCGGCAGGGCCCCTTCCCAAACGAAAAAGGGAAGGCCTTCAAACGCCGGCCCATCCAATCGGCGAACCCGATCCAAATCGTCGGAAGACAACAGAGCCGCCCGAGGCGACCACGCCACCACGGCCGTGGACGTGTCCATCCGCCGACGAGCCAGGTCCTCAAATATCCGCCGGATGGCCGCGTGTGTTTCTCGAAGCGATTGCGCGTAAAAACGCCGCAGGACGTTTTCGTCGGTAACCGTCAAAGGCGAGGGGTCAAACCCCCGGCCCGGCCGGCGAAAAAAAGGGTCGTTGGCCAAACCCAGCCGCCCCGCCGCTCGGGGCGACACCACCGCACAGGTCGAATTTGGTGACGAAAAATGGACCCAAAGAAAAAATTTGGGCCGGTTCTTTAGGCCGCCCAACACATGGTCAACCTCGTCCGCCAGAAGGGCCGGATCCGCCATCAAAACGGATCCCCGCAATCCCAACCGCCGGCCCCATCGGCCCGAAAGGTACGGCAGAATGTGGGGCGACCGTTCCACCAGCCTGCGCCCCATCCGAACCCCCGCGTGGGAAGAAGCCACATGGCGATGTTCAAATCGGCCAGCCATCCGATCAATGAAACCCGATGGACCGTCCGCCAGAAGAACGGTGGTCCAACCACCCTTTTTTAACAAGTCCGGCAAGGTCTCCACCCCGCGCAACCTGTCGTCGGCCGATACGAAGTCATGGCGGATCCCGTGGGTCCCCGGAGACAAGCCGGACAAAGCCGTTGCCAACGACGGCGAAAGGTCCGCGCTGGGCGCCACCGTTGACGAACGAACACGGGGACCTTGCCCCTTTTTTTTCAGCGCGGACACATCTCCTGTCGTTTCGCTCATCGACGTTCGCCACCCGTCCACGGAAATCAAAAGAAGGTTAGGCCCCGCGTTTCGTTGCGCCTGTATCCGACCCACGCCCCACACACCCGCCGCAAAGGCCACCAGGGCTCCGCCCAACACCATCGTGGCCAGCCGGGTCGGCCGCGGGAAATTCATCCACCAACGGAAAAACCGCACCCCCCATTCTCCGGCCGCCAGGACCATCCAGAACGCAACCGCCACGGTTCCCACCGCCGTCCACGGGGCCGTTTCCGGCAGGAGCGCCGCCCGTTGAATGGCGGCCATCCATCCTCCCCGATCCAAGAACGTCTCCTGAAACAGCGCCGGGTGACGCGCCACGTCACGAATCAACAATATCCCATGGCCGGCCAAGATGGCCACCCCGCTCAACACGCCGCCGATCCAGGGTTTCAACCGATAGACAGAAAACCTCGGCCACACCCTGGCCATGAACCCTCCTGCATTTTTTGCCGCCACCCCCCACGCCGCCCCCAGCAAAATATGGATCCCCAACAATAAAACCTGGGCTCCCACCGCTTCTCCGGCATACCCCATGTGAACGTCCGGAACAATTTCCCCGCCCAGTTCCGGACCCCACACAGCCCAAGGACCGGCCTGACATCGCCCCAACGCCCATAATCCCACGAACACGGCCACCCCCGCCCGGCCTTCCACGGACACAAACGAGTCCCGCGTGGTCGCCACCATGTCTCGCCCGCCGGCCAGGCCCCATTGACGAAGAAGCCCAACGCTGTCGCGCGCCCGTTCACGAAAGGTCATGGGGACACCTCGGATGGGACCGGCGCCACACGTCCCAACGACACAACGGTGTCCGTGGACGACCGAGGCGGGGCCCAACCATCCATCCACCCAAACTTTGTTTTGTCGAACCATTCATCTCCCTTGATTTCAAACAGGGGGATTCCCCACCGTCCCACTTGGATACGGGACGGATCCAAAGATTTCCCGTCCACCAAGACCCGCAAACGAAACGGGACCAACGGCGGCCAGGTTCGAAACCGGATGTCGCCGGATACCGCGTTGGTTGAAAAAATAAATTCATAAGCCCCCATCCGGCGACCGCCCACGGAACTAACGACCTCTCCCAGTTCACCCTGAACGCAATTGACCATTCCGTCCACCCGCCGGCCCGTGGGATTCAGGAAAGATAACCGGACCTCCGCCGGGTCCGGATCCAGTTCATCAAGAACATCGCGCAACCGCGCCAGCAAATTTCTTCGTTCCCGAGCCAAGTCTTTGCGTTCTCCGGGATCGTTCCACAAATCGAACACCTCTTCGGCCGGATAATCGATTCGAATAGCTCCCCTCCTGACGGACGTCCAGGCTTGGCGGGACCCGTGACGAATATACTTGTATCGCCCATCCACCACCACCGCCTTGGCCCCGGCCGACCGAACCACCCAGGCACCGCTGGAATCCGACAACGAAACCGCTTTGTCCAGGGCCCAAACCCGCCCGCGCTCCGACGCAACGGGAATTTGGAGGGCCCCCACCACAGTCGGCCCCACATCCGGGATTTGCCCCGGGGATCGGCACAGGCCGGGGGCCCAGCGTTGCAACGAACGCAGTCCGAAAACAACTCGGATTTCCCGTTCCCTCATCCCTCCACCGGAATCGTCCAGGAACACCATTTTGGACCGGCCGGACTTTTTATTAACGACCGGGACTGGAACCCGGCCCCGTCCCCTCAGCGATACGGCGCCCGCAATCCATTCCTCTTCTTTTTCGTCCACCGTGTCCACGACACGGCCAAAATAGTCGTCACGGTATGCATCCTCGCCCGCTCGTTTCCATCGGGCCCAATGGGAGGACCCGATTGGAATTCCCCGGGCCCAATACCGGACGGGCCCCCACCGCCCACGCGGCATATCCGAAAAATAGAGAAACACCAAATCGCCCGCGGAAGAAGAATCCCGCACCCATGACGCGGCCCGCCCCGCCGCCCGGATTGTGTCGTATCCGTCGAGAGGGAGCCGATGAATTTCTTCAAATCCCGCATGGTCCAACAGGCCCATCATTTCATCGGAAAAGGCCCCCACGGCCCGCGTCCGGTATCCCTGACGGCCTAGAATTTCGGGCCAGGCGGTCGACGATATAAAAACCAGGCTTTCCAGGGATTGGAGAGGGCGCACATCCGCGGTGTAAAAAAACGGGAACCATACGGATTCCCCTAAAAACCCAGACAGGCGCGATCGACCTGTTTGTGGCGGAAACACCAGGTCGTCCGACGTGGATTCAAACACCGCCAGGAGAATTGGGAGATCAAGCGGGTTCTTTCGAGACCGCAAAGCAACGGGCGCTGGTTGAGGAAACCTAATTTCCGGCGTCCCCCACAACGCCACACCGGACTCTTCGGAACCAACCGGCTCGACCACGGCGGTGGTCAGCCGAACCCGAACCATCCGG
This sequence comes from Elusimicrobiota bacterium, assembly GCA_016715645.1. Taxonomy (GTDB): domain Bacteria; phylum Elusimicrobiota; class Elusimicrobia; order FEN-1173; family FEN-1173; genus JADKHR01. Next base: position 31,130 of record JADJZR010000004.1, on the reverse strand, counting down.
CCTCCCCAATCCGACAGGTCAACTCGAACGGCGCGCCACTGTTCATCGGGGTGTTCCGGGGGTTGAACCAACGACCACCACCAGTGGGGAATCCAGGGCCCTTTTTCTGACCCCCTGAGACGGGTTGCCGAGAGCATTTCGGAAAACACGCGTTTGGTTTCTCCCGCAGGGTTCTCCTCCAGGTCGAGCGAAAACCGGACTCCCCCTTCCGTCGCCAATAATCCGATTCGACACTGAAACCACGCCCCCGCCGGCATGACACCCCGCCATTCAAAAACAGATCCCGCGGCCGCCGCCAAGGAAACCAACCGGGTTCGACCAGAGACATCTCCCAACGTGACCCTCGCCGTCCCCGGCACGGCCGGGTCCCATTTAAAATCAGTTTCTGGATGGTCTTTCAGGAGAACGGCGGCATCTGGAACGGACGTGATCGTCGTGAGGAGGGGCGCCCCGGCGGCCGCCCAGGGGATCCGGCCGGTTCGGCGGTCCGCCAAAGAAGACGGCGGGGAACCGAACATTTCACGCGCTGAGGAAGGGAACGGAATTCGCCGGTCGTCCACCACTCTTTCGCGAACAAAATAAAACCCGGCGCCGACAAGAAAAAACAGACCCCCGGCCATCACTACCAGGGCGGCCCGTTTCAGCCAACGGTTCAAGAAAAAATCCGACTCACCGGAAATTAACGAATTGAAGGGCGATGCCGAAATCCTGGCCGCGAAGAAGAGCCATGGCCTGTTGGAGTTCGTCTTTGGACCGGCCCGTGACGCGCAGTTGGTCCCCTTGAATAGAAGGCGAAACTTTCATTTTGGCGTCTTTGATGGCCCGCACCATTTCTTTGGCCTTTTCCGAAGCGACGCCCTGGACAATTTTGGCCACCTGGCGCACCGTACCACCCTCGGCGGGCAACACGGGACCGTAGTCCAGAGATTTCAAAGGGATGTTTTGTTTGACCAAACGGTTTTGAAGAATGTCCACCACACTTTTCAGTTTTCCATCGTTGTCGGAATACAAGGTCAACGTGTTGGCCTTCTTATCCAGTTCCAGGCGGCTGACGCTCCCTTTGAAATCGAACCGGGTGGTGAGCTCCCGAAGAGCCGAATTGACGGCGTTGTCCATCGCCTGCAAGTCCACTTTGCTGACCACGTCAAACGAAAATTCTTGAGCCATCCTGTCCTCCTATTTAAGAAAAAAAACCCCCAACGTAACGAGCGCAATGCCCAGCACTTTGCCGCGGGTGACGGGTTCATGAAAAATGAGCGCGCTTAAAAGAAACGCAAACACCGGCCACGCCCCGCCCACGGCGGCCACCCGGCCCACGTCGCCGTGTTTAAGAGCCCGATAAAAAAAGGCCTGGGCCACCACGCTGGCCATTAAACCGCCGCCCATCAACACCATTTTAGAGCGCCCATCCATGTGCAGGAACCGTCGCGGCGCTTCCGGGACCAAAACAGAAAATAAGACAACGCCCACAACCACTCCGAGGGTCCGGGCCAACACCCCGGCCATGGGATCGCTATTGCGCAACCCCCATTTTTCAAGAAGAGCCGACGTTCCCCAAAAAAACGCCGCCACCAACGCCAAAGAAAAGGAACTCATAGAAACGTATTTTAGGAAATAATCGGCTAGTTCGTTGGAAGGATTTGATGAAAAGCCGATTTTTTGGGAAAATGAGCCATGACAATTCCGGGCCCCTCCTCCTCGTATTCGGTTCGGTTCGAAAAAGCCGGCCGCGCCGGTAAAACGGTCACGATTCTTGGCGGTCTCAACATGCACCCGGAAGGGAAAGAAAACCTGTTGGTGACTCTGAAAAAAAAACTGGGTGTGGGCGGCGCCGTTAAAAACGGCCAGCTCGAACTTCAAGGTGACCAGCGCGACCGTCTCGTCCACCTTTTGCCAGCGCTTCTCGGAAAATAAACTCTTCCCGCAACATGAAGGCCCGTACTGCCCAGTCCCCTAAAAATCCGAACCCCGCCCCCCTCCTTCGGTGTTCCTAAGGGAGGAGAGCGGGGTTCTGGAAAGACGACGGAAAAAGGGATCGAGCGACCCCGCTGACATCGTCCACGAGCGTGCGCCCCAGGGGCGCACAGGGTTGCCGTTTAGCGGCGAACCATTTTGGCGCGGGAAACGTCCCCTTGCTTGTCCAGGAAGTACAGGTAGCCTTTCTCTTTCTTAACGCCCACCTTCGTGACTTTCTGGGGCTTGCCGCCTTTTTTACCGCCACGAGCCATCTTCGCTCGGGACACATCGCCCTGCTTGTCAATGAAGTAGAGGAACCCGTCTTCCCTCTTGACGCCGGCCTTCGCGACTTTTTGTGCCATGTGTGTCACCTCCTTGTTCGTGCGAATTAAACCACCGTTACGACAAAGACTTTAGCATTTGCGAAAAAAAAAGCAAGGGGGGGGCTCCGTCGGTAACGGTTTTCTTTACCGTCGGTCGACGGTCCCGCCCGTTTTCGACGGAACTCCTTCTGGACGCGTGATGAGGTTGTCGCGTAGCCACGCGTCGATGACATCCTTGGAAAAACGGTATTGCCGACCGATCCGAGAAGCTGGGATTTTTCGATCGCGGATCAAACCGTAGATCTTTGATTTGCCCAGACCCAAGTAAGCGGCCACGCCCCGAATATCCATGACTTCTTTGGCGATCCGTCCGTCGCTCGCGTTCATCGCAGGTCCCCCTGTCCCTTCGGATACGGCTTCATCATAGAACAAAGGGGTCAACCCGGCACGCGCCGAAGGTAAGCCGACAACGCGTCCCGCCACGGACGCAGGGGCGCCAGGCCCAACGATCCCCATCGGACAGAGGCCAGACGCGTGTCGGGCAATCGGCGCATTTTTCCCGGCCACTGAGACGACGAAAGAGGTTCCACCGACGCCGTCAAACCCGCCGTTTCCAAAACGGCCCGGGCGAATTCAAACCACGTACAGCCCCCGCCGTTGGCCAGGTGATAAATCCCGCACGCCGTAGGGGCCTCCATTAAAGACCAGGTTTTCTCAGCCAGGTCCGCGGTCCAGGTGGGCGAAAAAAAAATGTCGTTGACCACCCGCAACGGCTGACCGGACCGGGCCCGCGTCAACACCGTGTGGACAAAATTGCCTCCCTTGGCCCGCGAGCCCGCCTCGCCATAGAGACCCGAGGTTCGTATCACGAGATTTTCAGGAGATCCCAAGGCCACAAACCGTTCCCCCCCATACTTGGAAAACCCATACAGATTCGCGGGAGCGGGCGCGTCGGACTCGTCGTAGGGAGACCCTTTCAGGCCATCAAAAACAAAGTCGGTCGAAAAGTGGACCAACCGGGCGTTGAGGTCGGCGCACAAAGCCGCCAACCGCCGCGGGGCCAAGGTATTCACCGCCAGGGCCGTGAGAGGATCGTCTTCGCATTGTTCGGTTTTGTTGAAAGCGACCGTGTTCAACACCACCTCCGGTGATGCCGACCGCACATATCGCTCAAAAGCCGGGGCGTCGGTAACGTCCGCGTCAGACCGGCCATGAACCGTTAGCCGGTGGCCGGGATTGGTGCGGACCAGGTCGGTCCCCAACTGCCCCCGACCGCCCAAAAGAAGAACGTTTAGGGAGTCCGTTTCAGCCACCCATTGGCGATAAGCGTTTCGGCAATCTGCACGGCGTTGAGAGCCGCGCCTTTCCACAAATTGTCGCCCACCACCCAGAACGCCAAAGCCCGATCGCTGAACAGATCGCCGCGGATGCGGCCGATCAACGTGTCTTCCCGTCCCGCGGCCAAAATCGGCATGGGGCACGTGACGCCGTCGAGAGGCGACGCTTCGTCCACCACCCGCACGCCGGGCGCTTTCGCCAGAACCGCCCGCGCCGACTCGGCGCTGATCGGTTTTTCGGTCTCGATCCACACCGATTCCCCGTGACCCACCGCCACGGGAACCCGCACCGTCGTCACCGACAGCTGAATGCGGGGGTCCAACATTTTGTGGGTCTCGTTGACGACTTTCCATTCTTCGTTGGAATAGCCGCGTTCCTCAATTTTCCAGTTGTTGGCCAGCACGTTGAACGCGATGGGGTTGGGAAACCCGCCCAAATCCGTGATCGGTTCACCCGCCAACACCTTGCGAGACTGATCTTTGAGTGCGTCGATGGCTTTTCCGCCCGCGCCCGACACCGCCTGATACGTGGACACCACGGCCCGTTTCACGCCGAACGCCCGATGCAACGGCGCTAATCCCATCAACAGCACCGCGGTGGTGCAGTTGGGATTGGCGATGATGCCCTTGTGATTTTTCAAAGCGTCCCCGTTCACTTCCGGAACCACCAACGGCACGGTGGGGTCCATGCGGTAGTCGGCCCCGTTGTCGATCACCACCGCGCCCCGGGCGATGGCTTCTTTGCCGAACGTGACGGCGGCGCCCTTGTCCCCTTCCGTTCCGGCAAACAAACCCACGTCGATCCCGTCAAAGGCCTCGGGCGTCGTGGGTCGAACGTGATACGTTTGACCGTCGACGACCAGGGGCCGTTCGGTGCGCGCCAAGACGCGCAGTTCTTCTAAAGGGAATTTTCGGTTTTTCAATACGCGAATCATTTCGACGCCCACGGCCCCGGCGCCCACCACCGCCACACGATACTTTTTCATTGGACCCCTCCTTCGTTTTAAAAATTCCCCGTATTATACGATGCCGACGACCTCCCCTTCAATTGGTCGGCCCCCCCCCCACCCGGGACTCAGGCCTGCAATTCAACCCGGTCAGCGCCGACGATCGACTGCAATTCGTTGAGCACTCCGTCTGTGGGGGCCACCGCCCGTTCGGACACCAAACGAAACATCCCGTGGGTGGGCGTGTCCAATTCAAAACACACCCGCGCCGATCCCGGATGCCCGGCGCAGACGCGATGAATTTTCCCCACCATGTCCTCCTCCAACCCCGCCGTCGACAGGCGCACCACCAACCGTTTAATGAACCGTTCCCGCGCCTCTTTGAGCGGCACCACCTCTTCCACCAACAAGTTTTTATCGTCGGCCCGGGGTTCCACCCGGCCTTTGACCACCACCATCTCGTGGGCCACCAGCACCCGGGCGATTTCGGGCGTAAAGGTTTTGGGAAACACCACGCATTCAATTTCTCCGTCCAAATCTTCCAGCTTAAACCGGCTCATGGCATGGCCGTTTTTGGTGACGGTTTTTTTGGTGTTCACGATCATGCCCGCCACCCGCACCAACCCCGTTTCCGGCAACGTGCCCAAGGTGTGCGACGTGTAACTGGACAACTCTTTGCGGTAACGCGCCAAGGGATGGCCCGACAAATAAAAGCCCAACACTTCTTTTTCGTTGGCCAACAACTCGTGTTCCGCCCAGGGAGCCGCCGAGGACGCGCCCGACGATCCCGGCGCGGGTTTGGCCGCCGCCACCGCGCCCAAATCAAACAGCGCGCCTTGACCCACAGACGCCTCTTCCTTGGCGCTGGACGACCGGTTCAGCGCGCCCTCCACATCGGCCAGCATTTGCGCTCGCCACCGACACAGCGCCAGCATGCGCACCGCGGCGGGCTCGTCGCCCAACACCGGCCGAAACCCGTCAAACGCCCCCGCCTTGACCAACGATTCCAGCACCTTCCGGTTCGATTGGCGCGTGTCGACGCGGGCGCACAGGTCCCCCAACGACGCAAACGGCCCCTTTTTACGGGCTTCCAGCATTGATGACACCGCGCCTTCCCCCACATTTTTAACCGCCAACAAACCAAATCGAATCCGCGGCGCCTTTTTCTCCTCGGGGGGGCTCTCAACCGAGAACACATCGCCCGACCGCTGGACATCGGGCGGCAAAATTTCGATGTCCATGTCTTGGGCCTCGCCCATATAAGACACCATTTTCGATTCCACTTCCTTTGAACCCAAAGCCGAATGGCCGATTTCCGATGTCAACACCGCTGTCATAAACTCCACGGGAAAGTTGGCCTTTAAAAATGCCGTTTGGTAACTGACCAACCCATACGCCGACGCGTGGCTTTTGTTAAACCCATACCCGCCGAACTGGACGACGAGATCGAATACTTTTTCGGCGATTTTTTTGTCCACCTTCTTTTCCGCGCATCCCTTGAGAAAGGTTTCTTTTTGCTGTTGCAAAATTTCCGGGATTTTTTTACCCATGGCTTTGCGCAACACGTCCGCTTGGCCCGGCGTATAGCCCGCCAACACCTGGGCGATTTGCATCACTTGTTCTTGATACACGATGATGCCGTAGGTGTCCGCCAACAGGGGTTCCAGCAACGGGTGGTCGAAGCGAACTTTCGAGCGGGCGTGTTTGCGCGACACGAACTCGTCCAACATGCCCGACCCCATGGGGCCCGGCCGGTACAGCGAGATCAGCGCGGTCACGTCCGACAACGTCGTGGGTTTCAGTTTGCGAAGCAGATCCCGCATGCCGGCCGATTCCAGTTGAAACACCCCGGCGGTTTTGGCCTGGGCCAACAGCTTAAACGCGGCCCCGTCGTCCACGGGAATTTTATCGATGTCAAAGTCAGGTTCATGCCGTTGACGAACCAGCGTGACCGCGTCGCGGATCACCGATAACGTCCTCAAACCCAAAAAGTCCACTTTCAACAGACCCAGTTTCAACAGAGCCTCATCGTTGTACTGCGTGGTCACCACGTCCCGCGATCCTTTCGCCAAAGGCACATGCTGGGTCAGTTCACCCGCCGCGATAATCGTTCCCGCCGCATGAACACCGGTGTGCCGCTTGACACCTTCCAACTTCTGGGCCAAATCCAACAGACGCTTGATCTGAGGGTCGGATTTATACACTTGCTGAAGTTCCGGCACGGCCCCCAAGGCGCTGTGGAGCGTGGTACCCAACTCCCTCGGGATGAGACGGGTCACACGGTCCACTTCCTGCAACGGAATGCCCAACACCCGGCCCACGTCGCGCACCACCATCCGCGCCAGCATGGACCCGAACGTGATGATTTGCGCTACGCACGTCTCGCCGTATTTTGACCGGACATAGGCGATGACTTTTTCACGCCCGTCATCTGAAAAGTCGATGTCCAAATCGGGCATGGACCGCCGTTCCGGGTTGAGAAACCGCTCAAAAAGCAACCCGTTTTGGATCGGATCAATATTGGTGATCGACAGGGCGTAGGCCGTCAACGCCCCCGCGCCCGACCCGCGCCCCGGCCCCACCGGAATCCCCTGGGTGCGGGCGAAGCGAATGAAGTCCCACACGATCAAAAAGTAGGTGGCAAACCCCATCTTTTGTATAATGCCCAGCTCGTAGTCCAATCGGGTTTTGTATTCGGGCCGAATGTGGCCCATCCGTTTTTTAAGTCCTTCCAAACACAATTTTTCCAGATAGGTCTCGGGCGAATCGCCCACGGGCACATCGTAGCGGGGCAACAGAATTTGGTTGAACTTTAATTCCAGATGGGCCCGGTCGGCAATGGCCAGGGTATTTTTCAACGCCTGGGGAATTTCACCGAACACTTGAAGCATTTCGGCGTTGGACTTGTAATAAAACTCCGGCACCGCGTATTTAAGCCGTTTGGGATCGTCGATGGTTTTGCCCGTGCCGATGCACAGCAACACGTCGTGGGCCAAATTGTCTTCTTTTCGAAAATAGTGGCAATCGTTGGTGGCCACCAGCGGCGCGTCGAACTTTTTGGCCAGTTCCACCAGTTTGGGGAACACTTTTTTTTGGTCGGCCAACCCGTGGTCCATCAGTTCCACATAAAAGTTGTCTTTCCCAAAAATCTGCCGATACTCATCCAAGGCTTTTTCCGCTTTTTCCGGCCGGTCGGCCAACAGCGCCCCGGGCACCTCCCCTTTCAGACACCCCGACAACCCCACCAATCCTTCGGCGTGTTGGGCCAAAATCTCCTTGTCAATGCGGGGTTTGTAGTAATAGCCTTCCAAAAACGCCTTGGAAGACAATTTAATAAGGTTGCGGTAGCCCGTTTCGCTGATGGCCAGGAGGGTTAAGTGGTTCGACGCTTCGGAGGGGCTTCCCGATCGGTCCAGTCGCGATTGGGGGGCTATATAGGATTCCATGCCGATGATCGGCTTGATCCCCACCTCAGTGCACATGGAATAAAATTCGATGGCGCCGTACAGGTTGCCGTGGTCGGTGATGGCCAACGCCGGGAACTTGGCCGCCGCCATGGATTTGATGAACTCGGACGGATTGCCCTTGTCGTCGGTCAGCCGGGTGGCGCCGTCCAATAAACTGTATTCCGTGTGGTTGTGTAAGTGGACGAAATCGGGGGTCATAGGGATGGCCCATTATACCTGTTCCCCCTTCGATCGTCTAACCCCATCGACCACTTGACAATCCAAACCCGCGGGGGTAAGGTTATGCGGACACCAACAAGGAGGACTCCATGCGACAACAGGCCGCGATGGCAGGGACTTTTCTGGGACTCTGCGTTTTTTCTTGGGCCGCGGGCAAGCCCACCGGGCAAGATATTATCCAGCGGGTTTTGGACCGCGACGACGGTAAAGATTCCTACGCCAAGATCGAAATGCTGATCACCGACCGATCCGGAATGACCCAAGCCCGATCGATGATTTCCGCCGTCAAAGATTTTGGGCCGCTGTCGAAAAGTTATATCCGCTTCACCTCTCCGGCCACCATCGATGGCACCAGCTTTTTGTCCTGGGAAGTGGCGGGGAAAGACGATGAACAGTTCCTCTACCTCTCCGAATTAGGCCGCGATCGGCGGATCGCGTCTTCCCAAAAAGATTCGGATTTCGTCAACACCGACTTCACCTACGAAGACATGGAAGAACGGGATATTGACAAGGACAACCACACCCTCCTGCGGGAAGAAAAAATGGTCGGTTACGATTGCTGGGTGGTTGAAAGCATCCCGCGCGATCCTAAATCGTCCCAGTACAAGCGACGTGTGGCCTGGGTCCCTAAAGACATTTATCTCCCGATCCGGGTTGAATTTTACACGAAGATCGTTCGCCAACCGACCAAAATATTGACCGTGCGCCGACTGGAAAAAATATCCGGCATTTGGACCGGCAAAGAAGCCGAAATGAAAAATTACGACCGCAACACCGCCACGGTATTGCGCACGTTGGAAATCAAATACAACAAGGGCCTGCCGGACCGAATGTTCACCCGCGCTTACCTTAAACAGGCCCGGTAACTCGTCGAGCCGAGCCCGCCATGCGCCCCGCCGCCTTTATCGGGATCTGGGCCCTCTGCGGTGTTCTGGCCCCAGTCATGGGATGGGCCAAAAAAGCTCCCCCCAAACCCTTGCCCGTTAAGCTCACCGCCGAAATTGCCAACCGGTTTAACTGGGATTTCAAGAAAGACGACCCGTGGGAAGACACCTCCCAAACCACCCTCGACATGACCGCTCAGCTCAAATATCTGCCCAACCCGGTTGTCCAGGTCGTTGTGGGCGAATGGATCGTCGATGGTAAAATTCGCCCATACAACAACTACCTAAACCTGGCGTTTAACCATGTCAACCTGCGCCTGGGAAACCAAATTGTCCGATGGGGCAAAGCAGACGAAATCAGTCCTCTCGATGTGGTGAACCCGGAAGATTTGACCCGCGGCTTTACCCGGCCCCGGGCTGATCGAAAAATTCCGACGCCCATTGCCAACATGGAATTTCTGACAGACGTGGTCTCCCTTCAAGGGATTTACATCCCTTTCTTTGAATCTTCTGAATTTCACTACACAGACAACGATTGGGCCCTGTTTGGCCATCTCGACAAAACCGCGCCGACCTTTTCCGTCAGCGAAGAAATTCCCGCTCAAACTCTGCGGGACGCGGGGTACGGGGGTCGATTAACTGCCGCCATCGGACGCGTGGACGTGGCCTTTGTTTATCTTAACCACCGGCGAAACCTTCCGTCCATGAAACCCTATCCTTTTTCGATTCCCGGAGATCCCAACAAAAAATCGACCCCCGGCGATTTGGTCGCTGTATCCACGACCACAGGCGCTATGCCCGCGTTTCATTATCTTCGGGAAGAATTGTACGGACTGGAATTTGAAACCACAGTGGGAAGCGTGGGACTGCGCGGCGATGCCAGTTACGTCTCCAGCCAAAGCTTTATCACCGCCACACTTCAAGAACAACGCAGGCCCGTGATCACCGGCGTTCTGGGATTCGACTACAACGGGCCCAACAATTTTTACATCAACTGTTCGGCCAGCCACGCCCAAATCCAAGACTATGACGAAAGTCTCGCGCCCAACGACGAATCCACTTCGTCCATGAGCGGGAACCTATCCTGGGAGCTGTTGAGCGGCAACATCAAACTGAGTTACTTGGGAATTTTCAACCTGACCGACAAAAGCTTTTTCCATAACCCCAAAGTGAACCTCAACTTTATTCCCAACGTGGGCCTGGAAGCCGGCGTGGACATTTATGGAGGCCCTCCCTCCACCCAAATCGGCTTTTACGACGGCAACGACCAAGGCTACCTGTCCCTCAGCTACTTCTTTTAACGACAAAGGGCGGGGCGCCGTTTGGCGCCCCGCCCTTTGAACAAATATCTTTCAACCGGAATTAGACGGCTTTGGACATATCCTCCACCGGTTTTTTCGACCGGCGAACAGCCCACACCAGCGCCGCCAACAACAGAACAGCCACCGTCCAACCCTGGGCGCCCAAGTCTTGGTATTTCACCACGATGGGAGCCACGATCACCGCCACCAGGTTGACCACTTTGATCATGGGGTTGAGCGCGGGGCCCGACGTGTCTTTCAACGGGTCGCCCACGGTGTCGCCCACCACGGTGGCCTTGTGCCGCTCCGATCCTTTTCCGGTGTTGGCCGCCACGTCGCGGGGTTCTTCTTCAAGAAGTTTCTTGGCGTTGTCCCAGGCGCCGCCGGCGTTGTTCATAAACACCGCCAACAGTTGGCCCGACAAAATCAGGCCGGCCAAGAACCCGCCCAACGCTTCCACCTGGAAAACAAGGCCGACCAGGATGGGCGTCAACACGCCCAGCAACGCTAAACTCACCAGCTCTTTTTGAGCCGCGGTCGTTGAAATGGACACCGCTTGCCGGTAATCCGGCGCGATGGTCCCGGCCAACACGCCCGCCCGGAATTGCCGACGGCATTCCTGAACGATTAACGCGGCCGCACGGCTCACCGCTTGAATGGCAAACGATGAAAACAGCCACGGCAACGCCCCGCCGATCAACATGCCCACGAACACGATGGGCACGTCCACGCGGATGCCTATGGCCGTGATCTGTTCGGTGGGTCCCAATCCCATCGCGGCCTGGGACCGTGCCACGTCCACCAAAAAGGAGCCGAACAAAGCGACCGCCGCGATGACCGCCGAGCCAATGGCCACGCCTTTGGTGATGGCCTTGGTCGTGTTGCCCACCCCGTCCAGGTCGGCCATAATGCGCTGGGCCTTTTTGGTTTCGGGATCGTTCATGCCAGACCACGACATCTCACCGATACCGTTGGCGTTGTCGGCGATGGGGCCGAACGAGTCCATAGCCACGTTGTTGCCCGTCAACGTCAACATGCCGATGCCGGTCATGGCCACGCCGTAGAGAGTGAACGTCACCTTTTGCGCCGCGTCCAGGCCGGGGATAGTGCCGAATATGGCGATGGAGGACACAATGGTCAACGCAATCACCAAAACCGACCACACCGAACTCTCGTAACCGGCCGAGAGCCCTTGCAAGATCAACGTGGCCGGTCCGGTGTCGGCGGACTTCTTAATTTCTTTGACAGGGGCCCCTTCCGTTCCGGTGAAATGTTCCGTCAAACGATCGACCACGATGGCCAACAACACGCCCGAAGCCACGGCCATGGGAATGCGCCACCAGCCACCCCACTGGTCCATTTCCGGTGTGTTGAGGTAGAAAAACCCGGCCACAAAGAAAAGGGCCGCGCTGATCACCGCCGAGGACAAAAAGCCCTTGAAGATGGCTTTCATGGCGTTTCCGGCCTCGCCGGGACCGCCCTTAACCACATAGGTGCCGATAATCGATGACACCACCCCGATACCCCGAACAATCAAGGGAAACACAATCCATTCCATGCGCCCCGTGATATGCATCAAGGCCAAACCCAAGATCAACCCGGCCACGATGGTGACTTCATACGATTCAAAAATATCGGCCGCCATGCCGGCGCAATCGCCCACATTGTCTCCGACGAGATCGGCAATCACAGCGGGGTTGCGGGGATCGTCTTCCGGAATACCCGCCTCCACTTTCCCCACCAGATCGGCGCCCACATCGGCCGCTTTCGTGAAAATGCCGCCGCCCACCCGCATGAAAAGAGCCAGCAGTGTTCCCCCAAACCCAAACCCCAGCAACGCGTCCGGAGCGGCAACGCCCAAGACGATAAAGATCAACGTGCCGCCCAAAAGCCCCAACCCGTCCGTCAACATGCCGGTCACCGTGCCGGCGCGGTAGGCGATCCGCAGAGCGTCGCTGAACGATCGCCGAGCGGCGGAGGCCACCCGCACGTTGGCCTGCACCGCCATCCGCATGCCGATCTGGCCCACCATCAAGCTGAAGAAGGCGCCCATGATAAACGCCCCGGCCCGCGCCAATCCGATGATCAACCGAACCCGTTCTTCACTCATTCCTTCAAATCGATGAAGAGCTTCCGGCGTGGGAGGGACAATGTAGACCGAGAAAAAGAGCGCCACGGTCAACACGCCGATCAACGGCAATATGGATTTCAGTTGGCGGCTCAAATAAGCGTCCGCCCCGTCTCGAATAGCGGTCCACACTTCTTTCATTTTAGGAGTGCCAGCATCTTCCGCTAAGATTTGTTTACGAAGGAAAACAGCATACCACAACCCTAAAATCGCCACACCCAACACGGACCAAATGGCGATTTGCTCGAATATGGATAACTCCTGCATATGTGCAATTCCTCCTGAACAGTTGTTTGGAAAAATAGGCCGGCAAACATCCGATACACGCGGATTCTAGCCTACCCGGGGAAACTGGTCAAGCTGCCGTCCGCGCGCCCCACGTTCAATCCAGCTCAAACACCTCGCCAAACCGGGGCGTGATAACGCGGGTGATCCCTTCCCCTTTCAACCGTTCTTTCAGCGCGTCCCGTTGGGTTTGGTCTCCATGCACAAGGAAGGTTTGGGCCGGGCGCGGTGAAAGACTGCGGATAAACCAGCTCAAATCTTCCTGGTCAGCGTGGGACGACAAGTGTGTCAACACCTGAACTTCAGCGGCCACATCGTGCATCAACCCGAAAATTTTCACTTTGCGATTTCCTTCCACCAACCGACGGCCCAACGTGCCGCTGGCCTGATGCCCCACAATCAGAAGCGTGGTGGTCGATAACCCCACCAAGTTCCGCAAATGGTGGAGGATCCGCCCGCCCTCACACATGCCGGAACCCGCCATGATGATTTTCCGGCCGGGCGTGTTCATCAGCCGTTTAGAGTCTTCCACCGCGCGCACATAACGGATCGTGCCGAGGCCAAAAGGGTCCCCGTCTTTCACGGCGAAATCGCGAAATTCCTTGGACAGACTGATGTGTCCCCTGTGTTTCTGAAATATCTCCGTGATATTGGCGGCCATGGGACTGTCCACATAAATATGGATCGGCTGGATGCGTTTTTGACGCAAAAGTTTTTCCAGGATGAAAACGAGCTCTTGGGTGCGTTCGAGGGCGAAACTGGGGATCAAAATCGGGCCGGCCTCTTTTTCGGATCGGTTAATGATGTTGGCCAAAAACGCTTCCGCCTCGTGAACGGGCGGGTGGGTGCGCCCGCCGTAGGTGGTCTCGATCAGAAGATAGTCCACGTGGGCGGGGATTTTGGGCGGGTCCATGAGAATGCTCTCCCTGCGCCCCAGATCGCCCGTGAACAACACATGGCGTGTCCGCTTTAACGTTTTGATCCCCAAATGCACCATGGCCGAGCCCAAAACGTGTCCCGCGTTGAAAAAAGACCCTTCCACCCCCTCCACCACGGGGAAAGGCTCATCGTAGGAATGAACCTTCAACGCTCGAAGCGTTTTTTCCACATCCCCCTGATCATAAAGCGGTTCAATGTGAAGTCCTTCGGTGGCATGGATTTTGTTAAAGAATTTCGCGTCTTCCTCTTGCAGGATGGCCGAATCCATCAACATGATGCGAAGCAAATCCGCGGTGGGCGCGGTGCAGTGAATGACGCCGTTGTAGCCTTCCTTCACCAACAGGGGGAGCCCGCCCGAATGGTCGATATGGGCGTGGGAAAGGAGAACGGAGGTGATGGATTTTGGGTCAGCGGGGAAAGAACGGGTTTTTGTCAGAGCTTCGTGGCGATGCCCCTGATAGAGGCCGCAGTCCAGGAGGATTTTTGAAGGCCCATACTCGACCAAATGCCGGGACCCCGTGACCTCGTCGGCCCCGCCATGAAACCGGATGGAAAAAAACTGCGGCGCGTGATCCAATTATCGGCCCTTGGCCAGGGCCCGACCGGCGAGCCATCCGGTGGTCCAGGCCGATTGAAAATTAAATCCCCCGGTGACACCGTCGATGTCCAAAATTTCGCCCGCGAAGTGAAGCCCTGGGCACAATCGGCTTTCCATAGTGGAAAAGTTTACTTCATTTAAGGAAACTCCGCCCGCGGTCACAAATTCTTCCTTGAAGGCGCCCTTGCCGGAAATCGCGAACCGACCCGCGGTGAGTTCCCCCGCCAATCGCCCCGACTCAACCGCCGTGAGATCCGCCCAACGACGGCCTTCCCCGACGCCGGCCGCGCCCAGCAACCGTTCCCACAGCCGTTGGGGCAAAGGAAAGGCCATACGGGCCCCCAGCGAATTCCGCGCGGCCACCGTCCGCATCTCGCTCAACCGTCTCAAAACATCCTCTGATGGAAGACCCAGCCAATTCACCTGAAGCGTGGCTTTATACCCGCCTGCGCTCAATTCGCGGGCCCCCCACGCCGACAATTTAAGAACGGCGGGCCCGCTTAACCCCCAGTGAGTGACCAAAAGGGGGCCGGATTGACTTTTATCCTGTTCGAGCAGGGTGAGTTCGGCATTTTCCACCGCTATGCCCGACAACCCGTTCAACCTGGGATCAGAGATGGCAAACGTGAAGAGCGACGGCACAGGCGGGACGATGGAATGCCCGAACTGACGCGCCCACACATATCCCTGGGCCCCACTTCCCGTGGCCAGAAGAAGCCGCTCCCCCCGCCACAAAGCGTCGCCTTGTTTTGCGCAAAAACCGTCGGCGTCCCGATTGATTTCCGCCAACGCGACACCCGTCTGTACCTGGACGTTCGCCTTTCGGGCGGCGCGCCGGAGCGCGTCGATAATGGTTTGAGATTGGTCTGAGACCGGGAAAACGCGGCCATCGGACTCGATTTTAAGGTCGACCCCGCGCTTCCGAAACCAGGCCATGGTGTCCCGAGATTGAAAATGATGAAAGGGCCCCAACAGTTCACGGCCCCCCCGGGGATAGTGCCGCACAAGTTGTTTCGGTTCAAAACAGGCGTTGGTGACATTGCAACGCCCCCCGCCCGAGATCCGCACTTTCGCTAAAACCTCGCGCCCCCGTTCCAAAAGGACGACGGAGGCTCCGGCCTCGGCCGCGGTGACCGCGGCAAAGAATCCCGCGGCGCCGCCACCGACCACAAGAGAAGAGGAGATCATTGATTTAACGACACTCTTCCGGTCCCCTGTCTCTGACGACAAAGATTGCTTTTCCTTCTCCACTTCTAAGATACATCCCCGGCCAATCCCCCCTACCCCCCTTTGCAAAGGGGGGACCACACGTGCCCCTTTCATTTGACTTAGCCACGAAACTGGCCGAGTTTGGCGTTAAGGAGTTACGATTTAAGAGCATGCCGAGCGGAAGCCCGGGCTCCGCTTTGTTTAAGGGAGAGTTCGATGAGTTCCGTCGCAAAACGGCGGCGTTTTGGTGTGCTTACACCCGCACCACGCCACTTTCTTGGCCTCTTTGATGTCGATGGAAACGGGCCGAAGTCCGGTGCCACTTTTAGCGTGGGATCCATCGCAATACGGCTGATTTTGGGAATAGCCACAGGCGCACCAATGTTTCATCCCAGGCGTTTCCTCTTTAACGTAAGGACTTTTTTGAGCCACTCGTGGTTCGGACATGATAGACTCCTTTTTTTTCGTTGCTCAGCGCCACCCGCTCATGGCGCATGCTCTCACTGAAGAACAACGCGGAAATGGACAAAAGCGGGGTCGCCAAAAAACTCAATTTATGGCCGTGACTGTTATAGAGGGCAAAGAAAAGCCTTTGCCGGAACCCCGTCCTTTTTGGCTTTGAGGACGATTTTCGCGCAGGCGAGCGCGTCGGACGAAGCGTCGTGGTGTTTGAGTGGAATGTTGAAATGACGGCAAACGTCGGGAAGTTTCGTCGGATACAGTCCCCACAGGTCTCGAGCCAACTTCATGGTACACACATATTTGACCGCTGGGGAAGGGATGTCCCCGCGTTCGCAACACGCATGCAACACGCCCCGGTCGAAAGAGGCGTTGTGGGCGGCAACAAAATCGACCTCCTCGATCAAGCCTTTGAGCGTTGGCCAGAACTCGCGAAAGGTCGGCTGTTCTGCGACATCGTTCCATGAAATTCCGTGAATGTATGTGAAAACGAAATCAGGGCTGGGGGGACGAAGGAGCGACGTCGCTTTTTTAATAATCTTGCCGCTTTCGACAACGACACACGACACGGCGCACGCGCTGTCACGGCTGTAATTGGCTGTTTCAAAATCGATCGCCGCAAACCGACGGAACGTCGCGTGGGAACGTTTAGGCTTAGGCTGTTTGACCAACATCTTTCCCCTCCACAGTAACGGACCGCCGACAATTTCTCAGCGATCCGTTTTCGATTAAAAACTCCCCGGGCTGGAACAAATATACCAGTCACGGGCATAGATTGAGCTTTTTGGTGGCCTAGATTTGAGTCCATTTCAAGGCGCGACGATGGCGCGGGCCCTAACCGAGAAGCAATGCGGAAATCGACCAAAGAGGGGTCGCCAAAAAGCGCAATATATGGCCGTGACTGGTATAACTTATCCGATTTCCTGGAGGCTTTTCCCCTGGGCCGCGTTGCTCCTTGTTCACATACGCCCGCATCAATGACTCTGCCGCCCCAGGTGCCCGGAGCTCTGCGACGGGCATCGCGCCTTGGCTCGGCACAAAATCCCATCGGCCAGTTAGGTCGTCTATGTTATTTACAGGGCCTTACCTTTGAAGTATACCATCTGGTAGATGGGAAAGATTCCCGCCAGCTTCAAATAATACGTTTCAAACTTGACCTTGGAAAATGTTCGACAAAATAAGAATTCCCATTCAGAAAGAGACCGCGCATATCGGCCACGATCAATGTTAGCAAAAAATCTCGTGAGCCCCTTTTTGGGAAGTACCAGGTCACAAATATGGACCACGCCCTGTGGGGCAAGAGACACGCGAACGTGCCCTAGTACAGCGGAGAGTTCAGCATCATTTAAATGGTGCAACAAACTGTTCATTAGGATCAAGTCAAAAGGCCCTTGTTTTATAAAGGCCCCCTGCGTGACGTCCCCGACAACAAAACAGTTTCCGAAACGACGACGTGCATCCGCAATCATCTGTTCGGAGTTATCAACGCCCAGGTATGAGCGCCCCTTAAAGAGCCGGGTGTTTGTTCCAGGTCCGCACCCCACATCGAGAATGCGCCGAGCTTCATGAAAAGTTGAATCCGCCAAGAGCGGTTTAACCTTTTGCATTTGTAGTGGAGCCTGCCACGCCCTATAAATAAAAGGAAAGCGGGCCAAAGAAACCAAGCGGCTTAAACCACGCTCAAATAGGTTCAAGCCGCGTTCTCCGCCAAGACCATGAGAGATGTCCCGAAACAAGTCTTAGGGCATACAGATGTTTCAAGGAACATTGGAATGTTCATTAAACCGTTAAGAAAATCCCCTCCACAGGAAAACCCTTTTTGCATTATTTTCCCTTCGTCTTCGTTTCCCGAAACGAGCCACTTACGAACGAGAGCAAAAGGGACCAAACTTAACCCCCAATAGGCAATATCCACGACTCGGAAGGGAGTCCCTTGAAGCAAAGCGCGCAATCGATCCCGAGTGAAGCGTTCCTGGTGACCTTGAACTTCGTCATAGGCCGAATAAAGGAAAGGCAGAGCGGGAACATTGATGTGCAAGAGTCCCCCGGGCTTCATGATCCGAGCCGCGGCAAGAAGTTCGTCTTTGGGTTGAGGGAGATGCTCCAACACGTCAAAGAAAAATAAGTGGTCATACTTTTTTAAGAATAGAGGGGGGAGCTTTAAAAGATTTCCCACCGCAAAGACCCCACGCCCCCCCCCGTTCATCTCAATGGCCTGCCTATTTGGGTCAAGCCCGTCGACCACCCAGGCCGTGGCCCGCTCGAGCTGGCGGCTAAAAGTCCCCGCCCCGCACCCCACATCCAAAACGCGACTTTCTTGTTCCAGATCAATCCCCCTCCTATTCATGGCATTAAGCCAAACCCGAAACCTCCATTTCATCCAAAAGTGGTTTTCGTGGCTCAAGCCATACCATACCGCTGGAAATGGGTCCGGAAGATGAAAGCTCCCGAGTCCCCTCATTCTATCTTGCAATATTCACTTCCTCTGCGACGATATATACAGGCCGCCCTTTGATCTGGTTAAAAATTCGGCCAATATACTCTCCAAGGATTCCGATAGAAATAAGTTGAACCCCTCCGAGGAAAAAGATACCCGAAGCAAGACTGGCATATCCGGGGAGGCCCCCTTTTCCCCACCACAAACGCCAAACAACCGCAAAAAGAGAAAAGACGATCGCGCCAAGCGACACCACAAATCCAATGATAGAGGAAAGACGAAGCGGCTTGTCAGAAGAAGAAAAAATACCGTCAAGCCCGAGTTTCGTGAGCTGGCGAAAAGAATACTTAGACACCCCAACCTTCCGGTCCTCCCGATCGTATTCGATCCACGATTGATGGAATCCGATCCACGCGCGAAGGCCTCTCAAAAACCGATCTTTCTCTGGCATCGTATTGATAAGACGCACGATGCGGGCGGACATGATGCAAAAATCACCGACGTCTAAGGGAATGGGATGATGGGCCAAATATCCGAGACACCGATAATAGCCCCAGTAACAAACACGTTTAAGAAAGCTCCCTTTCCTCGTTTTTCGCACCGCGTAAACGACATCGTAACCCTCGACCAATTTATCAAACAGCTCACAAATCAATTCCGGGGGGTCTTGGAGATCGCCATCGATTACAACAACCGCCTCTCCCTTTGCGCAGGAGAGACCAGCGGAAATGGCCGCTTGATGACCAAAATTCCTAGACAAGATGACAACCCCAAATGTCGGATGAGTGCGCGCATAGGCCCGAAGGATGTCCTGGCTGGAATCCATACTTCCATCATCGATCAATATCACCTCATAACGTCCGTTAAACTTTTTAAGGGCGGATTCAAGCCGCTGAAAAAGGAACGGAAGGACCTCGGCTTCGTTGAATACAGGGACAACAACAGACAGCTGAAGGGAATTCGGCACTTATTTTCCCCCTGCCATGTCGTTATGCAACAATATAAAATGGCCATATTTTTCAAACCGCTTGTAACGCCGCTTTAATTCATTCATAACATTCTGCGAATAGGGGACAGAATACCCTGGCTGAAGATTTAGAACCGCCACGGGACAACCTCCATTTTGGATAACCGAGAGAACGTCAGCCTCAACTTCTTCCTTCTTCTCTAACATCTCATAAAGAATCCCTGTGGGGTTCGGCCGCTCAGAAAGAAAGCTGATTTCAGGGCAATCAGGACCAGAAAAAACGGGCTCCCCCTGTTTTGTAAGGCTCTGGATTCGCTTCACCAACGGGTAGTATATCTTTTCGGCTTCTTCCGGAACCAGCAATGAAGCACAAGGAAGACCCAAAGGAACATAATTAAATTGCTCAACACTCGTCAACACAATCGGGGGAAAAAGGAGGAGAAACCCACAAAAAACGATAAAACTCCGCGGCCAGGAAAACGACAACGCCCCGATGTAGCCAAAAAGGATCAGCAAGAATGGAGCGGTGTAATAAAAGTAAATCACATACGCATCCGGGAACTGGATCAAGCTTGCCACCGACAACGAAACTGTCGCCAGGAACAAACGATGCATAACAGGCGCGGACCAGCCCTTCGGATTGAACATTAGTAATAAGCATAAAGTGACGACCAGGGGAGGCCCGGACGTTCGAACAGAGAAAAACGATAATCCCTGCAAGACAGAATTCCCTTTGGCAATCAACACTCCCGACAGGGCCACGCCCATCAGCCAGGCGATCAACCAATCGATTTTTTCCCCCTTCTTTAAAATCCCCGCAACCAAAACAACGGGCAGGATCAGTCCGCAGAGAGTTCCCCGCACCCCTGGAAACGGATAGGTTGCCCCCAGAACTCGCTGAACAGGACGCACAAAAAGCCCAAACATCAAATCGACTAACGCTCCTTGGTGGAGGTAATAGAGGAGAAAAGGGAGGACCGTGACAAAAAATCCTCCAAAAACGAAACAACAACGGAAAAGCAACTTCCTGCTCTCTAAATTAGAAATCCCCCCGTTTTTGATTATTCGAACCATCAGATAGAGAGAAATGAAAAGATTGGGAACAAAGAGGAAATAGAAACCACCAAGTGTCGGCATTAGTCTGAATATCCAAAAAACACACCCAAGAAACGCTAATACGATAAAAACAACTAAAATATTTCCTAGCCGTGAGGGGTGTTCAATCCCATCCAAGGGACGAGGGGACCCCATCGATGCCAAATGACATAGATAAAGAACAGCAACGGCCATAAAGAAGATTCCATTTATTTTAATAAGAACAGAAAACCCCAAAAAAACCCCGAAAAGGAACAACCACGCCCCCCCCCGTGAGGAGGGTTCCTTTTGAGAAGAAATGATGCCGTCATGTTTTGATAAACAATAGAGACCAAAACACCAAAAAGTGATGACATACCAGGAGGGAAGACCCGCGAAGTAATTGGGAAAAGACCAGGCCAAAGTGACTAAAGTCAGGACGGCCGTTTTATAAACAGAGAGAACGGAGCGAAAAATAAAATACACGGAGAAAAGACAGGCAAGGGCGACAGCCAATAACATGTAGCGAAGAGAGAGCGCATCCGTTCCCAAGACAGAAAATGCCAATCCGTTTAAAATCGTGAGCCCCCCCGTATACGTCTCATGAAAATCTCTATGCGGCAATTCCCCCGCAAGCCATCGCACTGCCTGCTGACCAAGAACTCCCTCATCTTGCGGGATCCACCCTCGATTAAAAAACAAGAGCATATAAATCAAAGACACAACCATTACCGACGATAAGACAATAAAAGGACGAATTGAATTTATGGATTTGGGCCATCTTTGAAAACGCGAAACCATGGGGGTCATGAACCGGTTTCAAAACGACGATGAAGAGGGGACGGGAACCATTTGTCCCTCCATTTTAACATAGGGCGCTCAAACAGCGTGGCCAATATCCTTCCGATAAGAAGACTCGCACCGATATAAAGCAACAGGTGAAAATAAAAATAGGCTTGCGTGTTAAGCTTCGCCTTCATGAACAAATAAAGTGTCCAGTAATAGATCGGGAAATGGTAAAGGTAGGTCAGATAAGAATCCCGCCCAATGCCACAAACAATTCGTGCTCCCAACGACTTAAATTTCATTTTCTCTTCGAGGGGAAAAAGGAATATGGCCAATAGTAATCCGAAACCGACATATATCAGCGTAAATCCGATACTGTTAACAAAACGACCATTTTCAATGCGGCCGTAGAAGGGGGGAGAAAGCAAAAATAAAACCATAACCCATAGATACCTATGGTGTTTTTTAACGAGGCGCTCCATGGAGCCAAACTTGAAATGGTAGAAATAGGACATAAGTGCGCCAAAAAAAAGCCCGTCTATCCGAAAATGGGTTTTCATATACAATCGATCTGGAAGTCCCGAGAGAATACATGTTTTGATCCCTCGGGCAAAAAGCAAAGAAAAACACAAAACAACGGTGATGGGGATAAACCAGGAAAGATTGATAAACCGGTTTTTCGCACGGGATAACAAAAAGATTAACAGGCCCAAAAGAAGATAAAAGTGTTCTTCAACCGCAAGACTCCAGGTATGGTCCCATTGTCCCGGCAAGTAGTTTTGCAAGAACAAGAGTTCAATAATGGTATGTTTTCCACCTCTCCACATGGATGGACTGACTGCGCTGGTAACAAGAAAAGAAATAAATAGGAAAACCCAAAAAGAGGGATAAATTTTTATCCCACGCCGGGTAAAAAAAGAAAAGACATTCACTCGACCCGTAATTTTATATTCCGAAAAAAGCAAGCCAGAAACCAAGAAACCGCTTAGAACAAAGAAGAGGTCCACCCCAACCCAACCGATCTTCGCCCATGTTTTAAGAAAGAGCATGATGGGAAATGGCAAATGGGAAGGGATCACAATGATATGGCGCCCCAACACCAAGAGGATAGCGATCCCTCGCAGAAAGTCCAACGATAGAAGTCTTTGGGTTATCGAAGGATGAAAATTATTTACCGGTATGGCTTGCGTCAAGTTGGTCATTTTCAAATCCCTCAGGTTTCTTTCATCCCGACCAGACAAACGGCGGCTATACCAGACGTTGCTCGTCCGTCACATACTCCCGGATCAGCGGCTTTGCCGCCCCAAGTGCCGGTCGCTCTGCGACCGGCCGGTAAGCTCTTTCCTCGCGCCTTGTCTCGGCTCAAAATCCGCTCGGCCAGTTGGGCCGTTTATTTATTTACAGGGCCTTATTTTGATATTTCCTCAATGACCTGAGTGGCGGAAGGACCTCGGTATTTCAAATACCCCTTGTACAAAGCCCATCCCACAAGCAGGACAATTGCCACTATTAAAATTCTGTTCAAAATGAATCCGGATTGGATCCTTTCTCTCCCTGAACGCACCATCGTATCCTCCGATTTTTTAGAGTTGATGAATCGAAAAAAGCAAAAACCCCTCAACTTTTCAGTTGAAGGGCTTCTGCATTCAAAAAAACTCCCCGGGCTGGACTCGAACCAGCAACCCTTCGATTACAAGTTTCCTCAAGTTTCCTTGAGGCTTGGACTATCTCATCTCCGACCCCAAAATTCCGGGGTGACGGAGCCAGGCGCTTCCCTCTTGCGAGGTACGAGCGTTCGCTCTAGTCTCTGCACCTTCCCGACCGAATCAGCCGGGCTTGGCTCAGGATTCCCATGTCCGTTAAGACGAAGGCTTCCCTGAATTCACCTGGTTCTTCACCCGCCTGTTTCCAAGCGGGGCTGCATTATTCAATACAGTCGAATGCTCCACCATTGAGCTACCGGGGAAAAATGGCACAAATGGTACCCGTTCGGATCCCCCATCGTCTCCAACGACAAAGGAGCTTATCCTTCTCCTCTTGGGAGAAGGTGGCCCGGAGGGCCGGATGAGGGGATTGACGATCGTATTGTCGAAAAAACGTTTCCCTCACCCTGCCCTCTCCCAAGAGGAGAGGGAAAAACACCTGAACGGTTACTTAAATTGCGTTTTGATTCTAGCATCCCCTCGCGGGCCGCGCAAGGGAGGCGGGGGCGATTTTCGTCGGGGAGATCTTGAAGGGACGTCTCCAAAAACGTAGGATGAGCGCCATGCCCTCCATTCCTTTGTCCGTTCGCCGCCCGATCGCGGTCGGCTTGCTTGTTTTTTCCGTCGTGCTGCTGGCGGCGGGATTGTTTCTTAAACATTTTCTGGCCGACTTGCCGGCGGTTCACCGGTTGGGCCATTACACCCCCTCGTTGGTCACGAAGATTTACGATGTCCGCGGCGAACTGATCACAGAACTGTTTGTTGAGAAACGAAGCGTGTTGCCTCTTGCTGAGGTCCCGACGGCCTTGCGCCAAGCTTTTTTAGCCACTGAGGACAAACGTTTTTACAAGCACATGGGCGTTGACCCCCAGGGCATTTTACGAGCCATGATGACGAACCTGCGCGCCGGGCGAATGCGCCAGGGGGCCTCGACAATCACCCAACAACTGGCTAAAAATATTTTCCTGACCCGCGAACGAACCCTCGCGCGAAAAATAAAAGAACTGATTCTAACCCTCCAAATCGAATACGCGCTCAGCAAAGATGAAATCCTACAACTCTACATGAACCAAATTTATTTCGGCCACGGGGCCTACGGCATCGAAAGCGCCGCCCGAACTTTTTTCGGCAAAGACGTGCGCACGCTGACTTTGCCTGAATGCGCTCTCCTGGCGGGCCTGCCCAAAGGGCCGGAACGCTTTTCCCCGTTTCGCCACCCGCAACGGGCGTTTCGCCGACGCAACATCGTGCTTCAACGCATGAAGGAGGAAGGGTTTATTACAGAACACGATTTGTTGAAATCCATGGGAATCAGCCACTCCTTTAAACGCAAACCGGTGGAAAAAGCGAACGCGGCGTATTTTATCGAAACGGTGCGGATTCAATTGGAACCGAAATACGGGGCCGATAAGCTGTATAAGGGCGGCCTCTCGATTTACACGACAATGGACCTGCGCATGCAAAAAGCCGCCGAGGAAACCACCCAAAAACACTGGGCCGCGTTCGACATCAATTACGCCGAACAACGGTTGTTGGCGTTGCTGAAATCTAAAAAAATCACCCCAGATTATTTGAACCGCTGGAAAAAGTGGAAGGCCGACCCTAAAAGCACCGAGGAACCCGACGAATTTGAAGAACCTGTTTCCGTTCAGGGGGCACTGGTGTGCATCGATCCGCACACAGGCGGGGTTCGAGCGTTGGTGGGCGGACGTAACTTTCAAGAAAGCCAATTCAACCGCGCAACCCAAGCCAAACGCCAGCCGGGATCGACCTTCAAACCGTTCGTCTGGCAAGCCGCTCTCGACAGTGGGCTGACCGCCGCCACCGTGGTGGACGACTGGCCCATTGCCTACACCGATATGGAACACAACCCTCGGCTGGTGGCCGAGGCAACGGACTACGCGGTGCTCAAGGAAATGGTCACCGACTACTACAAAATTCCTAGGGCCCCTGACGCGCCCGACCCCATCTGGGCGCCCCAAAACTGGGACAACAAGTTTCTCGGGCCCATCACATTGCGCCGAGGCTTTGCGTTATCACGCAACCTGGTGTCGGTGCGGCTCATCGATCGGGTGGGCCCGGCGGCGGTGGCCAAAACCGCTCGGCAAGCGGGCATATCAAGCCCTCTGGAAGCCGTGTTGTCGTTGGGACTGGGATCGTCGGTCGTAACCCCTCTGGAACTGGTGAGCGCGGTGGGGACCTACACCAACGGGGGCATTCATATGCGCCCCTTCCTTGTCACGCGGGTGGTGGATCGAACCGGCAAAGTTCTGGAAGAAAACGTCATCCAAGGGTCGCCCGGCCCGTCGCCCCAAAGCGCCTATTTGGTGACACGCTTGATGCAGGCGGTCGTTCAAGAAGGGACCGCCGGCTACGCGCGCAACCTGGGTCGCCCCGCCGCCGGAAAAACCGGAACCACCCAGGACATGCGCGATTTGTGGTTTGTGGGGTTCGTGCCGGATTTGGTCACCGGCGTGTGGCTCGGTTACGACGATTTTACACCGTTGGGCAAAAAACTCACCAGTTCTGGAACCACCGTGCCGATTTGGACGGAATTCATGGCCGAAGCCGCCAAGTATGTGCCCAACCGAGACTTTTCTGTTCCGCCCGGCATCGTGTTCGCGAAAATTGATCGCGAGACGGGGTATCTGGCGTTGCCCACCTGCCCCCACCCAGTCCTGGAAGGGTTTCGTGAAGGGCTCGCTCCCACCGTGTTTTGTCCCACCAACCACGACGCGGAAGAACCGCCCCTGGACCAAGACATTACGGAATAAGTTACATCCCCGGGATTTTCATCCCTTTCATCATTTCCATGGCTTTCGCCGCGGCTTCCCGCTTAACGGCCTCGGCGGCTTCGGTGAGCAAAGCGGCCAGGGCTTTTTCCAGCGTTGTTTTTTGGCCCGGAGACAACAGGGAATCGTCCATGAACACACTCTCCACGCGGTGATTTCCATCAATGACGACTTTGAGACGGCCGCCCAACGCCGCTTTTTCGATACGCACTTCACTCAACCTTTTTTCCGCCTCTTGAGCCATTCGGCGCATGTCCATCAACTGCTTCATTTTTTCGAACATTGTTTATCCTCTCTTAATTAGGACAGTTATTCTTCCCCAAAATCCAATGGAACCGGACCGCCCCACCGCACACGCTGGGGCGACACCTCCGCCCGGTACGCCAACACATCCACGCCCGACTGGGCGGCCCGGCGCAGAGCCGTGCCGTATTCGGGATCAATGGAATCCGCCGGCCGAAACACGGTTCCGTCCGGACGTTGAACCACAAACAACAAGGTCGCCCGGTCCCCCTGGGCAACCATCCGGGTTAGTTCGTCCAAGTGTTTTCGGCCCCGTTCGGTCACCGCGTCGGGAAAAGACAGGGTCTCCCCGTCCAACAGGCTCACGTTTTTTATTTCGACCCACATCCGGCCGGGCGGGCCTTCCAACAACAAATCGATTCGACTGTTGACCCCGTAACGCACTTCCCGCTGAACCGTCGTGTAACTAATGAATTCCGGAATCAATCCATACTTGGCGGCCAACGCCGCCAATCCGTTGGGAATGGCCGTATTAACGCCGACCCACCCGGCGTCCATCCGGATCATTTCCCAGGAGTAGGGATGCTTGCGCCCCGGGTCCGGATGGTAACTGAGCGCAACGGGACGGCCGGGCTCGCAACAACTTTTCATGCTTCCGGTGTTGGGGCAATGGGCCGTGATGACTTTTCCCGACGCCAACCGAACGTCGGCCAAAAACCGTTTATACCGTTTGATCAAAATTCCCGGTGCCAGGGGCGGCGAGAAAACTATTTCGGCTTCCATAACCCCCACAACTCCCGCGTGATGGTTTCCCGTTCGGCGGGGTCGATGGGTTGCGAAGAGCGTTTTCGGGCCGGACCCGCGCCGGCCGACAAAAAATCCCGAACGCCCATAATTTTCGCACCCACCCCGCGCACCCACCGTTGAATGGCGCGATCGTCGGTCACGACCACGGCCTCCCGCGGGTTGGAACAGTCGTCCACCAAATCCTTGATCACCTGATCGGCGTCTTTCCCGTGAGAAAAGAGCACCCGCGTGGGGCCGTCCCACCGCGGGGAGGACACATCGGAGCGACCGTCGAACACCACCGTCACGCGGTGGGTGGCGCTTCCCTGAGGGCGGCGATCCTCGATGAACCGAAGCAATTTTTCCCGCCGATCGCGCAGAGCACCCGTTGATAATAATTCGGATTGGCAGATCACGTTGTATCCGTCCACAAAGTACTGGCCCATGGCCACATGATACGCCAATTGAAGCCGGTCGTAAACCTCACTGGGATAGCCGGGGAAGCCCCAAGGTGGTATGATTTTTTCTTATGAAATGGGCGTCCGCCATATCGGCCGAAAGCCGGCTGGAATCGGCCGTGAAAGACGCGGCCGTCACCATCAAACAACAACTGGAAGGCCAAACGCCGGACTGGGTGGCGATGTTTGTCTCACGCAAGTTTTCCGACCGCTACGAAGAGGCCGGAGCCCTGTTGGCCGATCGCCTGCCCGCCCGAGTCGTGATGGGGGCCAGCGCCTCCGGCCTGATCGGCGACGGCCATGAATTGGAATCTCAACCCGGCATCAGCTTGACGGCCGCCGTCTTGCCGGGCGTCAAGATCCATCCGTTCGCTCTCCCAGACGAAGACATGCCCGACCTGGATGCCTCCCCCGGGCGTGGGAAAATGGATCGGCGTATCGGCCGCCCCAAGCCACAGTTCCTCTTCCTGGCGGACCCTTTTCGTTTCGGACGGAAAATTTCATCTTGGGCATGGATTACGCTTTCCCCAATCACCCAAGATCGGCGGACTTGGCGTCGGGCGCATCCCAACCCGGAAAACGCCCTTTTCATCGATCAATTTTGTTTCCGCAACGGGCTGGTGGGCGTCGCTTTCACCGGGGACATCGAACTGAACCCCTGTGGTCGCTCAAGGGTGCCGGCCCATCGGAGAGATTCTTCGCATCACTTCGTGTTCCGATAATATTTTGATGGGCGTAAACGGAAACCCCCGTTGGAATTGTTGCAAGCCCTTTCAACGACCTGGCGGACAGAGACCGCCGTCTGATGCGCCAAGCGTTGTTTGTGGGTCTGGCCATGAGCGCTTCCAAAGAACAGCCGCAACAGGGCGATTTTTTGATCCGCAACGTGTTGGGCCTCGACGACCGAACTGGCTCCCTGGCCGTGGGAAGCGCGTTGCGGGTGGGCCAAACCATCCAGTTTCACTTGCGCGATTCCCGCCGGTCGAACGAAGATTTACGAGCCGTGTTCGAACAGGCCGGGGACCGCATCACCGGCACCCGCGGGCCCTCCTTTTTTCGTGCGTGGGCAGGGGAAAATCGCTTTACGGACGGCCCAACCACGATTCGGCCTTTTTCACCCGAACAGTCGGTGCGGTGCCGTTGGGCGGCTTTTTTTGCAACGGCGAAATCGGCCCTGTCAACGGAACAACTTACCTGCACGGGGCATACCAGCTGTTTCGGCCTGTTCCGACCGAAATCGTGAAATGGCACCTGTTCGTTGCGGGTCTGGTTCTTGCCGCGAGCGGGGGCCGAACGGCCCCTCCTCTCGCCGAGCCCAACAGCCCGTTGGCCGCGACCATCGACTCCGCTTTAACGGCTCTCTACAACTTGGATCACGCCAAGGCCCAATCTGAATTTCGATCGCTGGCGAACCAAGACCCCGACAATCCCATCGGATCCTACGGATTGACCACCGCCTTGTGGTGGGAACTGACCAACGAATTCGACGAACAAAACGATACCCTGGAAAAAAGTTTCCTGGACGCCGCCCAAATCACGTTAAAAATAACCGAACCGAAAATGAAATCCGGCGCCGACCCCACCGGGGTGGCCCGTCTGTGCCGAGGAGGGACTTTGGGTCTCGTGGCCCGGTGGGACGCTTTGCAAGGCCACTGGCTGGCCGCCTACCGCAAAGGGAAACAAGCCTTCACTCTCCAGAAAGAAGCCATCGCCGCCAACCCGGACCTTTACGATGCGTACTGGGCCCCGGAATTTTCATTACTACGTGGCGGTTCTGCCGGCCGGATCAAGACCTTGGCCCGCATGGTGTTTGGCGGATCCAAAGAGCAGGGCCTGGCCGAAATTCGATCGCCATGACCCACGGCCAATTTTCCAAAACCGCCGCGCGCCTTTTTTGGTCAACATTTACACCAACAATGAAAAAGATCCGACACAGCCCTCTCGCTTTTGCGCGAGGGTTGAGCTGATTTTCCGGATAGCCTCTTTTTCCATTTAGTGGAGCTGATGGTGTTGGACGAAGCCCGAAAATGGGACGAGCTGGAAGCCGGCGCGTTGGATTTTTTAGCCCGAATCGAAGCGGGACAACCGTTTTATTCGCGACGGTTGCGCCACCGGGGGGCTTTTGTTCTGGCGAACAGTTTTCTGGGCCGCGGCGATGCCGCCCGCGCCTTGGCGGAATATGACCGCATTTTGGCCGCCGTCACCGTCGACGATCGATGGATCACGATGACTTACTTAAACCGGGGCAAAGCCCACGATCTGCTGGGACAACGTGAACGGGCCCTGGCCGATTATCGATCCGTTTTAAAACGGCGGGACGTGTGGGGCCTTCACGATCAAGCCAAAGAACTGAAACGCCGTCCGTATCAAGGACGGGTAACCGGGAGGAGTTCATGAAACAAACAGCGTTGGCGGTGTGCATCACGACGTTGGGCGGACTTCTCTGTGGGGAACGGAACCGTTTGACGTGGCGGTCTCCGGCGACTCTGAAAAGGACGACTTGATTCTGCAAGGGGGATTACACCGCTCCCGCCTCGTCGTCTTCGCTGGTTCTGGTTTGCCTGCATGCTGGGAAGTTCCCGCGGTGAATGGGCGCCCTGATTCGCCACGCGGCCAAACGCGGGTGGGGTTGCGTCGCCTACGATTTGCGCGGGCACGGCAACAGTCGCGGACCATGGCCGGGAACACCGTTAATTACGAAGATCCCGGAAAACGGGCGTGACCCGGATTTTTTGGAAACTGTTCCCATCGGATTTGGGCGAGGTGTTATCCGCTCTGGAGAAAAAGGCGGCGGGGGTCCGGAGCAAATCGTTGTGGCGGGCGCGAGTTTAGGGCCAACGTGGCCCTCACCTTCGCGTCGCAACGGCCGGGATTACGCGGAGTGGTGCTTCTCTCGCCGGGTCTGGACTACGCCGGGTTGCAAACCGAAGGGCCGATGATGATCCTGGAAACCCCCGCCCTTCTGGTGGCCGCCCGGCCGGACCGATACGCTTTCATGAGCGGCGAACGGTTGATCAACTTGGCCCCCAAAAACCTCGTGACGTGGTGGCCCCTGTCCAAAAGCACCGCCCAGGGGGCCCACGGCACCCAACTTTTTGACGGGAAATTAGAGATTAAAATTCTGGATTGGATCGCAAAAACAGCCGGCCCCCGCTATTGAACCCGTCTAAACAATACCCGTTGGCCCCGAACCGAGAGAACGATTGACAAAACGAGAACGTAAATTATTATTCCATTTGGATTAATTTATTTGGAATAGTTGTGACGGCTGAGGGAGAGGAGGAGACAGTGAATCCATTTAATTTGGCAACATCGCGATGGGGCGCTGGTTTGTGGATCGGGAAATCGAGTTGAAACGGTTAAAGCCGGCCACGTCCGGAGGCAAATCATGCTCATTTCCCCCGCGACGGTATGGCGTGACCTCGTTGGCTTTCAACTAAAAGCAGCACTTGAAAAGAGAGGGCCGCCGTTGATTTATTTGGATACGATGGGCGCTTCGGGCTGAAGCAATTCGTCGATTAGCATACAAGCGCGTTGGCCAACGCGCTTGGATCAACAGTGGAAAAGGCCTGACATTTTGACGGAGATCCTGCCCACCTTGCGTCCTCGGGTTCAGATGACTTCCGGGCCTGCCGGATCGGAGGTGTCCGTTCAGACAGTTCCGCAGGGGCAGGACGCGGATCAAGAAAAGATTTTGAATCGATCCCTGACCTTCCTGAAAAAACGGCCGTGAAACGAAAGAGCCGGTGGTCATTATTCTGATGAATTCCAAGCCATCCGTGAATTTAACCCCTACCAAAACCCGCAACGCCTGTTGTGGAAAAATGCGTTC
>JADJZR010000003.1 GCA_016715645.1 Elusimicrobiota bacterium | reverse complement strand
CAAAGAAGCCGCTAAACGGGGTTTGCCCAACATTTCGTCGGCTGTGGAAGCCTATGGGGCCTTGGCGAACGACAGCACCGTTTCCCTGTTCGAAAAGTACAAAGTTCTTACGGGCCGGGAAATTCATTCCCGATACGAGATTTCCCTGGAACAGTATGCCAAGCACATCAACATCGAAGCTCGATGCGCCTTACAGATGACCCGAGGTCAATATATTCCCTCCGTCATCGCCTACACAGGCGAGTTGGCCGAAACAGTGAACGCTCTCAAATCCGCCGGAGCCGACACAACCGTGCCGGCCGGGATTTTGGCGAAAATCAACGAACTGTTGCTGTCGGCATCCAAAAAGCTGGCGGCCCTCGAATCCGCCACGGCCAAAGCCAACGCCACGGAAGATGTTCACAAAAAGGCGAAGGCCTTCCACGATAGCGTTTTCACGGCCCAAGCGGACCTGCGAAAAGACATCGATGCCCTGGAATCCCTGTTGCCGGGCGATTTCTGGCCGGTGCCCACGTACCAGGAGATGCTGTTCGACCTCTAATCATTCGCTGTCTTCTTTAAAGAAAAACCCCGCTCTCTAAACAAAGGCGGGGTTTTTCTTTTGATCAAAAATTAGGGGACGGTGATAATTTAATAACATAGCCGAAAAAATCGAAGGGTGAAATATCGGCGTTGCCGATTAAGTTATTAAACTATCATCGTCCCCTATTTATAATTTATTCAGGTGGGGGGTGTTAAGGAATGGCGGGTTTTGTCGATAAGGTATGCGCGGGGAATGAATGACCGCAATCGAGGCCGTTATGACCAATGACACCAACGCTCCTCCGCTGGATGCCGCCCGATTTTTTGAGTTGAAAGAAACCCTGGACATGGATGCCGAAGGGGTTAAATCCTTCGTTTTTCAGCGATTTATCAATACGGTGACAGAGGTCCTTCCTTTATTGGGTGCCGCTCTAAGCGCCGGAGACGCGGTTGGCGTGCGTCAAAAGGCCCACCAGTTGAAAGGATCGGCCCTCAACGCCGGGGCGTCGGGCCTTTCGGAGATATTTTTGGAGTTGGAAGAGATGGGAAAACGGGGCGATTTAACGAAAGCTCAGCCCGCTTTGGATATCGCCGAATCGGAGTTTGGTCGGTTTAAAGATTATTTGTCCTCGGTTGAATTTCCGCCCAAGGAGGCTTAACGTGAAAATCCTTGTCGCCGACGACGATCCAACCACGCTGGAAACGCTGACCCGCGCTTTGGAACGATGGAATTTGGAAGTGGTCCCCGCCACCAACGGCCGGGAAGCCTGGGAAATTTTGCAACAGCCCGATCCTCCTCGCATGGCGCTTTTGGACTGGATGATGCCGGACATGGAAGGGCTGGAGGTGTGTCGATTGGCTCGGGCCAAGGCCAGTTTGCAAACCTGTTATTTGATTTTGCTCACCTCTCGAAACAGCAAAGACGATTTAATGATGGGCCTGTTGTCCGGAGCCGACGATTATGTGACGAAACCGTTCCACGCGGGGGAATTGTGGGCGCGCATCGAGGTCGGGCGGCGGGTGTTGTCGATTCAGCAAAGTTTGGCCGACCGGGTTCGGGATTTGACGGAAGCGATGGCTCAAATCAAGAGTTTGCGGGGTTTGCTGCCCATTTGCGCCTACTGCAAAAAAATTCGCGAAGGCCAAGATTATTGGCGCCAGGTGGAAAGTTATTTGGCCGAACACACCGAGGCCACCTTTACCCACGGAATTTGCCCGGACTGTTTCTCCCGGGTGATGAACGAAAACGCCAAGTCCAACACCCCGCCCAAAGCCGCCTGATCCATCTTTTGCGGGTGCATTACCTCCATCTCGCCTAGTTCGACTGTAAATCGAATCGGGAGGGCGACAAATCAGGAGGAGGCGGCTACAAGGCGATAAAAAACATCAACAGGACGTAGGACGAGCGTGACGTTATCATCAGCGCGGCTGAGCGCGTTCGTGCCAGTGGCGATCCCATCGGCCGTCTTCGGAGTGATAAAGGGCACACAAGGCGAGCATTTCTTCGGCCCCCGTTTGATGAGGAGGCTGGGTTTCGGTGGGCTGAAATCCATTCCAAAACTTCTCACTTCCCTTCATGCGCAAGCCGAATTGCTTGACAGCGCCTTCGGCCACCCCGGATCCAATGGGCCATCCGTTCTCCCGGAAGCGGGGATAATCCATCGCGGTTTGGTTGTTGGGAAAATAGGAGGTGGCGTTTTGGTGGAGGACTCGGCGCGGAGATGCCTCCGAATCGGTTTCGGTCGGTGGTCCCAGCCGGTCGGATAAACAACGAAGATCGGCGATGATCCGGTCGGATTTTCCCTCCCAGAGCAACTCCTTGTGGTCCTCAAACCAGCGGAGGGCATCCGGCGTTCCCTCTCCGAAGGCGGCTTTGGCGCAGTCGGAGAGATGCTCGGCGGCGTGGGCCCAATCAAGAATAAACGTGGCTTCCGGGAAATGCAGGTTCTTGAGCTCGCGGATCGACCGAGCTCCATCCGCCACGAATAAGCGATTTTCGGCGCGGGCGTATCCCCGGCGTTCGGCTTCCACACGTAACAGCCACCCATGGCCTCCCCAGTCGGCCAGGTGGCCCGTAGGTTTGTTTTTGCCTTCGCGCCTTCGTATTCACCCCCGGGGAACGTGCGGCTGGGGGTGGCCGTCGCGTCGTAGACGATGCCGATTTTGTCCTCCTTCCACCGTTCCCGAGGATCCGCCGATCGCGTCTGCACCCGTCCGCCGTCCGCCGCGATCACCAGCAGTCTCGGCGCCTGCGTCGTGGACGCGGGGCGCGCCCCGGCTTGATAGGGGAGGTCCGTTCCTGATCGCGCTCTTTGCGCACGCGCCCCTCCGTTCCCGCGATCCATCGCACGTGTTTGGCGCTCAGATCAACGTTGGAATGAACCTGAAGGATCTCTCGCCCCGCTTCAAAAGATCGCCCCACCACCGCCGCGTGGCAAATCTTCTTGCGCGTCTCCACGCTGGGACCAAACGGCGGAATCCCCAGCGCCTCATCCAGCGGCGCGCCCGTGTGTCCGCACCGGTCGCAGACACCATAGGCCCGCCGGTATTCAATGGGTCCCACCGCCGTTTGAATCACCCGCCGTTGCGCTGTATTCTGAAACCGCCACCGTCCTGTGCAATGTCGACAGCGGGCCTCCTGGGGATGCGTTCGGGGGTCCTCCTCCAAACGCGATGTGAGCATCGCCTGGGCCAGCTCACGGCCGAGGCTCTCCGCAAACACCGCCAATTCCGACAGGGTCATGTCTTTCGTCATGGAATAACGTATCCTCCCAAAGTTTCCTTTTGATAACGTCAGAAAATCCGTCTCGTTCATGGAAGGGGGTGGATGCGAGATCGCCCCATCGCATCGATCAAGCGTAGAATCTCCCTCTGCCATTTCACCCACCGATCTCGCGCTTGCCGGAACTGGCGGTATCGCTCCGTCCATTCTCGGGCCAGGCCCACCCGATCGGGGGGCAGGGTCCAAAGCCGTGTTCGGCCTTGAACGCTGGCGGTCAGAACCACCGTGGTGTGGGGTTCCCCCCGCGCGCAACGGCAGGAGGGTTTTGAACATTTTCGGCGAAGCGTATACACCGTTCCGCGGGCCAAGGGCCCCGGCGCGAGGAACACGTCCAGAAGGCTTTTACCGGCGGGGTTCTCGATCAGCGTCAAGAGGCGCCGACGAAGTAAGCTGAGTTTTCGGTTTGACTGCATGTTGTTATATATAATAGCATACAGATTAAAAAAAATCAACCGAGATCGTGGTAGTGCACCCATCTTTTGCCGCGACATTGACAACAAGCCGCTTGGGCGGGTATGATGCTGTCCATGGCGGAAATGATTCCCATTGATTACACCGAACAGCTTGCGCAACTGAAATCGTCTTTGAGCCAGCTGGGGAGGTTTCTTTGACGTTACGGCCAAACGCGATCGTCTGCGAACCCTCGAGGCCGAATCCCTAAAACCCGAACTGTGGTCGGACCCTTCCGCCGCGCAGAAGACGTTGCGCGAAACCAACGCCCTTAAAACGTTGCTTCAAAAATACGATCGGTTGGAATCGTCGTTTCTTGATTTGGGCGCCCTTGACGAGTTATGCCGTGAGGCCGGCGGCGAAGCCGAATGGGCCGAACTGGCCCGGGGCGTGGCGGATCTCAAAACCCGCTTGGAAGACATGGTGTTTCGCGCCAAGCTGTCGGGGCCCATGGACGCCAAAAACGCCATCGTCTCTCTCCACGCCGGCGCGGGGGGCACCGAATCGTGCGATTGGGCGGAAATGCTCTTTCGGATGTACACCCGCTGGGCGGAAAAAAATGGGTTTTCCGTTGAGATCACTTCGCTCATGCCGGGGGAAGGCGCCGGGTTTAAACGGGCGGAATTCATGGTCTCGGGCGAATACGCCTACGGCAACTTGAAATCCGAAATCGGCGTCCATCGGTTGGTGCGGATCTCGCCGTTCGACGCCAACGCCCGACGGCACACGTCGTTCGCCGCCTGCGACGTGATCCCGGAAATCGACGACGATATCCCGGTGGACATTAAAGAAGTCGATTTAAAAGTTGACACCTTTCGTTCCGGCGGCGCGGGGGGCCAGCACGTTAACAAAACCGAGTCGGCCGTCCGATTCACCCACCTGCCAACGGGGATCATTGTGTCGTCGCAGGTGGAACGCAGTCAACACAAAAACCGCGCCCTGTGCATGAAACTTCTAAAAGCCAAGCTGTACGATCTTCAAATGGAAAAACAGCGTGCCGTCACCGAAAAACATTACGACGAAAAAGGCGACATCGCCTGGGGACACCAAATTCGTTCGTATGTGTTCATGCCCTACCAGCTGGTGAAGGACGCCCGAAGCGGTTTCGAGTCCAGCCAAATCCAAGCGGTCATGGACGGAGAACTGAACCCGTTCATCCACGCTTATCTGGAATGGAAACTGTCGGGCGCCCCCCCGCGCAAATCAGCCCTTGAAACTTAATCGTTTGGGACTTATACTTGCGGAAACGGCGCCCGAAAGAGTGGGCTTAAGCGGCACGCAGATCCACGGAGGATGTTATGCAGACACCCGCACCAAACTATAAAGCCATGCGCCGCACGTTTTTGATCAACAAGAAGCTTCAGGGAAAGTACGCGCTCATGATCGGCGGTGTTTTGGCGTTTGTTTTGGCGTTGATGGAAGCCCATGCCTTTTTGGTGATTCGGATGATCCAGCCCGAATTCGGCGATCCGGTTCTTTTGGAACCGCTCAAGTCACTTCAATTGTGGATGCTGGCCAGTGGACTGATCTTCATCATCGTCATCCCGATCCTGTCGATTTTTATTTCCCACAAAATCGCGGGCCCGCTCTTTCGGTTTGAAAAGACGTTGCGGGAAGCCCTCCAATCCAAGGGCCCGGTTCCGCCCATTCATTTACGGCGGGGCGACGAGTTGCAAAGTTTGGCGGATTTGATCAATCAATTGTTGGACCGGTTCCAAAACAAAAAGTAGCGGTTTTTGGGTCGGTCTGCTTTGACAGAGGAGTTCGGGATTGATACCATGCCCTCATGGCCAAAATATTAATCGTTGACGACGAAAAAGAGACGGTGGAACTTCTTCGCCTTCTGTTGGAAAAAGACGGCCACCAGATCACCGCGGCGTTGAGAGGCGAGGACGCGCTCGACCATCTCAAACGCCAAACTCCCCATTTGATTTTGCTCGATGTCACCATGCCCGGAATGGACGGCTACACGTTTATGTCCAACCTCCAGGCTGAAGACGCCACGCGGGATCTTCCCGTGATGGTCCTCACCGGGCGCGAAGGGATGAAAGACACCTTCCAAGTGTTCACCAACGTGGTGGATTTTGTGGCAAAACCGTTCGATATCCAAGATCTGCGCGCCCGCGTCCAGGCCGCCTTGGACAAACGCGCTTAACGTCTCCCTGAAATGAACACCTTCCCCGTTCACACCTCTCTTGACGATTTAATGTCCCAACGTCGCGCCAAGCTGGCGGCGTTGCGCCAGGGAGGAACCAATCCATTTCCGGCTCGGTTCGATGGAGCCCAGCCGGCGGCGAGCCTTTTGGCGCGGTACGCGGACCTTCCCCAGGGAGGGAAATCCGATGAGATCGTGTCGGTGGCCGGCCGCGTGATGACATGCCGCGATATGGGCAAAACCATTTTTGCCCACCTGCAAGATCTGTCGGGAAAAATTCAAGTCTATTTAAGAAAAGACGAGCTCGGCGACGAATTTGTTCGGTTTCAAAACAGCGTGGACCTGGGCGACACGGTGGGCCTGGCGGGATTTGCGTTTCGCACCCGGACGGGAGAAATCACGCTTCACGCCAAAACCTGGGTTCTGTTGTCCAAGGCCTTGCGTCCGCCGCCGGAAAAATTCCACGGCATGACCGACGTGGATGTGCGCTACCGACGGCGGGAAGTGGACTTGTTTTCCAACGAAGATGTGCGCGCGCGCTTTTTGGCCCGTCAACGGGTGGTGTCGTCCTTGCGCCGGACGTTGGCGGATCAATCGTTTATTGAAGTGGAAACGCCGATTCTTCAGGCGGTCGCCGGAGGGGCGGCGGCCAAACCTTTTGAGACCCATCACAACGCGTTGGATTTGAATTTGTCTTTGCGCATCGCGCCCGAACTGTTCTTGAAACGCCTCATTGTCGGCGGTCTGGAGCGCGTGTTTGAAATCGGCCGAGCGTTTCGCAACGAGGGCATCGACACTCGACACAATCCTGAATTTACGATTCTGGAAGCGTACCAGGCGTACACGGATGTTTACGGCATGATGGATTTGACGGAAGACCTGATTCGGCGGGCCGCGCGGGCGGTTCGGGGCGCCGACGAGTCGTTGGAGTTCAATTACCGAAAATCAACGGTGGATTTGGCCTCGCCGTTTGCGCGGGTCTCGTTGGCGGGTTTGTTTAAGGAACGGTTGGGCTTGGATTACGCCGCTTTGTGCCGCGACAACGGATGGCGATCGGCCGCGGGGTCTTTGGGCATCGACGTGGACGGTTTGCCCGACGCGAAATGTTTTGACGCGGTGTTGGACGAGCGGATTTTGCCGGGGTTGCCCCCAGCGGCGTTTTTGCACGGATATCCGGCGGCTTTGTCGCCGTTGGCCAAAGCCTCCCCCGACCAGCTGGCCATCGCCGATCGCTTTGAATTGTTTTTGTGCGGCGAAGAAGTGGCCAACGCCTATTCCGAGCAAAACGACCCCGACGTTCAGCGGGCCCATTTTGAGGCCCAGGCCCGCCAACGAAAGGCCGGCGACGCCGAAGCCATGCCCGCCGACGAAGAATTTTTGATCGCGTTGGAGCACGGCATGCCTCCGGCCGGCGGGTTGGGCATCGGGGTGGATCGGCTCACGATGATCCTCACCGGCGCCGACTCCATTCGCGAGGTGATCCTGTTTCCTCTGCTTCGTCCCCACTCCTCGTGAGGGGCGTTCTTTAATGAACCCGATTCGAACCCGCTACGAATTCTTTTTGGCTTTGCGGTATCTGAAAGGATCCCGTCGCACCGTGGGGGGGTCTTTAACGTCGACCATCGCGGTGGCGGGCGTGACGGTGGGCGTGGCGGCCTTGATCGCGACCTTGGCGGTGATGACGGGGTTTCGGGAAGATATCCGCAACAAAATACTCGGCGCCCAACCCCATTTGTTGGTTCAGCCCGGGTCGACCGACGGATTGCCCGCGGGTGATTACGGCGACCGTTTTGAGGGGGTTTCCGGTGTGGTGGCCTGGTCGCCATATGTGATGGGCCAAGCCCTGGCCAAGTCCGAGGGCGGTACCCAAGGCGTTGTGGTCAAAGGCGTCGACCCGAATCGGGAACCCGCCGTGACGGGATTGGGCGCCCGCGTGCTGGACGGAGATCTTCAGGTTCTGGTCGAACCGACCGAAGCAAAAGGCCCCGCTCCTATCCTGTTGGGCAAAGAATTGGCGAACGGTTTGCGTTTGTTGCCTGGCGATCGGGTGTTGTTGGCTGTGCCGGGGTCCGACGACGCGGTCTTGGGTTCGATCCCTCGCTTTTATTCGTTTCAAGTGGCAGGTCTTCTTCAAACGGGTCTTTACGATTACGATTCCACCCTGGCTCTGGTAAGCCTGCCGACCGCACAAAAGTTGTTCGGCTTAAAAGACCGTTACAGCGGGTTGGGCGTCCGACTGAATAACCCCGACGCCTTTCAGAGACCGTCTTTGGAAATACAATCGCGGTTCCAATCCTCGGCTTTGGTTCGTTCCTGGTTGGGCATGAACCGGCCTCTGTTTGCGGCCCTCAAACTCGAAAAAATCGTGATGTTTCTCATTCTCACGCTCATCACCTTGGTGGCGGCGTTTACGATACTCTCCAACCTCCTTTTGGTCACCGCCCAACGCACCCGTGAAATCGGGATTCTTCGCGCCATGGGGGCGACCCAAGGGGGCATTCAACGCATCTTTCTTTTGAAAGGATTTTTGATGGGGCTGATGGGGACGGCGTTAGGACTGGTGTTGGGGTTGGGGATTTCGGTTTTGTTGAAACGGTATGAATTCGTGAAATTGCCGGCGGACGTATACTATGTGGAACGGTTGCCGGTGAAGGTGGTGCCGGGAGATGTTGTGTTGGTGGGAGTTGCGGCGGTGCTGATCGTGTTGGTGGCCACCCTGTATCCGGCCCGGGCGGCGGCGAAACTCGACGCTTTGGACGCCATTCGGAGAGTGTGATGAGCGCCCCGTTGATTCGCGCGCACAACCTGCAAAAATCTTTTGGTCCCGTTGAGGTTTTGAAAGGGCTTTCCTTTGACATCGCGCCCGGGGAACGGGTGGCCGTTGTGGGGCCGTCAGGGGCGGGGAAATCCACGCTGTTGCACCTACTGGGCCTTCTAACACCGCCCACGGCGGGGCGATTGGAACTGGGGGGCCGCGACGCGGCAACCTTAAACGATGTCCAGTCCACGGCTTTGCGGGGGGAAACCATCGGGTTTCTGTTTCAATCCCATCATCTTCTGCCGGATCTCTCTTTGTTTGAAAATGTTATGATTCCTCTGTTGATCCGTCGTCGTTTCGCTCGCGACGCGCGGGCGCGGGCTCGGGATTTGCTGACACGCTTGGGGTTGGGGCATCGCCTTCATCACCGTCCGGCGGAAGCTTCGGGCGGGGAACAGCAACGGGCCGCCCTGGCGCGGGCGTTGGCCAACGATCCCAAGCTGTTGCTGGCCGACGAACCCACGGGCAACCTGGACCGGGGCATTGGCCGCGATGTGGAAGATTTAATCAGGGAATCCACGGGTGTCCACGGGGCGACCTTGGTGTTGGTGACCCACGACGAACGGCTGGCCGCCCATATGGACCGGCGGCTTCATCTGGTGGACGGATGTTTGGAAAAAATCGATTGAGGCCTTGATCATGACCGAAACAGCTCAAAAAAAAGTTTCCACTCTTCCGGGCGGGGGCTCCCTCCGGATCTACATGAACGGCGCCTTGGTCCCGAAAGAACAAGCTGTCGTGTCGGTGTTCGACCATGGGCTTCTTTACGGCGACGGCGTTTTCGAGGGGATCCGCGCCTACAACGGGCGGGTCTTTCGCCTCAAGGAACATTTGGATCGTCTCTATCGGTCGGCGCGGGCCATCGTTTTGGACATCGGGATGACCCCGGCTGAAATGGCGGGGGCTGTGCTTGAAACGTTGCGGGCCAACGGGTTGCGCGATGCCTACATTCGCTTGGTGGTGACGCGGGGGGTGGGCGATTTGGGGTTGGATCCGAAAAAATGTCCCCAACCGACGGTGTTTATTATCGCTGATAAAATCGCTCTTTATCCGAAGGAATGTTACACCCAAGGACTGGAAGTGAACACCGTGTCCACCCGGCGCAATTCCAGCCAGGCCCTGAACCCCAACATCAAGTCGTTAAACTACTTGAACAATATTCTGGCAAAGATCGAGGCGGGTCTCTCGGGGGCCCGGGAAGCGATCATGTTGTCCTTGGAAGGATACGTGGCCGAATGCACCGGCGACAACCTCTTTTATCTGAAGGGAAACCGGTTGGTGACGCCGCCGCCGTCGGCGGGGGCTTTGGAAGGCATCACGCGGGGGGCGGTTCTGGATTTGGCTCCGGCCCTGGGGCTGATGACGGAAGAAAAGTTATTTACCCCGTTCGAATTGTACACCGCCGACGAGGTTTTTTTGACGGGGACAGCGGCGGAAGTGATCCCGGTGGTGAAGATCGACGCTCGGTCCATCGGAGACGGCAAACCGGGCGCCCAGACGCGGCGTTTAATCACGGCGTTTCACACCCTAACCCAGCGCGATGGGGTCGAGATTTAACCGGGAATTAAATAAGCGGGGAACTTTCTCCTTCAGTTTGGCGTTACTTTAAAAAGAAACTTTTGACAAATTCGGGTTTTGGCATTAGAATTCGGAACGACATCTTGTGGAGGACCTATGTCAAACCGTTTTACGGAACGTGCCCAGCGGGTTATTTTGATCGCTCAAGAAGAGGCCAAACGGTTGAACCACGATTACGTGGGGACCGAGCATTTGTTGCTGGGCCTGATCGCCTTAGGTGAAGGCGTGGCCGCCCAGGTCATGGCGAACTTGGGGGTGGACCTGCGCCGGGTTCGCGGGGAAGTGGAAAAAATTGTCGGCACCGGCGATAACGTGATGTTGCTGGGTGAAATCCCCTTCACCCCCCGGGCCAAAAAGGTCCTCGAGCTGGCCGTGGAAGAAGCCCAGAATATGGGTCACAACTACGTGGGCACGGAACATCTTTTGTTGGGCCTTATCCGGGAAGAAGAAGGCGTGGCGGCGCGCGTGTTGGAAAATTTGGGTGTGCGGTTGGACGTGGTTCGGGAGGAAGTTATTTCGTTGTTGGGCGAAGGACAGCAGGGGCCGGCTCCTTCGGGTCCCCCGCCTCCTTCCGGCGGAGGGCACTCGGGGTCCGGGCAGAAGTCCAAATCCAAAACCCCCACGCTCGACGAGTTCGGTCGG
Organism: Elusimicrobiota bacterium; assembly: GCA_016715645.1. Taxonomy (GTDB): domain Bacteria; phylum Elusimicrobiota; class Elusimicrobia; order FEN-1173; family FEN-1173; genus JADKHR01. The sequence continues at coordinate 344,317 of JADJZR010000003.1, read as the reverse complement.
GATCTGACGGCCATGGCCCGGGAAGGCAAGCTCGATCCGGTGATCGGCCGGGAAAACGAAATCGAGCGGGTGGTCCAGATTTTGTTGCGACGGACGAAAAACAACCCCGTCTTGATCGGCGACCCCGGCGTGGGAAAAACCGCCATCGTGGAAGGGCTGGCCCAGCGTTTATCGTCGGAAGAGGCGCCGGACCTTCTCCACGGCAAGCGGGTCATGACGTTGGATTTGGCCGCCGTGGTGGCGGGCACCAAATACCGAGGCGAATTCGAGCAACGTCTCAAGAACATCATGGAAGAAATCCGCCGGGCCAAAAACCAAATCGTTTTGTTCATTGACGAGCTTCACACGGTGATCGGCGCGGGCGCCGCGGAAGGCGCGATCGACGCGTCCAATATGCTGAAACCCTCCTTGGCCCGTGGCGAGCTTCAATGCATCGGCGCGACCACCATGGACGAATACCGCAAATACATCGAGCACGACGCCGCTTTGGAGCGGCGGTTTCAGCCCATCATTGTGGATCCCCCATCGGTGGAAGACACCATTAAGATCATCCTGGGTTTGCGCGACCGCTACGAATCCCACCACAAAGTGAAGTTTGAAGACGAGGCCGTCAAGGCCGCCGCGGAGTTGTCCGACCGATACATCACCGACCGTTTTTTGCCGGACAAGGCCATCGATCTTATCGACGAAGCCGGTAGCCGGGCGCGCCTTCAAGTCACCCAACGGCCGAAGGAAATGAAAGAGCGGGAAGGCGAAATCGACAAGGTGACCCACGACAAAGAGGCCGCCATCGCCGCCCAAGAATACGAAAAGGCCGCCAAAATGCGCGACAAGGAAAAAGAAATGCGCCGCGCTCTGGATGAGGCCCGTAAATCTTGGCGCGAAAAAAGAGACGCCACCGTCCCCGTGGTGACGGGCGAAGACATTGCTTCCGTGGTCTCGAAATGGACCGGAATCCCCACCATGAAGTTGACCGAATCGGAACAACAGAAATTGGTTCATATGGAAGACGAACTGCACAAGCGCGTCATCGGTCAGGAAGAGGCCATCAAAGCCATTGCCCAGTCCATCCGACGCAGTCGGACCGGGTTGAAAGATCCCAAGAAACCCGTGGGCAGTTTTATCTTCCTCGGACCCACCGGGGTTGGAAAAACGGAGTTGGCACGGGCCTTGGCCGACTTTTTGTTCGGGAACGAGGAATCCTTGGTGCGCGTCGATATGTCGGAATACATGGAGAAGTTTTCTGTTTCCCGATTGATCGGGGCGCCTCCCGGTTATGTGGGATACGAAGAGGGCGGCCAATTGACCGAAGCCGTTCGTCGCAAACCCTATTCGGTGGTGTTGTTGGACGAGATTGAAAAGGCCCATCCCGACACCTTCAACATCCTGCTCCAAATGATGGACGACGGCGCGTTGTCGGACAATTTGGGCCATCGGGTGAGTTTTAAAAACACGGTGATCATCATGACCTCCAACGTGGGGGCCCGGTTAATTTCCAAAGGGAAATCCCTGGGGTTTTTGATCCAGGAAGACGCCGCCAAAGATTACGCGTCCATGAAAGACACCGTGATGGAAGAGGTCAAAAAAGCGTTCAATCCGGAATTTTTGAACCGTCTTGACGACATCATTGTATTCCATCCGTTGACCCGGGAAGAAAGCCGGAAAATCTTGGATCTCATGTTGGCTCGGGTGGAAAAGAAAATCGCTTCCCAGGGACTGACCGTGAACCTGTCCGAAGAAGCCAAAGAGTTCCTGGTGGAAAAAGGGTTTGACCCTCACTACGGCGCGCGGCCACTTCAGCGGTCGATTCAACGAATGTTGGAAGATCCCTTGGCCGAAGATATTTTGTCTAAAAAAGTTTCCACCGGCACGACCATCTTTGTTTCGGTCGACAAAACCGCCGGCAAGCTGGTCTTTTCCACCACACCGCCCCAGGAAGCCGTTTCGCCGCGTTAACAGTGTCCCATGCGGTGGCGATTGTTGGGGTTGTTTTTTTTCGCCATGGCGGGGGCGACTGCCTGGACGTTCTGGATTCGTCCGGAAGCGGAAATTTGGCTAAAAAATAAAATCCAAACAGATCTCTCCCGGAGGTTGGGCCAGGAGGTTCGGCTCGACTCTCTTTCCATTCACCCCTTTCTGTTTCACGTTCAAGCCCGCGGTGTTCGCGTGGGCCCTTCCGATCGACCCGTGTTTACCTGCTCCCGGTGGACGTTCCATACGGCGTATGCCGGAGACGCCACGCCGTTCGCTGTGTTTTCCCTGACCTTAGGTCGATCTCAATTGGAAAATCCTGTGGTTCACGCGGTGGGGCCTGGGGGCGGTTCGTCCGATTTTTCCTTTTCGGCTTTTCAGACCATTCCTTTGCATCGTTTGACCTGGTCGGCGGGTGAACTGCGGGTGGACAAAAGTTCAACCACCCCCGCTCTGGTTTTGACGGGTGTGTCGGGAGACCTTCAACTCACGCCTCGGTCCGTTTCGTTAAAATCCCGGGCGGATTTTGGAGAAGGGGCCATCCGTTTGGTTGTGCAATGCGACCGTCCCCTGTTCGGCCCTCCACGGATGGATGTCGATACAACCTTGGACCTATCCCATTTCTCCCTGGCCCCCTTTTCCGGTGCGATCGAATCTCGGTGGGGAACGGCCGCGGGTCAAGTCAGCGGGTTGTTGCGCGCAAAATGGGAGCGCGTCCCGTTGGATTCCGTTGCCATGAGCCCGGCGGATTTTCTGCGGACATCACGCTGGTCGGCGGATTTGCAAGTCGACGGTTTATGGACACCGCCGGGGGCCGGTTCGAAAGATCGCGGGGTCCCTTTAAAGGGGAAAGCGACGTTTACCAACGACGGGGTGGAACAAATCGATATGCGTTTTTTCCAATCCCTGGCCGTTTCCGGCAACGTCCAGTTTCCTTCCGGCCAAGCGCATTTGCGATGGCAAGGTGAGTCGGTGCCGCTGGCCGATTTAGCCCAGTCCGGTTTGAAGTCGCTGGCGGTTTTTCCTCGCTGGGGGACTTTGGACACCGCGGGTGAATTTTCGGGAGCGGTGTCGGATTCTCGCGGTTCGTGGACAGCCACGGTTCGAGGGACGGGGGTGCCGGGCCTGGTTATCCCTGATTTTTCGGCACTTGGAAATTGGGACAAACAAAATCTGTTTGTTTCGATAAAGGGCATGGGGGGTGCCGTGGAGTTGACTCGGGACGGGGCGGTTCAAAACCAGCCACGTTGGCGGGGCACCGCCAACGGCCTGGATTTGGGTGTATTGGCGGAGCAGAACGGATGGCGCCGCGTGGGCGGCACCCTGGACGTTTCTTTTTCAATGGACCTTGGCGATCAACCGGGCCTGTTTCCTGAGGCGGAAGGACAACTTCGCATCGACGGGTTTTCGTGGACAGGACATCGGGAAACGGCCCCTGTGGAAGGCCTATTTCAAATGGGCCCCCGCGGTGCGCGGGTGCGGGGGGTGGGGGGGAATTTTGACGTGGAAATCGCCGAACGGTTAAACCAATGGCGCGTGGAACGGTTTCATTATGATTCGGGCGGTCTGAGAATTTCGGCTCAGGGGTTCTTGAAAGACGCGGACGGAAACATCGGGCTCGAGGCCCGGGTGGACGGGTTCCCGTTATCCTATTTTCCATTCTTGACCAAACGGTTTCCGGACGTGGAAGGCCGATTAAGCTTGTCGGGCCGAGTCCAGGGCCGGTGGGGCGATCCTTTGGCGGTGGGGAATTTTTCCGCGGATGAAATTCGCTGGCGGACCGGCGGACTTCTTCATCGGGCCCAAGGCCTTTGGCGGGGCGGTCGATCGGGGATCACGTTGACTGAGGGGACATGGGACGACTCGGTGCGTGCCGAGGGAACGTGGTTGTTTGGTAAGGGCGGTCAACTGACCGCTGAACTCCATCGAACGTCGGCGGATAAAATATTTGATTTTTGGCGGGGGTCCCCAACGGTGTCGGGGATGGTGGCGGGAGGAATGTCGGTGCGCCTGGGACGTGACAAAAAACCTCAGGGATGGGCGCGTTTCACTGTTGAGCAGGGCCATTGGAATAATTTTAATTTTGAGGCCCTTCGGACGGTGGCCTTTGTCCGCAACGACAGGATGGATTTGGAAACGCTGTCCCTGCGGACAAAGGAAGGGGCCTTTGATTGTCGTGGATCTGTTAATAAAAGGGAAGGCCTGGCCGGCTCCGCTGCCCTCTGGGATTGGGAAGGATCGGGATCGGTCAAAAAGTTTCCCGGGACATGGTCTTCCCTCTGTTCTTCTTGGACCGCTCGGGGGACTTGGCATGCGGGCCGACGAGAAGGCCGCGGGACCTGGTCTTCCCCATCGGTGGTGATCGGCGAGGCGGCGCCCTTGGACGCGGGAGCGGTTCGGCTGGCGGTTTCATGGAACCCCGATACGATCCGGCTGAGCGAAGTGACGGTTCAGCGGGGGCTGAGGGGGGAAGCGTTCCTTTCCCGGACCGACGGGCGGGTGACGGGCCGATTTGAAATCAAGGACCTTTCCGTGCCTGCTCTTTTTGCGAACGAGAGACTGTTTCAGTCGGGGGCGGATGGGGTGGCCCCGTTGCTTTTGGGGCACCTGAACGGGGCGGGAACCCTGGGCGGAACCTGGGGAAATCCCACCGCTGAAGGTCGATTCATGTTGGCGCAGTCGCGCTGGAAGGAGATGTCGTTCGTTGGAGAAGCGCGGGCCGCGTGGGACCGTTTTCTGGATGTTCCTCACGCGGAGATTCGGTTCACCGAGGGGGGGGCCATCGAAGGAACCGGCCGGTGGGTTCCGGGACCTGTGCCCGAGGCACGCGTGAACGCCCGGTTGGTTGAAACGCCTTTGGCTCCGTTATTGAAATCCGTCGGCGTTTCGAAGGGGGCCGGGGGGGTGGTGGAGGGGCACCTTTCTCTTGCGGGGCCCGTGAGAGCGATGTCGGGAACCGCTGGGATTTCCGCCGCGGGGTTTGGACCCAAAGCGGAGCCGTTGAGCGCGAAAGGACAGTTTACCGTGATGGGTAGCTCAGTCCTTGTGAACCAGGTCCATGTTAAAACGTCGGAAGGGTTTTTGCGTGTTCGGCCCGGCGGATGGGCGACGTGGTCTCATAAAGGCCGGTGGGAGTTTCATTTCACTAGCGATATCCGCAATTTGCGGTGGGGTCCCCTGCGAATTTTCGGCGGGGCGGGGTTCCAGGGCGCCTACGATTTCCAGGCCGCGGCCCTGTCGGGAACGGTCGGGGCTGACGGATTGTGGGTCAATCATCAGGTGTTTGATGGGGATTTGGCCCGGTTCGGACTGACCCGGGAGTCCGTCACTTTTGAGAATATCTCCGGTTCGTCGACATTTTTAAAAGGGCGAGTGCGGTTGGCGCGATGGCCTCAGCTGTTTTTTGAAAACCTCACCCTGTGGAAGGCGGGAGAACGTAAACTGGTCATGGCGGGTGAAGTGGGTCCGGACCTATGGGACTTTACTTTGCAAGGGCGGGGGTTGGACGCCGACGCGTTACTCCCTCTCGCGGACATCCAGTGGCCTTTAACCGGGTTCTGGGACGTGCGGGTTCGCGGACGTGGTTCATTTCAACAACCCGACCTTTCAGCGGATATCTCCGGGGGGCCCGGGGCCCTGGGGCCCCTCCCTTACGACCGGATCACCGCCCAAGCCCATTGGATTGACGGCGCTGTTCATGTCGCCGGGTTGAATCTGGTCCGACGGAAAGGATACCGGGTGACGGGCTCGGCCACGATCCCTGTTCGGCAAGGGGACGGCTGGGAGAAGTTGGAACTGAATGTTCGGTTGGAAGAAGGCAAAGCGGTCATTTTAGAGGACGTTTGGCCCCTGTGCCGATCGGCGCGGGGGAACTTTTGGGGAGAACTGTCGGTGAAGCCGGGACGGCGGATTCCGCAGGTGACAGGGTTTTTGAAAGTTCAAGAGGGCCAGCTTCGTTTAAATGAATACGTGCCCCGGGCCACCGACATCAACGGCGAAATCCGGTTTCAAAACGATCGGGCTCGGGTGGAAAACGCCCGCGCTCGCGTGGGAAAGGGCTGGATCGAAATGGCGGGCGATGTGGGAATTCGGGGTGGAGCCCCCGTGGAATATGATTTGTCGGTTCAAACGGACGGCCAACGGGGTGTGTCGGTGGAGGTCCCCCAGTTGAGCGTGCCCCCGGGACCGTTGTTGGGGCGGTTTTCATTTTTGTCCGAGAAGTTAAAAGGCATCACAACGGGGGAACCCCGTTTGTCTTTGCGCGTCAAAGGGCCCCATGGACAGCATACGATATCGGGTTTGGCCGAGTTGGAACGGACCCATTTTACCTATCCCCCCGCGAAAACGGCCCGGGGTGAACTCAGGGGGCCCCGGTGGTGGAAAAATTTTTGGCGGCAAGCCCGGTGGGATGTGTTGTTGAAAACGGGCAAAGACACCTGGTATCGCAACGAGTATGTGGATGTCAAACTCCGCGGTCAATTGGCTTTGGCGGGTCGGCCCGGGGAATGGTCGGCCCAGGGGCGCGTGGACGCCGACGAGGGGATGATTAATTATCTGGGCCAACTGTTTAAGGTTAACCGGGGCGCTTTCGAGTTGATCAACGATTCCCGACCCGGTTTGGGAGCGGAGGGAATGCAAGCGTATCTTTCCGGCGAGGCCCAGCGGACCGTGACCACGGTGGACGGGCGGGGCCTTGCCACGGACGACACGATTTTCATGGTGGTGGATCGGGCTCTCATTGCGGATCTTCAACCGCGATTTGTTTCGCGCAACAATCCCGACATGAAATCCGACCGGGTCGCCATGAAGGCCTTGGGCGTTTCCGCCGACCAACCGTTCACCCAGACGGACCGTGATCAATTGCTAAAAGCCGGGTTGGTTCAACTGGCGGGAACCAGCGCGGCTCCGGCGGCGAACCGGTTGGCTCAAAAATTTGGAATTGATATGATCTCTCCGATCTATGAGCCTCCGGTATCCCAGGAAGAGGCCCCCACCGTCGCTTCGGTGAACAAAACCAAAGCCGCCGCGCAAGAAGAAACATTGACCGAATATCTTCGGGGAGCGGGGGCTTCGGCCCGGGTTCGGCTGACCGACCGTCTCTCCGGCGTTTACAAGGTCAAATTAGACGAAACCAAAGACCAAACCTATTTTCGCGACCAAATTGAACTGATCCTGCAAGTCAAAGGAAGCGTCTACATGCGCGCGTCAACGGAACTCGATTCTCAATCACTCTTGGGTCAGCCGCCCGAACGGCGGCTGGCGTTGGAGAACGTTTGGCGGTTTGGTTCTCTCCCGTGGCGGCGTGCCTCATCGGACACGGAGCCCCGGAAGTGACCCATCGAAGAAAAATCCTATTGTGGGCGGTTGTGGTTCTGGGTGTCTGGGCGGGGACGGCGTCTGTCGTTCGGGCGGAGGGTCCCCCGCCGACGATCGGCGAAATTGCCGTGGAAGGAAATACGTTTTCGAAAGCCAAAACTGTTTTGTCCAAAATCAAGGCCCGAAAAGGCGATGTGGTGACGGACCCGGCGTTTCGCGGCGACGTGGACCGTTTGCTGGAGTCGGGCCTCTACGAAACCATCGAGGTGTCGGTCGACGACCTGCCGGGGTCAACCGATGCCCGGGGCGCGTCCCGGGTCCGCGTGGTCTTTCGCGTCAAAGATCGGCCCATGATTCGGCGGATCGATTTTAAAGGGAACCGGAAGTTGGCGGAATCGAAATTTCGCGACGATTTGGCGTCCAAAGTGGACGAGCCCTACGACCGATTCAAGGCGGCCCAAGACGTTTCTAAAATTTTATCGGTGTACCACGAAGAAGGTTATTTGGACGCCGCCGCGGAATCGTACACGTCCCTGGACCCCCGCACCAACAAAGTGATTTTGACGTTCTTCCTGACGGACGGACGAAAGGTCACCGTGAAAGACATCCGGGTGGAAGGCGCCAACGCGGTGCCCGCCAAAAAAATTCAAAAAACGTTAAAAAACACAAAACGCAAAAAAGTCTTTAAAGAAGACAAATACGCCGAAGACGTGGCCGCCGTGGTCGAAACCTATCGCAACCAAGGATTTCTGGAAGTGACCGTCGACGATTCAGGCCGGGAGTTTACCCCCGAACGGGACCGCGTGACGTTGACCCTTCGGGTCAACGAAGGGCGCCGCTACACGGTGGGCAGGTTCTCATTTCAGGGGGCCACGCTGTACACGGATTCGGAACTAAAAAAGGCCGTGGCTTTGGTCCCGGGCAAGCTTTACGACCAGTCCAAAATGGACGAAACTCTTCGCAACCTGCAAGACCTCTACGCCGACAAAGGATATCTTCGCGCCGAAGTGACTCCGGAAACTCAAACTCAACCCCTGGACGCCGGGCGGGGCACTGTGGATTTGTTGTTTTCCATCGTCGAAAGTTCCGTGGTGTATGTGGACCGCATTTACGTCGATGGCAACACCTACACGAAAGAAAAAGTGATCCGTCGGGAGGTGTTGTTGAAATCGGGCGACGTTTTTTCGGCCATCAAAATGCGCCGAACGGTGGAAAAATTGCACAACTTGGGATTTTTGGAGGATGTCCAGGTGGATGTCCAGCAACCCCGGTCCCCGGACCAGGCGGACGTGGTGTTCAGCGTGAAAGAAGGCAAACCCGGCATGTTGTCGGCGGGGGCCGGTTTTTCGAGCCTTGACGGTTTGGTGGGAACACTGCAAATTCAACACATGAACCTGTTTGGCACCGGCCAACGGGCCAACGTGATGTGGGAGTTCGGAAAAAAACGCCAAAATTATGAGTTGGGCTGGACAGAACCGTGGTTTTTAGACAAGCCCATGAGTTTTGGCGTGGACCTTTTTGATACGGTGCGGACCCTTCCGTTTCAGAGCGACAGTTTTGCTTACAAAAAAGGAAACCGCGGGTTCGGTCTTCGGCTGGGCCCCCGGTTGAGCGACGAGCTGAGTTTGATTGAGAATTACAACTACGAGCGTGTGCGCATTTTTGATATTTCGCCCGAATTTCTTCCTGAAGAGGGGAAAGACGACTCGTTGGTCATCGCCCCGGCCGACGACATCAAGTCGGCGGTCACCACCGGAGTGATCTACGATACACGGGATTACGTGTTCGACGCGTCCCGGGGTGGACGGCACAGCGCCACCTTGGAATACGCGGGCGGACCGTTGGGCGGCGATCTTAACTTTATTAAGCCGGAACTGTCCGCGGCCCGTTATTTTCCGACGTTTTGGCGATTTGTGTTTTCCCTGTCCGCCCGGGGCGCGCTGATTCGCAAAACCCGCAAAGGGGAAGACCCGGTTTCGTTTTCCGAATTGTTCCGAATCGGCGGTGTGGACACGGTGCGCGGTTATGAGCTTGGCGACGTGGGCGTGGACGGCGGACGGGTGTTTACGGTGTTCAACGCCGAGTACAAGTTTCCCATCGTTTCAGAGAACAAGCGAACGATTTTGCAGGGCGCGGTGTTTGCGGATGTGGGGGGATGCTGGCTGGAACCCAGCGATGTGGACTTTTCCATCGGCAGTCAGTCGGGGCAGATGAATTCCGGTGTGGGGTTTGGGATTCGATTTAAAACGCCCGTGTTTCCCATCCGCCTGGATTGGGGGTGGGGTCTTAACCGTCAGCCCAACCAGCCCAAATCCCAGTTCTATTTCACCATCGGCAACATTTTTTAGATCACGCGTAAGTGAATTTGCGGGCGGCGCGAAAGCCGCGCCAAGCGTCTTTCCAGGAAATTTTTTTCCCTTCTTCCACCCGTCGGGGCGCGTACGTGATGGGCCATTCGCAAAACGGAACCCGTTTGCGGGCGAGCTTGACGCAAATTTCCGCTTCAATCTCAAAACCCCAAGAAACCAGCCCCATTTCTTTCCAGACAGACAAGGCCATGAGTTTGGATCCCGTGTAACAATCCGTGTAATGGGACGCGCAGAGAAAATTAATCCAGGCGGTGAGGGCTTTGTTTCCCCACAGAAACCGTTTGTAAATCGACGGGTTGGGATTGATGAACCGGGACCCGAACACCGCTTTCAAATTGTTTTGGCGGGCGTGTTGGAGCATGTCCGCGTAATGGGCAGGGTCATATTCCGAGTCGGCGTCGTGCACGGCGCCGTAGGCGCCTTTGGCGAAAGAAAGGGCGGTCTGAAGGGCGCGGCCTTTCCCTCCGTTTCTGGCATGAAACACCAGTGCGGCGCCCTCCAGGATATTTTCGCTTAACCACTTGCGCGTGCCGTCCACGGACCCGTCATCGACGATGATGATTTCTTTTTGGAGCGGAACAGAGGCCAACCGAGACAAAGAACCTTTGACGACGGCCCGTTCGTTGAACACCGGAACCAAAAATGAAACCAGCGGTCGGGGATCTGAACGGCGGTCGTAAACCAACTCATTTTCCATGGGTTTCATTCTATCTTTCTTTGGCTCTGTTGGGTGGCGGACGCAATGGGGTATAATGTTGGGATGATAACAGGCACTGAAACCCAAACGGTGTGGCGGCGGGCCAGGCGGGAGGATCTGGATGTCCTGTTAGACATCGAACGGCGGTCTTTCGACGTTCCCTGGACCTGGGGAGAGATGGAAGAAGAGTTTCAATTGGATTATTCCCGTCCCTGGGTGGCCGAACAAGACGGGCGGGTGGTGGCGTTTGGCATTCACTGGCTGATCGCCGGGGAGTCTCAGTTGGCGGACATTGCGGTCCATCCTGATTTTCAGCGGCGGGGGTTAGGTCGTCGGATGATGGACGTTCTCCTGGACGACGCCCGCGCGTTGGGAATGAAAAAAATGACCTTGGAAGTTCGAGCGGAAAACGCGGCCGCCATCGACCTTTATCTTAACCTGGGATTTGTTGAAACCAGCCGCCGGCCCCGCTATTACGAAGACCGCCACGACGCCGTTTTGATGGAGATCTCCTTTGAAAAGTAGTGTCCAATACATTGTCGGGGTCTGGATCGGCGCGATCTTAATCGGCATGGGCGGGCCCCTTGTCGTCCGTGGGGAGGGGAGTTGTTGGGATTGTTATCGTCTCTACCTGCGGGGGTTGGTGGATCAGGAGGAAGGCCGGCCTCTTCACGCGGCGGCGGTGTACCAGGAAGTCTTACGCAAAGACAGCCGGGCCGGCCTGGTCAACGAAGATCTGACCGATGCGGCCATGGCTTCAGGACAATCCGATGTGGCCCTTCAGGCGGCGCTTCGATACGTGGAGGTGTCCACGGCGAATGCGGGGGCCTACCTTTTGTTGGGTCGGGTCCATCTGGGCCGGGGTGAAGGCGCGGCGGCCCGGGCGGCGTTCGAAAAAGCGCTCGCTTTGGATCCGGGCAACATTGAGGCTTTAAATCTGGCCGCCAGTCAGCGGCAAATTCAAGACCCCCTGGGCGCTCGGGGCCTCTATGAGAAGTTTCTGCGAACCCATCCGGAAAACGACGACGTTCGCACGACGTTGGCCGAGGTTCAGCGGCGGCAGGGCGACGTGAAATCGGCCATCGAGTCTTACGAAAAAATCGTTCGGTCCGACCCGTCCCATTCCGAAGCCCTTCTGGCCTTAGCCGGCCTCTACGATGTCAGCCAATCCACCCCAGCCGCCATCGCCGCTTACGAAAAATATCTGGATATTTTCCCGGACCATTTCGATGTGTTGTCTCGGGTGGGCCAACTGAAATTGCTGGAGGGAGACATCGATGGGGCCCAATCGTATCTGGACCGGGCCTTGGTTATCGACCCCCACAACGGGGCGGCCCTTTTTTGGCGCGCGTTGGTGGCCCAGCAACGGGGCGATTGGAATGAAGCGGTCGACTTCATGGAACGCGCGGCCAAAAAATCAACCGAAACAGGTGTTCACCTGCGGTTGGCTTCTTACTACGCTCAAGTGGGACGGGAAAAAGACGCCCTGGGCGTGTTGCGCAGGCTTCATCGGCAAGAACCCAATAACCCTGATTTTATGTACTTCCTGGCGTTGGCGTATGAGGATTTGAATAAGCCCCGATCGGCCATCCGCTGGTTGGACCGGTTGTTGGCCATCGACCCCAATCGTGTGGACGCGTTGTTCCATTTGGCGGTGAACTGGGACAAACGAAAACGGTTTGACCGGGCGGAGACAGCTCTGCTGAAAGTCATCGAATTGGATCCCAACAATCACATGGCCATGAACTATCTGGGCTACACCTGGGCCGACAACAACCGCAACCTGTCTCGCGCCACGGAATTGTTGGAACGGGCGAACGCATTGGATCCCAACAACCCCGCGTATCGAGATTCGTTGGGGTGGGTCTATTATCGGGCGGGACGGTATTCCGAAGCGGAATCAATCCTGGGATCCGTGGCCCGAAAGGCCAACGATCCGGTGGTGTGGTCCCATTACGGGGACACGCTGGATGCCGTGGGAAAAAAGAATGAAGCGGTACGGGCGTGGCAAGAGGGGGTGTTGGTGGACCCCAACAACAAAGACCTTCTTAAACGGTTGGGAGTTGCGGGACGGCCCACGCGGGTGTTGCCCCAAACAGCTCCGCGGACCCTTCTTAAACAGATCGAAGGAACCTTCTTGCAAGTGGTTTCCTTATCCGGTGCGGCCTCGGTCACAGTGACGGCCGAACGACGTTCGTTAACGGGGCAAAGCCTTTTTTATTACACGCGGCCCGGCCTGTTTCGGATCGAATGGTGGAGCCCTTTCTTCGCTCCGCGAGCGGTGATGGTGTTTGACGGTAAGGCCCATTGGTCGCCCCCCGGTGTGCCAACTCCCGGCGGAGAGGAAGACTGGTTGCCGTTGTGGGGATCGGTGATGTCCGGAGACTTTGTGAGGCGGTTCGATGATCCGTCCGTGAAAGTTTCCCAAGAAGGGACCGTGGTGTGGTACCGGTCGACCGATGGAGAACTGGCTGTGGACGCTCGGTCTCGGTGTTTGACATGGGCTCGGATCACGACGCCGAAGGGACAATCGGTTCAATTGAAGTTCAGCGAACCCCGGGAGCAGGAGGGGCTGGTTCTTCCAACGGTGGTGGAGGGGACATCCAGCGAAGAGGGGGCGGGGTTTGTATTGCGGTTTTCACGAATGACCCTCAACCCGTCGCTCAATCCCGCTCTTTTTGTTCCGTAGCCGTGAGCCCCCTTCGGCGTCCGACGTCATTTCGAACAGCATCATCGGCCAAAATCAACCTGTTCCTGGAAATCCTTTCCCGTCGACCTGACGGATACCACACCTTATCGACGGTGTTTAGCGGGGTTGGGGGGCGGGTCCTCCAACGCCGCGGCGGCTTTGCGAGCGTGCGCGGTATTGACCGGTCACGATGGGGATCTTCGCACGGAGCGGGCGCTTTGGGCCATGGGAAAAGCACTCGGCGCGGATGTGCCGTTTTTTCTTCGCGGCGGTTTGGCATCGGCGGGCGGCGTGGGGGACCGGCTCCGGTTTATGGAGGATCGCGGTCGTCCGCCGGTGCATTTTGTCCTTGTTTTTCCGAGGGTGTTTTCGTCCACGCCCGAGGCTTACCGGGGTTTAAAATTCCCCTTGACGAATCGCCGTTGCGGCCTTAGACTAACACGAGCGCTTCGAGACGGAGCGCCGCCGAGCGTGTGGGCCCCCTGGATCTTCAACCGGCTGGAAGAGGTGGTTGTTCCCCGTCTTCCGCGGGTGGGTGAGGTCAAGCGGGCTCTGCTTCGCGCGGGGTGTTTCAACGCACTGATGTCCGGATCGGGATCGTCGGTTTTCGGGATTGTTTCCGATGCGGGACAAAGCCGCCGGGTTTCGGCGCGGTTGCGGGGGGAACCCTGGGACGTTTGGCGGGTGACGTCGCTATCAAGGCCCTTGGTAACACCACGACGTTTTGACGAGGTCGGTCGCCATGGAAATCACCGAGATTCGCGTGATGCTTCGCACGGAAGATAAGTTGAAAGCATTCGTTACGGTCACTTTTGACAAATGTTTCGCGGTTCGCAACATGAAAATTGTTGAGGGGGAAAATGGCCCGATGTTGTGCATGCCCTCGCGCAAGTTGGCGGACGGATCGTTCAAAGACGTGGCTCACCCCATCAACGCCGAGTTTCGCAGTTATCTGGAAGAAAGAATTTTCCAAGCCTACCGCGCTGAAATGGCCCGCCCTCACCCCTGACGCCGTGTAACTGCTCAGGTCCCTCATCCGCCCCTTCGGGGGTCGCGTGTGCCTGTGGCACACGATGGCGACGGGCCGACAGGCCCCGGGCCCAAAGGGCCTTCCCCCAAGAGGGGAAGGAAAAACAAAGATTTTCCCTCTCCTCTCGGGAGGCTGGTCGCAGAGCTCCCAGCACCGGGGGCGCCAGAGGCGCTTATGCGAGGGTAGGGTGAGGGGCCTGAGCTGTTACGACGCCGTTTAGGTATTGATCCTTCGGCTTTTTGGAGGATGGGATTTATTGGTTTATTTTTGGGATAATGGGCCTGTGACTTCTCTCCGGGGACCTTGGGTCGGTGTTTTTTTCTTGCCTCTCCTTTTGGGCGCGCCTTTTGTGGGGCGTGCTTTTTTTGTGGACGATAACTATCAAATGTTGATGGCTCGGGGCGCGGTGAAACATCCGTTGCGCCCTTATGATTTTAAAGCCGACGACAACGGATTGGACAACTCCGGTTGGGACCGGGGCCAACCGCCCCGAATGGTCAATCCGCCTCTTCACCATTACATTCTTGGCCTTTTTTCAAAATGCGTTGGACATCGGTTGGCGGGCGTCCGGTCGTTGTCTTTGTTGTTGGCGGGGGGTAGCGCGGTGTTCATTTATTTGTTGGCGGCGAGGTTGGCGGTTCCACCGTGGGGCGCGACCGTTATGTCGGTGCTGACGCCCGCTTTTTGGCTGTCTTCCTATTCCCTGTTGATCGATTCCACCCTTTTGTTTTTTTTCCTGGGCGCGTTGTGGACTTGGATCGAAGGATTGCGTCGTCGATCTTCGGGGTGGTTGGGGGTCTCCGGAACGTTGATGGGACTCGCCTTGCTCACCAAATACACGGGGGTGTTGTTGTTTCCTGTCGCGGCCCTGTACGCTTGGACTGACCGGGAACACGGCCGCCGTTGGAAACCGTGGCTGACGTTTTTGATCCCACTCGCCTTTTTTGCGGCGTGGAGCGTGTGGAACATGGCCACCTACGGCGCTGTTCATTTTACCGAATCGGCTAAGCGGGTGGTTCAGACGTTCACGTTGGGCCACGTGTTAATTTTCCTGATTTTTTTGGGGGGGGTCTTTTTGATCCCGTTGGCAACGTGGGGTGGGCTTGGTGGAAATCGACGAACCGTGACCCTCGGCTTTGTCGTCGCCTTGGGATTGATGGTTTTGCTCATGAGTCCGTGGGGCGGGTTCGGGGTGGGCACCTCCTTGCTGATGGCCGTTCTGGCGGTCGGGGGTCTTATGTTTTTGTGGGAAACGGTGGTGCTTCTGAAAGACCCCAACTATTTTTCAGACCCGTTTTTGGTGGGGTGGCTGTGGCTGGGTTCGATGCAGATGATTTTCGTGATGCCATGGGTGGCGGCCCGCTACTATTTGACCCTGGTGGTCCCGGTGGTTTTTCTGCTGGTGCGGATGGGCCAACGTCGCTGGGCTTTGGCCCCGTCAAAATGGGCCCGGGCCCAGGGGGGGGCTGTGGCTGTCCTGTTTCTTTTTTCGGCGGGGTTGGCCGTGGGCGATTATTTGCAAGCGGACGCACAACGGGCCGTTTCCCGCGATGTCCTGCGCGACAACCTGTTGGAAGGAGGACGCCGCGGCGTGTTTTTGGGGGACTCGTTCACATCCAGTTACTTGAAAACCGTGGGCTGGGAACCGGGGTTTCCCAACACGGATTTTTCCCCAGGGACGTTGGTGCTAAAACAAGAAGTGGTCATGCCGCCGTGGTGGTTTCGACCAAAATCTTTGCCTTTGCGGCCCTTGAAACGATATGTCTATCCCTCCCGTTGGCCCTGGCGCGTGATGGACAACAACGCCTCGGCCGGTTTTTACGCGTCTTGTTGGGGCGGATTGCCGTTTGCTTTTTCACAAGGGCCCTTGGAACGATACGCGCTTTACGAGGTCGGGGGCCCCCATTGAGTCGGTCCGACGAAAATGGTACAATCCCCGCCATGATCGTACGCCCGACCGGCGCTTCGACCATCTTAATCGCCGACGATGACCATTACGCCCAAAAAGCCTTGGAAGCGCTTCTTCGCGTCGAAGGCTTTCATGTCATTGTCGCCCAAGATGGCCAAGAGGCTCTTGAACGCATCAACGAATCCCGCCCCGATCTCTGTATCATTGATTTCGATATGCCCCGCTTGAATGGGTTGGAAACCTGTCGGCGTATCAAAGGTCACCACGAAACCCGCCTGCTCCCGGTGATTATGGTGACCGGGCTTCTTCCTGAAGAAGAGAAAACCCGAGCGATTGAAGCCGGGTGCGATGATTTTCTTCCCAAACCCTACGAACAGGACGCCCTTTTGACCCGGATCCGATCTCTGTTGCGCATCAAGTCTCTGACCGACGAACTGGAAGACGCGGAAGCTATTTTGATGACGTTGGTCCGCACGATTGAAGCCAAAGACCGATACACGTTGGGCCACGCGGACCGGGTGGGCCGTTACGCGGTCATGTTGGGGCGCGCCCTGGGATGCAACGCGTTTGAATTGGAATCGTTGCGCAAGGGCGGGATGCTTCACGACATCGGTAAGCTGGGTATTCCCGACGCGATTTTGCAAAAGGCCGGCCCGTTAGACGATAACGAATGGGAAATTATGCGCAAACACGCCCTGCTGGGCGGTGAAATTTGCAAACGGCTCAAAAGTTTGGAAGGTATTTTGCCGATCATCCTGCATCACCACGAATGTTTGGATGGAACCGGTTACCCCAGCGGATTTAAGGCCCCGCAAATTCCAAAACTGGTGCGCATCGTCAACGTGGTGGACATCTACGACGCTCTGACATCCCGTCGCAGTTACAAAGAGGCCTATCCGGTTAAAAAAGCGTTTCAAACCCTGTGGGAAGAGGTGGAGCGGGGGTGGTGGGATGGCGATATCGTTAAAGTGTGGGAAGAAATTGTTATGCGGGAGTCCGGCGGGTAACGACCCCGTCGCGCGATGTCCGGCCATCTTTCGTCGCCGCCCTCGGCGGTGGCGTTTTTTGTAAACCCCGAAAACCTTTCCGCTCTTAAGGCACGGCGCGAGTTACGCCAGTGGTTCGGTTCCCGGGGCGTGCGGGCACTGCCCCCCGGTCGGGTGGATCGGGCCGACGCCGCCGTCGCGTTGGGCGGAGACGGAACGTTGCTGGCGGCGGCCCGACTGGCCGCTCCGGCGGGGGTTCCCGTCCTCGGGGTGAACCTGGGCCGGTTGGGGTTTTTGACGTCGACCGGCTTAGCCCGAGCGCGTGCCTTGTTTATAAAATGGATGAACGGCCGGTTGGTCGTGACGGAGCGGATGATGTTGAACGTGATGGCTCCGCGGAGACCCGACCGGCCGGTGGTGAACGATTGTGTCATCCAAGGGGCCACGCCGGGACGGGTGGTGAGATTTTCTGTGCGAGTGGACGGCGAATCGTTGGGCACGTTTGTGGGCGACGGTTTGATCGTGGCCACGCCAACGGGGTCGACGGCCTATTCCATGGCGGCGGGGGGGCCGATCGTGTCCCCGGACCTGGATTTAATTTTATTGACGCCTATTTGCCCGCACAGTTTGACCCAGCGGCCTATTTTGGTTCCGCCGGCCAGCACGGTGGAGGTTCGGCTGCAACCTCGCCACGCGGGCGAAAAATTGGTGGTCACCCTGGATGGTCGTTGCCCGTTTTCGCTCGCTCGGGGAGAGTTCTTAACGTTGCGGCGGTTGGGCGCGCGCCTTAAAATTTTATCGGAGAAAGACCGGCCGTTTTTTGGCCTGTTGCGGGAAAAACTGTCGTGGGGAGAGCGGTGATGTTGGCCGAAGTGGCGGTCAAAAATTTTTCGTTATTGGACGATTTGCGATGGGAAATCGGCCGCGGTTTGGTGGCCTTGACGGGCGAAACCGGCGCCGGAAAAAGCTTGTTGTTGGACGCGTTGGGATTGGCGCTGGGCCGGCGGGCCGATTCCGGCCAGGTTCGCCGCGGGACGGAACGTTTGGGCGTGTCGGCCCGGTTCGAAGGGTTGGGCCCGCGGGTGAAGGCGCTTCTGCGCGAGGGCGGGCTGAGGGACGAAGACGACGAGGTGCTTTTGCTTCGGCGGGAGATCGACGCGTCGGGGAAATCCAAGGCGTTTGTGAACGATCGTCCGGTGAGCGTGTCCACCCTGGCGCGGTTGGGCGAGTTGCTGGTCTACGCCCACGGACAAAACGAACAGCAGGTGTTGCTTCGCCCCGCGGAGCAACGTCGGTTATTGGACGGGTTTGGCGCAATGAACGGCGCCGCGGCCGACGTGGAAGAGGCGTTCAACCAGTGGCGCGAGGCCCAAGGCCAGCGTGAGGCTTTGACGTTGTCCGATCAAGAGCGGGCCCAGCGGCTGGATCTGTATCGGTTCCAAAAAAAAGAGTTGGACGCCGCCCGAGTGCGGCCCGATGAAGAGGGGGAATGGGAAGGGTTGTTGCCCCAGCTCAAAAACGCTGACCGTTTAAAAGCGCTGGCCCGGGACGCCCAGGCGTTTTTGCAGAGCCAAGAACTGTCCGCCACCGAACTGGTGGGTAAAAGCCAGCGGGTTGTTGCCGCTTTAATCGAGGGCGGCGCGCCGTTGAGTGAAACGGCGGACCTGTTGAACACGGCGTCCGTGGCCTTGGAAGAGGGCGCCCAGCGGCTGGAAACGTTTTCCAGCGGGTTGGAGTCGGATCCGGCTCGGTTGGAAGAAGTTCTGGCCCGATTGGATTTGTTGGGAAAGCTCAAACGAAAATACGGGCCCACATTAGCGGATGTCGCGGCCTATCTCGATCGGGTGACGGTTGAACTGGATCGCCTGGAAAATTTGGAAAGCCAGTTCCGCGACGTGGAGTACCGGGTGGCCGAGGCGGAACAACGGTGGGTTCAACGGGCGGGGGTGTTGTCCGAGGGCCGCCAACGGGCGGCCAAGAAGTTGTCGGCGTCTGTTCAAAAGGAATTAAAAGAGGTGGGCCTGCCTCATGCTCGTTTTTTGGTGGAAGTGGAGACGGTTCCGGATCAACGGGCGTCCTTCGGGGCGGACCAGGTTCGATTCGTTTTCAGCGCCAACCCCGGGGTGCCCGTTTCGGCTCTTTCCAACACGGCCAGTGGGGGGGAACTGTCGCGGGTGATGTTGGCCATTGAAAGCGTTTTGGCTCGGGCCGACGATGTGCCGGTGCTCATTTTCGATGAGATCGACTCGGGCGTGGGCGGTTCGGTGGGCGGCGTCTTGGGCCAAAAGTTGGCGGCGTTGGGTCGCGGTCGTCAGGTGTTGTGCGTGACCCATTTGGCCACCATTGCCGCCTGCGCCGACGCGCATTTTATTGTTGAAAAAGAGGTGGAAGGCGATCGCACCCGCGTGCTGGTTCGGTCGCTGAGTGAGGCCGACCGACCGCTGGAAATCGCCCGCTTGTTCGGGTCGGCGCCGGGGGCTGAGGTGGGTGTGGGATTGCGCCACGCGCGGGAACTGTTGGCGGCCTCGCGCGCCAAGTGATGGTTTTGGAGAGACGATGGATAAACGATTTTTAAGAGAAGAAGGCACCGCGCCGTTCACCGGCAATGAACTGTTGCTGAAAGGCGCGTTGGAAGCGGGCACCGCTCTGATCACGGGCTATCCCGGGTCGCCGGTGTCCGAGGTGTTTGACGCGGTGTCACGGATTTCGGAGCTGTTGGTGGAAAAAGGCGTTGTGGCCCAGATGGCCAACAACGAAGGGTTGGCCGCGGCTCGGCTTAACGGCGCGCGACTGGCGGATTTGCGGGGTGTGGCCATTATGAAATCGGTGGGCATGCACGTGGCCGCCGACGCGTTGGCCATCGGAAACTTGGCCGAACCTCAAAAACCGGCGGGCGGCGCCATGGTTATCGTGGGCGACGATCCGTGGAACGAAACCACCCAAATCAATTCCGACTCCCGGTTTTTATCGTTGCATCTTCACATGCCGGTGATGGAACCTTCCACGTTTCAGGAATTAAAAGACTGGATCAAAGACGCTTTGGAACTGTCAGGGGCGTCGGATCTCTATGTGACTTATGTGGTAACCACCAACCAGGCTGACGGCGGGGGGTCCGTGCGCTGTAGGCCGAACCTGTTTCCAACGATTAATCACCACCAAAAAACGGTTTTGTCGACTTCCCGCATGCCAGTGGATCGGCTGGTGATGATTCCGCCCCACACGTCGATGCGGGAGGCCACGCTTCCGGCTCGGTTTGCCCGTTTTTTGGAGTCGGTGCGAGCGCGGGGCCTGAACCGTGCGGAAGGGCCGTCGGGGCGATCTCCGGTGGGGTTTATGGTGGGGGGCCTTTCTTACTGCTATTTAGTTCAGGCGTTGAGAGAATTGGGCGTGGAGGGGCGGTTCCCTATTCTGAAATGGGGCGTGACTTACCCATTGGACGAACCCCTGTTGACCGGGTTCGCCGACCGGGTGGACCATGTGATCGTGGTGGAAGAAAAACGGGAATTTTTGGAAACGCAAGTGGTGCGCGCCCTCCAACGGGCCCAGCAGGACGGGCGGCTTCTCCGCCCACCGGCTGTGTGGGGCAAAAAATTTCCGGGAGACAAAGAAGGGGTCCCGTCGTTTCGGGGCATCAATTCGTCGTTGTTGTTGGATCGGTTAACGCCCGCTTTGGACACGTTGGCTCCCGGAGTGATGTCGTCGGCCCGGACCACCGTCACGGCGGCGGTGTCGCGGGTTCGGTCGGCGGGCGAACGGATTGTGGATATCCCGGTTCGCACGCCCACTTTTTGCCCTGGCTGTCCGCACCGCGACTCGTCCACGGTTTCCAAAGCCATCAAAAAAGATTTTTTGGACCCCGCTTACATGCGCGCAAGTCATGGCAGAGAACCCATGGACGTTATCTTCCACGGGGAATCCGGGTGCCATTCCATGCTCCAATTCGAGCCCAACATCGGGCTCATGCAGGATTATTCGGGAATGGGGTTGGGCGGGGGAACCGGTTCCGGCATCGCTCCGTTTATCAAAAACAAACAAGTGGTTTTTCTGGGCGATTCCACCTTTTTCCATTCCGGTATGGTGGCGGTGTCGGACTCCATTAAAAATCGCCAAGACATTACCTACATTATCCTGGAAAACAAGACCACCGCCATGACCGGCCATCAGCCGACACCCGGGACGGCCCACGATGTGATGGACCAGAAAACCTTTGCCCAAGACATCGAATTTTTGATCCGCGGGATGGCCCGTGAATCGGTGCCCCTTTACCGGGTCAACCCCGGCTACCGGGACTCGTACCGCGCCCTGTTGGAAGACGTGATTTTAAAAGAAGGCGTGAAAGTGGTCATCGCCGACAAAGAGTGCGGCATCACCTACCAACGGCGTGTTCGTCGTGAAAAAAAACGGGTGTTGCGCGAACAGGGGTATTTGCCAGAGGAAAATTTCATCAACATCACGCCCGAAGTCTGCGAGTATTGTTTGGAATGTGCCCACGCCACCGGGTGTCCGGGATTGGCCGTGGAAGACACTCTTCACGGCCCGAAAATCATCACCGACCTGTCCTTGTGCGTGGCGGACGGCGCTTGCGCGAAAGGCAAAGTGTGTCCGTCTTTCGAAGAAGTGGTGGTTCGGCGGGTTCGTCCGGCCCAGGCTTTGCCGGGCCAACTGGAACCTCCCTTGCCGGACAAACCCGCCCCACGGGTGAACGATACCTGGTTTTGCTACACGGCCGGTGTGGGGGGAATGGGATCGGGCGTCACCACGGGGATTTTGGTTCAAGCGGGCCTCATGGAAGGCTATCATGTTTTGTTCGCCGACAAAAAAGGGTTGGCCATCCGCAACGGCGGCGTGTACGGACACGTGATCTTTTCCAAGACGGAAAAAATCTTCGCTCCGCTGGTCCCTTACGGCCAGGCCGACCTTCTGATCGGCATTGACATGTTGGAAGCGGTTCGCGGGCTGGACCCCAAAATGAATTTGAGGGTTGCGTCCCCCGATCGTACCGTGGCTGTGGTCAACACACATAAAATGCCGACCGTCAAAACCCTGTTGGGGAAAGACGATTTTTCAATTTTGGGGTTGGAATCGTATCTTCGGTCAGCCACTCGAGACTACCTGGGGCTGGATTTTTCGACTGTTTCGGAATCCTATTTCGGCAACCGTCTGTATGCCAACGTTTTATTGATCGGCGCCGCTTTCGAGCTTGGGCATTTGCCGGTGTCCATCGAAAGTTTGCGCAAAGCGATTTCCGTGATGGTGCCCGCTCAGGACCGGGACGAGAATTTACGCGCGTTCGAATTGGGCCGTCACGCGGCCGCCCGGCCAGACCGTTTTTCGGGTTATGCCCCGCACCTTCCATCGTCGGAAGAGGTGGTGGCGGATCGGGAGGGACTGTTGAAAAGGAGCCATTTTTTTGTCGGATGGCGATGGGCGCCCGCCTATCGCAAAATGATGGAAGAAGCCTTTCGTTGGATGGACCTGCCGGAACCCGACCGCGCGCGGATGGCGCAATACGTGTATGACTTGTTTCAGTGGGGCGGTCCCTCCTACGCGCGGCGCTATCTGACGCGCCTTTACTCCGTTTATCGCAAGGACAACCCCGAACGAGGCCGCCAAGCCACCTTGGCGGTGTTGGTCGGCCTGCATAAAGTGATGGCCATAAAAGACGAAGTGTACGTGGCTCATTTGTTGACGGGGGAAGAGAAATATCGTCGGGACCGGGCCCGATACAATGTTAACGAAGAGCGTGGCGATCGGTTGGATTATGTCCATTTAAACCGGCCCAACTTTACGCTGATGGGACGGCACATTCAATTTGATTGGCGGTCACGGCCGTGGCAGTTGCGAATGATGAAACAAATGGGATTTTTGCGGCGCCTGTTGCCCGGATGGCACGCGGCCGAGCGGTCGTTCCGTGCGTGGTACGAAGGATGGGTGGATCGGTTCACCTTTTATTCTGATCCGCAAACGTATCGGTTCTACACGGACATTTTGTCGTTGCCCGACGGCGTGCGGGGCTACCGTGAAATTAGGATCCCCAAAATGGAGGCCGCGCGCCAACAGGCCGATGTTTTGTTCGCTAAAATCAAAGCCCAGTCCGACGTTGTTTCTCCCGCCCTCAAACCGCTGTAAGAAACCCATTCGAATTTATTTTTGTTCTATCCCTGTTTGATGATTTGTCGGAGCACGGCAAGGAGTATGCCGCCGTGGGCCAGATAGTCCACTTCCACCGGGGCGTCCACGCGGGCCAGGGTTTGGAACGTGATCACGGTGCCGTTGTCTCGGCGGGCTTTCACGGTCAGCTCTGATCGCGGGGTTAAGGTGGAAATTCCATTGAGGTCGAAGACTTCCCGACCCGTTAACCCTAATGTTTCGCGGTTTTCTCCCGGCTTGAACTGAAGGGGAAGAACGCCCATCCCCACCAGGTTGGACCGGTGGATGCGCTCGTAACTTTCGGCGATCACCGCGCGCACGCCCAGCAGTCGGGTGCCTTTCGCCGCCCAGTCTCGAGAGGAACCGGACCCGTATTCTTTCCCGGCGATCACCACCAGCGGGACGCCCTCTTTGTCGTAGCGGACCGCCGCGTCGTAAATGGATACCCGATCGTTGGAGGGAAGATGAACCGTCACGCCCCCTTCCACGCCCGGGACCAGCGCGTTTTTCAAGCGAATATTGGCGAACGTGCCGCGGATCATCACTTCGTGGTTGCCCCGTCGGGCGCCGTAGGAGTTGAAGTCTTTTTTGGCCACGCCTTGGGCGAGCAGATAACGGCCGGCGGGGGTGTCTTCGGCGATGGATCCGGCGGGAGAAATATGGTCGGTGGTCACCGAGTCTCCCAATACAGCCAGAACGCGCGCGCTTGGATGTCGGTGAGCGGGCCGGGGTTCAACGTCATGCCGTCGAAATAAGGCGGTTTTTTGATGTATGTGGAAGACGGATTCCAGGCATACTGTTTCCCTTCTGGGGCCGACAGGGCGTTCCACTGAGCGTCGCCTTTTTCCGCGTCACCGTAGCGGGTTTTAAACATGTCCGAGCGGACCGCCGTGCGAACCGCTTCTTGAACGTCCTGGGGAGTCGGCCAAATATCGGCGAGATAAACCGGGCCATTTTTCCCCGTTCCCAACGGTTCGGAACTTAAGTCCAGGTCCATCCGCCCCGCGAGGGCGTAGGCCACCACCAGGGGCGGGGAAGCCAAATAGTTCGCTTTCACGTGGGGGTTGATGCGCCCTTCGAAGTTCCGGTTACCCGAGAGAACGCCCACCACCACCAGGTTTTTCTCTTTAACGATTTTTGACACCGCTTCGGGAAGGGGTCCGCTGTTGCCAATGCAGGTGGTGCATCCGTACCCGACCAAATGAAAATTCAGTTTTTCCAAATAGGGTGTCAAACCGGCCGCGTCCAGATAGTCCGTCACCACCCGGGATCCCGGGGCCAAACTGGTTTTGATGTGAGGCGCCACCGTGAGGCCTTTTTCCACGGCTTTTTTGGCCAGCAACCCGGCCCCGATCATGACCGAGGGATTGGAGGTGTTGGTGCAACTGGTGATGGCGGCCAACACGACCGTTCCGTGGGCGATGTCCGCGGGTTTCGCCCCGTCTTGGATGGATCCCTTGGCCCCCAACAATTCGGGAGCGATCTCGAAGCCGCGCTCTTGGACGGGGGCGCTGAGGGATTTCAAAAAAGACGATTTGGCGTCTTTAAGCGAAACCCGGTCCTGGGGCCGTTTGGGGCCCGCCAGGGAGGGAACCACGGTGTTGAGGTCCAACTCCAACACGTCGCTGAAAACGGGCTCGGGGGAACGGTCTGTTCGAAACAGTCCCTGGGCCTTGCAATAGGTTTCAACAAGCTTGACCTGTTCCGGTGACCGGCCGGTGAGGCGGAGGTACGCCAAGGTTTCTTCGTCTACGGGAAAAAAGCCCACCGTGGCTCCGTATTCGGGCGCCATGTTGGCGATGGTGGCCCGGTCGGGCAAGGACAAGTCGGACAGGCCGGGACCAAAAAATTCCACAAATTTTCCAACCACGTTGCGTTTGCGCAACAGCTGGGTCACCGTGAGAACCGCGTCCGTGGCGGTGGCGCCGGGTGCCAGCCGGCCCGACACGCGCACGCCCACCACGTCCGGAATGAGCAGGGCCATGGGTTGGCCCAACATGGCGGCCTCGGCTTCAATGCCGCCCACGCCCCAGCCCACCACGCCCAACCCGTTGATCATGGTGGTGTGAGAATCGGTGCCGATCACCGTATCAAAGTGCGCCATCGGCCCCTCCTCGTCCGCCGTCACCGCCACGACCGACGCCAAATATTCCAAATTGACTTGGTGAACAATGCCCGTGTCGGGGGGAACCGTGCGGAAATTGCGCAGGGCTTTTTGGCCCCATTTCAAAAAGGTATACCGTTCTCCGTTGCGGGCGTATTCCAGGGCCGCGTTTTTCTCAAACGCGTCGGGCGATCCAAACGCGTCCACTTGCACCGAATGGTCGATCACCAAATCCACAGGAAACAAGGGGTTAATTTTTTCCGGATCAACGCCGAACGATTGGGCCGCGTCGCGCAGGGCGGCCAAGTCCACCACCACCGGCACGCCCGTGAAATCTTGGAGAAGCACCCGGGAGGCGATGAACGGAATTTCTTTTTCCGGCCGGTTCGTGGGTGTCCAGCGGGCCAAAGAGTCCACGTTCTCTTTGGTGACCAACCGTCCGTCCTCCATGCGTAGAAGGTTTTCCAAAAGAACGCGGATGGAATAGGGGATTTTTCCCAGCCCAATGCCCGATTTGGATTCAAACGCGGGCAACGAATAAAAGTGAACGCCGTCCTGCAACGGCCGACGGGCTCCGAAACTGTTCAAGGATTTGGATGGCATAAACTTCTCCTAGGGATGAATGTGATTTCGCATAGGATAACAAAAAGGATACAACGCGGGCATCGCCTCTTGCCAGCCACGGCCAT
Organism: Elusimicrobiota bacterium; assembly: GCA_016715645.1. Lineage (GTDB taxonomy): Bacteria > Elusimicrobiota > Elusimicrobia > FEN-1173 > FEN-1173 > JADKHR01. Next base: position 318,407 of record JADJZR010000003.1, on the reverse strand, counting down.
AGAGTGCGCTGTTTGGCAGGCATATCTGGGCGATTTCCGCGTTGCTCCTCGGTTATCCCCTTCGGGGCCAGAGCATATTGGGCCCGTCGTAACGCCTGCTGCAGGCACGCCCCCTCGTCGCGCCTTGAAATCGCCTCAAACCTGGGCCACCAAAAAGCTCAATCTATGGCCGTGACTGGTATAAATTGAACCCAAAGAAACCTTTTTATCCAGGAATATTTGATACATTCCCTCCATGCCACCGCGTTTCGGTTTTGCTGTTTTTCTCGTCCTGGCTTTCTTGCCGCCCGCCCTGCGGGCGCAAGAGCGCGTGGAGGCTGTGCTTGCCCGGGCCAGGGACGAAGGTCTGTCAGGGGATCCCCAATGGCGGCGGCTCCTCCACTACAAAAAAGGCCTCTTCCAATGGGTCAGCGAAGAAGATGCCCCTGGCTTTTTCCTTTCACCGCGGGGAAAAAGGGACCCGGAAGCCGAGTTGGAGGCCGCGATTCGGGGTTTCTTTGATCCGCCGTCCTCGGACGACGAAAAGAGGCCCCATCCCCAATGCCGATTCCCAGCCCGGTCTGCGTGGCTGAAAGAGCGGCTGAATCTTTCCGATGATTTCGACCAACCCTGTCCCCGGTTCGAGGCCTGGATGGCGCGGCTGGACCCGGAATCGGTGACCCTTGTTTTTGCCTCGGCTTACCTGGCGAATCCCGCGTCCATGTACGGGCACACTTTCCTGCGACTCAACCGCCGCGGCCGACCGGCCGGAGAGAGGCTGAACGACTACTGCGTGAATTTCGCCGCGGAGACGGACACCCGCAACGGCATCGCCTTCGCCGTGAAAGGCCTTCTGGGGGGGTATGACGGAAAATTCACCACCCTCCCCTATTACATGCAGGTTCAAAAATACACCAACATCGAAAGCCGGGACCTGTGGGAATACGATTTAAATCTCAGCTCCACCGCCGTGGATCGCCTGGTTCGCCATCTGTGGGAAATGGGCGAGGCGCGATTCAACTATTTTTTTCTGACCGAGAACTGCGCCTACGCGCTGTTGCCGCTCCTGGAGGCGTCAGACGTCCGCTTAGACCTGTCCGATCAATTCCATCTCCGTGTGATCCCGGCCGACACCGTGCGTGTTGTGCTGGATGAACCGATGTTGGCCGGCGAAGCCCAACTGCGCCCGGCCCAGATTAAAACAATTCTCGCCCGGCGGAAACTGCTCACACCGCCTGAGCGCGCGGCCGCGGAGTCCATCGGAAAAGAGCAGGACTGGCCAGCCTTGGAGTCGTTCGCGCCGGCGCGGCGGGCCCTGGTCTTGGACAGCAGTCTGGACCTCTTCCGTCTCCGGCACGGATTCGCCCGATTCCAGTCCCTGGAGGCGGACAACGCCGAACGGCGCATCCTCCTTGCCCGCGGCGCTGTTCCCGTGAACGCCGCCCAGGTGCCGTTTCCCGTCATTGCGCCGGAAAACCCGCCGACCTCCGGCCACCGGACGGGGCGGATCATGCCGGGGGCGGGCCGCAGTCGCGGGAGCCTGTTTTACGAGCTGTCCCTGCGCCCCGCGCTCCATGACCTGCTCGAGGATCCCGGCGGGTACGTTCCGGCATCTCGGCTCGACATGTTCCACCTGGTTCTTCGTCGCCGGGAGGACCGGGACCGGCTCTACGTCCAACGCTTCGCCGTGGTGGAAGTCCAATCCTTGTCGCCCTGGGACCCCTGGGTGGTCAACCCCTCCTGGACGGCGTTCCTCGGCTTGGACGTGGCCGAGGACCGGCCCCGCCCGCCGGACAACGCACTGGCCCTGCGGGCCGGCTACGGCAAGGGTTTTTCGGCGGGTCGAACCGGCCCCGGCGGGATCCTGGCCTATGGGTTGGCGGAAGGCGACGCCGGGGCAGGCCCTGTCTTCGACAAAAGTTTCCGGACCGGCGCGGGTGCGACGGGGGGGGCTCTCTGGCGGCCCTGGGCACGGTGCCGGCTGTGGGGAGAAGCCGGGTTCTGGCGCTATTTCTGGGGGGACGTGGACACGGTGGTTCGCGGCACGGCGGGGGTCGGGCTGGACCTCACAACGAACACAGCGCTCCGGGCCATCTTCCGCCGAGACGGTGACGCGCGGGAATCGCTTTTCAGCCTGGCGATTTATCTTTGAAAGCGTCCGCAAAAAAAGCGGCGACGGCGGTTTCGTAGGCCCTGCCCGCCCGGCGGCGGCATTCCATGTGCCCGGCTCCGGGGATGAGCCACAGCCGTTTTGGTTCCTTGGCACGGGAAAAAAGCTTTTCCGACATCCAGGATGGAACGATTTGATCGTCTGTGCCGTGGATGAGAAACACCGGGCGGGGAGAAATTTTTTCCATGGCATCCCAAGGGTCCAGGGTCCGTCGCACAAAGAGGGGGGGGAAAACCCAGGCGAAGGGCCAGGTGACCCAGTTCTGTTTCAGCACGTGTTTGGCGGCCGCCCGGTAGGTGGTGAAACAGGATTCGAGGACCACGGCCTTCACGCGGGGGTCCCGCGCGGTGGTTTCGCTGGCCACGGCGGCGCCCAGGGACTGGCCGAAGATGCCCACGGGCGCGGTTGACTTTTCCAAAACCCATTGCACGCTGGCCAATCCGTCCGCAACGGTGTTCTTCCGATTGGCCTTTCCCTCGGAGGCCCCGTAGCCCTGGTAGTCGAAAACGAGTAGATTGAACCCCCGCTTCGAGAGAAAAAAACTGGCCGGGAAATGGTTCGACATGTTGGCGAAATTGCCGTGGAAGTGGACCACTGTGCCTAGGGCCGGCCCCTCGGCTGGGAACCACAGGGCGGTTAGGCGCTCGCCGTTGGCGCTCGGATAGTTGACCAGGTTATAACGGATCCCGGCTTTGTCCGGGTCGGCATAAAGGATGCGGTTTGGGTAGTAAAATATTCGTTCGGCTCCGCAGGCGGTCAAAGCCGTCAGGACAAGAACGAAGCCCCAGGGCCGGAAGGGCAAAATCAATCTCATCCCCACACTTTGGCAAAAAATAACCTTTAAAGAAAGAGTTGGCCTAACACGCCGGATTCACTACAATATCCCTGTTGTTAAATTTATTCTTCAAACGGGAGGCAAACAAATGAAAAGAGCATTCCTGGTTGGCTTGGTGCTGTTGCCGCTTGCGGCATTCGCTAAGAACAACCATCCGATGGCAGGGTGTGGCTTGATTTACATGGCGGGCGTCCGTGATAACGAGCCTATTCCGCAGATCGTCTCATCCCTTTTTAACAGCTTTTTTGGGACGCAGACTTTCGGGATCACGTCGGGCACTTCCGGTTGCACTGAAGAAGGCCTCGTGGCCATGAGCGTGCAGGCGGAAGTTTACGCCGAGGCCAACTTCAAGGATATCCAGCGCGAAATCGTCGCGGGCGGCGGGGAGTTCCTCGCGGGCTTTGCGGACGTGCTCGGCGTGCGGGCGGAAATGCGGCCGGAACTGTATGACTTGCTTCAGGCCCGATACGTGGCGCTCTTCCCGTCGGCGAACACCAGTTCCCTCGACATGTTGAACGCTCTTAAACACGAACTGGCCCAACGGCCGGATCTTCTCTCTTAAAGGAGGCGGCAAATGAAATCACGAATTCTAGCGATGGCACTGCTGGCCTTCCCGGCGCTGGCGTTGGCTGACAAGGGGAACTATCCCATGGCGGGTTGCGGACTGGCCTATATCTTGTTTTCCAAGGAAAACAACAGCCAGGGTGTGCAAATTCTTGCCGGGACAACGAACAATATCTACGGGACCCAGAGCTTCGGCATCACCTCCGGGACCTCGGGTTGCTCGGAAGGCGGATTGTTTAAAGCCAGTCGCGAGGCGGAAGTTTACGCTGAAGTGAACTTCAAAAGTCTGCAACGCGACGTGGCCGCCGGGAACGGGGAATACTTGAACACCCTGGCCGGTCTTCTGGGCGTGAGCGAGGCGCGCCGCACCGATTTCTTCCAGTTGGCACGGGTGCGCTATCCGCAAATATTCCCATCGGCGGAGGCGGGTTCCAGCGAAATGCTTGAGGGGCTTTCCCGGGCGATTGCGGACCACCCCGAACTGCTCGGCTGATTCGATAGTCGACACCTTCTAAAGTAGCGGGCGGGCGGCCGATGGCCGCCCGCCCGTTGTCGATGGAGGGATTCTTCTTCTGATTTTCCTGGACCACCCTCCGGTGTCCGTCCCAGCCGCTGGGCCCACCTACGCCTGGGCCTCCCCGGCCGCTTTTGCCCGTGTTGGAGCGCGGGGGATACGATGTGCCTGGTCAAGAACGTCTTCCGGGAAGAAACGTGTTCGCGCAGGGTAACAAAAAGGATACAATGCGGGCAGTCAGATGAACTTATGGGAGGAAGAATATGGATAAATCGGCGTCTTTAGGTAAAACCATTGTTCGAAAACTGGTGGTGTGGGGAATCGGGGCGCTGGTGGGCGCGGTGGTGATTTTTGCGTTGTGGAGCATGGCGGCTCTTAACTACGTGTATTCCACAGGCGAACGGGCGGGATTCGTGCAAAAGTTTTCCAAACGGGGTTGGATCTTTAAAACATGGGAAGGCGAATTGGCCTTGGTCAACTTACCGGGAGCCATGCCGGAAATATTTTATTTTACGGTTCGGGACAAAAACGTTGTTCCATCTGTGGAATCCACTATGGGAAACAGGGTGGTCTTGACGTACAACCAGCACCGGGGCGTTCCCCCGCGGATTTTTGGCGATACGCCCTATTTTGTGAACCGGGTCCGTCCTGTGGTTGAACCCTCAGCGGAGCCGACCGCAAAACCCTAAAGTATGCTAAAATCTCGACCGCTTGGAAGGCGAAGGACGGCCAATCACTTGATTTTTTGTAACAGCTAAGGTCCCTCACCCTACCCTCTCCCAAGAGGAGAGGGAAAGATACCTGAGTAGTTACATTTTTTCGCAAAACGCAATGGCTTTCCCCCAACATTGATTCTGGAGGGGGCTTTTCGCTTTTCTTGTGGTGAAGGAGATTGTGTGCTGAGCGTTCTTATTTTGGCCGCCGGGGAAGGTACGCGGATGAAATCCGATCTTCCAAAAGTATTGCATACGGCCGCGGGCAAGGCGTTGGTGGAACATGTTTTGGACGCGGTGGCTCCCTGTGGCGGCCAGGTGGGGGTTGTGTTGGGACGCGGGGCTGACACCGTGAAAAATCGGTTGGCGGCACGCAAAGGTCTTACCTTTTTTATTCAAAAAAAACGGCGTGGATCGGGCGACGCGGTTCGGCCAGCGGCTCGGTGGTTGGCTCGGCGGGGTGGCGATGTGCTGGTGCTCTGTGGGGACGCTCCGCTGGTTCGGACTGAGACCATTCGGGCTTTAGCGAGACATCATCGGCGGGAAAAAAACGCGGCCACGCTCTTAACGGCGGAAGTGGCGGATCCCTCGGGTTACGGCCGAATTCGTCGGGAGCAGGGCCGGCCCGTGGCCATTGTGGAACACAAAGACGCTTCGCCGGACGAACAGCGGGTCCGGGAGATCAATTCGGGCACCTACTGTTTTCGGGTGAGGGACTTGTTGGACGGGTTACGCCGTTTGCGTCCCAATAACGCAAAAGGCGAGTATTACATCACCGACGTCGTGGGTTATTTGGTGGGGCGGGGTCGGCCGGTGGGGGCCCTGTGTCTGCCGAACGGCGACGAAATTTTGGGCGTGAACAACCGGCGCGAACTGGCCGAAGCGGCCCAGCGGCTCAACCGCCGGACGTTAAACCAGTTGATGGATGGCGGCGTGACCATTGTGGATCCCGCCAGCACCTTTGTGGACGCCGGGGTTCGGATAGGCCCGGACACGGTGATTGAACCGCAGACTTTTTTGTCCGGACACACGCGGATCGGCGCCCGGTGCCGAATCGGTCCGATGACGAGGTTGACGGACTGCCGGGTGGGCGACGGGGTCCGATTGGATGCCACGATGGGGGAGAACGCCCGGGTGGATTCCGGCGCTCGGGTGGGACCCTGGACGCGGTTGCGGCCCGGCGCGGTGGTGGGTCGGGACGCTCATGTGGGCAACTTTGTGGAACTGAAAAAGGCCCGGCTGGGCGTTGGGGCCAAGGTGAACCATCTCAGTTATTTGGGGGACGCGGTGGTGGGGCCCAAGACCAATGTGGGCGCGGGTGTCATTACGTGCAATTACGACGGGTATCAAAAGTATGCCACGCAGATCGGCGCGGGGGCTTTTATCGGGTCCAATGTGAATTTGGTGGCGCCTTTGCGGGTGGGCTCGGGCGCGGTGGTGGGTGCCGGGTCCACGCTGACAAAGAATGTCCCGGCGGGTGCGTTGGCGGTGGAACGATCGGCCACGACGGTTAAACCCGGGTGGGCCAAAAAGAGACGACTTATTAAATTGAGGACATCCCATGGCTAAAAAGCAAGAAGAAAATCGCTTGATTGCTCCCTTAAAACTTTTTGCGGGAAACGCCCATCCCGCGTTGGCAAAAGAAATCGCCGGTGTTTTGAAAACCCAAGTGGGCCAGGCCAACGTGGGGCGGTTTCCGGACGGAGAAGTGGAAGTGAAAATCACTGAGAACGTTCGGGGCGCGGACTGTTTTATTATTCAGCCCACCAGTTATCCGGCCAACGACAATTTGATGGAATTGTTGCTGATGGTGGACGCGTTGCGGCGGGCCTCGGCGTGGCGGATTACCGCGGTGATGCCGTATTTCGGGTACGGGCGACAGGACCGCAAGGCCGAACCTCGGGTTCCCATTTCGGCCAAGTTGGTGTCGAACATCATTCGCGCGGCGGGCATTGACCGTGTTCTAACCATGGATTTGCACGCGGGCCAGATTCAGGGGTTTTTTGACATCCCCGTGGACCACCTGTACGCCAACCCGGTGTTGGTGGGTTATTTTCAAAAAAAGAAAATTCCAGCCGAACAATTGGTGGTGGTCTCGCCCGACGCGGGGGGCGTGGAACGGGCGCGGGCCTTCGCCAAACGGTTGGAGTCGGGGCTGGCGATCATCGACAAGCGCCGTATTTCTCCCCGGGAAGCCAACGTGATGCACGTGGTCGGAGATGTGAAGGGCAAAGTGGCGTTGATCATCGACGATTTGGTGGACACCGGCGGCACGCTGGTGAAAGCGGCCCAGGCGTTGTCCGACGGGGGGGCCACGCGGGTGTTGGCCGCGGCGGCCCACGGCGTTCTGGCGGGGCCGGCCATCGAACGGCTCAACGCGTCGCCGGTGGAAGAGTTGGTTATCACCAACAGCATTCCCTTAAACCACAAAGACGCCCGCAAAATCCGAGTGTTGTCGGTGGCTCCGTTGTTGGCTGAAGCGATCCAGCGGATCCATGTGGAGCGGTCCATCAGCGAGATGTTCGCTTTTTAGAAAAATAGAGAGGTATACCCCATGCAGACCATTGAATTAACCGCCGCGAAACGCGGCGAAAACACCAAAGGCGCTCTTCGCCAGTTGCGCCTCGCCGGACAAATCCCGGCCGTTGTTTACGGCGGCCAAAAAGATCCTCAACGGTTGGCCTTGGACCTTAAAAACTTTGTCCGTTTGTTGAAAGGACACGGGACCAACGTGCTCATGAACCTCAAACTGGACGGCGGCGCCGAAGTGGTGCTGGTCAAGGACGTTCAGCGAGACGTGTTGAGCCACGACGTGATCCATGTGGACTTCCAGCGCATTTCCATGACGGAAAAAATCGAAGTCAACGTGCCTTTGGTCTTGTCCGGCGACGCGCCCGGAGTCAAAGTGGGCGGCGGTATTATGGAGCACATTTTGCGCAACCTGCGGGTTCGCTGTTTGCCCACAGACATCCCCGACAGCATTGCCGTGAACGTGACCGCTCTTCAGATCAATCAGGGGATTAAGGTGAAAGACCTGGTTCTTCCGTCCGGTGTCGAAGGTCTAAACGACAAGGACAGCCTGGTGGTCAACATCGTGGCCCCGGCGGAGGAAGAAACGACGACCGCCACGGCGGCCGCCGCGGCGCCCGGCGCCACGGAACCCGAAGTGATCGCCAAAGGCAAGAAACCCGAAGAAGGCGAAGAAGCGGCCGCCGGAGCCAAAGCGCCGGCCGGCGGCAAAGCCGCCCCCGCGGCCGGCAAGGACGCGAAGGCCGCGCCCGCCGCCAAAAAGTAGGGTCTTTTACCGGGCCCGTTCATGATTCCCTCCTTGGTGGTGGGGCTGGGAAACGACGAAAAAAAATACGATCACACCCCCCACAACATCGGGTTTCAGGTGCTCGATGTTGTGGCGCGGCGGTTGAAAATGACCTGGAAAGACGAGAAGAACAAGGTCCACGCGGCGTCCAAAGGGACGACCCGGTTCATCAAACCCAAATCGTTGATGAACATTTCCGGCGACGTTGTTTTTTGGGCGGCCCAGTGGTGGCACGTGCCGGTCGGTGAATTGGTGGTGGTCTGCGATGACTTTTCGTTGCCCTGGGGTAAAGTGCGCATCCGGCGAAAAGGCAGCGCCGGCGGCCACAACGGGTTGGATTCGGTTCTTCATTCATTTAACACGGAAGACGTGGCCCGATTGCGGATCGGGGTGGGGCCGGTCCCGCCGGGGATGGATCCCAAAGATTTCGTTTTAAAGAAAGTGGACGCCCAGGCGCTGGCGGAGCTGGCGGAAACCGGGGCCCAGGCGGTTCACGCCGTTCTCACGGAAGGATTGGATGCGGCCATGAACCATTTCAACGGTCTTCCCGCCTAACATTTATGTTGAAACAAACCCTCAAAGCCCAAGAAACTATCCAAGCGGCCCACGCCGCCGCGGAAAAACGCGGCCACGCACGGCTGGAATCCATCCATGTGCTTTTGGCAATGCTGGAAGTGCCCGACAACGTTGTCCCTGCCGTTCTCGAAAAAGCCGGAACGTCGATATCGGCTCTTCAATCCGCGGTGCGCGCCGCTCTCGATAAAATTCCCGAAGTGCGCGGTTCCGTTCAATTGACGGCGGCGCCGTCGTTTCGGGACCTTCTGATCCAATCCGAAGACGAAGCCAAATCCTTGCGCGACGAGCTGATTTCCACCGAGCATTTTCTGTTGGGTTTGTTGGGCCTTTCCGGGGACGCGGGGTCGGAGGTTTTGAAATCCCAGGGGCTCACCCGGGACCGAGTGCTTCAAGCGCTCACAGAGGTGCGCGGGTCCCACCGCGTGACCGACGAAAACCCCGAAGCCAAATACCAAGCCCTGGAAAAATACGCCCGGGACCTGACCGAAGCGGCCCGGGCGGGCAAACTGGATCCCGTCATTGGCCGCGATGAGGAAATCCGACGGGTGATTCAAGTGCTTTCCCGACGGACAAAAAACAACCCGGTTTTGATCGGCGAACCCGGCGTGGGAAAAACCGCCATCGCCGAAGGTCTTGCCCAGCGGGTGGTGTCGGGAGACGTGCCGGAAGGGTTGAAAGAAAAGCGCGTGTTGTCGTTGGACTTGGGGGCGCTCATCGCCGGAGCCAAATACCGGGGCGAATTTGAGGACCGCTTGAAAGCGGTGTTAAAAGAAATCGTGGATGCCCAGGGAAAAATTATTTTGTTTATTGACGAACTGCACACGTTGGTGGGGGCCGGCGCGGCGGAAGGCGCCGTGGACGCGGCCAATTTGTTGAAACCCATGTTGGCGCGCGGCGAGTTGCGCTGTGTGGGTGCCACCACGTTGGACGAATACCGCAAACACGTCGAAAAAGATCCGGCTCTGGAACGGCGTTTTCAGCCCATTGTGGTGGGGGCTCCGACGGTGGAGCAAACCATCGCCATTTTGCGCGGTCTGAAAGAGCGCTACGAACTCCATCACGGCGTGCGAATCACCGACAGCGCGTTGGTGGCGGCCGCCACGTTGTCGGATCGATATATTGCCGACCGGTTTCTTCCCGACAAAGCCATTGATCTTATGGACGAAGCCTCCAGCCGGCTTCGCATGGAAATGGATTCCATGCCCGTGGAGTTGGACGAGGTGGAACGGCGCCGCCGCCAGTTGGAGATCGAACGGCGGGCCCTTCAAAAAGAGGAAGATTCCCCCAGCCGCGAACGGCTGGCCAAATTGGAAAACGAGTTGTCGGCCCTGGCCCAAAAGGCCGACCTGTTAAAAGGCCAATGGCAGGCGGAAAAAGCCGGTTTGGCCCGAATCCGCGACGCCAAAGAAAAGTTGGAGGAAGTGCGACGGGAAGAGCAGAAGGCCGAGCGGGGCGGCGATTTGGGGAAAGCCGCGGAACTGCGGTATGGCCGGGTGCCGGCACTGGAAAAAGAGATGAAGGACGCCCAAGGCCGCTTGGCGGCCCTGCAGAAGGGGTCCGCCATGTTGAAAGAGGCCGTGGACGAGGAAGACATCGCTCAGGTGGTGTCAAAATGGACCGGCATTCCCGTGTCTCGGATGCTGGAGGGGGAAGTGGCGAAGCTACTGAAAATGGAAGACAAACTGCACGCCCGGGTGGTGGGCCAAGAAGAAGCGGTGCGGGCGGTGGCGGATGCTATTCGACGGAGCCGGTCGGGTCTTGCCGATCCCCATCGACCCATGGGTTCCTTTATTTTCCTTGGCCCCACGGGAGTGGGAAAAACAGAACTGGCCCGGGCCTTGGCCGAGTTCTTATTCGATGACGAGCGGGCCGTGGTGCGGTTGGATATGTCGGAATACATGGAAAAACACGCGGTGTCCCGATTGATCGGCGCACCGCCGGGGTATGTGGGGTATGAAGAGGGCGGACAACTGACGGAAGCGGTGCGACGCCGGCCGTACGCCGTGCTCTTGCTGGACGAAATTGAGAAGGCCCACGGGGACGTTTTTAATATTCTTTTGCAAGTGCTGGAAGACGGTCGGTTGACCGATGGACAAGGCCGAACGGTGGATTTTAAAAACACCGTGATCATCATGACGTCCAACATCGGGAGCGCGTTTTTAACGGAAGCCAAAACCGACCAGGAAGCCCGGGCCCAGGTTTTGCAGGCGTTGCGCGGCCATTTCCGGCCGGAATTTTTGAACCGGGTCGACGAAATCCTTATTTTTCATCGCTTAACGGAAAAAGACATTGAAAAAGTGGTGGACATTCAGTTGGCGTTGGTTCAAAAGCGGCTGGCCGAACGAAAACTGACGTTGCGGCTGACCGCCGAGGCCAAAGCCGCTTTGGCCAAACAGGGGTTTGACCCGGACTACGGGGCCCGGCCTTTGAAACGAGCCATTCAAAAAGAAATCGTGGATCCACTGGCCACAAAGCTTTTGGCCGGCGATTTTCACGAAGGGGACCATGTGGAGCTGGACGCCCTGGCCGGGGACCACCTGTTTTTCAAAAAAGCCAGCCCCAAAAAATAGTATCTGCTCAGGTCCCTCACCCTGCCCTCGCATCAGCGGCTCTGCCGCCCCAGGTGCTGGGAGCTCTGCGACCAGCCTCCCAAGAGGAGAGGGAAAATCTTTGTTTTCCTTCCCCTCTTGGGGGAAGGTGCTCCGAAGGAGCGGATGAGGGACCTGAGCGTTACCGATAAATAACCGCGTCAAACCTAGTATTCCACGGAGGATTTTATGTTTGAAGAGCAGATGGGATGCCGATCGTGCGCGGCCACGGCTGACGGACGGTTTACGATCAAGGGGTCCGAAGCCCGATACGCGCCGGACCGCACGTTTGACACTCACCACATCGCTTTGGACCTCAAGCTGGACCTGGACAAAAAAACGTTGAGCGGAACCTGCACCACCACCCTGGAAGCCATGGCCGAAAAAGCCGACCGGATGGTCTTCGACGCGGTTGGTTTCAAAGGTGTTTCCGTGACCCGCGAGGGGCGCGCGACGGAATTTAAGTACGACGGAAAAAAGATCACGGTCGTTTTTGACCCCCCGGTCGCGCGGGGGCGGCGAGTGGATGTGGCCATCCACTACCGTGTCACGAAACCGCCTTTAGGCCTTTATTTTGTCGGGCCGGACCGGTTTTATCCCAACAAACCGGTTCAGGTTTGGACGCAGGGGGAAGATGAATATTCCCGTTACTGGTTTCCTTCCCACGACGCGCCCCAGGATCGGACCACCACGGAAATGCGCGTGCGGGTTCCGCGGGGGTTTACGGCGGTATCCAACGGCCGGCTGGTTCGAAAATCGGCGATGGGTCGCGACACCCTTTTTCATTGGAAACAGGACATTCCCCACGCGACGTATTTGGTGACGTTGGCGGTGGGCGAATTTTCCGAAATCAAGGATCGTTGGCGGGGGAAACCGGTTCTCTACTATGTTCCCAAAGGACGGGAAGAAGACGCTCGAAGGGCCTTTGGAAAAACGCCGAAGATGATGGAATTTTTTTCCCAGCGGATCGGTGTGCCCTACGCTTACCCCAAATACGCCCAAGTGGCGGCGGTGGACTTTATTTTTGGCGGAATGGAAAACACCAGCGCCACCACCCAGACGGCGTTAACGCTTCACGACGAGCGGGCTCACCTGGATTTTTCCTCGGACCCGCTGGTGGCCCACGAATTGGCCCACCAATGGTTCGGCGATCTTTTGACGTGCCGGGATTGGTCTCACGCGTGGCTCAACGAAAGTTTTGCCACGTATTTTGAGGCCTTGTTTACGGAATTCGATAAAGGCGCTGACGAATTTGCCGTGGAACTGCGCCAAAACGCCGAGGCGTACTTTGACGAAGACAAAGACCATTACCGCCGGCCCATCGTGACGAAAGTGTACAAACAGCCATCGGACCTTTTCGATCGGCACCTCTACGAAAAGGGGTCGCTGGTGCTTCATATGATTCGCGGCCAACTGGGCGACAAGGACTTTTGGAAATCCATCGGAACGTATGTGCGCAGTCATCGGGGGCGCGTGGTGGAAACGCGCCACCTGATGGACGCCATTGAGGCGACAACGGGCAAAAACTTCTCGCGGTTTTTCGATCAATGGGTGTTTGGGGCGGGCCATCCGGAATTTCACGTGCGCTATTGGTGGGACGCCCGCCGCAAAGAGGCCGTCGTTCGCCTGCGCCAGACCCAAAACACCAACGGTGAGACGGCGCTGTTTCATCTTCCGGTGACGTTCGCGTTTCGAAGCCGTTCCGCGGAAAAACGGTTTACGGAGACAGTGTCGAAAAAGGCCCACCTGTTCCGATTTAAGTTGGCGGCCGAACCGGATTTGGTGTTGTTCGATCCGGATCACTGGATCCTTAAAAAGGTGGATTTTCCGAAGACGCAATCCCTGTGGACTCGCCAGTTAACGGACGACCCCCACGTTCTGGGACGGGCCGACGCCGCCAAAGCGTTGGGAAAAATCGGCAGTCCGGCCGTTGTGGATGTTTTGGGGAAGGCCCTTCTAAAGGAAAAAAACTGGCATGTCCAAGGTGAAATGGCCCAGGCGCTGGGACAAATCCGCACGCCCGCCGCTGGCCACGAGTTGTTGCGGGCCCACAGCGTGGTGGAACATCCCAAAGCCCGTCGGGCCATCCTGTATGCCCTGGGCGAGTTTCGGGAAGAGTCGGTGCGCGATCGGCTTTTGGAGACGTTCGAAAAAGAGAAAAGTTATTTCGCGTTTAACCAGGCGGTTCGCGCGTTGGCCCGGCACGGGGATCCCTCGGTCCTGCCCGTTATTGAGAACGCGCTCAATCGGGATTCGTGGAACGACGTAACCCGTTCCGGCGCCCTGGAAGCCCTGACGGCGTTAAAACCCGTTGACCTGGTGGCCCGCTTAAAGAAACACTCTGCCTACGGTGTCCCCGAAACGCGGCGGTTGACCGCGATCCGCTGTTTGGTTCAGGTGGGATCGGGGCGGGAAGATGTTCAGACCCATTTGATCGGTCTCTTAAACGACCCGTCGCTTTTGGTTCAAATGGCGGCGGTACGCGGGCTTTCGCAAATCGGCGATGAACGGGCGGCGCCTGCCCTGGAAAAACTGGCCAAAGGCGACCGGGACGGCCGCTTGCTTCGAAGCGCCCAGGAAGCCGCCGAAAAGCTGAAGAAAGGAATTGAAGAAGAACCGAAGAAACCAGCGAATAGGAAATAAGAGGGCTGGCGCAAGTGGATTTATTCGTAACTAACCAGGTCCCTCATCCCCCCCCCCGCCCCCCCCCCCCCCCGAGGGGAAGGGGGGGAAAACAAATCCCTCTCCCCTGGGGGGCCCCCCCCGGGGGCCGGGCCCCCGGGGCGGCAGGGGCCCCTTTTTGGGGGGGGCGGGTGGGGGCCGAGCGTTTTTTATTCACCGTTCTGTTGGCTGACCCCGCCGGCGCCGATCCGGGCGTTCTGGCTCGGTTTTTTTCCGCCGAAAAAGGAATTCCATTCATTGACGCCCAGCGGCTGGCTCGTCGGGCGTGGGGGTTTCTGGGGGAAAACCTGGACGAAACATCGGCCCGGACCTTGGCGGATAAAGCCGCCGGTGCGGGAATTAAAACGATGGTCGTGGCCGAGACCGAGGTTCCCGCAAGGATTGATCCGGTGTCCGCGCACGGAGCTTTTTTTTCCGAGGGGCAAGTGGATTTAAGGGTGGGGATCCCGTCCGTCCCGTGCCCGCTCGAGCTTTCCCGTATTCGGTTGCTGTCCGTGGCTAACCTCCGCCGTGATTCCCTGGTCACAAAAACAACCAAAGTCGACAGTTCCATCGGTCGTAAGATCCTGGGTATTGGCGTGATGTTGTCCACGGGCGTTCCGATTGGATTGGGCGGGAGCAAGGAATCCAAAAAGACGGTCACGGAAACCGAATGGCTTCTTTTTCTTGATGTTTTTGCGGAAGGAAAACGATGGCGGTTGATTCCCGCTGGGTTCGATTTTTCCGGTTTGGGGGCCGATAAGGGCGCGGGTGGGCCGGACAACCTTCGCCGATTGTTGATTCTGTTTCAACGGAACGCGCCCCAGGGGTTGTTGGGTCGTGGCGCTCGGGAATGGGTGGCGGGGCGGCCGTTTTCGGTGTATGACGAAGAGTCCGATCTGGACCGGGAATCCCGGTGGTTACTGGCATTGGAAAAAAGCCATGGACGATGAAAAAAAGTCTTTGACTGTCAGCCAAGTCAACCGCGCCATTGGGGCGGCTCTGGAACAAAGTTTTTCGGACGCGTTTTGGGTCGTGGGCGAGGTTCAAGGCTATGACCGAGACGCGTCCAAAGCCAGCCAACGGCGGTGGGGCCAAATCTACTTCGAGCTGATCGAAAAAGAGCCCGGCTCGGACACGGTCAAAGCGGGTATCAAAGCCCTGGTGTGGGGCGACGTCCACAACGCCATGAAAGCCAAACTGTTGGACGTCGCCGGTGATTTGAAATTTCAAGACGGTCTCCAAGTGAAACTTCTTTGCAAGATCGATTTCTATTGGCCCCGGGCCAATCTTCAGTTGAAAGTGTTGGATGTGGACCCCCATTTCACGCTGGGCGACATGGAACGGGCACGCCGGGAACTGATCGAATCGTTAAAGCGCACAGGCCTTTTTGACCGCAACCGGGAGGCTTTTTTCCCCCTGCTTCCTCTGGACATCGGTCTGGTGACGTCCGATGGCAGCGCGGCGTATCACGACTTTGTGGAAGAGCTCCGAGTTTCGGGTTTCGGGTTTCAGATTCACTTTGTGGACGCCCGCATGCAAGGGTCGGAAACGGAAGTGGATGTTCCCCGGGCCCTGGCCCGATTAGCGCGGGTGCCTGAGGTGGACGTGATCGTGTTGATTCGAGGGGGCGGGTCCCGCTCGGATTTGATCTGGTTTGATAAAGAAAAGGTGGCCCGGGCGGTGGCGGTGTGCCCGAAACCGGTCCTCACCGGGATCGGCCACGAGATCGACCTTTCCGTGGCCGACCTGGTAGCCCACACGAGCCGGAAGACTCCCACGGCGGCGGCCCAGTTTTTAATCGAGATAACCCGCGCTGTGGAAACCGCTCTATCGGAATCGGCCCGCTCGCTACGGGACGCCGCCCACGAACGTTTGGATCGGGAATCCCGGGCGCTAACCGAGTCGGCCCGGGCCTGGCGTGAAAGCGCCGGACACTTTGTGGCCCTCTCAAAAAATTCGCTTGGGGCTCTGTTGGACCGGTTGCGGGCTTCGGCCCGACAGCGACTCGCTTTGTTGGAAGATCGATTGGGGAACGCTCCGGTCCGTCTGGGCGGGAGCGTGAAAACCACGCTCCGTTCCCACGGGGACCGGCTGGAAGGGTTTCGAAAAGAGTGCGAATTGAAAGACCCACGCCGGATTTTGGCGCGGGGATACAGCCTGATCTACGCCGGGGGTCGGATCGCCAAAAGTGTCCGGTCGGTGCAGGTGGGCGAGTTTATCCAAGCGCGATTGTCGGACGGATTGGTGACCGCCAACGTGCTGGCCAAAAAGAAGGACTAAAATGACCAAAAAATCCGAAGGATACGCAGTCGCTTACGAGGAACTCCAAAAAATCCTGGAAGCCCTGGACCAGGGCGAAGTGGACGTGGACGATTTGTCCGAAAAAGTGAAACGCGCCGCCGAACTGATCGAGTTTTGCCAAAAACGCCTCAAAGACACCGAACTTCAAGTCAAACGGGTGATGCAAAAACTCGAAGAATCATCGACTCCCGCCGAAGAATAGGTTTTTTGTAACAGATCCGGTTCCGGCGCCTCTCCTTTCCCCGTCATCCCCGGACAATTCTATCGGGAACCCAAGTTTTTTTTATTACCGAGCGGTAATATTTTGTTCATTTTTTACGAAAAGAAATGCTATTTTTACCGTACGGTAATTTTTCTAGGGGGAAACAGCGTACAAATTTTATAGCTTTAAAATATTGGTAGAACGGTTATATCGAAAAATTTATTTTGGGGCGTTATGCTGATTTATAAATGTTTTTATTTCAAGACTCAACTAAATAGATTTTTTTCCCTTGCGCTCTGTTTTACGCTTGTCGGTTTAGAGTTTGTCCCTGTTTTTGCTCGTGATAACGACGATTATTACGGCAACACTTACAGCAGTAACTACGGTTCTCGGGGTGGATATTCCGCTTCCGACTTTGATCGGCAGATGCAACAGGCTCGGGCTCGGATACAGAGTTTTGTGGGGCCGTCCAACCTGAACTTCAACTCTATCCGATACGAGCCGCCCAAACTTAACCTAACCTACCAGCCTCCGATTCGATTTCAATATTCCCCCCAGGTCAAAGTTTCGGATGTCACCACGAAACCTGTCGTCAAGCTGGAAACAACTCCCTCTGTCCAAAAACCAACATTCATCCAGTCCGTTGGCTCTGTCATCAAAGGGATTGGGGCTGGTGTCTTGGCGGTATTTAAGAAAATCGGGGATGGGATCGTTAATCTCGCCCAAAACATCTTTGGATTGAACAAAAAGCCGGAAACGGCTGTGACGGCCCCACCCCAAGGATTGAATGAATCATTCAAGAATTTGGTGGAAGTATCTCCGGGGGTATTGGAAACCCGCAACGGCAAAACCATCGCCCTTGGAGAAACCTGGGAACCGGGATCGACGTTTAAACAGGAAGGCAACGGCCTTCGACTGGTTGAAGGCACTGCTTTCGTCTCGAACTTCGGTGGAATTGTTCGGGAGGGCGGCGACTTGCCTGTCCGGTTTATCGACGATGGAGGGAAAGTGAAACCGGTGGGGTTGGACTTTGACCGGTTGGCTGTGGGAATGACCATGAAGATCCAAGCCCCCGTGACAATCGAAGGGTTCGGCAAACTGTTGGGCGGGGACATGACGTTTAAGGGCGCGGCCAAGACGCCCGCAGGGGCAACTGTCGGTAAATTCCAATTTGTGGGGGCGCAGGTTCAGTTGGATGGCGCCTTGGGCGAGACGTTGGACTTATCAAGTCCGGCCAACTTAATCCGCGCGACCTTTGTTGTTGATTCGGCTGTGATGAACTTAAAAAGTGCGGAGGTTCAAAGCAAGGACAAGCGGTTGTTCGTGCAAGAATCTAAACCGGTGATTGACCTTAACCAGGTTGAGCAAAAGTTGACTTCGGTGGGCGGAAGACTTGCCGAAGCCAAAGGGCAATTTACGAAGGCCGAACGGGATTTCAGCAACGGGGCGGTGGCGTCCCAAAGCTTATTGACTTACATGGCCCGAGCGACGGGACAGACGGATGTGGCTGTTTTCCAAGAACCTGACGATTTGAAATCCCTTCGTCAGGAAGCCAATTCCTTAGGTGTGTTGTCCAGCCAAGTGACCGAAAACATGAAGGTCGGCAATTATCAGGAAGTGGCGGAGGCTCTCCCAGATCTTACGGTTCGGACAGAGGTTTTTAAGGCCCGCTCAGAAACCTTAGCGGTCCAAGCGGAAATGACGAAAGGGTTCTTTAAAGAAATCCGGGCCCTGACGACTGACCTTTCCGCCGTTAATAAGGTTGTGGATGTGGGGGACTTGGTGGGAAAACCAATAACGATGGAAGCCGCGGCAAAAGGGTATGAATGGTTTCCCGCGCCGGAGAAAAAGGTTTTTGCCGATCGGGCGAGCCACGCGCAAGAGACGTTGGTGACCTTGGTGGAAGCGGGCGCGGTTGATGCAGACCGGGCCTTGGATTGGGCCCTGTCGATTGAAATTGCCAAAGACAAAGTGCTAGGCGCCGGGCCCGGCAAACTGAGCGACCGGATATCTGTTGCCGCCGCTCATCCGCAGACGACTTTGAAGGAAGCGTCGAGCGAAGCGGCGGATTTCTACGTGTTCAACACGTTGTCAACGTATGCGGAGACGTCTCCAAAAACGATGATGGCTGTGGGCTATGTTGGGCTTGGTGCCACCAAAGTGGCCAACGCGTTGGGAAAAGCGGCAGGGGTTGGGTTGATGGTGGTATTCCCGGTATCGTCAGTTTCCGGATTTGCGGCAGGGTTCGTTGCTGACCAAGGTCTCCAGGCCGCCGGGGTGAACGAAGACCTTTCCGGATTTATGGGGATCACATCAGGGATGCTGGTGGGCGGCCGAGTGGCCACAAGCAAGCGAGTCGCCTCGCTTGAAAAGGAGTGGGCGGCCCGGATCGGAGGCAACCAAAGCATCGGCCAGGCGGTTCAAGGATTCAAAGCAGGGTTCAAAGAGATTATGCAAGGAACCCAAAAAGTGGCTCAGAGTGAGGCGGGGCATGTATTGGTGGGCCCACCCGTCGCTATCAAGGCTTTGGGAGTAGCTGGGAAATCTCAGGCCCCCTCCGCTCCGCAGGCGCAGAATTTAACCCCAGAAATTAAGCCGACCGTTCAAGAGCCCAATGCGGTTGTCACCCCCCCTGCCCGTTCGCAGGTATCGCCTGCATCAAAGACCACAAATACTCTCCCTCCGGAGGCGCGAAATTCAACTCCTGAACTCGCCGTCCCGGAAGCCGTTCCCAAGACCCCCGCGGGTCCTCCGCAGTTAGCTGAAGGACGAGAAAGTGTAATGCAGCCTTCAAAAAAGTTTCTCGAACTTGAATACAAGATACCCCCGACTTTGGCGGCCAAGAAACCTAAAAACTTTGACACTCTTGGAATTCGAGACAGCAGAACCAATCAACCTGTATCATGGGAAAGATTGAATAAGGCGCTGGCAACAAGGCCAGACGAGGCACATTTTTGGTCAGGGAGAGTTAACAAAGATGGCGTTGAAAACCCCGCGAGGCAGTTCGCAAATGAACAGGGTGCGGTAACATTGGAAAAATTATTGGATCGACAGGGAATCAAAATGCCTGAATGGAGCGTCGCTCCAGATGCCTGGGCTGTTGTTTCCAGGGTCTATGCTGAAAACGCTTCTGGGACAGCGCGGGTTTTCCTTGGAAATGAAGTCCGGCCGCGAAGCGTCTGGGAGACAATTGAAAGACCTACTCTCACGGCCAACCCCATGGTTACCAGAATAATAGAAGTGAATGCGCGCGGGAAAACCGAAAGAGTTCTATTTGAAAGGAGTAAATCAAGCAGATGATCTTAGAAATGACACGTGGTCATATTAAACTGAAAGTCGGAGAAAGAACGGTCACAATTTATGGGGAAGCATTGCTTCCTTCTTCTGGTGAGCCCGATTTTGTTTGCGGTCGAAATTCCATAAAGGCATGGGAGCCCCCCCATGAAAAAGAGCCTTTAACTGAAGAGTCACGCGACCAAATTATTGAGATGATCCGTAAAGAACTCGCAGAGAAGAAAATGACGTTAGAAGTTGATTAACATCTTAGGTGCACTTGATTATGCCGAGAAATTTGCCCAAGCAAAAGGAAAATTTACGCTTGAAATGACACCAGGGGGAAAATGGTTGGACCAACAAGATCTATTCGGTCCGGAAAGCCCTTTGACTCGGGCAGAAGGAAGACTCGTTTGGGCAAAGCTTTCTGAGAGATTCGCTGTGAATGCTTCTGGGGAGGTAAATGCTTTTGCTTCTGGAGCAAAGTCAACTTCAATTTTTGAAGTAACGGAATACCCAACAATCAAAGCGTCAAAAAAAGTTCAATCTGTGATTCTGCGAGATGGAAGGTAGGAGAATTCCAATTCCCCTTCCATTCGGTGTTCACATTGGATTCCGATATGTACGATACATGGAGGGCTTCAACAAGCTGGAACTCAGCGTGGAACCTCTTTCGAAAGACCCTTCGGTTATATATGTCCCTTCCCAAGAAAAGTGGAAATTAGAGATGCCCGAGTGGGCAAAAGACCGGCGGGCTGAGATTCTTGCGCACATTAAGGATGGAACAAAACATTTGGATTGGATTTGGGAAGAATATTGATTTTTTTTGTCGAATGACGTGGAGTATGGATTCCGGCAATATGGGGCCAATGGAAGGAAAGAAGCCAGTATTTACTGGATTTGCCAATTTATACACGAGAACAGATTGCTGGGAACAGCTTGAAAAACATCAAACAGTGGGCCATTCCCAAGGGAACAACCATTCTCGAGGCCCGGACGGCGGCGATTGAATACATCAGAAGTGGTTATAGGCCGCCCTATCCGATAAAGCCTGGTCAAGATTTCGGTTATCCTGGTGGCGCACGCAGAAGGTTATTGCAGATCCCTCCATTCTCTATGAGCCCTAAAATGGAAAATAAACCTGAGCAGCTCATTGAACTTGCTGGTGGTGTCTGTTTACTGGCCTTTGCGTGATAAACGGCAGATGGCCGTGCGGTCGTTGTTTAGAGGGGTAGCAGACATTGGCCGGTACAACGATTATAAAATTGAAGAGAAAGATATCGCTCAATTGTTTGAAATGACTCACCGCTTGGCGGAAGGTTACCGAAGGCTCCCCGAGATGGACTGAAAATCATCCCCTCGACTCTTTGAATGGGGCCTGAAATTATTGGGTTTTCCAGGCATGGACAAGATCATTATAAAATCGGGAGAATTGGTAAAAGTGAAGCTGGTGAGGCTCAATTCTGGGCGTTGGAGAATCCTCTTTCCCCTGGTTTCGAGGCACGCTTTGGGATGCCCCCCGGTAATCTTAGAAAGGGTGGAATTACTTTTGTCGAAATCGGAGAACTTAAACCGGGCACGCCTTTCGTAACCCGTCCAGTCCCTCCCGTCGGCACCGATCCAGGAGGAGGGATTGAGGTGGTCGTTGCTCCAGGGGGGATTGAACTTCGGAGTTTTTCAGCTGGAAGGCGTAAACCATGAGCGAGCACTTTGATTATTATAAAGAGGCAAGATCGCTTTCTGAAGCACTAAAACTCGAAGGAAAAAAGCAAATGGGCCAGATTGTTAATTGAAAAAATCGAGGCAGGATCAACGGTGACGGAAATCTTAATGGGGTTAAGGTGGGCGTTGCAGGAGTGCCTGAAAAAAAGAGATTCCAAATTGGGTGACATTGGAAAACGTATGCTGGGCCTGGTTTCAAGAATTGATGGAGCTTTGAAATAGCGTTCCTTGATGGATTTGGAGACCGACAGATTTTTAAGGGGAATTAAATGGAGCTGAAAATTTTCAATTTTGACAAGCAAAGAGCCACATCAGACACGGAAATTTTTTTTAAGCAGAGGGTGTGGTCGTCTCCCATCCGATAACACTCGTTGCGCACGCAGGGGACACAAGGAACCTCCCGGGTTTGTAGCACGTGGACGTGGGGTCCGAACGGAGAGGTCAGGCGGGGGTTGGAGGGGCCGGCCACAACCACCAGAGGCACACCCACGGCCCAGCCCACGTGCATCAGGCCCGATTCGTTGGTGAGAAGCGCGCGACAGCGGGATAGAATGGACGCCGCCATGGGCACCGATGTTTGCCCGCAGAGGTCGATGGTTTTTCGACGGCAGAGGCGGGCCACCTCCGCGGCGTAAGGCCGGTCTTCCGGTGCCCCCATCAGAAGCACCTCCACCTTGTCCGATCCCAGACCGTCGATCACAGCGGCGAACCGGTCCGGAAACCACCGTCGTGCCGGGGCTCGGGATCCCGGGGCCACCGCCAAGAAATTGTTCGATCCTTGAGCGCCGGATTTTGACAGAAAAGTATCGGTTTCTTCCTGGTTCGCACGGGGGACAAAAAGGTCCCCGGGACGCACGTCAATCCCTTCCTCTCCGATGAGTCCAAGATAACGGCGAACGTAATGGAACCGTTCGTCCAAAGGAAGTGCCCGGGTGAGCAGAGGCGAGCGGAAATCCGCCGCGTACCCGATCCGGTCGGGGACACCGGCCAATGCGGGTCCCAGGGCCGAGGAAAAAGAGGGGGGAAGAATATAAGCCGTGGTATAACCCCGGGCCCGAATGCGTCGGGCCAGGGCCCAGGGGCTTTCATTCAGGGATAAAGGCACGACCTCGCTGACGCCCGGCGCACCGCGAAACATTTCCGTCAATCCGGGTTTGGTCCAGACATCGACAAGCACGCCGTGATTTTTCTTTGCCAGGCATTTAAGAAACGGAGTGGCCATCACGGCGTCGCCCAACCAGTTGGGGGCGCGCACCATTATGCGGGAGTTCATGATAAGGATTGTAGTTTTCTTTATCGTTTCTTGCTAATGTTTTCCGGCAGGTTATTCCTTGAGGAGGTCTTTCTATGAAGAAGGTGTTTTTATTGATAGGCGCAATTGTGGGTTTTTCCGTTTGGGGTTCGGCGGAGGAAATGGGGACCGAGGCGACCGTCGCTGAGAGCGCGGCCGCTTCGATTGAAGTGGTGACGTCCGCGTTGGGGAGCGGCGTGGACCGGGAAACCCGAACGGTTCAAGGAGAGGCAACCTCGTTCGATCCTTCCGTTGAAGTGCATTATCTCACCCGGGTCAAATCCGAAACGGTGCCGACCACCATTAACCACGTTTACTCGGTGGATGGAAGCGAGGTGGCATCGGTCCCCTTAGCGGTCAAAGGGTCCCCCTGGACCACCTGGAGCCGTAAAACAGTGTGGCCTGGAGAATGGAAAGTGGAACTGAAAGACGAATCGGGCGCCGTGATTGAAACCAAAAACTTTTCGGTTTCTAAAGACATGGCCCCCGAACCCGGCGGCATTACGGTGACCCCCGCGCAACCCCAGTAGCAAATCATTTTGCCAAAGGCCCCCGGACCGATTTCGTCTCGGTCCGGGGGCCTTAATTTTATAACCCCGCGACGGAATCTTTCCTTGACTAAAGGCCCTTCATAGGTACAATATGTCGGTTCTGGAAGGGGATTTCTTCGGAAAAACGCTGCCCTCATCCGCTCTACACCTCCCAAGAGGGAAGGAAAAAGCCCTCCTCTCGGGAGAGGGAGGTGAGGGCCTGACTTACAAAGGAAGGCACATCGATGTATCTCAAACGACTTGAGATGGTGGGTTTCAAATCATTTGCGGATCGAACTCGGCTGGAATTTGAGCCCGGCGTGACCGCCATTGTGGGCCCCAACGGGTGCGGAAAGTCCAACGTGGTGGACGCGCTTCGCTGGTGTTTGGGCGAAATGAGCGCAAAATCCCTACGGTCAAAAGTGTTGGCCGACGTTATTTTCAATGGATCCGCCAACCGGGCGCCGTCCAATTTGTCGGAAGTGTCCATGACCTTCGACAATTCCCAAAACCGACTTCCCATCGACTATTCCGAAGTGACCATCACCCGCCGTTTGTTCCGGTCGGGGGAATCCGAATATTTCCTCAACAAAAGCCAGTGCCGGCTTAAAGACATTAAAGAACTGTTTTTGGACACGGGAATCGGGGAAGAGGGCTATTCGATTATCGAGCAAGGCCGTGTGGAGTATGTGTTGTCGGCCAAACCGGAAGAAAGGCGTGAGCTGTTCGAAGAGGCCGCGGGCGTTTCCAAATACAAGGCTCGGCGGGAAGAGGCCCTGCGCCGGTTGGAGCGGACCCAGTTGGATCTCGACCGTTTGAGCGACGTTATTTCCCTAACAAAAGATCAAATGGACAAAATTGAGGCGGCCGTTCGCAAGGCCCGATCGTATCAGAAAATTCAGGACAATCTAAAAACCCTGGAAATTTCCCACGCCCTGTACGACTCCAAACAGCTGGAAGAGCAAATGGAATCCATGGGTCAAGCCATGGTGATGATGGAAAACGATTTGCACGCGAAAACGTCGGGTACCGCTCAAAAAGAAGCCGAGTTGGCCGATCTTCGCTGGAAAGAAACCCAGTTGGGTGAAAAGTTGGTGGCCATGAACCGCGCCTTGTCGGAAATGGATGGCGCGATCAATTTGGCGGAACAACGCCAGGCGACCGCCCGGGAACGACAAGCTGAAATTGCCCACCGGGATTTGGTGTTGGACGGAGACATTAACCAAGGACGGATGCGGCAAGACGAGCTGGCCAAACTGTCGGATGAAATTCGCGTTTCCTTGGCCCAGGAAACCGAAACGGCTCGCCAATCGGCGGACATATTGACCGCGGCGGAAGCCTCGTATAAAGAAAAGTCCGAAATGCTCAACAGTGTCCAAAACGTGGCCACGGACGTTCAAAACGCTCTTTGGAAAAACACCCAAGATCGAACCAAACTGAACAACGACCTGATGGCTCAACGGTCGTTGGAATCCCGGCTGGAAGCCCAACGAAACGTTTTAATCAAGGATAAATCTAAAGCCGAAGAGCGGTTGGCCCAACTGCGGGTGGACTTGGCGGCGGCCGAAGCGGACGCGGTGTCCGCCACCTCGGCTTTAGCCCAGGCCGAAACCACCGTCAAGTCGGCCCAAGATGACTTGGTTGCCCGTGACAAAGCGTTGAGCGAATCCCAGTCGACGGTGTCGCGATCACAGGAAGAGTTGTTCCGTGCTCAGGCTCAACTGGATGCCCAGGAAGAATGGGAATCTTCCGATGTGTATGCCCGGGGGACCCAAGCGGTTTTGAGCGCGGGCTTGCCGGGATTACATGGGCCCGTGGGACGGTTGATTTCCGTTTCGACCGCCGACGAAGTCACGTTGAGGCGGGCGTTGGGCGTGCATGTGAACGATCTGGTGGCGGAAACGTTGGACGACGCTCGGGCCGCCATTGACTACCTGGCCAAGGGAGCCCACGGACGCGCGCGGGTGTTGGTCCTGGACCGGTTACCCCAGGGTTCTTCGGGGGCCACGGCCTCGGTGGGCCAGCGGGCGCTGTTGGAAATGGTGCGAACGGAAACCCGTTTCGAGCCGGTGGTGAAATACTTATTGTCAGGTTGGATTGCCTCGGACGGGATCCTCTATGGCGACGGTCTTTTGGAAGGCGGGTCGGAAACGTCGGCGGGGCCGGTGTTTGACGCGTTGCGACGGGAAAATTTGTCGCGGGAAATCGCGTCGCTCACGTCCGGCCTCGAATCGGCCCATGGGGTGCGGCGGTCCGCCGAAGACGCTCGACGGGAAGCGGTTCAACGGTTGGAATCGGTCCGGCACGAATTGGAGTCCGCCCGGGTGCGGGCCAATATTTCCGGCCAAGCGGTGGCCCGGTTGAAAAGCCAGGGGGGTCTGCACGAAGAAGAAATCCGGCTTATTGACATTGAGATGGACAAAGCCCTGGAATTGGAAAATCAATCCAAGGTTTCCGCCCAATCGTTGGAGGCCCAGCTGGAAGGGATGAAGGGCGAAGAAACGCGCCTGCGCAACGAATGGGGCATGATCCAGGAATCCCTGAAGGAACGGCAAGCGGCGGCCTTTACGTCATCAACCGAACTGGCTGTGGCCAAAGAGCGGGCCCACGGCCACGAAGAGCGGTTGCGCTGGAAAGAAAAACAGTGGACCGACGTGGAAAACGAGCGGCAAACCCTGGCGGCGGGATTGGAATCGAAAATTCAAGAGCGGGCGGGGTCGGCCCAACGGGTGAGCGATCAAAAAAAAGTGGAAGACGACGCGTCCCAGGCTATTGTGGCATTGATGTCGAACCGCCGGGAAGCCAACGACGCGCTGGAGTCTGTTCATGGTGAACGGCGGGTTTTGGCGGAGTCGTTGGGCGCGGCCCAGACCGCCTTGAGCGAACTTCGCCAACACACCGAAGAAATGCAAAATCAACTGCACGAAAAAAAGTTGCAACGCAGTCACGCGGAGTTCCGTCGTGAATCGGTGGAAACCCATTTGAAAGACAAATACATGCTCTCCTTGGTCGAGGCGCGGGAGGCCCACCCGCAACCCACGGAACCCGTTCCCCAGGCGGAACTGGAAAAACTGCGTCGCCGGGTGGAAGGCATGGGGCCTGTCAACCTGACCGCGCCCGAAGAGCACGCTCAACTGGAAGAACGCTACAACTTCCTCCTATCCCAGCAACAGGATTTGGTCAAAGCCAAAGAAGATTTGTTGAACACGGTTCAAAAAATCAACGCGTCGACGCGGCAGAATTTCCGGGAGACGTTCGATAAGGTTCGGGAAAATTTCAAAGCCATTTACGGCCAGTTGTTCCCGGGAGGCGAGGCCGACGTTCGGTTGACGGACGAAGCGGATATTTTGAACGCCGGTGTGGATATTTTCGCCCAACCGCCCGGAAAAAAATTAATGAACATCACGCTGTTGTCCGGCGGCGAAAAGGCTCTGACGGCGGTGGCGTTGCTGTTCGCGTTTTTTATGGTGCGCCCAGCGCCTTTCGCGGTGCTTGACGAGGTGGACGCGCCCCTGGACGAAGCCAACGTGACCCGATTTATCACGCTGATCAAAGCGTTCACCGACCAATCCCAGTTCATCATGATCACCCACAACAAACGGTCCATGGAGACGGCGGACACGCTGTATGGGGTGACCATGGAAGTCCAGGGCGTGTCGCGCATTTTGTCGGCCCGGTTGAAAACCCTGGAAACCCGAGCCCCCACCCGCCCGCCGGAAGCGGTCCTTTCTTCCCCCGCAGGAAACTAAAACCATCAATTTTTGCACAGTATGTCTCTATTTTTTAGACTTACTATGCAAAATTTGATAGCGGGCATAACCAAATGGTAAAAAACGCCTCGGTTAAAAGAATCGCGATTTCGGGTTTATGGGTGGACCCGGTCACGGAAGAGGAAGCGGTGGATCGGGTGAGGTCTTTCGTGGAAGGAGGCGAATGCCTCCAGATCCTGACCGCGAACCCGTTGATGATCCTGGCCGCCGAAAAGGACGATGGTTTAAAAGAAGCGTTTCGGTCGGCGGAATTGGTTGTGGCGGATTCGGTGGGTATCCAATGGGCGGCGCGGCTACAGGGCCGTCGACTGGAAAAAATTTCCGGGATTGACTTGATGGAAAGGCTTTGCGCCGAGGCCGCCGGCCGAGGTTGGCGGGTCTATTTTCTCGGCGCCGCGCCGGGCGTGGCGGAAGACACAGCCCGTGTCTTGATCGCTCGATATCCGGGGCTCAACGTGGTCGGAACTCACCACGGCTATTTCAAGGGCAAAGATAACGTCCATCCTAGCGAAGAAGATATTATCCAGCGCATTGCGCAGGCAAAGCCAGATCTGCT
This sequence comes from Elusimicrobiota bacterium, assembly GCA_016715645.1. Lineage (GTDB taxonomy): Bacteria > Elusimicrobiota > Elusimicrobia > FEN-1173 > FEN-1173 > JADKHR01. The sequence continues at coordinate 290,843 of JADJZR010000003.1, read as the reverse complement.
TTTCGTGGCCCTGCCCACACCGTTTCAAGACGGCTGGATCCACAAAAACCGCGCGCGCCTGAACGCCAAGGTGGCCATGGGCGTGGGGGGAAGCTTTGACGTGATTTCCGGCCGACTGCGCCGCGCCCCCGTCTGGATGCGCGCCGCCGGCCTGGAATGGCTGTTCCGTTTAATTCAAGAACCCCAACGGGCCTATCGTATGCGTGGTCTCCCAGTTTTTTTATTTAAAACATTTGGGGCCCGTCCAAGTAAAAACACCTAACATCTTTTTCTTATTATCGCGCCTCTGTTCAGCAGGTTTTATCAATGAATCCAAATGGAGATAAGAATTGACGGTATGAAAAATTTTCCGGTTTCATATATTTGCAGAAACTTTAATTTGCGCGGTGGACAATCGCGCATTGCCTGGGAATTGGGTTCCCGATACTCCAGTGAGGGGGGGGATGTTCATTTCGTGGGGAGAAGGTTGAAAGCCCTTGAAGAAAAGGGAGGGGCGTTTCATTGTCACCGTGTTTTCCAGCCGCCTCGAGTTTTTGGGGGATGGTTCCGATTTCGTTCATTTGCCGCATCGTCGTCCAATAAAGCGGAAAAAATTGTGGCGACAAACGGCGGTGTCGTTCATGGATTTGGAGACAGCTACAGGCAGGACATATTAACACTTGGGAATGTGGACTGGGCTTATCCGAAATATATTCCAGGGCGGGTTCCGGAAAAAGCCGCGGTCTTTGTAAAATCAGTCGCTCTCCGCGATCCGCGCCTCCGTGCCCTTGTGTTGGTTTCAAACCAGATGAAAAAGGATGTAATGGATTATTTTCCTGATTTTGATGAAAATAGAATAAAGGTCATTTACCCGGGTGTCGATACCGAACGGTTCAAGAAATACGATCGATATTTTTCGAAGAATTATGTCTCTAATAATTTCGGTATTCCGCAGGGGAAATTATGGATTTTGTTCGCAGCGGGGGGCGATTTTGAAAAACGGAACATTAAAACAGCGATTCAGGCGTTAGAGGGGATGCAGGCCCGTCCGGAGTGGGTGTTGGTTATTTTGGGAGGTGACAAAGAAATTCCCCCTCTGCCAAGAGAATTGGAAACACGGACATTCCGACTAGGCCATGTGCAAGATGTCTCAATGATCTTGCCGGCGTTTGATCTGTTGGTCTACCCTGCCTGGTATGATGAATATTCACTTATGGTTGCAGAGTCTATGGCGTCGGGTTTGCCTGTCATAACCTCCACAACGGTCGGAGCCAGGGAGGTGTTTCCGGTTGAGTATAGGGATGAAACCATTATCACCAATCCCGGGGACGTTGACGCCTTAAGGAAAAGAATAAAGATCTTCATTGAGAACGGAGACTTGCGCAAAAAGGTGGGAGAAAACAACAGGAAATCCATTCAAATCACATCTTGGGACAACATTTTTCAGAAATACAAGGAAATTTATCGGGAATTTTTTCAGTCCCGCATGAAACCCACAAAATGATTAGGTCGATTTTCGAACGGTGTTCAAAAATTTTCTTTTCCTTATGATAGAATCGTTTCCCACGTGTTATCAACTCCGATCCATTTAAAGCCTGTTTTTCGTTTGGTCCCCAGTATTCAACATTACGATTGGGGCGGGCGGTCCTTTATTCCATCGCTTCTGGGGAACACAAATTTAGAAGGCCGCCCCTTTGCTGAACTTTGGATGGGGGCCCATCCGACCTCTCCTTCCTTTGTCCACCCGCAAGGGGCGGACCCCCTGGGTTTGGATGATTTGATCGGAAACAACCCTGAACAAATCCTGGGCCATGAAACATTGCGCGATTTCGGAGGACTCCCTTATCTTCTGAAAATTTTGGATGTGGAAAAACCGTTGTCTATTCAGGTTCATCCCGGCCGTGACCAGGCGCGGGCAGGGTATGAGGATGAAGAAGCGCGTAACGTCCCCCCAACAGCGCCTGATCGCAATTACAAAGACCCGTTCCCAAAACCTGAATTGGTTGTGGCTTTGGGTTATCCCTTTTGGGCCTTGGCGGGGTTTCGATCTCCATCGGAAATAAAGCGTATTTTGGCTGAAGAACCTGAACTGGTTGAGTTGTCGGCCCGCTTTGTTCCCACAACGGAAGGTCTCCAACAGATTTACCAGTATTTCATGGGTGCTTCGCAGGACGAGGTGAATAAGTTTTTGGTTCCTCTCTTAGCTCGTTGGGAGGGCGCTCACAGGAAAGTGCCCTTTTCCAGGGAGAATCCTCGGTATTGGGCGTTGAAAGCTCAGGTGTGTTATTCTCCCGCTGGAGGTGCGGACCGGGGCTTGTTGTCTTTTCTTCTGATGAACCTGGTCAAGTTGAATCCCGAAGAAGGCCTTTTTTTAGAGCCTGGAGAAATGCATGCTTTCCTCGAGGGCCAGGCTATTGAAATATCGGCTTGCTCCGACAATGTTCTTCGGGGAGGACTCACTCGAAAACACGTGGATGTACCCCAACTTCTAAAATTGGTTACGTTTGATCATCGGCCCCCCCAAATTGTTAGAAAAGCCGAGGGGGCTCCCCAAGAATATTACTACCCAACCTCCGCGACCGAGTTTGATCTTCGATTTGTTCGTTTCCCTTCCAAGACGGGCGGGCCCGTCTCCTCGTCCTGGGGAAGTCGGATTCTGTTTTTTTATTCCGGGTCCGGAACCCTGTCCGTTCAGGGGGAAAAGGACGGGTTTTCGTTTCGGCAGGGGGACAGTTTTTTTATCCCCAGGGGTCAAACGATTGATGTTCGTTCCAACGAAGAGACTGTGTATTTTCAAGCCGGCACACCCGAAGTGAACACTTTCCGGGGCCGAGTCCCAACGAAGTTGGCGTTCGGCACCAGCGGTCTGAGGGGGCGAATTGAGGACATCACCGATTTGGAAGCCTATGTGAATACGCGAGGTTTTTTGCGATGGGTTCGTTCCCAGGGGGACATTGGAAGGAAATGGAGGGTGCCCGTGGGAATAGATCTCCGTCCAAGCTCCCCGCGGATTGCCCAGGCGGTTGCGAAAGCGATTGAAGAGGAGGGATCGGTTGTGGAAAACGTGGGTCATGTCCCCAGTCCCGCCCTCATGTTTTACGGTGTCTCCCATTGCACCCCCAGCGTCATGGTGACCGGAAGTCACAGCCCTTTCGATCGCAATGGAATCAAGTTCAACTTGCCCGATGGCGAGGTGATGAAAGAACATGAACAAAAAATACTTTCTTTCGTAAACGACGTTCGCGCGCAAGAGTATAATCGTCCTCGGGACGAGTCTCCTTTTGATGATCGGGGATTTTTTAAGCCCGGCTTGGCCGATCCCCTGCCGATTGAATCATCCACAGCCCGAAGCGCTTACCTTCAACGACACATCGATTTTTTCCCCGCTAACGGTTTGGGGGGTATGCGAATTTTGGTGTATCAACACTCGGCCGTGGGCCGGGATCTGCTGGTTGAGATTCTGCGGAGTTTGGGAGCCGACGTGGTGGCCGTGGGGCGGAGCGACACGTTTGTCCCCATTGACACCGAAGATATTTCCGCGGAGCGGCTGGAAGATCTTCAGCGAATGGCCGCCGACGCGGTGCGCACCACCGGGCCCATCGATGCGCTGGTGTCTACCGATGGCGACAGCGATCGACCGCTTGTTTGCGGGGTTCAGGAGAACGGCCAAATTGTCTTTTTCTCCGGTGACATTGTGGGCCCGCTGGTGGCCGAATATTTGGGTGCGGCCGGCGTGGTGGTTCCCATCAGCGTCAACGACGGGGTGGACCTGTTTTTGAAGGGGAAAGTTCTTCCTCGGACCCGAATCGGATCTCCTTATGTGATTGAGGGGATGCGCAGCGCCCCGTCGGACTTATCGCCCGTGGTTGGGTACGAGGCCAATGGCGGTTTTTTATTAAATAGCGCGATCCAACGAAACGGGCGGTCACTGGCCCCTCTGTCCACCCGGGACGCGGTTCTGCCGATCCTGTGCGTGTTGCTTTCCGCGAGGGAGCGGGGGCTGTCAGTGGTCCAACTGTTCGATCGGTTGCCTCGGCGTTTCACCAAAGCCGGTTTGCTGGATAACTTTCCAAAAGAGAACGCTTTTCACGTTCTGGGCGCTCTTTCTCCCGCGCGGACGGACGTGGTCGATGTGGATTTTGAAAGGGATGGAAAAGTGGTCGCACGCAATTCCCTGGGTTGGCCGGTGGCGTTGGACGAAACAACCGTTGCGCAACTGCGAAAGAGCCATGATCGGTTGGAATCGGTTTTTAGCGAAGAGCGGGGCTTTGGGGGAGGGATACGACGCATGAATTTTTTGGATGGGCTTCGCCTTTCGTTTGGCAACAACGACGTGGCCCATGTGCGACCGTCGGGGAACGCGCCCCAGTTGCGAATTTACGCCTGCGCGGATACCCCGCAACGAGCCTCGGAAATAGTCGAGTATGGCCTACGTGAACCCGATGGATACCTTCGGGTTTTGGAAAAAAAGTTCGGCCCCCCAATAAAATGAAAACGCCGACGTTTCGTCAATGGATGGCTCCGCTGGCCTTGGGTGGGATGTTGTTCATTCAAGGAATTGTTCTTGCTGTGTGGTTGAAAAAAGACACGCGCCCTCCCCAATGGGACCCAGCGGTCCATTTGATGTCGGCCCAACATTACTCGGACGAAGTGGCGCGGGGAAATTGGGGTGCCCTTCTTTTGACGCCCACTTTCCCAGGCCATCCGCCCTACCCCCCGGTGGCCCATTACGTGATGGCGATGGGAATGGGAGTGGCAAGGGGTGTGGGCGTTCCGGTTGAGGACTGCGCCGTATTTTGTCTTCAAATGTTTTCGTTGGGCGTGCTGGCGGTGGGATGTTTTCTTGTGGCGGGACAGCTCTGGGGACGGTCGGCGGGCCTGGCCGCGGCGGCCCTGTCCGTGTTCGCCCCGCCGGTGCAATATCTTTCCCATCAGGCGTTGGTGGACGTGGCCTTGGCGGCTGTGGTTGTGTTGGCGTACGGATGTTGGTTTCGAAGCGAGGGGTTTTCACGTTTTCGGTGGTCCTTGGGGTTTGGCGTTGTCGCTGGAGTTGGATGTTTGGTGAAATGGACATTCCCCTCTTACATGCTCCCCGTTGTCTTCTCCGGTGTGTGGGGGCTTTTGAAGGGGCGTTCCCGGGCTAATATTCTGTTCGCGCTGTTGGTGTCGATCCTTCTGGCCGTGCCGTGGTATGTGGCGAATCTTATGATTGTGGTTCCAAAACTTACACGGGTTGCGGGACTCGGGGCTCAGGAAGGAGACCCGTCCGGAAAAACATGGGCTGGGTGGGTGTGGTATGTGCGAGTATTTTGGTTACAGTGGGGGGGGCCTTTTATGTTGGCCTCTGTCGCGGGGTTGGTTTGGGGTTTTTTCCGTCGATCTAAAGGGACATTGTCGCTGGTGTTTTGGCTGGTGTCGAGTTACGCCGTGTGGAGCCTGGTTTCCAATAAGGATCCACGCTATTTGTTGCCGGCGGCGATGGTTTTGCCGTTGAGTTTATCTTCTCTTCCGTGGGGGATCCCCCTTTTGGCGGCGCTGGTGTGCGCCTATTTGTCCGTTTCATCTTTGTGGGCCGGTTCGAGGTCCGGCTCATTTCGCGATCCTCCGGTTTCCCACCATTGGCCCTTGGCTGAAATGCTTGAGAACGTTCTTTCTTATCGGGCGGGAGAAGCTGGTGTTTCGACGTTGGTCCTGATTTCGAATGAGGGATACTTAAACGGGAATAACATGACTTGGACCGTCAAAAGTCGGGGTTGGACGGATAGGGTGACGGTTCGCACGAAAACCGATCGCTTGGGAGAGTTCACGGATTTTGTTATCGTAAAGACGGGCTCTTTGGGCCCGGCGGGGAGCGTGACCCGGCAGTTGTCAGCGCGCGAAGACGTTTTGTCGGAGTCCGGGTGGTTTCAAAAGGCCTATTCGAGGGCGGCTCATTGGTCTCTTCCGGATGGAAGCGAAGGCGTATTGTTCGTGCGTAACCCCGTGACTGTTCCCCTCAAGGGCGATGTTTCGCTCGAGGGGTGGATGGGAACCCATTGGGACGGTGCCCGTTTTGTGATGGCAGACAGCAAAAGGTTTTCAGGCTCTCAGCAGGGAGAGATCTCGGCATCTCAGCTCAGTTTTAAATCGGTGGCCTTGCGAAATGTGGTTGTCGGTTTGGACGGCCTGCGGCTGGTGGCCGATAACGACGGGCGTCCTCGACTGTTGGATCTCAAGGAAACGACGATCCGTTCCGCCGAATGGACGGAATCGGACGCCCTTGCTTTCCTGAAAAAAAAGGTTCCTCCGATCAAGGACGCCAAGGTTACTTTTGAAAAAGATGGGCGGATCGCGCTGTCGGGTCATTTGGGTGTTTTGCCCATCAGTCTGGTTGCGCGGTTGGATCTTCTTATTGGAGAAAAGGAAGATATATTGTTGACGCATTTGATGGCTGTCAAAGTGGGAGGCCTTTCGGTTCCCCGATTTTTTCTTCAACGGTATGGGAAAAGAACCATTTCTCTCTGCCCGACCCCCCGTCGCCCTTTTGGTGTTCGATTGGCGGGTCTGAAGACGGAACCCCTCAGGGATGGAAAAGAAGGTCGACTGGTGGTGGCACCCTGATGCTCGATCTTTCCCTGATTGTCCCCGTGTTTAATGAGGAGGCCGTCCTGCCCGAATTTGCCCGGGTTGTGACGGAAACGTTGGCTCCCACGGGGTTAAATTACGAAATCATTTTCGTGAATGATGGCAGTTCGGACGGAACCGCTCGTTTTTTGGAATCGTTGGTTCAGTCGGACAGCCGAGTGAAGGCCATTGAATTTTCCCGTAACTTCGGCCATCAAAGCGCCATGACCGCGGGTTTGCGGGCGGCGAAAGGAAATGCCTGCGTCATCATGGACGCGGACTTGCAAGACCCTCCGTCTCTTCTAATCGCCATGGTCGAAAAATGGCGGGAAGGATACGATGTGGTTTACGCCGTGCGCCGATCTCGGGACGGAGAATCCGTTTTCAAGAAGACAACGGCGGCGGTGTTCTACCGCCTATTAAGGAGTCTGGCCGGCGTCGACATCCCACCCGACACGGGCGATTTTCGTCTGATGGATCGGCGTGTGGTTGACGTATTGAACGCCTTGCCCGAAAGGAATCGTTTCTTGAGGGGTTTGGTCAGTTGGATCGGGTTCCGGCAAATCGGTGTCCCCTTCGACCGCCCGGCCCGGGCGGCCGGGGAAACAAAATTTTCCCTTTGGAAAATGCTGCGTTTTGCCGTTGACGGTTTAACCGCCTTTTCGCGGGTTCCTCTGCGTTTAGTAACCGTGGCGGGAGTGGGGGCATTTGTCGCCAGCGGCAGTGTCTTGGGATGGGCGTTATGGGTCCGCCTTTATACCGACCGAAGCGTCCCCGGTTGGGCCTCATTGATGGGAGTGATATTGCTTTTGGGCGGCACCCAACTTCTGGCCCTGGGCATCATCGGCGAATACCTCGCCCACATTTTCGATGAAGCCAAAGCCCGGCCAATGTATGTCGTCTGCAGTATTTTGGCAAACGGAGGAAAGAAAAATGGAGAGTAGCGACCAGGGTGCATTACCACCAGGGCTGACGAATTGAAAAATTCTTCTCACCTTCCCTAGACGGGAACCGACCGCCCTCCCGTCTTTTTTTAAAAATCGGGGCTTCCGGGTTTCCCGTGGGTTGCGAGGGAACATTGAGAGCCATCTATTCCCAAGCATGGGGGCTCCACCCCCTCCTGCCCCGGGCAGGCGCTCCGCCCTGCACCCGGGTTCCTTTTCTTTGCACGCCCAAAGAAAAGGAACCAAAAGAAATGCGCCCCGTCGGCCTGCGCGCGATTTTGTGCCGGAGGCTGCCCCAACTCCGCATCAGCGCCTCTGGCGCCCCAAGTGACGCGAGCTCTGCGAGCGGCCCGGCCCTCAAAGGCCCACGGGCCGGATCGACAGGGTCAGCCCCGCTACCGGCGCAAAATCGTGCTCGAATCGCCTCAATGGGGGATCGAAAGGCCAAACCATAAAAATCCGCCAAAAAGATCCACTCCAAACCCTGAAGCCCCAAAATTCTGTCCAGTACATTGGGAGCACCTCAGGTGCCAGCGTCCCTGTCGTCTATGCAAATTTGCAAATTGGAAAATAACTTTTTCAAGGAACCCTATGCTAGAATAAAGATTGAGATTCGATCCGATAATATGAATTCGAGCGAAAATGGGGATGTCGAACAGGTCCGAACTCAAAAAATGAAGTCGTATCATGATGGTGCGGAGGAATTTTTCGGAGATAGTTCAGGCCGACAGCCCAAAACACAAGTGAAAACTTTACGCGGGGCAGACTCTTGGGAAATATTGTAGTCGTGTGTGGATCGTCTGGCAAATAGATTGCTCCTGGATAGATAATTAGGGGGGGGGGGGGTGGCTAAAGACTTGACGCTATTCTGTGTGACTTTGTGTGCTGTGTTTTTGTCTACAGGGCTCTCGGGTTTATTTTTGAAAAAACGGCGATCTTTTCCCCTTGACCGACCAAACGCAAGGTCCTTGCACGGTCGGATTGTTCCCCAGATTGGGGGGGTGGCAATACTATCTTCCATCTTGATTCTTTCATCAATGGTTAAAGTTTGGATACCTGTTCTTTTCCCAGTGGCGGCATTCCTGGGGTTGATTTCTTTTGTGGACGATTATATTTCCTTATCGGTGGCCATTCGATTGGCCGCCCAATTCCTCGCGGCATCTTTTTTTGTTACCATTGGGTTTTCAGATATTGAGCTTTGGGTGCGCTGTCTATCGATATTGGGGCTTATTTGGGGTATGAACTTATTTAATTTTATGGACGGGGCCGATGGACTTGCCACAGGAATGGCTTTGATCGGATTTGGAGCATACGCGTTGGCCGCCCAGACAGAGGGGGACAGGGACCTTGCTCTTGTTTCATTATTAGTGAGTGGGTCGGCAGGTGGATTTTTGGTTTTTAATTGGCCTCCGGCGAAGGCTTTTTTGGGAGATGCGGGGTCAATCCCACTTGGTTTCTTGGCCGGGGCGATTGGTGTCGAAGGCGTGCGTCGAGGAGTGTGGGGCTGGGAGTTTCCATTCATGGTCTTTTTACCGTTTATTGGGGATGCGACCATCACCTTATTCCGGCGGATTTTTCGGGGAGAAATTCCGTGGCAGGCCCATCGGTCTCACTACTACCAACGGTTAATTCAAACGGGGTGGAACCACAGGACATTGGTTCTGTGGGCTTACGCTCTCATGGTCGTGTGCGCTGTTGCCGCCTTGGCCTTCCCTAACCTCTCACGGTCCGGACAAGCAGTGGTTTTTTCGGGGAGTGTTTTGGTAGGAATATCGGTTGCATGCCACATTGACTCTCGATGGAACAAATTTATCAGGGGGGCCAAGTAACGGATGGAAATGAAAAAATCAGTTGTTTTTTTTCATGATCTCGTTGTGGTGGCGGCATCGTGGTGTTTGGCTTTCTTGTTGCGTTTTAATTTTTCCATCCCTGAAGTGAACGCCCTTAGAATGCTTTTTTCTTTGTTGGTCGTCTTAATCGTTCATGGACTGATTTTTTGGCAATACGGTGTTAGCAGAAGCCTTTGGCGTTTTGTCAGCTTGCCTGAGCTTAAAAGGATTATTTTGGCTGTTGCAACTGCCACTTTGTCGACTTGCGCTACCCTGTTTTTGGTAAACCGGTTGGATTTGGTTCCCCGAAGCGTTTTCGTGCTTCATCCTATTTTCTCGGTTTTCTTTTTGGGGGGAAGCCGTTTAATTTACCGATCCTGGAAAGAGGGGCACCTGTTGTCCGTCCGTCAGATCGGATCCACACCTGTGTTGTTGTTGGGCGCAGGGCGTGCGGCTTCGCTTTTCTTGCGAGAGATCGCTCAAAGCAAGCGATGGCGGGTCGTCGGGTTATTGGACGATGATGTCACAAAATTGGGCCGGCTTGTCGGGGGGGTTCCCGTGCTGGGCCTCATTGAAGATTTGGCTCGAGTGGCCGTTGCTCGAGGAGTGGGTCATGCCATCGTGTGTATGCCTTCGGCCCCCCTTTCAAGGCAGAGGCAGGCGGCCGAATCTGCTTTGGAAGCGGATCTTACCGTACTCACTGTCCCATCATTAGAGGACATCGTTGGCGGTCGCGTGGCTGTGTCTCATGTTCGTCCGTTGGAGCTCTCAAACTTACTGGGACGGGGACGGGTTCAATTGGATGAACGGGGGCTTCATGGTTTTTTGTCTGGTCGCGTCGTTTTGGTGACGGGGGCTGGTGGATCAATCGGGTCCGAATTGTGCAGACAGGTGGCTCGATTTTCCCCAGCCAAAATGATTCTTCTCGATATTTGCGAACATTCCCTCTTTCAAATTGAAGAAGAATTTTCGATCCAGAGTCTCAGCGTACCGGTGATCCCCGTAGTCGGGGACGTGCGGGATAAAAATCGGATCGATGAAATCTTAAACCGATTTAGTCCTGAAATCGTGTTTCATGCAGCCGCCTACAAGCATGTGCCCATGATGGAGAACCAAAACTGTTGGGAGGCCGTGTGCAACAATACTCTGGGCACTCTTAACATCGCCCGTGCCGCTCGCGGGGCACGGGTCAAAAAATTCGTACTCATCTCAACAGATAAGGCGGTAAATCCTGTGAATGTCATGGGGGCTTCTAAGCGATTGGCCGAGATGGTGTGCCTGGGCCTGCAGCATTCGGGAGAAACGACTTTTTCTGCTGTGCGGTTCGGGAATGTGATTGGAACCACGGGAAGCGTCGTGCCCAAGTTTCAGGCCCAGATAGCTCGTGGGGGACCCGTGACAGTTACTCACCCTGAAATCACGCGATATTTTATGCTTGTGACGGAAGCCGCTCAACTGGTCTTGCAGGCGGGAATCATGGGACAAGGGGAAAACATTTTTGTTTTGGACATGGGTGCCCCCGTTCGGATTTTGGATATGGCCCGGGATATGATTCGCTTATCGGGATTTCACGAGAACGATATTCCCGTCATATTTACAGGTTTGCGACCTGGGGAAAAACTTCATGAGGAGCTCTTGGGAGAAAGGGAAGAGACTCTCCCAACCTATCACCCCAAGGTCCGAGTGGTGCTTTCGCCACAGGTTTCTGATGAATGGGTCAAGAACCTGGCAGTCTGGTTGGAAGGGCCCCGTCCACGCACTGATGAAAACGTTCGGTTGGAAATCCAGCGCTGGTTGCCTGAATATGTTCCCACACCATGCCATGCGCCCGCTTCACTTTTTGACCCGGTACAAGGGAGTGGTTTCCAACGGAAAAAATCAATCGCTTCAGAGACTGTCGAGCCGAAGGATTGAATTTTACAGTATTTGGATTCCCCCTGCTTCTGTCTATACGGCACGTTTTTTACTAGAATCGACTGGGTTCAACCTGGTCAGTTCGTCCAACGGTGAAAGGGCGCCAAGAGAGGATATTTTCTCCCGTTCCAAAGGTTAGTGCTAAAATGATTAATATCGTTATTCCTATGGCCGGAGCTGGTAGCCGGTTTTCGCGTGCCGGGTTCAAAGAACCAAAACCCCTGATTCCGGTTAATGGGGTGCCGATGATTCGTCTTGTGATCGAGAATCTCACTCCACGGCACAAACACAGGTTTATCTTTCTATGCCAGTCCGCTCATGTTTCGGAATTTGGCTTGAAAGAAAGGTTCGGCGATTGGGCTCCGGGTTCGATTGTTGTCCCTATTAACGGATTGACCGAGGGGGCGGCATGCACGGTCCTTCTCGCTCGCAGTTTTATTTCCGGGACGGATCCTTTGGTTATCGCGAACAGTGATCAGTATATTGAGGGAGACTTTAACGATTTTCTTAACAACATGGGTGGACTTGACGGGATTATCATGACGATGTTGGCCGGTGACCCAAAATGGTCCTTCGTATCACTGAACCAGGAGGGTCTTGTCACACGTGTGGCGGAGAAACAGGTTATATCCAATGAAGCCACGGTTGGCATTTACGGGTTTTCGAGGGGAATCGATTTCGTGAATGCGGCAGATGCCATGATGAGGGCCGGGGAGCGTGTGAACGGTGAGTTCTATGTCGCGCCAACTTACAATGCCATGATCCGGGATGGAAAGAGGATTGGCACATTTTCCGTTGGGAGGGTCGGCTCTGGAATGCATGGTTTGGGGACGCCCGAAGATTTGGAGTTGTTTCTTCGTTCGTCCGTTGGTCGCGCGGTTGGCAGGAACAAATGCTGATATTAAGCCATCGCGGATACTGGCGGGGGCCCGAGGAAAGAAACACGCCGGAAGCTTTCCGGCGTTCCTTCGATCTGGGGTTTGGAACCGAAACCGATGTCCGGGATTCGGCGGGTCGGTTGGTGATCTCCCATGATCCCCCGCGAGGTAACGAACAGACCCTTTCTTCTTTTCTGGAAACCCCGGGGCGCGAAGGAAAACCCATCGCATTAAATATTAAGGCAGACGGGTTGGCGAACCTGATTGCGACGGCGATGAGTGGAATTCCTAAAAAAGACTGGTTTGTCTTTGATATGTCTATCCCAGAAATGCGCGCTCAGTTTCTGGCTGGGAACCCCGTGTTCGTTCGCATGAGCGAAGTTGAAGGAGAAGGCCCATGGCTCAAAAACGCTGATGGGGTGTGGTTGGACGCGTTCGAGAGGGAATGGTTCACCTTGGATCTTATTCGGGAATTAAGACGGTGTCAAAAGAAAGTATGCGTCGTATCTCCCGAGTTGCACAACCGGGACGCGCGGTCTGTCTGGAGCCTCCTTCAACCGCTGGCGGGGGACGATGGAGTCATGCTGTGCACGGATAAACCCGAGGCGGCCCGGGAATTTTTTAGGGGGCGGAAGTGATAAAGGCCGTCGTGTTTGATATGGATGGTGTTCTGATCGAGGCCCGTGACTGGCATTACGAGGCATTGAACAAGGCGTTGCGCCTGTTTGGGTATGAAATTAGTCGATTTGACCATTTAACGACATACGATGGTTTGCCGACAAAAAGAAAGTTAGAAATGTTGACTGTCGAGCGGGGACTCCCAACGGGGTTGCATCCTTTCATTAACGAAATGAAACAGGTCTATACGATGGAATTGGTTCACACGCAATGCAAACCTCGCTTTTTACATGAATTCGCCCTGTCACGATTAAAGGCGATGGGTTACATGCTCGGTGTCGCCTCAAATTCAATCCGATCAACCGTCGATGTCATGATGAGGTTGGCCCACTTAGACCAGTACCTGGACCTGACCCTGTCCAACGAGGATGTCTCAAAGTCAAAACCGGATCCGGAAATATATTTGACCGCTATGAATCGGTTTCAAGTGGGGCCGACTGAATGTCTCGTGGTTGAGGATAACGAGAACGGTATCAAATCCGCAAAATCGGCAGGAGCCCATATCCTTGCTGTAAGGGGAGTGGAGGACGTCACCTTTGAGGCGCTTGAACGGGCCATTCGGCGCGCGGAAGGAAGGCCCTCCTGATGAATATTCTTTTTTTAGCGGCGGGGGCTGATCAAAATGAGAGCGAGGACGGATATCCACTTTGTCTCGCCGAATTCGATGGAATCCCTCTCATTCAACGGTTGGCTCAGGAAATTTCAGACCTCAACTCTAAAGCAATGATCGTTGCCTTTCGTGAAGAGGATGTTCGGCGGCACCATCTCGACCAGGTGGTCCAATTAATACATCCGAGCGCGAAAATCATTCGCGTTCAGTCCCCGACTCAAGGAGCGGCGTGTACGGCTTTGTTGGCAACAGAATGGGTCGACAATGATGAGGAGCTTTTAATTATCAATGCCAACGAAGTTTTGGACATTGATTTTTCGAAGGTGATCTCTGATTTTCGATCACGGGGAATCGATGCCGGCGTGGTTGTATTTCCCTCCATCCACCCACGTTACTCCTATGTCCGCGTGGATGACGCGGGGAATGTTGTGGAAGCGGCGGAAAAACGGCCAATCAGTCGAAACGCAACGGCCGGATTTTATTGGTTTCGGAAGGGAAAAGATTTTGTTCAGGGTGCGAAGGATATGGTCCGCAAAGATGCCCGGGTCAACGACAAGTTTTACATTTGTCCGACCTTCAATGAACTGGTGCTTAAAGGCCGCCGTATCGGGGTGTTCCCCATTGATAAAAGCGCCTATCACCCCCTTAAAAACAGTCGCCAGGTCGAACACTACGAGATGACAGCCAAACGGGAATTCTCGTGAAGTCTTTTCGGTTGGAGAAAATGACGAAAGGTTGGTTCGTTGGCGATTTTTCACCCACGGCCTTGCCGACCCAGGCGTGCGAAGTTGCCGTGAAGCGGTACTCACAGGGGGACCGGGAGTCGGCCCATTTCCATAAAATCGCGTCAGAGGTGACTTTGGTCCTTTCTGGAAATGTACGCATGATCGGAAGAAATTGGGGCCCGGGGGATATTGTCGTCATCGAGCCGGGAGTGTCGACAGATTTTGAATCACTGACGGATTCCGTAACAGTTGTGGTCAAGGTCCCCGGAGCCCTCGGCGATAAGTATTCCTCCGAGTAGTCTCCTTTCCGATGAACGTCTTTATCGTTGTTTTAGGGTCGTTCCGTCAAAGGGATCAGGTCGGCTTGGTCCTCGAACAAATTGACGTTGCTTGTCGAGAGCTTTCGTTTGTGCGGGAGGCCTTTATTTCCACAACCGACGATCGAGAGACGGCCGAGGAATGCCTTGGTTCGTTGGCCCGAAAAATTCGGCTTGTCCAATCCACACCACCTCCCTTTACATCCCATGGCCATCGGTTGCATCAGATGCTACAACTTCATAATGCCCTCGAAGGAATTCCGGAGGATGCCTGGGTGTTGAAGCTTCGCACAGACAAGCTCATTCTCCCCTCGGCGCTGATGACGGAATGCCTTCGACAGGTGGCGGAAGACCCCGCCCGATATGAAAATAGGTTTGGCGTCTTGGAAGGGCACCTCTTTGTTCCATGGTTCGTGAATGATATGGCTTTTCTAGGACAAGCCCGAACGCTTAGGGAAATTGTGTCTTTTGACATTTCCCCCGACATTTTTGTGCCCACCCTCTTTACGGAACAGGCGATCTGGTCGTCTTTGGCAGGGAGCCAACGCCGGGATTTTTTTTCCGCGTTGAAAAATTTTCCACTGCTACACCGTTTGGATTCCAAAGGCATGGATTCGGAGTGTGATCGAACTTTGTCCGAGGCGGTCGCTGTTCTTCGCCACTACTGGGAAATCCTCGATAAGAAGTTTTTCTCTATTTCCAATCATCGATTTCGTGAGCCGTATTCCTTGGCGATAGGCGGATATAACGTTAAATCAGATCGGATCTTTTCTCGTTATGGGTTATGGGGTGCATCATTCGCAGACCCGTCGGTTGTCAGAGATTTATTATCCTCCTGTGAGAGCGGGCGGTCAGTGTTTCGATGACAAGGGTTTCCTTTTCGCCAGCGGGCCTGTTTCGGAGCGTTTGGTCGAACAGATCACTGATTCGCTCGTTGATTCAGCGAGATGTGATGGGGCGTTATCGAGGATCAGTAGCCGGTTTGCTTTGGTCATTTTTTCATCCGTTGTTCATGCTGGGTATTTACACGTTTTTTTTCAGTGTCATTTTTAAATCACAATGGGGAAATCGGCCCCAATCAAAAACGGAGTTTGCTTTGGTGGCTTTTGTCGGTCTCATCCTGTTTAATTTGTTTGTGGAATGTTTAAACCGGGCCCCCCAAATCATTATTTCTAACGTGAATTATGTGAAAAAGGTTGTTTTTCCATTGGAAATTCTTCCGGTGGTGGTTGTCGGTTCGGCCTTGTTCCATCTCGCCATCAGTTCGGCCGTTTGGTTGGTTTTCAGAGTCTTTTTTCTAGGAGTTCCCCCGTGGACATCGGTCTTGTTCCCCTTTTCGGTCCTTCCTCTTGTTTTCTATGGGTTGGGGATTGCTTGGTTTCTGTCATCGCTGGGGGCGTACCTCAGGGATGTGTCACAGGTGGTCGGGGTGATGACCAGCGCCTTGATGTTTGTTTCCCCCATTTTCTTTCCCTCGGCTGCCATGACGGATGGAATGCGAAGAGTTTTGCGCTTGAACCCCCTCACCCCGGCTATCGAGAACGCAAGGGAGGCACTCATCTTTGGCCATGGGTTTCCGTTGAGTGGATATGCTTGGTTCTTGGGCGGTGGTCTTTTGGTGGCGTGGGCTGGTTTTGCCTGGTTTCAAAAGACCCGCGGGGGATTTGCGGATGTCCTCTGAACCGGTTATTAGAGTTCAAGGTGTCTCAAAATGTTTCCAGCTTTACCGCAAGCCGATCCACCGGCTTTTGCAGATGTTTGCTCCAGGTTCCCTCATGCACGAGGATTTTTGGGCGCTGCGGGACGTTCATTTTCAAGTGTCTCCGGGGGAAACGGTGGGGATCATGGGAAGAAATGGCGCCGGTAAATCCACGTTGCTTCAGGTCATCACAGGAACTCTCACCCCCACCGAGGGGATGGTTCAAGTGGCCGGTCGGTTGTCCGCCATGTTGGAGCTTGGATCGGGATTTAATCCCGAGTTTACGGGACTGGAAAACATTCATTTGAACGGCGCCGTTCTGGGCCTTTCCCGGTCTGAAATGGACAGCCGATTGGACGAAATTTTGGCATTCGCCGATATCGGCGATTTTGTTCGTCATCCCATTAAAACGTATTCCAGCGGGATGTTGATGCGCCTGGCCTTCTCAGTGGCGGTCCATACAAACCCCCGCATTCTTATCATTGATGAGGCCTTGTCCGTGGGAGACATTCGGTTCCAAAATAAGTGTCTGCGACGATTGAACGAATTCCGAGATTCGGGGTGCTCAATTCTTCTGGTCTCGCATAGTCCAGGGCTTATGGAGGCTTTCTGCGACCGCGTGATCTGGTTGGAGGGGGGAAGAATAAAGGCCATCGGTTCTCCGTCCGGATTGGTGCGAGACTATGTAAATTTCATGGCCCATGACCTTTCCAGGGAGGCGATGGGAAAACCAATGGGGCCGTCGGTGGTGGAAAGAGGCAGTGTTTCCAAAACCACGGATTGGCGGCCTATCACTTCCTCCCACAACATTCGGGATCGCGGGAAAGCCCATTTCGAGGCGTTTCGAATTAGCATCGCCGGAACCCCCTTCCCTTCTCAAGTGGATTCGTCGCGAACGACATTCGAATTAGAGGTCTCGATCCGGTTCGCCCAGCCAGTCTTAAACCCCCTGGTTGCCGTGGGAGTGACCAACGATCTGAACGAGCCGGTGTTTCATATCAATTCGTACAACCTGGAAAAAACCGACTTTGCTGTTGAGTCCCCCGGTAGGGCGCGGTGGCGGGTTGTTTTTGAGATGCCTGCCCTTCGTCCCGGCTCTTATCTCATCGCCCTCGGCATTGACGATGGATTCCCGGGGCAGAGCGAAATTCTTTGCCATGTGTACGATGTTTGGTCTTTTCGTGTACCTGCCCCGGCCAATCCCGCTTTGCATCAAGGCGGATATATTCAGATTCGCGACGCTAACATGTCGTTGATTTTTGAGGGGAGCCATGTCGACGTTGCGCCTTCCTGAGGAGTATTCCCGGAGGCTTCGAGGGGAACCTTTCGCCGATGTTCCGGCGGGCTTGATCTATCAGCCCGATATTTACCGACTTGCCTTGTTTATAGCTCGACGAATGAGCGCCAAACGCATTGTTGATATCGGTTGCGGGTCCGGGACAAAATTGCTCGAGGTTTCTTCCGAGTTCCCTCTTTTGTTACTCGATTCTCCCTCTACGCTGGAGGAGACGCTTCGCCGAATTCCTTCAGCAAAAGGGATTGCCTGCGACCTTGAATCCGGCCTTCCCAATCTTTCCTCCGATCAACTAAAGGAGTCGGTTGTGATATGTGCGGATGTTTTGGAACATTTGTCATCGCCCGAACGATTGGCGAAGGATTTGGCGCTTGTGGCGGAAAAGGCTGGTTTTGTTCTTGTCTCAACCCCGGATAGGGATCGGGTTCGGGGGTGGATGGATCTGGGTCCACCCGCCAATTCGGCGCATGTGTTGGAATGGTCCGCCGGCGAATTTGTCCGTTTCTTAAAAGACAGTGGTTTCCATTCCGAAATGCTTTTCGGCCATACCGTCAATACAGACCATCATCGCGCTAAAACCACCCTTCTTGTTGTGTCGGGTTGCGAGGCGATCCCGCGTCCCGCGAGCAAAACATTTAGTGTCGCGGCGATCATCCATGCATATAATGAGGGGGATATCCTTCCTAATGTCGTGAAGCACTTAAGGAGTGAAGGGGTGGAAGTGCATCTTTTTGATAACTGGTCCGATGACAACGACTGGGCGGTGGCCCGAAAACTGATGGAGGAGGGTCTCCTTGCCTCCCTTCAACGTTTCCCTGATCAACCTTCCGGTTCCTACGAATGGGCGAGACAGTTGGAAAAAACCGAATCGTTCGCCGGGGAGCTTGGAGCGGACTGGATCATGCATCACGACGCGGATGAATTCAGGTTCAGTCCATGGAGTGGGGTTCCGATGCGGGACGCTCTGTTCACTGTGGACGAATTGGGCTACAATGCCGTTGACTTTACCGTTGTTGATTTTCGATTTCTCAAGGGGAAGGAGGAGCCAGCCCTTCCTTACGAAACGGGATTAACACATTTTGAATTTGGTCGACGGCCAGGACATTTCGTTCAGGTCAAAGCCTGGAAAAATAGGCCCTCTGTCCAATTGGCCCTCAGCGGGGGGCATGAGGCCATGTTCCTCCAACGAAGAATTTATCCGTTGAAATTTCTCATGCGGCACTATCCGCTTCGTTCTCGCATTCAAGCGATTAGGAAGGTGCATCAGGACAGATTTCCTCGTATACAAACCGAACGTCGAGAGAAAGGATGGCATACTCAATACGACGTCTATTCCCAAGAGGAAATTGTGGGGTGGGAGCGCCGAAACCTTATTGCTTGGTCAACAAAATATTTTGAAACGGAGTATCTTGTGGAACGTTTAAGCGGCGTGGGAGTGATGGAATGAGGAACCAACGCCGTCAATCAACGGAACGCCAATCATCCCGACGCCACTTTTCCAAGGCTGGCGCGGACGGCTGGCCTTTTGGCCGAGATTTTAAGGAGGACAAATCGACTGGTTGTTGGCTTCCTCAGGCGGGGATGACGGAGTTCAGTTACTCGGATGGGAAAGAGGTGGAAGCACGAATTCGCCGCATTCTTCTTTCTTGCGACGAGTTGGGGTCCGGATCATTACGGCTTCGTCGGGAAATTTCGGATTGGCCTTCCCTCTACCACCTAAGTCCTGCCCGGTCAAACCTTCTTCGCCCTTTTGGAGAGGCCCTGAAAGGAAACGTGCTTGAAATTGGGGCCGGCTGTGGTGCCTTAACCCGTTTTTTGGGCGAATGCGGAGGGGCTGTAACGGCGGTTGAAGGAAGTGTGAATCGAGCTTCCGCCGCGGCGGCGCGTTGTAGGAATTTGCCCAACGTCCGCGTGATCGTGGAGGCGTTCGATCGCCTGAGGCCCTCCCCTATATTTAACGCAATCACCCTGATCGGTGTTTTGGAATATGCTCGTGCTTATTTTCCGACCAAGGGGGCCGACCCGGTGAACGCCATGTTGATGCATGCCGCCAAGTTCCTGGTTCCCAACGGCCTGATGTTCGTGGCGATTGAAAATCAGCTGGGATTAAAGTATTTCGCTGGGTCTGGTGAAGACCATGTGGGAATTCCTTTCTTTGGATTGGAGGACCGATATCCGCCAATTGGATCCTGCGTCACATTTGGTCGTCGGGAACTTCAGAAGCGTTTAAGTGAGGCCGGGATCCCGAGACAGTCCTGGTGGTTCCCGTTTCCAGATTACAAATTTCCTTCCGCTGTCGTGTCGGAAGACCTTCTTCTAACATGCAGTGAAAATGGCCTCAGGGGCATGATCGAGTCAGCTGCGGCACGGGATCCTCAATCTCCCGCAAACCCCTCTTTCTCCTTGAAAAGGGCATGGGGGCCGGTTCTTCGCAACGGAATGGGGGGGGATCTTGCGAATTCGTTCTTGGTCATTGCCGGAGCAGGGCAGGTCCCGGCTCCTCGCGGTCTTGGATTTCACTTCTCCTCTGATAGAAAACCCGAATTTTCGAAAAGGGTTGTTTTTGCTAAGGATCGGAAGGGCCGCTTTCATGCCCGATCTGAAAAAATATTCTTGAACGTGGATCCCCCCGCCAATTGTCCTCTCCAGATGTCGCTTGAAAATAGGCCGGTTCTAATCGGGGACCATTGGATGGATCAGCTGCAAAGGATTCTTGGCGAGCCGGGATGGTCGGTGAACACTCTCGTTGTTTGGGCCCGCCCTTGGCTGGACACTCTAATTAGAGAATCCGGAATTGAAATTGAAAAAAAATCTTCCTCGGAAATTAAAATGCCGGGGGGATTTCTAGATGCCGTACCACGAAACTTGGTGTTCACGTCGGATAAAAAGGGCCATTTCTTTGATCTTGAATGGAAGTTTGAAGGCTCGCTTGAATTGGGGTTTCTCCTTTTTCGCGGAATTTTCCTTTCCCTGTTGGCCTCTGGGTCTGTGGAATCTCCGGCCCCGGGAACGACCTTGCGGGCCGTTGACATTTTTTTCGACATCGCTCGGTCTTTGGGTTTCTCGGTCGGTGACCAGGATGTGCGTCGCTATTGCGAACTGGAGCAGTTAATCCAACGCTGGGCCACCGACACCGAAGGACCTCAATTTGAAAATGTTTATTCGTTTCAACTCCCTTTGTTGAAGAGAATGGGTGAGGTGCTGGCCGAACAAAGAGTGGAATTGACACGGTTAAGGACAAGCCTCACCGAATCCACTTCTCAACCGATGGATCGTTTATCCAATACTTTGTTGGAAAGAGATGCCCAGATTCACGCATTAAATGCATCCCTATCGGAGGCCAACGGTCGGATGGGCGCTTTGAGCACGGAATTGACCGCCCGACTGGAGGAAGCGGCGCGGCTTTCAAGTGTCTTGACATCCCGGGATGAACAGATTCATAAACTCAACGGAGCGTTGGTTGAATCAAATGGCCGAATTGAGGCCCTCTCCCGGACCCTGGAGAGCCAAACGCACGAGGCAAAAGCGGCGGCGGATCGTCTGGGAACATCGATTGAAGAAAAAGATTCTCAAATTCACAGTCTCAACACGTCCATATCGGAGGCGAACGGCCGGATGGGCGCTTTGAGCATGGAATTGACGGCCCGACTGGAGGAAGCGGCGCGGCTTTCAAGTGTCTTGACATCCCGGGATGAACAGATTCATAAACTCAACGGAGCGTTGGTTGAATCAAATGGCCGAATTGAGGCCCTCTCCCGGACCCTGGAGAGCCAAACGCACGAGGCAAAAGCGGCGGCGGATCGTCTGGGAACATCGATTGAAGAAAAGATTCTCAAATTCAGTCTCAACACGTCCATATCGGAGGCGAACGGCCGGATGGGCGCTTTGAGCATGGAATTGACGGCCCGACTGGAGGAAGCGGCGCGGCTTTCAAGTGTCTTGACATCCCGGGATGAACAGATTCATAAACTCAACGGAGCGTTGGTTGAATCAAATGGCCGAATTGAGGCCCTTTCCCGTTCCTTGGTAATACAAACCGAAAAGGTAAACGAGGTGGAGGATCGGTTGGGGAAGCTGAATGCCGAAAAAGATTCTCAAAACCACAATCTTAAAGCGATGTTGGTGGAATCAAATGGCCGAATCGAGGCCCTTTCCCGTTCCTTGGTAATACAAACCGAAAAGGCAAACGAGGTGGAGGATCGGTTGGTGAAGCTGAATGCCGAAAAAGATTCTCAAAACCACAATCTTAAAGCGATGTTGGAGGAATCCAATGGACGGATTGATGGATTAAGCCGGTTAGTGGAAGAACAAGCTAAAGAAGTTCGGCGCCTGTTCGATTCAGGAACTGCGGCGGCGGGCGAAATAGAACGGATGAGGGTTAGCTTGGAGGGGGAAAAATCCGAAATTAATCGTCTCCAAGATGAGGTGGAATTAAAACGAGGACAAATTGCGCGGCTCAATATTGCGCTCGATGGCTCGACCGGAAAGTTGGTCCGTATGGGACAGGAGTTGGAGCAGTCGTCAAAGAGAGGGGAAGCTGTGGCCGCGGAATTGGATTCCTATAAACGTAAATCAGATCTGCTTGAATTGGATCTGATGCGCATGTCGGACTGGGCATCCCGTATGGATAAAAATCCATTGGTGTACGGTTTAAAGAAGGGCGGTTACAAGTTAGGAAGAGCCATGTTGAGGAGTTTGCCCATCGACCAATCCCTGCGACAGTCCGTCCGTCGGTCCATTCTTTCCGTCTCTCTCCCTTTTAGAAAAAACGCGCGACGGGCAGGCACGGAATTAGAATCGTCTCACCTTTTCAAGCCATCCTCCGTTGTGCCAATCGAAAAATCAATGGGCCAGGACATTCTCGTTTTTTCAATTATTGATTGGCATTTTCGGTTCCAGAGACCACAGCACTTGGCTAAAAGTTTTGCGAAGACGGGGCGGAGGGTTTTCTTTTTTAGCAATCATTTTATCGATTCGGTGGAAGCCGGTTATACAATGGAATCGTTGAATAA
Organism: Elusimicrobiota bacterium; assembly: GCA_016715645.1. Taxonomy (GTDB): domain Bacteria; phylum Elusimicrobiota; class Elusimicrobia; order FEN-1173; family FEN-1173; genus JADKHR01. Next base: position 268,361 of record JADJZR010000003.1, on the reverse strand, counting down.
ACACGGAGACCTATTCCAGATCAAGCTACACGTGAAAGGCGCCCCCCCTATCTATTTTTCAGAACCTTCGGCGGAAGTGGTGGTTGCCCTGCGGGCCAGCATGGCTCGAGTAATAGCAGATCAAGGAATTATGTCCTGTCTTGCGATGATCCAGCATCCATACTGGTTCCCCCTTGTGAAGGATATTCCAAACACTTTTCGAATCTATGATTGCATGGATCACCACGAGGGGTTCGGGAATGTGCCGGCGGGTCTAGTCAAGATCGAAAAGGAAATGATGTGCCACTCCGATCTTGTGGTGGTGACCTCTTCTTGGCTCGAAGAATTTGCAAAGAGATTCACCCCCAACGTAGCCTTGGTTCGAAACGCGGGGGAATTCAAGCATTTCGCCGATCCGCCCTCGGACGTTTTTAAGGATTCAAAAGGACGAAAAATAATTGGTTATTACGGGGCCATCGCCGATTGGTTCGACGTGGATTTGGTCCGGGACGTGGCTGAAAGGTGTCCGGGTTGCCTGGTCATGCTTGTGGGAGATGATACGCGGGGTGCGGGAAAAGTTCTAAAAGAAATGCCAAATGTTGTGTTAACGGGAGAAGTGCCCTATTCCAAGCTTCCTTTTTATCTTCATTCGTTTGATGTCTGCATGCTCCCGTTTCGAGATATTCCCCTCACACAAGCGACCAATCCGGTCAAAGTGTATGAATATCTCGCGGCGGGGAAGCCCGTGGTCAGTATTGATTTGCCCGAACTGACTCAATTCGGGCACCTGATCGAAAGGGCAAAAACCAAAGGACAGTTCGTCACTTCGGTGAAAAAATTGGTTCAATCCGGCGGAGGAAATTCTAAGGACATTGAAAAAAGAAAGCGCTTTGCGTCCCAACAAACCTGGGACCACCGGATCGACGAGTTTATCTCGGCATGGAACCGAAAAACGTGGCCGAAAATAAGCGTGGTTGTGTTGACTTACAACCAATGGGAACTTTCGGAAGCATGCCTTAAGAGTTTGCTCGAGGAGACGGATTATCCAAATTTTGAAATTATCATCGTTGATAATGCTTCAACGGATGGAACGCCCGCTCACCTCCAGCTGTTCTCCCAGGGGCGGTCGAATGTTAAAATCATTCTTAACGAAAAAAATCATGGGTTTGCGGGTGGTAATAACGCTGGATTGGCCGCCGCGACGGGCGACTATCTCGTGATCTTAAATAACGATACGGTCGTGACGCGCGGTTGGGCGACAACACTCTGGAGGCATTTGGCCGACAACCCCAAGATAGGCCTTATCGGCCCGGCGACGAACAATATCGGGAACGAAGCCCGGATAGACACCACATACTCCTCCGTGGCCGATATGCCTCAAGAGGCGAGGCGATACACGATCTCCAATATGGGCAAGGTATTTTCAATTCGGACGGCGGCATTTTTTTGCGTGATGATGCCCCGGGCGGTTTATGAAAAGGTCGGCCCCCTGTGCGAGGAGTTTGGCCGCGGTTTTTTTGAAGATGATGATTATTGTCGTCGAGTTGAAAAGGCCGGGTATGCGATTGTATGCGCTGACGATGTTTTTGTCCATCATCATCTTTCCGCGTCGTTTAATAAGTTGGGGAGTGATAAAAAAAAAGCTTTGTTTGATAAAAACAAGGTCATTTACGAAAAAAAGTGGGGTCCATGGGTTCCTCACGCATATCGAAAGTGATTGTTTTTAACTAGAGTCATAAGGGGTTCGTCATTAATAAGAATAACATTCAATCGATATTAAGCAATCGGAATATTGCAGCCTGGATTGTGTCCCTGTCTTTCGTGTTTGGAATTGCATGGACAGCTTCGGGCTTAGTACCTATCTTCCGCCAGGATTGGGCGGGAACTCCCATTAAGGACATGTTGGCCTACCCGCTCCTTGTGGCTGTGTTGTGGGGATCCATTGCCACTCTTGCGCGGATTTCAGGACTTTCGTGGGAAGCGAGCGGCATTGGGATCGGGATTGCCATTTCATTCTTTTCCGGACGGGCCAGGGCGGTTGGGGCTGTTTCACTGTTTGTTTTATCTTCTTGGGCGGTGGGGGACCTGGTTGGTCGCCCCTTTTGGCCATCGGATAAGGGAAATAATCTTGGAAAGGCGTTGCTCGGCGCTGGATTGTGGGGCACTCTCGTCGGCGTGTTGGCCTCTTTGCCGATCCATACTCCGGGTTTACACGCAACGGCCCTTGTGGTGCCAATCATCGTAAGGCACAGACAAATTTGGACTCAGGTTAAGGGGTGGAAACAAGAATTGTCGTCGGCCCCTCAATTCAACCGGGATGGATTATTAACAGGGCTCGTATTTTCTGTCGCTCTCATCCATTTTTTACTCGCGTTTTCTCCCGAACTGGGGGCTGATGCGCTCGTAAGTCACCTTTTTGTGCCTGGGTTTGTGGCAGCCCACCACTTATGGTCATTTGATGTACGGACATATGTCTTTGCCGTCCAGCCCATGTTGGGGGACTGGATTTTTACGATCAATTACCTTCTTGCTGGGGAATACGCTGCTCGAATTGTTAACGTTTTCTTTTTATATTGTTTAGCCTTGTTGGTTCAGGATTTAGCAATTTGGGCCGGTGGTAATTCTCGCGGAGGAAAATGGGCATCATTGTTATTGCTGTCCACTCCATTAAGCCTTCTTGAGAGTTCAAGCCTATTTATTGAGTGCGAATGGGCGTGTTTTCTGCTCGCTGCGGTATTAGTATTAGCTCGAGGGCTAACGGATTTAGAGGGATTCGAAAAAAAAGTCATGCTTGCTGGCGTTTGGCTTGGGTTTGGTATGGGGACAAAGCTTATTTCTATCACCATGATCCCTTTTCTTGGGTGCTTAGTCCTCTGGGTGGCCTATCGAACGGGGTTGAAAAGAATATCCTGGCCCATCATTTCTTCCCTGGGGCTTTTCGCAATTGTGGGGGGAATCCCCTATCTTAGGGCATGGGTTGAGACTGGAAATCCCACATTCCCATTTTTTAACGACATTTTTAAATCGCCCTTGTTTCTAATTCACAATTTTAAAAACGCTCGATTTGTTCATGGTCTCGGTTTTGATCTATTGGGGAAAATTGTTTTTCAGACGAATATATTTTTAGAATGCCGACCCGGGGTTGCGGGGTTTCAGTGGTCTCTAATATTGATTCCCGCTGTAATCTCGTCTGTGATGGTCAAGAGTTGGAGAACTCTAATCCTTTTTCTAGTGGCGATTGGAACGCTGTTGATCACCTTCCATTTCCAAACATACCTGAGGTATGTATTTCCATCCGTTGCAATTCTTATTTCGGTCATAGCCTCAGGTCTTTTCTGTTTTCAATATACTGAAAGACATCCAAGGTTACTTCGCTTGACGGGGTTGTTGGGGGCGGTAGGGGTCAATTTGTTTTTTTTTCCAAAAGGATCTTTTTATGGGAAATTTCCTTTTCGCGCCGCATTTTCGTCGAAGGCACGCGAGGAGCTCCTTGTCCATGCTCGTCCGATGCGTTTAGCGGTGGAGGTTGTCAACGGTGTGAACACGGCCAAAGAACCCGTTGCTGTTTTTGGTCCCCCCTACGTGGCAGGAATTCAGTCTGATTTTCTTCATCCAAGCTGGTACAATTATGATTTTAAAGGGGCGATGGCGTCTGTTACAAATTCCGAATCGTTGGGGCAGATTCTGATTGACCGGCGTGTGGATTTTGTCCTGCTTCAAAATGACTGGGGATCGATCGAACAACGTCGTTGGGTCAAGGAATTATCCAATGTTGTGGCTGAGTTTGGGACTGTTTCAGTTCTTGAGTTAAAGCCCAATGTTCGTTTTGGGAGGGAGCTTATCAAGAACCCAAACTTTTCATCGACCGATGGCTGGTCGTTGGGGGCGGAGACAATGTTCCTGGAGGGAAAGCACCGAATGTTGGTTAACGGCCCATCTCCTGCGACCCAGGTCGTACCTGTACTACCCAAACGTCGCTACATAAATCGAGTCGTGGCTCGTTGTGCAGAAGTTCCAGAAGCTCTGGGACGGTTACAAATAAACTGGGCTGGTGACGATATGGGTTTTCTAAAAGCCGATATTGATGTGTTCCCTTGCAGTCAAGAAGGCGGAGAATATTCGATGACTGTGGTTTCTCCTGAACATGCAGCTTTTGCACATGTTTACGCCTCCGGCCATGGGGTGCAATTTATTGAATTTGAAGGAGTTTCTCTTAAATGACGCCTCTGAAAAATGATTTTACTCAGGTGACAGTTGTTGTGCCTTGTTATAAAGTGCGTCGGCACATATTAGGAGTGTTGCAGAAAATAGGACAAGAGGTGTCTCGGATTATTGTTGTCGATGATAAATGTCCAGAGCAAACAGGGCAATTTGTGAAAGATCATTGTCAAGACCCTCGATTGATGGTCCTTTTTCATGAAACCAACAAAGGTGTGGGTGGGGCGGTTATGACTGGGTATAGGTCAGCGATTGAACTCGGTTCGAATGTAATTGTTAAAATAGATGGCGATGGCCAGATGGATCCAAGACTTATCCAGCAATTTATTCAGCCTATTTTGGATGGTCGTGCGGACTACACAAAAGGGAATAGGTTTTTTGATTTTGAGCGGCTGGCGTCAATGCCTTGGATCCGTCTATTGGGGAACGCGGCCTTGTCTTTTCTGTCAAAACTTTCGACGGGTTACTGGGATATTTATGACCCAACGAATGGATTTACGGCCATTCACGCGAGAGTGGCATCCCACCTTCCTTTTGGGAAGATGAGTGAGAGATATTTTTTTGAGTCCGATATTCTTTTCCGGCTTGGCACCCTGAGGGCCGTCGTCCTTGATGTCCCGATGGACTCGAATTACGGGGATGAAGAAAGCCATTTGGAGATATCAAAAATTATTGGTGAGTTCCTCGTTAAACATGTTCGGAATTTATTAAAGCGTATCGTTTACAATTACTACCTCAGGGGTATTTCGTTGGCGTCTTTGGAGTTGCCTTTGGGGGGGATGTTGTTATTTTTTGGTTTGATCTACGGAACTTTTCACTGGTATTGGTCAGTGAACGCCGGTATTGCAACCCCGGCCGGGACCGTGATGTTGTCGGCCTTGCCTATCTTATTGGGGCTTCAGTTTGTTCTTGCATTTATTTCGCACGATATTAAATCGGTGCCGTCTTTTTCCATTAACCAACGTTTGGGGTATCTCCCCACGAAGGCCGCCAGAAACTCATGACCCGATTTCTGCCTGCGGCGGTGACGCCCCTTGGCTTGAGTGAAGTGTTGTCGACCTTTGTCATGCAGGGTGGAGGTCAAGGGATAAGTGAATTTGAGGCAGCCCTTGCGGATTATTTTTCTGCACCGCGGGCGCTGACGTTCGGGTCGTTAATGAGAACAAATTATGCTTTGTTGACCGCGCTAAAGCAGAGGGATCAACGCCGTTTGGTCGTGTTGCCCCGCTACTGTTGCCCGAGTTTCATTCACGCAGTCGGCGCCGCCGGATTACAATTAAAATTTTGTGACGTGGTTCCGGAAACCCTAAGTTATGATCTGAATAAATTAGAGCAAATGAATTTTAAAGATGTCCTTGTGTTAATTTCTCCCAACTTGTTTGGTTTATCAAATCCGATCGATCGTCTCTTGGACCTTTGTCGTAAAAATGGGGTTTTTCTAGCGGAGGGTGTTGATTATGGAATTGGGTCGGAATATCGTGGTCGGCGAATTGGGACCTTTGCCGATGTGGCTATTTTAAATTTTCAAGAGGGAAAAGCTCTTCCCATTGGGGGCGGGGCCCTTATTGATCATCAAGGCAAAGTGGCTGAATATTTTAATCAGAACCGTTCTCGACAGAAGCCTAATGTCTGCACGATGGTGGGGTACAGTGTGTTCTCCCGCCCGGCGTTTTATTCTTTTGTGATATTCGTGACGAAGATCCTGGGCGTTAATCGTAAGAATCTTTCAATGGAAGACACAATCCGCAACACGAACACGGAATCGGATTTTGATTTTGACCCCAACGGATATGAGCGTTCCCTTTCGCACTTTCAGGGGGCCCTCGGTTTATTAATTCTCTCTCGCCTTTCCCGGGACATGGCGATCCGAAGGCAAAATGCTGAACTATTGGAAAAGGCTTTGGCTGGAATTAAAGGTGTGCGTTTGATTCGTCGCGAAGTCGGATTGGACCATGTTCACTATATTCGATATCCTATTCGGGTCGATCGCCATGTGAGGCCAAGACTATTGGCGAGGTTGCTTGCGGAAGGGATTGAGGCGAGCCCAATGTATGTGGAACATGGGATGAATATCGATGCTTCGATATTTCCAGGTGCGGAGTCGGTTTCGGCAGAGTTGCTTACCCTCCCCTGCCATCCTTTTGTCCGTCCTGGTGATGTTGACCGTATTCAGAAGGTTATTTCGGAATTGATAAATCCTGTTGCGAGGAGCCCCCAGGTGGTATCATTGTGTATTTGAAATACACGGGTATTATGAAGTGTATAAGAGACCGTTACTTTTCTCAAGTCCTCGACTACTGCGAACTCAAAAGCGGGGCACGTGTTCTAGATTTTGGTTGCGGACCTGGCGATCTGCTTCTTGTTTGTCGAAAACGAGGTTTTGATTCCATCGGCATTGATTCTTCTCCTCGATCGCTGAGTCTTGCGACCGAAAGGGGATTGAATGTCCATTTGGTGTCGACCACCCAATTGCCTTTCGAGCATGCGTCATTTGACGCGATCATCCTGCAATCGGTTTTAGAACATTTATCTGATCCTCTCTCTGTGTTAGAAAAACTTACGAAATATTTGAAGCCGGGGGGAGTTTTAGTTTTGTCGGCTCCAACTCCGGGCCCTTATTTTTGGGATGACCCGACTCACATTCGTCCCTACACGCCAAAATCCTTAAAAATATTGGGCGAGTTACTTGGTTTTCAGATAATGACATTGACTTATGTGTTTTCATTCTTGATGGGAATTCGTATTAAAGCTTCATTCCTTTTTGTTATGTTGAACTTGATCCCATTTTCGCTCGGGAGCAATCTCGTCGCTTTCTATCGAAGTCCGGAAAAATGACGGCAGGAAGGGCATACGCCCTCTTTGATTTTGATGGAACGATTACTTCCTGCGATACCTTTAACGATTTTCTTGCTTGGCGTTTTGGGACATCAAAATTTCTACTGGCTATTTTCTTCTGTCTTCCTCTAGTCATCCTTTATAAATTAGGAATTGTTTCCAACGATGTGCCAAAAGGGTTCCTGTGGAAGTGGTTCATGAAGGATATTTCTTGCCAGGCTTACCTCAGTGATTGCCACACATATTCTCTAAATCGAATTCCTCGATTTATTCGTCACGAAGCATTGGCCGCGATCCGCCGTCATGTTAAGAGAGGCGATGCTTTGCTGATCGTTTCAGCCTCTCCTGCCGATTGGATCCGTCCCTGGGCCCAACGAGAAGGCTTTCTTGATGTTATTGCAACTGAAGTTGAGGTTCATGATGGAAGTCTTACCGGTCAATTTGCAACGCGTTGTTGTCATGGAAATGAGAAAGTTGCTCGGTTGCGCCTCGCGTTTCCAAAAATTGAGGATACCATCATTTATGGTTACGGAGACGGCCATGGTGACAAGCCTATGTTGAGGCTGGCCACCTATCGCTATTATAAAACCTTCTCATCGCCCTTCTGTCAACCTGATAGTGAAAATGGACGAGGGAGGGTAAGTGTCCGATAGATACGCTGTCGTCACGGATGGTTTGTGGCGAAAGAGTTTAAGTGCAATACGAGCTCTTGGGAAAAACGGGTTTCACGTTGAAGTGCTTGGTGATTCCTTGTTTACAACCGGTTTTTGGTCCCGTTTCACCGACCGGAGAACTCTGTCGGTTACGGCTGAGAAAAATTCAAATTTGTTCGGCAAAAAGTTATTGGATGTTCTTCATTCCTACTCTTCGAAAAGAATTCCGGTTCTTTTTCCGATGGAAGATGATTCACTCCGTTGGGTAGTTGAGAACGAAGGAAAACTTCGTGGGCTCTGTCACACCCTGGTTCCTTCCCCTGATGCGTTCAATATCGCCGCGGATAAAGAAAGGACATTACAAAGGGCGCGAGAGTTGGGGCTCCCTGTTCCGGAGACATTTTCACCGAATAATTCTGATGACCTCATTTGTCTGCTGAGGGATCAACAAAGGAATTTCCCTGAAAAACGCTTTATTGTGAAACCGACCCATGGCCGGGGTTCTTCCGGTTTGGTTCATGACGCTCAATTAAGTCGAATGGATTGGGGCGCGCATTGGGCGCGCCATGGTCGATTGGTCATTCAGGAAAAAGTTCCGGTTGAAGGGCGGGGGGTTGGAGTTTCGGTGTTAATTGATATGTCGGGACAATGTTCAGCGTGGTTCATTCATGAGCGATTGCGGGAATATCCCGTTAGTGGGGGGCCCAGCACAGATCGTCGGAGCATTCATTGGCCCGCTTTATTGGATTGGTCTTTGCAGCTTTTGAGGTCGATTCAGTGGCAGGGGGTCGCGATGGTTGAATGGAAAATTCACCCAGCAACAGGGATCCCCCTTCTGATGGAAATTAATCCCCGGTTTTGGGGGAGTCTAGAGCTCGCAGTGCGTGCGGGTGTTAATTTTCCGGTATTGTACGCCGATGCGGCTGAAGGGTTGCCAAGCACAGCCCCCCCTGGTTACCCCGACGGGGTCCGTGTTCGATGGATGATCCCGGGGGATATCCTGCGGTTCCTTACTGAGGAACCAACTCCTCAACGCGAAACCCTAATGGAGTTTTTTTCTGGTCTTCCAGGGTTGTCCGAAGAATGGGATCCGATGGATATTCGAGGATCAATCGCGTGTGTTATTTGCCCCGTTGTCTCCGCTTTAAATCCAAAATATTGGAAATTTATTTTCCGCTAAGGATTCCATGGTCCCCGTGTCGCTGTTCATGTTTGCCCATCAAGACGATGAATATGGCGTTTTTCCTTATCTGGAACGGAAAAATTTTGATGGCAAGTGCATAATTGTTTATTTAACCGACGGGGGGAAGGGCCGAATCTCCCCCTCTCAGCGAAACAACGAATCGATGCGTGTCTTAAATTCGTTCGGGATAGCTCCGGAAAATATTTGGTTTATAGGAGAAGCCCTTGGAGTGAAAGACGGGACCCTCTGCAATTATCTTGAAAGAGTTTGGGCTTCCCTGCGTGATCGTCTTCATAAAAACCGTTGTGAAGTTCGGGTCCTCTATGCCCCGGCTTGGGAGGGGGGCCATCCAGACCATGATGGGGTTAATGTATTGGCGCGTCGACTGGTCAAATTCAATTCTGATACTACAATGGCTTGGCAATTTTCCTTATATCATGGAAAAGGGTGCATCGGGCCTTTCTACCACGTTATGTCTCCTCTTGAGGAGGATGGCCCCTGTTCTCAGAAGACTTTTTCCTGGAAGGAGGGAATCCGCTATGCATGCCTTTGTTTTAGCTACCATTCCCAGTGGAGGACGTGGGTTGGGCTATGGCCATTCGTGGCTGCCCGATATTTATTATTCAGGAAGTTGTGTCTTCAACCTCTATCTATCCGTCAAGGAAGGCCCCATAATGGAATTCTTTACTACGAGAAACGGGACTTTGCACGGTATGAAGATGTGTCCCGATGCGTAAACGCGTTTTTTAATTTTATAAAATGACCCGCCTCCTCTACATTTCTCCTGTCTCCTGGAACGGGTTGGTGCAGCGCCCACATCGGTTTGTTCGTTGGTTCCATGGTCGGACGGGGGGGCGGGTTTTATGGGTTGAACCCTACCCGGTTCGACTGCCCCGATTCTCTGATGTGAGACGTCCTTTTCCAGGGCCGGTCGAGCGGATTCTACGCCCGGACTGGATGGAGATTTTGTCTCCCCGTGCCCTTCCCATTGAGCCCATTCCAGGAATCGGCCTTGTCAATCATGTTTTTTGGCGAACGCTCAAGGAAAGGATTATTTCTTTTATAGGAACGGGACCGTGTCTCGTGGGTGTTGGGAAGCCTTCTTCTCTGGCATCCCACATCCTGAAGGCGGTCAAGGAACGAAATCGATTCTTGATGGATAAGTCTTTCTCCTCTCCAATGGAGTTGCCGGGCGGAGTTGAATTGGATGGAGGAGGAAGGTGTTCCACAAGTTCCTCTCGTTTTAGGGGAGAGCCCAGAGCAGTAAGCATCGCAACTTTTTATGATGCCATGGATAATTTCCCTCATTTTTTTAATGGTCTTTCTAGGTATTCAATGTCTCGACGGGAGCAGGAAATCGTTGCCTTGGTGGACATGGTTTTTGCGCCCACGGATGTGTTGATCCGTCGATTCAAGGCACACGTTCCACGGGTTGCGTTGGTGCCCAACGCGTGCGATCCGGGGGACCTCCCACGGGTGGAGGATCTGCCTCGGGCTGAAACCCGTCGCGGGTTTGGTTATACGGGCACAATGGCGCGTTGGTTTGATTGGTCCCTCGTAAAAACCTTGGCCGAGTCCTTTCCCTCCGATCCTGTTGAGTTGATTGGCCCAATATACCATCGTCCGAAGGGGAGGCTTCCCCAAAATGTTAGATTACGTCCACCCCTATCGTCCACGCAGGCCATGGAGGCCGCAAGTCATTTCGCCGTCGGTATAATTCCTTTTGTCATGGACGAGCTCACCAACGCGGTCGATCCCATTAAATACTACGAATACGTTGCATTGGGCCTTCCGGTGTTGGCGACTCCCTTCGGAGGGATGGGGGCCCACAGAGGGAAACCAGGGGTGTTTTTGGCAAAAGGTCCCGCCGAGTGGGCAAGGCAGGCTCAGGTCGCGATGAAGTTCAAAATGGCTCAAGATCCGGCATCGTTCCGGAAAGAAAATTCATGGGAGGCACGATTTGACGGGTCAGGTTTGCTTTCCCCCTTGTGACGTTGTCGTGGTTAACTATAACGCAGGGGTCCACCTGGCTCCGTGCGTTCGGTCGGCCCTTGGAGCGGGCGCGACAAAAGTGGTTGTTGTGGACAATCGATCGACTGATGGGAGTCTTGACACCATCGGCGGCATGGGAGATGTCGGCGAAGTTCTTGTCTATCGGAGCGAAGTGAATCGTGGATTTGCGGCGGCGTGCAACGTTGGGACCCAGGAGTGTGAATCAGAATACATCCTTTTTCTGAACCCGGATTGTATTCTTGATCCTGATTCCTTGACGCACATGGTTTTGGCTTTGGCAAATGACAACGAAGCAGGCGCTGCCGGGGGGTATCTTTGTAATTCAGACGGTTCCGAGCAACCGGGTGGACGTCGAGTTTTCCCAACTCCACGCCGAGCTTTTATTCGTGCATTTGGACTTTCCGGAAAAGGAAAACAGGGGCGATTCTTTTCGGATTTTTTGCTTCATCGAGAACCTCTTCCCTCTGGTCCTGTTGCGGTGGAGGCCATTTCCGGAGCTTGTTTTTTGGTCAAGCGGAGGGCCTTGACGGATGTGGGGAACTGGGATGAAGGATATTTTCTTCATTGCGAAGATTTGGATTTATGCATGAGGTTTCGCGAAAGGAAGTGGAAGGTCTTGTTTGTGCCCAATGCCAGAGTGACACACGCTTGGGGCGTCTGTGGTCGCACGCGGCCCCTGTTCGTCGAGTGGCATAAACATCGGGGAATGATCCGATTTTACCGGAAATTTTTTCGGACCCAATATCCCGCTATTCTTTGGCCGATGGTGGTGTTGGGAGTTTGGATTCGATTTGTTTTCGCAGGGGCCATTGCGATTGTGGCTTGGGGAAAATCCAAGGTTCATAATCGTTAATTTTGATGGGTTGAAACTGCTAGAATGATGCACCGAGTGGCCAATTTATAATCAAGAGGTGACAGAGCAAATGAAGAAAGCGCTCATTTCTGGAATGACGGGGCAAGATGGGTCCTACTTGGCGGAGTTGTTGTTGTCCAAGGGGTATCAGGTGTTCGGCATGGTTCGCCGGTCGAGCACGTTAAACGACGATCGTATTCGGCACATCAAAGATCGGGTCGTATGCGTTCAAGGGGATCTCACGGACCAGTCTTCTTTGGATGAGGCCATCCGCGTTGTTAAACCGGACGAAGTTTACAATTTAGCGGCTCAATCGTTTGTCCCGGTTTCCTGGAACCAGCCCGGACTGACGGGGGACGTGACGGGGATTGGCGTGACTCGAATCCTGGAAGCCATTCGCAAACACAAGCCGGACACAAAATTTTACCAAGCGTCTTCCTCTGAAATGTTTGGAAAAGTCCAGGAAACGCCACAGACGGAAAAAACGCCGTTTTACCCCCGGAGTCCATACGGAGTTGCTAAGGTCTATGGTCACTGGATTACCGTGAACTACCGGGAGAGTTACAACGTGTTTGCCTGTTCGGGGATTTTGTTTAATCACGAATCCCCGCGGCGCGGTTTGGAATTTGTGACTCGCAAAGTATCCCACACGGTTGCCAAGATCAAGTTGGGCCTGGCTCAGGAACTGCGGATGGGGAATCTTGATAGCCAGCGGGATTGGGGGTTTGCCGGTGACTACGTTGAAGCCATGTGGCTCATGTTGCAACAGCCGAAACCCGACGATTTTGTCGTTGCCACGGGAAAAACCTATTCGGTCCGGCGATTGGTCGAAGAGGCTTTTTCCGCCGCCGAAATAAGCCTCATGTGGGAGGGGAAAGGGGTCGACGAAAAAGGGATCGACAAACGATCTGGAAAAACTGTGGTTTCCATTGACCCCACTTTCCTTCGGCCCGCTGAGGTGGACTTGCTTATTGGAGATCCATCCAAAGCCAAGCGTGATTTGGGTTGGACCCCGCGGATGTCCTTTTCCGACTTGGTGTCGTGTATGGTCCACGAGGATATGGCCCGTTTAAAATCAAAATAGAACAGCCATCCGCTTGTTTTTTTTGAAATTCATCGAAAAGAGGGTGTTTTATGAGCCGACAGTTTGCCGTTGATGGACGAGTTTTTAACGATGCAACCGATGCCTTCATTATTGCTGAAATTGGGCACAATCATCAAGGGAAAGTTGATACATGTAAAGAGATGTTTCGAGCGGCGAAGGAGTGCGGGGCTCATTGCGTCAAGTTGCAAAAACGCGACAACAAATCCCTCTACACGCAGGCCATGTACAATCAACCCTACGACAATGAAAATAGTTATGGTCCAACCTATGGCCTGCATCGGGAAGCTCTGGAATTTGGTCAGGATGAATACAAAGAGCTTCAAAGATACGCCAAAGAACTGGGGTTGATATTTTTTGCGACGGTGTTTGATTTTAAAAGCGCGGATTTTCTTGAGGCGCTTGACGTTCCCGCCTACAAGATCGCGTCGGGCGACTTGAAAAATATCCCCCTTCTGCAATATGTCGCGTCGTTTAAGAAACCGTTGATTGTCAGCACGGGGGGTGGGAGTTTCGATGACGTGCGGCGGATGTATGATGCGGTTCTCCCCATCCATTCCCAGTTGGCAATCCTTCAATGCACAGCGGGTTATCCTCCCGCTTTTGAAGAACTGGAACTGAACGTGATCGCAACCTTTCGCAAGGAATTCCCCGAGGCGACGATCGGTTTCTCAAGTCACGACAGTGGAATCGCCATGGCGGTGGCGGCTTATGTTTTGGGCGCCCGTGTGATTGAAAAGCACTTCACGCTCAATCGGGCCATGAAAGGCACCGATCACGCGTTCTCCCTTGAACCCGTGGGACTAAAAAAAATGGTTCGGGACCTTCAACGCTTGCGTCTTGCCTTGGGCACAGGTGTAAAGAGAACCTTTCCTTCCGAACAAAAACCTCTTCTCAAAATGGGTAAGAAGCTTGTGACGGCTCGTTCCCTGGCCAGCGGGCATGTTCTGACACCAGCCGATATTTCAATTAAATCGCCGGGTGACGGTTTGCCCCCTTACGAGATCAGTAAATTGTTGGGAAAAACGTTGAATAAACCCATGATCGAAGATCAGGAATTTTCTCTCGATCTCGTTTCGGATTTCGTGTCGGGCGTAAACGCGTAATCTGAGATTCACCGTCCTTTCCTTCCGGTCTTATGAAAGACAACAACGGGCGTGACGACGATTTTCTAAATTACTCCTCCCGGCATGTTGTTCCTCGCAAAGGGGAACCAACGGTGCAAAGGCATCGGTTCCAGGCGGCGCAGTGGCGGAAATCTTTTGGGCGTTTTTTGGATGTTTCCCCGGACGGTTTAATTTTGGATGTCGGATGCGGCGATGGAAGCTTGCTTGCGTGGATTCAATCGCTTGGTTGGAAATCGGCGGAAGGGATCGATATCAGTCGGGAGCAGGTTGAGATCTGTCGCAAATTAGGCGTTCACAACGTCGAAGTGGCGGATGTGCGATGTTATTTGGCCTCTCGCCTGAACCGGTATGTGTTGATTTTTTTTCGAGATGTGTTGGAGCACATACCTAAACAGGAGATCCCATCTCTTTTAAGTCTGTGCCGTGCCTCCCTGTGTCCGGGAGGGCGTTTGGTCTTTCAGGTTCCAAATGGAGAGTCTCCTTATTTTGGACGAATCCGCTATGGAGATTTCACTCACGAAACCGCTTTTACCGTGTCTAGTTTATCTCAGCTTTTTAGAGGCGGGGGTTTGAACCCAGAAGGGTTTTGGCCCTGGGAGTTTGTGGCGCGGGGTATTCCCTCCCTTATTCGTCTCGCGCTGTGGAAGGTTGTTGAGGGGATCTATCGGCTTCTGCTCTTCGTGGAGGTGGGAAGCGGCTTTCGTCGTATTGTGTCTCAAAATCTAATAGCCGCGGCTCAACGCCCATCGGAAGGCAAGGACGGGTGAAGAAAAAAAGTCTGTTGATTCTTGGGAATTATCCCCCGCCGTTCGGAGGAGTCCCCATCCATCTTTCCCGGTTGGTCCCCTATTTGGTGGAGCGGGGGTGGGACGTTCACGTTTTAGCCCAAGACAGTCGAGGATCGCGACGAGATAATTTCTCGGGCTACACACTCCATCGTCCCCCACGTTGGGAGAGGGTCGCTCATTCTTTGGTAGACCGGCGGGCTTGGTCCGAGGGACTCATCCATATGGATGTGTTGCGCATGGCACCGAAGTTGTGTTTAGGAGCGTTGTCGACCTTTTCGGTTGCGGCCCAGATCATTAAGGAATTTGACGTTCGTGTCATTAGCGCTTACCATATTTTTTCAGCGGGCCTGGTGGGTTCTTGGGTGTCAAAGCGGTTTGGAATTCCGCTGGTCACAACGGTGTTCGGTGAAATATTTGCTTTCCCGTCCCTCTATCGGCATTTGCGGACGGTTGCGGTGAAGATCCTTCAATCGAGCCACCGAATTATTTCATGCAGCCAACATTGCGCCGATAGTCTGCGCAATCTGAACGTTGACTTGCCAGTCGAAGTGGTATATTACGGTGTCGATCCCGCCAGGTTTCATCCCGGAGTCGATGGGGCCCCGATGCGGGCACGATGGGGGCTCTCTCCGGAGCGGCAGGTGGTTTTATATTTGGCTCGGATGGTGCACGAAATGGGGTTGCATGTCCTATTGAAAGCTATTCCGGAAGTTCTTCGATCACAGCCCTCTTCTTTTTTTGTGATTGCAGGGGCATCGGGTTCCTTGTCGGCGGAGGCCGTGCGGGTTGCAAATCGATATCCGCAAAATGTAGTCGTTCTTCCCGATATTCCAACTGAGGATCTTCCGGGCTTGTACGCCGCCGCTGACGTATTGGCGGCTCCCAGTATCAACCAACGGGCGTGTTTCGGTCTTTCGATTGCCGAAGCTTCAGCGGTTGGGCGTCCAGCCGTGGGGTGTCAAATCGGTGGGACACCCGAAGTGTTGCAGCATGGGAAGAACGGGTTGTTGGTCCCTCCGGCGGACCCGCAGGCGCTTGCTCAGGCTCTTTTGACTCTACTGGAAAACCCTTCTCTCTGTCAGGAAATGGGTCGGGAGGGGAGGAAGTGCGTAACGGAAAAATTTGACGTTTTAAATACCCACCGGTCGATGGAGCGGATATTTTTAGAAACGTTGCCGGTTTGAGTTTAAACGTGAAGTTGAAAAGGAGATGAGTGTGGACAGAAAACTGTTTGATTTGAACGGTCGCGGGGTCCTTGTGACGGGCGGGTTGGGGAAACTTGCGCAGGTTTGGATCGAAACCTCTTTAGTGGCGGGCGCCTGGGTGATGGCATTGGACAGGGCCGAGGTTCCTGTTCCGTCGTTATTTTTAAGGCTTCTAAAAAAATTCCCTAAGCGTTTAACCCTTGTTCGTGGAGATGTGACTTGCCGGGCTGATTTGGAAAAAATCCGGGTGAAGGCCAAGGGCCCGATTTCGGTGCTGGTGAATAATGCCGGGATTGATCAGCCCTCAGCGGTATTAAAAGAATTTTCATTTCCATGAAATTCCCATTGAGGATGTGAGGCGGATTTTGAGGTCAATATGTTTGGGGCTTTTCAGATACTTCAGGTTTTTGGTGAAGATTTGGCGGCCTCGGGCCACGGGTCGGTCATTAACATCGGGTCCCTTTACGCCGTCGTATCGCCGGATCAACGGTTTTACGATCATCTTCCTGGAAAACCGCCCTTTCTAAAACCGCCCGCCTACGGCGCCTCCAAGGCCGCCTTGGCCAATCTAACCAAATTTTTGGCAACTCTTTGGGGGCCGAAGGGAGTACGGGTGAACACTCTCTCTCCGGGGGGCGTGGAGGGAGGGCAGGATGGAACGTTTAAATCGAAATTCATTTCACGTGTTCCTCTCTCCCGGATGGCAACGTTGAATGATTTGCAGGGTCCATTTTTGTTTCTTGCATCGGACGCGTCTCGGTATGTAACCGGGATAAATCTTATGGTGGACGGCGGTTTCACCACCTGGTAAAGAAGGAGATTCCCTTGGGCAAAGAACGACAGAACAGCATTTCGATCCCCGTCGATTCCTCCGTTTCCTATCCAACGGAAATCGGCAATTGGATAGACAACAAGGAATGCAAGGCGGTTTCCGGAGATTTTTTTTCTAAGTTGTCCCCGGCCACCGGGGAGGTTCTCTTGCAAGTGGCTCGGTCGGGAAAAACCGATGTGAAAGCCGCGGTGGAGAGCGCTAAACGGGCTCAGATTGACTGGGCTCAGGCAACGCCTGTTAGTCGGGGCGACGTGCTTCGCGCCGCCTCGATGATCCTTCGGGAAAGGGCCGATGAGTTGGCAAAGATCGTCGCTCTGGAAACAGGGAAATCGGTGAAAGACGCATTGGGGGAAGTTGGAGCCGCCGTCGAGATGGGTTTTTTCGTGGCGGGAGAGGGACGTCGATTTTACGGGAAGACAACCACGAGCGCCGTCCCGAACAAGGCCGCTTTCATCGTTCGCCAACCCCTTGGGGTGGCCGGTCTGATCATTGCCGCCAATACGCCCATTGCGAATGTGGCTTGGAAAGTTTTTCCGGCGCTTTTGTGTGGGAACGCGGCGGTTTTGAAATCATCGGAAGACACACCTCTGACGGCGTGGATGTGCGCGAAAATTTTTTGCGAAGCGGGGGTCCCCGCGGGCGTGCTCAATGTGGTTCACGGATTTGGAGAAGAGGCCGGAGCCCCTCTGGTGGATCATCCAGATGTGGCGCTGATCAGTTTTACCGGATCAACGGAAGTGGGGCGATTGATCCAAAAAATAGCCGGGGCTCGGTTGGCCAAAGTGTGCCTCGAGTTGGGTGGTAAAAACCCCTTGATCGTGTGTGATGACGCCGATTTGGATAAAGCGGTTGAGGCCGCTGTTATGTCGGCGTGCAGTAACGCCGGACAACGCTGCGCCGCCGGCACCCGACTCATTGTTTTTGATGCCGTGTATGAAACGTTTAAAGAAAAATTATTGACCCGTGTTCGGGCACTCAAAGTGGGATGCCGGGATTCAGACGATTACGGCCCGGTGATCAACGAGGAACAGTTGGAGAACATGGTGGCCGCTGTCAAAAAAGCTAGGGCGGCCGGGGCGAAACTTCTCACGGGTGGCAAGCGAATGGTGGGTCCGGCGCACGTCCAAGGGTATTTCATAGAGCCGACGGTATTAGAGGATTCAGATCCGTTATCGGAAATCTCCCGAACGGAATTATTTGGGCCGATTTGTTGTCTTTACCGGGCGAAAAATTTTGAAGAGGCGGTTGCCTCGGCAAATGCTTCCCCCTATGGGCTCACGGCGGCCATTCACACCAAGAATATCGATCGAGCCATGACGTTTCTGGGGAAAATTCAATCGGGCGTCGCTGTCGTGAACGGTCCAACTTACGGAAGTGAACCTCATCTGCCATTTGGGGGGCTCAAGGATTCTGGAACGGGTTGGCGAGAAGCGGGGAGCGAAGCTCTCGATGTCTACTCCGATTGGAAAACCCTCTATATTAACTTCGATCCAAGCAAGGCTTGAGAAGTTGATTCAAAAGGTCAAAGAGGGCGATTTTTTCATCCGGCGCATGTTAAGTGTGCGACTTATCCGCAGATGGAAGCATTACGCTCCAGGATGGGCCGCTTCCCAGATGGCTTTATTGACAGCCGGAAATCTTAGTGTTTCTTTCGTCTTGAACTGGTACCTATTGATTCGTCTCGGGCGACCGTAAACACTGATGTCGTATTCGCCGCATTGCTCATTCCTCAAATGGTTGTGATGGTGATGATTTCGGTCATGGGGAAAGCGTTGATTCCTCATTTCTCGTCCATGACTCAACAGGACCAGCAAGACTCGGCGTGGGGCTTGGTCCAGTGGGCGATGATTCTATTGGGAGTAGGCGCTTGGGTCTTATCCCTCACGGGTCACCAATGGCTGGGGGTGTTCTTTTTCGGATTTTCGGACAAGGCACAAAATTTGTTAGTGGAATTGTTCCGTATTTTGGTTTGGATGATTCCCTTACAGGCCGGTTTTGGCGTGACTCAGAGCCTCGCTTACGCGCAGGGGCGATTTTTTCGCGCAGAAATTTCCTCTCTGGTGGGATCCCTGCTGGCCCTTCTTGCCTTTCTCTTTTTGTTCCCATCGTTAGGAGTGAAAGGATTTGCATGGGCCTTGGTTCTTCGAATTGCGGTGTCCTTTGGGGGGATTGGGGGAGTTCTTGGTGTCTTTCGGCCCG
This sequence comes from Elusimicrobiota bacterium, assembly GCA_016715645.1. Lineage (GTDB taxonomy): Bacteria > Elusimicrobiota > Elusimicrobia > FEN-1173 > FEN-1173 > JADKHR01. Next base: position 249,374 of record JADJZR010000003.1, on the reverse strand, counting down.
TCCATTTTCGCAAGGTGATCTCGAGGGCTTTGCTCCACCGAATTGGTATACTTACGGGCGGGGCAGCCATTTATAAGTTGACCTATTTGGTTGATCGAGTCTTGTCGTCGTTAGCGCCGGTCGGCCAATTGTCTCTTTTTAATGTGGGTCAACAGGTTTTTAACGCCGGGGAAATCGTTCTACAGCGATCTATCGCAAACCCGGCTTTGGTTCATTTGTCTAGACGGGTTCAAGAGGGTGATGAAGAAAGCGCTCGATCCCTCTATTTGCGGGGGTTTCTCCAGACGCTCCTTCTGGGTGTCTTTTCGTTTGTTGTGTTGGTTGTTCTTGGTTTTCCGCTATTGAAGATCGTTTTTTATAAAGGACAGATGGATTTAGGCGATGTTCATCTTCTGTGGGTCCTGATGATGGCTATGGGAGGGCAACTTCTTAGCCCCGTGTTACTGGTCATGGCAAACCGGTTCTACTCCAAGGGGGATGTGTGGACCCCGACATGGGTAGGCGTCTTGGGGTTACCGCTTGCGATTAGTTTGCGGTTTCTTTTTTTTAATTCGTGGGGAACCGTTGGAATTGCGCTCGCAACAAGTTTATATTATGCGCTCATTTTTTTTGTCTATCTTTATCTTGATCATCGAAGGAATCCAATGCACCAGGGAAAGGCCCCTGCTTCTCTGCTAAACCAATGAAAACTGTCGCCCTTATCCCCGCCCGCTCAGGCTCCAAACGAGTGAAGGCAAAAAACATCCGGGTTTTAAACGGGCATCCCTTATTGGCCTACACCCTGAGTGCGGCCAGATCGTCCGGGGTGTTTGATTCAGTGGTGGTGTCCACTGACAGCGAGGGCGTGGCCGAGGTGGCCCGTCATTACGGGGGCGAAGTTCCCTTCCTTCGACCAGCGGAATTCGCGGGCGATCTCTCTCCGGATATCGAATGGGTTCGGCATGTTCTTAAGGCCCTCTCGGAACAGGGACAAAACTATGAATCGTTCGCCCTTCTGCGGCCGACTAGCCCGTTTCGAACGGCCAGTACAATTCAGCGAGCATGGAGCCTCTTCCAACAGCTTCCGGAGGTCGATTCTCTTCGCGCTGTGGAGTTGTGCGGACAACATCCCGGAAAAATGTGGGTCAAGGAAGGGGACTGGATAATGCCTCTTTTACCCGGAGGCCCCAGGACTCCTCCTTGGCACAGCATGCCGTACCAAGCGTTGCCAAAAGTCTATGTTCAAAATGCCAGCCTGGAAATTGCCTGGACTCGCGTTCCTTTGGAAGGGGGGACGATCGCCGGCGAGAAAATCATCCCTTTTTTGACGGAAGGTCTCGAAGGGTTTGACATTAACCAACCCGAAGACTGGTGGCTGGCGGAAGAATTAATAAAACGGGGGCAGGCGGTATTGCCCCCTGTGGCTCAAACTCCCCTGGAGGTTGTTTCCTCATGAGCGATCTGGTCTATATTCCCTTGAAGGAATTTCAACGGCTTAGAGCCGGAAAAATGGACGAAGGACGGGCGGCCGTTTTCGCGGACGCGGCTCGTCTCAACGCTCTTTACGCAATCAAGCGTGCCAATTCTGGACACATCGGATCTTCTTTTAGCAGTTTGGACATTGTGACTTGGTTGCATTTGGTTGAAATGGGACCGGAGGATGTCTATTTTTCATCCAAGGGGCATGACGTGCCCGGGCTTTATGCCGTTTTGGCGGGATTGGAGAAAATGCCCTTCGAAAAATTGCATCAACTTCGCCGATTGGGCGGATTGCCAGGCCACCCGGACGTGGCGGTTTCTGCCTTGGCGGCCAACACGGGCTCTTTGGGTATGGGCATTTCCAAAGCGAAAGGGATCGTGTGGGCACGCCGTTTTCAAAAAAAATCCGGCCGAGTTTTTGTTTTGATAGGAGACGGCGAACTGCAAGAGGGACAAATTTGGGAATCGCTTCCCCAAGCGGCACATCTGAAAATGGGTGAAATTACGGCGATTGTGGATGCAAACAAGATCCAATCGGACTTGTGGGTTTCTAAGGTTAATGATACGGGAGATGTTGTGGCCAAGGCGAGGGCGTTCGGTTGGCATGCGGAGCGGGTGAACGGTCATGATTTCAAAGCTCTGGGAAGCTACTGAGAGATTTGAAGAACATTACCGATCGTCCCAAACTGATTGTGGCCGACACAATTAAAGGGCGAGGGGTATCTTTCATGGAAGGAATGGGCGAGACCGATCGCCTTTATCATTTTCACAGTGGTGCTCCGGGAGACATGGAGTACGATAAAGCCGTCCAGGAAATGGTGGAAAGAATCAACCGAGGGTTGATTGATTTAGGCGAAAAGGAAATTAAGTTGGAAACAGTGCCCCAGCCCCCCAAACCTCCTATCGGCAAACCACAAAATTTGGTGGCCCGTTACGGACGGGAACTTGTGCGCCAGGCTGAAAAAAATCCCCGGCTGGTCGTTCTGGATGGGGATCTTGCAAAGGATTGCGGGCTTTTGCCTTTCGAAAAAAAGTTCCCCGAGCGATTTATCGAATGCGGCATCGCCGAACAAGATATGGTAAGCCAGGCCGGGGGAATAGCCCGACAGGGACTTTTACCGGTGGTTCATTCTTTTTCGTGTTTTTTGTCGTCACGGCCGAACGAGCAAATTTACAACAACGCCTTGGAAGGGAATAAAATTATCTACGTCGGCTCTTTGGCAGGATTTTTGCCGGCAGGGCCCGGAACATCCCATCAAGCCGTTCGGGACATATCCACGTTGTCTTCTCTGCCGGGCTTTAACTTAATTGAGCCAAGCTGCAACGACGAATTGGCAAACCTTTTGGATTATGTTGTTAACGAGAGTAAGGAATCCGCCTATTTTCGACTGGTTTCTGTTTCGTGCGATGTCCCATTTGCCTGGCCCTCGGACTCCAAGCCAGTTCCGGGAAGAGGGGTTGTCCTTCGAGAGGGGAAAGACATCGTTATTTTAACTTCAGGCCCCCTTCTGTTGACCCAGGCGTATCACGCTGTGGAACGTCTTGTCAAATCGGGGATTCGGGCGCGTTTGGTGGCCATGCCCTGGCTTAATCGGGTGGACCCCGCTTGGCTTACGGAAACAGTGAAAGGATGCAGTTGGATTTTCACATTGGACAATCACTATCTGAATGGAGGTTTGGGAGAAAGACTCTTGGCTGTCCTGGCGGAAACTGGCCTTTCGGAGGCGACCCGGGTGGGTCGCATCGGTCTGTCCGGCAAGCCCCTCTGTGGATTTTACGATGAAGTTTTGAAGGCTCATCGAATGGATTGCGAGAGTTTGGCTGAGGATATTTTGAACGCGATGAACAAGAACAACACCGTCGCTGCTCCTCCGCGAGTCGTGGTCGCCGTGGAGGATTCCGACATTGGCTGACATCGCTTTGTTGTGGGACATCGACGGCACTTTGCTCCACACAGGTCGTGCAGGCATATTCGCTCTGGAGGACGCCGCGCGGGACGTCCTGGGTGTGTATGTGGATTTTTCTGAACTCTCCACAGCCGGGCTGACTGATGTGGAAATTGCCGTGGGGATCGTTCGCCAGGCGGGTCGAGTGCCGGATTCGGAAATCGTCGATCGATTTCTTCGAGTTTACGAACGTCATTTGCCCATGGCCCTTCCAAAAAGGAAAGGAGAGGTCCTTCCGGGGGTTAAAGAAATTTTAGATCGTTCGCTCCAACGGGAGGACGTGTTTTCAATTCTATTAACTGGGAACACCCATGCTGGGGCCCAGGCTAAACTGTCCTATTACGGGCTCTCACACTATTTTTCCGATGGGGCCTTTTCTGATGGAACACCGGATCGGAGATCCATTGCCCGGCGGGCCTTGGATTTGGTTCGTGGCCGCTGGCCGAACGTGGGTTTAAACCGTGTTTTCGTGATCGGTGACACACCGCACGATATCCATTGCGCCAACGCCATTGGCGTTCGCACAATTGCTGTGGCCACGGGCCAGTACGGGGAATCTGATCTAAGGGCGTTGAACCCGTGGTGGGTCCTCCCTTCTTTGCCCTCGCAAGATGTTTTTTTTAGACATATTGTCGATGGCGGCCACGGGGATCGTGGATAACCTCAACCTGATTGATTGTGTTCAATCATTCAGTCGAGCCCTTGAGGGTGCGGGCCCGTCATACGATGGGCATGAGAAAACTAGGCTGGCTCAGGGATCCCGTCCGAACGGGACGATGAACAGAGGTAACTTTTTTATTGTGGAAAATAATCGATGACAAAAGTCCACAAAGATCTTTGGGTGTTCCTTCTCGGATTTTTTGTAATTCTCAGTCTTCCATTTACAAAGGGACTGACTCTGAATGTCGGTTTTCCTTTAAAGGTTTATGAAGTGATTCTTGTGGTCCTCGTTCCTTACTGGATAGGACGCGGGGGACGACCCTGGGATCGCTCTGGCCTATGGTGGCCTCTTGCTGGATTTCTGACCGTGGCCCTTTTGTCGCTCGTTATAAATTTTTGGGGACACCCCTGGACCGGCCCGAGAGAGTGGCCGTTTTCTGTTCGTTTCGGTCCGGTGGGAGATGGCGCGGCCAAGTGGGTTTACTTTGTTTTTGTGCTCGGGGCATTTTTTACCATGAGTTCCATCGCTCAAAAAAGATGGGTGGAGTTAACGAACGCTTGGCTTTTTGGAGCGGTGTTCGCCGCCGTTATTTCATTGTACTATTCGCTGGCATCGGCTTGGGGTGAAACACCGATGCTTCTCCCAGGATTGGAGAGACATCAATCCATTCTTTTTTTTGGACGACAGGTGATTCGGTCGGGTTGTTTTCATGAAGGAAATTTTGCCGCACTTTTTTTCCTCTTGTCCATCGCCCTTTCATTGCATCGTCAAAAATTTCTATTGGCTTTTTTTCTTTCCCTGGCGTGTTTATCAACTTTTTCTTCATTGGGCGTCGTGGGATGTGTGTTGGTCTGGGGTGGTTCTTTTTGGGCAGTGCCGCGTGTGTCGAGGAAGCGCGCCGGGATAGGTGCCATCGCCGTGGGTCTTACCATTGTTTTTCTTCAATGTTCTTCGGGCTACCTCAACGATGTCATCGTCAAAAAACTATTTAATGACAAGGTATATCAGTTGTCCCGGCCGGGGGTAAAAAAGGATTCTGGTTCTTTGGGGGTCAGGGTTTACTTAATGAAGGAAAGCCTCCGACTATGGAGAAAAAGCCCCCTCTTTGGAATAGGCCTCTCGCAATTTGGGTACCACTATCGATCAAGCACGGAAAATAGTGACGTTGAAAAAATAGAAGAAAAACCGATTCCGAACAACGTTTACCTTGAAATCCTTGCAGAGACGGGGATTCTGGGTTTTCTGGCCATGACATTTTTCAGTTTTCGTGTTATTTGGGCGGGTTGGAAACGCGCGGGTTGGTCTCCCCTTTTTTGGGGGGTAATGACGTGTTTTCTGGGCCTCAACACCTTCCCATCTTTTTCTGTCTTGTTCATCTGGATATTTTTGGCTTTGTGGGTTGAATCTCCCGTTTATGGAGAGCATGAATGAGTATCACCAAACAACGGATAAGGTCTTTCATGCGTGAACATGTTGTCTCACTTGTAAATTCATTCCCTTTTATAGGGGCTTGGATACGGTGGGGGTGTTCCCGAATTGGAAAGACCGAAAACCATTTGCCCGATTGGTCGCGGACCATTCGTGATAAAGAGTGGAATATTTTAGTTCATGAGGAAAAGGGGACACGAGTTGTTCTCGCGACCGGGGTGGGGGGATATTTGGCGGGAGCGACGGTCGAGAGTCTTTTGGGTGTAGCGCTCACTCTTCGAGGGGCTTATGTCGAGGTTCTGTTGTGTGATGGTCTGTTGTCCGCATGTCAAAATTGCGATTATCGGAAGTTTCCCACCGCCTCGACGTTTGTTCGAAAAGGGCCGTCGGGGATGCTTTGCAACACGTGTTATCCGCCCGCGGCGCACCTGTACGAGACGCTAGGGTTTAAAGTTCATCGGTTGGGAGATTGGGTGCGGGCTGAGGATCATGACGACCTGGGCGACCTGATAGAAAAACATTCGATGAAAGATCTTATAGGACACAAAGACCAAGGAATGGCTGTCGGGGAACACGCGTTGGCTGGCGCTCTGCGTTATTTCGCGAGGGCGACGTTGGAGGGGGAGATCGGTGTGAAGGTTTTTAAAGCCTATTTTCAATCGGCGTTTTTGGCGGCCCGAGCGGCTCGCCGGCTTATGGAGAGCCGGGGTTATAAAAAAGCTGTTTTCAATCACGGGATATATGTTCCGCAGGGGGTGTTCGGCGAAGCGGCGCGGTCCCTGGGGATTGACGTGGTTAATTGGAATCCCGCGTATCGAAAAAAATGTTTTATTTTCAGTCACGGAGACACCTACCACCATACGCTCATGTCAGAGCCCACCGAAAACTGGGAGAACCTTTCTCTGCCCCCGGCCGAAATGCAGCGGTTGGAAGATTATCTGAAGAGTCGATGGCATGGTACCCAGGATTGGATCTGGTTCCACGAACGTCCTCAATTTGACGAAACCAGTATTTTTCGGGCTGTTAAAGCGGATCGTAAAAAACCGTGGATTGGGTTACTGACAAATGTGATGTGGGACGCTCAGTTACACTACCCGGCCAACGCTTTTTCTAACATGAGGGACTGGATATTCGAGACAATTGATTACTTTGAGGCACGGCCGGATCTACAACTGATTATTCGCGTTCACCCGGCGGAAATTCGGGGGACTTTACCATCCCGACAGAAGATGGTGGATGAAATTCGTCGGCGAGGGAAGCCCTTGCCGACCAATGTGTTCATAGTTGGTCCAGAGGACCCAGTCAGTACCTATTCTTTGATGGAACGCTGCAACACGGTACTCATTTATGGCACGAAAACAGGTGTTGAGTTAACAAGTCAAGGAATCCCTGTTATCGTTGCAGGAGAGGCCTGGATTCGCAATAAAGGTGTCACCAAGGATGCCCAGTCGCCCACCCATTACCGTCAACTGCTGGACCAGCTTCCCGTGATGGGGCGTCTACCGGAAGAGCAAATTAAACGCGCGCGAATCTATGCTTACCATTTCTTTTTTCGCCGGATGATCCCTTTGGGATTTATGGAACCTCAACGGGGAGATCCTCCTTTTGGTCTCCGACCAGGGATCTGTTTGTCCGATCTGAAAGAGGGGAGCGACCCAGGGCTGGATGTCATTTGTCGAGGGATCCTTTCAGGAACTCCGTTCATTTTTCCCGCCGAAAACACTCCTTCTTCAAAATAAAATGAGGGTTTTACTCAACGGCCTTCCGGTTTTAACACCCTTGAGTGGCGTTGGATACTACGTTCATTGCTTGTCAAAGGCGATGCAACGGTTGTCCCCGGAAGATTCTTTTTTCTTTTTTTACAACGGTTATTGGAGTTCTAACTTAAAGCCCCAACCATCTCCAACGGCAAAAATGGTCCGAGGGTTAAGTCGCCGGTTTGCTCCTGTTTATTCGGGGGTGCGTTTGGCCCTTGATGCTTCTTTTAAAATGGTTTGCCGGTTCGGACGTTTCGATCTTTATCACGAAACATGTTTTATTCCTTTTCCGTTCAAGGGATTCACCATCGTTTCCGTTCTTGACCTTTCCTTTTATCATTATCCTGAAACTCATCCTCCGGAAAGGGTGCGATATTTCAATAAACATTTTTATTCTCGCCTTGACCGAGTATCTCACTTCGTAACGATTTCGAATTATGTGAAAGAGGAAATGGTCCGTTACTTGGGTATTGCACCAGAAAAAATCACCGTGACTTATCCCGGCGTTGATGACGTGTTTAACCCGCGTTCGATAAGGGAACAGCAGGACGTTTGTCGGCGCTACGGTATTGTTTCAGGCGCGTATATCCTTTACGTTGGTAACCTCGAGCCTCGAAAAAATCTACAGCTCCTTTTGCGTGCCTACGCGGGGCTAAATGGATCTCTGAGACAAAAGTATCCCTTGGTTTTGGCGGGAGCCACCGCGTGGAAACAAGAAGGATTTTCGGAACAAATCAACCGGCTGGGAATTGAAAAAAATATTCGGCGGGTGGGATACGTTCCTCAGCCCGAATTACCGGCCCTTTATTCGGGCGCCTCGGTTTTTGTTTTTCCATCTCTCTACGAAGGGTTTGGGCTTCCCCCCGTGGAGGCGATGGCCAGTGGATGCCCCGTGATCGTTTCCAACGGAGGATCTCTACCAGAAGTGGTCGGGGACGCGGCCGCGGTGGTCGACACCATGAACCCGGATGTTCTTAAAAATAGGTTGGAGGAAATATTGCAGGACGCCCAAATTCGAAACGTCATGAGGGAGTCTGGCTTGGTTCAAGCACGGCAGTTTCGTTGGAACCAGTGCGCACAAGACACCTTGGATGTCTATCGTCGTTTCACCCGGAGGTGGTGACCGATCGCGCCGGAAACGGGATCGGCAAATTAATGAAAATCGCCATTATCCATGACTTTCTGATCCAGTACGGAGGGGCGGAGCGCACTTTGGATGCCCTCCATGAGGCGTTTCCCCAGGCGCCAATTTTTACTTCCCTGTTCATTCCCGAACACTTTCCGGCACGCTTTTCCACGTGGAACGTGCGCACCTCTTTTATGCAACGCCTCCCGTTTTTAACGAAACATTTCAAAAAATTTTTGCCCTTATATCCGTTCGCGTTTCGATCGTTTGATTTGACGGGGTTTGATATGATCCTTTCATCGAGCAGTGCGTTCGCGAAGGGAATCCGGGTCCCGGCGGGATCCAAACATGTGTGCTACTGTTACACGCCCATGCGATTTGTGTGGGACCGAAAAAGGTATTTGGAAAACGAATCCCTGCCCCTATTGGCGCGCCTCCTGTTGCCGGTTGTATTGGGATGGTTAAAGCAGTGGGACCTCCAGCACAATCAAAGCGTGGACCTTTTTATTGCCATATCGCGCCACATCCAGAACCGAATTCAAACATTTTATGGGCGCAATTCGGGTGTGGTTTATCCACCGGTTGAGGTTGACTCGTTCCCCTTTTCAGAACAGGGGGGGGATTACTTCATTGTTGTGTCCCGGTTGACACCCTATAAGCGGATCGAGCTGGCCGTCGAAGCGTGTGAAAAGTTGGGGCTCCCTTTGAAAATAGTTGGGCAGGGACCTTTCGAGGCAGAGTTACGCAGACGAGCTGGTCCCTACACGGAATTTGTCGGGGCGGTTTCTTTTGACAGCCTTAAACAACTGTTGGCGGGTGCGCGGGCGTTCATTTTTCCGGGGGAAGAGGATTTTGGCATTGCTCCCGTTGAGGCCATGGCTTGTGGTCGACCCGTGATCGCGCTGGCGGCGGGCGGTGCACTGGAAACGGTGGTCGATGGGGAAACGGGGTGTTTTTTTGATGCCCCCACGGTCGAAAGTCTGGCGGGGGCCCTTCAGCGTTTCGACCAGCAGTCGTTTGATCCAAAAAAGATTCGACGTCAGGCCGAAAAATTTAGCCGAAGCGCCTTCATCGAATCCATCCGCCACGTGGTGGGCGGTGTCTCTTCTCTCCCATAATTAATAGAATGGGAGCATGTTGAAATCCCTTAAATCGAGATTGTTTTTAAACCGGGTTATTCTGTTTTTCGCGGATTTGGCTTGCGTTGTGCTGGCGTTACGACTGGCTTACGCCGTTCGGTTTTCATGGGAGTGGGGTGTGCGTTTGGCGCCAGCTCACAAGGTCCCTATCCCGGAAGAGCTTTACATCCCTCTTCAATCCGCGGCCGTCATGATCTGGATGGCGGTTTTTATTATCAACGGTTTTTACGAACGGGTCAATTTGCCCTTCCTGGACGATGTGTTGCGCGTGGCCAAGGGCGTGTTTTGGGGATGGGCATTGGTGTTGGCGGGGGGATTCCTTTACCGGGGCGCCGATTATTCTCGGATCGTTTCAGTTTTAAGTGGAATATTGGTGTTCTTTTTTGTGTTAACCAGTCGTCAGGTTTCCCGCTTAATTTATCAGCGGGTGTTTTTGAAATGGGCCGGCCGCCATCGGGTTCTTGTGTTGGGGAAAGGGCGGCTGTGCGCATCCATTGAGCGCGTCCTTTCGGCCCATCCGGAAATGGAAATTGAAAGTCGGCCCACCAGCGATTTGGAAAGTTTTCGCCAATGGGTTCAGGCTGGAGGATTCCGGGAGGTCTATGTGGGAGATCCGGATCTTTCCCATTCGCACTTAATTAGCATGGCGGAGATGAGCGAAGAGGCGGGGGTCGTGTTTCGGATTGTGCCCGACATCTTGGAACTTCGGATGGGCGAACTGATTTTGGATGAATCTCTTGGGCTTCCTACGTTCCAGGTGAAATCCATTTCACTTCACGGATGGACCTTTTTCTATAAACGGATGTTCGACGTCATCGTCTCTGTGATTCTTCTTTCCGTGGGGGCGGTCCCTTTGGGATTGTTGGCGCTGTTGATTAAATTGGATTCGCGGGGGCCGGTTTTCTTCCGACAAGAACGGGTGGGATACAAAGGGAGAATTTTCAGAATATTCAAGTTTCGATCCATGCAAACTGACGCCGAAGCGCGGTTGGAAGATTTGCGCCATTTGAACGAAAGGCCAGGGCCGCTGTTCAAGATCAAAAAAGATCCCCGCGTGACACGGGTGGGGCGGTGGATCCGTCGGTTAAGTATCGATGAGGTCCCGCAATTGTTCAATGTGTTGGTGGGGGATATGAGCTTGGTGGGGCCTCGCCCTCAATTGCCGAAAGAGGCCGAGTCTAATGACGATTGGGCGCGCAAACGGCTTAATGTGCTCCCCGGGATCTCCGGGTTGTGGCAGGTGAGTGGAAGGGCGCAACTGTCATACGAAGAAATGATCGAGTTGGATATTTATTACATCGAGCGTTGGTCTCCGGGGTTGGATTTGAAAATATTAATAAAGACGATTCCCGCCGTATTGGGCCGACAGGGAGCTTATTGATGCGCATCCTCGTGACCGGGGGAGCGGGTTTTATCGGTTCCCATGTGGTTGACGCTTATGTCAAGGCGGGCCATCGGGTGACGGTGTTGGACAATTTGGTTTCGGGGAATGTGAAAAATCTGAACCGACGGGCTCGATTCGTGAAAGCCGATGTGCGGCGAAAAGAGATGGAGCGGGTTTTTGAATTTGGCCGGTTCGATGTGGTCAACCATTTGGCCGCGCAAATCGATGTTCGGCGCAGTGTGGAAAACCCTGTTTTCGATGCGGATGTGAACATCCTGGGTCTGCTCAATGTGTTGGAACTTTCTCGAAAATTTCGAGTGAAAAAAATTATTTTTTCAGCGTCGGGTGGAACTTATTATGGGGAATGTGCCCGTCCCGCCCGAGAAACGGATCCCCCTCGTCCTCTGTCCCCTTACGGGATTTCCAAATTGGCGTCCGAATTTTATTTGCGGGCGTATCGTTCTCTCCATTCCCTTCCTTACACGGTGTTGCGATATGGCAACGTGTATGGCCCTCGGCAAGATCCTCACGGGGAAGCCGGCGTGGTGGCGATATTTTGTCAACGGCTGTTGGCGGACAAAGCGGCTTATATTTATGGAACGGGAAAACAACAACGGGATTATGTTTTCGTCTCCGACGTCGCCCGGGCCAATGTGGCCGCTCTCTTGCGGGGCGAAGGGGAATCCATCAACATCGGCACCGGGCGGGCCGGGGATGTCAATCGGTTGTTTGAAGTTTTAAGAGCGTCCCATCCGGGGCCGTCTTCTTTTGAGCGGAAACCTGCTCGGCCGGGGGAACTGTTTCGAAGTGTCCTCAATGTTTCAAAAGCGGCCCTGGTGTTGGGGTGGAAACCGCGGGTTTCGTTGAAAGACGGGTTGGCGGAAACCTATCGCCACATCGCCTCTCAGAATCAGTGAAATCGGCGGCGATTTTTCTTGATCGAGACGGGACGTTGAATGTTGAGAAAGAATATGTTTTTCGGTATGAGGATTGGGAATGGGTCCCCGGGGCGGTGGAGGGTCTGAAAAGATTGGCTGGCCTGGGATTTCGGCTGGTGGTGGTGTCCAATCAATCGGGTGTGGCGCGGGGTTATTACCGCGTGTCCGATGTCCAAATTTTGCATAGTCGGGTGGCAAAAGAGTTGGAAACGAAGGGGGTCCACATTTCGGGATTTTATTTTTGTCCCCACGGCCCGAAGGATGGGTGTGAGTGCCGGAAACCAAAACCCGGAATGATTCTTCAGGCGGAAAAAGAGTTGGGGATTGATCTGTCTCGCTCCTTTATGGTGGGTGACAAATTGATCGATGTGGAGGCTGGGCAAGCGGCGGGGGTGCGGCCCATTTTGGTTGGCACGGGATACGGGGCCATCGAAAAAAAGAGTCTTCCTGTGAATGTGCCCTTTGCGGCGGACCTACTCGCGGTATCTAAATGGTTGGAGGGAGGATTAAAATGAATGCGCTGATTTTATTGGGCGGGCTGGGGTCCCGTTTGAGGCCGCTGACCTTGTCGCGGCCAAAACCGCTTTTGCCGATATTAAATAGACCCTTGATTTCCTACCAGATCGATCTGTTAAAAAAATTCGGGGTGAAGAAGGTGGTGTTGGCTTTGGGCCATAAGGCGTCCCATTTCCGGCGTCATTTGGGGAATGGGAAATCCTGGGGAGTCCATTTCATTTATTCGTTTGAAAAAGAGCCTCTCGGAACGGGAGGCGCTATTCGCCATGCTCTCCCCCACTTAAAAGGCTCTGCCATCGTTCTGAATGGAGACGTATTAAGCGATTTTAATTTGGGCCGGATGGCGGCCCTTCATCGTCGAAAAAATGCTGATGCCACACTCGCCTTGGTTGAAGTGGTCGACCCTTCCGCGTTCGGACTTGTTGAGACAACAAAAACCGGACGAATCCAACGGTTCCTCGAAAAGCCATCCGGAGATTCCTTTCCGATACGGACGGTGAATGCGGGATGCTATTTGTTTGAGCCCCGGGTTGTGGAGCGAATCCCGGCGGGAAAAAATGTGTCGATTGAGCGGGAAATCTTTCCGGCGCTCCTCTCCGAAGGTTTTCGGGTCGAATCTTTTCTCCACAGGGGGTATTGGTCCGATATCGGGACTTTGAAAACTTATTGGCGAACCCATCAGGAAATGCATGAACAAAAACAGTGGCCTTCGGGGGTTCGAAGGCGGGGGGGATTGCTCTTTTTTCCAGGAGCTCACGTGGACGGAAGTGTTCGCGTATTCGGCACTGCCGTTGTGGGGGCGGGAACCCGCATTGATCGTTCCGTGACACTGGAAGGAAAAAATACGATCGGCGAGAATGTGCGAATTTCGGAGGGATCGCACATTCAAGACACGGTAATTTTAGACGGGGCCCGAATTGGCCCTCGAACGAGGGTTGAACGATCTATCGTTGGTGTGGAGGCCTCGGTGGGGGCGGATTGTCGAGTGGGACCCGACCAGGTGCTGGCGGACGGGGCTCAATTGCCCGCCTTTTCACAAATTGTTTCGAGTTTGTCTGAATAAAAGAGTTTGAGAGCGGAGGGGGCGAGGCGTTAAACCAATTTGCGTGGGTGAATCCGGAAATTATTGAACAGGCGAAAGAAAAATTGAAGAAGGGGGGAGATTATGGTTCTCGCGCTTAGGCTCGGAAAGCGGCAAGAGCGGCACCTGGCGACGGTTTGTCGCAGAAGCCATATGAACAAATCGGACGCGGCCAAGGACCTTTTGGAACGCGGGTACCTGTCTTATCAACTGGATGATTTTAAATCGGGTCGGACCTCTCTTGGGAAATTGGCCCAAAACCTCCAAGTCCCTTTGGCAGAGGCTTTGGGTCTTGTGGCACGTTTCAACGCGCATCCAGAAATGCCAAAAGATCTTTTGGCGGAAGGGTGGGAGACCGCTCGGCAGCTGACGGGGGCTTAGATTTCTTCACAAATCTGATAGAATTTTCTTTTTCGCAGACTTATTCGGCCGTGTTCGAGCCAATTCCCTGAAGGAGACCAACGATGCGTCGTGATAAATATGTGTTTACTTCCGAATCTGTGACAGAAGGGCACCCGGACAAGGTGTGCGACCAAATTTCCGATGCGGTGTTGGATGCCATTTTGAAAGACGATCCCATGGGGCGGGTGGCGTGTGAGTCGTTTGTCACCACGGGGTTGGTGGTGGTGGGCGGTGAGATCACCACCAAAACCTGGGTGGATGTGCCCTCCTTGGTTCGATCTGTTGTGGCGGAGATCGGTTACACCGATCGTCGGTTCGGATTTGATTCCGCCAGTTGCGGGATTTTGAACGCCATCGGGCGCCAGTCGCCGGACATTTCACAGGGCGTCGATACGGGCGGCGCGGGCGACCAGGGCCTGATGGTGGGGTTTGCTTGCGACGAAACCAAAGAGTTGATGCCCACCCCCATCAGCCTTGCTCACAACCTCACCAAACGGTTGGCGGACGTTCGCAAGAAAAATGTTCTTCCTTATCTTGGCCCGGACGGGAAGTCCCAGGTCACCGTGGAATACGAAGACGGCCACCCTTGCCGCATCGATGCGGTGGTGGTGTCCAGCCAACACGATCCGTCCATCCTGGATCGGTCGGGCAAAAAAATCACCAACGCGTCCCGTGAAGAAATGATCGAAAAAATTGTTCTTCCCGTCCTTCCCAAAAGCATGGTGGACAAAAAGACCAAGTTCTATGTGAACCCCACCGGCAAATTCGTGGTGGGCGGACCGGAAGGGGACACCGGCGTGACCGGCCGTAAAATTATTGTGGACACTTACGGTGGGTGGGCCCCTCACGGCGGCGGCGCGTTCAGCGGCAAAGATCCCACCAAGGTGGACCGGTCGGCCTGTTACATGGCGCGCCACGTGGCGAAAAATATTGTGGCCGCGGAGTTGGCCAAACAGTGCACGGTTCAATTGGCTTACGCCATTGGCGTGGCGGATCCGGTCAGCGTGATGGTGGACACCCACGGAACCGGCGTGGTGCCGGAATCCAAGCTGGTGGAGCTCGTTCGAGACGTGTTCCCGCTCACGCCGCGAGGCATCATCGACTATCTCAAACTGCGTCGGCCGTTCTATAAAAAGACGGCGTCCTACGGTCATTTCGGCCGGGAAGACGCGGATTTCTATTGGGAAAAAACCAACAAAGCCGCCGAATTGAAAAAAGGCGCGAGGGCTTAATCCATGAAATACGACATCAAAGATATTCGTCTCGCCAACGCGGGAGAAGATCGCATCACCTGGGCGGAACGGGAAATGCCGGTTCTTCGCCTCATTAAGAAACGGTTTGAAAAAGAAAAGCCGTTTAAGAATATTCGGATGGCCTGTTGTTTGCACGTCACGACGGAAACCGCCAACCTTGCGATCACCTTAAAAGCGGGCGGCGCCGATGTTGTGTTGTGCGCCTCCAACCCGCTGTCCACCCAGGACGAAACCGCGGCGGCCCTCGTTAAAAAGCATGGCATTCGCACCTATGCCATTAAGGGCGAAGACAACAAAACTTATTACAAGCACATTTACGCGGCGCTCGATCATCGGCCTCAAATCACCATGGACGATGGGGCCGACGTGGTGGGTGTTCTTCACAAAGACCGTCGGGCCCAGCTGGCCGATGTGATCGGCGGCACTGAAGAGACGACCACCGGGGTCATTCGCCTTCGCGCCATGGAAAAAGACGGCGTGTTGGAATATCCCATCATCGCCGTCAACGACGCGTTGACCAAACACATGTTTGACAACCGCTATGGGACCGGTCAGTCCACCTTGGACGGTGTTATACGCGCCACCAACGTTCTTTTTGCCGGCAAAACAGTTGTGGTCGCCGGTTACGGTTGGTGTGGTCGGGGGGTGGCCAGTCGGTCGAAGGGAATGGGCGCCCATGTGGTCGTGACGGAAGTGGATCCGTTCCGGGCTCTCGAAGCCATGATGGACGGGTTCGTTGTCATGCCCATGGCCAAGGCGGCGGCGGAAGGGGACATCTTTATTACCGTCACGGGCGATATCGGTGTTCTTCGGGCGGAACATTTCAAAAAAATGAAAGACGGGGCGATCCTCGCCAACTCGGGCCACTTCAATGTGGAAATTGATATCCCCGCTCTCGCCAAGCTTGCGAACAAGAAACGGCAAGCCCGTCCTTATGTGGACGAATATACGCTTCCGGGTGGACGTCGCGTGCACGTGTTGGGCGAAGGGCGTTTGATCAACTTGACCTCCGCCGAAGGGCATCCCGCCAGCGTCATGGACATGTCGTTCGCCAACCAGGCCCTCTGCGCCGAGTTTATGGTAAAAAACGCCAAGGGGCTCGCCAAAAAAGTTCACAGCGTTCCCGTGGAAATCGATCGAAACATCGCTCGATTGAAGTTGGCCGCGATGGGGGTTGGAATGGACACGTTGACCCCTGAACAGGAGAAATATCTGGCGTCTTGGCAGGAAGGCACATAAGTAACTGAATTCAATTCGGTTTTTGTAAAAGTCCCGGGGGCGGATGTCTGGCCCCCGGGATTTTTTTTTCTATTGAAAAGTATTCGTTTTGGGGTTAGGCTTATCGGAGTATTCAATTCCCTTAAAGGAGGGACCCGTTTCATGACCAAACAGAAAACCCTGTGGGGCCTTTCGGCTCTCATGGCCGTTATCTTAATGACTGGATGCAAAAACAACAATCTCTTTGGCGGCTTGCATGACGAAGGTTCCGGCGATGCCGAGAGCTTGGTGGTGGACGGGAACGCCGCCCTGGCCGACAAAAACTATGCCAAGGCCAATGACTATTTTGAAAAAGCCCTCGCTCAAGATTCTCGTAACGCTGAAGCTCTTTACGGACAAGCGGCCGCGGCCATGGGGTTGTCCGGGTTAAGTGTTGGTCAACTTGTAGCCAACCTGACTCAAAATGGCGGGGGCTCTTCCCTGCAGGGGGCCGTTCGAACTGCCACATTGCCATCTCTTCAAGTACACACAGCTAATCCTGACAGCCTCTTATATAACATTAACCCAGGCCGATTGGACGACGCACTCAATGTGGTTATCGTCAATTTGGAGACCATTCGCATGGGTCACTCGGACGGGAAAATATCTCCAAACGATACCTCGCTTCTGATAAATCTTGGAGTTGCTAGACTATTAAAGGCTGTGAGTGAGCCCCTTAAAAAAGACCTAATTGATATTCTTGAAGTCTCCGGGGAATATACGATCGAAAAAATAAAAAACCCTCTTGTCGCACTTGATGGAGATTGTCTTGTGGTCGATCGATCCGTTCTTAATGTCGGATGGGGGTATTTGAATTTGGAAGCGGCTGCGCTCAAATTAAATCTTGTGTCAGGTTCCACCTTAGATAAGGTGAAGGTTGACGTTAACGATCTTTACGAGAAATATGGGGACGAGGTGTCCCCGTGCACTCCGACCAGCCAATTTCCTCCGCCGCCACCCGCTGCCCCAACGGACGGCATCGATCCTCTGGACCTTCCCTAAGGAGCTCACACCATGAAAAAACTTATTCCGTTATGTTGCCTTGTTGCGTCTTTGTCGGCCGCGGAACCGAGCGCGATGATTCGGGGGACGCGCGCTTTGGGGATGGGGGATGCGCTGACGGCCATTGCCGATGACCAAAATGTTTTTTTCTACAATCCCGCGGGTACTGTTCAACGCACCGGATCTTTGGTGAACTTTGCTGACGTTTCAGTGACGGCCAGTAAAGACGCCATTGAGTTTTATAAGTTCGTTAAAGATAATGAGAACCAATTAAAGAACTTTGACGACCTGGAACAAGGAGAACAGGTGTCCCTCATTGATGAGATTAACTCAAAAATGGTTGGCCTTACGCCCACATTTGGAATAACGGCGCCCAATATTTCATTCTTAAGTGGTCCATTGTTGGGTGGATTTCATTGGGGGGCCGGCCTTTTTGGGCAGGTGTCGGGGCAGATGGGATTCAACCCGGCGTCGCAATTGGTGATACCAGACATGTATTACGATATCAACGCGGATGTTATTCCCACCGTTAATGCCGCCTTTAAAATTAAACGACTTCCACTCATCCCCGGAACGGTGGGTCTTGGGGGAAATTTAAAATACATTCGGCGTGGTCAGATAAATGACGATCGGGTCAGCGTCCTTGCCTTGGATAAATACGAAGCGCCCCCGGCCCAAATGGGTCGTGGGATTGGGATCGATGCCGGGGTTCTATACCAGCCGACAACGAGGTGGAACTTTGCTCTCTCTGTCTTTGATGTCAGGGGCACCACGATCAAATACGACGCGCTCGACGGCGAAAAAAATTACCCCGCCAAGCCGGCCCGCACGGAAGAAATTAAAGAAAAATGGAACATGGGTGTGGCGTGGACGCCGGGTCACATTGGTTTGTCGTCCTTTGGCATTCCCCTACGCGACCGGCTAGTCTTGGCGGCGGATGTTCGGGATTTCGCCAACAAGGAAAGCAAAATCTTTGCCGACGGCGGGTTGGCGGATACCGCGGGCACCCATTTCCATTTGGGCGCGGAATACCGGTGGTCGTTCCTGCGTTTGCGCACCGGGGCCAATCAGGGTTACTTCACGGGCGGTGTGGGTATTGATTGGCCGATCCTTAAATTGGATTATGCTTATTACGCCGACGAGCTGTCCCCGTTTGCGGGAGTGTCGCGCCATCCGGCCCATCGGATTTCCATGACCTTGGGGTTCGGGAGCGGCAACACGGTTGCTCGGGAACGAATCAAGGATTCCTACAAGAAGGCTCAGGAAAAGGCGGCGGTCACAAATACACCGCCTTCCGCAAGCCCGACGGCTGAGTCGGTTCCAAAAACGGAGCCTGTTCCCACTGAAAAAAAATAGGGTTCAAGCAAAAACCAAAAAGCGTAGTCTTGAGGTAATAGACAAAACCGGGTGGGGGGATGTTGTAAAATAGAATCCTTCCATGACTGTTTTTCAGACGGTTCGCCAAGGGGTCTTCAAGTTTGGGTGTTTGGTTGGGTTGATGGGGTTTGGTCCGGCCGTTTTCGGTGCGCCCCCGTCGCCCGGTTTGGGCGACAATACGGGACGCCGAACTTGTTTTGTTAACCGGGCGGCCGCTGTTCGGGCCGCGTCGGCCCGTGTTGCGGGGGCGCCGGTTTTGCCGTTGCCAAATTATCAAGTGCTTGTTCTCCGTGTTCAGTTTACCGATCGGACGTTTCTTCCTTCCTCAGATCCGAGCATTTTTTTTCAGCAGGTCCGCGATTTCTTTTCTGAAAATTCATACGGGTCGTTCCAGCCCACGTTCACGCTCAGCCCAGTTTTTTCATTGCCTCAAAACATGGCTTTTTATGGCCAAAACTGCGGGGAAGATATTGCCTGCCGTACGCACTATTTGATTGATGCGTCGACCGAGGCGGCCGCGGTCTCTCTCGATTTTAGAGACTATGGCCAAATCATGATTTACCACGCGGGGTTTGGCGAAGAGTCCACCGGGACGTCAACAGACATATGGTCTGTTTTTTATCCCTCATCGGAATTGCCTGCGCCAATTCGTGTGGACGGGAAAGAATTTGATGGGGCCATGATTGTCCCCGAACTGGAACGCAACGCCAGCGCCTTGGGCGTCATTTGCCATGAGTATGGCCACCAACTGGGTTTGCCGGACTTGTACGACACGTCCGTGCCTGGCGGTCGGTCCACCGCGGGGGCATGGGACCTTATGGATTACCCGTGGGTGGGTAGTCCTATCGGCTCCAACCCGCCCCATCTGGGCGCTTGGAGTAAAAAGTTTCTGGGGTTTGGAACCACGGTTGTCACGGGAACCGGTACCGTGGTGCTGGGTCCTATGGAACTGGCACCGGGCCGAAGTTTTGAAATTTACCGGGCCGGGTCTGAGTATTTTTTGATGGAATACCGATTGTCCTCGGCCGGTTCCTACGACCGGTATATACCACAGTCGGCCGGTCTGGCCATCTGGCACGTGGATGAAAACTTAACTGATCCTGAGTCAGCGGTGTTCAAAGATAACGAAGTCAACGTCCCTTCGCGCAACGGCCATTTGGGTGTCGATCTGGTTGAAGCGGACGGTATGGGTGGCGGGGTGGGCACCAACGACGGTTGGACCAACGGGCAAACCCTGTCGGCTCCGGCGTCCAATTGGTTTTCGGGAGCCGTGTCGTCGCTGGTGGTGGGGAGCATCACGGGGGTGGGAAGTTCAGCCGTGACGGCCCAGGTGCTGTTTTTGGGCGCTCAAAGCACCCAGTCGGTGGCGCGGGCCTTTTCCTATCCAAACCCCGCCACGGGAATCGTCCGCCTGGGCGCACCAGTGGGGACCTGGGCCACCTTTCACATTCAGTTGTCTCGGCCGGTGGACCCGTCGCGATTATCTGCTTCGCTGTTTTCCGTTAATGGCCAACGGGTCGCCCAATTCCGAGGGTCTGAGTTTGGTTGGCGGGAAGATTTGTCCAAAGACAACGAGTGGGTCTTTGAATTGGATTGGAACGGGCGAAATGATTTTGGTGAAAACGTGGCGTCGGGCGTATACTATCTGCTGTACAACGTGGACGGAGAAAGAGTGACAAAAGTCGTCGCCGTGCAGAGATGATCAGCAAGGGGCGCCTTTTAAGTAGGTGAAAAAAACCGCCCGATAAATCGGGCAACTACGCTTAACTGATTGGCATTGCGGTTAACTCAGCGATCGCATGCGCCAGAACAAGACGGCTCCGATGAGAAGAAAAAGGGTGTTGGCCATCCACGCTCCGGCCAAGGGGGGACACCAGGGCCTGAGCCCGACGGCGCGGCCCACCTGGAGCAAACCGAAATAAGCAAAGGCCACACCCAACGCCACTGCCACCGCCCGCACTTTTCCCGCCCGTTTGTTAAACGAGAACGGGATTCCCAAAATCAAAATAATCAAGTTGGACCAGGGCATGGCCGTTTTCATGTAGCGTTCCACTTCGGCTTTACGCGAGTCGACCCCCAACATTTTTTGGCGGCGGATATGTTGCCCGAGTTCGCGAAGGTTCATTTCTTCCGGTCTTGCGTCTTTAGGTACCAGATCTTCCGGTTTTTCCACCAAATCGGTTTGAGTTTCTTTGAACGTTTTTTGCCCGGTCATTTCGTTTCCGTTCTGAAAAAACCGTTCTGTCCCTTTAAACAATTTCCATCCGTCGGGTGTCCACAGGCCCTCCTGGGCGACCCATTGGTGTTGAGGTCCCTGGGATCCCAGACGATCGATCACCACGTTTTCCATTTTTCCGTTGCTCACGTCTAGATAGCCAATCGAATAGAAAACACCGGCCCCGGACGCGGTGACGTTGGAAAAATTTGTTTCCCGCCGCGAGGTGAGTTGGCGAATTTGAACGTCCCACAAAATCTTGACTTGTCGATTGGCCCAGGGCATGAGCGTTTCGCCCAACCCCCAGGTGAGAACACTGAGCAGTACTCCCATGGCCAACAGGGGCGACACCACCCGCCACGGATGAACGCCCCCGGCCATGGCCGCGGTGATTTCCATGTGGCGCGACAGCTGGCCTAACGAAAACAGCGCCGCCAACAGGGCCGCAATCGGAAATAATTCCATGCTCCGCACGGGCCAAAGGGCCAGTAAATATTGGGCCACCACCATCCCCCCGGCTTTTCCAGCGATGATTTTGTCCAGCCGTTCCATCAACTCGGCCATGAGAACCAAAACCGTCATCGCGAAATAGCTGAGCACCAGCGGCTTTAAAAATGATGTGAGAACGTATCGGTTGAGTTTTCTCATGTGGACAGCCTTCGTCGAAATAGGATGAGCCCGGCCACCGTGGCAACGCCGTTGGCCATCCACAACGCCGCGAGGGGAGGGATTTTCTCTTTCTCGGCCAAGTTCATCCCCATCACCAGGAGGAGATAGTAAACAAATAATACGCCCACGGCCGCGCTGAACCCCACCCCTCGGCCGCCCCGTTCCAACGTCATCCCGAGAGGAACCCCCACCAACGCCAATGCGAGCGGAGCGAAGGCGATGGCGTAGCGCAAATGGTATTCCGAGCGAATTTCCCCGGTGGGCGATTGAAGAAGGGTTCGTTGGCGCCATTCGCGGCGCAGTTCCACCGACGTGTGTTCGCGCCAGTTGCGGCTTCGGGCGTCGGGCGCCGTCATGAGCGGAACAGTGACCCCGTACGTCTTGTAGGCGATGTGAAGGAAATCGTCGGCCGGATTCCGTGGAAACCGCTCAATTTGGCCGTTAATCAACGTTAGGTTCAACTGGCGATCGTCGGAATCCCATTTGCCGGTGGGAGCGTACACCCGTTCGCTGTAGTCGGGAAACAACCGATAGAGCCACACATTTTTTAAGAGTTTTTTTTCTCGAATCACTTCTCCAGCGTAAAGTCGGATATTGCGCAAGGAAACAAATTGTTTCGGTTCAATTTGAAGCGGGTCCATTTTCACGATTTGATGGTGAATGGATCGAAATTGTCCCATGGCTCGTGGCGCCAGCTGGGTATTAAACGGCACCAGAGCCACCGTTACCAATGCCGCGAACAGCAGGGGAGGCCATAAAATTTGACGAAACGACAGGCCCGACGAGCGCAGAGCCAAAATCTCGTTGTCTTCCGACAACCGACCGAACGTCAGCAAACAGGCCAACAACACCGACATGGGCACGCTCAGGCTGAGCACCGTGGGTAAAAAGAGAGTAAATATTTTAGCCGACAGGGCCAGCGGCACGCCTTTGTTGATTAACAAGTCGATCAGGTCGAAAATCTTGTCCAACAGGAGCACGCCGGAAAACAGCGAGAGCCCAAATAGAAAGGGGGGTATAAACTGAGCCAAAAGGTAGCGGGCGAGAATCACCCGAACATTATATTATTTCGGTTGATTTTTCGACGAACTGGGTGTATCCTTTGATGATCCGTTGGTCAAAACGTTGCATAAAGAAGCTATATGAGAGCTGGCACGATGACAACCCGTTTATTCCCTTTTCCGAGCGCCTTGGCGTTGCTCGCGGTGGGTTTTTCTATCTTATTGGGTCGGACCGTTTCGGCTAAAGAATACGGTTTGACCGATGAGCCGCAATCGTCCGACCCCTCGTTGTTTGATTTCGATCAGGGTGGATGGAACCAGGCTCGGGACGCGGTGGAAGCCGAGTCACGTCCGGTTCCCCCTCCGTCCAAGGCCATCCTCCCCGCCGGAGCTCCGGTGGAAGCGCCTCCCGGCATCAGTGTGGATTTGCCCTACGAATCCGGCCTTGTGATTTCCGGGCGTAAATTGATTGCCCTCAAAATGGCCCAAACCCGACGCAAAAGCGCGAAACGGGCCGAAGATATGGGTGTTCCCCAAAACCAAAACGAAATGGAAATGCGCCAGGAACTTCAGGTTCGAATCAAAGGAAAAGTGGGCCGCAAGGTGACTGTCAACGTCGACTTTGACGACACCAAAGACGATAAACGCGACATTTCGGTGATGTATCAGGGGGATCCGGGGGAATTTGTGCAGGAAGCCGCCTTCGGCGACATCACGCTGTCGTTGCCAGCCACGGAATTTGTATCGTTTTCCAAGCAGTTGTTCGGCGTGCGGACCAAACTGCAATACAAAAACGCCACCCTGATGGCCATCGGAAGCCGAACCAAGGGCACCACCGAAACCAAACGGTTTAACGGCGCTACCAAGTTTGAACGGCGCGTCATTGCGGGACACAACTACATCAAAGACCAATATTACTCCGTGGCGTTCACCACGCGGCCCATTGAATTATCCTCGTTGGTCGTGTGGCAATACGAGGGGGCCAATTTTGTCGCCAACACCACCTTCATGACGGCCGTGGATTTTGATTCGATGTCATCCACGGCCACTCTCGAAGGGTATTTTAGGCAGTTAAAATCGGGAGACGACTATAGCTTGGACTCGGTTCGGGGGATCTTGTTTATGAAGCGAATGCAACCGTCCCAAACCGCGATTGCTGTGAATTACCAGTTCACCGATGACCTCTCGTGGTTGAATACCCTGGCTCCGGGAGGTTTTCCGGCATTGGTGAAAACCCCCAACGATACCGCCGTTTCTTTTTCGGACACCGCCACGGCTCATCGGCGGGAAATTAAAACCTTTTACTCGTTTGGCAACATTCGGATTGTGGAAGACAACGGAAACGGAAATTTCCTCTTGAGAACCATCGACTCCAATCAAGAACAAAAGATCATCACACTGGATCCGACGGGAGAAGACTTGGTGTATCTCTATCGGTCCTCCACCACGCTCACCGAAGAGCGCACCACCCTGGAAGTGGATTTTGTGCAAGGGCGGTTCAATGTGCTGTTTTCAACCGGTCGGTTCGACCCGGACCACTACCTGCGGGTGGATAGCGACACCCTCTACAATCCCACCCCGACATCGGATTTTAGTTTCTTGACGGAATACCGTTACCGTTTGCGGGATTTCCAGTTGCGGCCCAACATTGTTTTCGGCAGTGAGCGGGTGACCGTCAACGGGCGAATGATGCGCAGTGAAATCGATTATTTCCTCGACCCGATCAGCGGTCTCCTTCAGTTCTTCAATGAAACTGAGTTGGACGAGAACAGTCAAATTGAGGTGACTTACGATTACGCCCCCTTTGGCGGCCAGCTGGGGCAAACCTTGGTCGGGACCCGCCTCGAGTTGGCCGTGGTGCCCGGCCGGTTTCAATTGGGGTCAACTTTTTTGTACACCTTCGCTCCCAAAACCACGGTGGTCCCCGATGTTCGGTCCACGCCGGCGAGCCTGATGGTGTTGGAAGCGGATGGGCGGTTGACCGATGTGAGGGTGCCGTTGACGAATCTCAAGATGTCGCTGTCGGGCGAGGCGGCCCAGTCCCGGGAAGATCCCAATTTGTACGGGAAAGCCCTCGTGGATTCCATGGAAGGCGTGGCGAAAGAAGATCCCATGGTCATGGACGCGGACTTTTGGCCCTTGGGCGCCAACCCCGGGGAGACCCCTCTGGACCCCCTCGCTGTGTCAGTAACTGAATTTGATATGGCGTTGCAAGACATTGTGGGTACCAACGCCAATGTCGAGGAGAATGAAAAAGTCCGGGTGATGGAAGTGTCCTTGAACGCGGACCGTTTTGGGGCGGGATCCAGGGTCTCTTTGCTCCAGAGTCTACCCAACGGGGCAAACCGGGATTTTTCGGAAAAGACCTATCTGGAAATGTGGGTGGACGCGTCGGATTTTGACGTCAATAAAGTCGATATGCGTGTGTACGCCGGTGTCTTGAATGAAGACGCGGACAGAGACTGGAATAAGGAATGGCACGATCCTGATTTTACGGACGGGGCTGTGACAGAGGACACCGAGGACTTGAACGTGGATCTCACGTTAAACGCCGGGGAAGATGTGGGATATCCCTTTCACTCATCGACCGGAGAGGTGCTTTTGCGCACAGGAGCCGATAACGGCCGCATTGACCGGGAAAACGCCAATGGTGGAGTGTTTCACACCAGCGACTTTAAAGGGTTGAGTTCAATAGCGGAACTTTCGGACCTGTCGTCGGCCTCGGTCTTGGACCGAAATGGAAACGCGGCAACCCTGAATGATGAGGGGTGGCTCTTTATTCGCGTTCCATTAAACCTGAACAGTCCAGATTATTTGGCTGTTGAGCACGTGCGGGTTACGTTTGAAGGGTTGTCTGATTTGGTGGGCACACCACCCAAGATTCGGATTGCGAAA
The DNA here is from genome assembly GCA_016715645.1 of Elusimicrobiota bacterium. Classification (GTDB taxonomy): domain Bacteria; phylum Elusimicrobiota; class Elusimicrobia; order FEN-1173; family FEN-1173; genus JADKHR01. The sequence continues at coordinate 223,869 of JADJZR010000003.1, read as the reverse complement.
CTCGCGTTCGTGGGAAACACCTGGGAAAAGCCGGTGGTGGCGGGAGATGGCGTTTTAACGGTCGGGGCCGTTAACAATCTGGATAATCCCGACTACGAATCTCTCATCGGCAACAGCGCCTACAAAGACCTTTATGGCGAATCAGCCGATAACCGGTCCCGGGAGCAAGCGCTGTTGTTGGAATACACTCTTCCAACCGGATCCACGGTGACCACCCGGTCCGTTTACGGAACACCCCGGGATTTTTCCCATCACAAAACCTTGAACTTCTTTTTTCAGCGGCGGCCGGGAGTCGGTGTGGGAGAGACGTTGGTGGTTCAGTTTGGTTCGGAAACGGACTATTTTCAATACACCCGTCCGATCAATAGCCACGTGGAAGGATGGGTGTTGGAATCTTTGCGTCTGGCCGACCGCAACAACGACGGCACGCCCGAAACCGTGGAATCTGACGTAGTCGGATCGTCCGTCACCGTGGTGGGGTCGCCCAACCTGGCGCGTATCGGCCAGTTTAAATTCGGGTTGATCAATCCGACCGGCGCCCAAATTCAAGGCGTGTTATGGGTGAACGAAATTCACGTGTCGGGGTCCCGGACCCGGGTGGGCGACGCCCGACGGTTTTCCCTGGACGGTCAATGGGATCGGTGGGGTTCGTTTGGGGGGGCGTTTCGACGGGTGGACCGCAACTTCCAAACGCTCACCAGCCCCGTGGTTAACCAGGACAGAGAAGAGGTGTCTGGTTATGGAAGTTTCAGTCGCTTTAAAGTCATGCCTTTGTCCGGAAAAATCAGCCGGTCCAAAACGACCACTCCGGCGGTTCTTCAAACCGGTCAGTCTCAATTGGTTTCCGTCCTGTCGGAGGGGAGGGAAGAAACCGTCGGCGCGCGGGGCGACGGACAGTTCTTGTTGTCGACCTATTCACCGTCTTTGCCGGCCTTTAGTTACAGCGGGGAACGGTCCATCGCCGAGTCCACCACCAACCAGGACCGTCGGGATCGGACCCTCTATTCGGGTTCCATGGATTACACCGTGCCCGGCCGGTTGGACATTGTCCCCGGAAAGAAATTCACGTTCCGTCCATTGCCTGATACCGTGTTTGTTAAATACACGCGAGGCCTGTTCACGCTCTCGTATTTCCCGGAACGCAAGGAAGAACAATTGGCCATTTCTACGGACCCGGTGTCCCAACGAAACGCGGTGTTTGCCAACACCCAGGTGGACGAACAAAGCGACGAGTGGACCGGCCGCATGGGGTTCTCGCCCTGGGACGGCCTGGTGTTCACGCCCAACTATTCCCAACGTCGGGTGGGCGAACAACGGGACTTTTCCGAAGCGGAACTGGCCGCCAACCCTGGTTTTTCCTCCGCGGTGGCTTACGACAAATCGTTTTCTCAAACCCGAGGTTTGGCGGGGTCCTGGCGGATTTTTTCGTGGTTGGAACCGCGGATCACCTGGTCGCAAACGGGAACCGAGACCAACGGGTTGCCCACCGCGTCGTCGCCCACGGCCGTCTATGAAAAAACGCTGGACCGCACCGCTTCGGGAGATTTGTTCCTCAGCCTTGCGCCCCGGGACCTGTTTCCAAAACTGAAGCTGTTTAAGTCCCTGAACATGGACGGCAGTTTTCGGGTGGAATCGTCGGATAACTATTCGGGGGTTCCCGCTGATTTTTCCGACTGGCGCAAGCCGGAACTTTTCAAGGTGTCCAATGTGGATCGACGGGACGGAAGCACAATGTTTGGCCTGTTGTCACCGTTGGAATTTGAAAATTCCTCGGCCCGTCGTACCCAGCAAACCGCTCGCAACACCTTGCGCTATACCCTCAACTGGTCGCCGTTGGATTGGCTTAAAATGCCTTACCGGGTTGAGCCCTTTAAAACGCTGAATTTGAACAACACCTTAACGGTTACGAACGAACACACTGAGACTACCCAGACGGCCCGGGATGTGGTGACGCAAAGCTGGCCGGACATGATTATGACTTTGCGCGACAGCGAGAAAATGTTGTTTTTGGAACGATGGATGTCGGGAAGCCAAGCCAATATCCGGTATTCGCTGAAAAAATCAGAAACGTTTCTTGAAGACCGGTCTCGGACTGAGACGAAAGGGTTGGACTACCGTTTTTCTTTGTTTACAAAATATGATGTGTTTTATAGCCTGGCTTTGACCGGCGGCGAAAACCTGGACGTTCGAACCGGCTTGTTGAAATCAACCGTGGATAATTCCAATCAATCTCTCCAGGTGGGCACTAAAATGGGCAGTTGGCGTTTAACGCCCAGCGGGTCCATGCGATCGGATGTGTCCCAAGACAGCACGGGCCGATACCTCCAAGACCTTCAAGTCCAATCGGTTTCGATTTTGGGGCGGTTCGATAAATCTTACCCGCGGGGGTTTCGGTTTCCATTCACAAAGAGGGTGTTCACCAACGTGAACCGCTTGACGTTGGACGCCAAGCTGGCGTTTGACCGCCGTATTTCAAGTCTCAACTACGAGCGCGACAACACCGATACTTACACCGGTGAGGCCACGGGAGAATGGGAGATTTCTAAAAATTTCCGTTTGTCCTTTGGCGGAAAACTCGGGTTGGTCAACAACCGGGCCCGACCCGAAGACGGGTTAATGACCGTCGAACTCAACAGTCAGCTCGTGATTCAGTTCTAACTTTTATGGGTTTCAATATAAAGGCGGTGGGGGGCGACGCGGCGGCAAATGTGTTTCGGTGGCTGTTTCCCCGGGCCTGTTGGGGTTGCGAGGGAGACCTTGATGGAAATGAACGGGGCCTGTGCGGGCGTTGTTTAAACCGTGTGGTTCGATGGTCGGGATGGTCCTGCCGGATTTGCGGGGTGCCTTTGCCCGACGGGGGCGCCCGGTGTTATGTGTGCCGCCGACGGCGGCGAGAGTTTCGGTTTTGCCGGAGTGCGGGCTTGTTTGAAGGTATTTTACGCCGAAGCATCCTGGCGCTCAAATACGGCCATCGGGACGATTTAGCTCCGGCCCTGTGCATTCCGTTGGTCCGGGTGTTTAAGGAACGGTCTGAACTTCAAAAAAACCAGTGCGTGGTTCCCGTTCCACTTCATTTCATAAGACGGCATGGGCGAGGCTTTAACCAATCCGAACTCTTGGGACGGGGGTTGGCCGATGGGGTTGGTTTACCCCTCGTGTCCGGAGTATTGGTGCGTCGCCGCTGGACCTGGGCCCAGGCCCGATTGGGGCGTGATCAACGTAAAGCCAACGTGGCGGGCGCGTTTACCGTTCGATATCCGGACGCCGTTCAAGGGAAACGAATTTTGTTGGTGGACGATGTGTGCACCACAGGGGCGACACTGGAATCCTGCGCCGAAGCTCTTAAACAGGCGGGCGCTCGTTCCGTTGACGCGCTGACATTGGCCAGGGACTACACAGGGCCCCGACCGGATTCCCAATAAAACATTGGGCTAAAACAAGAGGGTTCCGCGCGGTCAGGCGTTCAAGTCCCCCGTTGATACATTCAAATTATGTTCAGCGTGCGCGGGGGGGGACTTGCCTTCCAGGTTCACGGCTTTCCTACCCCCGCCGTGAACCTTCCAGGCCGGCCTGACCGCTGACGGGCCGGCGGGCCCTTTTCCTCCCATAAGGTCGGCGCGGTCAGGCGTTCAAGTCCCCCGTTGATACATTCAGCTATGTTCAGCGTGCGCGGGGGGGGACTTGAACCCCCACGCCTCTCGGCTTACGCACCTCAAGCGTACGCGTCTGCCAATTTCGCCACCCGCGCACGCTGAACACAAATTCCGTTATTGCTTTTTTTCGGGGACCGCTTTTTCGCTCGCGGCTGGGACCGATTCAGGTTTTGTTTCTATTGGGACTTTTGTTTCAGAAGCCGCTGGAGCCACGGGAATTGAAAATTCCCGCGTCACCGATCGCACGCCGCGATGGCTACCTAAATAAGTCAGCAAAAGCGACGTCACGAAAAATGCCACCGCCAACCCCGCCGTCACCTTTTTTATGAAACTTGTCCCCGACGGAGCCGAAAAAACCGCATCGCTTCCTCCTCCGCCAAAAATTCCGGACATGCCCCCACCCTTTCCCGATTGTAATAAGACCGCCAAAATGACAAACACGCACGCCACCACATGGACCGATAACACCAAGCTAAAAAGCATTTGTTAACCCCCTCTGATTTTGGCCGTCTAGCCGATTTTTCTGTAACTTCCCCGTCACGCTAAAAATTGAAACCGCTCAGGTCCCTCACCCTGCCCTCGCATCAGCGCCTCTGGTGACCGCGCTAGCGGAAATGTCTCGTGGGAGAGACCGCCCCCGGTGCTGGGAGCTCTGCGACCAGCCTCCCAAGCGGAGAGGGAAAATCTATTTTTCCTGTAACTACTCAGGCCCCGTGTCGTCTCCGACGATAAAGAATACCCCTCCTTCTCCACTTGGGAGAAGGCCCTTCGGGCCCAGGGCCTATTCGGCCCGTTGCCATCGTGTGCCACTGGCACACGCAACCCCCGGAGGGGCGGATGAGGGAATTGGGTTCTCTTTCGACGTAAAAACATTCCCCTCACCCTGCCCTCGCTTCAGCGGCTCTGCCGCCCCAGGTGCTGGGAGCTCTGCGACCAGCCTCCCAAGAGGAGAGGGAGATACACCTGAGTAGATACTTTTTCCTTTGGGAGACCTCGTTACTAAAAATTCGCATCTCCAGAGCGTTCCTCGAAATGCAAAAGACACTATTGCAGGGCCGTGACTCCGGGCAGTTCTTTGCCTTCCAGAAACTCCAAGGACGCTCCGCCGCCCGTGGAAATATGAGAAATCTTGTCAGCCAGTCCCGTGGACTGAACCGCCGCCACGCTGTCGCCGCCGCCCACAACCACCGTCGCGCCTTTTGTCGCGGCCTCGGCCGCCCGTTTGGCCACTTCGCGGGTGCCCCGCGCGTATCGGTCCACTTCGAAAATGCCCATAGGCCCGTTCCAGAAAATGGTTTTCGCTGACAATATCGGTTGGACCAAGTTTTCAATCGATTGGGGCCCGATGTCCACCCCGATCCAATCGCCCGAAATGTCTGTTCCCTTGGTTTCTGAGGCCGATGCCGGGTCGTCGATGGCGGTCACCACCAAATGATCTTTTGGCAAAATCACCTTTACGCCTTTGGCCGCCGCGGCTTTCAAAAGAGCGGCCGCGGTGTCCACCTTGTCCGCTTCAACCAAGGATTTTCCCGTCGAAGCGCCCTGGGATTTTAGAAATGTGTAAGCCATCGCACCGCCAATCACCAGCGTGTCTACCTTGGCCAACAATTTTTCCAAAACTTCAATTTTATCCGATACTTTCGCGCCACCCACAATGGCCAAAAAGGGTTTGGTGGGATTGTCTTTGACGCGGCCCAAAAATTCCAATTCTTTGAGAAGCAAAAACCCCGCTGCGCGCGGTAACAGTTTCGCCACGCCCGCGGTGCTGGCGTGGGCCCGGTGCACTGCGCCGAACGCGTCTTGCACGAACAGGTCCGCCAATCCTGCCAAAGACTTAGAAAATCCGGGATCGTTTTTTTCCTCTTCGGGATGAAAACGCAGGTTTTCAAGCAACACCACGTCGCCTTCACGTAAATTTTTAACAGCGGTTTCGGCCAAAGCGCCCACGCAGTCCGGCGCAAAAGCCACGGGCTTCTTGAGAAGTTGTGAAAGATGTTGCGCCACCGGCGCTAGGCTGTATTTGGGATTGGGCGCGCCCTTCGGCCGGCCCAAGTGGGAGACCAAAATGATTTTGGCGCCGTTTTGAATCAGATGGGTGAGCGTCGGCAACGAACAGCGCACCCGGGTGTCGTCGGTGACAACGCCCTTTTCCATGGGAACGTTGTAATCCACCCGCACCAAAACCCGTTTGCCCTTCACATCCAACTCTTTCACCGACTTGAGCTGACTCATTTATAAGGCCTCCGTAAAACAACAATTGAGCGACCTATGGTACCATTCGTGACGGAGAAAGTAAAGGTAATCTTGACTAATTCGTCATGTATCTGGTAATATACCTATAGGAAAGTAAGATATTGAGTTCTTGAGGAGTTATTTCCCATGCGCGTAACGGCCCTCCAAGAGTACGGCCTTCGCTGTATTTTACAGATCGCATCCCACAAAGAAATCCGGCCTTTGCCGGTGCGGGAAATTGCCAAGAGGGAACGGTTGACACCAGTCTATGTGGAAAAAATTTTAGTGAACTTGCGGCGGGCGGCGTTGGTGAAAAGTTTGCGCGGCGTGAACGGGGGATACGCCATGGCGTTGGCTCCGAAGGACGTTTCAGTGGCGGCGGTGTTGTCGGCTTTAGGCCAAGTGGATCTGGGGAGGGACCTTTGTCGGCGGTTCACTGGAAATTCCGGCCGTTGCGTTCATTCCAAAACGTGCAGTATTCGGCCGGTGTGGGGTGTTCTGACCCGCTACATATATGGGTTTCTTGAAAAAATTAATTTGGAGCAGTTGTTGGAGGAAGAATCGCGGGTGGTGGAACGGATCGACAAAATCGGTCAGCAACCTCCCCCGCCCTTGGAGGCCAAATCGTGAGTGCGAAATCAACTTTTTTTGAGGTCGTCGATCTTCATGTGTCGGTGGAAGGAAAAAAAATTCTGAACGGACTGAGCCTGAAAATTAATCCCGGCGAAATCCACGCTGTCATGGGCCCAAATGGGTCAGGCAAAAGCACCTTGTCTTACGCGGTGATGGGCCATCCGCGTTATATCGTGGAATCGGGGGATATCCTCCTACAGGGAGAAAGCCTGTTGACTTTGAAACCCAACGAGCGGGCGATCAAAGGCCTTTTCTTGGGATTTCAGTATCCCGTGGCTGTCCCCGGGGTGAGCATCGTTAACTTTTTGCGGACCGCCATGAAAAACCGGCGGGGCACCGATGTCAACCTGAAAGATTTCCGAAAAGAACTGAAAGAAAACATGAAAGTTTTAAAAATGGATTCGGCGTTCGCCAACCGTTATTTGAACGAGGGCTTTTCCGGCGGGGAAAAGAAACGGCTTGAAATTTTACAGATGGCGTTGTTGCAACCCGTTATGGCCATCCTGGACGAAACCGATTCCGGATTGGACATCGACGCGTTGCGGATCGTCGCGGACGGGATTAACCGTCTGTCGTCGCCCGATCGGGGCATTTTAATGATCACCCATTACCAACGGTTGTTGGACTACGTGAAACCGGGGTTCGTCCATGTGCTGTCGGGCGGACGAATCGTGCGGTCCGGCGGTGCCGACCTGGCGTTGGAGTTGGAAAACAAAGGCTACGAATGGATCACCGGCCCGGTGGCCATGGGAGCGTCCTAAATGACCGACCCGAAACCCGATTTAAAAGCCCTCGGCCAGGAGTACCAATACGGTTTCCATGATTCCATGGAAAACTACACGTTCCAGTCGGGGCGCGGGCTGACGCGCGGGATCGTCGAAAGCATTTCGGCCATGAAAAAAGAGCCGGAATGGATGCGGACGTTTCGGTTGGACGCTCTCGACACTTTTTTGAAAAAACCCATGCCGACATGGGCCGATTCCCCCAGTTTGGCGAAGATCGATTTTGACAACATCCACTATTACATGAAACCCACGGACAAACAGGGCAAAACCTGGGAAGAAGTTCCCGAAGGGATCAAAAACACCTTCGACCGTCTCGGCATCCCCGAAGCCGAACGAAAGTTCCTCGCGGGCGTCACCGCCCAATACGAAAGTGAGGTTGTCTATCATTCTCTTCGCACGGACTTGGAGAAGTTGGGCGTCGTTTTTCTCAGCATGGATGATGGGTTGAAACAATACCCGGACATCGTGAAAAAATATTTCGCTACGGTCATTCCCACGGCGGACAATAAATTTTCGGCCCTCAATTCGGCCGTGTGGTCCGGCGGTTCGTTCATCTATGTGCCCAAAGGGGTTAACGTTCCCATCCCGCTCCAGGCCTATTTCCGGATCAATTCGGAGAACATGGGGCAGTTTGAGCGGACGTTGATCATCGCCGATGAGGGCTCATTTGTCCATTATATCGAGGGGTGTACGGCGCCGACGTATTCGTCGGATTCACTGCACTCCGCCGTGGTGGAACTGATCGCGCTTCCGGGCGCGAAGATCCGCTACACGACAATTCAAAACTGGTCCAAGAACGTTTTCAATTTGGTGACGAAACGCGCGATGGCCCACACCAACGCCACCGTCGAATGGATCGATGGGAATTTAGGTTGTTTGGCGGAAGGGTCAACGGTGACGACGCCGGATGGAATAAAACCCATTGAATCGGTGGAAGTGGGTGAGTCTGTGCTCTCTTACGATGAGCCCAGCGGGGGGTTGGTGTTTCGCCGGGTCACCGCGAAAAAACAAACGGGACAATCGCCGGTGCGAAAAGTATCGGTGGGCTCCCGTTCGCTGTGGGTGACGGACAATCATCCGTTTTTGTCCTTTCACTACGACCCCTGGGCGCCCAAAAAAAATGGCCGATACCGATTCGGTTACATTCGCGCGGATCAGCTCAAAGAAGCCATTGTCCCTCGAACGTCCTTGGATTATGGCCAACCTTACACCCTCCAACGACCGGATTTGGAAACGCGTTTTTTATCTAAAAATCAGTATTCGAAATCGTTTCAAGCATCGCGCTCTCGCGAATCGAGGCTGTTGAACCTGAACCAAACCACCAACGACATCTTGTGGTTGTTCGGATACTGGGTGGGAGACGGCAACATTGAGACGAAATCCGGGAAAACGGAGGGGATTGTTCGTTACGCCAAAGTTGGTTTCTCGACACCCCTGGCGGACCGGGCTCGGACCCGTTTGGTTCAGACAATGGGGACTTTGTTGGAATCGCCGTTTGTTGAACGTTGTGACGGAAATCACGTTTATTGGAGTGACACCGAACTTGCCCATGTTTTTCATCTCAACGGATTTACTGGAAACGCTCGAACCAAACGGGTCCCTGTCTGGGTTTGGTCGTTGCCCCAGTCCCAACGGCTTTCTTTCATTGCCGGGTATCTGGATGCGGATGGGACGGTGATTTCCAGCAAGCGAGCTTTTTCCATTAAATCGGTTAACCGGCCGTTATTGGAAGACGTGTCCTCGTTGCTTTTGACGTTGGGAATCCCATCGCGTATTTACACGGAATTCGACCAGCCTCGCCAGGTGACCATTCTGGGAGTCGATTGCGTGGCTCACGGATCGCACCGGCTGGAGTTTCCCCTGGATGTGCGACTATTCCCCTGCGTGAGCGCGCCGATGCGCTCGAAGGCAAAGGGGGCACCCGCCACTGTTTTAAAACATCATCGTCGATTGGGCCGTTCCCAATTGGTTCTCCCGGAAACCATGGAAGTGGTGGACGTCTCGGTGTCCACCCCCACACAGGAGTCGGTTCCTGTTTGGGACATCGAAGTGGAGGGGACGGGCAACTTTGTTTCGCAAGGATTTGTTGTTCACAATTCCCAGCTCACGATGAAGTACCCGGCGATTTATTTGATGGGCGAGGGGGCTCGGGGAGAAGTGTTGTCGGTGGCGTTTTCGGGGAAGGATCAGCATCAAGACGCGGGGTCCAAAATTGTTCACGTTGCGCCCAACACCACGAGCGTTGTGACCTCCAAATCGATCTCGAAAGACGGCGGCCGGTCCAGCTATCGGGGGTTGGTGAAGGTGGCGCGGGGCGCGACGGGTTGTAAATCCAACGTGCGGTGCGACGCGCTGATCCTGGACGATAAATCCCGTTCCGATACGTACCCCACGATTGAGATCGACGAGGAAGACGTGTCCATGGGACACGAGGCCACCGTGTCCAAGATCGGCGAGGAACAGCTGTTTTATCTTCAGAGCCGGGGGTTGAGCGAGCACGAGGCGACGCTCATGATCGTCAACGGATTTTTTGAGCCGTTCACCAAGGAACTGCCCATGGAATACGCCGTGGAACTGAACCGCCTCTTGGAAATGGAAATGGAGGGGTCCGTTGGCTGAGCGCGCGCCTCTCACGGAAACGCCCGTTTCGGTGTCACGGTTGTCTTTGGACGACGTGGGGGGGGGAGACCCCTCTGAGCTGGCGGGAATTCGGGCACGGGCCTACGGGCACTTTGCGCGGTTTCCCTGGCCCACCAAGGAAGACGAAGCGTGGCGTCGGACGGATTTGTCCGGGCTGAATCTGGACGGGTTTGTTTTGGGGCCGTCACCCTCCGCTCCTCTCCCCGATGTGCCGGAGGCGTTTAAGGGATTTGTGGGCGCGGACGAGGCTCTGGTGCTGTGGGGGGCCGGGGGGGGGCACCGGCGCGTTCCGGCGGAGATGGAGGCCAAAGGCGTCATTTTTTTGGATCTGGCCGAAGCCTATCGGCAACGTCCCGACCTCGTGGGGCCCGCTTTGGCCCAATCGGCGGCGTCACTCAACGGAAAATTTTCGGCGTTGTCCGCGGCCCTCTGGACGCGGGGAATTTTTGTGTATGTGCCGAAAGGCGTCGACGCGGGGGCGGTGTTGCGGGGAGGGTACGCGCCTGTTCTATCGGAGGGCCAGGCCGCTGTTTCTCGGACATTGATCGTGGCGGAGGCGGGATCCCGCTTGACCTTTTTGGAAGATTACGCGGCCGCGGGGCCGGGGAGCGAGGGGGACGGTCTTTCCGTGTCGGGGGTGGACATTGTGGCGGGGGATAACGCCGACGTGACCTACGTCAATTTTCAACGCCAGGGGCGAAACGTCAACCATTTTTTTCAGCAAAACGCGCGACTGGCGCGGGACGCTCGGTTAACGACCTTGGCGGCGGCCCTGGGGGGGAGGTTGTCTCGGGCGGACTACGGATCTCACCTGATGGGCGAAGGGGCGACAGCGAAACTGTACGGGCTCGTGTTCGGCGAGGGGGATCAGCGGTTGACGCACCACGCCAGCCAACACCATCAGGCCCCTCGGACGTTCAGCGATCTCCTTTTTAAAGCCGCCCTCACCGATCGGGCACGGTCCATTTTTACGGGCATGATCCGGATCGAGAAAACGGCCGCCAAGTCCGAGGCGTACCAAGCGTCCAAGAACGTTTTGCTGTCCCGGACCGCCCGAGCCAACGCGATTCCGATGTTGGAGATATTGACCGACGATGTCAAATGCGGGCACGGCGCGGCGGTGGGCGGATTGGACGATGATCAGCGGTTCTATCTGATGAGCCGCGGGTTGGACCGGCACGAGGCCGAGCGGGCCATGGTGGAAGGTTTTTTTGAAGACGTGCTTCAGCGGGTGCCGGTGCCCTCTTTGCACGAACGATTGCGGGCCATGATCGACGAAAAACTGGGGCGCGGAGGTGGGTGAGTTCCACCCCATCGCCCGGGTTGACCAGGTGCCGCCGGGAACCATGAAAGTGTTTCGCCTCAAAGGCCGCCGCGTTGCCCTCAGCCAGGTGGAGGGATCTTTTTACGCCATGGACGATCTGTGTTCCCACGATGAGGGTCCCTTGGGCGAAGGTCTTTTGCGGGGAGATGAGGTAGAATGTCCGCGGCATGGGGCGCGGTTCAGCGTGCGGACCGGAGCCGCGCTTTGCCTGCCGGCTGTGGTCCCGGTGACCTGTTACCCCGTGCGGATAGACGGAAATAACATTCAAATAAAATTGGACGACTAAATGAAAACAAACGGCCAACCTCTCTCCCCTTTTGATCCCGCGCGGGCTCGGCTGGATTTTCCGATCCTTTCCCGGAAAATCAACGGCAAGCCGCTCGTCTACCTGGACAACGCCGCCACGACGCAGAAACCCATGTCGGTGATCATGTCCATGACGGCCTATTATGAGCGCACCAACGCCAATGTGCATCGCGGCGTGCATACGTTGTCCCAGGAAGCCACCTCGTTGATGGAAGAATCCCGCGCGCGGGTGGGCCGGTTTATCGGCGCCGACGATCCGGCCACCGTCATCTTTACCCGGAACGCCACCGAGGCCATCAACCTTGTGGCGTTCGCGTGGGGCCGGCGGCATTTGAAGCCTGGGGATGAAATTTTATTGACGGAGCTGGAACACCACTCCAACGTGATCCCCTGGCAAATGGTGGCGCGGGACACCGGCGCGGCGCTCCGGTATATTCCGATCACGGGTCGGGACGGATTTTTGGATATGGACTCACTGCCGAAACTCCTGACCGGCCGCACAAAAATATTGTCCGTCACTCACGCGTCCAACGCCCTCGGGACGATCAATCCGGTGGACGAATTAATCCGGCGGGCTCGGGCTGTGGGGGCTTTGGTTGTGGTGGACGGCGCGCAGTCCGTCCCCCACATGCCGGTGGATGTGAAAAAATTGGGGTGCGATTTCTTGGCTTTTTCCGCCCACAAAATGTTGGGACCCACGGGGCTCGGCGTGCTGTGGGGCCGTCGGAGTCTTTTGGAATCCATGGATCCGTTTATGGGCGGCGGGGACATGATCAAGGAAGTGTGGACCGATCACGCCACCTGGAACGACCTGCCCTATAAATTCGAGGCGGGCACTCCGAACATCACGGGGGCGATCGCTTTCGGCGCGGCGATCGATTATTTGGAACGGATCGGCATGGATCGCGTCCGCGCCCACGAAATGGAATTGACGGGATACGCGTTGCAACGGTTGAAGGATCGCTTTCCTGGGATTATTTTGTACGGTCCCTCCGACCCCGCGAAACGGGGAGGCGTGGTGAGTTTCGATCTTCCGGGCATCCACGCCCACGACGTGGGGACCATTTTGGACCGGGAAGGGGTGGCCATTCGGGCGGGGCATCACTGTTGTCAGGTGCTCATGCGAAAACTTGATATTCCCGGCACGGCCCGCGCCAGCTTCTATTTGTATAACACCCGGGAGGAGGTGGAGGCCCTGGTCCGCGCGATGGAAGAAGCCGAACGATTGTTCGGCGTGGGAATCCGATGAGCGACGATCTGTACCGGGAGGTTATCCTCGACCACTACCGTCATCCGCGGAACATGGGCAAACTGCCCCAACCGGACATCTGCGTCAACGGGGTGAACCCCCTGTGCGGGGACGCCATCGAGCTGACATTTATCGTGCGAGACGGGCGAATCGATGACATCAAAATGGCCGGCAACGGTTGTTCCATTTCCCAATCGTCCGCGTCGATGATGACGGAAGCGTTGAAAGGCAAAAGTCTCGCGGATTCCGCCGGTTTGGCCGCCGCCTTTAAGAAAATGATGCTGGAAAACGCCCCCGCTGACCAACTTCCCGAAGATTTGGAGGAACTTTCCGTTTTGGAGGGGGTTCGTAAATATCCCGTGCGCATCAAATGCGCTCTTTTGGCGTGGAACACGTTGCTGGAAGGACTGAAAGAATATGAAGGCAAGAAGACTCATCCCTCTTTGTAGTTGCCCCCATGAAGGCACTGGGGAGTTGGTTCGGAGGAAACATGTCGGTCACTGTTGAACAGGTTCGCGGAGTGTTAAAAACCATTTTCGATCCAGAGATTCATCTGAGCATCGCTGATCTTGGGTTGATTTATGGTGTGGAGGTGACGCCGGACGGGCAGGGGAAAGACAAGGTGGCTGTTCGAATGACTCTCACCACCCCGGCCTGTCCCTACGGGCCGGCGCTTCTCAGCAAAGTCCACGCGGATGTGGGCGCGATGCCGGGCGTGTCGGATGTCAAGGTGGATTTGGCCTGGATTCCCCCCTGGGACCCCCGCACCATGGCGTCGGACGAAGCCAAACTTCAGATGGGGCTTTTCGAGCTGAACGACGACGATGACGACGATCCACAGCCAGAAAGCGCGGCTTCGTCATTTTCCAAAACCCAAAAGTAAGGTATAATGGCGACCGAAAGGTGAAGTGCCTTTTTTAGAAAAGGGACGAATGTCCCTCTTAGCGGGCGGCCGCTCCCACGCGGCACTACCGCTAGAGTAAGGAACATGAATATGCGGGCGGCCGCTCCCACGCGGCACTACCGCTAGAGTAAGGAACATGAATATGCGGGCGGCCGCTCCCACGCGGCACTACCGCTAGAGTAAGGAACATGAATATGCGGGCGGCCGCTCCCACGCGGCACTACCGCTAGAGTAAGGAACATGAATATGCGGGCGGCCGCTCCCACGCGGCACTACCGCTAGAGTAAGGAACATGAATATGCGGGCGGCCGCTCCCACGCGGCACTACCGCTAGAGTAAGGAACATGAATATGCGGGCGGCCGCTCCCACGCGGCACTACCGCTAGCGCGGGCGTAGTTCAGTTGGTAGAACGTCTCGTTGCCAACGAGAAGGTCGTCGGTTCGAACCCGATCGCCCGCTCCATCTTAATAAAAGACCCCGATTTGCGTCGGGGTTTTTTTATTTGGTGGGTTTTTGATAGAATAGGCCAAGGATTTAGTTCTGATGAAAGGAGATTGAAATGAAAAAGAATCTTGTTGCGGCGGTGGTGGGTCTGGTTGTTTTATCTTTATCGGCCTGTGTGAGCACGGGTAAATACAAAAAATTGGAATCGTCCAATGCGGCTCTTCAGACCCAATCGGACGATCTGACGGCGCAGAACGCAAAACTTCAAGAGGAAGTGAAAAAAATTGCCGCGGAACAGGACGCCCTGAAAGCCGAAGCCGCGAAGAAAGAATCAAGCTACAATGCGCTCGTCGGCGAGCTGTCCAACGAATTGTCGCAAGGGCAATTGGAAGTCAAGAAGTATAAAGACATGTTGACTGTCGATGTGGCTGAAAAAATCTTCTTTGATTCCGGCAAGGCTCAGCTCAAAAAAGAAGGGGAAGCCGTTCTCTTGAAAGTGGGAGAAGCCCTCGCTAAGTTTACCGACAAAACCATCCGAGTGGTCGGCCATACGGACAACGTGCCGGTCTCGGCGAAATCCGGTTTCGCCAGCAACTGGGAACTTTCCGTGATGCGCGCCACCACGGTTGTTCGTTTCTTGCAGGAAAAAGGCAAGCTTCCCCCCGAACGGATGATCGCCGCCGGTCAGGGCGAATATATGCCCGTGGCTCCGAACGATACGCCCGAAGGACGGCAGAAGAACCGCCGCATCGAGATCATGCTTTTGGATAGGGCCATGACGGACGCCTTGGTCCAGCCCCAGGAACCAAAGTAGAAAATCGTTTTACCGAGACAGGGAACAGAAATAATTTAAATAAGGGGCGAAAGTTCCCAAAGTGCCTAATGGCACTTTGACTTTGCCATACCTGTGACAACAAAGAATTGGATGTCACAGGCCAGGGCGCTCACGAACTCGCGCCCGTCACCATTCAGGCGAAAGTTCCCAAAGTGCCATTGGGCACTTTGACTTTCGCCGGTGACCCCATAGCTCAACTGGATAGAGCGTCTGCCTACGGAGCAGAAGGTTGTAGGTTCAAGTCCTACTGGGGTCGATTTTTAATCAAGTCCCACCATCATCCCTCATGGGGTAATGGTGGGACTTGTTGTTTGCGTCAAACCCCCGTTGGTGATTGAATTTGTCATTTCCTTTTTATTCGAGTGAATTGTTAAAAAGGCGTTTCTTTAGCCGCCGGGTACACCCGACTGAGAATGCATTTTGTCGTTGCCCCATTTATGGGGCTCCCTTTTCTTAGAACAAGATCACACGACGGACAACCGCTCGATAAATCGGGCAACAACAAAATTCACGTCGGAGCGCTAAAGAGATCCGTAGAGAGTAAACTCGTCATTCAATTGCCTTAAGCTCTTGTTCGTGGGGGTCGCTGATTTCAACCAGGATTTCCCCATTGCGCAACATTTGAATGGCTTGGGGCATGCTTTTTTCTAGGATTCTTTTTAGATGGGCATTGGAGGTGTTTCCACAGGTCAACCAAAGGATCTGCGGGGGGTGCCCGTGTTGTTCAAGGAGGGAGATAAAATCCGCATCTTTTGACATGACGACCGCACTGGCTTTTCGAGCGGCAATGAAAATTTCCATATCTTGGGCATCGCGTAAACCAAGATCGCGCAATGACTTGGCCTCGACTTTGAAATTTTCCGTAACCCATTGGGCTAAATCTGGAGAGAGTTGAGCATCAATCCAAATAATCATGCGGCTAATATCGGATGGTTAAATCGATGACTGGCGAAATGAAGGCAGGCCTTAATATCTTCCCTTTCAAGGTCCGGCAATTCTTTGATTATTTCATCATGAGACAGGCCATTGGCCAGCAAATCGAGAACATCAATAACGCGGATACGCATTCCTCGGATGCAGGGCCGACCGCCACATTGCTGAGGATCAATCGTGATTCTGTCCGCAAGATTTTTCATTTTTATCTCCTAAGTGCCGAAAGATATTCTATCAAAAATACAAAAATGGAATTTCGTGAGCGGTGCTAAGCGGTTGTCCCGTTCTCTTTTGGGGATTGAATTTGTCATTTCCTTTCTTAGGGAATTTCGAAGCGGTAGCCGATGCCTTGGACGGCTTCGATGGCGGTGGCTTGTTTGCCGAGCTTGGCGCGCAGGCGGGTGACCGTGCTGTCGATGGCGCGGCTGGACCCGAAATATTCTGTGCCCCAAATAGTTTCTTCCAAAAAGTTTCGCGTTAACACCCGGCTCTCGTTTTTCATAAACACATAAATGAGTTCGTATTCTTTTGGGCGTAGCTCCACTTCTTGACCGTTTAAGGTCAGGCGCCTTTTTTCAGTGTCCAACGCGAAGGGGCCCGACCGCAAAACTTCTCCGGGGTCCGGTTGGGGGCCGCTTTTTCGCAGGGCCGCGCGCACTCGGGCCACCAGTTCTCTGGGACGCAAGCCCCGTTTCGAAACAAAATCGTCCGCCCCGATTTCCAAACCCACCACCACGTCCGTTTCTTTTCGCCGCACTGTGAGCATGACCACCGGGACCGTTCTGGTTTTGGGGTCGGCTTTTAACGCTTGGCACACCTGGGGCCCGTCTTTGCCGGGTAAGTTCCAATCCAATAGGATTAAATCGGGCCGGGATTCTCCGGCCATTTTGATGGCTTTGATCCCGTCCCCCACGGAGATCACGGTGAAGTTCTCTTTTTTAAGAACTTCCTCAATGAACCGGACGAAGTCCGGTTCGTCGTCGACTACGAGGATGCGGGGTTGCACGCGGTCGGCTCCTTCAGAAAGACTGAAAATGTCGTTCCTTTTCCCAAAACGCTTTTAACCGTGATGGTTCCGCCCTGGGCTTCCACCAGTCCCCGGGCGATGGCGAGTCCGAGCCCCGTTCCTTTGGGAGCTCCGGGGGGGACGGCCCGATTTTTTGCCTGTTCAAACCGGTCAAAAATTCGGTCCACATCGTTCGCGGGTATTCCGGGGCCCGTGTCGGTGACGTCCAGCCGGACGCGGTGGCCTTCCCCTGTGGCTGACAGAATTATCTTACCGCCCGAGGGCGTAAATTTCAAGGCGTTGCCGACCAAGTTAATTAAAATCTGTTGCATTTTGTCCGCGTCGGCCCAGAGGGTGGCTTTTGGGGTCGCGGCGACGGTTAAAAGGATGGATTTCTCCTGAGCCTTGGCATGAAAGAGGGTTGAGACATCGTTTAACAGTGTCGCCGGGTCCAGTGGTTCCATGCGCAGGTCCACGCCCCGGGCCTCGATTTTTGAGAGGTCTAACACATCGTCGATAAAACGCCCCAGCCGGGTGGCGTTGTTGCGCAAAATGGCCAAATGGTCCAAGGTGTGGGACAGATCGCCTTCCCGCACGGCGTCGGTCACCAAATTGAGGTAACTTTCAATGGCGGACAGGGGCGACCTCAGCTCGTGGGTGACGTTGGACACGAAATCTTTTTTCATTTGGTCCACTTCGCCCAACCGTTCGGCCATTTTATCGAAATCCGCGGCCAACCGTTTAAGCTCGTTGCCGCGTCCCAGGGCGAGGCGGTGGGACAAATCGCCGGAGGCAATGCGCCGCGTTCCTTCAGCGATGCGTTGAATGGGCCGGATCATCCGGCTCGCCAACAACCACGCCGCCACCCACCCAATACCCAGGGCTGCCAGAGACACCCCCGCGATTCGTCGCGCCACGGGTTTTAGGGACCGGTCCACTTCCTTGATCAAATGGGCAGGATCGTAGACCGTGACGGCGATCGCCTTTTTATTGCCCAGCGGGATATCCTGGGTCCGCCTCACTGCGTCCACCTTTATTTCCTTTTTGCCGACCCGAGCGGGTTGGGCGTGAGCCAGGATGAGGTCTTGGGCCCCAACGGCATAGGCATCTATCACTCCGGGCGATTTGAGGAAGGCGTTGGCGGTGTTCATAGCCGCTAAGTCGTCGTGCACCATCAGGGCGTCTCGGAGGGATTGGGCGAACTGGGAAAGTTGAGTTTCCCGGGTTTCTTCCATTTTTTGAAGAAGCGCCGACCGTTCCGCCCAATAGAGCCCCACCGCGGTGACCCCGATCACAATGAACAACAGACCACCAATAATTCCAGCCATTTGTGCGCGTATGCTCATGGAGTTCCCTTGCGGCGCAAATCTTCTTTAAGATATCTTGGCATGGCGGAGAAATTGGTGTCGAGAACGACCCTCATCGTTGGGCGCGGGACAAGGAAGTTTTTGTGAACCCCTTATTTTTAGCGAATCTGTGACTTTCCGAAAAAAGTCGTCGGATGTCCTCTTTGGACGGACGGCCAATTTTTTTTAAGAGGACCGTGTCCCCGTGGGCGATGACCACAAACTGTGTTCCGTTCGTGAGCCCCAGAGAATCTCGGATGTCCTCTGGGATAACGACTTGCCCTTTGGTTGACATGCGGGTGGTGTCGGTGCCAATGTAGTCCATGGGAACGCCTCCTGCCATAATCCTACTGGTAAGATTGTAACCCAGAAACGATGGTTTGTCAATAAGCCAATTCCGGACTGTTTTATCCTTCGTCCTACGGGGTTCCCTTGCGGCGAAGTTCTTCTTCCACTCGTTCGAGGGCGCGTTGCACGGCTTTGTCGCCGGGGTTCAGGTGGTGGGCTTCTTGAAACAAAGAGCGCGCTTTGGTTAACTGGCCTTGTCGATAGGCTTCCCGACCTTCGTCGTAGGCGATTTTGGCCCGTTGACGATCCTGTTCGTGTTGGGCGTTGGCCATCATTTCCACCCGTTTGGCACTGTCATTTAGGGGGCCGCCGTTTTCATGAAGTTTTTTAAATAGCCGTTGGGCGCTGTCCGTGTCTCCCGCCGATTGGGCGGCCACGGCTTGATCGTAATAGGCTCGCCGGCATTGGGCCACGCCGTCCCGGGCCTGGGCATTGGTTTTGTCCAGAGCCAACACTTCATTCCAACGAGCCAGGGCGGCGTCCCATTGACGGGCGTTCTGGCTGGCGCGGGCCTGGTCGATGACGGTCTTCAACCGTTTGTCTCGGTCGCGGGCCACCTCGCGACGGGTTTGGGCCAGCCTTCGGGCGGCGATTTCTTTTTCGGCTTTTTCCAGGGCGGCGGCGCCGACCGTATGGTCGGGTTGAACCACCAACAGTTTGCGGAAGAAGACGGCGGCGGTTTCCGGGTCGCCCGCCGCGAGGGCCCGTTGGCCCTGGGCCAACAGGGTGGGCGGGTCCAGTGTTTCCCACATGGTGGCGCGGAGTTGGTCCCGCAACTTTTCCGCCGGCCGGTAAGTGGGAGAGAGAACCTTTAATCGATCTAAAGCGACTTGGGCAGGTGTTAAATCACCGGCCAAGAGAGCCGATCGGGCCTGGTCCATGAGCACGCGCCGTTCCGTTTCCTGGGCCAGGGGCGAGCCAAACTTTAACGCCACTTCCAATCGGTTCACCACACCCAAATCCGCGTTTTCGCTGAAGGCGTAGTGGAGGACCAAGGGGCCCCGTTCTACGCTGGCGCCAAGGGCAAAGGGCCCCTGGGCGTCGTCGGTCTGTAAACCGCCCCGAACCGCCGCGCGCCAATCGCGGCTGAGGACCGTTTGATATTCCACTCCGGCGTGTCCCTGAACAGTATTGTCGATGGGCACGTCTGCCTGTGCGGAGATCGTCCAATGGCCGCGCTGTCCTTTGTATACCTGGCCGCTACCGCCCAGGCGAAAAACCAGTGGGAGCCCGATCTCTTGTGTCCCCACCGTCATGGCGGGGCCCATGTTGGCGGCCGTCAGGCCCCAAGCCCAGCGTTCGTTGTCACTTTGGCCCAGTAGACCCAGGTCAAAGGCATAAGTTTGACCGCTGACCACGTCCAAATCCTGGCGGATGTATTTGCCCGTGAGTCCGAACTGGGCGGGCCCCCAGGGGCGGGCGTAGGAAAGAGAGGCCACCGTTTCGGACACATGGGCCTGGTCCCCGGCGGCGTTTTGCGAGACCACATCGAACGGGTCCATGGCCAGATAGGTGATCCCCATGCCCCAGGTTTCCCGGTGGCCAGCCCGCCACACGGGCCAGCCGACATTGGCCACGGAAAGGGATTGGTCCGCGAAGAGTTGGCTGTGGGACAGTTGAAGTTCCGGTCGGCCGAGCTGTTGAAGGCCGGCGGGGTTCCAATAGAGCGCGCCCAAATCGTCAGCCATGCCGGTATAAGCGCCGCCCAACCCCGCCGAGCGGGCGCTGGGGTCCCATTTCAAGAGGGCGGGGCCACGGGTCGCGGTGTCCTGGTCCGAAAAAAAATCGGCCCGGGCGGAAACCGCCGCCAATAAAAAAATCAAAAGGTATCGCTTCGTCACTCCCGCCGTTCCTTCATTCATCGTTTTAAGGGTTTTGCCATTCCCCACTTCCAAAGAACTTCCACGGCAAATCCCCCCGCACCCCGCATCAGCGCCTCTGGTGACCGCGCTAGCGGAAATGTCTCGTGGGAGAGACCGCCCCAGGTGCACGTCGCCCTGAGACGAGCCCCTTTTTCAAAGGGGGGACCGAAGAACGCAGGTTTGTCTTTCCCCCCTTTGCAAAGGGGGGCAGGGGGGATTTGCCTTTTACATAGAAAAAAGTGTGTTCCATCCCTATTCTTTAACAAGGATTTTTGTCCTCACTTGTTGGTCACCCGTGGTCACCGCCAACACATAGACGCCGGGGGCGACCCGCCGATGTTCTCGGTTTGTCCCGTCCCATTGGATGGGCCAAAACCCCGCGGCCCGGTCCTCGTCCAAGAGATCCACCACTTTTTGTCCCGACCGAGTGAACACCGAGGCCTTGAGCCTCCCCGGAGCGGTCAGGCTGTAATTGATAAGGGCGGACTGGTCGCGGGTGATCAGGTTGGACTCTATCTTCGTTTCCTGGTTTTCCA
Organism: Elusimicrobiota bacterium; assembly: GCA_016715645.1. Taxonomy (GTDB): domain Bacteria; phylum Elusimicrobiota; class Elusimicrobia; order FEN-1173; family FEN-1173; genus JADKHR01. Next base: position 202,832 of record JADJZR010000003.1, on the reverse strand, counting down.
CCGTTAGCGTGACCCTGTCCGAGGCGATTTCACTTTCCCGCTTGAACGGGTTCCGAAAAACGGCGTTGACGGTTTTGGGGCCTGCGGCGGGCGACAGCGTGACCGTGTGAGAAACCCCATAGGGGATCCATTGGTCTTTAAAATCGTCCACGATGTCTCCGGACAGTTTCATTTCCGTTGGGTTCCCTTGCACCGCCAGTGTCACGTTTACCCTCGGTGTGTTTGGCGTCCGCTGGGCCAGCTGAAGGGTGGGGGCCTTGAGCGGGATAAACCCGTAAATGATATGAAAAGCGCCCCAATACTCTTGCGCATGGGCTTCCTCCGCCATGACGAGATCATCGATCCCGTCGTTGTTAAAATCTCCAAAGGCGGCGTTGCGGATATATCCCGTTTCACTCTGGAACGTCCAAGGGGATTCGAGCGTGGGGGGAAAGCTGGGCCAACCGACCACTTCGCTTGTAGGGAGGAGCTGAATGGTATTGGAGCGACCAAGAAAAATGTCTTTTAATCCATCTCCGTCAAAATCTCCGCCAAGCCCCTTGGAGTAATCTAAAACGGTGCTGAAGGTTGTCACGGGAACGTAATAGAGGCTGGCGGGGTTTAGGTCAATCACCGGATGGGTCGCGAGCCATGCGCCGTCCAATACAGCAAAATTGTTAATAATGTTCAAATTCAAAAGAAGATCGTCCCGGCCGTCGCCGTTCACATCTCCCACGCCGGAACAATAAAGTTGGTGCAACAAGGAAGCACCTCGAATCTCGGCAGTCGAGGAACTGGTCCCCAAATCGAAAACGGGTGGGAGAGCCTGACTGCCATCGAACACGAAAACCTTGCCGGCATTCGTTCGGCCATCAAGGTCGGAGTAAGGAGCCGACAGTATCAGGTCTGGGGCGCTGTTTCCAATGACGTTTCCAAAAAATACGGTTTTGCCCAATCCGCTGTTGTAGGGACCTATGATCCGTCGTACCTGGGGATAGGCTGAAGGATCAAGGATGCGGGAAAAACTTTCCCGGTCCCGACCAGGGATGAGAGAGACAAACCCCTGTGAAATGGGGTTTCCCACCAGTAAATCTTTATACTCATCCCCAGTGTATTCGGCCACCGCAAAGGAGAGATCGGCGGTGATGATCCCCAAGAAACTGTCCTCCATCATAACATCTGGTTCAGAGCTGTTGAGATCGATGGTGGTTTGAACGCCCTGCGGCAGGGCCCGGCCAAAAAGAATGGCCATGCCGGGTTTGTTGGGTGGTTCCATGGCGATGAACAAATCGTCTTTTCCGTCGTTATCGATATCCCCAAAGCCAATCTGTTTTGACGTCCGTTGCTGGAAGGGGGCAGGGGTTAGAATGCGCAAGGCCGTGGCTTGGACCAATCCGACGGCGGAGGCCCCGCCCAGAACCACGTTGACCTCTGTTATCAGGAGATCACTGTCCACCAAGCTGACCGCGAAATCGTCGTTGCCGTCCCCGTTAAAATCACCCACCGCCAATTTTATGTTCGAAACCCCTTCGCGTGGTTCAAACCGATCGTTGACGATGGTCACATCCGCCTTCGCGGTCGGGATGTCCATGGCCCTGAGGAAAGGGCCGGCGACCACAATGGCCGCCACGACGAAAAGGCGCGCTCTCATGTCAGTCCCGCACCAACACCTTAGCGCGGGTTTCTTGCCCGGCCGATTCCACCATCAAAACATAAACGCCGGGGGCCACTCGCCGTCCCTCGCTGTTCGTCCCGTTCCATACCACCGGCCAGATCCCGATCCCCCGCTCCTCATCCAGCACGTCCATGATTTTTTGACCGGATCGGCTGTAAACTGCGGCTTTCAGCCTTCCGGGGGCGTTCATGCGGCAATCAATTCTCGCGGGCTGTTCCGGTGTCACGAGGTTGTTTCCGACTTCCGCCTGGTGATCCACCACGCGCAGAGTCACCGAGACCGTTTTCGTTTCGCTTTCGCGCCCGAAAGAGTTCCGAAACCGAACAACGATATTCTTTCCTCCCGCCGATGGGGTCAGTTCGATATTTTTAGAAGTTTGGTAAGGTATCCATTGGTCTTTAAACGCGTCTGCGATGTCTCCAGCGAGGCGCATCTCCGTTGGATGCCCGTCCACGGACATCTTCGCCATCACCCGTGCGGTTTGAGCTGTCACCGGTTCAATAGTTAGATTCGGGTGGGTCAATGGTTTAAACCCGTAAACCACGTATATGGACCCCCAGGATTCCCCAAACACCAAGTCGTCAAATCCGTCATTGTTAAAGTCGCCGGTAGCCGGGCCAATGAGTGATTTCCCGCTAGTGATTCGAATAGCTGGTGTGCCGATGGAGGGGGGGAAAGCCGGCCAGGTGGAATAGGTGGATGTTAGGTAGAGGGATAGAGAGTAATTGTCCCTCGCAAGGTAATTATCCCTAGCAATAAGGTCCGCTTTCCCATCCCCATCAAAATCCGGGAGGGTCTCCATAATTCCATGGGTTCCCTCGAGAGGGATCAATGGTTGTTCTGTTGGACTTCCTGGAGTGAGGTCGATGATGGGATGGGCGGCTATCAACGCGCCGTCCAGCAAGTAGGACGATTGACTCCATGAAATAATTAAATCTGCGTGTCCGTCTCCGTTTATGTCACCCAGTGAGCTCGCTTTCGGCCCGATCGCACCGCTGGGGCCGATCCAACAGTTGATCGGCTGAATCGCCAAATCTAATTCCTTCGGCAGGACGGAGCTCCCAAAAACGATGTAAATGCCCGATTTTGCGTTTATCGCCAAGTCCGATACGCCGTCGTTATTGATATCACCGCTGGTCACGGGGTTCGGAAAATCTTGGCTTATTGCCCCATGAATCGTTTTGGAAGAAGGGTCTGCGGCCCAATTGACACTATTGGGCCATACCTCCCGTCCGGGAAGTATTCGGACGACTCCGTTCTGCGTTCTCCCAAGGCTGGATTCCTGGATGTTTGCGGCCACAAGATCCGCAATCCCGTCAGCTGTCATGTCAACCGAGAGAGCCGTTATAAGTGAAGCATTAACCAAGCCTAACAATTGCACGGTATTTTCTGGCTGGGTCAAATCCCAGGGGCCAAGGGCCCCCTCTTTCCCCAAAACCATGCTGTAATATGCGGATCCAGAAAAAACATAAGAAACCAGGTCGCTCCGCCCATTGCCATCAAAATCTCCGAACGCCGTTAACTTTCCGTTCGTGCATTTCAAGCGAATAACCTCATCAAAATTAGCCCTTTTGGGAAGGTCCCGGCCGGAAAAAATGTCGATTCGGCTCCCATCAGATGTGCTAAGAACATGGTTATATCCCCAGGCCACATCATCGAAACTATCCCCGTCAAAATCACCCACTCCCAAAACGCCTGGATTTGATGTGGGCCCAACCCCCACCGTCAGAACTACGTCGGCATCTTGAACAGGAATATCCACCGCGAAGGCGGAGCTATTCCACCAGCACCCCAGGACAGAAATACCCCAATATGCCGCACGTTTAAGTCGATTCTCCATGGCCCATCAGTATAGGCCCACTTTCCCATTCTTGCAATGGAAAAACAGTGTTTTCGACCTCGTTCAAATGTTTCAAATCTGACACAACCCTGACATCACCGTGACAAGCCCATCCATTAGACTGTTGGTGAAGACGGGGATAGCGAAGATGGACTTATTGAGCTAACGGAGGAACGGCCATGAAAAACGTTCAAACGATTGTGCACGGTGGGAGTCGAGTGGGAACTCCCGTTCAGGTTTATCGGGCGGTTATTCTCTCCCCCCATTGGGACGTTTTTTCGGCCGGGGGCCATATGGTTCATCTGCAAAAGGAAGGGCGGGTGTTGGTGTTGAACCTGTTCACGGGATACCCTGAAAACGTTAAGGCTTGGGGGGTGGTGGCACAGAATAACCGCGACGCGGAAGAGCGCGCCGTTGCCGCGAAATTGGGGTTTGAGTCCCGCACTTTAGGGGAAAAGGACGCTGTCTGTCGCGAATCAACCTACCGCGCGCCTTCAAGGCTCTTCGGCGATCCCCTACCCTCGGACATAGCGCGTTTACCCGCACTCAAAGCCCATATCAACGATTTCCTTTCTCGAATCTCTTTTGAATCCCTGTATATCCCCTTGGCCGTGGGGTGGCACGTGGATCACCAAATGGCCCACATGGCCGCCGAGGATTGGTGGGACGATCCTCGCACGCTCTTTTATGAAGACATGCCCTACGCCTTGGTGCCCAACTTCACAATATATCGACTTCGGGAGTTGGGAATCCTCCCGGGGACAGGGGGGAGCTTGTGGGGGGCGGTTTTACGAACCGGTGTCGGGTTTTCGGGCATGGCCCCAATCCAAAACATCAATGTCTCTGTGCGATGGGGGGCCGGTTTGGTGGCGGGCCTTTTCCTGGCCAGGCAGTTGGCGAAACACCGGCGGCGATGGATCAGCCGGGGACATCGCTGGGACCCCGTGGTGGAACATATTTCTGATACGGCACACTGTAAACGGGAAGCGGCGTTTCGGTACGCCTCCCAAGTGGGGGAATATTTTCGTGGGCGAGAAGGAACGCCCACGGCCGCCGTTCTCGGTAACATTGAGCGATTTTGGGAAAAAACCAAGGACCCATGAACCTCACTGCCGCTGGGATATTGGTGGCGCTGTCGGTGGTGTTTGGTCTGATCCCGTTGTTTTTGACCGGGCGGTTTCGCAAACAGGTGAAGGTGTTGGGAAATGTCCTCTATCCGCGACCGCGGGGCCGGGTGGCGGTGATTTTGCCGTGCAAGGGCATCGATCCGGGATTTCGCGACAACCTGCGGGCGTTCTTTGATCAGGATTACCCATTTCTGGAACTGGTGTTTTCAGTGGCCACGGCCGACGATCCCGCCTGCGCGGAAATAGACGCTTTGATAGAGGAGAATGCCGGGCGGGTGAAAGCGTGCCGCATTGTGGCGGGGATTGAAAATGTGCGGGCGCAAAAGATCACGAATCTGTTGCGGGCGGTGGAATTTGTGGGGACATCCGCGGACATGTTGGTGTTTGCGGATTCGGACCTGCGGCCGGACGCGGGATTTGTGCGGCGGTTGGTGGCCCCGTTGATACTTCCCCAGGTGGGTGCGACCACGGGGTATCGGTGGTACGCCCCCAGAACACAGGTTTGGGCTCCATCCTGCGAAGCACCTGGAACGCCGGAGCCTTGCCTTTCATGTCAGATTCCAAACGCAATTTCTGTTTTGGCGCGGCCATGGCGATACGAAAGAGTGTGATGACACCGCTGGCGTAGACCCAGGCCTGGGACAGAACGCTGTCGGACGATTTAATGTTGACGGTGAAAGTTCGTGGATTGGGTCTCGAGACCCAGTTTGTGCCCAGTTGTGTGGCGGTCAGCCACGAAGGGTCGACTTTGGGACAAACAATAGAGTTCACCAACCGGCAGAGCCTGATTTCAAGGTCTTTTCCAGCCGTTGTGGTGGGGCGCGGCGATTGGGCATTCGTTGCCTGGCGATGGTTCCGCTCCAATGGGTGAACGCCCTGTGGTTGCTGGGAGCAGTGCGGGAGATGTTGCCTCAAATGTCCGATTCCCTTGCGAAGCTGAAGTGGCACTACATGTTCGCCGCGTCGTTGGCGCCGTTCTTGAGCCTGATCAACACGATCAATTCCTTGTTCACAAACAAAATCACTTGGCGTGGGATACGATACGAGATGCGTTCCCCCTGGGAAACGGTGATTCTGCCCAGTGTTCGATCAACAGCAAAAGAAGCCCCGGTTCTTGTAAAGAAATAGAAGACCGCCCATGAGCGGAAATATACGGCGCAAGCCAGGAGTGCCGTGAATGTAACTACTCAGCGCCAGACTCTCCAGCTTCGTGGCCAAGTCAAATAGGAGAGTCACTTATGGTCCCCCCTTTGAAAAAGGGGCTCGTCTAAGGGCGACGTGCACTTGAGGCGGTCTCTCCCACGAGACATTTCCGCTAGCGCGGTCACCAGAGGCGTTGATTCGGGGTGTGGGGGGATTTGCCGGGGAAGTAACTCAGAAGGCCCCTCATCCGCCCCTTCGGGGGTTGCGTGTGCCAGTGGCACACGATGGCAACGGGCCGAATAGGCCCTGGGCCCGAAGGGCCTTCCCCCAAGAGGGGAAGGAAAAAAAGATTTTCCCTCTCCTCTCGGGAGGCCCCTCACAGAGATCGGGGCACCTGGGGCGGCAGAGCCGCTGATGCGAGGGCAGGGTGAGGGGCCTGAGCTGTTACGATTATTTTCCCGGGAAGGTTTCCACCGTGACTTGGCGGATATGGCCGGTGAATTTTTCCTTTTTGTGATAGGTGGGAAAGACAGGCGTGTTTTCGTCCGTGCCGACATCGGCGGATTCGTCGATTCCGAAGGTGTTGGCGTTGGTTTTTGCGATCGTGCCCGCGCCAATTTTTCGCCGTTAAGGAACAGCGTTCCAACCCCGCCGGCTCCGCGCCCCCTTGTAATCAAACGTGAATTGGAGGGTGTGGGCGCCCGCCGGAATTTTGTCTCAGAAGACACTGTGTAGGATTCCAACCCGACCCAATTGTAGGTGTAGGCCGGTTTTCCGTCCATTAAATAGAACGTCCAGCCGCCAAAGTCGCCCCCTTGGCAGAGGATGACGCCGGAGGCGTCGGCCGGGACGTCGACCTCGGCGGTAATGGACAACGAGGTGTTCTTGATGTTAATGAACGCGTTTTCGGGGATGCCGGTCGCGCCTTCATAGAGAACGAGTTTCGTGCGTCCGTTCATGAGGTCCGGACGGCCGGCGATGACGGGATCAAAACGCTCGATGCTTCGATCGTCGATGGGGAGAACGTTGTATTTGACCGCTTCCTCCAAAAACTTTTTCTTGAGCTCCTCAAGCTTGTCCGGATATTTTGCCGCAAGATCGCGCGACTGGCTGAAGTCCTCGTTCACGTTGTAAAGCTCCCAAACATCCTCTGCCAGAGGACGGCGCGGTTGGGCTTCCCAGGGCGCCTTGTGAATGGTTCCGGCAAACCAACCGTCGTGATAGATGGCGCGGTTGCCGATCATCTCGAAATACTGGGTTTTTCGAGCCTCGGGCGCTTTGGCGTTTTCAAATGAATAGGACATGCTGATTCCCTCGATGGGACGTTGTTCGATGCCGTTCACCTTCCGAGGGGCGGGAACGCCCGTCGCTTCGTAAATGGTGGGCGCCACATCGATGACATGATGAAACTGCGAGCGGATTTGGTTTTTGGCCTTGATCCCGGCGGGCCAATGGACCACCATCCCGTTTCTCGTCCCACCGAAGTTCGAGGCCACTTGTTTGGACCAGGTGAACGGCGTGTTTCCGGCAATGGCCCAGCCGGCGGCGAAATGGTTGTAGGTTTTATCCGTCCCCAAATCGTCGATTCGTTGCAACTGCATGTCCAGGGTCTCCTGAACCGAATTGAAATAAGTGTTTTCATTAAACATGCCGATCATACCGCCCTCGGCGCTGGAACCGTTGTCGCCGACGATGTAGAAAAACAAGGTGTTGTCCATTTTTCCCCGCGCTTCGATCGCCTGGATCAACCGCCCTACTTCCATGTCCGTGTGTTCGGCGAACCCGGCGAACACCTCCATCTGCCGGGCGAAAAGCCGTTTTTCGTCCGAGGACAACACCGACCAATCTTTGATGGCGGCCGGTTTCGGGGCCAACCGTGTGTTCTTGGGAACAATGCCCAACTTTTTTTGCCGCGCCAACGTTTCCTGTCGCAATTTGTCCCAGCCTTGGTCGAACTTTCCTTTGTATTTTGCAATGAAGGATTTCGGCACGTGGTGCGGCGCGTGGGTGGCGCCGGGAGCGAAATACATATAGAAGGGGTTCTCTGGCGTGAGGGATTGTTGAGTGTTCATCCACCGAATGGCCTGGTTGGTCATGTCCGTCGTAAAATGGTATCCGGGGGCTTCCACGTCGGGATAAGCCCGCGTGGTGCCGTCGTAGATCATGGGGTGCCATTGGTTGGTTTCCCCGCCGATGAACCCATAGAACTTTTCAAACCCCGATCCGGTGGGCCAGCGGTCGTAGGGGCCAGAAACAGATCCTTCCCAGGGCGGCGTTTCATGGTATTTGCCGAACGCGGCCGTGTTGTAGCCGTTCATTCGGAGCACTTGGGCCACCGGCGTGATGGTTTGCGGACGGATCCCCGTGTTGCCGGGAAAGGCCGTGGCCACTTCCATGATGGCCCCAGCGTTATTAGAGTGGTGGTTGTAACCGGTCAAAAGGGCGGTGCGCGTCGGGGAGCTTAACGCCGTCGTGTGGAACCGGTTGTAGCGAAGACCGTTGGCCGCGAGCCGCTCCAAATTCGGCATATGGATTGGTCCGCCGAACGCGCTGGAATGGCCGAACCCGATATCGTCCAGCAAAACGACGACCACGTTCGGCGCGTCGGCCGGGGCCTTTACGTTGAACCGCGCCGGGGCTTTGGTTTTCCGAGCGTCCAGTTCCGTCACGATGGGGTAAGAGGGTTCTTGGATGGGGAGAACCGATCGATCCATTCCGTCAGGGACGGGTTTCTTTTCAACGTTCGGGACCGTCGCCGACGCCGGGGTTCCTCCCACAATTAAAGCCAAACCGGTTTTCGCCATTTGGGACCAGGATGATTGAGCAATTCTTTTCATGGAGGGCCTCCCGTTGATCTAATTTGGATGCTGACATTTAATAATCACATAATCAATATTTCGCGGGGCTGGTAACAAAACGCAACAGACCTTGCGCGTGAGGCGATTGGGAGCTATAATCGCTTCATATTATGGAGCGTTTAAAATACATTTGGCAATCCCCGGTTTGGCCCGCTTTCAGATGGAAAGCGGAGTCGTTGCTTTCTCCCTTGTCCCACGTTCGATTGGCCCAGGGAGCCCTTTTGCAAAAGCTGTCGGGGCTCGGGATAGAATTGACAATGGAATCCGAATCCCGTGTTTTGACCGCCGAAGTGATCAAGACCGCGGCCATCGAAGGAGAACAGTTGGATCCGACCGCTGTCCGATCATCGGTGGCACGGCGATTGGGCCTCCCCTCGGCGGGACTGCCCCAGTCCGCCCGTTCGATCGATGGGCTAGTGGATGTTTTGTTGGACGCGACACTCCATTTTAAAAATCCATTAACTTCCAAACATCTTAAAGGGTGGCAAGCGGCTCTTTTTCCAACGGGCTATTCAGGTTTTCACAAGATCCGGGTGGGGCAATGGCGGGGAACTGAACCAATGCGCGTCATCTCGGGCCCCATGGGCCATGAACGCATACACTTCGAGGCCCCCCCTCAACGCCGGCTTCCTTTCGAAATGTCCCGCTTTCTAAAATGGTGGAACCAAGACTCCCTTTCAATGGATGGCCTTCTGAGGGCTGGGGTGGGTCATTTTTATTTTGTGACCATCCACCCGTTTGAAGACGGCAATGGAAGAATAGCGCGCGCCTTAACGGATATGGCCCTCGCGCAAGATGAGAAAACAGGCCGGCGGTGCTATTCCATGTCCACGGCCATCATGGATAACCGGTCCTCCTACTACGATGTTTTGGAAAGCTGTTCAAAAGGGTCTCTTGACATTACCCCCTGGCTCCTCTGGTTCCTGACCACCCTCGCGGACGCCATTCGAAACTCCGACGGTCTCCTGAGCTCGGTTCTGACAAAAGCCCGGTTTTGGCAAGACCACGTCGCTGTTGAATTAAGCCCTCGTCAACGAAAGGCGCTGAACGCTATGTTGGACTGTGAGCCACAGGGGTTTGCCGGTGGAATGACCACACGCAAATTCGTGGGAATGACTCGAGCGAGTCGCGCAACCGCCTTCCGCGAATTGGCCCACCTTGTGTCCGTGGGAATTCTTAAACCGGCCTCACCCCAAGGAAGATCCACCGCGTATCATCTCGTCCTGCCACAATCCACCTCCTTAAAAATAGGCAAAAGGACATGATTACAGACAAGAAAGTGAGTGAACCCTGTTCCCCCCTGTCCATTGCATGGGAATTTTTTAGCTTTAGAGATGATGGTTAGCGATATTCCAAAGCGCCGCTTGAAGGGGGTGAGGCGAAGGCCCCGCCGATGTAATCCGCGGTTACCCCCAACCCTGTCGCCCCGAGCCCCCGGCAATCGGAGGTAGCCTGAAGGGAGAAATCGCCACCGATCGGGTTCGTCAAGTCCACATCGCCTCCGACACCGTTCATTTCAAACCCCGTTTCGGAATGAAAAGAAGTCACCAGGGAGTATGGAGTTCCGTTGTATCCGACGATGGTGCCCATTTCGGTGTAACAATTGTTGTTAATCATGGGAGCCATAAGGACACTTTCGGAATACAGGTGGGTGACGGGGGCTGTGGTATGAAAAATATTATTTTGGATGCGGGCTTCGCCCGCTTGGTTAAATATGGCGAGCTGAATGAACGAGTGGCTGAAAAAAGTGTTTTGAAACACGCGCAGGCCGGCGGCCGTGGGCGAGTTGTAAAAAAGCCCCCACTGACCGTTTCTGTGAATAAGAGAAGACGTTAAGATCAGACTGAGCGAAGTGGCTGTCGAATCCTCCACAGAGATGCCGCGGTCGTTGTTTTGAATATTCATCCGGTGCAATGTAACGGGGCCGATGTTACCGGCCAACCGAACCCCATCCCCGATGGAATTACTGATCGTGCATCGCTCCAACCGGATTCCTGACATGGTGCCCGCTCCGTCATCGGCCATCACGCGGATGCCGTGACCTTCAGTGCCATTGCGGCGGCCGGACCAGCCGCGACCGGTGTTGGCAACGAGGACTCCCGAGACAGTGACGTCCGTGATGGAACTGCCGGTGGTGCCGCCGTTGCTCAAAACCGAGATTTCTACCCCAGCGAAACCGCAACGGTCGATGGTCGAGTCCCGAATATCAATTCCCGAGACCGTGTTGTTGCTGTGAAAGGTTTGGGGAGAGATGCCGCTGTCAAATACCCGGAATACGCTTACCCCGGTGACAGACCCTTCCGAAGAATTGGTGTCGAACTCGACGCCGTTACCGGCGTAAATATAGGTCGGGGGAGCGGCCGGGTTTGGAGCGATAACAGCCCCGCCCCCATCCGAGATTTCAACGGAAGAAACAGAGCACCCACGGCAATTTTCGAAAAGCACGCCGTTGAGACTGAACCGGGTGATATGAATATTTCGAATGACAATATTGCTCTTGGAAGCGGCCAGAACCCCGAAGATCTTCACGCTGGCCCTATAAACGGAACCCGCAGGAGAAGCAGCAGGTTTAATGTAAATCGTTGACAGCGCGAAATCGAAGGCGTATGTTCCCGCCGACTGGCCCGCGAAGGTGGTTGTCGGATCCGTGTTCCAAGGGACAAAAGCCATCAGTGTCCCGTTTTCGGAGAGGTTTCCCAGGGCCTCGCCAGTGGAAAGGGGAACCGCTTGCGAATAAAGCCCCGAGCCAAGGCTGGTCCAACCCGCGAGAATGCGGGAGCCGTCAATTTTTGGCGCAGCGCCAGTGCCATAGGCGTCGAGAGTAAAACCCGAGGAGGGGACGGTGAGTTGTTCGTTCCAGATTTCGCCGCGTTTAAGGTAAACCACCGCCCCGGAGGGAAGGGGAGAGGCCGAGACCCGGGCGAGTGTTTTCCAAGGGAGATCACTGGAAGAGCCGGAAGCCCCGTCATCCCCCAGGCTGGCGTCGACAAAATACGCGGGTGACGCGGGAGGGGTCTCGAGTGTTTTGTCTCGCGCCTCCCGTCCGGCTTGACGGGCGACGCCGACGGTGCCAAATTGCGCCGCTGTCGCAGGGAGGGCCGCCAGTAACAACAGAAAGAAACGGTTCTTCACGATCGACGTCGTCCGATATGCCATTGGAGAGATGTATTGATCGCGAGGTCTAAGGTGGAACCCTCGACGCCACCCCCGGCGTCAGCGCGGCCGTAGGAAGGGCCGGCATCGATGTTTAATGAGAGACGATCGGTGAGGGCCCGTTCGACACCTATAAAAGCACCCACGACACCCCCCTTCGCTGTCACACCATTCTCTTCGTATCGAAAAAAACCTGTTTCGATCCCGGGGTACCAATGAAGCCGTGAGGACAGGGAAAAGAAACGGAAAAAGCGAAGTCCGGCAAAGGAGGTGCGTTCCCCCTCAGACGAAAGGCTCTGGACCCGGGCCTCAACTCCCAGGGCACGACCCACCCAGCGCACCCCAACCCCCGGCACGTTGAGGCTGAGAGACCAACCATGAGGAACGTCCTGCCCAAAAGCGAAATGGCCACCCGTTCCCATAAGAATCGCCAAAACAACCGCTCTTTTAAAGAACATTTATTTGAACATAACATTTTTTGTGTTGCCACACCAATATTGCCGACGCAAATAGGGTCGATTCAACGAGCCAAGCGGGGTCTTCCAGCCGCTATTTTTTGCACGTGGGGGAGAGCGTGTTTGAAATATTTCTTGAGGCCGTGGCAGAGGTAGTTTAAACCGGGCTCGTTGTCTTGGGTACGGAGAATGCGATTTTTGGGGCATTCGCCCCAACAGTCTGAGAGGTACGGACAGCGACGGCATTCGCCGGGGAGGAGTTCGTTTTTGGCGTGGCCGAATTTGACTTGGGTGGGTGAAAAAACCAGCTCAGCCAACGGGCGGTCTTTGATGTGCCCTGTCCGGTATTCGGGATAGACGAAGTGGTCGCAGGCGTAAACGGTTCCGTCGTGTTCCAGAGCGACCCCTTTTCCGCAGAATTCGCTGTAGACGCACATCTGGGAAGGTTCGCCCCTGTGTTGAGCCACCAACGTCTCAAAATGGTTGACCAAAATCTTGCCCACATCCTTCCGCCGCCATTCATCAAACACCCAGATCAAAAATTCCCCCCAATCGTCTGGATCCACGGACCAGTCCGTCACCACGGAATTCGGCTGTCCGGGACGGGCCTCCGGAGATCCGGCTCGCGGAAACGCCGTGGGATCCCACACATAGGGAGCCGTGGTCTGGAACCCCTTGTATTCAACCACGGGGAGGAACTGCATGCGGGTGGATTTTAATTCGTCGCGCAGGAACCGGTAAACGTCACGCGGTTTCTTCGCGTTCACGCGGTTGACGCAGGTCAGTGTGTTGAAGGGAACGCCGTGGTCGGCCAGCCGCCGAGCGGCTTGAAATACGCGGTCAAAGGTTGGTTGCTGGTTTTTTAAGACCCGGTAGCGGTCGTGAAGCGCGCGGGGACCGTCGATGCTGAGGCCCACCAGAAACCGGTTCTCTTTAAGGAACGCGCACCACTCGTCGTTTAAAAGGGTGCCGTTCGTTTGCAGATCGTTCTCGATCCGTTGGCCGGGTTTGGCGTATTTTTTTTGGAGGTCGACGACTTTCCGGTAAAAATCAAGACCGCGAAGGGTCGGTTCCCCTCCCTGCCAGGTGAACACCACTTCCTCCGCCGTCACCCCGGCAATGTATTGTCGAACGAATTGGTCGAGGGTTTCTTCCGACATGCGCCCGGGCCCCGGGCCGCGGGGAAGGGTTTCTTTGCTCAGGTAGAAACAATAAGCGCAATCCAAATTGCAGGTGGACCCCGCCGGTTTGGCCATCACATGGAAACGCCGATCCCCCAATGCGCCCATGATCCGGGGCATTTCATATTTGTTAAATGTGTCTGACAAGGTTTGAGGTTGTCCTTTGGTACAGAGTCGGTGGCATTTGGCCCAACTAAATCCCCAGGGACTCAAGCCCCTGGGAGCAGGGGAAAAGCGTGACACCCCCCTGTTTGCGGGGGAGAGTTTCACGACAGAAAATCAAGGCTTCGGCATAAGGAGCTGTCGCCATTCCCTGCAAAGAACGCGCGACCCCCTGTGTCAAAAGTAAAGACGCCCGCCATAGGAGGCCCCGGGCCGCCTGGGAAATTTAAGTTTGGTCGTAACTACTCAGGTCCCTCATCCGGCCCTCCGGGCCACCTTCCCCCAAGAGGGGAAGGAAAACAAAGATTTTCCCTCTCCTCTCGGGAGAGGGCAGGGTGAGGGGCCTGAGCTGTTACGTTTGGTCCTCAAATTTGTAGCCGAGGCCTTTGATGGACTGGATTCGGTCACCTTCGCGGCCGAGTTTTTCGCGCAGTCGTCCGATGGTGGTGTCAATGGTGCGGCTGGTGCCAAAATATTCGTCTCCCCACACCGATTCGGTGAGAAACGCCCGGGTGAGAACGCGGCCCTGGCTTCGTATGAACGCGCACAGCAGGTCGAATTCTTTCATCCGAAGTTCAATCAACTTTCCCGATTGGCGGACTTCCCGGCGCGCCACATCCACCACCAGGTTGCCGGACCGGAGCGTTTTTTCATCGGAGGACTGAACCGACGTTTTCCGCAGACAGACCCTGACCCGGGCCACCAGTTCTTTCGGCCGCAAAACCCGTTTGACCACATAGTCGTCCGCGCCCATTTCAAGCCCGAGCACCGCGTCCGTTTCGGCCCCCCGAACCGTCAACATAATGATGGGAATGGCCCGTGTGGCGGGATCGGTTTTTAATAGGCGGCAGACGTCAATTCCGTTTTTGCCGGGAAGGTTCCAATCCAACAACAGAAGGTCCGGGGGCGACTCTTTCACCATTTTCAGGGCTTGAAGTCCGTCGTCGGTTTCGCTCACCACAAACCCCTCTTTTTTTAACACTCCTCCCAGAAAACGGGCGAAATCGGGTTCGTCTTCCACCACCAAAATTCGTGCCATGCTATTCCTCCGGCAAATAGACCGAAAAGACACTGCCTCGTCCCAGCTCGCTCTCTACCTCGATGGTCCCGCCCTGGACTTCCACCAACCCTTTGGTGATGGCCAGTCCCAACCCGGTTCCTTTCTGGCCTTTCATTTTATCGCGGATTTCCGCCACCTGTTCAAAACGGTTAAAAATCCGTTCTTGATCTTTGGCCGCAATGCCGGGCCCCGTGTCCGCCACGCTCAGTTGCACGTGGGCGGTATGGTTCCGGACCACCCTTGCTTTGGATGAGAGCCGAACCTGACCGCCGGGGGGCGTAAATTTAAGCGCGTTGCCCACCAGGTTGGTGAGGATTTGGGCCAGCATGTCCGGGTCCGTAAAGACCGTGACATCGTCAACAGTGTGGTCCGCGGACAGAGTGACATTTTTCTCTTTGGCGCGGGCGTAAAAGAGGTCCAGTTGGTCCTTAAAGGCCTGCGCGACAGAAATATTTTCTTTTCGGACATCCAAGGCCTTGGACTCAATTTTAGCGACGTCCAAAATGTTGTTCACAAATCGGCCCAATCGGGTGGCGTTGTTGCGGATGGTGGTGAGATGGTCCACCAGGTCGGCGCTGTCGCCGTTTCGCCATTCCTCCGCGATCAAGCTGGCGTAGGTCTCGATGGCCGACAGGGGCGAGCGCAGTTCGTGGGTGACCATGGACACAAAATCGTTTTTCATTTTGTCCAATTCGCCCAACCGTTCAGCCATGTGGTTGAAGTCCCCGGCCAGTCGGCCCAGTTCGTCCGACCGGTTCACGGGAATTCGGTGATCCAGATTGTTTTGGGCCAATTCTTGGGTGGCCCGGGCCATGCGTTGAATGGGTCGGGAAATGCTTCGGGCCAAGGCCGCGGAAAATATTAGCCCAAAAATAAGAATCACCGCTGTGGCCCCCGCGATCCGCCGACCCGTGAGCCGAATTGCTTCCTGTTCGGCGCGTTCAATGTTTTTGCGGGAAAATACAATGACCGACTGGGCCCTTTCCCTTGGGTCTTTGGAAAGAGGCTCGTTCAACACCAGTTCACTAGCCGGCAAGGGGGGCGGAGGCCGGCCCACACGGGTCACATCGTTGTGGGCAAATACCCGGCCCTTTTCGTCCGTCCCGTAAGCGGAAAGGACCCCCGCCGCGCGCACCAACGATTCCGCCGCGTTCATGGCCTGCAGGTGGTCGTGGGTCTTGAGCGCGTCACGGCAGTACTCGGCAAAGGCGGTCATTAGGGCCTGGCGGCTGTCGGCCCTTTCACGCAACCGCACCCGGCGCTCCCCCAGGTAAATGGTGGTCCCCGTTAGACCCACCCCAAACAACAGGAGAAGGCCAATCAATAGTGTGAAACGCATTCGCAAGGTCATTGGGTTCGCTCGAGGGCTTTTTGAAATGTTTTATTGTTGGGGGCCAAATCCACGGCTTGCTGGAAAAGACGCCGTGCTTCGGCCACATTATTTTCTTTCAATAAGAGCAGTCCCCTTTCGTATTTTTCTTGGGCGCGTTGCAGGTTTTTCACCTGGGTTTGGTTCGCCAACCGTTCCGCTTTTTCAGCGCAATCTTTATAGCCGGGGTCATCTTTGTCCAGGAATCGATAAAGGTCCGTGGCTTTTTCAAACTGTTCTGAGGTTTCCAAGGACCGTGCCTGATCGTAGAGGGCGGTTTGCGCCCGGGCCACCTCGGCCCGCGCGTGGGTGTTGGCGGGGTCTTTCGCCAGGACGTTGCGCCAGGCGGGCAAGGCCGACCGCCACTGGGCTTGGCGCGAGAGGGTTTCGGCTTGCCGAATAAGGGCGGAACGTTCTTTTTGTTTTTCAGCCGCCATTTCTTTTTTGACGCGTTCCATGCGAGCGCGAGTGACTTCTTTCTCGGCCTTCTCCAACATTTCTTTTCCGGTTCGGTGGTCGGGATCGGTGATCATCAGCTTGCTCAAATAGTCCACGGCTTCCGCGTAGTTCCCTTGGGCAAAAGCCCGCTGGCCCAGGATGAACAACGTTTCCGGGTGGACACTTTGGTCAAACCGACGTCGAACTTCCTGAATTTGTTTGCGGGCGGGCGGATAGCGGGGCGATAGACGAAGCAATTCCTCAAGCTTTTCTTCCGCAGAGGTCAGTCGACCCTCCGTTAGAAGGACCTCGGCCTCGGCCATTTTACGGGCCCGTTCGGTTTGTTGGAGCGGAACACCGCCAAAATGAAACCCCACGTCCACCCATTGGGTCGCGCCCAGTGTCTGGTTGGGCACATAGGCGTAATTGATCCGGGCCGACCCGGCGGTCAAGCCAAGCCCCAGGGCCAGCTCGCCCTCTTCGATATTGCCCGCAGTGGACCGCCACCCGCCACGGAAACTGGCCCGCAAAGATTCTTTCAACCGGACCTCGTATTCCACCCCGGCCCGGGGTCTGACGGTGTCGTCCACCGGCAGGTCCAGCTCGCCCGCCAATAAAAGACCGCGTTTTCCGCCCGGTTCAGACGGAAACACCCGCCAGGCCATCCCGGACCTCAACACGAACGGAAACCCCGTCTTTGTTCCCGATTGATTTATCCCCGGCCCGACATTTTGCATCGCAACGCCCCAACTTCCGCGCCCGGAGTACATCTTGCCAAAAAGACCGGCGTCCACGGCCCAGGACTGGGCGTTCTCGTCGGCGTGTTGGTTGACCCATTTGAGCGTTCCACCAATGGACAGGGACGCCAGGGGTTGAGCGTAGGTGAACCCGACCACGGTTTCCTGGGGGCGCTCGGTGCCCTTGGGCTCCAAATTTTCGACCACGTCCACGGGGGCGTAACTTACGTTCCCCACGCTGACCCCCACAGTGCGTCGGTCCTTGGCCCACCACACCGGCCGGGTGTAGCCCAAATAGTTGTAGGTCTGGCTAAAGGAGTCCGAGCGAGAGAGGACGATGTCTTGGCCGGACGTTTCTTGCAGAGCCCCGGGGTTCCAATACGCGCCTGTCGCATCGTCCGCCAAGGCCACATAAGCGCCGCCCATGGCCGCGGCCCGCACGCCGGGTTCTTGGCGAAGCACGGCGGGGCCGCGGGTTCCCAGGGCTTGCTCAGAAAATGGCGCCGCCGACGCGTAAATCGCCGCGTCAAGGGCCAGACCGAAAATGAAAGTCTTGCGGTAAAAAGTCACCGGACGAGCACGGTCGTTTTAAATTGTTGGCTGTCCATGTCGACCACCAACACATAAACGCCCGGCGCGACGGGGTGGCCCGCGTCGTTTTGGCCGTTCCAGGCCAGCGACACAACGCCGGGGCCTCCGTCGCCGTTAAAGATCTCGACCAGGGGTTCTCCGGTGGTTAATAGGAGACGAGCTCGGACGTGGGTCAGTTTGGCCACACGCAGGTCCCACTGGGCGGTTTCTCCGGAGCGAATCCGGTTCGTGACCGGGGTGATTCCGGCGGTCGAGGTGTCCACCTCGGCCTGGAAGGTGACGGCATCGCTCACCCGCTTGTACTCGTTGCGGAACGTTACCTGAACCGTTTTGGGGCCCGTCGATGGGCTGAGGGGGACGCGATAGTCCGGGATGAAGGGAACCCATTGTCCGTTAAGGGACGCGTCCACGTCGCCGGTGAACCGCATCTCCGTGGGGTCCCCCCTTTCCACCGAGAGGCTGACATCCACCCAGCGTGCGTCCACCCCCTTGGTCACCACGGCCCGCGGATGACGTAGGGGCCGAAACCCGTAATAGCCAAACACGGCGCTGGACGCAAATCCGTCAGGAATTTGGAAATTTCCAGTCAGTGAAACCGACAAATCCGCCCGGCCGTCCTGGTTCATATCCCCCAAAGAAATTTCATGACCGCCATGAATCTTAAACGACGAAGTGCTCACGTCAACGGGGAAACCGGTGGGGTAGTCGGAACTGATCAGGGCGTTAAGATAAAGTGATCTCAAGAAAAGATCTTCCCGCCCGTCCCCGTCGAAGTCTCCCGTTGCGAGAGGTTGTGCAAAATCATCCTCAGAGGGCAGAATAGGCGAGGTAAGGCTCGCCCCGGTTGTCCCTCATGAATGTTGATGAAAGCGGGTGTTGACAAGTTAATAAAAGAACCGTCCAACATAAAGAAACGCTCGAAGTTTGGGAAATTCCTTTTATAGTGCAGAAACATTTCGCATTTCCCATCCCCAGTAAAATCCCCAATGCCATAGGTCCGGAAGTTCAAGATAGTTAAATCTGAATTGGGGACCCCCAAAACAGTGATATCCGCGGGGGTTGTTCCCATGTCCCACTCATCAGCCCATTGGCTTCGTCCTTTGAAGATCTGAAACACCTTCGCAAAGGGCTCGTTTGTTGTGACCCTATAATCGGTACTCATAAAAATTTCGTCTTTTCCATCACCGTCCACATCTTTGGAATAAATGCCGGAACCCAAATTATTCAACAAAATATTGGAAAACCGTATGACTGTTTGGTGGGGGATAGCTGAAATGTCATAGGTTCCTTTTACAAAGGGGGATGGACCGAAAAGGATATGACCTTCATCGGTTAAAAAACTCCCGGTAATAGCCAGGTCCGTGAAATCATCCCCATTAAAGTTTCCAACCACGGCATAAGCAAAATTGTGGTTTTGTGAAATGTTGAGAACAACGTCCGCATTTGTTTGGGCGAGGTCCACCAACCCAGTCAGGCCAACTTTCCCAAACACGATAGAAATCCGGGTCGATTCAACGATTAAAAAGTCGTCAATGTTGTTGTTGTCGAAGTCCCCCATCGCTGAGATGGCGGGTGTCAACCTGAAATCACTGTCTAAACTCAATCGATTGCTTTTGTTTAAAGGGCCAAACAACACATTTGTTTCTGCGTTGCCATAACTCCCATTAACACTGTTGTCAATGGCCAGGTCCATGATTCCATCCCCGTTAAAATCTCCCACCCAGGTGGACACGGGAACAATCTGGCTAGGTGATCGGTCGTTAAGGACCGTAAAGTCGCTGTCCCCTGCAAGCGAGTACAAATCACCTGCGAGAACAGGATGGCTCGTTAGGCCAACGATCCATAAACTCAAAAAGGCCCATCGGGTTTTTTTGAACGACATGGCTTCTCAAGTATAGCCCAAATTCGCCCTTTCGCAAGGGGAAAAAGTTTGACACAGGTGTGACATGGATGGGACATGGATGTGAATCCTATACATTACACTGGTGTTGGAAGCGGGAATTGAGAGATTTTGAAAAAGGGAGGCATCAAATGAAAAACGCGGACCAGTGGGTGCACGATCACCGGGCGGAATGGAGTTACAAAAAGCTGATTCAATGGGTTCGACCGGGCGAGCAGGTGCTCAACTTGGGCGCGGGAGATTGTCGGCTGGACCTCCTTTTAAAGAACCGCATGCGGTGTGACCTCATTCCCGTGGACGTGGAAAACCACAATGAGACGACTCTCCCCGTCACCTTATACGACGGGAAAACGCTCCCCTTCCCCGACCAATGTGTTGACGTCGTTTTGCTTCTTTGGGTATTGCACCACGCGGAAGATCCCGCGGCGGTATTGTCCGAGGCCCATCGCGTGGCGCGCCGGGCGGTCATTGTCTTTGAAGACCGCAACGAGAGTGTCACTGACCGGATGATCTTTCGTGGATTCCACCGGTTCCTTCGTTGGTCCCAGGGATTTTCCCTTCCCCATCATGAATGGACTCGGGATCAATGGTCGCACCTTGCCACAACAGCGGGTTTCAAAACAAGTTGGGAGGGCTTAATCGGTCGCCAGTTGGGCCCCTTCGCTTCCTGTGGAATCGGATTTGTCTGGGAACCAATCCATGCGCAGAACAGAGCCAACCTAAAAACGCTAACAGCCAATTCGTTTGAAAAGCGGGGACTTGAAGTGGCTGTCACAGGAGGAGATTTATGATCCCCATTCTGAATCAAGAGCCTGTCTCGGTAAAAGGCCCGAAAAAGCTGGCCTGCGCGGTCTGCGGAGAAACCAGCGAATCCGCCGAGTCACGAATGGTTCGATGCAATGTGCGCCAATATCGTGACCAGTATTTTCGTGTGGATCGGTGCGCCCACTGCCAGTCTCTCCAAACCCAGCGGGTCAACAATCTGGCCGAATACTACGCGAACTACCCCATTCGAGAACAAAAACTCGGGTTCTTTTTCAGGGTCTGGTATGGAGTGATTTTAGAAGACCTGGTCAAGGCGGGATTAAAAAAAGAACACACCATTCTTGATTATGGCTGTAATCAGGGATTGTTTCTCGACTTCTTGCGTGAACGGGGATATGTGCACAGCACCGGGTTTGACCCGTACGTCCCGTTCTATAACAACCCCGCCACACTGCAACGCCAATACGATTGGGTGATCAGCATGGACACCATTGAACACGATGAAGACCCGGTGGGGTTCTTCCGTCGACTGAACGGGCTGAGGAAATCCTCGGGCCGTTTGTGTGTCACCACCCCGCGGGCGGAGGGGATAAACCTTAAGGACGCGGACGGGCATCTTCATATGCTCCATGTGCCTTACCACGTGAACGTCCTTTCTGAAAAGGCCCTCGTTCGGATCGGCCGGGAGGAAGGGGTGGATCTGGTGTCACGCCGGGACACCTTCTACATGGATTCCTGGCAACCGGCAACGTCGTATGCTTTCATCGCGTCGCTCATGGCCTATGGCGGAAACGATGTGGACCTGGGGTACGAACCGCCCCGGATCGATCTGTTTTTCAAACATCCGTCCCTGTTGGTGAAACTATTTCTCGGGTATTTCACAGACCCCAAAAAGAAAGATCACATGACGATGGTGTTTGGAGGCCGGTCATGAACATCACAGTCGCTGTGATCTTGGTGGCGCTGTCGGTGGTGTTTGGGCTAATTCCGTTGTTTTTGACCGCGCGGTTTCGCAAACAGGCGGGGGTGTTGGGGAACGTTCTCTATCCCCGGCCCCGGGGTCGGGTGGCGGTGATATTGCCGTGCAAGGGCATCGATCCCGGATTTCGCGACAACCTGCAAGGGTTCTTTGACCAGGATTACCCATTTCTGGAACTGGTGTTTTCAGTGGCCACGGCCGACGATCCCGCCTGCGCGGAAATAGACGCTTTGATAGAGGAGAATGCCGGGCGGGTGAAAGCGTGCCGCATTGTGGCGGGAATTGAAAATGTGCGGGCGCAAAAGATCACGAATTTGTTGAGAGCGGTGGAATTTGTGGGGACATCCGCGGACATTTTGGTGTTTGCGGATTCGGACCTGCGGCCGGACGTGGGATTTGTGCGGCGGCTGGTGGCCCCGTTGATTCTTCCCCAGGTGGGCGCGACCACGGGGTATCGGTGGTATGCTCCCCAGAGATACGAAAGAGTGTGTATGACACCGCTGGCATGACCCAGGCCTGGGACAGAACGCTGTCGGACGATTTAATGTTGACGGTGAAAGTTCGTGGATTGGGTCTCGAGACCCAGTTTGTGCCCAGCTGTGTGGCGGTCAGCCACGAAGGGTCGACTTTGGGACAAACAATAGAGTTCACCAACCGGCAGAGCCTGATTTCAAAGGTCTATTTCCAGCCGTTGTGGTGGGGCGCGGCGATTGGGCATTCGTTGGGATGTCTCTTTGTTGTGTTTGGGCTGGCCAGTCTTTTTTCGTGGTTGATCGGGGGGGGAACATCGGCCCTGATTGGTTCCGCGTGCCTGGCGATGGTTCCGCTCCAATGGGTGAACGCCCTGTGGTTGTTGGGATCGGTGCGGGAGATGTTGCCTCAAATGTCCGATTCCCTTGCGAAGCTGAAGTGGCACTACATGTTCGCCGCGTCGTTGGCGCCGTTCTTGAGCCTGATCAACACGATCAATTCCTTGTTCACAAACAAAATCACTTGGCGTGGGATACGATACGAGATGCGTTCCCCCTGGGAAACGGTGATTCTGCCCAGTGTTCGACAGAAAGAAAAAGAAGCCCCAGTCGTTTTAAGCAAATAGGGTAACTACCCAGCGCCAGACTCGGCCAGCTTCGTGGCCAAGTCAAATAGATGAGTTACTTATGGTCCCCCCTTTGAAAAAGGGGGGTGTGGGGGGATTTGCCGGGGAAGTAACTCAGAAGGTCCCTCATCCGCCCCTTCGGGGGTTGCGTGTGCCAGTGGCACACGATGGCAACGGGCCGAATACGCCCTGGGCCCGAAGGGCCTTCCCCCAAGAGGGGAAGGAAAATCAACCCCACAGTTCCTCGTCATGAGCCAAACATGATAAATGAAAGTGTACTTTATTTTATCAGGCACGGGGGCTGTTGTTCCCCCGTTAGGGCCTGCCCGAAAATATCGCATCCAATGTTCTGGAAATTTTTGTCCCTGGGCCACGTTGCTCCTTGGTGAGATGCCGCTGAGGGCATGCGTCCTCATCGCGCCTTGAAATCGCCTCAAATCCGGGCCCCCCAAAAAGCTATGACCGTGACTGGTGCATTTAGGCGGCCTAAACGCCGGTGGCGTCTATTCGTGGGGCTGTTTCGCCAGTTCGGCTTGGACGCGGTCGCGGGCGCGGGCGATGGCGGAATCGGCGGGGTTGAGGTGCGCCGCTTTTTCAAAAAGCGGCAGGGCGGTTTTAAGATCGCCTGCGTCGTAAGCGCGGACGCCGTCACGATAGAGCGTTTGGGACTGGGCGATTTTTTCCGCGTGGTCACTTTTTTCCAGTTGATGGACGCGGCGCTCGATCGCACGGTCGGGGTCGTCTTGTTGGAGGTGGCGCAGGGTGGCGATGGCTTTTTCCGTATCGCCTGCCTGTTCGGCCGCGGCGGCTCGGTCAAGCAACTTTTCTCGGCATCGTTTCACGGCGGTGGTCGCCTCTTTTTCGTTTGGAAACCGGGCGAGGGCTTTTCGCCAGGCGCGGAGAGCCTCTTCCCACCGTTCTTCCCGTTGAAGGTCCCGGGCCGCTTGATACGCGGTTTGACGTTCTAACATTTTGGCGCGTTTGATTTCTTCGCGGGCTTGGGCGTCTCGCTGGGCGGCCAGGAAAGATTCGGATTTTTTCAATAGCTCGGCCGCTTCCGGATACCGGGGATCGAGGATCACCAGTTTGCGGAAATAGGCCGCCGCTGTTTCGTGCTCTTTTTTCGTGAACGCCTGCATCCCCAGATTGAAGAGGGTTTCCGGTTTGAGGCTTTCTTCAATTCGGCGGTTGACGTCTTTCGCGAGTTGGACCGCCGGATAATAGTGTGGGGAAATGGCGCTGATTTCCTCCAAAATGTCGGCGGCTTTCGCCGCTTGTCCCTGGGTCCAGGCGGACCGCGCCTGGTCAAACAAGGCCCGCCGTTTCTCTTCTTGTGCCAACGGCGAACCGAACCGAAAAGCCATGTCCAGCCGTTGGCTGTCCCCCAACCGTTCGCTGGGCGCGTAGGCGTAATTCATTGACAGCGATCCGCGCCCCACCCCGAACCCAGCCGACAGACGGGTTGCGCCCGCGGTTTGCGCTCCCGCGCGCAACGCCAGGGCCCACTCTTTCCCAGGCAAAACGTATTCGGCGCCCAGTCGGCCGACACTGAGATCGTCGTACGGCGCGTCGAATTGGGCCGAAAATCGAAGGTGGTTCTTTTTCCCCAGCGTAATTTTTCGTGATGCCCCGAACCGAATCACCAAGGGGGGCGAAATTTTATCGGTTCCCAAGGTCATGGGGGTGCCGAGATTGGCCAACACCAGGCCCCAATCGGATTTGAGATCGTGTGCGACTTTTTGCAATCCGATATCAACGGCGAAAGATTGGGCGGAAACACCGGGAAGTGATTTTTGCGCCACTTTTCCGGTGACGCCCCACTGAACGTCGCGGAACGGGTGGGCGTAGGAGAGGCCTATCGTCCCTTCCCAGGGCTGGGCACTGCCGGCGGGGGTTCCCTCTTTCACCAAATCGAACCGGTCGATGGCAAGATAAGAAGCGCTGATGCCCCACGATTCCCGTTCGCCTCGCCGCCAGGTGGGACGGACAAATCCAATGTAATCTTGGGATTGGTCCTCGAAAATGCGCGCGTGCCCCACCAGCAGTTCCGGGCGTGGCGTTCGTTGGAGACCCGCGGGGTTCCAGAAAAGGGCGTTTGAATCGTCGGCCATCCCCACGTAAGCCCCGCCTAACGACAACGCTCGAACGCCGGGTTCCAGTTTTAAAATTGCTGGTCCCGTTCGGCCCCGGTTGGTCTTGGCGAAGAATCCGGCGTTCAATGGATTGACGAGGATCCATCCCCCAGCAATGACACCGAACAGCCCCACGCGAACGGTATACCGGCCCCAACGTCCCGGTCTTTGACCCTTGGTTCGGTCACCGCTGAACAAGGATTTTTCTTTTTTCCGCACGGCCGTCTATCTCGATGACCATATAATAAACCCCGGACAGGACGGGCCGGCCCGATTCGTTCGTCCCATCCCATTCCAGGGGCCAGATTCCCGCGGCCAGGTCGGTGTTTGTGATTTCGGCGATCAAACCGCCGGTCTGGTCGTGAACCGTGGCTCGGACATGGGCGGCGTTGGTGAGATGCCCATCCATTCGAACGGACGTCGCCCCTGGCCCGATCACGTTATTGACGATCTCAATAGCCGGGGCCCCGGGGGTGAGTGTCCATGTGGTTTGTGCGGGGGAACTTTCCCGACCAAAGGAATTGCGGAAAATTACCGACACGGTTTTTTCTCCCTCGGTTTGGGTGAGCGTGAGGGGGAGCGACGTTTGGTACGGGACCCACTTGCCGCGAAAATTATCGATAAAATCGCCCGTGACGAGCATCTCGGCGGGATCGCCTTCCACGAAAAATTCCACTATGGCTTTGGGGGGGTGGGATCCGGCCCGGAGGCGGATGGTGGGGTTTTTCAATGGGCGGTACCCATAAATAATCCCGACGCTTCCGTCCGGCCCGCCTTGGGGCATGACCACGAGGTCGTCTTTCCCGTCCCCGTTCACGTCGCCCAGACTCGCGTCGAGGGGGGTCATGTATTCAAAGGAGGGAGTCAGCGTTCCTGTCTCGCCGGAAAGATCCGAAGAGAGATAGGCCTTTAAGCGGTTGTCGACAAGGAAGAAAAAGTCGGTTTTTCCATCTCCGTCGAAATCGCCGGAATAGAAAGATGGCAGGAATAAATTTCGGGCTTCGGGCATTCCATCCACTGTGGCGATGCTGTAAATTTGGAGGTCCGTTGTCAGATACACTTGGGTTGGCCCGTCTATTAGTTTTTTTCCGTCCAATAGGTAACTTTTCTTGTCAAATGCATTGGACACAAATAACTCCGAATAGCCATCCCCGGTCCAATCAATGAGGTAACCGGCCCGCGAATAATCACCCCAAGCAAAAATTTTCCTGTTTGCCTTTTGTTGGACATCCCAGGGACTTTGAAAGGTTGTGGTCCCCAAAATGATCGCCCAACAAGAGGGGTAGACTGGAATTGTTGAAACAATATCCGTAATCCCGTCTCCGTTAATGTCTCCCCCGGTCGTTTTTCCCCGTGGAAATGGGGCAGGACAGTTTGTTAATTTAATGGCGGCCCCTTGATCGAGTTGGTAAGTCGGATTGGCAAAATATTTCCTTCCGGAAAATAGGAAAGAACTAGTAACACCCAGATTCTCATACATAAATAAGTCATCAATCCCGTCCCCGGTAAAATCGCCTTTAATATTTCCAATGGAAAACTTTTGGGATGAATTCAGAATTATTCCCTCATTAGGTTGAATCGTTCGCACGTCATAATGGGCTGGAGGGGCACTGCTTCCAAAAATCACATAGCCATGGTCATTATTATAGACGCTATATTCTCCAACAAAAAGGTCGTCTTTCCCATCGTTGTTTAAATCGGTGATTGAGATAAATTTATACGAATCCAAAACTATTCCTTTTATTTTAATTGAGGCCACATTGGATAATTGGCTGGTTTTGAGCAGATTTCCACCAAAGACCAGGCGAACACCTGTGTCGTCGTTTGACCATTCGGTCACAGCCACGTCGTTGTAGCCGTCGCCATTAAAATCGCCATTTGCGGCAACGGAAGGGGAGGGAACTGTAACATTCATTGCCGCCGTGGAAATGATCAACACATCCAGATCGGCGAGGCCGAACACTTCGGCCTGGGCTTCCCGCTTGCTGAAGCCACACAGAAGGGCAAGAGATAGGAGGATCGCCGATTTATTCATCGTTAAACCGGTATCCCTCGCCCACGAGCGTTTCAATGCGATTTCCGTAGGGGCCCAACAGAGAGCGGAGGTTTTTGATGTGGGAGGTGAGGGCGTTTTCCGTGACAATCACGTCTTCGTCATAGAGGGCTTTGTTTATACGGGCCCGTGTCAATAATCGTCCGGGGTGTTCCAAGAATAGGGCGAGCAAATCAAATTCTTTGCGACGCATGGCGATGGATTTGCCAGCCAACTCCACTTCCCGTCGGTCCACATCGAGCCGCAGTTTGCGAAACTCCAAAATTTTAGACGGTTCGCGCGCGGCGCCGCTGGTTCGGCGCAGGAGGGCTTCCACGCGGGCCAGAAACTCGGAGGGGTCGTAGGGTTTGGTGATGTAATCGTCGGCTCCCGTTTTAAGCCCGCGCACCTTGTCGGGATTTTTACCGAGGACGGTTAAAAGAATAATGGGAATGTTTTTTGTCCGTTCTTCTTTTCGGAGGATTTCACAAAAGCGGATCCCTGAAATCCCCGGCAATTGTATGTCGGACACCACCAGATCGGGCAATTCCCGTTGGATTGCCACCAGGGACTCTTCCGCCGTTCCCGCCTCTGACACTCGGTAACCGGCCCGCTCCAAGACCAGGCGCGTGACCTCCCGCATTTCGGGATCATCCTCGATAATATAAACCCGTTCTTTCATGGATGGCCCCGGGCCGCGGGCAACGTCACCGTGAACGTTGTGCCTTTGCCAACCACGGACTTAACCTGCACGTTCCCGCCGTGCCCCTCAACCAACGCTTTCACGATGGATAATCCAAGCCCCGTGCCCTGTTGGGGGGGCGCTCCGGGACCGTCGTCGGTTGAATGGAACGGGCTGAAAATATGGGGCAACCGGTCCGGCGGGATTCCCCATCCCGTGTCCGATACACGGAACTCAATCCAGTCACCGTTGGCCTGGGCTTCGAGCGAGACCCGGTCGCCCTCTTTGGTGAATTTGAAGGCGTTGGACAAGAGATTCAGCAATATCCGCAAAATCTTTTCTTCGTCCGCGTGGAGTGGGGGCAAGTCCGCCGCGAGGTCCAAAACCAGAATTTTTCCCGCCTTTTTGGCCATGGGGTCAAACAGGGCGATCAACTCTTCGCAAAGTTTCTTGGGGTGAAAAACAGTTTTGTCATAGGTTAATCGCCCTTCGCGCATTTTCGCCGTGTCCAAAATGTTGTTGACCATTGTGCGCAGACGGAGCGCGGCGGTCTCGATCACGCGCAGGAGTGGAACAGAGGCGTCCGGAAGGTCATCGGTGCGAAGCATTTTGGCGGACGTGGCGATGGCGCTTAATGGGTTTCGCAGATCGTGGGACACATTGTTGATGAATTGATCTTTCATCCGGTCTAAATCGCCCAAACGGTGGGACATGGTGTTGAATTCTTTGGCGAGCTGGCCCAATTCGCCCGGGCCGGTCTCCGAAACCCGGGCTGACCAATCCCCGCCCCCGACACGGCGAACGCCCTGGGCCAATTTCCGAATGGGCCGAGTCAACGCCGCGGCTGTTCCCCACGCTAAAAGAAGCGCCAAACCCAAAACGATCGCGCCCAATTTCATTGAACGGTGGACCATGTTTTCCAATCGCCCCTGCACGGCCTGTTGAACTCCCACGGGGTCATAGGTGGCCCTCGCCAGGGCCACGGTCTGGCCGTTTCTTTTCGCCGGTTGGGTATACACCCACTTTCCGCTGGGAGGGTTTGCCACTTCGCTCGTTTTCCATTTATCAAAGGTTCTGTTCAGAAGGGAAAGATCCGTATGGGCCAACACTTTTCCTTTCGTGTCCACACAATAAGCCTCTTGGAGGTCCTGGGATCGACGTAACTCTTTTAAGAAATTAACCAGACCCAGCTCGTCGTGGTTCACAAGGGACTCCGCGCAAAGATGGGCCAAATGGTCAGTGGCGGTCTGGTGCGCCTTACGTCCTTCTTCAACAAGGAAGCGCCGTTCCACACCCAAAAAACCACCAACAAATACGGCCCCCGTCAGGGCTATCACGGCAATGATTAACAAAGTGAAACGGGAGCCCAGACTCATACATATACATAAGCCAAATTCACATTTTTTGCAATGGTTTCGTTCGATTCCGGCCACTATAAAAGATCACATCTGGATCACATGGGCTCCACACGCGCACCACGCTGGACCGGTAGACTGTTGGTGAAGACGAGGACAGTAAAAGTCGAAAGTCTTTAGGGAAACCGCAAAGATAATTTAAATCTTCACTTTGGGAGGAAACAAACCATGATCAACATTCTGAATCAAGCATCTGTCTCGGTAAAAGGCCCGAAAAAGCTGGCCTGCGCGGTCTGCGGAGAAACCAGCGAAACGGCCGAATCTCGAACGGTTCGATGCAATGTGCGCCAGTATCGTGAGCAGTATTTCCGTGTGGAACGGTGCGCCCACTGCCAGTCCCTCCAAACCGAGCGGGTAAATGATCTGGCTGAATACTACACGAACTACCCCATACGAAACCAAAAGCTCGATTATTTCTCAAGGGTATGGTACGGGGTGATCTTGAAGCGGTTGGTTCAGGCGGGCCTGAAAAAAGAACACACTATTATTGATTATGGGTGCAACCAGGGGTTGTTCCTGGATTATCTCAAAGAGCAGGGGTACGCCTACCTTTTTGGGTTCGACCCCTATGTTGAACGGTTCAACGCCCCCGCCACACTGCAACGCCAATACGATTGGGTGATCAGCATGGACACTATTGAACACGATGAAGACCCGGTGGGGTTCTTCCGTCGACTGAACGGGCTGAGGAAATCCTCGGGCCGTTTGTGTGTCACCACCCCGCGGGCGGAGGGGATAAACCTTAAGGACGCGGATGGGCATCTTCATATGCTCCATGTGCCCTACCACGTGAACGTCCTTTCTGAGAAGGCCCTCGTTCGGATCGGCCGGGAGGGAGGACTGGACCTGGTGTCACGCCGGGACACCTTCTACATGGATTCCTGGCAACCGGCAACGTCGTATGCCTTCATCGCGTCGCTCATGGCCTATGGCGGAAACGATGTGGACCTGGGGTACGAACCGCCGCGGATCGATCTGTTTTTCAAACATCCGTCCCTGTTGGTGAAACTGTTTCTCGGGTATTTCATTGACCCCAAAAAGAAAGATCACATGACGATGGTGTTTGGAGGCCGGTCATGAACATCACAGTCGCTGTGATCTTGGTGGCGCTGTCAGTGGTGTTTGGGCTGATCCCGCTGTTGTTGACCGCGCGGTTTCGCAAACAGGCGGGGGTATTGGGGAACGTTCTCTATCCCCGGCCCCGGGGTCGGGTGGCGGTGATATTGCCGTGCAAGGGCATTGATCCGGGGTTTCGCGACAACCTGCAAGGGTTCTTTGACCAGGATTACCCATTTCTGGAACTGGTGTTTTCAGTGGCCACGGCCGACGACCCCGCCTGCGCGGAAATAGACGCTTTGATAGAGGAGAATGCCGGGCGGGTGAAAGCGTGCCGCATTGTGGCGGGAATTGAAAATGTGCGGGCGCAAAAGATCACGAATTTGTTGCGGGCGGTGGAATTTGTGGGGACATCCGCGGACATGTTGGTGTTTGCGGATTCGGACCTGCGGCCGGACGCGGGATTTGTGCGGCGGTTGGTGGCCCCGTTGATACTTCCCCAGGTGGGCGCGACCACGGGGTATCGGTGGTATGCTCCCCAGAACACAGGTTTGGGCTCTATCCTGCGAAGCACCTGGAACGCCGGAGCCTTGCCTTTCATGTCAGATTCCAAACGCAACTTCTGTTTTGGCGGGGCCATGGCGATACGAAAGAGTGTGTATGACACCGCTGGCATGACCCAGGCCTGGGACAGAACGCTGTCGGACGATTTAATGTTGACGGTGAAAGTTCGTGGATTGGGTCTCGAGACCCAGTTTGTGCCCAGTTGTGTGGCGGTCAGCCATGAAGGGTCGACCTTGGGGCAAACAATAGAGTTCACCAACCGGCAGAGCCTGATTTCAAAGGTCTATTTCCAGCCGTTGTGGTGGGGCGCGGCGATTGGGCATTCGTTGGGATGTCTCTTTGTTGTGTTTGGGCTGGCCAGTCTTTTTTCGTGGTTGATCGGGGGGGGAACATCGGCCCTGATTGGTTCCGCGTGCCTGGCGATGGTTCCGCTCCAATGGGTGAACGCCCTGTGGTTGTTGGGAGCGGTGCGGGAGATGTTGCCCCAGCTGTCCGATTCCCTTGCGAAGCTGAAGTGGCACTACATGTTCGCCGCGTCGTTGGCGCCGTTCTTGAGCCTGATCAACACCATCAATTCCTTGTTCACGAACAAAATCACTTGGCGTGGGATACGATACGAGATGCGTTCCCCCTGGGAAACGGTGATTCTGCCCAGTGTTCGACAGAAAGAAAAAGAAGCCCCGGTTCTTATAAAGAAATAGGAGACTGCCCATGAAATGTGAAATAGGTGTGCAGGGAACTTTAAAAGCGGTTAAAGGCAACAACGCCAGTGCGTCCATTGCGGAGGTGTTGGCCCAGCGAAGTCGGGAGCAACCCGATAGGCCCGCCTTGTGGCATAAAGACGGACAGGGCGAATGGGTGGCCCTATGATGGATAGAGTATTGGGATCGTGTGCTACGACGGTGGGATGACGGCGGAGCAAAAGGCATCGTTTGAAAAGAACCTGGCCAAGATGAACGAAGGGTTAGCGGACTACGAACGGGTGCGGCGTTGTGTGGTGTTGGACCGCCTGTTCAGCCTGGAACGGGGGGAACTGACGCGCACGCTTAAACTTCGGCGGGAGGCCGTCGAAGGCGTTCACCGAGGACTGTTACGTTCTCTCTACGAAACGGCCGTCCCACAGGCGATCTTGGAAATCGTCCCAGGGAAGAACGTGCACGGGGCCCATTTGGCCTGAGGGACCTTCTGTCACGAGGATCAGCTTTGTCACCGATTGTTTTCCGCACTGCCTTTGATGTAATGCGCATACCATAAGGCAAAAATACGGCGATATTTTATGCTAGGCTTGGCGAATGGCGTTCAAACAGATTATCAAAAGGCCGGAACAGAGTTTTTTTTTGCTCGGCCCCCGTGGGACCAGGAAAAGCACTTGGTTGAAGGAGCATTTTTCGGATGCTCATTGGGTGAATCTACTGAATGAGGGCCTGTTTCAAAGGCTGGTGGCTCGACCGGAAACCTTTGTCGATCAGCTGGCCACCCGAACTTTGTGGCCCACGGGGAGTTAACCGCCATGGCCGCGACGCGGATCCTGGTGGTGGATGATGAACCGGATTTTGTTCAGTTGATCCGCGATATTTTGACGACGGAAAATTTCGCGGTGTCCGTGGCGGACACCGGGCCTTCGGCGATCAAAGCGGCCACGGACACCCTGCCTGACCTCATTTTGTTGGACTGGAACTTGCCCGGGAAAGACGGCGTGGATGTGTGTAAAATCCTTAAATCCGATCCCAAAACGCGGCAGATTCCGGTGATCATGTTGACCGTCAAAGGGCGGGAATCGGACATCGTGTTGGGGTTGGAGATGGGGGCCGACGACTACATGCACAAACGGGGGTTGCGGCCACGGGAACTGGTGGCCCGGGTGCGGACGGCCTTGCGGAAATATGCGACAGAAACGAGCGCGGAGCCTGTGTTTCGTTCCGGCAAACTGGTGTTGGACGCGTCGAAACGGTTGGTGATGGTCGGGTCTGAATCGGTGGATTTACGGGGGAAAGAATTCGACTTGCTTCATTTGTTCCTGCAAAAGCGGGGGCGGGTTCTTTCTCGTAACTTTTTGACGGAAGCGGTGTGGGGCGGGCCCTACATCGACACCAGCCGAACGATGGACACCACCATCGCCCGCTTGCGCGCCAAACTGGGCAAAGAGGGCGCTAAAATCCTGTCATTGCGAAACATCGGCTACAAGTTTGAGGATGACCCGGAATCCCTTTAGCCTTGCCCCCCTACCAAAAGAGGCCGCGGGTCCGCCGGGCCGGATGGGATTCATGTCTAATATGTAGCAATATTAGCCAAGTTATGTAATACCGCTAATTTGGCTATATTTGTAACTGACAGGTCCCTCATCCGCCCCTTCGGGCCACCTTCCCCCAAGAGGGGAAGGAAAACAAAGATCCTCCCTATTTCTGTCAGCGGGAAAGGTGGGTGGCGGCGGTTTGGGGGAGGTATAAGGAAAAGACGCTTCCTTGGTTCAACGCGCTGTCGACCATGACCGCGCCGCCCTGGGCTTCCATGAGTTCTCGGGTGATGGCCAACCCCAAACCGGTTCCTTTGTTGCCTTTGACCTTTTCCCGAGCCTCTTTCACCTGTTCGAACCGATTGAAGAGGCGAGGCAGGTCGGTGGGGGATATTCCGGGGCCTGTGTCGGCAACTGAAATGCGAACGTAGCGCGTGGCGGCTTTTTCTGATGTCAGGTGACGGCGAAGTTTCTGATCGACGATCACTCCGCCTTGGGCGGACAGGGTGACGCTCCCGCCGGGCGGGGTGAATTTGAGCGCGTTGCCGACCAGGTTGGTGAGGGCTTGCCGGACATGGTCGGGGTCCGCCAGGGCGGTCACGTTCGCGGGGACATTTTCCGCCGTGAGCGTGACGGAAATTTCCCGGGCTTTCGGGCCGTATAGATCCACCAGTTCCTCCAGCAGTTCTGTGACGTCCACCGCTTTAAGGTCCGGCGCGATCTGACCGGCATCTATTTTCGACAAATCCAAAACATTGTTGACAAACTTTCCCAGGCGCGTGGCGTTGTTGCGCATGGTGGCGAGATAGTCGAGGATCTTCTCCGGCCGACCCCGCCTTATTTCCTCCGTGATGAAGTTGATGTAGCCCTCAATGGCCGATAGGGGGGACCGCAGTTCGTGGGACACGTTGGCGACGAAATCGTTTTTCATTTGGTCCAGCTCGCCCAGCCGCACGGCCATCTGGTTAAAGTCCGTGGCTAATTGGCCCAGTTCGTCAGACCGCTGGATGTTCAAACGATGGTCCAAATGGCCCTGAGCCAGTTCCCGGGTTCCCTGGGCAATGGCCCGGATGGGGCGGGTTAATCCGCTCGCTAAAATCAACGCTCCCAGGAGGCCCACGAGCAGAGCCCCGGCTGTAATGCCGGAAATCCGGCGGGCGGTGTCGCGCAGTGTTTTTTCGATAAGGGCGTCGAAATGGGAACGGGAAAACACAACGCCCGCATGGCTTTGACCGCGCCCGACGTTGGTGGAACGGCGAAGCATGTCGGCCCGGGTGGGCCAATTTTCTTTGAGTGTCCATGTGTGCGGGGCGGGTGGGGGGAGAGCGTCGACTTTTTTCCCAATGAGGGCCCCGTTGGAATGGGCGAAAACAAGGAGGTGGGTGTTGACGCAATAGGCGTCCAAGACCCCGGGGGTGCGGCGCAAGGTTTCCGCGGCGTTGACCGCGGCCAACTCGTCGTGCACGCTCCACGCGTCGGCGCAGGTTTGGGCGAAATTATGCACCAAGGATTGGCGGGTTTCTTCCAAATTCCGCGTTAACAACTTTTTTTCACTCAGGTAGAGGGCGGTGCCCATGGCCGTGATGACGACGCACAACGTGACGCCCATCCACAGGCTGACGCGCGTTCGAAGTGTCATGGGTTCATCCGATCCAACGCCCGTTGAATCGTTTTGTCGTCGGGAAGGAGCCGGTGCGCTTCTTCAAAAAGCGTCCGCGCGCGGTCCCGGTCGCCCGCCTGGTAGGCCTGGACGCCTTCGGTATATTTTTCCAAACCTTCTTTGGCGTTTTTGTCCTTTTGGCCGGCGTTGATCGCGGTGATCCTTTTTGAGACGTCCCTGTACGAGGGAGTTTCCCGCTGGATGGCATGGTACATGGCCAGAGCGTTGGTGAGGTCCCCGTCTTTTTCAGCGGCACGGGCTTCCTGGTAAATTCCTTTGAGACATTCCTCCACGCCTGTTTGGGCCCGGACATGGTTCGGGTCCAGGGTCAACAATCGTTTCCATTTCGTTAACGCGGCGGCCCAGCGTTGGCGGTCCATGTCTTGGACCGCGCTTCGAACGATGTCCTCCCGTTCTTTCCGTTGGGCCTGGGCGACCTGCTCTTTCAGTTGGGCCAAACGGCGGTTGGCGAGAACGGTTTCGGTTTTCGCCAATTGGTCCGCGGCTTCCTTGTGCATAGGCTGAATCACCAAAATCTTGCGGAAAAGGTCCGCGGCTTTCTCATACTCTTTGCGGCGGAACGCGTCCTGGCCGGATGCGAAGAGGGTGGCCGGATCGAGACTGTCGGCAAAACGTTGGCGAAGGGTTTGGTCCAACCGCCGAATGGGCTCGTGTCGGGGGGAAAGCGCCAGGGCTTCCTTAAGGGACGCCTGGGCTTTCGCTAAATCGCCTGCCGCCGCGTGGTCTTGAATGTCTTGTATCAGTTCGCGTCGTTTGGTTTCTTGAGCCAGGGGGGATCCCCAGCGCACGGACAGGTCCAGGAATTGGGCCGCTCCCAGAGCCTCGTGGGGACGGTAGGCGTAGTTGAGTCGGAAAGACCGCCAATCGATGCCGGCGCCGATGGCGAAAGCGCCGTTATCGAACGTGTGGGCCTGTGATCCCCCGCGATACCCCAACCGGACCGACGCGCGGTTGTCCGTCCCCCAGCGACGGGAATATTCCGTCCCCACCTGGGGAGCGATGCCATCGTCCCAGGGCGCTTCGAGGGCGCCCGTCAACAGCACGGTGTCTTTGCCCGGCCGGCTTGAGAGAAACATGATCCGGTGGCCAAACCCCGCTCGGAAAACGGTGGGCAACGCGATGGGTTCGGGCCCGCCGCGAAGGGCGGTGCCCACATTGGCCAGGGAGGCCCCCCAGGAAAACCATTCCCGCGGTTTGGCGAACAATCCCATGTCCAAAGCGTAGGCCTGGGCCGTAGAGTCCAAGCCCTGTTGGCGAATGGCTTTTACGGTCGCTCCCAGGTGCACGGACCGCCACGGTTGAGCGTAGGAGACTCCCACCGCCAAATCCGACGGGCGAGCGCGGTCGACCGGGGCTTCGTCTTCCACCACGTCGAACCCGGGGATGGACAGATACGACACGTTAACGCCCAGTGTGCGGCGTTCGCCGGCCCACCAAACGGGTTTCACGTATCCAATGAAATCTTGGGTTTGATCAAAAAACGAGTCCGCGTGCATGAACAGGATTTCCGGCTGGGCCATTTGGTCAATGCCCGCCGGGTTCCAAAACAGCGCGCTGGCGTCGTCGGCAACGCCCACGAAAGATCCGCCCAACCCCACGGCGCGCACGCCCACGGGCTTTTTCAAAAGCGCGGGGCCGCGGGTGCCCGCGTCGTCGCTGGAAAAAGCACCGAAACTGAAAGAGGGAAAAAGAAAAACCACAGAGACAAGGGAACGAATTAGTTCCCTCACCCTGCCCTCGCAACAGCGCCTCTGGCGCCCCCGGGGTTGGTGTGACTCGGGCGTGGGAGCCCGAGAAATGGTTGAAGGCCGCCAGGCCGGAAACCAGCGGGAGCTCTGCGACCGGCCTCCCAAGTGGAGAGGGAAAATCTTAATTTTCCTTCCCCTCTCCCCTCTCTCCCAAAACTGATGAATCGATGTCTTATTGAACAACGACGTTTCTCCTCTCTTTTTTTCCGTCCACGTCGATGACCAGAACGTAGACGCCGGGGGCCACCGATTTGCCGGCGTTGTTGCGGCCGTCCCATTCGATGGGAACAATGCCGGCGGACGATTCTTGGTCCGGCAGGGATCGGATTTCTTCCCCTTCCAATGTATACACCCAAGCCCGCACGCGGGCAAGGGTCGTCAAATGACAATCAAAAGCGGCGGGCCGGCCGGGCCGCACGCGGTTGGCAACCGTTGTTACCTGGGATGTCCCGACAGTGACGGACATCGACTGCTGAACGCTCTCGCTTTCCCTGAGAAACGCGTTGCGGAATTTGACCTGGAGTGATTTAGATCCTTCCGGAGAACTGAGCGCGAGGCGGTAGGGGGTTTGATAAGGGATCCATTGATCCTTAATCGAATCGGCCACGTCGCCGGAAAATTTCATTTCAGTGGGGTCTCCCGTGACGCCGAGGGTGACCGTGGCCCAGCGGGAATCCTCTGTGTGGTTCACAACCTGAAGGCTGGGTGTTTTCAAGGGTCGAAAACCATAGAAACAATACAAGGCGCCGTAGATGGCCGGGCCTGGAAGACTAATGTTTCTTCCCAACCCGACAAGGATGAGATCTTCAAACTTGTCCCCGTTCAAATCCTCAACCTGAGAAGAATGAATAGTGTCACCACTTATTGTCACTGAGGTCGTGCCAAATACAGGGGGGATCTGACCGGTGGACGGGTAGTCGGAGCTTAGAAAGACGAACACATCAGAGGAAATATCAGACCGACCATCCCCGTCAAAGTCGCCCATGGTTACGCCACGGAAATAATTGATTGGAATGGGCGTAGAGGGAACGAAGTTGAGATTTCCTTGGATGACGTCAATCGTCGCGTTGCCCGACAGTAAGGACGTACCGTCAATGAGGATAGTGTCTTCGGGTCCGGAAAGGAGGACTTCTGCAAGGAGGTCGGCCCGCCCGTCTCCGCCGAAATCGCCTGCGGCGCGGCAATACAACGACCCAACTCCTGCATCCGCCATAATGGTCACGTTCGCTGGGGTGGATGCGAATACCCAGTTTTGGGGCAAAGCGTTGCTCCCCCAGACCACATGCAAATTCTTCGCCGGAATTATAATGTCATCCAGATTGTCGTTATTGATGTCAGCGATCACAGGGGCGGATGGTCCAAGTGGATGTGTAAAAGTGACGGAAGGGGTTGAGGCATCTAAATCGTATGTTCCCGTTGGAAAGGGGCGTGTTCCGTAGATAATGTGGGTTTTCCCCCTGTAAAAGTCACTGACAATCAGGTCAAGCAGATGGTCCTGATTGAAGTTCCCCACTTTGGCCAGGGAGGCTCCCCAAATTGTGAGGTCAGCCGCCGATAGATCCAAATCGAGGGTTCCGGACAAATTCTCTCGACCAAAAACAATGTCAACGGAGCCTGGCTCACTCAACACATTATTGCCAATCAGCAAATCGTCCTTCCCATCGCCATTCACATCGCCCACGGAGACAATTGCATAATAGTGGTTAGTAAAGCGGGAAAAAATTGTCATGGAAATGACGGTTTCGAGACGAGAAAGATGTGGAAGGGGGCCCCTCACAATATGGATTTCAGCTCGATTTGTCCCTGGGTCTAAAGAAATGGCTAAATCCCTGTGTCCGTCACCGTCAAAATCTCCAGGGTAGGCCCCAAACCTGCCATCGGCGGTGTACCGATCAATGTGTAAGGTGATGTCGGGTTCACCCCTTTCGGTGGATAGGACAGTCGCCCGTAATAGGCCGGCGGAAAAACAGAGAGCCAATGAAAGCAGTGTCTTATTGAACAACGACGTTTCTCCTTTCTTTTTGCCCGTCGATATCCACTACCAACACATACACCCCGGCGGCCACGCCTTTCCCGGCATTGTTGGTGCCGTCCCATTCCACACCCACAACGCCGGGCGGCGCATCCCTGTCCATCAGGCTTTTGATCTCTTCCCCCTCCAAGTTGAAGATCCAGGCTTGAACCCTCCCCGCCATGGGCAGATGACAATCGAATTGCACTCGCCGTCCTGGTCTGACCCTATTGGAGAGGGTGCTGAGCTGTGGCGCTTGAACGGCGATGGTGAGGGATTTTTGAACACTGGCGCTTTCGCGCCGGTAGGCGTTACGGAATTTGACGTTCACGTTTTTGACCCCCGCGGGCGCGCTGAGCGTCAATCGGTAAGGTGTTTGTAGGGGGATCCATTGGTTCAGGATCGATTCGTCCACGTCGCCGGAAAAATTCATTTCCACCGGGTCCCCGTCCACCCCCACCCCCACGGTGGCTTGCCTAGATTCCGGCCGGTGTTCCACGATATCGAGGGTGGGATTATTCAGTGGACGATATCCAAAGAAACCAAACACGCTCCCGTAGACAAAGGGTCCGGGGAGATAAACGTTTCTAACCGCTCCTGACAGGATTAGATCCGAAAGACCATCTTTGTTTATGTCGCCCAATCCGAGCGTTTCGATATCGCCAAAGACCGTGAGAGAAGGGGTTTCGATGGGCCCGGGCAAGGGGGGTCCCACCAAAACATCAGAACTCCAAAGGATAAAAACTTTATTAAGGAGATTATCAGCACTATATTCTGAATCCTCCATTCCCATCAGAACGTCCGCTTTCCCGTCCCCGTCAAAATCGCCCATGGCCACGTCGGCGTAGGCTGGGTTCATCGTTCTTGAGGGCAAAAGGGACGTGGTGGGTTGAGAGTGGGGGTTCCCCGCCAACAAATCTATCGTGCGAAGCCCCGAAGTGAGGAGTGCCCCGTCTACGAGGAGGGGGGGGCCATTTTCTCTGATCACCGCCATTTCCTGGTTGTCATCTCCGCCGAAATTTCCCGCCGCCACTGCCCGAATGGCCCCGAGCCCTCCCACCGCGGTCACCTTAACGTCGGGACCTGTTGTGGTTAAGTCAAGGAGGGGAGGGATGGCACTGCTTCCCCACACTGTGTAGATTGATCCGTCCTCTTGAGTCCCTCCTGTCCATAATTGATACCCAGGAGCTGATAAAACCAGATCTTCTTTTCCGTCGCGGTTAATGTCGGAGACGATGAGCTTCCATCCAAGGGGATTCCCCGGCAGATGAAGTAATGCGGGAAGTCGGGGCCAGCTGTTGAATGCGATCGATCCCTCTGGATAGGGGGTCGTCCCATAGAGGAGATGGACCCCCAACGACGAACTAACGGCAAGATCTTTCTTCAGATCCCCGTCAAAATCGCCAACAGCGATGTCCGACCCAAAACTCCCCGTTTCGTTGTGCGTTATTTCAATGTCGGCTGGAGTTTGGTCCAGGTCCAGCGTGCCCGTTCGGCGGGTTCCTCCTTTCATGATATGCACAACTCCGTTTGGAGAGAAACGGACCACCGAGGCGGGACACGCAATAATGATTTCATCATTTCCATCTCCATTGATGTCTCTCAACTCAAGCTTAAGAAAACTGACAAGAGGTGTGATCAATACCCGAAAACCTGTTTTTGATTCAAGTCGCATTAAGTTATCCAAAGGTCCCCAAATAACATCAATTTCATATTGCGTCGGATTTGATCTGTCCTGTGTCACTAGGACAAAGTCGTGTATCCCATCCCCATCAAAATCTCCCACCCGATGGATAAATCGAGGTGTTCGGAATGGGATGATGTATTTTTTGTGATCCCTATCAACATACAAAGACATGTCCGGATCGTTCCCATTAACTGAAAAGGACGCGGCATTCAGCGTTGGGGCAATCACCAAAACCATCATTAGGATGATAAATCGGATATTCATTTTCCTATGACCTCGCTCTCTTGAAGTATACGGTAAGTTCGACTTTTGTCAATCGTTTTCACGGGTTTCAAAATTTAACATTCATGTAAGGTTCGCTTAGGGTTGGTGTAAGGGGGGTGCGCTAGACTATGGGTGGAAAGATGAGATGCACACAACGGCTCATGGGAGGCATCAAATGAAAAACGCGGACCAGTGGGTGCACGATCACCGGGCGGAATGGAGTTACAAAAAGCTGATTCAATGGGTTCGACCGGGCGAGCAGGTGCTCAACTTGGGCGCGGGCGATTGTCGGCTGGATCTCCTTTTAAAGAACCGAATGCGGTGTGACCTCATTCCCGTGGACGTGGAAAACCATAATGAGACGACTCTCCCCGTCACCTTATACGACGGGAAAACGCTCCCCTTCCCCGATCAATGTGTTGACGTCGTTTTGCTCCTTTGGGTATTGCACCACGCGGAAGATCCCGCGGCGGTATTATCCGAGGCCCATCGCGTGGCGCGCCGGGCGGTCATTGTCTTTGAAGATCGCAACGAGAGTGTCACTGACCGGATGATCTTTCGTGGATTCCACCGGTTCCTTCGTTGGTCCCAGGGTTTTTCCCTTCCCCATCACGAATGGACTCGGGATCAATGGTCGCACCTTGCCACAACAGCGGGTTTCAAAACAAGTTGGGAGGGCTTAATCGGTCGCCAGTTGGGCCCCTTCGCTTCCTGTGGAATCGGATTTGTCTGGGAACCAATCCATGCGCAGAACAGAGCCAACCTAAAAACGCTAACAGCCAATTCGTTTGAAAAGCGGGGACTTGAAATGGCTGTCATAGACCCCAAAAAGAAAGATCACATGACGATGGTGTTTGGAGGCCGGCCATGAACATCACAGTCGCTGTGATCTTGGTGGCGCTGTCAGTGGTGTTTGGGCTGATTCCGTTGTTTTTGACCGCGCGGTTTCGCAAACAGGCGGGGGTGTTGGGGAACGTTCTCTATCCCCGGCCCCGGGGCCGGGTGGCGGTGATATTGCCGTGCAAGGGCATTGATCCGGGATTTCGCGACAACCTGCGGGCGTTCTTTGATCAGGATTATCCGTTTCTGGAACTGGTGTTTTCAGTGGCCACGGCCGACGATCCCGCCTGCGCGGAAATAGACGCTTTGATAGAGGAGAATGCCGGGCGGGTGAAAGCGTGCCGCATTGTGGCGGGAATTGAAAATGTGCGGGCGCAAAAGATCACGAATTTGTTGCGGGCGGTGGAATTTGTGGGGACATCCGCGGACATGTTGGTGTTTGCGGATTCGGACCTGCGGCCGGACGCGGGATTTGTGCGGCGGCTGGTGGCCCCGTTGATACTTCCCCAGGTGGGCGCGACCACGGGGTATCGGTGGTATGCTTCCCAGAACACAGGTTTGGGCTCT
The DNA here is from genome assembly GCA_016715645.1 of Elusimicrobiota bacterium. Lineage (GTDB taxonomy): Bacteria > Elusimicrobiota > Elusimicrobia > FEN-1173 > FEN-1173 > JADKHR01. Next base: position 161,412 of record JADJZR010000003.1, on the reverse strand, counting down.
ATCCTGCGAAGTACCTGGAACGCCGGAGCCTTGCCTTTCATGTCAGATTCCAAACGCAACTTCTGTTTTGGCGGGGCCATGGCGATACGAAAGAGTGTTTTTGAATGTGCCGGCATTGCCCAGGCCTGGGACCGAACGTTGTCGGACGATTTAATGTTGACGGTGAAAGTTCGCGAATTGGGGCTCGAGACCCAGTTTGTGCCCAGCTGTGTGGCGGTCAGCCACGAGGGGTCGACTTTGGGACAAACAATAGAGTTCACCAACCGGCAGAGCCTGATTTCAAAGATCTATTTCCCGCCGTTGTGGTGGGGCGCGGCGATTGGGCATTCGCTTGGAAGTCTCTTTGTGGTGTACGGACTAACGAACCTGTTGTTGTGGTTGACGGTGGGGGGAACATCGGCCCTGATCGGTTCCGCGTGTCTGGCGATGGTTCCACTCCAATGGGTGAACGCCCTGTGGTTGCTGGGATCGGTGCGGGAAATGTTGCCCCAGCTGTCCGATTCGCTGGCTCGGCTGAAGTGGCACTACATGTTCGCCGCGTCGTTGGCGCCGTTCTTGAGCCTGATCAACACCATCAATTCCTTGTTCACGAACCGTATCACCTGGCGTGGGATACGGTACGAGATGCGTTCCCCCTGGGATACAGTGATTCTGCCCAGTGTTCGACAGAAAGAAAAAGAAGCCCCGGTTCTTATAAAGAAATAGGAGACCGCCCATGAAACGTGAGATAGGTGTGCAGGGAACTTTAAAAGCGGTCAAAGGCAACAACGCGCGCGCATCCATTGCGGAGGTGTTGGCCCAGCGAAGTCGGGAGAAACCCGATAGGCCCGCCTTGTGGCACAAAGACGGGCAGGGCGAATGGGTGGCCCTAAGATGGAAAGAGTATTGGGATCGTGCGCTACGACGGTGGGATGACGGCGGAGCAAAAGGCGACGTTTGAGAGGAACCTGGCCAAGATGAACGAAAGTTTGGCGGACTAGGAACGGGTACGCCGCTGTGTGGTGTTGGACTGCCTGTTCAGCCTGGAACGGGGGGAACTGACGCGGACGTTTAAACTTCGGCGCGCCCACATCGAACAAACTCACCGCGAAGCGCTGTATTAGGAATCTACTTGGCAACCTCAGAACGTTTCGCCGAGAGCCAGTTACGCACGACCGTCCTTTTCTTCATCCGGCAGACTTTCCCAGAGCGTTTTGATCTTTCCCTGGATCGCCGGAATATCTTTGCTTCCCACATCCCAGACCAGTTCGTCATCCACGGCAAAATATTCATGCACGAGAACATTTCTCATCGCACCCATCTCTCTCCAAGGGATCTCCGGAGCCTGTCCTTTTAAACCTGGGCTCAACGAACCAGCCGCTTGCCCTATCATCTGTACCAGATGAATCATTGCCAGCCGTGTTTTCCGATCGCGTGAGAATAAATCGTGTCCTTCCGCCGCATATTCCATTAACGCTTCCATCGCGTCTAAAATGTGCTTAAGCCGGACCTTGTCGCTTTTCACAATAGAACCGCTTCTTTCAAGACAGCCTTCCGCATGTAGGGGCTAACACTCCGAGCGGTCACCACGTCCACCTTTGTGTGCAAACTTTCTTCCAGGTCCACGATACACCCCGCCAAATCCAACAGACTTCGTCCAGGTTCCACGTCCACCAAAAAATCGACATCGCTGTCCGGACGATCGTCCCCTCGTGCGACTGATCCAAACACGCGCACGTTCGTCATCCCTCGCCGCGCCGCAAGCGCGAGAATAGTGTCACGCCTTGATCGTAACATCTCGAGTTTTGTCATGGGAACTCCTCACCGCCCTCGAAAATATCGCTCACCAATAAACTTAAATCGTAACTACTCAGGCCCCTCATCCGCCCCTTCGGGGCACCTTCCCCCAAGAGGGGAAGGGAAACATGGATTTTCCCTCTCCTCTCGGGAGAGGGCAGGGTGAGAGGCCTGAGCTGTTACCTTAAATCCGCATAAAAGTGTAAAAAAAATTCGATAGAATTTTAGCACACTTTTGTCTGAAAAGGAGAAGAGGACGTTGTGTATATCGTATCCCACAAGTCTTTTCTGAACACCAGCGTGATCGACGGAGACTCTTATGGCCCTTTTTTCCCACTTTCCGAGTAGCCCATTTCGCCTTCCCAGGAGAATACCGGTGTCCAGTAAAAGTTGTGGGACATGAGCATCATGAGGAGAGATGACGCCAATTTTAACCATCTGAGACGATATATACACCGTCCGTGTGCCACGAGAAGTATCAACTGTATTCCTGATGAGGGAAGGCCCCTCGGCGTCGGCTTGCACGAGCAGGCGTCAAACCCGCCTTGAGCGGCTTGGTCGAAAAGGCCCGGTCGTGAGCGTCAAGGTGAGGTGAGGCCCGTCGCAGAGCTCCGGGCACCTGGGGCGCCAGAGCCGCTGATGCGGGCAGAGGAGATGAGCGAAAGCAAACCGCTGAACAAGCGTCGAAATTAATGAGATGATGTCAAAACCGGAGTCTGGACGTGAACTCTGGGACAAGCATGGCAGGAGCGTGCGTATGGGCCATGTGACATCCGGCGACCGCGCTAGCGGAAGTGTGACGGCGCTAGCCAGAAATGGCGTATGGGAACGGCCCGCGTGGGAGCGGCCTTAGAGGCGGCATGACCTATGTCTGGGCTGGGATACGGAACGTGGGAACCTGTTGTTCCATGAGAAGGGAAAAGCACGAAAGCCCAAAGCAAGTGGGAAATACCGATGGGGACAACAGGGGCCGAGCACTCCGTAGTAGCGAGGAAGCGTCCGACAAAGGCGTGGAGCAGTCTGTCGCAGAGCTCCAGACACCTGGGGCGGCAGAGCCGCTGAAGCGAAGGGAGTGCCCCTGTTCAGTCTGATTGGCGCGGAAACCACGCGAGTGGGAGTTACGCAAAGACGAGACACAACCGCCACATTGCGGTTGGGACAGGAAGAGCCGTATGAATCGAGAGATTCACTTACGGATCTGTGAGAGCCTGGGGGCTGAAATATCCCCCGGGCTACTCGACCCTTTACCCCAAGTTGACGTAACGCCAACTCATAAACGCGGCGAAATCGAGCCGCACGTCAACCGCCGCGCTACGCGCTCAAGCGACTGATGGCACTTTTCACACTGGTTAACGCCTGGCGGATTTCGTCCCAACTGCCTTGGGCGTTATGAACCCAATGGCGAACCTTTTTTTCCGCGTCGCTCTGCGTGGGCGTCACCAAGCGCGTCACCGCGGTCCCGACAGCGGCGCCGGCCAACACGGCAATTCCAAGAGACAGGACGGGGTTCTTTTTAATCCACGCCATGGCTTCGTCCAGCGTGTGTTTGGCTTCCTGTTTGATCGGTTCTGAATTTCGCGAAACGCGGGCACGAAAATCTTCACCCAACGTTTCAATCGTTTCCTTCACGTCTTCAATTCGATCCATAAACGGACTCCTTTGTTTTGAAGAACCATACTGACCGGTTGGACGCGCAAATCCGCCGGAAGGTTACACCCCGTGCCAACCGGGGATCCCGGTTAAATCATGATTTTGGTAATAGGAAAGTAACCCTATGGCCCTAGCCTGAGTCTAACCGAAAAGGCATGATAACGAGAATTCAAGGGGGACCGCATGAGTGAAATAAACCAAATACCGTATGCCGCGTATAAAGTGAGACAGGATCTGAAACCCAAGGGCTTGGATGGGATATCTGAAAAAGCGATCGATCAGCACTGGAAACTCTATGAAGGGTATGTCACCAACACCAATCTCTTAAATAAGTTGGTTTGGGATACCGGGGAGGCGAATAAAGAGTTGAACAATGCCGAACACTCTGAAATCCAAAGACGGCTGGGGTTCGAATACAACGGAATGGTCCTTCATGAACATTATTTCAGCGCGTTGAGAAAAGGAGGGCCCCCTTCACCGGCTTCACTGTTGATGTCACAACTATCAAAGGATTTTAATGGGTATGAGCGCTGGAAAAAGCAGTTTATCCAGATTGGAAATTTCCGCGGGGTGGGATGGGTCGTTCTGAGCTATGATCCGTTCTTGAAACGGCTCAACAACTTTTGGATCACCGATCATGAAGTGGGGCATGTGGCGGGTTTTGTGCCGATCCTGGTCATGGATGTGTGGGAACATGCCTACGTCCTGGATTTCGGATCTGTGGCGTCAGGCGGGTTGGGCCGACCCGCCTATCTTGAGGCCTACTTTAAAAACATCAATTGGAACGTGGTCGAGGAAAGACTGCAAAACGCCCTGACCCTAAAATCGGACCGTTAAATTTTATTGACGACGATCAATTCACCGTCCGGCTGGCCGTCCGCGCCTTCAAGGGAAGTGCGCGTGTAGGTGACGGGGATCCCTTCGCCACTTTTTGTCTGAAGAGTTGCGGGATTGGCGTGTTCTTTCAACCCAGTCAAAAGAGCGGACATGGGTTTGCCGAAAAGAGCGTCGGGTGTCCAGCCCGATAATTTTTCGGCGGCCTTATTCATGTAAATGAGAAGGCCAGCTCGATCGGTGGCGAACAGGACACCGGCGACGCTATCGAGAGCGCGGGCGTGCCAGCCGTCCATTTCGCCGACCACGCGCTCCATCATGTGGCGGTGAATGGCCAACTCTATGACAACTTGAAGGGATCGTGTTTCAAACGGTTTCAGGATGTAACCGAACGGCATGGTGGCCTTGGCCCGGTCCAGCGTGGGGGCATCCGCAAAGGCGGTCAGGTAACTGACGGGCACATCGTATTCCGCGTAAAGGTGTTCCGCCACTTCAATGCCGTCTTGGGGCCCTTGGATTCGAATGTCCATCAAGACAAGGTCAGGTCGATCTGTTGTTACGCTTCGAATCGCTTCCTCTCCGCTGGCCGCAATGGCAGTCACGGCATACCCCATTCTTATCAAAAGCCGTTTTAGATCTTCCGCGACGATCCGTTCGTCTTCAACGATTAAAATCCGTTTCTCAGGCATGGAATTCTCCTCTTGTTTGCGACCGCACAATGGGATCTTTGAATTCAATGATAAAACGCGTGCCGGGGCGCTCTGCACACGTATCTGTCCCCGCAACTGTTCTGTCAACATATGAACCAAGCGCAAGCCCAAGGACGTGGTTGATTCGTAATCGATGGGATGGCTTAACCCCACGCCGTCGTCCGCGACCGTCAATTCGTATCCCCTTGTTGGTCGGTAAAGCACGAAATTTTACCAAGATAGATCCCGTTCGGGTTCCGGGATACGCGTATTTGAGAGCGTTAGAAACCAATTCCGTTATAATGAGACCGCAGGGGATAGCGATGTCGAGGCTTAAAGGAACCTTGTCCACGTCCAAGCGGATTGACACCTTATTCATTTGAACGCTGTAGGTCCGGGCAGGCTATCCGTCAGTTTGTTCACATAGTCTGAAAAGTCCATGCGCGCCAGGTCCGGCGATTGGTAGAGGCATTCGTGAATAATCGCCATGGATCGGACACGATTTTGGCTTTCCAAAAAGATGGCCAGAAGCGCGGGGTCCTGAATGTTTTCCGACTGTAGGCGTAGGAGGCTGGACACCAACTGAAGATTATTTTTAACCCGGTGGTGAATTTCTTTCAAGAGCGCTTCTTTCTCGTGGAGAGACGCGGTGAGTGTGTCTTGGATTTGTTTTCGGCGGGTAATGTCCCGGACCACTTGAGAGTATCCCAAAAAATCCCCCTTGTCATTAGTAAAAGGGGTCGTGACGATTTCAGCCCAGAAAACGGTTCCCCCGTTTCGGACCCGCCACTCTTGTTCTTCAAAAACGCCGTTGAGCTTCGCGCCGTCAAAAACGCGTTGCATCTTATCGCCTTCTTGGTCTTTCACGGGGGAAAACCGCGAAATAAGGTCTCCCAGAACCTCTTCTTCCCGGTATCCAAATATTTGTTCAGCTCCCGCATTCCAGGTGATGATGTGCCCGGTGGAATCTAAAAGCACGACCGCGTGATCTTTCAGACTGTTGACGAGCACGCCGTAACGATCCTGGCTCGCCTTCAGTGATGACTCAATGTTGCGGCCAATCACCACGGCGCTTTGAAACGAAAGGTAAACAATAGCGAGTAGAGACAGGAGGAGAACCAGAAAGGAGGAAAGGACGAGGTGTGTGCGCCCATAAGAGGAAACGTTTAGAACGTCAAAGGTCAACGCCGCCGCCGCGGCCACCGGAAGGAATTGGCGAAGGATCATGGCTCGAACCGACGACCCCATGAGGAAACGCAAGGGAAAACACCGCGGCCCCAACCATCGCAAGACGGCCAGCCCCCCGACCATCAGACACACGGACAATAGAAATAGAATGGTTTGTTTGGCATCGTTAAAAATGGAAAGGGGGGCTCTGTGTAGCGCGCGAAGACAAAGACCCCATTGGCGAGGATCAATAAAAAAACCAAGCCGCCAATCACGTCGTTTTTTCCAGGGCGTTGGCGCCCGTGTTCGTTATTCCAGGGAGAATGTCTCCCCAGGGACACCTCGGGGTTCTTCACTGCGCCTCCAGACCCAATGAACGCATCAAATGTATTTTGTGATTTTTAAAACTAAAAAACACCTAAGACGACGGCGATCCGCCCGCTGGACGTATAATCCCACAAGCGGCTGTAGGGCCAGAGAGGAAGAAAGACGGTCAGATAAACCAACAAGAAACCCACGATCCATTGATTTGAATAACGTCCACACATGTCGCCCCCCTTCTCTGCCTGCGAGTAGGACGCGCCATTCCGCAAAAAGGTTACAGGTCCCGCTCATCGGAATCCGCCCCGCTCGGAAAAAGACGGGTTGCTGGGATTCCCCTGTAAAGCGGCAAAGACGATTTTCGCGCGCGGTGGAGATACACCTTAATCGTTCCGAGGGGCTTTTCAAGCCGCTGAGCGACCATTTTTAACGGGAGGTATTGGTAGTAGTGAAGAATAAAAATAAGTCGAAAGGTTTCAGGAAGCTGTTCCACGGCCAACCGAAGCGATTCCGCGTCTTTCTTTTGAGCAACGATTTCTTCAATGAGGGGGCCTTTTTCTGGGAGTTCCCTGCGGTTCGCTGATTCTTCTGGCCCCGCATCGATAAAGGAATAGCGATGTTTTCCACGTCGTCGAATATGGTTTCGCACACGGTTCAACGCAATGGTGTAAAGCCAGGTGGACAGTTTGGCTTCGCCGCGGAAACTATCGAGATGCGCATGGACGCTCATGAAGACTTCCTGCAAAACGTCTTCGGCTTCCTCACGCTGACCAAGAATCCGACACGCCATTTCCAAGAGGGGCGGTCGGTGCCTCTTCATAAGGACGGCGAAAGCCGGACCGTCTCCGGTCAGAACAGCGGAGATAAGGTCCTGGTCGGTGCGGGGTTGGTCATCCTTGTCTTCGAGTGTCAAACACTCCTCCAGAGTCGAAGCCCCTCCATCATATATCTTTGACCTCTTAACGGGGGCGCTTCCCTTGAAAATAGCGGACCATCCCCACAATAACGGCGAGAATGAACAACAGATGAATGAACCCTCCGAGCGTATGGGAACTCAGCATTCCAAGGACCCATAAAATCAGTAAAACAATAGAAATCATTTCCAGCATTCGGACCTCCCCTGATCGGCATAAGGTAGGACTCCAAAACTATGGTCCAGGTAACACCGGAATGGGAGGTGTAACCTTTCCGGCGGATTTTCTGTGTCAGTTGGCGGAAGGGTAAACGGAAAGAATTTTCGTTTTTGCCATTTGGGTTCTAAATTAAAAGGAGAATTTATGCTCTGGACAATCGCGCTGGTGTTCTTGGTTTTATGGGGGCTCGGGTTTGTGAGTTCTTATACGATGGGCGGGTTCATTCACATCCTGTTGGTGGCGGCGGTCGTATTGGTTCTTGTTCGCCTCATTCAGGGTCGGCCCGTGTTGAAAGGGTAATTTAAATCTAAAAGAGAGGTACTCCGTATGAAATCAAAGATGACATCACTGTTTATATTAATGGCCGTATTCATGGGGCAAAATGGTCTCTACGCAATTCCCGTTGCAGAACAACCGCTCTACCAGGTCACCGTCGTGCAAAGCGCGGCACAGGCCATTAACTACCGCAATCTCAACGGATCCGTTGAGATTGATTTCAAAGGAACTGTGCTCTCGCCCAGCGCCAAAGGCATGGCGTCCATCAAGAACAAAGCGGGGGTGACAAAAATTGAAGCGGAATTCGAAAACTTGGCCTCGCCAACCCAGTTCGGCCCGGAGTATTTGACCTACATCTTCTGGGCCATCTCTCCGGATGGAAAAGCGACGAATCTTGGCGAGCTGATCGTCAAGAACGGAAAAAGTGAAATTGAATCACAAACGCCTCTTCAAGCGCTGAGCTTACTGGTGACGGCGGAACCGTATTTCGCTGTCTCACAACCCAGCAACGTCGTCGTATTGGAGAACGCGATCAAACCGGACAACAAAGAAAAGATTGAGCTGATTGACGCGAAATACGATCTGCTTCCGCGCGGGGAATACACCAAAAACATCGCCGCTACGGATCTCCAGGCGACGGTTATGGACAAGAAAACGCCGTTCAACGTCTACCAAGCCCGAAACGCGGTGCGGATTGCCAAAGCGTCCGGGGCGGAGCTCTACGCGGCTGAAGGGTATAAGAATTCGGAGCGGTTGCTGGCCCTGTCCGAGACCAAAGCGGGCGGAAAGAAAGGCCGGTCCATGACGGCACGCGAAGCCGTTCAATCCGCCGAAGACAGCCGATCGCTGAGCGTGAAACGCCAAGCGGACGAAACCATGGCCAACGACAAGAAGACGGCTCGGGATGACGTCGCGATGGCCAACAGCCAAGCGGCCACCGCTATGGCCGGACAAATGAAAGCCGAAGAAGCTCAGGGCAAAGCCGAACAGGCGAAAGAGACGTCGGACACGGAACGCGCCGCGGCCCTTGCTCTTGCCGGATCCGCCGTCGCTTCTTCCATCGAATCCCAAGCCGACGCAAAAGTGGCGCGGGCGTCTGCCGACAAAGCGGAAGGGGAAAAAGCCATCCTGCGGGCTCAGTTGTTGGGCCAGCTGAATGCGGTGCTTCAAACCCGTGATTCCGCCCGCGGGTTAATCGTGAACGTGTCCGATACGCTCTTCCAAACCGGAAGCGCCACGTTCGGGGCCCCGGCCAGAGAAAAACTGTCCAAAATCGCGGGGATTGTCTCTTCCCACGTCGGTCTGAAACTGGACGTGGAAGGCCATACCGATAGTGTCGGGACCGACGATTACAACCAAGGGTTGTCAGAAAAGCGAGCCCAAGCTGTGCGCGATTATCTGGTAAAACAAGGGGTGTCGGGCCTTTCCATCAAGTCCCGGGGGTTTGGAGAATCCAACCCGATCGCCTCAAATGAAACCGCGGAGGGCCGTCAGAAAAATCGACGTGTAGAAATGATTGTTAGCGGTGATACCATCGAACCAGTCAAGTAAGACCAGACTCAATCTAAAAAAGAACCGCACCCCGGAGCAACGGGGTACGGTTCTTTTTTTGGTCTTCTCCGTCCCGCCAATCAATGGTTCCATGTATATCTCAAAAAGGTCAGCCGGTTTATGGGACGGTATTGGATTTTTAACTTAATAGGTTTTTCCGATTTTGTTTTTGGAGGGGAATAAATTCCACGTCACCATCGCTAGCTAAGTTATTAAAGCATCACCGTCCCTATAGCGTAATTAAACGTAACAGCTCAGGCCCCTATCCGACGTTGTTCGGAGGAATGTTCGGCCGCGTTAAAATGGCCGGGGGACATTCGGTCCCTGGTGGATTCGCAGGGCGTTTGGCGGACATACAAGGAAATGGCGCGGATGAAGAAAGCTCGGGCGTGGCCGGAGGCGATCCGGTCCTGGGCGAGGAAGGGGCGACGCGGTGAGCCATGGATTATTCGTTCCGAGAGGATCGAACTAGAAAAGATGCTCCATGTCTCGTGCGCCGTGGACGACGCGAATAACCTCGAGACCTCGGGGGATTTGTTTGTAGAAGAGGATGTGCTGTTCGAATGATTTGACCCGGAAGAAGCGGGTGTCTTTGAGATGAATATTTTGAAAGTGGGTTTTTGTTCCTAAAGAAGGGTGGGTGGCCAGCAAGTTAAACGTTGCTTGCATGGAATCATAGAACCGTTGGCCCATCGCCACGCTGGAATGGGCCGCGATATAAAGGGCTTGTTCGTCGATGTCCTGGTCCGCGCGCGGACGGAGAAAAACCTTGGCGCTCACGGATGCGTTGTCTTTTTATGGCGCGTGGATAAAAGTCGGTGTTTCTTTCTCCAATAGGTTTTGTCTGCTTCGATGGGGTCTCCGGATCCTATCCCCTCCAACAAAAGAGATTCGATTCGCGCTTTTTCTTCACGGCGTTGTTCTTCTCGGATCAAAGCACGAACGTATTCGCTGGGCGTGCTATACCCACCCCGTTGGACGTGGGTTTCCACGTAGGCTTTCATCGGTTTTGGGAGTGAAACGTTAAGGGATGTCATGGCCATGAGAACATTCTATATCTAATGACATTAACTGTCAATACCTGTCAAATTGGGGGACGTTCTCAACAAATCAACTAACACGCCCAACCCGGCGTTTCATCCTCATTGAATTTGACACGGAAAAAATCCTTGATGACGGATCAATTCTTTTCAAGATTTCGGCCGTGCCGGGCATCTTGAGCCACTGACGAACGATTTTCCCCAATGGGGAAGCGGCGGAGACACTCTGGTAGTCACCCGCCAATCCATCCAAGTCCGTTAGTTCAGAGGTCTTAGCAAACCGCCAGCTTTTTCTGAATTTTCTAAAAATATCTTGTGGGTTCTTTTAGGCCACCTCATAGATAATTGGTAGCTGGTATTTGTCTAAAGTGCGAGGGGCCATCTGATTCAACTCTTCACACAGTCGTTTCGCGGCAAAGTCCACGGCCCGATCCCGAAATCCCTTTAATCGAACCTTAAGCCTGTTTCCCTCCAACCGGATTTCGCCTCCTCTTTTGACGATCATAGAGAGCGTCACGTAGATGTCTTTGGGATCGTCCCAATATGGGGACAAAATTGAACACATCTTTTTTTCCATCATGTACGTGAATATCTTGATGCAATCCAAGAAGCGCTTTTTCTCATAATTCAACTCCATCAGCTGCCTGCCGTCATGCGCTTCGTCAAAACGGACCTCTCTTGATTTCTTTGCAATCTCCAGTTCCAGTAGGGTGATTTGCGCTTCAAGGCTCACCATGTCCGCGCAAAGATCTTTGTTCCGTTCTTTCATCTCTTTCCACGAGGCCTCTTCTTTCTCTTCTGCCAGCGCTTTCTTTGCGAACCGAACCCGGAGCTCGTTGAGTTTGCCCATAAGACTTGATTTCTCTTTCTTGAGTTCCCTGAGCGCGGGGTTTTCGACGAGTGGCTGATCTTCCAATTCCTCCTCCACGTAACCTGGGAAATAATCCATCTTGTGGTCCCACTTCTGCGTCTTGTTTAACGTCTCATGTCCCCACCGTCGGCACAAAAGCTGAATGACGCGTCCTCCCTCACTCCCCGTGTCATTCGTGAAGAGAGCGGAACGCTGTTCCCGATGATCGCTTTCGATCACCACGGTTCGTATCTTTCCGAATTTGTTCATCTCCCTTTGCGTCTCGAAATACCGGATCTCCTTCTCGTCTTGAATCTCATAGCGGACCGTCACGCTCTTATCAAATTGCGATCCCTTATATTCATTTACCCAACGATCCATATACTTGGCCCAGGTAATGAATTTCACGGGAGGTTGCATTTCCGTGAGGGTCCTGAACAATTCCGCGCTGTAGCCTTCTCGGTCAAAGACCACCGTCAAATCACTTACATCCACTCCCGCCTCGCGCCCTATTTTCCGCGCCTTCTCTATGAGCTCGGGAATTTTCTTAAGTAAATCCTCAGACGAAGGTCTCAACAAAAATACAAACGGATTGAATGTCTCGTCGATCGCCAGAAACTGGTAGCTCCCCTTGAGTGGTTTGTCTCGAACCCCGCACCAGCCCTTCGTGATCACGCGCATCCCATAGTAGGGCAGAAAATGACTATCGATGTAGAGGACTCCCCAACGCACCAGCCCCGATCTTAAATACTCTTTCCCAAATTCGTCTGCAAGATCTTCGCCTTTCTTCAGTTCCCTTATCCGGTGCAAAAATCGCCGCAGTGTGGAGAGGCTGGGACTCACTTCCCGCCCGATCAGTGGACCATATTCTTCCGGGTAAACTGTCTTAAAATCTTCAATCGATCGAAACTCGAAAACGTCAAAATAAAAAAACGTCAAGCTCAACTGTTCCAGACTGTATCCCTCTGAGGTGGGAAGCGTGACGACGCTTTTGATCACGTCAAAAAAATGGTGTTCCCGAATCAAAGGAGCGAACAGCAATCCTCCCGCATACGCACTCCAGACTCCTCGCTCCAACTCATCCAAATATTTTCGTTCCCCGAGCGAATAGTGAGATCTGTTTTTTCGACAGTCCCAACCCGGAAGAGCCTCTTCTCTTCCGTTTCGATTCTCCCCTCGTCGATGACAAGAATTTTCATTGGGGCGGTCACTGTGCAACTTCAACCCCACTTCCCCGGGCCCCGTCCCGAAAAATACATCGCCCTGTTCCTGCGGCTCTCCTTTGATCTTTTCCTCAACAAGACCGTTGTCCAAAAGAACTTGCCGAATGCTTTCAATACTCACTTTCTGATTCCACTGCCTTTCCAGCCGTTCTTGAATCGCCGCATACTCTCGAACCCCTTCTTTCATCACAATCCACAAAATCTTTCCGCGCACGTCCGCAACAAGTTTCCAACTTTGTTTGGGCCCCCGTGGCTCACTCCTTAATCCATCGCTTCCTTCCAACTTAAAAATAGAAACATATTTCGCCACGCTGTTCACATGCACCATGAACGCTTTTGCTATTTCTTCTTGCGTTCCCACACCCAACCCGTAGAGTTGGGATATGGCCATGCGCTCGGCTGTGTCATCGCCAACACGCCAGCTCATATACGCCTGGCCCTTGACCAATACACTCTTGGTTCCCTCGGCCTCGATAACTTGAATCCGTTTTTCTATTAACCACCCGTTTGTCCCATCCGCGTTTCCCAATTCCATCGTGACACCCTCCTCAAAAGGGTATCGTATAAAAATCAACGCGATTGGAAATCCACACGAAATTATTAGAAACCCTCTCCGTCGAGAACCTCAGGGGGTTGGCGGTTTGCTAAGACCTCTGTTAGTTGATTTGTTGAGAACGTCCCCTTTATCCGAGTAAAGGGGACGTTCTCAGTTTATCAGTTTACGTCCGCACCACACCCGCTTCGCTTAACACCATAGATCTTATTCAGCATTTCCAAAAAATCTTTAAGAATCAATCACACCGCAGGCCATTCGCGTTCCTCACCCACCTCTGCAATTATGCTATTTTGTTCGAAAAGAAAAAGACGCGCTGTTCGTTCACTCTGGAGGATAATATGTCCACAGGCATCGTAACCTTGCATCGTGTCATCAAGGCGCCCCCCGAACGGGTTTACAAGGCTTTTCTGGATCCCGATGCCATGGCCAAATGGTTGCCCCCCCATGGTTTCACCGGCAAGGTCACTCACCTGGACGTTCGCGTTGGCGGGTCCTACAAAATGCATTTCACAAACCTGTCCACGGGGGGTGTCCACGCTTTTGGCGGGAGTTATCTGGAATTGGTGCCCGGCCAGCGGATCGTCCACACCGATGCCTTCGACAGCCCGAAATTGCCGGGCGAAATGAAGACCACCATAAACTTTAAGCAGGTCTTTTGCGGAACGGAACTGAACGTTGTTCAGGAGGGAATCCCGACGGCTATTCCGGTTGAGGCCTGTTATCTGGGCTGGCAGGAATCTTTGACCCTGTTGGCGCTCCTGGTCGAACCGGAAATCAAGGAATAGGGTTCCAGCGTGGGTCCATCCAGTCGCTTTCCCGCAGAGTCCATTGTAACCAATCTGTTATCGGCCCTTAGAGTTGGACCCAGGAATGACTTACCGATAATTGACGTCTGCGCGACGCCGAGGGCGTGTCGTGACGAATGATAAGGGCAACCCCGTGGAATCCGTTGCCGGTAGAGAGCTCCGTACTGAACGGTGGTTCCCTGTTACCCCGGAACGTGTTTTTGACGGCTTCCGCAACCCGGCTCAGCTGGCCCGTTGGTGGGGGCCCGCGGGGTTTCGCAACACGTTTTCGAAGTTCGAATTTCGCGAGGGGGGGCCCTGGGAGTTTGTCATGCACGGCCCCAACGGCGTGGATTACCCCAACATTTCATTGTTCCGTAAAATTGTGGCCCCAACCGCGATTGTTATCGACCATGTGTCCGCCCCGCGTTTTCAATTGGATATTTCCCTGCAAGTTGAGAACGGTGGCGTGCGTCTTGTCTGGCGGCAAATTTTTGAGACAGCGGCCCTTCGCGGCCAAATCGCTCGAGTCGCCAAAGACGCCAACGAACAAAATCTGGACCGCCTCGCCGCCACACTAGCGGGAGGAGAGAGGCCGTGGTACGAGCTCTTATTTGAAAATTACGCCCATCAATACGACAAGGAATGTTTTGTCCAAGGGACTCTGGGCGAATGCGATTTTATCGAGCGGGAAATACAACGGAATAAATCGATAAAGATCATCGACATCGGGTGCGGCACCGGCCGGCATTCCATTGAATTGACAAAAAGAGGGTATCACATCACGGGTGTGGATATGTCCGAGTCCCAGCTGGACCGGGCGCGGGAAAAAGCCAAGGAACAAGGAGTGGCCGTCACCTTCCAAAAACAGGACGCCAGAACCCTCCCGTTCAGCGGCGAATTTGATCTGGCGATCATGCTCTGTGAAGGTGGGTTCCCGTTGATGGAAACGGATGAGATGAATTTTGAAATTCTCAAGAATGCCGCCAAAGCCCTGAAACCCCATGGAAAATTGATATTCACCACCTTGAACGGTCTTTTCCCGCTGTACCATTCGGTTGAGAAATTCTGTGCCGAAGCCGGTGGAGAAGGAAACGCCACCTACAGAAGCAACACCTTTGATTTGATGACATTTCGAGACCACAACCTCACCGTGATTGCGGACGATGCGGGGAACAAGCGAGAACTCAAATGCAACGAGCGCTACTATGTTCCCTCCGAGATCACCTGGCTTTTAAAGACGCTTGGGTTCAAGACGATCGAGATCTTCGGCGCAAAACTTGGAGCTTATTCCCGAAATGACAGGCTGAGCACGGAAGATTTCGAAATGCTTGTGGTCGCCGAGAAATAAATTTTCCACCCAAATCGCATCAGGTAATATTGGTCGTCCTCCCTTGTTTAAGACAGATTCAGGGAGGAACGCGGGCCACGGGGTTCGTTCAAAGAGAGGGGGACGTTGTGTCTATCGTATCCCACAAGTCTTTTCTGAACACCAGCGTGATCGACGGAAACTCTTATGGCCATTTTTTCCCACTTTCCGAGTAGCCCATTTCGCCTTCCCAGGAGAATACCGGTGTCCAGTAAAAGTTGTGGGATATGAGCATCATGAGGAGAGATGACGCCAAATTTAACCGTCCGAGACGATATATACAACGTCCCCTTCTCTACAACGTCCCCTTCCCCCATCCCCCTTATCGTCCCCTCTCCTTGAAATCTTGTGGATGGGGGGCTATACTCATGCGAGGTTTCGATTCGATGCCGTAGGGGGTTAAAGGAGCTGGCGCATGGCACAGACTTGGGCGGACACGTTATCCCTTTTTCGGAAGGTCGTGGGCGATGACCATGTGGTGGTGGACTCCGCTGAGGTCGAGCGGCGGGCGCGGTGTTTGATCCCTTCGGTTCAACGGGCGTCGGCGTTTGTTTATCCTTCCAATACCGAACAACTCAAAAAGATTTTGGAGATTGCTTCGGCCCATGGGGTTCCGTTATGGCCCTGTGGGAAAGGCAAAAATTGGGGCTATGGGTCCGCCACGCCGGCACGGGAGGGCGCTGTGGTGCTCGTCTTGGAACGGATGAACCAAATTCTCGAAATAAACGAAACCCTGGCCTATGCGGTGATCGAACCCGGCGTCACCTATCGACAACTTCACGCTCACATCAAGGAGCGCGGCCTTCGCCTTTGGTTGGATTGCACGGACGGGCCGGCCGACGGGAGTGTTATGGGGAACGCCCTTGAGCGCGGCATCGGCGAAACGCCTTACGGGGACCATTTTGAGAACATCTGCGGTTTGGAGGTGCTCCTTCCGGACGGTCGGCTTGTTCGCACGGGAGGGGGCCCCATCGACGGTTACAAAACCTGGAACACGTTCAAATGGGGCGTGGGTCCCTATTTGGAAGGGCTTTTTAGCCAGTCGAACTACGGCATCGTGACGAAAATGGGACTGTGGCTGATGCCCGAACCGGACTGTTTTGAATCGTGTCTGTTTGAGCTGGGACGGGAAGAGTCTTTTCCTCGGCTCATTGATACGCTTCGGGAGTTGGCGTTCGCCGGGGCGCTGAGAAGCAAGGTCCATTTGATTAACGACGTGACCACTTTTGGGTTGATCGAAGACGATCCTCGCCGATTGCTGGACGGCGCCCCCTGTTTGACCGACGATCACCGTGCCCGACTGAGAAAAAAGTATAACATCGCGCCCTGGACCTTCGGCGCGGGTCTCTACGGCACCAAAGCCCAGGTGCGGGCCGCGCGGGACCTGATTAAAAAAAAGTTGGGGCCCCTGGGGAACCTCTGGTTTCTGGGCGATCGCCGTGTGGGGGCGTTGAAAACAGTGCTTGCAATTTTGAAACGATTTCGCGTTCATCCAAAACATCGGCCGTGGGTGGATTGGGTGAGTCGGGCCATTTTGCGAAAGCCGTTCCCTTGCCTGGAAGCGCTTCCCCACATGCACTCCATCGAAAAGGGCAACCCCAGCGATTATTTTGTCAAACACGCCTATATGAAAAAGCTTGGGGCGAAACCGGCGGACAACGACATCGATCCGGCTCGAGACCATTGTGGGGGGATTTGGGCCGGGATCGTGGTGTCGTTGGAGGGGGGGGAGGTGGGACGTGTGGTGGAACATTGCCGGGCGTTGGCCCGGAAAAAAAATCTCGACATTAATTTTGCGCTCATGCTGGCAACGGCACGGTCGATTATCGTCTTGACGTCTCTTTTTTACGATAAAACCGATACGGACGAAACCGCTCGGGTGCTCGCGCTGTATAACGAGATTGCCGAGTCGACGCAAACGATGGGGTATCAGCAATATCGCACCAGCACGGCATTTATGGGCCGCATTTTTTCCAATTCGCCGGAATTTAAAGAGCTGGCCTGCCGGATCAAGGGCGTGTTGGATCCCGGCAACATTATTGCCCCCGGGAAGTACGGAATCGATCCAACAAAATGAGCCGCCTGACGAGCGTTCTCACGGCGCGCCTTTTTGAGTTTTATACGCGATGGGTGTGGCCGGTTCATCGATGGGGGGTGAAAAATAAATTGGCGCGGCGATGCCGCCGGTGTGCCCTGTCGCAACGGGCGTCGCCGTTGGACGAGCAGGGTCTCTGTCGGTTCTGCGTGGCGTTTCAGCCGCCCCCTCCCGGACAAGACCAATCCCGCGCGCTGTCGGCCCTGTTGGCCGCTCACGAGGGGCGCGGGAAAGGCCGGTATGACGCGCTTCTTCTTTTTAGCGGCGGCAAGGACAGCGTTTACATGGCCCGCCGCATACAAACCGAACATCCGGGACTTCGGTTGTTGGCTTTAACCATTGACAACACGTTCATGAGCCCTGTGGCCCGCGCCAACGTTTTGCGTCTTGTGGCCAAACTGGATTTGGACCACATCACTTTTCGGCCCGCGCGGTCTTTTCTCAAAAAACTTTACCGCTATGGATTGACCCACCTGGGCGACAGGGACTGTTACAACACGGTGGATTTTAGCGACGGTGAATTTATAATCGATTCCGCTCGGCTCGTGGCGGCCGAAAAGGGGATCCCCCTCCTCCTGTGCGGATATTCCTTCTACCAAGTTCAGGATGGGTTGGGGTTAACAGCGTTTGAATCGCCACCGGAAAAAGAACGCGCCGATCGCACCCACGTGGCCGAAATGGCGTTGGCCGACATCTACTCCGAGGCGGAGCGGGGGTTGTGGTGGCGGGGGTCCCGTTGGCCTGCGGACCGTGTGGCGCGGCTTGTGTTTCCCCTTTATGCTTGGAACAAAGTAGAAAATGAGATCCTTCAACAGGTGGCCGACTGGGGGCTCCTGTCTCCCCGGGAAAACAGTCCTCTCCTCACCAACCACCAATTGATTCCGCTTTTCGGTGTGGTGGACGTTCACCGCCTGGGATACAGTGGGTATGAAAAAGAATTTTGCCGCATGATTCGCGAAGGCAAAGCGTCGTTCAAACGGTGGCGCGCCGTTTTTGAGTTTTTGGAGTTTTCGGCGCGCACGGGGTTTTTTATCAAACCGATCGTCTTAAACGCCTTGCGGGAATTGGATTTAACCCCGGCTGACGTGGGAATCCGGTTCTCCGCCGGTTCGGGTTCATGAAAACTGTTCTGGTCACCGGCGCGGCTGGCGCGGTGGGAAGCGCCCTTGTGCCCGTTCTCCTTAAATCCCCTGATGTGCGTCTGGTTCTTCTGCTTCGCTCCGCTCCCGGCCGAACCGTTTCGCAACGGGGGGAGGAACTAAAACGCTTCTGGTCGGCCTATGGGTGCGGAACAGCTGAATTCGACCGCATTGAAGTTGTGGAAGGAGACGTCGGACAAGAACGGCTGGGGTTATCCGAGGCGGCCTATGGGGAGCTACGACGGCGGGTCACCCATATCGCCCACGGGGCGGCCCAAGTGAAACTTAATATGTCGGAAGAAGAAGCGCGTCGGAGTTCGTTGGGCACAACCATGCCTGTGTTACGGTTGGCCCAGGAAGCGCCGAATTTGGAAAAGCTGGACTATTTGAGCACGGTGGGCGTGGCCGGAACGACCGAAGGGGGGATTTTGGAACGGCGTTTGGATCCTCCCCCGGGGTTTCACAACACCTACGAATCCTCCAAAGCCGAGGCCGAAAACGCGGTGTGGGCCGCCCGGGATCAAGGGTTACCCATTACCGTTCACCGGCCCAGTATGGTGGTGGGCGATTCGCATACCGGTCGGACGTTAACGTTCCAGGTGTTCTATCACTTGTTGGAATTTTTAACCGGCCGTGTCTCGGCAAGCTGGGTGCCCCGCCTGCCCCGGTTTCGTTTGGACATCGTGCCCAACGATTTTGTGGCCCAGGCGGTGGCGGCGTCGCTGAGTCGACCGGAATGGGCCGGCCGGGTGTTGCACTTGTCGTCCGGGCGGGACGGGTCCCTGTTGTTGGACCGCTATGTAGAACTTGTCCCGCCGTTGCTGACCGCGGGCGGCGTGGTGACGCCCCCGCCCCGCCGGTTTCCCTGGACCGTGTTTCGGTTCGCGGTTCCCCTGTTGGCCGCTGTGGCTCCCCCTCACCGCCGCAAGGCCTTTCGTCATCTTCCCCGTTTTCTTAGTTATTTAAAAGAAGAAACCTACTTTGACAACCAAAACACTCTGGCCCTGTTAAAAACGGCGGGCATCCCCCTGCCGAGAGTTCAAGACTTCCTCCCGGCCCTTATTGCATATTACTCGGCCGCCCAAAAACAGCACATAACCTAATTACCTAAATGCGTCCCCCCATTGGTTGACGGGGGGGGCGCGATAAGTTAAAATCGAGAATGAAAGTTAATATCATTATGGACCCTCTCCTTCTTCTTCGGCAGTCGATCAAATCGCGTGGGCTGAAAGACACCGCCCAACGGGAGGGGATTGTTCGGTTTTTGGCCGGGGCCAAGGGGCATTTGACCCAAGAGGAAATATTTAAGGCTTTGCGCGAGCGGGAACCCGGCCTCGGGCGGGCGACGGTGTTTCGCACCGTCAAATTGTTGGAAGAGATTGGCCTGGTCACGCGCGTGACGTTTGCCGACGGGGTTGCTCGTTACGAATTCGCCTACGGACGACCCCATCATGATCATATGATTTGCGTGACGTGCGGGGTCGCGTTGGAGTTTTCCAGTCCCGCCATTGAACGGTTGCAAAC
The DNA here is from genome assembly GCA_016715645.1 of Elusimicrobiota bacterium. Lineage (GTDB taxonomy): Bacteria > Elusimicrobiota > Elusimicrobia > FEN-1173 > FEN-1173 > JADKHR01. The sequence continues at coordinate 141,434 of JADJZR010000003.1, read as the reverse complement.
CCGTTTGGCCAAAGCCCGGAACTTTAAGGTCCGCTGGCATCGCCACGAAATGTTCGGCCTCTGCGCCCGGTGCGCGGGAAAAAATTCGTCATGACCACATCCTCAGTATCGACAAAAATTCCGACTGTCGTCTTGGTGGGCAATCCCAACGTGGGCAAGTCCGTGATCTTTGGCCGGTTGACCGGGAGATACGCTACCGTTTCAAATTATCCCGGAACAACCGTGGACATTTCCTCCGGCGTGAGCTGGCTGGCGGGCGGCAAATGGCGCGTGGTGGACACGCCGGGCGTTAATTCCCTTTGGCCGTCTTCCGAAGACGAACGGGTCACCCGGGACTTTCTGTTAAAAGAACGGCCCGACGTTATTTTGAATGTGTTGGACGCCAAAAATTTGGCGCGGGGACTCATGTCCACACTGGAGTTGGCGGATTTTCATATCCCCATGGTGGTTGTGTTGAATTTGGCCGACGAGGCTTTGGACCGCGGTCTTGATCTGGATGCCGCCACACTGTCTCGCCGTTTGGGTGTTCCTGTCGTCAAAACTGTGGCCACCACGGGCGAAGGGTTGGCCGACCTCAAAAAAGCGGTGGAAACGGCCGCTGTTCCCAAGCACCTTGGGACCGACGTGGACGAGATTCGTAGCGGGCTTCAGGTTCTGTCGTCCGAGTTGCCTGACGATGCTCCCGCCAGTCGGGCGGTGCGGTTGGCTTTGCTCGCGGGGGACGACTCTGTATTAACCTGGGGGGCCGGGGGGACCTCCTCGGCCGAGTTGTATTCCGCGGCCCAACGGGTTCGGGATCGGTTCGCCCGGCCGCCGCGCCAACTTTTGTTTGAGGCCCGCGATGGGCGGGTTCGGGAACTGTGCGCCGAGGTTATTTCCGTCCGGGGTCGTTTGGGGCCCGGCCTCTCCCATCGACTCGGCGTGTGGGCCCTTCGGCCCTGGCCGGGTTTTTTGATCGCCGGCGTTGTCCTCTATGCCGTCTACCAATTCGTGGGTGTGTTCGGCGCAGGAACCGCTGTGGACTTTTTGGAAAATACTGTGTTCGCCGAATGGATCACCCCCGGAGCCACCTGGCTGATCGAACGATTCTTCCCCTGGCCTTTCGTCCGGGACATCCTTGTGGGTCCCTATGGCGTGGTGAGCATGGCGTTTTCCTATGCGTTCGCCCTTATTCTTCCCATCGTGGCCACATTTTTTATCGCATTCGGTTTGTTGGAAGACTCGGGGTACTTGCCCCGCCTGTCAGTTTTGTTGGACCGAGTTTTCCGTCTTATGGGACTGAACGGCCGCGCGGTTCTTCCCATGATTTTGGGGTTGGGCTGTGACACCATGGCCACCATGACCACCCGAATTTTGGACACAAAAAAAGAACGCATCATCGTTACGCTTCTTCTGGCTTTGACGGTCCCCTGTTCGGCGCAGTTAGCTGTTATTTTGGGCATGGCCGCTGGGTTGTCGCCCCGGGTTTTGATGGTGTGGTTGTCGGTTTTGGTGGGGACCACGTTGGCCACCGGGTGGGGCGCGTCGAAATTGTTGCCGGGAGCCCGCTCGACGTTCCTTATGGAAATTCCGCCCATCCGGCGACCGTTATTGCGCAATATCTGGTTGAAAATGAGCGTGCGGTTGACGTGGTATTTGAAAGAAGTGGTTCCCCTCTTTATCTATGGAACCTTGGCGTTGTTTTTCCTGGATCGGTGGGGTTGGATGAAAACGGCTGAACGGATTTTTTCGCCCATCGTTCAAGGGTGGTTGGGCTTGCCGGCACGGGCCACAGAAGCGTTTTTGGTGGGCTTTTTACGGCGCGATTACGGGGCGGCGGGGCTGTATTCGCTTCAACAAGATGGTCTACTGAATTTGCGTCAAGTCACGGTGAGTTTGGTTTTGATCACTCTGTTCATGCCCTGCGTGGCCCAGTGGTTGATGATGTTTAAAGAGCGCGGCTGGAAGGGCGCGTTGACCATTACGGTGGCGGTGCTTGCTGTGGCGCTGGGGATCGCGGGGGCCCTGAATCGGGTGCTTCTTATGTTCCCCGGGTTGGTGGGATGATTTAAATTAAGTAACTACTCAGGTCCCCCCCCCCCCCCTCGGGCACCCCCCGGCTCCCCCGGCGTTAATAGATCGAGGCGATGCGATGACCGACACACAAAAGTATCCGATACCAACCGCTGAACGGGAAGACGTGGAAGAATCGCTGGGCCTGTTGTGGCGCCAGCGGGAATTGGGTTTTACGGAGGGGAACCAACTTCGCAACGCCCTCGCCGCGGCGGGTAGTCCGGACGGATTTGACCGGCTTGTTCGCCATGGGTTCATTAAAGAAGAGTTGGGGCAGGTGTGGTTGACCCCCACAGGGGAAGAACTGGCCTGCGACGTGACCCGTCGCCTTCGTTTGGCCGAACGCCTGCTGACCGACGTGTTAAGCCTCGACCGTAACGCCGTGGATCCCAACGCCTGCGTGTTGGAACACACCATTTCGGCGGAAGTGACCGAATCCATTTGTACGCTTTTGGGCCATCCGGGCGAATGCCCCCACGGACATCCGATTCCGCCGGGGGCGTGTTGTCGAAATAACGAGGCTCAGCTGTCTCCGATCGTCAGTTCGTTGTCGCGCTTAGAAGCCGGCGACTCGGGTCGGGTGGCTTACCTCCAAATTAAAGACCATCCCGAACTTCACCGATTATTGGCGATGGGCGTTATCCCCGGGGCGCCGATCCATTTGCACCAAACATTTCCCGCCTTTGTTGTGGAAGTGGGGGAAACCCAATTGGCGCTTGAATCGGCCATTGCGGCGCGGATCTTCGTTCGTCGGACGGGGCGGGGGGGGGGGGCCTTCGGGCGCAATCGCCCGAAATTTCGTAGACTATCGCCCTTCCTATGGCGATGGATCCCCTCACACGACCGTTGGTGGTTTTTGACCTGGAAACCACCGGCCTTTTGGTGGAACTGGACCGAATTATTGAAATCGGTTTGGTGAAACTTTTTCCGGACGGTCGAGTGGAACGTCTTTCTCAACGATTTAACCCGTTCATGAAGATCCCCGTGGAATCCATCGCAGTGCACGCAATCACCAATGAGATGCTAAAAGATCAACCACCGTTTCGGGAATGGGCACCGCGCCTGTTTGAGATTTTTGAAGGAGCCGATATCGGCGGGTTTGCCCTGAACCGATTGGACATTCCCATGTTGACAAAAGAGTTTAATCGGGCCGGATACGCTTTTTCCATGGAAGGACGGCGCATCGTCGATGGGGCAACCATTTTTCGTGAAAAAGAACGGCGCGATCTCACCACCGCGTATCATTTTTATTGCGGAAAACAGTTGGTGGACGCCCATTCGGCCAAAGCCGACGCGGAAGCCACCTATGAGGTGATCTTGGCCCAAGTGGACCGTTACGCCGATCTGCCTAAAGACATGGCTGGCCTGCACGCCTTTTGCACAAAACCAGGCCCTTCTCAGGTGGATTTGGAAGGTCGGTTGTTGTGGCGGGACGGAGAAGCCTATTTCAATTTTGGCAAACACCGGTTTCATCGTTTGGCCGACGTGGCCAAGGACGATCCCGACTACCTTCGCTGGATTGTTGAAAAAGCCGATTTTGCCCTGGACTTTGTGGAAATTTGTCGCCGGGCGCGGTTGGGCGTTTTCCCTCGCCGGGAAACGGCCCCGGTACCTGTTGTGCGCCCATGAGCCCCCACGCCATTCTGTGGGTTATCTTTACTGTGGCCTTGGCGGTGATGCTTTACATCGATCTGTTCCAATCTAAATCCGAAAAACCTGTGACCTTGAAAGACGCGGCTTACCGGTCCCTGGAGTGGGTGCTGGCGGCGTTTATTTATTGCGGATTGATTTATTGGCTTTTATCTCCCGCCAAAGCGGCGGAGTTTCTAACCGGATACCTCATTGAAAAATCACTGAGCGTTGATAATTTGTTCGTTTTTATCATGATTTTCTCGTATTTCAACGTCGAGCCATCCCATCAGCCCCGGGTGTTGAGATGGGGAATTTTGGGCGCTATTGTTCTTCGGTTTGTGTTGATTTTGCTCGGAACCTATTTGGTGAGTCGGTTTGAATGGGTGTTTTGGATTTTTGGCGCGGTATTGATTTATTCCGCTTATAAAATGGCTTTTGCCGTTGAAAAAGAGTTCAATCCGGACGACAATGTTCTCTTTCGCGGCCTTCGTAAGGTTCTTCCCATGACGGGCCTGCACGGTAACCGGTTTGTCGCTAAAATTGACGGGCGGTGGCACGCGACGCCGTTATTCCTCACAGTGGCGGTGGTGGAATTCAGCGACCTGGTGTTCGCGCTCGATTCTATCCCCGCCATTTTCTCCATCACCACGGATCCGTTGATCGTGTTCACCTCCAACATCTTCGCTATTTTGGGCCTGCGGGCTTTGTTTTTCCTCGTCAGCGGACTGGTCCAGATGTTCGCCTACCTCAAATACGGAGTGGCCCTGATCCTGGGATTTGTCGGGGTCAAGATGCTCATCCTTCACTGGGTCCACATTTCCACAACGGTGTCGCTGGGCGTGGTGCTGGGTGTTTTAACGATATCAATCGGTTATTCTGTCGCCCGGACGCCACCGAGCGAAAAGGCCCCGGCGAATCGCGGTTAACTGCCATGCCGGTCAGTTGTTGCCCGATTGATCGGGCGGGCTTGATGTCTTTGCGGTGAAATTATCGGATGGCGGAGTTTCCGCTTTCAATTGTTCAAGGATTTTATTGCCTTCGCTGTCGTCGATCAAGACAAAGGTGTCCCCTTCCAGATAGTACACATCCGCTTTTCGGATATCGAACCAGATCCCGTGAAGTGACAGCGTCCCGGAGGTCACCCGCTCTTTTACAACGGGGTGGGTGAACAGATTGGCCATTTGGTGGACAACGTTTTTTTTGGAAAGATCGTCTAAGCTCGTCTCTCCTGTTTGCGCGATGGCCTCGGCGTGGCGCAACCATCGCCGAAGCGGGCCCTCGGGCAGAAGGCCGGGGACTTGCGCCAGGGCGCGGATGGCCCCGCAATCCGAATGGCCGCACACGATCACGTGGCGGACGTTCAATACCTTGAGGGCGTATTCCAGACCGGCCACCGTTGAGCCGCTGTTCGGATGTTTGGGAATGATGTTGCCCACGTTGCGGATGACGAACAGATCGCCTGGATCCGTCGACGCGAACACGTTGACCGCCACTCGGCTGTCGGAGCAGGCCACGAAGAGGCAGTCCGGCGATTGACCCAGCGCCAGTCGTGCAAAGGTGTCCATTACCAACGGGCGACGGGTTTTGCGGAATTCTATGATGCCGCGGATCAGCTTTATCATAAGGTTAACTTCCTTCTTTTGATATAATCCGTTCGCACAAAATGGGAGCCGCTCACGTCGTGTGAAGTTTCTTGAACCGTCATCCGAAACGGATTCCGGCTAACCCCATGCCGCAATGAGGTGAGAATTAATAGTGGATCGGTGTGAACCCCATCGATTCGGGAGGCCATGAGCCTGTGATTGAGTCTATTCTAAAACTTTTTTTGGGAACGCAGAACCAGAGAACCATCAAAGCCATTGACCCTCTGGTCGATGCGGTCAATTCGTTCGCCGATTTTTTCGAAAAGCTTGACGACGCCGCTCTTCGCGCCAAAACAGGCGAGTTCAAAAAACGCTTAGCCGACGGCGCCCCCTTGGACAGCTTGTTGCCCGAAGCTTTTGCCGCCGCGCGGGAAGCCGCTCGACGATCCATCCGGTTGCGCCCCTACGATGTTCAAGTGGTGGGCGGTGTGGTGTTGCACCAGGGAAAAATCGCCGAAATGAAAACCGGCGAGGGAAAAACCCTGGTGGCGGTTTTGCCCGTCTATTTGAACGCCCTCACCGGGCGCGGCGTGCACGTGGTGACCGTCAACGACTATCTGGCCCGCCGCGACCGGCAATGGATGGGGCCCGTCTATGAATTTTTGGGTCTTACCGTCGGTTATGTCCAGCACGACATGCCCAACGACGATCGCCGCGCCGCCTACGCCTGCGATGTGACCTACGTCACCAACAACGAAATCGGGTTCGACTATTTGCGCGACAACCTGGTGCGCGACAGGGCCCAGCGGGTGCTTCGGCCCTTTCATTTCGCCATCGTCGACGAAGTGGACTCTATTTTGATCGATGAGGCACGGACGCCTCTCATTATTTCGGGGCCGGGTGAAGCGTCGAGTCAACGGTATCAAATTGTCAACCGATTGGTGCCTCAGCTGAAAGGCCGGTTGATCACCGAAGACGAAGAAATTAAAGCCAAATATTCCGGGGCCGACTTGGGGGCCGGGTTCGATTACATCGTTGACGAAAAAGCCCACACCGCGACGTTGACCGACGCGGGCATCAACAAATCCGAACGGTTGTTGGGTGTGCGCAGTCTCTATGATGATATTTCCGGGGAGTGGGTTCACCACATCACCCAAGCCATTCGGGCCCACATGCTCTACAAAAAAGATGTGGACTATGTGGTGAAAGACGGCGAAGTCATTATCGTCGACGAATTTACCGGCCGGCTCATGCCCGGGCGTCGCTGGTCTGACGGTCTTCATCAAGCGGTGGAAGCCAAAGAGGGCATGCGGGTGGCGGAGGAAAACCAAACCTTGGCCACCATCACGTTCCAGAACTTTTTTAAACAGTATAAAAAACTGGCCGGCATGACGGGCACCGCCTTGACAGAGTCCAAGGAGTTTTGGGAAATTTACAAGCTCGATGTCGTGGCTATCCCGCCCAACCGGGCCGTGACCCGGGTGGACCATCCGGACCGGGTGTATCGGACCGAACGGGAAAAATACGACGCCATCGTTGATGAAATTGAAGATTGTTGGCGGCGTGGTCAACCGGTGTTGGTGGGAACCCGCTCCATTGAAAAGTCGGAACGGGTGTCGGCCATGTTGCGGCGCATGGGTGTGCCTCATAATGTGCTCAACGCCAAATATCACGAGCAGGAAGCCCAAATCATCGCCCAAGCCGGCCGCAAGTCCGCCGTGACCATCGCCACCAACATGGCGGGGCGCGGAACCGATATCATTTTGGGAGGAAACCCGCCGGACGAACAGCAGGCGGCGCTTGTCAAAGAGGGGTCCGTTTTCTTTGGGTTGGGCGATTTTAACGTTTTTGAGTTTGAAAAAATGATCAAGAAACCGCGGCCGGTGGACCAACTGATCCTTGATCGGATGGGCGTTGACGCCGCCGGGTACGCCAAAGCGAAAGAACGCGACGTGATTCGCGCTCTTAACGCGTTGGTTGACGACCCCGGTCTGGCCCAAGCACTCAACTTCTCGGCGCCTCCCGCCGGGGTGTCGGAAGATCTGTGGCGCGAAGGGCGCAAAAATATTCCCCCCGGCGGGACCGTGAATGCCGACGATTTGGCCCGGGTGCGTGAACTGAATCGGAAAATACTGGAATCGTTTTTTGACTCGGGAATGATGGCCCGCGATCATCGAGGCGGGTTGCATATTCTTGGTACCGAGCGGCACGAGTCTCGCCGCATCGACAACCAACTTCGCGGTCGGGCCGGCCGCCAGGGCGATCCGGGGTCGTCCCGTTTCTATTTGGCCCTGGACGACGAACTGATGCGCCTGTTCGGCAACACCGAACGGATCCAAAGTTGGATGGGCAAGCTGGGTATGCAGGAAGGCGAAAATATTGAACACGGCATGGTCACCCGTGCCATCGGCCACGCCCAAAGCAAAGTCGAAGCCATGAACTTCGACATTCGTAAACAGTTGTTGGATTTCGATAAAGTCATGAGCAAACAACGCGAGGCTGTTTACGCCCTGCGCAACGCCGTTTTAGAAGGCGAGAATATGACGGCGCGGTTGGAAATTATGATGGAAGAATCTTTAGACGAAAAACTGGCGTTGTGGGCCCCCGAAAAAGCACACCCCGAAGAATGGGACTTGTCCAGTTTGACCGCGTGGTTGGCCCGCAGTTTTGAGTCGGAAGTGAAAATGGACCCCGCGGCCTATACGTCCGTGTCGGACCTTCGGGAAGAACTGCTGGACCTTTTGAAAAAGGCCTTTCGCCGTCGTGAAATGGATTTGGGGTTGGAGAACTTTCAGCACCTCAGCCGCATGGTTTTGCTTCAGGTGATGGACACCGCTTGGGTGGAACATTTGACCTATTTGGAACAGTTGCGAAAGGGGATTTTCCTGCGCGCTTACGGCCAAAAAGACCCCTTAATTGAATTTCAGAAAGAAGGGTTTAACCTTTTTGAAACCATGATGCAACGCGTTCGCGAAGAGGCGTTGGAGTTTTTGTTTCGCATTGAGGCCGCTCCTGTTGTTCAGCCCCAACATCGGGTGATGGTGACGGAAAAACCAGAAGCCCCATCTATCGAATCCTCTTCAGACGAGCCCGTTGCCACTCCCGTTACCAGGGAGGCGTCCCCCGCTCCGTTGATCCGCACAGCTTCGGGCCAGACAGGCGGCGCGCGGCTCTCGGTGGCGACGCAACCCCTGCCAGAAGTCCATAAAATCGGACGCAACGACCCCTGTCCTTGTGGGAGCGGAAAAAAATATAAGAAATGTTGTGGAAAGTAAGGGCCTGATCAATCGATTGCGGCGTCCGGCCATTGTGTTGTCGGGCGTTCTCACCGTTTTTTGTTTTCCTTCCTTTAACCTGAGCTCACTGGCTTGGGTTTGTTTTGTCCCACTCTTATTAACTCTGCCCGGTTTGCGGGGCGGTCAATCGTTTCGATGGGGATTTTTGGCGGGGACCCTGGTCGGCTTGGGAACACTTTACTGGATCTATCCCACTTGTCGATGGGGCGGTGTCCCCTGGCCGATGGCTGGGTTGGCGTGGGGGGGCCTTTCGGCTTACTTGGGATTATATTGGGGATTGTTCGGTTGGTGTGTTGTTTTTTTTTCCCGGGCGCCTTTGTGGCAAAGACCCTTTTGGTTCGCCATGAGTTGGGTGGCGTTGGAATGGGCCCGGAGTTGGTTTTTGGGCGGGTTTCCCTGGCTCACATTGGCGTGTTCTCAGTGGCAAATTCCAAAACATTTGGCTCTTGCACAACTGGGCGGGTCCTATGCTGTTTCCTTCCTCGTTATCCTTTTTAATGGAACCCTGGCCACGGCTATTTTGGCCTGGGCCAATAAACCCGTTGTTCGATGGGCTCCTGTACCGGGAATTGCGGCTCTAATCGGTTTAACCGCTTGGAGTGTCTGGTTGTGGCGACGCCCGGCGGCTTTGGCAGATAATCCCTGGCCCATGGCTATTATTCAGGGGAACATCGACCAGTATAAAAAGTGGGACCGTTCGTATGTCGATGAAATTATGTCCGTTTACTCCACCCTCACTCGGGATGCGGCCCTGGAAAAACCACGGCTGATTGTGTGGCCAGAAACCGCTGTTCCCGGTTGGATTCCAAATGAACCCGAACCCTCCCAATGGGTGAGCGATTTGGCCCGCCAATCCGCCGTGCCCTTGTTGGTTGGCGCTGTGACACGTGAACAAACCGGGGACTACAACGCGGCGTTTCTTATCTCGGAGGACGGGAAATGGGCGGATCGATACCGCAAAGTTCACCTGGTCCCCTTTGGGGAGTTTGTCCCGTTTCGCCGTATTTTGTCCCCGTTTATTCGAGTCCTGAACGATTTGGGAACGTTTGATGCCGGACCGTCGGCTCATGTGTTGTCGACCCCCGGGGGGCGCGTGGGCGTTACCATCTGTTTTGAGGGATTGTTTCCGCACCTGGTGCGGCGGTTCACCCGCAACGGCGCCCAGGTTTTGGTGAACATCACCAACGATGGATGGTACCGCGACACCGCCGCTCCGGAACAACATTTTTCCGCCACTGTGTTGCGGGCCGTGGAAAACGGGCGTTGGATGGTTCGGGCCGCCAACACGGGCTATTCTGGATTCATATCGCCGCGTGGAGAAATTGTGTCGAGATCATTGTTGATGAGCCCCGCGGTGTTATACGGTGCCCCGGTTCCCCTGGACAGGTTCACGTTCTACGCGCGAGCGGGTGACGTTTTTGTCTATCTGTGCCTAATCCTCTTGCTCTTTGGCGGTTATAATTTGCTAGAATCTCGTTGCGGGGTGGAGCAGCCTGGTAGCTCGCGAGGCTCATAATGGGCTCATCGAGGGGGAACCCTCGATGGACTCCTGTCAAACTCGGTGAAGCCCGAAAAGGTAATACCGAGCCAAGCCTGGCCCGCATCAATGGGCCGGGAAGGTGTAGAGACTAGATGGCAGGCACCCGATGCCGCTGTGACGGAAGGGTGAAGGGATAGTCCAGACCACAAACTGAAAAGGCGGCGAAAGCCGTAGTGGGAGGCATAACCTCGAGGTCGAAGGTTCAAATCCTTCCCCCGCAACAAGAGTGGCCGCTGGAGACATCGTCTCCCGCGGCTTTCTTGTTTTTTGGGGTTAGAAATGGATTTGAGTGGAGGCGGTGTAGCGGGTGACTTTGGACGTTTCCGGGCCGTAAACATCTCCCGGAAAAAATGTGGCCGCGCTGAAATCGAACGAAACAGAATTTGTGTAACGATAAAGGAGTCCCAGGTCCAGCTCGGCGCCTAAACTGTTTTGGCCAGAGACCTTGATGCGGGAATCGTAAGTAAAATAATCGATGGATCCTGTCCAATTGACTTTTTGAATGGTGAAAAGACCCAACCCCAGGGTTTTTATGCCCGATGCAACTCCCGGAAGGCCGGTCCCGTCGGACGAAAAGGGGTGGTCCGGATCGTAAGCATCCGACGGCGTGGCGGCAAAATGTCGCCCCCATCCTTCCCGTTGCAACCCCTTCCACCGTTTAGAAAAAGTGGGACGAAACGATTCGTCTTTGTCCGTCGAATCGGGGTCATCACCGGATCCGGAGGCATACAGCGCTTTAACTCCGAACCGCCCAAGTCGGGCCGTGTCGGTTTGGGCACCCAATTCGATTTTTTCCGATTGCCCTTGGATCTTGACGTCACCCGCTGATGTGGACGCGTTCCCTTGCCCCAAGGCCAGTTCCAATTTGTAGTAGGCGTCTTTTAAGTCGCCAAACAAGCGAAGGTCGTAAAAGGTGCGATTCACCCGGGAAGCGGTTTGTGTGCTGCCCCCCAAACGATAATTCGATGGAGCGTCGTTGATTTCTTGAACCCACGCCAGGTCCCAGTGATTGTCTCCCCGTTTCAGGGAAGCGACCACGCCGTTAAGGTCAAAATCTGTTTTATTCTCAAGGCCTTCGTTAATTTTGGCGGTGAACAGGTCCAGGCCCAGTTGCCAGGGCAAACGGATTTGGGCCCGAAGGGCGTTAAATCCCAAATCGTCGTCTGACACCAGAAGCCCGTCTCCCACCACAATGGACTGACGGCCTAAGGTAAGGGCCAAATGGTTTCCGGCCAAACGGGGCATATGAAGGTAGGCTTGCTCAATCCAAGGGGTTCCGTCGGCGGCCGGGTATCGGGTGGAGGGGGCGTTGGTGCTTCCTTCCAGGCCCCACACGTTAACGGATTGAACCCTCAGGCCCGCTTCCACGTTGGGAGAGAGCTGTCCGTTTAAGTAAGCCCGGATTTGATGGGAATAATAGTTAAGATCATCCGCGGTGGTCGTCTTTCCGTCGTTGTTGCTGATCCCCACAGCACTCAGGCCATAATCGAAACCGAGTTTGATGGTGTCCGCATCGGCATGGACCTTTTGGCTCGCAAGGGCCAGACCAAAACCGAAAACCCAAAATGCCCGCTTTGAGAAGCCTGATTTTAAACTGACAGGGGGTCGAAGGGGCGCGATCATGGCCAGGATTCTATAAAATTTTTGGAAATGGGGTTGGCCGAAGGCTGGAAAAATTATAGGCTTTGCCAAGTGGGACCCGTCGCCATTTTTGACGCCGTGGCGAGGGGAGGGGTCTAATCAAAGCTTCTGACATGAGAGGGGGAACTGTTGTGACGGAACCCGTAGCTAACGATCCAAAGCACGCGCCGGTTCGACCGAAATCTGTTCGAGGTCCTGTCCATGGACTTTTTCACCGGGTTGTTGGGCCTTTTGCCAAGAAAAACAAATTGCTTTTTATGGCGATGGTGGCGGGTTTCGGTGTTCTGTTGATTTTCGGCGCGATGAAGCTGGTGGGGAAATTTTCTGGCGATGGGAAGAAAGACGTGAAATCCGATCCTTCCAAGGGGGGCACCCTGGCGGTTAACGTGGTCGAAATGAAACCCGAACATTTTGTGGACCCGATGGTGGCGGTGGGCACCATTCAGGGGGACAAAGAAATTCCCCTGCGTTTTGAGTCGGACGGAGTGATCGAATTGTTTGATTTCCGCGACGGTGACAAGGTGCGCAAGGGGGAAGTGATCGCTCGCCTCAATCAGCGGGATGTCTATTTGAAACTGAAAAAAGCGCGCATCGAGTTGGAACAGATGGAAAAGTTATACGCCATCGGCGGGGTTTCTTTGAATAAGTTGGAGGAAGCCAAGGTGACCGCGGACCTGGCGGCTTCGGAATTTGAAAAAACTAATTTGCGCGCGTCTCGCGATGGCATTTTGGGGGGAAAAGAGGCCGAAGTGGGTGAGTTTGTCACTCCGCAAAAAAAAATCGTCACACTGCTCAATATTGAAAATGTTCGGGTGGACGTGGGGGTGATTGAAAAGGAGATCGATCGGGTTTTCCCAGGCCAAAAGGTGGTGGCCACCGTGGACACCTACCCCAACGTGGAGTTTACGGGAAAAATAGACGAAATCAACACGATCATCGAACAAGGGGCTCGGACGTTGCGAATTCGAGCCGTATTGCCCAACGATGGGGGGCTTCTTCTTCCAGGGATGTTCGCCCGTGTGCGCATCACGATATTTGAACAGGACAACGCCCTGGTGGTGCCTAACGATGCCGTGGAAAAGACGTCCGGTGGAAGTCGGGTGTTTATCGTCGATAAAGACAACAAGGCCCAAGAGCGCGATGTGGAAGTCAGTTACGTGTCCAGTCAGTTCTCCCTGATTTCCAAGGGGCTGGAGCCGGGGGAGTTGGTGATCACTCAACGGCCCAACGACTTGAAAGGCGGGGCCGCCGTAAAAATTATCGAAAAAAGTTAACGCGAAGGCTCGCCGTGCCGATCGGCGGCCCCTCAGAGGTCAGATGACCCTTGCGATCTTCGGGATTATCGGTTTGGCGTTGTAACTACTCAGGCCCCTCATCCGCTCCTTCGGAGCACCTTCCCCCAAGAGGGGAAGGAAACAAAGATTTTCCCTCTCCTCTCGGGAGAGGGCAGGGTGAGGGGCCTGATCTGTTACTTGGCGTTTTTGTATGCAGGCCACCTCTTAATACTCCTCTCCTGACCACGGGTTCCGTGTGTCGACGGAATAATTCAAACTGGATTTTCCTGTTACAGGCCCGTTACAGGAGTGTTACAATTTGTTTTCGATTTTGTTGCAAGTTTGTTACAAGTTCTTAAGGGAATCTTAAGACGGCTCTTGTATTGTTAACAAAAGAAAGCCTTGATTTTGGCCCGTTCGTCGCATAGAGTTAACTACCGGGAACTGGACCCGGAACTAAAATGAAACTGCGCACGCGTCTGAGCCTTTTTACAGGGATTATCATCGTGGCCCTCGTGGGAGGGGTGAGTCTTTCCATTCTCCATTTGCTTCAGAAAGTATTTTTGGAGGAAGTGCGTTCGAACCAGAAGACCGCGTTGAATAATTTTTCACGTGTCTGCGAGGAATCCTTGGTGTTGCGCGACCCGGTGATTGTTGTCAGTTACACCGAAAGCCTCAGCAAGTCGTTGCCCGGGTTGGCCTACGCGGTGTTCGCGCACAACGAGTTCCAGCGGGTTTTTGGCGAGAACCCCAAATTCCAGGAATTTTACCCCTACTTTTCCCACGCCATGGAAGCGCCCATTGGCGACCAGGTGTTGCGTTCTCCCAAAGGGGAATTGATCCAGGAAGTGTCGGCCCCCATCTTGCGCGGGGGCCTCTCGGCGGGAATGGTTCGAGTGGGGTTTTATCAAACCTATGTGGACGCCACGGTGGCGGAAAAAGTTGTGCGTGTGCAAGGGATCGTCTTTTTGGTGGCGGGCATTTCGTTGGTTTTGGCGGTGTTGGCGACGATCGTGATGTCGGCTCAGATCACCCGTCCCCTCAACAAACTGGCGACTGGGGCCAAAGCCATCGGCGAGGGAAACCTGGACACTCAAATCCATGTGGGTCGTAACGACGAGTTGGGTTTCCTGGCCCACGAGTTCAATGTCATGGCCATTCGACTCAAAGAGTTGGACCAACTGAAAGACGAATTTGTTTCATCGGTCTCTCACGAATTGCGTTCTCCGTTAGCGGCCATTTCCGGATACGTGGAGTTGATGACACGCAAACCCCTTGAACAGATCCCTGTGGAGAAGCGGACCAAAGCCTTTAACATTATTTTGGATAGCACGACCCGTCTGACCCAATTCATTAACGATATTTTGGACTTGGCCAAACTCAAGGCCGGGCGGGTGGATATCCGCAAAACGTCGTTTAACGTCGGAAAAGCGTTGGAGGAAACCCTGAGTTTGTTCCAGCCCTTGTTGGATAAAAAGCGGATGGCGGGTCGTCTCAACGTCCCGGCCGACTTGCCGACAGTGTTGGCCGACGACGAGAAAGTCCGGCAGGTGATCACCAATCTGGTGTCCAACGCCTACAAGTTCACTCCGGAAAACGGGACGCTGACTCTGTCGGCCAAAGACACGGGCGCCGACATCACGGTCAACGTTGCCGACACGGGCATCGGAATACCCAAAGAATTTATCGGGCAGTTGTTTGAACGCTTCAAGCAGGTGCCGGGCACACGGCAAAAAATGGGCGGGCCCAAGGGAACGGGATTGGGCCTGGCTATTGCCAAAGGCATTGTGGAAGCCCATGGCGGCCGCATTTGGGCGGAAAGCGAACCCGGACAAGGGACCACGTTTTTCTTTACGCTTCCCAAGGCCGCCGATGCGGGGGCTTATCTTAACGCCAGGATCTTCAACTGATGGACGCCACAACCGACACGACTCCGACGGTCCCCCGACCTCGGGTGTTGATTGTTGACGACGAGGCAAACCTTCCGATTTTTTTGAAAGATTTTTTGGAAGAGTGCGGGTTTGATGTGTCCATGGCGGTCACAGGAAAATCCGCTTTGCGGATCGCCCTGGAGACTCCTCCCGACGCCATTATTTTGGACGTGGATCTGCCGGATACCGACGGTTACACACTCTGCCGGGCCATGCGGCGCACCAGCACACTGCGAACGGTGCCGATCGTGATGCTCACGGCGCTGTCGGACAAACGCAACGAGATCGCCGGCCTGCGGGCCGGAGCCGACGACTATCTCACCAAACCCATCGACACGGAACGGCTTCAGGCCCGTTTGGAAAATGCCCTCAGCCGCAACATCCGCGAGTTGGACGCCAACCCGCTCACCCATCTGCCCGGCAACACGAGCATCTTGCAGGAAATGGAACGTCGTTTACGCAAACAAGAAGCGTTTGCGGTGATATATTCCGACCTTAATAATTTCAAGGCGTTCAATGACCGATACGGTTTTTTGCGGGGGGACCAAGCCATCAAGTTGGCGGCGCAATGCATCGTGTTGTCGGTGGAAGGCCGGGCGGCTCAGTCGATGGTCATGTCGGGAAACTGGTTTATCGGGCATGTGGGGGGAGACGATTTTGTGGTGATTTTGCCCGCTGAAAAGGCGGAGGACGTCTCACGCGAAATCATCAAACGGTTCGACGCGGCGATCCCCACCTTGTATGACTCCGACGACCGAAAACGCGGATACATTGAGGGGAAAACCCGCCAAGGGGAACCGGCCCAATTCCCGTTTGTGGGCATTGCGCTGGCCATTGTGTCCAACCGGGAAAGACGGTTCACTCACCCTGGCGAAATCAGTTCCATGGCTATGGAGCTCAAGAGTTACGCTAAATCGTTCGGAAAAAGCGCGTTTGTGATGGACCGTCGAGATCGTCCGATGGGGAAAGACACGGCTCCCGTTTCGGAGGTTAAAACCAAGAGCGCGGAGGATCTATTCATTCCGCCCGACATTTTTAGCGAGTTGGGGTTTTCTCCCGACGATTTCGCCAAGGGAAAGGAGTAGACCATGGCCGGTAAAAAAATTCTCGTCATTGACGACGACGTTCAGCTCTGCCAGCTGACGTCGGATATTTTGGAAGAACACGGTTACCAAACAATGGTGGCCAACAACACTGACGAGGGATTTAAGAAGCTGTACGAGTCGCCCCCGGACTTGATTTTACTGGACGTGTGGCTTCCCTCCATTGGGGGCTTGGAATTTTGCAGGCAAATTCGGCAAGACCCGCGAGGGCGGCACGTGCCGGTGTTGATGTTGACGGTTCAGGACAAAGAGTCCGATAAAGTCATGGGCCTGGAAATGGGCGCGGATGATTACATGACCAAACCGTTCAGTCAACGGGAACTGCTGGCGCGGATCAAAGCGTTGCTTCGACGGTTTGAGCGGGCCCAACCGGAAGTGCTCATTTTTTTCAGCGGGGATTTGGCGGCGGATCTGGACAAACACACTGTTCGGGTGAAAGGGAAAATGGTGGATTTGACGCCCAAAGAATTTGATTTGCTTATCGTCTTGTTTCGCAACCGCAACAAGGCGGTCAGTCGCCAGAACCTGTTAACAGCGGTGTGGGGGTTTGAAACCCCGGGGAACACTGGCACCATCGACGTTCATATTCGCCATCTGCGCAAAAAGCTCGGGCCCCAGGGGGACAAAATCAAAACCATACTGGGGTTCGGATATCGTCTCGACGGCTGAGGGCGTGGGGGTTCCGCGGATTTTGGTGGTGGATGACGAAGTCGGGTTCCGGGAACTGTGCGTGGACCTCCTGACTGACTGCGGCTATGAGGTGGAGGCGGCTTCGGACGGACAGGCCGCTTTGGACCTTTTGGCGTTAGGAAACCATCAATTGGTTTTGGCCGACATCAACATGCCGAACATGGACGGCATGGCGTTGCTTAAGTCCGTCAAGTCGCGCCATCCGATGGTGGAAGTGATATTGATGACGGCGTTCGGTGGGCTCCAGTCGGTGTTGGATGCCTTGCGGTTGGGGGCTTACGATTACATTACAAAACCATTCACGCGGGACGCTTTGCTGGCTGCCGTGGGCCGATGCGTTGAAAAGCAGAGGCTGTCGGTCGAGTTGAAACGGGTGCAAGAACAGCTGATCGAGAAAGAGCGGCTGGCGGCGTTGGGCTCGGTGTCGGGCTGGTTGGCCCACCGGATGCGCAACCCGCTGAACGTGATTCAGATGTGCGCCCAATACCTGAAAGCGCATTTCACTGCCACGGACGAAAAGCGGGAGGTGGCCCTGGCGATTGAGGATAAGGTGAAAGTTTTGGAACGCATGACCCACGATTTTATTGGGTTTTCGCGCACGTACCAGCCGCGCCTTCAGAAAGAAGACGTTCACGAATTGGTCAACACGGTGTTGGAGGGGGTTCAGGCTCGGACGGATTTGCAAAAGGTTCGGATCGAAAAACGCTACGAAGATCCGTTGCCCCTGGTGCCCATGGACAAGGAGCTGATGGGGGAAGTTCTGGGATATTTGGTGGACAACGCCCTGGAAGCTTTGCAAGGGCCGGGCACGATTACCGTGCGGGCCAAGCGGGTGGCCGACCGATTGAGTATGGAGGTGTCAGACATGGGGCCGGCTATTTCGTCGGAGGTGCGGGCCCGTTTATTTACGCCATTTTTTACGACCAAGGAGCGGGGCACGGGGTTGGGCCTGGCCATTGCGCGGCGCGTGATCGAAAGTCATGGCGGCGAACTGACCATCCGCGCCGGCTCTTCAACCACGTTTCAAATTCGACTCCCGCTGGGAGGGGGCCTATGACGAAACAAACGCCGCCTCGGGTTTTGGTGGTGGACGACGAACCATCGGTGGGCATGATCTTCCACCGTATTTTGGGTGAAGTCGGATACGAGGTCATTAGCGCCTCCAACGGCGCGGAATGCTTGCGCGTCCTTAGGAAGGAGGACGTTCAACTTGTGTTTCTTGATTTGCAAATGCCTGGGATGGATGGGGTTCAGACGTTTAAAAAAATTCGGGAAACCCATTCCAAACTGCCCGTCATTATCATGACCGCCTTTCAAACAGTTAATTCCGCCGTGGAAACCATGAAACTGGGCGCCCTGGATTACCTCATTAAACCCCTGGAGGCCGATAAACTTAACGCCGTGGTTCGGCAAGCGTTGGACGTGAGCAAAATGTCGTCAACCGTGGTTCCCTCGGTGTCAGTGGCCGGTGAGGAGTCCGACGTGGATATGATGGCCAAAAGCCCTGAAATGCAAAAGGTCATGGCGCTGGTCAAAAAGGTGGCTCCCACCGAGGTGCCTGTTCTGATTTTAGGGGAAAGCGGCACCGGCAAAGAGGTGACCGCGCGAACAGTTCACCGGTTAAGCAAACGAGCCAAAAAACCGTTCGTGGTGGTGGACTGTGCGGCGTTGCCGGAATCTATTATTGAAAGTGAGCTGTTCGGCTACGAAAAGGGGGCGTTCACGGGCGCGGACAACTCCCGCGCAGGGAAATTCGAACAGGCCAACAGCGGGACATTGTTTTTGGATGAAATCGGAAACTTGTCGTTGCCAATCCAGGCGAAACTGCTTCGATTTTTGCAAGAACCTCGGATCGAACGGTTGGGCGCCCGCAAGGGACCCATTAAGCTGGATGTCCGCATCTTGGCCGCCACCAACGCGGACCTTGAAAAGGTTGTGGCGGCCGGGACTTTCCGGGAAGACCTGTACCATCGGCTCAAGGTTTTTGTGGTTGAATTGCCGGCCCTGCGTCAGCGGGGGCCGGAAGATTTGGACGCGCTTATCGTGGGTCTGGTGGACGGTTTCCGCAGGCAGTTGGGAAAACCCCGTTTGTCCGTGGCATCGGAAACGCTGGGCCTGTTGAAAGCCTACCGCTGGCCCGGAAACGTGCGGGAACTTCAAAACGCGTTGCGAAGCGCCACTCTGTTGGCGGACGACGTGGTTTTGCCGGAACATTTACCCATGAGTATTCGAAGCGCCCGGCCTGCCATGGAAACCCAAACATTTTTCGCCGGACTTGACGACGTGATCCGAAAAGTTGAACGGGAACACATCGAGACTGTGCTGAAAAAAAACTCCCACGATCTCACCAAAACCGCCCACGAACTGGGCCTCGACGTCGCCACGCTGGAAGAAAAAATTAAGAACCTGGCTCTTTAAAACCAAGTTTTGCTTGTTTGGTCATTTTGTCGCATGAGTCTTGATAGGGGTATTCCTTTAGATCAAAGCGAGGTCAGATATTATGAAAAAACATTTAATATCAATCAAAACAAACATACTTCCTGCCCTGTTAATTTTTTTGCCAGCGGTGGTTTTCTCGGCCGCGCCCAGTAAGATCAATTACCAGGGGCGTTTATTGGATGTTAGCGGAGTTCCCATCGATGGTGGTGACCCCAAGGCGGTAAATTTTGGCTTTTTTAGGGATGAAGCCAAATCTCAGGACTTAAATCTCATCTCACCCATCAACACCCAGTATGAAGTCATACCAGTAAAAGGCTTTTTTTCGATTGCGGTTGACGTGAAATCAGAGTGGTTCGTGGGGGGTGATGTGTACATGCAGGTTTCCGTAGAAGGTGATGAATTGGGCCCCCCCCAACTGTTGGTGTCTTCTCCCTATGCGTTATCGGTATCTGAGGGTTCCATCGGGGTGAACGAATTGAAAAACGAGTCCGTTACCCGGGCGAAAATAGATCCCAATGAGTTACTCAAGATTTACAAAACAGCCGACGGACGGCTCGTTCTCGGTGAGATGTTGGATATCGGTGGTGAACAAAAGCTTGGATATAAATCGGCTGTTTGTCGAGAATCCTTTGGCTCGCGTTATTTGGATTGCGCTGGAACCTGTAGGGCAAACGCAACCAATGAACCAGACAATTGCGAATTAAATGATACCAATTGGATTGGGTCCCTGTTGTTGAGGCCCTAAAAAAAGGTTGGTGGAAATGAACCAGGGCGTAGAAAAAAAAGGGATTGGATTTTATAGGGCGTTGCCTTTGTTGGCGGCGGCCCTAATCCCTTTTTCTGTCCTGGGGGCATCCCGGGAAGGTTCTGGCTATGTCATGGAAGACGAAGTTAATAGCGGCGCGCAAAATTTTCAATCCGGAGTTGCTTATGTTTTAAGTGGCGTGATCGGAAATTCCGGCGCAGGCGTGGCAAGGGAAAACGACCCCCAAATGGTTAGTGTGTTGAGTGTTGATGTTCCAACGACAATAACCGATTTAAGTGTGTCTACAGATACGGATAGCAGCCTCAAATTAACGTGGAGCGCGCCAAGCATTCCTTCTGATCCTGATAATACCAATGTGAATCGATATGATATTCGATATTCTTCGTTGGTCGCCTTGGACAATAATAATTTTTCGACAGATGGGACCGTGAGTGAAGACGCCGCGAATATTCCCGTCCAGAGCCCCGGTGGGGAGCAAAACTATATAATTACCGGGCTTAAATACAACACATCATATTACGTTTCGATTATCTCCTCATTTAACGATACGATCTCTTTAGTCGGGCAGGCCCAAAATCAACCCTTTTGGACACTCGCCTCCACTCCCACCCTTACGAGCACTACTTTCACGGGAAATGGGGTCAGACTAACTTTCCAGCCCAACAACCCCGATAATTACACTTTAAATTATGAAGTAATCCTTGCGACGGGCAATGGAGTGGAGTATGAAATCAATGAAATAAAAGATTCCTTTAACGACAGCAATGTCGTTGAAATTACGATAGAAACAGATGGGAATGGCATCCCTCTGGAGCGTGAAAGAGATTATTTCTTTTTTGTTCGAGTAAAAGGTGGCGGGGAATGGACTAATTGGGTTTCCGCCACCCTTTTGTACAACATCGTTGACTGGCGGACATCCATTTCGGTGGTCCAAGTTGGTTCCAATTCAATTGGATTGCAGTGGTCGCCACCCGGAGGTTTCAACTATTCTCTCGTTGCTGACATAAATGAGAATTTTACGAGTCAATTGGACGACCAGAAAGTGGTTCAAGCTAATTCAGACGTCGCCGTTGGAACGATCCCCGACCTTAAAGCAAACACAACATATTACTTGAAGATCGTGGAGGAGGGGAGCCCTTTTTCGGATCCATCCCCCTACATTTCCACGGTAACCACGTTGGGCCTTCCTGGATCTGTGAACGTGGAGCTGGATTCGGACGACAAAAGATCAGCAACGATTAAATGGGAAGACCCCGCTAATATGACCCCCGGTGATCATTCCTATCTGGTTCGCGTGTCATCGGTCGACGCAAGTTTTAGTATCCCGGATAATTATCATGAATTGACTGTTTCCTACCCGCCATCAGGTCCCAATTACGAGGCGTTATTTACCGGTCAACTGGAGGGTAACACACCCCACTATGTCCAAATAATCGGGGTTAACCGATCGGGTGTTCAATCCGCTTCTTCCGATATTTATTCCTCGTTGACCCCCGAATTTTACACCTTACCGGACATTCCCCAAAGTGTATCATTTGATGGTCTGGCACAAGACGTGGATCCGGTTAACCACGTGGCGGTCAAATGGGAACATGGATCGAATAACTCCTCATTGACAGAATATAAAGTCGAGCTGACCACAACATCAGAGGACTGGAGTTCTTTGCACGCATCCATTACCACCGCCCCAGGGGCCACCTCCACAACAACATTTGTTAGCCTGGCGAACCAAGAGTATTTTGTAAGAGTTCAAGCCATAAATGTTCAAACCGGAGGCACCCCCAGTGGATATGCTGAGGCCCCAACCTCAACTTTCACGGCTGTTCTCGGTCCCGTTGGGGTAGATGTCGTTAGTGAAACGACCGATACATTGACTTTGCAATGGCAAAGGGTTTTTTCTCCTGAAGACCAACTGTATTTTAACGCGCCGGGCACCGTATACAGGGTGGGTTGGACAACCGATGAATCATTTGAGAATTTTGATGAATTTTCTTCTACTCTAGATAACCCCATCGTGGTTTTGGGAGTGGGGAATTATGGAACTTTAAGTCCGAACACGACCTACTATATCTCCGTTAAGGCGCTTAATAATCAAGATTCGAATTGGACGGCTGTCGAAGAGAGAACTCACGGGGTCACGTTGGCCCTCCCGCCAGGTAGCGTTAATTTCAATATGTTTACGACCTCCGCAACCGTGACTTGGACTGTTGTTGATGGGGCTAAATACCACATTAAGGTAAGCAGTGAGGGAAACAACGAAAGTCTTGTTTACAATCAAAATAATCTTGTTTCAGGCTACGAAGAGATCCCCGACCTTCAGCCCAATACAACATATTTCTTTAAAGTCCATTCCATTAACCACGGCGGCAAAGAAAATGGTTCAAGTGGTTGGGTAGACTATCCCCCGAAGGCGACGGACGCGGGCGCGCCTGTGTTGGGAGCGACGGGGTTCAGGTTGTATACGGATTCTGGGACGGTGACGTGGGATGTGGGAGGCAATCCGGAAGGGACGCGTTATGAGGTTCTGTTGACGACGGGTGCGGTGATCGGGGTGAGGAGACGCGGACGTTTTATTGGGAGCAGGTGGGTGTTTTGGATCAGACGTATGAATTGCCACAAGATTTGATTAAGAACAAGGAGTATCGAGTGCGAGTGGAGGCGGTGGGGCACAATATGAAACGAGTGAGTTCGGCGGAGAGGAGTGGGACAACGAATTCAGACAGGCCAGGGGCTGTTGTATTGGTTGTGAATGGGGAGGAGCCCACGCGGAAGATGGTGTTGACGTGGACGCCGAACGGGAATGATGAGGGGACGACGTACCGTGTGGAATTGTCGTCGACGGACTTTGTGGGTGATCCGGTGGAATCGGACGAGTTGGCGTGGTCGATTGGTGGGAAGACGTTTGGACCCTTGGGATCGAACAAGGGTATAAGGCGCGGGTGTCGGTTAACGGCAGCAATAATTGGGCAGAAAGCGGAGAGGTATACACGTGGGCTGAAGTTCCTGTGGGTGTGAATGCGCAGGCGGCGGTGGGAGATCCGACCGGGAATGTGAAGTTTGGATGGGGGCATGGGACGAACGGGGGTGAAGGGACGAAGTATAAGGTTGAGATAACGACACAAGCGGGGGTGTGGCCGTTGGTGGGTGACGCGAATTACATGGGGGTGGAAACGGATTTTGGGGCGACATCAACGGGGATGGTGGTTTCGCTTGCTAACCGGCAATATTTCGCGCGTGTGATGGCGTTGGCTCTTGATGGAGATTCTACGCATGATAGCGGTTGGACGGATGGGACCACCTCGACGTGGACGGCTGTTGTTGGACCGCAGGAAGTGGGGGTGGTGGAGAGTTCGAGCACGTTGCGGGTGAGATGGGTGGGGAATGTGGGGAGTGTGAGCAACGAGGGGACGACGCGATATGAATTGCGTTGGAAGGAGGATGGGGCGGAGGACTGGGTGACGCCGTTTGTGTGGAAAGACCAACCGCCTTACGAATTGACGGCGGAGGGGTTAACGGCGGACACGACGTATGTGATGCGATTGACGGCGAAGGCAGATGTGGGGGTGGGTGGGGGGGGTGGGAGGAGCGGGAGAAGGTGACGTTGGCGACGGTTCCTGTGGTGGTGGATCCTTTCACGGTCTACACGACCTCGGCGACGGTGGGGTGGGATGGAAATGGGAACCCTGTGGACACGGAGTATGTGGTGAGGATGTCGGCTAATTCGATTTCCAGAGTTCGTTTGCCCCGGTGGAATACGAGGCGGGGATTCATTCGGCGACGTTCACGGCGTTGACGGCGAACACGACGTATTGGGTGAGAGCATGGGGAAGAACCGGGCGGAGGTGTTGCCGGAGGGATACGTGTCGTGGGAGCCACAGGCGACGGACGCGGGCGCGCCTGTGTTGGGAGCGACGGGGTTCAGGTTGTATACGGATTCTGGGACGGTGACGTGGGATGTGGGAGGCAATCCGGAAGGGACGCGTTATGAGGTTCTGTTGACGACGGGTGCGGTGATCGGGGTGAGGAGACGCGGACGTTTTATTGGGAGCAGGTGGGTGTTTTGGATCAGACGTATGGTGCCACAAGATTTGATTAAGAACAAGGAGTATCGAGTGCGAGTGGAGGCGGTGGGGCACAATATGAAACGAGTGAGTTCGGCGGAGAGGAGTGGGACAACGAATTCAGACAGGCCAGGGGCTGTTGTATTGGTTGTGAATGGGGAGGAGCCCACGCGGAAGATGGTGTTGACGTGGACGCCGAACGGGAATGATGAGGGGACGACGTACCGTGTGGAATTGTCGTCGACGGACTTTGTGGGTGATCCGGTGGAATCGGACGAGTTGGCGTGGTCGATTGGTGGGAAGACGTTTGGACCCTTGGGATCGAACAAGGGGTATAAGGCGCGGGTGTCGGTTAACGGCAGCAATAATTGGGCAGAAAGCGGAGAGGTATACACGTGGGCTGAAGTTCCTGTGGGTGTGAATGCGCAGGCGGCGGTGGGAGATCCGACCGGGAATGTGAAGTTTGGATGGGGGGCATGGGACGAACGGGGTGAAGGGACGAAGTATAAGGTTGAGATAACGACACAAGCGGGGGTGTGGCCGTTGGTGGGTGACGCGAATTACATGGGGGTGGAAACGGATTTTGGGGGCGACATCAACGGGGATGGTGGTTTCGCTTGCTAACCGGGCAATATTTCGCACGTGTGATGGCGTTGGCTCTTGATGGAGATTCTACGCATGATAGCGGTTGGACGGATGGGACCACCTCGACGTGGACGGCTGTTGTTGGACCGCAGGAAGTGGGGGTGGTGGAGAGTTCGAGCACGTTGCGGGTGAGATGGGTGGGGAATGTGGGGAGTGTGAGCAACGAGGGACGACGCGATATGAATTGCGTTGGAAGGAGGATGGGGGCGGAGGGACTGGGTGACGCCGTTTGTGTGGAGAAGACCAACCGCCTTACGAATTGACGGCGGAGGGGTTAACGGCGGACACGACGTATGTGATGCGATTGACGGCGAAGGCGGATGTGGGGGGTGGGTGGGGGATGTGGGGAGGAGCGGGAGAAGGTGACGTTGGCGACGGTTCCTGTGGTGGTGGATCCTTTCACGGTCTACGACCTCGGCGACGGTGGGGTGGGATGGAAATGGGAACCCTGTGGACACGGGTATGTGGTGAGGATGTCGGCTAATTCGGATTTCAGAGTTCGTTTGCCCCGGTGGAATACGAGGCGGGGATTCATTCGGCGACGTTCACGGCGTTGACGGCGAACACGACGTATTGGGTGAGAGCATGGGGGAAGAACCGGGCGGAGGTGTTAACGGAGGGATACGTGTCGTGGGAGCCACAGGCGACGGACGCGGGCGCGCCTGTGTTGGGAGCGACGGGGTTCAGGTTGTATACGGATTCTGGGACGGTGACGTGGGATGTGGGAGGCAATCCGGAAGGGACGCGTTATGAGGTTCTGTTGACGACGGGTGCGGTGATCGGGGGTGAGGAGACGCGGACGTTTTATTGGGAGCAGGTGGGTGTTTTGGATCAGACGTATGAATTGCCACAAGATTTGATTAAGAACAAGGAGTATCGAGTGCGAGTGGAGGCGGTGGGGCACAATATGAAACGAGTGAGTTCGGCGGAGAGGAGTGGGACAACGAATTCAGACAGGCCAGGGGCTGTTGTATTGGTTGTGAATGGGGAGGAGCCCACGCGGAAGATGGTGTTGACGTGGACGCCGAACGGAATGATGAGGGGACGACGCACGTGGAATTGTCGTCGACGGACTTTGTGGGTGATCCGGTGGAATCGGACGAGTTGGCGTGGTCGATTGGTGGGAAGACGTTTGGACCCTTGGGATCGAACAAGGGGTATAAGGCGCGGGTGTCGGTTAACGGCAGCAATAATTGGGCAGAAAGCGGAGAGGTATACACGTGGGCTGAAGTTCCTGTGGGTGTGAATGCGCAGGCGGCGGTGGGAGATCCGACCGGGAATGTGAAGTTTGGATGGGGGCATGGGACGAACGGGGGTGAAGGGACGAAGTATAAGGTTGAGATAACGACACAAGCGGGGTGTGGCCGTTGGTGGGTGACGCGAATTACATGGGGTGGAAACGGATTTTGGGGCGACATCAACGGGGATGGTGGTTTCGCTTGCTAACCGGCAATATTTCGCGCGTGTGATGGCGTTGGCTCTTGATGGAGATTCTACGCATGATAGCGGTTGGACGGATGGGACCACCTCGACGTGGACGGCTGTTGTTGGACCGCAGGAAGTGGGGGTGGTGGAGAGTTCGAGCACGTTGCGGGTGAGATGGGTGGGGAATGTGGGGAGTGTGAGCAACGAGGGGACGACGCGATATGAATTGCGTTGGAAGGAGGATGGGGCGGAGGGCTGGGTGACGCCGTTTGTGTGAAAGACCAACCGCCTTACGAATTGACGGCGGAGGGGTTAACGGCGGACACGACGTATGTGATGCGATTGACGGCGAAGGCGGATGTGGGGGTGGGTGGGGGGATGTGGGGAGGAGCGGAGAAGGTGACGTTGGCGACGGTTCCTGTGGTGGTGGATCCTTTCACGGTCTACACGACCTCGGCGACGGTGGGGTGGGATGGAAATGGGAACCCTGTGGACACGGAGTATGTGGTGAGGATGTCGGCTAATTCGGATTTCCAGAGTTCGTTTGCCCCGGTGGAATACGAGGCGGGGATTCATTCGGCGACGTTCACGGCGTTGACGGCGAACACGACGTATTGGGTGAGAGCATGGGGAAGAAACCAGGCGGAGGTGTTAACGGAGGGATACGTGTCGTGGGAGCCACAGGCGACGGACGCGGGCGCGCCTGTGTTGGGAAGCGACGGGGTTCAGGTTGTATACGGATTCTGGGACGGTGACGTGGGATGTGGAGGCAATCCGGAAGGGACGCGTTATGAGGTTCTGTTGACGACGGGTGCGGTGATCGGGGGGTGAGAGACGCGGACGTTTTATTGGGAGCAGGTGGGTGTTTTGGATCAGACGTATGAATTGCCACAAGATTTGATTAAGAACAAGGAGTATCGAGTGCGAGTGGAGGCGGTGGGGCAACAATATGAAACGAGTGAGTTCGGCGGAGAGGAGTGGGACAACGAATTCAGACAGGCCAGGGGCTGTTGTATTGGTTGTGAATGGGGAGGAGCCCACGCGGAAGATGGTGTTGACGTGGACGCCGAACGGGAATGATGAGGGACGACATGCCTGTGGAATTGTCGTCGACGGACTTTGTGGGTGATCCGGTGGAATCGGACGAGTTGGCGTGGTCGATTGGTGGGAAGACGTTTGGACCCTTGGGATCGAACAAGGGTATAAGGCGCGGGTGTCGGTTAACGGCAGCAATAATTGGGCAGAAAGCGGAGAGGTATACACGTGGGCTGAAGTTCCTGTGGGTGTGAATGCGCAGGCGGCGGTGGGAGATCCGACCGGGAATGTGAAGTTTGGATGGGGGCATGGGACGAACGGGGGTGAAGGGACGAAGTATAAGGTTGAGATAACGACACAAGCGGGGGTGTGGCCGTTGGTGGGTGACGCGAATTACATGGGGTGGAAACGGATTTTGGGGGCGACATCAACGGGGATGGTGGTTTCGCTTGCTAACCGGCAATATTTCGCGCGTGCGATGGCGTTGGCTCTTGATGGAGATTCTACGCATGATAGCGGTTGGACGGATGGGACCACCTCGACGTGGACGGCTGTTGTTGGACCGCAGGAAGTGGGGTGTGGTGGAGAGTTCGAGCACGTTGCGGGTGAGATGGGTGGGGAATGTGGGGAGTGTGAGCAACGAGGACGACGCGATATGAATTGCGTTGGAAGGAGGATGGGGCGGAGGACTGGTGACGCCGTTTGTGTGGAAAAGACCAACCGCCTTACGAATTGACGGCGGAGGGGTTAACGGCGGACACGACGTATGTGATGCGATTGACGGCGAAGGCGGATGTGGGGGGTGGGTGGGGGGATGTGTGGGAGGAGCGGGAGAAGGTGACGTTGGCGACGGTTCCTGTGGTGGTGGATCCTTTCACGGTCTACACGACCTCGGCGACGGTGGGGTGGGATGGAAATGGGAACCCTGTGGACACGGAGTATGTGGTGAGGATGTCGGCTAATTCGGATTTCCAGAGTTCGTTTGCCCCGGTGGAATACGAGGCGGGATTCATTCGGCGACGTTCACGGCGTTGACGGCGAACACGACGTATTGGGTGAGAGCATGGGGAAGAACCGGGCGGAGGTGTTAACGGAGGATACGTGTCGGTGGAGCCACAGGCGACGGACGCGGGCGCGCCTGTGTTGGGAGCGACGGGGTTCAGGTTGTATACGGATTCTGGGACGGTGACGTGGGATGTGGGAGAGCAATCCGGAAGGGACGCGTTATGAGGTTCTGTTGACGACGGGTGCGGTGATCGGGGTGAGGAGACGCGGACGTTTTATTGGGAGCAGGTGGGTATTTTGGATCAGACGTATGAATTGCCACAAGATTTGATTAAGAACAAGGAGTATCGAGTGCGAGTGGAGGCGGTGGGGCACAATATGAAACGAGTGAGTTCGGCGGAGAGGAGTGGGACAACGAATTCAGACAGGCCAGGGGCTGTTGTATTGGTTGTGAATGGGGAGGAGCCCACGCGGAAGATGGTGTTGACGTGGACGCCGAACGGGAATGATGAGGGGACGACGGAAAGCGGAGAGGTATACACGTGGGCTGAAGTTCCTGTGGGTGTGAATGCGCAGGCGGCGGTGGGAGATCCGACCGGGAATGTGAAGTTTGGATGGGGGCATGGGACGAACGGGGGTGAAGGGACGAAGTATAAGGTTGAGATAACGACACAAGCGGGGTGTGGCCGTTGGTGGGTGACGCGAATTACATGGGGGTGGAAACGGATTTTGGGGCGACATCAACGGGGATGGTGGTTTCGCTTGCTAACCGGCAATATTTCGCGCGTGTGATGGCGTTGGCTCTTGATGGAGATTCTACGCATGATAGCGGTTGGACGGATGGGACCACCACCTCGACGTGGACGGCTGTTGTTGGACCGCAGGAAGTGGGGGTGGTGGAGAGTTCGAGAGCACGTTGCGGGTGAGATGGGTGGGGAATGTGGGGAGTGTGAGCAACGAGGGGACGACGCGATATGAATTGCGTTGGAAGGAGGATGGGGCGGAGGACTGGGTGACGCCGTTTGTGTGGAAAAACCAACCGCCTTACGAATTGACGGCGGAGGGGTAACGGCGGACACGACGTATGTGATGCGATTGACGGCGAAGGCGGATGTGGGGTGGGTGGGGGATGTGGGAGGAGCGGGAGAAGGTGACGTTGGCGACGGTTCCTGTGGTGGTGGATCCTTTCACGGTCTACACGACCTCGGCGACGGTGGGGTGGGATGGAAATGGGAACCCTGTGGACACGGAGTATGTGGTGAGGATGTCGGCTAATTCGGATTTCCAGAGTTCGTTTGCCCCGGTGGAATACGAGGCGGGGATTCATTCGGCGACGTTCACGGCGTTGACGGCGAACACGACGTATTGGGTGAGAGCATGGGGGGGAAGAAACCGGGCGGAGGTGTTAACGGAGGATACGTGTCGTGGGAGCCACAGGCGACGGACGCGGGCGCGCCTGTGTTGGGAGCGACGGGGTTCAGGTTGTATACGGATTCTGGGACGGTGACGTGGGATGTGGGAGGCAATCCGGAAGGGACGCGTTATGAGGTTCTGTTGACGACGGGTGCGGTGATCGGGGTGAGGGACGCGGACGTTTTATTGGGAGCAGGTGGGTGTTTTGGATCAGACGTATGAATTGCCACAAGATTTGATTAAGAACAAGGAGTATCGAGTGCGAGTGGAGGCGGTGGGGCACAATATGAAACGAGTGAGTTCGGCGGAGAGGAGTGGGACAACGAATTCAGACAGGCCAGGGGCTGTTGTATTGGTTGTGAATGGGGAGGAGCCCACGCGGAAGATGGTGTTGACGTGGACGCCGAACGGGAATGATGAGGGGACGACGTACCGTGTGGAATTGTCGTCGACGGACTTTGTGGGTGATCCGGTGGAATCGGACGAGTTGGCGTGGTCGATTGGTGGGAAGACGTTTGGACCCTTGGGATCGAAACAAGGGGTATAAGGCGCGGGTGTCGGTTAACGGCAGCAATAATTGGGCAGAAAGCGGAGAGGTATACACGTGGGCTGAAGTTCCTGTGGGTGAATGCGCAGGCGGCGGTGGGAGATCCGACCGGGAATGTGAAGTTTGGATGGGGGCATGGGACGAACGGGGGTGAAGGGACGAAGTATAAGGTTGAGATAACGACACAAGCGGGGTGTGGCCGTTGGTGGGTGACGCGAATTACATGGGGTGGAAACGGATTTTGGGGGCGACATCAACGGGGATGGTGGTTTCGCTTGCTAACCGGCAATATTTCGCGCGTGTGATGGCGTTGGCTCTTGATGGAGAATTCTACGCATGATAGCGGTTGGACGGATGGGACCACCTCGACGTGGACGGCTGTTGTTGGACCGCAGGAAGTGGGGGTGGTGGAGAGTTCGAGCACGTTGCGGGTGAGATGGGTGGGGAATGTGGGGAGTGTGAGCAACGAGGGACGACGCGATATGAATTGCGTTGGAAGGAGGATGGGGCGGAGGACCTGGGTGACGCCGTTTGTGTGGAAAGACCAACCGCCTTACGAATTGACGGCGGAGGGGTTAACGGCGGACACGACGTATGTGATGCGATTGACGGCGAAGGCGGATGTGGGGGTGGGTGGGGGGATGTGGGGGGAAGCGGGAGAAGGTGACGTTGGCGACGGTTCCTGTGGTGGTGGATCCTTTCACGGTCTACGACCTCGGCGACGGTGGGGTGGGATGGAAATGGGAACCCTGTGGACACGGAGTATGTGGTGAGGATGTCGGCTAATTCGGATTTCCAGAGTTCGTTTGCCCCGGTGGAATACGAGGCGGGGATTCATTCGGCGACGTTCACGGCGTTGACGGCGAACACGACGTATTGGGTGAGAGCATGGGGGAAGAACCGGGCGGAGGTGTTAACGGAGGGATACGTGTCGTGGGAGCCACAGGCGACGGACGCGGGCGCGCCTGTGTTGGGAAGCGACGGGGTTCACGTTGTATACGGATTCTGGGACGGTGACGTGGGATGTGGGAGGCAATCCGGAAGGGACGCGTTATGAGGTTCTGTTGACGACGGGTGCGGTGATCGGGGGTGAGAGACGCGGACGTTTTATTGGGAGCAGGTGGGTGTTTTGGATCAGACGTATGAATTGCCACAAGATTTGATTAAGAACAAGGAGTATCGAGTGCGAGTGGAGGCGGTGGGGCACAATATGAAACGAGTGAGTTCGGCGGAGAGGAGTGGGACAACGAATTCCAGACAGGCCAGGGGCTGTTGTATTGGTTGTGAATGGGGAGGAGCCCACGCGGAAGATGGTGTTGACGTGGACGCCGAACGGGAATGATGAGGGACGACGTGCCGTGTGGAATTGTCGTCGACGGACTTTGTGGGTGATCCGGTGGAATCGGACGAGTTGGCGTGGTCGATTGGTGGAAGACGTTTGGACCCTTGGGATCGAACAAGGGTATAAGGCGCGGGTGTCGGTTAACGGCAGCAATAATGGGCAGAAAGCGGAGAGGTATACACGTGGGCTGAAGTTCCTGTGGGTGTGAATGCGCAGGCGGCGGTGGGAGATCCGACCGGGAATGTGAAGTTTGGATGGGGGCATGGGACGAACGGGGGTGAAGGGACGAAGTATAAGGTTGAGATAACGACACAAGCGGGGGTGTGGCCGTTGGTGGGTGACGCGAATTACATGGGGGTGGGAAACGGATTTTGGGGGCGACATCAACGGGGATGGTGGTTTCGCTTGCTAACCGGCAATATTTCGCGCGTGTGATGGCGTTGGCTCTTGATGGAGATTCTACGCATGATAGCGGTTGGACGGATGGGACCACCTCGACGTGGACGGCTGTTGTTGGACCGCAGGAAGTGGGGGTGGTGGAGAGTTCGAGCACGTTGCGGGTGAGATGGGTGGGGAATGTGGGGAGTGTGAGCAACGAGGGGACGACGCGATATGAATTGCGTTGGAAGGAGGATGGGGCGGAGGACTGGGTGACGCCGTTTGTGTGGAAAGACCAACCGCCTTACGAATTGACGGCGGAGGGGTTAACGGCGGACACGACGTATGTGATGCGATTGACGGCGAAGGCGGATGTGGGGGGTGGGTGGGGGGATGTGTGGGAGGAGCGGGAGAAGGTGACGTTGGCGACGGTTCCTGTGGTGGTGGATCCTTTCACGGTCTACCACGCCTCGGAGACGGTGAGGTGGGATGGAAAGAGGAACCCTGTGGACACGGAGTATGTGGTGAGGATGTCGCCTAATTCGGATTTCCAGAGTTCGTTTGCCCCGGTGGAATACGAGGCGGATTCATTCGGCGACGTTCACGGCGTTGACGGCGAACACGACGTATTGGGTGAGAGCATGGGGAAGAACCGGGCGGAGGTGTTAACGGAGGGATACGTGTCGTGGGAGCCACAGGCGACGGACGCGGGCGCGCCTGTGTTGGGAGCGACGGGGTTCAGGTTGTATACGGATTCTGGGACGGTGACGTGGGATGTGGGAGGCAATCCGGCCGGGACGCACTATAAGGTGGTTGTCGATGATGACCAAAACTTTAATAGTCCGCAGGTTTATGATGATGTGCCCACTCAAGAACAAGGGCAAGAAACCCAGAAGACGTACACCGTAACGGGCTTAACGCCGAACCTGTCGTATTACGCGAAGGTGGAAGCCCATGGTCATAACGGGACGGTTGTGGTGTCGGACGTTTCGATCCCGATGGAAACGATTGCTGCGGAAATCAATGTGGTTTCAATTCAGCCCGATTCAGATAAGACGCGCCATCTTAAGGTCCACTGGGAAACTAACAACAACTCTCCGCGTACCCGATACGAAGTCGAACTGACAACGAGGCCGCTGGGGCAGGAGGATTCATGGGAGGGAGCGATAACGACGACCACGGTGGCCAATGCCACGGGACATGTGTTTGAGGATTTGATTTCCAACCAGGAGTATCGTGCACGAGTAAGAGCGGAGGATGGGCCGTGGTCCGGTGTTGAGAAGAGCACGTATACATGGCCGAGCGTTGTGGCGGGATTGTCCGCGGTTTCTCCGCAAGAGCTCGAAGACGTTGACGCAACGAGAACGGTCAAGTTTCAGTGGGGGCATGGGACCAACGCGGTGGATACGTCTTACCAAGTGGTTTTGTCGACCGGTGCGGGAAATGTCCGGCACATCATTGCACCATTCGAAACAGATGATGGTGTAACGGAGAAGCAATTTAATGAGTTGGATGGTGTGACCTGGGCCAACCAAAAATACGATGTGGAAGTCTATGCAAAGGCGAAAGGCAATACACCGGACGGTGTTGCAACAAATAGCTCTGGATATACGGCTCCTCTGAAAATCCAGTCGATTGACATTGTTAACGTGTCGAGCCATTCGTTTACAGCCAAATGGAAAGATTCAAATGATGGCGGGGTCATCAATGGAAATGGAACGCAATACCTTTTTAAATGGGATGTCGCGGCCCCACCGCGTCTCGTGGGCTCAGGTCTTGGGGAGTATGTGGAAGAGGTAACTTCATTAAGGCCCAATACGACCTATTTCGCTGAAATCATGGTTGTGAAGTCGAATGAAAGCCCCTGGGGAGTTGCGGTGACGACGGGAATAGCCGTGACGAACCCCACGGTGCCCCTGTTGAATTTAGGAACGTGACGCCACATGTCTCATCAATGACAGTGAATATCCAGCCGAACGGAAACCCGGCCGGGACGAGTTATCAGGTGAGCTTTGTTAATGCGGACGGGGGGGTAGTCAATACAATTGAAACACGGGATGCCAGTTTTGTAACGCCTGAAGGAGGCCTGAAGCCGGCAACTATGTATTCAATTTATGTAAAGGCCAAGGGCCACAACGGATCCCTCTCGGCGGAGTCAAATTCTATTGCGCAAGTGACAATACCAATGGCGGTGGATATTTTGAGGGTTGAGAAGCCGGACCCTGACTTGAATGGACAAATTTTGAAGCCGGTCTGGAGTTCCTTGGATAACGGGAGTAGCGTGTCGTATAGTGCGCGCAGGTATCGGCCTAACGATGAAGGCGACTGGATTGATACTGTTTCAAACACGGTCGAATATTCGACCGGGATAGGTCAATTGAGTCCCAACGCCGAATACGGGTTACAGGTCCGGGCCGTGTCCCAAGGGATTGAGGAGACTGAAGTGATAACCACGACCCGGTCCTGGACAAGGGCCGAACGACCCATGAAACCTGGGATTGCCTCAGCGTTATCGAACAGACGGATGGGGATTGTTTTCGGCCTGGGCGGGAACCCCGATCATACGGAGTACGCCGTTCGATTGGCGACGGCGAGCGAGGATACGGAAGTTCAGACAAGGGACTATGCGGATTGGGACCCCGCGGGTGGAAGGGGGGAGGCCCTGTTTAACAGTGCGGATCCCGTTTGGAGGAAAGTATCGGATTGGAATGGAGGATCCCTTTTACTTGTCAGATTTGCCGTCTACCGGGGTGTACAAAATTGTTCTTTACGCCCGCAATGGCCAGGGGAGGTGGAAGGGCCTGGAGAAGGGTTGGCTGTTGAGCAGAGCGTGGGCGTCCCATTCGTGACGTTACAAAGCGCGGAGGGGATTAAGACATCTGGGGAGAGCCGGAGATGAGATGGTGTATTTCAATAAAAACGTGGTCCTTTTGAAGCGACGAATTCGTCGCATTATAACGTGGTGTGGAAAGATATGGATACGGTCTTCGATCACAACGATGTCATCAATACCCACGGGTGGAACGGGAAAACCGAAAACAATCAAAGTTTGATTCGTCTATCCACAGGGGCCACAAATGCGACGTACTGATGAGAGTTTCAATGGGTTTCATGCCGGGGAAGGGGAGTATTTCTTAAGTGTGGCGGGAACGGCACTTGTGACCCAGCCAAGTGGGAATATGGGCCTCATGATAGTGAACAACGTGCTCGTGTATGAAACGACGACACGTTCCGTGTCTACATAGACACGACGGCGCCGGTGGCGGGGGCGTTGGAGGTTTATTTCTCGTCGGACGCGGCGCGGGAACGAAACCAAGAGCAACGCATATCGACAGGGACCTGGTGGGGGATCCAAACCCCTACGTGATTTGGGACCCTATGGATGTGTTGGGTAAAGAGATTTCGCGCAGTCCGGTGGAGGGGTGGACGGTGAGCGTATCCACGATCGAGGCGGTGTGGCCCAGCGTGGATCGAGCCGATTTGACGAAGGATGTGGGGTTTGAGCTGGATCTAACGGGGGTCAAAGAGTCAAAGACGTATTACATCAAGGTTCGCGGTTACGACCGGGCGGGGAACTGGACGGCGGACGAAGATGTGCCGGTGTTCATTTACCAGTATAGCCCGGACCAGATTCTTCCGCGGTGGAGCTTAAACCACATTTTGATGACGGGTGTGAAATATCCGACGACGGATGAAAAGGTTCGGTTTGCGGCGGTGGCACCGGCGAGCAACTTTGTGGATATTGGGTTTGAAGAGGACATGTTGATTCGGGAGGGGTCCATTCAGTTGGTGATGCATCGAGACAACGTTGGGGCCAAAGTGGATAAACCGGTGGTCTTGAAGTTGCCGACAACGTCGTATGTGACGGTGACGGGGGATTTGAAGCCGATGGTGGTATTGCCGTTTAACACGACGGATTTGAAACCGGCGAGTCAGTATCGGTTTTATAGTTCGACGAAAACGCCGCCGACGGACCGGGCGAACAATCCGTTGCAGACGCCGCTGGACATTTTGTTCTACACGGCGATGGACCCGGCGCAGAAAGCGGTGTTTGTCAGCGAAGACGGGAAAGTGAGCGTATCGGTTCCGGCGGGATCGTTGGGGTCCGAGCCGGTGGGTGTGGCGATCAACGATCGGCCGGAAACGGTGTCGGTGGCGGGCGCGGCGAGTTTGCCGGGGTTGGTGGACAAGGCGACCGCCTCCATGGGCCGTCAATCGGGAGGCGCGTTTAAAAAGATCTTTTCGATAAAAGAATTATCGGTGTTTGACACGAAAGGAACAATGAGGTCGGCGGCGTATGGGGGCGATGTGCGGATGTCGTTTGACATCACCAACGACGTAGCGATGGACAATGGGGGGATCTCTTACATGGCGGGAACATCCATCCGTGCGAAAGACCTCGCCATCTACGAGTTGGACCAGAGAACCGGGGTTTGGAACAAGATGCCGGACAGCCAGGTGAGTGAACAGGCGGGCACGGTGTCGGTGCCGTTACGCCACAGCGGGACGTATGCGTTGGGCGGGTCGCCGAACTACGATTTGTCCAACGCCCATGCTTATCCGGTGCCCTATCGGCCGGGCCGTGATCCCAATGGGATCAGCTTTACGGGACTCTCCAGTTTCGGGAGCATCAAAATCTTTACGTTGGACGGCCGTTTGGTCAAGACGATGGGATACGATGGGGTGTCTTCGGTGGACTGGAACCCCGTCACGAGCGACGGGGGCGACCCGGTGGGATCGGACGTGTATCTCTACGTGATCGAAAACGACCAACAGCGCAAGGTTGGGAAGTTGATGGTGATCCGATGAACGGGCGGCGCTGGATCGGAATGATCGTAATCCTATGGACGGGGATCGGATTGGCGTGGGCTAAGTCCAGTGGAGACACGACGGCGAACTTTTTGAAGATGGGAGTCGGGGGGCGTGGCGTGGCAATGGGAGAATCGCACACGTCGTCAGTGAACGACGCGACGGCGTTGTATTGGAACCCGGCGGGGTTGGGGCTGTTGACGCAAAACGAAATTGCGTTCATGCACAGCAACGCGCTGGAGGGAGTGACCCAGGACGTGTTGTATTACGCCCGGCCAACGGAGCGAAAGGGTGTGTGGGGCGTGGGGGGCTCATTTTTGAAGGTGGACGGGGTGAACGGGTTCAATAACAGCAACGAAGAAACCGGCGATGTGGCGGCGTCGGACATGCTGGTGACAGTGGGGTGGGCGAAACCGTGGGAAAACATGCGGTGGGTGCCGGGGTTGAACACGGGTGCGAACGTGAAGGTGCTCAAAAAGACGTTGGACACGGACACGGCGATGGGGTATCTGTTGGATCTGGGTGTTCTCTACGAGGTTCAGGGGGACCGGTTGACGGGGGCGCGGGCGGGGTTGGTGATTCAAAATGTGGGGACCGGCCTGGACTTTAACGGCGAGAAGACGTCGTTTCCGACGATGATGAAACTGGGCGCGTCGGCGCCCTTGTTCGGCGACAACATGACGGTGTCGGGAGACATTGTGTTGCCGACGGACGGGAGCGCGTATGTCAACGCGGGTGCGGAATACCGGGTGTGGGAGATGATGGCGTTTCGCATGGGGTATAAGGGCAACAACGATTTGGATTCGGGGATCACGTATGGGTTTGGGTTGGGCAACGAGCGGATCCATTTGGATTATGGGTTCATTCCGTTCGGACCGTTTGGAGACAGTCACCGGGTAAGCGTGTCGTTGCGGTTTGGGGCGAGTTATCGGCAGGTACAGGTGACGTCGCAGGTGGACGTGGCGTATAAGAGGGCGTTGGCGCGGTATGCGCAGGGGTATATGGTGGAAGCGTATATGCAGGCGAACCAGATATTGGCGGTGGCGCCGTGGCATCGGCCGGCGAAACTGTTGGCGAAACGGATCGAGACGGAGTTTAAGCATATGGAATCGGGGGCGATGCAAGAGCAGTTGCAGTCGCAGGTGGACGACCACTTTGCCCGAGGGGAACAGTTTTTCCAGGTGGACGACCTGTTGAGGGCGCGGCGGGAGTTTCAGGCGATCTTGGCTCTTCAGCCGGACCACATGGGTGCGAAGACGTATTTGAACCGAATTGACGAACGATTTCAAAGTTTGACGGATAAATTTTACGACATGGCGGTGCAGGCGTTTGCGACGGGGGATTACGCCCAGGCGGGGGAACTGGCGGAGAAGGTGTTGAAGTTGAACCCGGACTACACGGACGCGCGGGATTTGAAGGGGCGAGTGGACACGGTGCTCAAAGAGGTTCAGGTATTTGAAGAGGAGAAACGGCTGGCGGAATTAAAAGCGCCGCTGACGCAAAGCGGGCGGGAGCTGTTCGAACAGAAACGGTATGAAGAATCGTTGGCCAAGTTCGACGAGATCTTGGCGATGGACACGGCGGACGCGGAAGCCCTGCGGATGCGCGATCAGGCGAAAGAGATGGTGGCGAAAGAAGCGTATAACGGGGGATTGCGGGCGGCGCGCAGCGGAGACATGGCGGGGGCGCTGGCGCTGACGAAAAAGGCTTTGAGGTATAAACCGGATTTTGCGGAGGCGAAAGAATTGCTAAAGTCGTTGGAGGTGACCAAGGGCGCGGACGACGAGGAGAAGTCGAAAGCGTATTACAAAGAATCCCTGGACAAGTTTTTGGCGGGGGACCCTCAGAAAGCGTATGAGTTGGCGGTGAAAGCCCTGGAACTGAATCCCAACAACGTGGAAGCCCAACGCATGCGCGACCGGCTCGCCAACCGGGATGCGGCGACACCGTAGTATTTAAGGGACTTAATATGAAGGTATTGAACCGATTGAGATTTTTTTCGATGGCGGTGTTAACGCTCGTGGTTGTTACTGTACGGGCGGAAACACCCGTGGAAATGCTTCAAAGCGCCCTGGACGCCTATTTTAGCGGTCGTTACGACGAGTCCGTGCACTATTTTGAGCGGATTGTGGCGGTGGATCCCAAAAACGCGCGGGCCCGCAGTGGGCTTAAAAATGCCCAACGCAAACGAGACGAACAGATTCGCCGGGACCGCGACCAGGAGAGAAAATCATTGCACGCGGCTCAAGCGTATTTGGCTCAGGGAAAACGGGTGGAGGCTTTCGATCGCACGCGAGATATTTTGACCCGCACGCCCAACCTTCCGGACGGGCTTCACTTGCTCAAAAAAATTAGATTGAAAACCGAGAAATCGCTTCAGAAATCCAAGCCGGGATCCAGCGCGTTTCATGAAGCGGCGGGAGATTTGGCCTATATGGACGGGGACTGGTTTAAAGCCGTTGATTCATGGGAAAAGGTTTTAGTTTTCAATAAAGACCGGGCGGACCTTTTGCAACGGTTGGCCATGGCCAAAAGGAAAATGGCCGACCAACAGAAGGCCGAACGGGTCCAGGTTTTGATGGGGTTGGCCCAGGCGCACATGGACCAAGGCCTATATTCTGACGCGTTGAAGGTGTTGGGCGATGTTTTGCAGGCCGATCCCACCAACGCCGACGCTCGGATATTGCTGAACGATGCCCGTCGGGCGGGGGCTCAGGCGCACCAAGCCGAACTGGACGGACAGGCCCAGGATCTCAACCAAAAAGCCGTAGACGCTTACACCTCCGGTCGGCCCAAAGCGGCGCTGGTTTTATTTGATAAAGTGTTGGCGTTGGATCCCGAAAACCGATTGGCCAACGATTACCGAAACCGGATCTTGGGGTTGGAAACACTGGCCTTTGACGATCGATCGATGGCGCGTAACACCCCGGCCGGCGATTACGCCCGTGCCAAAAAGTTATTGGAAGAAAAAAAGTTCGTGGAAGCCATTGAAGTTTTGGAACGGCGGTTGGACAAAAACGCCAACGACTTAAAAGCGCAACAGCTGTTGGATGAAGCCCGACAAAATCAACGAGATTTATCTGAAAGTGCTTATCGCGAGGCGTTAACGGCCTATTCCCGCGGTGATCGCACGGAATCGATTCGCTTAATGCAGGAGGCCCGTCGTCTGGATCCGAACTTTGCCCGGGCCAAAATGGCCCTGTTAAAAATTATGCAAGAGGGGAACGAATGACAAAACGGTCCTTTGTATGGCTGGGATTGATCACTTCGTTGTTGGCGCTGGGGCATGAGCGGGGGTATGGGGCAAAAACCACCGATAACGAAATCGAAAGCGTGTCGGTTCAGGGGGTCGGATTGTTTGGAAAAATAATTGTCCAATCCGCTCGCCCACTGCGGTTTCGTGAAGTTTCGGAAAAGGGCCTGGGGCTGACGCTTTATATGCTGGAGCCGGTTCTTTGCCGACGTCCCCCGTTGGAACGAACCTTTAGTGAAAGCGTGGCGGAAATCCGATACGGATACCGCGACGGAGCCGCCCCCACCTCAACGGACGAAGCCAAACCCTTGGAGTTCGTCCGGTTTGTGTTTAAACAACCCATGGCGGTCAACGTGGTGCAAAAAGAATGGGTGGTGGCGGTGGAACTTCGCCCAGCGCCGGAGACCGTTTCCGCGGGTCGCCAAACCTCTATCGAAGAGAAGCCGGACGATGCCAAAGAGGCGCAAAGCGTCCTTCCGAGGAACCCGATCTTGAAAGATTTCATTAAAGTCGGGTTGGAAAACCATTTGCCCCTTCAAGTGGCCGACGAAGAACGCCGCGTGGCCAACGTTCGCCATTTGGAGGCCATGCGCAACTTGATGCCGGCCGTCACCTGGAAATACAGCGAGTCGGAAGGGTTGATGCTGGAAGACGTTCGAATTTCCAGCGACGACACCAAGTTTCGTCGCAAGGAAAATGGGTTGGAATTTGGCGTGCCGATTTTTCACAGCGGGCGCAACTACTACAATTTTCGGTCGGCGGGTGCGCAAAAAAAAGTGGCCGAGGAGAATGTGCGGAAAGTTCGCGGAGAAATCATCTTTGAAATCACCCGGGCCTATTACAATTTGATTCGGTCGCAACGGGCGGTTAAATCCCGTAAAGAAATTAACCAGCGATCGGAGAAAGTGATCGACATGGCGCGTAAGAAAAAACAGTTGGGCCTGATCACCGCGGCGGATTATTTGGGCGCGGAATCCCTGTACAATCAAGGGTACTATCGTCTGTTGTCGGATGAGAAAGATTTGGAGATCGCCCGTTTAAAGATGGCGGGGTTGCTGAACATTTCCGAAAATCTTCCCGAGATCCTTTTGGATCCCGTTGACGCGGTGGACGTTCATCATTTGGTGGATTTGGCGGTGCCCCCGGAGTCCTTGGTGTCCCTGGCGTATGAGCACCGTCCGGAAATGCGCGTGGCGGAACAAACGGCTTTGGCCCAGCGATACAGTTACAAGTCGGCGTGGGCCCAAAACATGCTCAAGGTAGACGGTTCTTATTTCACGGGGCAAGCGGGGGGGAATTTTGAAGACGAACCCCTTGAAATGCGCCACAGTTGGAACGCGGGCCTTCAGGCCAGTCTTTACTTCGGAGGGAGCACGGTCAGTGGAGCCGCCACGAAAGAACATACGGTTCCCGATTATGGGGAAACAACCGCCACCGATGTCCGAGGCCAAACGGCCAACATTAAATTGTTGGATTCTTTGAAAAGCGCCGGCGACGCCCGTCAGGCTCGGGCCGCCCGAGAACGTGCCCGGCACGAATTTGAACAGGCTCGGCGGGACGTTCAAGTGGACGTTCGGGAAGCCTACTACAACATCCAAAAAGCCAAAATCCAAATCCGCGGGGCCCGTTCGTCCTTGGATTACCGAGAAAAAGAGCTGGAAATTGCCCAGCAGAAAGAACGCATGAATATGGTGGAACCCCGGGAAACTTTAGAGGCCGAAAACATGTTCGGAGAAGCGGTGGTCAATTACGAGGAGGCCCTGGCGTTTTATCAAACGTCGCTGGCCGGACTGGAACGGGCGGTGGGCGTGGCGCTGGCCAGTATTCCGGAGTTTCGGTAACCGTCGGCCATGAGCCTAGCGCAATTTGTAGGCCGACGGCCCGTCACCGGCACCATGTTTTACACGGCCGTGGGGTTGATGGGCATTATATCGTGGTTTTTTACCCCCCGGGAACTGTTCCCCTCCATTTCGTTCCCCCAATTGTTGGTGGTGACCCGCTACGGCAACGCCGCGCCGGAAGAAATTGAAAACCTGATCACCAAAACCATTGAAGAGTCGGTGGGAACCGTCCCGAATCTCAAGCGGGTGCGGTCCATTTCCAAAGAAGGAATTTCTTTGGTCACCCTGGAGTTCAACTGGGGGACCGACATGGGGTTTGCCCACTTGTCGGCGCGCGAAAAGTTGGACCAGATCAAAGACCGGTTACCGTCGGAAACCGAAAATCCCATCATTAACCAAATCAATCCATTTGCCCAACCCATGTTGATCTATTCAGTTAGCGGCACTCAGCCCATGCGGCAACTGACCGAACTGGCCAAACAGGTTGTTAAGCAACGGCTGGAAAAAGTGACCGGCGTGGCGTCCGCGTCCATTTCCGGCGGTGAGGAAAGGGAAATTTTGGTGGAAGTGGACCGCCAACGGATGGAATCCCAAGAGGCCTCTTTGACCATGATCGTGGACGCGCTCAAAGATTCCAACCTGAATTATCCGGCGGGCACGGTGCCCGGGAAGTTTTACGAATACATTATCAGCACAAAAGGAGAATTTAAGAACATCGGGGAAATCGGCCGCATGCCCGTTCGGGTTGCTCGCGTGGAAGATTACGAGCGCACCAACCGGGATTCGGAACGGGACCGGGACCGCGAACACCGATCCAAAACGCCGCGCCTTGTTCGATTGGACGGAATAGCCGACATTCGGGACACTGTGAAGGAAAAGACCAGTTATTCCCGGTACAACGGGCGCGAAACCATTTCAATTTCCGTTCAAAAGCAGGCCGACGCCAACACCCTGTCCACCGCTGTCCGAGTCCGATTCGCCATGGAAGAATTGGCCACGGTTCTGGAACCCAAAGGTGTCAAACTGGAGCTCGTTTATGACGAGTCGGTGTTTATCCGCAAGGCCATCAACGGGGTTGCCTTTGACGGGGTGATGGGCGGTTTGCTGGCGTTTTTCGTCCTTTATTATTTTCTCAAAAGCTGGTCGATGGCCACCATTGTGGCGTTGGCCATTCCGGCCTCGACGATGTTGACCTTTACGGGGATGTTTTTAAATAAGATTTCGATCAACATGCTCT
Source organism: Elusimicrobiota bacterium (assembly GCA_016715645.1). GTDB lineage: Bacteria > Elusimicrobiota > Elusimicrobia > FEN-1173 > FEN-1173 > JADKHR01. The sequence goes on along the minus strand of JADJZR010000003.1, from coordinate 98,496 downwards.
CGTTGGCGGGGTTGGGCCTGGGGATCGGCAACATGGTGGACAACTCCATTGTGGTCGCGGAAAATATCGCTCGTCACAAATTGACGCCGGGAAAAACCGCCCTTCAAGCCGCCGTGGAGGGGACCGACGAGGTGGCTCCCTCGATGATTACGTCGTCTTTAACCAACGTGGCGGTGTTGGTGCCCCTGTTGTTCGCGAAAGGGGTGGCGCAACTGGTGTTTCGGGACATGTTTTTTATCGTGACGTGTGCGTCGTTCGCTTCCGTTTTTATCTCCATCACGCTGGTTCCGCTCATGACGGCCCACCCCGTCAGCTTTCGCTGGCTGAAGGGGTTTTCCCAGTCGGGGGATCAACCGGCTTCGCCGACGCTATCAAAAATCCCGGGTGGGTTGGTTCGGGGGTGGCGTTGGTTTTCTTCGGGATTGTCGGACAGCGCTTTGCAAAAGGGAATGGATTTGTATCGGACCGGTTTGAACTGGGTTTTGGACCATCCCAAAACGACCACGCAGGTGATCTTGGCCTGCGGGGTGTTAAGCGTGGGTTTGCTGGGGCTTCAAGACAAAGTGTTCATGCCCAAAATTGACCAAGGCCAGTTTATTCTCAAACTTCAAATGCCGGTCGGTACACGTCTTCAAAAAACAAATGAAGTGGCTTTGAAAATTGAACGGGTGTTTCAATCCATTGCGGGTTACAAAGAAGCCACGGTCAACGTGGGATCCAATAACGTCGACGCCGTGGACGCATTGGGCAACCATCAAGCCCAGGCCATTATCAACCTGGATCGGGAGGTGCTGACCACGGACGAATTCATTACTCAGCTTCGGTCGGCGTTGGAGAAAGAAGACCTGAACGGCGGCGAAGTTCAGTATATTTTGCAAGACAGTGTGCTGTCGGCGGCCTTTGAAACGTCGGCTCCCGTCGTCGTCGAGGTCAAAGGACCCGACATGACAACGCTTAAAAAAATGTCCGAGGATATTCTGAGGGACCTGTCGGCCGTCAAAGGGATTTACGGAGCCAAGACCAGTTTGGCTTTGCCGTCAACAGAAACCCGGGTGGATGTGGACAAACTGAGCGCGGCGTCGTATCAGTTGTCCGTGTCGGAAATCGCTCGAGCGGCGTTGATCGGAATCAAGGGGTTTGTGGCCACCACTTACAAAGAGGCGGGTCAAGAAGTGGACGTGCGCGTTCAATTGCGCCACGTGGACCGGGTGAGCCTGGACGATATTCGGCGGTTGACGGTTCAAAACCGCGACGGGATGGCTATCCCCCTGTCGGAGCTGGCGTCGCTCAACACGGCTCAGGGACCCAGCGAGATCAAACATTTGGATCAACAGCGGTCCATCGTGTTGTCGGCCAACATTTCCAAACGGTCGACGCGTGACGTGATGGCGGAGGTCTCGACCTTGTTGGAACCTTACCACCAGTTTTCGGAATACCAGGTGGAGCTGACGGGGGAAAGCCGCCAAATGAAAGAATCTTTCGGTGGGCTTCTGATTGCCATGGTGTTGGCGATCGCGCTGGTCTATATGATTATGGCGGCGGAATTTGAGTCGTTGTGGCATCCGTTTTTGATCATGGTGACGGTTCCCTTTTCTATTGTGGGCGTGGCGTTGTCTCTGTTTGCCACGCACACGCCCTTGAGCGCGCCGGTGTTTTTGGGCACCATTTTGTTGGTGGGAAGCGTCGTGAACTACGGGATTATTTTAATCGACTTTATTAACCAACTGCGGCGGGAGGGGGGCGCTCTGCGGCCCTCGGTGGTGGACGGGTGTGTGACGCGGTTGCGGCCCGTGGTCATGTCAGCTTTGACGACAGTGTTGGCTGTTCTTCCGTTAGCGTTGGGCCTGAGCGAGGGGGGGGAACTGTCGTCGCCGATGGCGGTGGTTACTTTCGGCGGGTTGGGGATCTCGGTCCTATTGAGCTTGTATGTTTTACCGCTTATCTACTTTCACTCGGAACTGTGGCGGGAACGGCGGTCCGCCCTCGAACCCGCCGCGGTCGAGCCTGTCGCGTCGACGTAACCTGTTGGTCCCATGAGTTTACCCCGTTTTTGCGTCCGCCGGCCCATCGCCACGGTGATGTTTTACCTCGCCATCGGGGTGGTGGGCGTTTTTTCGTGGGTCCAGTTGCCCGTGGATTTGCTTCCCAACGCCGCGGCAGGAAGTTTGTCGGTTTACATCGGCGTTCGCGGTGGCTTGCCACCGGAACAAATTGAAAATCTGGTAACAAAAGTTGTGGAAGAAGCCGTGTCCACGGTGCAACATTTACGGTCGGTGTTGTCGGTTTCGCGCAAAGACCGATCCGTGGTCACCCTCACCTACGAGCCCGGCACGGATTTGGGTTTTGCCGCATTGGAAGTTCAAGAGCGGATGGCGAAAATCAAAAATAAATTGCCCAAAGATATCGAAAAGCCGGTCGTGGCCCATTATTCCGAGGGCGATTACCCGGTCGTGATTCTTTCGTTGACCAGCGACCGCCAAAGTCCAGAACGCTTGCGCGAATTGGTGGACAACCAAATCAAACCGGAAATGATGCGCCTCAACGGCGTGGCCAACGTGGAAGTCGGCGGAGGACGCGAACGGAAAATCTTGGTTGAGTTTTACCAGGATCGCTTGGAAGCCCACCAACTCAATATTCGCCAGGTGATCGACAGCATCGGAAAACAAAATCTTAACTTGTTAACGGGAAAACGGGAAGAAGGATCCTCGTCTATTTCGGTCCGCATTGGAGGAACCTACAAAACCATCGATGATTTAAAGAACCTTGTGGTGTTGCGTAGCCAAGAGGGCTCTTCGATTCGGCTGGGCGATATCGCCGATGTGAAAGATTTTTATCTGGAGGCCCAAACCTACGCCCGGTTAAACAAAAAACCCACCGTCTCGGTTTATGTTCAAAAAGCCAACGATTCCAACACGATCCGTGTGGCCGAGCGGGTGCGTCTGGCCGCCCAACGCCTCCAAAAAGATGTGCTGGGGACCGAAATTAAAATGGATGTTATCACGGATCAATCGGTGTTCATTAAAGAGGCCATGGACAGCGTCATTGGGAACCTCTCGGTCGGAATGTTTTTGACCCTGGGGGTCATATTTTTCTTCCTTCGGGAATGGCGCCACACGCTGATTGTATTTTTGTCGGCGCCGATTGCCGTTTTGATCACGCTTGCGTTCATGTTGTTGTTCGGAATTTCATTGAACGTCATGACTTTGTCGGCGTTGGCCCTGGGCATCGGTATTGTGGTCGATAGTGCCACTGTTGTTTTGGAGAATATTCTGGACCGAAAACGGCATGCCCTGCGTCACAGCACCCAGGTCGATTTGGTGGAAACAACGTCCCACGCGACGGAAGAACTGTTCACTTCCCTTGTGGGTGGAACGCTGACAATGGTTGTGGTTTTTTTGCCGATTGTTTTCATTAACCAGCAGGTAAAAATTCTTTATTCGGGGTTGGCGTTTACGATCACGTTCGCGATGGTGGCGTCTTTGTTTGTTGCGGTCACCTTGGTGCCCTTGTTGGCGTCGCGAATATCGTTGCCGAGCCACGGGGGTTATTTTTCCCCGGAAGTAAGGTCCCATCTCTTTGCCTGGCGAGACAGCGTGGCGGCGCATATCCCAGGCTGGTTGAGTTCGGGAAGTCGATGGATGTGGTCCAAAATACGAGTTGTCTTTCCATCTTCCCCGCCCGTCCATCTGTGGACTCCACAGGGCGAATCTATTGTCCCCCCTTCCGTCGAAACCGTTTCCCCAAGTTTTTTGAAATGGGTGCGATACTACTGGCACGCCTGGGCGTGGCCGGCGGTTTTGACCGAACTTCGTTTTGCCCGTCGACATCCCCGTCGGGCCTATATTCACTGGTGTGCCCAATCGCTTCGCCATCAAAAATGGATTTCCCTCCTGATGGCGGTGGCGGCGTTGTTTTCGGTGTGGATGTATTTGTTTGTTCTGGAAAAGGATTTTATGGGAACCACCGAACAAAGCGAGTTTATTATTTATGTCGAACTGCCCGCCGGGGCTAAGTTGGACGTATCCGACTCGGTGGTCCGGGAGGTGGAACGGTTGTTGTCGGAGACGCCCGAAGTGGCCGAAACCGTAAAAACAGCCGCGGCACGGGTGGAGGGCTGGTCGTCAAAAGTGTATGTGACGTTGCGGCCCCGCTCGGAACGGTCCCGATCCATCCAGGACGTGATCAGCGATCTTCGGCCCAAGGTGGCCGACATTGGCCAGCAATTTGACACGTTTATTTATTTTTCGGAGCCGGAAGCGTCCAAGGAATTTTTTATTGATGTTTTTGGGTTGGATTACGACAAGTTACGCGATTTGGCCAGCGCGATCGCCCAACGGTTGGAGAAAGTTTCAGGTTTGGCGGACATTAAACTGCGCTACAAACCCGGTCAGCCGGAAGTTCAGGTGATGGTGGATAAAGACCGGGCCGCTCTGTTTGGGCTCACCCTCCGCGACGTGGCTGAAGACCTTCACGCCCGGGTGCGTGGACTTCGTCCGTCTTACTTTTTTACTGACGCCAGTCAGATGGAAATAATTGCCCGGGACAAGGAACAGTTCAGGAAATCATTGGAAGACATACATTCTTTAACGATGATGACCCCGATGGGCGGCAACACGTCGATTCAACAGATAGCCCGTTTTGAGTTTGCGCTCACTCCCAGTGAGGTTTGGCGAAAAGACAAACAAAGGGTCATTCAAGTCAGTGCGAACCGTGAAAAGGTGGCGCTCAGCACCGCCGCCCAAAAAAGTTTGTCGGCTTTAAAAGGGTTGGAAGCTCCCAACGGTTACTATTTTCAAATTGGGGGGGATTATGTGGACATGGTGCAAAACGAGCGAGAGTTTCGGTTCGCGTTTTTTGTTATGGCGGGGTTGGTGTTTATTGTGTTGGCGAGCCTGTTCGAGTCGTATATACAGGCTTTGTTGATCATGGTGACGATCCCCATGGCCCTCATTGGAAGCATTCCCTTGTTGTATGTGACGAACACGGCCGCGACCATGAGCGTTTACATTGGGATGATCATGTTGGGCGGCGTTGCCGTGAGCGCGGCCATCATTTTGGTTGAAAAAATCAACCAGGCCCGGGCCGACGGAATGGAACTCAAACGAGCGGTATTGGAATCCAGCTGGGTTCGGTTGTCGCCGATCTTGAACACGTCGTTGACCACCATCGTTGACCTGGTTCCCATGGTGTTGTCGCGAAGCGAGTCTGCCCAGCTGTGGGCCCCTTTGGCTTTAACAGTCATCGGAGGCGCGACCATGTCCACTTTCCTAACGTTGTTCATGATTCCCGCTCTCTACTACCACGCCGAAATCCTTAAATCCAAGGCTCTCGCTTATTTCGCCTGATCACCGGTCTTTTTTCGGTGGCGGGGGTGTTGCGGGGGGCAGGTTTTTTCTTAATTCCGCGTTCATTTGGTTGACGCGATTGATTTCATTAATGACTTTTAAAGTTTCTTGGACGTTGGGGTCTTTGGCTGGATTATTGGTGGGAGAATTGGGATCGAGGGCCTGCTGTTGAACCACCGACCCGTTCACAATGGTAGATTGAAAATTGTCGGCACCAAATGCCGCGCGTTTTTTGGCTTGCTCTCTTTGGGAGGCTCGAAACACCCACAAAGCCATTGCGACCAAAAAAAGGGCGCCCGCCCCCAAAAAGATCCACCGTTTCTGACGGGCGCCCACAGCCATGGGATTACTCTTTGCGAGTGTTGGACTCGATTTTGACCAAAAGGCTGATCACTTCTCCAATGGTCCAGAAAAACAACAAATAGAAAAAACCCAGGATCAACGCGAGAACCGACGTGGCTCTCGGGGCATCGGGAGACCCGCCACCCACTAGAATAATCACAAAAAACACCAACCCGAGGAGCACCGAAATTAATCCGAGGGACTTAAAAGCGACGGTAATATACTTAAGCGGTTTAGAGCTGTTCATTGACGGAAAATCCTCCTCGAGCGGATAATTTAATTTTAAATAAAAGCCGGCCCGACATCGCCGAACTGCCAACAATTTATAACAGACTTCCAATTGTGTCAAGGGATATTTTCGTTGGCCATCCTGTTGCTTGTGATGGCAATGCACATGAACTACGGAAAAATCCAAGAAATTGGCTTCGAAGTTGTAAACAAATTGAAAACAGGCTGTTTCAATTTGTTTACAAAAAATTTGCAACTTGTTTACAAGTTCTTAAGGCGATCTTAAGATTGATCCAGTATACTCAAGGACGTTATGGAACATGCAAAGCACCTGGGGGACACAAAAATGACTCAACCGATCCGATCGGTTTGGCGTCTATTGAGAACGCCAATCGCGCAGAGGCCCTTGCTCAGCCCGCTTATACCGTCGGGTGAAACCCTGAAAAGGGGTTTCACGGCGTTGATGGCGGTGGTTGTGTTTTATAGCCAGGCGGTGTGCGCGGGTACGACAAGCCTCCCCCTCTTGTCGGGCGCGACAAACCCTGGCGCCGTAACGAAACAAACAAACCTACTGGAACGGTTGATGAAATTGACGGGCGTTTACCGTCCGGGAGACCCGTATGTGTTCCATGACAGCGAATACCAAGACCGTCTGAAATTGATGGATCCGGGGCAAGACATCAAGACGATCCGCCAACAGCAGGAACGGGCGGAAGCGAAGCGGGACATCGAGAATGTAAATTCAAAAGCAGGGGGGATGCAATTTCCTGAGCTGAATCGGCCGGGGTATCGGACGCCGAAGGAGGTGTTGGCGGGAGCGAAGATTGACCAGCTGGAAAAACAGCTGACCCCGGGGGATTTGGCGGTTCAAACGGTGAACGAAGTGGTGGAAGTGATCCGCACCAAGATGAAATCATTGTTTGGGGCGGCGACCGAATTCAATTTTAACGTGAAGAAGAACTTCGATGGAACCTGGGCGCGGACCTATTTGGTGGATGGTCGTGCGAACCGGATCGTGAATTCCAAGACGCGCAACCCCCATGGAATGGCCATAACCCAAAACATCACGAACATGCGATACAACAGTTCCCACATCCTGGTGTCGATGGACATTGAGCACACGGACGTAAAGGGGCGGACGAGTTACACAACGCGCCGGATGGATTATTTGGACGGCGCGAAGGCCATGGTGGAAAAGACCCAGAAGGTCAAGGAGATGTGGGAAGACACGGTAACGTCCCAGGGTGAAACGAAGACGATGCACCGGTGGGACATGCGATACGACGCGAAAGACAACATGACCCACTATATCGAGAAATCGGTGGACGAGAACGACCGTGTGACGGAGAAAAAGTGGTGGGGCGCCGCCTATGACGACAACAAAAACCTCCTGAAATATCAAGAAGTGACAACGGAAAACGGCTTGGACACGCACGTAACCTGGGAAGCAACGGGATACGAAAAGAATCCCCACTGGTCCGGTTTGGACGCGGGGGAGGCGGATTTTTGGGGTCGGCAGGAATACCAGTTGACAGGATATGTCAAAACGATGGTGGGTCCCAACGGACTTGAACAAAAGGACGTGACGACGAACATGACGTACAACGGGTTTGCGAACCTGTTGCACTACGAGCGGACTTTGACGATGGAAGACGGGCGAGCGACAAAAGTCGTGTGGGACGGCGACTACGACCGGTATGACCGGGCGGCGGCGTATCGGCAGGTGACGACGGACTGGTTTGGCCAGACGCGGACGGTGGAGTTTTCGGAAGGGGAGTATACGGTGGACGACGACCTGATCGCCTATCGGGAAAAGACCACGCAGGGTGGGGAAACCATTGAAAAACGGTTTCAAAACGCCATCTATGACACGAAACACAACATGATGGATTATTTCCAAACGGAGACGGATTCGCGGGGTCGAGTGACGGCCAAGCACTGGACGGCATCGGGGCCAGGCCTGGGCTACAAGAAAGGGGACTTGGTCGGGTATGAAGAATCGATCAGTTTAGGGGCCTTGCGGGTGCGCAAAAAGGTGACGGACATTACATATGACGCGCTCCACCAACAAAACGGCGAGTTGGAAACGAAACGGGTAACGGGTGTGGAAACGGACGGTGAGTTTACCGACGTGACCGTGGTGACGGACACGCGGGTGAAAAACGAGGTAGTGGATCGAAGCAAACGGTTGTTGGATGAAAAGTTGGGATACGAAATGAATGTGGTGGAGATCCGGGGGTATGAATCAACGAAGACGATTGACGGTGTGGACAACCGAACGAAGGAGGTTGTGCGGGATTTAACGGAGACGACGGTTCGAAGCGAGATGACGCCGGCGGGGGACTTTAAGGAGCGGAAAACGACGAAGGGGAGTTGGGACGGGGAAGAACTGGAAAGCGTGGTGGAAACAAAGCGGACGAACGTGGAACAGGACGGATTTGGGCGAGCGATGTCGTATGAGGAAGAGGTGGTGGAAAACGACAACGCGGTCAGTTGGGTCAAACGGACCACGGACCGCGTGAGTTACAACCTGGATGGAAACATTACGTCCAGTCACGAAGTGACGGAAAATACCTTGGGTGTTCGGGGTGAAGTGACCCGAAGCGGCATGCGCTATGACCAGCAAAACCGTGTGGAGCAATACAATTTGGTTTCGACCCAGGAGGCGGAAGGGGCGATCACCGGAAGCACGACCCAGCGGGAGAAGATAGGATACAACGGCTTGGGGGATGTGTCCCGATACAACGAGAAACAGGTGCGGTTGGGATCGACGGTTGAGGAAAACATCGAATGGAAGGGCCAATACGGGGTGTTGGGGCTGGTTGGGCAATCGGACCAGGTGAATCGGCGGACGGGAACGGAGGTGGTGGACGGGCAGACCCGGCGGTTGGACGTGACCGAAACGACGAGGACGCGGGGGATGAAGTACATAAAGACGGGGGCGTCGTTACGGGTCTTCCGGGAAGAGGTGGAGAGCACGGCGAGCCCGGAATTAATGCAAATCACGACTCAGGATAACGGGACGTATGACGCGTACGGCCGGCTTGCGGCCCATTGGCAGAAGGTTGAACGAGTCACCCGATCGGCGGTGGGTGCCGACGGAACAATAGACGAATCGAAGGCCACGTTGCATTCGGTGACGGAAACAACGCGGTCGAATGTGGAAATGGACGAAAAAGGGGGGATGACGGGGTATACGGATACGGTGACCCAGAAAGATGGGCAAGGAAAGCCCGCGGGGGGAAGTACGACAGTTCGCCAGAACATGGAGTATCACCCGCTCGGGTCGTTGCGGTCGTATGAAGGGACAGAAACAAAGCTGGAATCTCCGGACATCAGCACGAAGGTCCACTGGCGGGGAACGTTTGACCGGCACATGAGGTCGACGGGGTTTGTGGACCGGAAAGTGGAACGACTGGCCAGCGGGGAAACGGGGCTGGAAACGACGACCGTTCGAGAAAATGTGGGGTATGATGATTTTGGGCAGATGGTGGGGTATCAAGACACGGTGGATAGGTCGGACATGGCGAACGCGGTGAGTGTGGTAACGTGGGAAAAGGGCCTGTTTGATCAAAAAGGCAATTTGGAAAGTTACCGAGAAACGACGCGGCAATCGGCAAAAGGGCTTTCGGTGGGGTTGAATAACGTGAAAGTGGTTGACCGAACGGAGACGACATACGACGGATATGGGCAGTTAGAGGGGTTTCGGGAACGGTCCCTGGATACGGCTCAACCGGACGTGACGGTTGAAACACATCGAAAATCAACGGAATACGATGGTATGGGTCGCGAGCGTGCCACGGAAAGCGTGCGCCACGAAGTGGGCGAAAGCCGCGACGCGGGACCGGACGGAGGTGTGATCGTCTCGACCTTAGACAAATGGACGACGGTGGTGCAAGAGGGGAAAGAATATAACGAGGTGGGATTGGCAACGTCTTATAAGGAAGCGAGTTTTGATGGTTCGACATTGATCGTGGCGGGGTCGCCGAAAGAGTGGGGAGCGTTGACGGGGGATCAGAAGGCAGGGCTGTTGTCTGGAACAACAAAGGCGGGGGAATTGTTGACCGTAACGGAACGGAGCGGGACTACTTACAATGGGATAGGGATGGCGGAGGGGTATGTTGAGACAACCCGGGATCTGTCGACCTTGTTGGACCACGGGCGGTCGACGCAACGCAGTGGCGCGACGTATAACAACCTGCGGCAGTTGACGGGATATGAGGACACGAATCGAGACGAATCGACGCCGGGGGTGACGGAAACGGTGGTTGCGTCGGCGGGGGACTACAACGGGTTCGGCCAGATGCTTAAAGTGCACGAAGTTCGGTCTCAGTCGGGCGCGTTGGTGTCGCGGTCGGAGGGTGACCGAACAATGACCTACGACAGCGAGGGGCGAACAAAAAGGGACCTGTCCGTGACGGTGTCGGACAACGGGATCACGGTTGAGCGAGATTTTCGAGTAACAGGGTTCAACGGGCTGGGGAAATCTTTGGGTGAGCGGACAGAGACCACTCAAACGGGTGTGGGGGAGGATGGTCAGGTTGCGTATGAAATTACGGCGACCTCGGAAAAGTCCGCGCTGACGTATGACCGAAACGGACGGTTGACGCACAGCGAGGAAACCCTCCATTCGACGGACAAACCGGACGTGACGACAAAATCAGTGTGGGACGGGCAGGGCCACAACGAACACAACCAGCTGGTGGGATCTGTGGAGAAAAAGACCGAAACAAACCCCGCGGGGGTGCACGAAACGATGACGGTTCGGTCTGGGATTGGGTACGACGCAAAGAATCGCATGCGGATTTATCAGGATGTGACAACGGGGACCGCGGACGCGATCACGGAGACGGTCCAGTGGAGCGTGGGGGGATATACAGAAGCGGGGCAGGCGACGGGAACAACGGAGGTTCGTCGGCGGGTGAGCGCCAGCGCTCAAGAGCTCTACGATGTGACGAGCACGGTGGTCAAAGAAGGAATGACTTACGATCTGTCGGGCAACAACACGCGCTATCAACAGCGGACAAGCGGTACGGCGACGCCGGGGTTGGTGGAGGACGTGACGTGGACGGGTCAATACGACCGGCTCAATCGGGTGGCGGGGTATCGGGAGGAAGAGCACAAAACCGATCGTTCCACGGCGGGACAAACCCTGAATGTGACAACGGTTAACGAACGGTTGTCGACCGTCTACGATAACCTCAACCACCCGGTGTGGTACGTGCAATCTCACCGGGATGGTCAGGGCAATACCTCGCAGGTGATGTGGACGGGTGTGTATGACGGTCGTGGACTGGTGAATGGGTTCAAAGAAGAAACGACGGATTCGCGCGGAAATCTGTCGATCAAACAGCAGGACAATGTGCATTACGACGCGGCGGGCCGATCGAGCACTTACAACCAGAAGGACACGTCTGCGTTGGGCGTGGTAACGGAGACCGTTCACAGTCAAACTGTTTACAACCATGCGGGTCTGGTGGGGGGTACGGTGGAACGGGTGGAAGAAACCCAGCCGGACGGTCTAAAAACCGTAACACAGTCGACCAAAACGCCAATCGTGTATGACGTGAATGGGCATTTAATGAATAGTCAGGAGACCCAGCAGGTGACGAATTTCGACACGAACGGGTCGATGTTGCGGGATCGAACGCGCACCGTGGAATGGAGCAACGGGACATACAACGAGTTGGGTCAGATCAAGACGTCGGATCAAACCACGGTGACGGAAGGATTAGGCGGGGCGTTTGAACTGACATCGACGACCCAGATGTCGGGGGCGACCTACGATTTGTTGGGGCGACAAAAAGGATTAAGCCAATCGGAAAGCCAGTCGGGCAAAAGCGTGGAGACTTTGGCGCTCCCTTCAACCTGGTCGTTGTTGGAAGCAGGGCAAAAATTGGACTGGTTGAAAAATTTAACGTTTGTGGTGGGGGGGGAATCGAAAGGGTTTGACGATTTGGGTTTGATGGGTGCGGTGGTGGGAGAAACGTTGGTGGCCTGGTCGAGTCTGTCGGAAGAGGATCAAATCGATTTACTGGAAGGTGGAGCGATTGAGCTGGGGGGGCTCGTTTTTGATCTTGAGGGGGCTCAAATCGTCGCGTCGGTTTCGACGGCCCAGAATTACGTCCAAAGCGAGACCGCCTACAACCAGTACGGGGACGTGGCGCACTATCTGCGTGTGGGGACGGACAACGGGGTGGGGTATACGGCAGACTGGACGGGGACGGTCTTTGATAATTTTGGTCGGGTGGACTCGGACACGCAGGTGTTGTCTCGCGCCGGTCAGGGGGTTGTGACGACGATTCGTACCGGGGTCGAATACGACGGCAATTCCCGGACAGTTTGGCACAACGAGCGGGTGTTGAACAGCGCGACGGCGGGGTTGGTGACGGAATCGACGGTGGTGGCGGCTCACGACGGCTTGAATCGACAGGTTTACTTGGAGCGGGTCAATCACGTGCAGGACACGCGCGGCGGGGTGGAGTTGAACACGGTCAATACTCAGATCCAAGAGGGGACGACGTACGACGAGTTTGACCGGTCGAAACAGTATACGGAAGTTCAGTTCGGCGGAGAGACGTTGACTCTGGAAGGCGAATCCTATAAATGGAACGAATTGGACGCCGACCAGAAAGTTGCGCTGGCGAACAAAACGTTGGCGCCCACGGATCAGGTGGTCAAGATCGCGACGGTGGCGGGGATCGTGTATAACGAATTGTCGCTCCAGAAAGGGATGATTGAGACGGGGCTGAGCGTGGGCAAAAAATCCGAGCTGCCGCCGGTGGCGCCCGTGGTGGAAATCGAAGGAGCGGTTACAGCGGCGGTTTCCCCGGTAACGGGGGCGGATGTCGTGGCGGGGGTTGTTCCAGAGGTGGTGGACATTGATGTTTCCCCTGCCACGGATCAGGCCAACCTTAAAGCGTTGGGGCAATGGTTAAATGTGATGCAAGGGCGGGTGGGTTCGTCGTTGGGGCAGGTGGTGGGCCTGTTAAAAGGTTGGGCGGAAACGGTTTTAGAAGGCGGCACGGAGGAAGAAACGGTGAAACCGGAGGGTCTGTCGACAGATTCGTTGGAACAGGCGGTGCCGGCGGGGGAGGGCGTGGGGGAGGGGGTGTGGGCTGAATTTGTGGAATCGGTGGCGAAGACGGTTGGTACGCTGGCGGCTCTCTTAAGCCAATCGACGGTTTCGTTGTTCGCGGCGGTGGGCGATGCGGCGGCGGAGTTGTTGGAACGGGTGTGGGGCGAAGGGGTATTACCACTGCCTGGCCAGCTGGCTCAGGTCGCGGCGGGTCCGATTTCGGGTGATCCGGACGAAGGATTGCGGTCGTTGCCGGCGGGGTCTAGCTTGTTTGTGGAAGAGACGCGGATGGTTCGATCAAACATGATTTACGACGCGTTTAACCGGTTGACAAGCTATTTGGACACGTTGTTTAACCTGGCGGACCGGACGTTGTTGGTTCGGACAAAGACAGACAAAATCGATTACAACGAGATTGGACAACAGGTGAAGGTCATTTTGGACGTTCATCGGTTGGGGATGAATTATGACGAGCATCAACGGGTGGTTCGCGATGGAATGATTTACAACGATTTGGGCCAAGTGGTGGGCCAAAAAGAGGAGACAACCCAAAATGGCTTGACAGTAACGACCTGGACGTCGGACATGAAATATGATGCGGCGGGTCGAGTGGTGGATACGACGAACGTGATCAATAAAAAAGGGCAAGAATCCCGGTTGGTTTTCAAAAAGGGGGGAAAGGTCCTGAGCGCGTTGCAGAAGGCCGCGTTGTTGGATCTGAATCCTGGGAAATCGTTGGGCGATTTGCTGGCGGAGAAACTGATTGACGCGGAGAGCGTGGTGGAAAGTGTCGATCAAACGTCCATATCGGAAACCCGGGGGATCACCTACGATTCGCTAAACCGTGTGGTGCGGTCGGAGGAGACAACGTATTTGGCGGATGGGTCGTTTACGAAAACGGTGTTGAAGAATGTCATCTACGATGTGCGGGGGAAACGGACAGGGACGTTGACGGAGGTGACCCAGGGCGGGCGCATGGAAAGCCGGCAGTTCAGGCTGGACGGGAATGAGGTGTCGGCCTTGGCGCTCAAGGAGGCCTTAAAAGCGGAATCGGAGCGGACCGGATTGGCGGCGGGGCAAATTCTGCTGAATTGGTTTGAGAACGGGCGGTTGGCGGAGACATCGGTGCAGGTGATTTTGAGCAAAGTGTCCGAAATTCTTCGGACGAACATATCCTACAACACCAATGGCCAGATGGTTCATTACGAGGATCGCACGAACGATTCCGAGCGAGGCGTGGAAGATCAACGAACGGTTGTGGATTTAGAATATAACCGTAAAGGGCAGATACTGAAGCAAACCAGCGAGGGTGCGACCCTGATGGCGGACGGTTCGCGGACAGGGTCGAACGACGTACAGACGTATCGTTACGACGAATCGACGGACGTTTTGCTGGGATCGGAAACGACGGGGAGTTCTCGCTTTTTTGGAGCCCCGGTGTGGACGGACACAGACCAGGACGGGGATGTGGACCAACTGGTGGCGGGTTCTGTATCGACGGGTCAAACGCGGCAGGTTCATGGGGTTAAAAACGGCACGCTGGATATGCTGTTTCAGGAATCTTTGCAGGAGGCGGCAGGAGGGGAGGTGCCTGGGCGGACGGTCAACACAACCTTTACGACCACGTTCTACGAAACCGACGCCCAGGCGCGGTCGATTTCGGGATACAGCGTTGCGGACGGGGTATCGGACGACGGATACGGCAACCTGACGACGAACCGGACCTATCAGTTGATGGGGTCCGTGAACGGGGAAATGAAAGTGATGGCGACGGTCGGGGACAGTTCGGCGCAAACGCTGGAAGGGTCGACCAATCGAACGGTCTTGGCGACGGTTTACACCTATCACCCGGACGCGAAGGTGAAAGGAGCTGAGGGAGAAGCTTTCATTTTGGGAACGGAAATGGCGGTGAGCGATCCGGAACATCTTTGGCGGGACGGCTGGTTGGCTCCGCGAACCGTGGTGCGGACGTATTCGGACGGGTCCACCGAACGACAGGTGTCGCAACGGTTTGCGGATGGTCGCGAAGAAATAACAGTGGAACACACGTCGGCCACGGGGGTGATGGCGGTGACGAAGACGACCCGTTACCCGGATCGTCGGGTGGTTATCGTCAATCCGGACGGAAGCCGCGTGGAAAAGAGAACGTGGGCAGAAGACGGCGCGGAGGTTACAGAATCCAAGCGGTTTGATATGGACGGGGTTCTCCTCGATTCGACTGTGATCCATGTGTATCCGAACGGGCGGACGGTGAAAATTCTTGAAGACGGAACCCGGGAGGAACAGGTTGTTCGAGATGTGCCGGACGGTCAAATTATGGAACGAACAAGGACGTTTCTCGATGGGTCACATGAAACAAGAGGGGCCAAAAGGTTTACGAACGGGACCGTGCAGATCGTTCTCACCCGTACAACGGTGGACGGGACGGAATCGGTGACCCGAACCACCAAACGGCCGGACGGACGTGTGATTGTCGTTAAACCGGACGGAACCACAGAAGAGGTTAGAAAGATGGTCCTTGATGATGGGGCTCAGTTTACAGAGATAAAACGGTTCGCTGCGGACGGAACCCTTATGAGTTCAGACAAGACGATTGTCTATGAGGACGGTCGGACTGTCGTTGTGCAAATGGACGGAACCCGTTTTGAATTTGTCATTCAGCAGGAATCCGATGGGAATCGACGGATACGGTTGGAGGTGACATCGCCGAATGGTGATGTCACCGTCACCGAAGCAGATGTCTCCCCAAATCGATCTTTCGATCAAGGCGAAGGCCCGGACGAGGAGAACCGAGGGATTAAAGAGCCGGCTATCTGGACTGGTCCTGAAAATGGTAATCGAGAAGACCCTGCTGATGGCCAGGTTTTGTTGGAACAAGTGGACAAACTGTTAAGGGGCGCCGGTTTGGAAAGCGATATGGAGTTGGCCCTGCAAGTCAACGATTGGGAGTTGTTCTGGGACATAACTCCGGTTGCCGGGGGGGCGGCCCCCACGCTGGTTTCCGAGGTTAGCGAAGCCTATGAGGGAGATCTGGCCGCGGACGGGAAAGTGGACGCGGGAGAAGTGGTGTGGGTGGACGCGGACGGTGACGAGGCGGAAGACCAGGCCGAAACAGTGTTGGCGGGGTGGAACACGGGGGACATGACCCAACGGTATACGGTGATCGGGTTGGAAGTAAAGTTGGAATCGACGTTGACGACATCGGTAATGCGAACCCCGGCGGGGACGACCACCGACCAGGTGGTTCGAACGGATTATCGGTATGACGACAAAGGGCGCACGCTGGGGGCAACAGGGACGGGCGAGTATGTGACGCAGACTCGGGGATACACGAACGGCGTGGCAGACCCTGTGTCGACTGGAGTTGTGGTGGGGACCTTGGATCAACAATATGTGGTAATCCAAGGGCAGGCGAAACTTTCGAAAAGCACTAACCAAACCACCAACTACGCCGGGTATACCCAATGGGGGACAGTGCCATCGCCGTTGGGGATGCTTGGGACGATCCAGCTGCCCGCGGACGCAATGAACGTGGTGACGGGTACCTCCTGGACCCACAATTTTTACAACGCGACGGGTGGGCTGGTTCGGATGACGGGCGGGGGCGACAGTCGGGGGATAACGCGGCACACGGACGGGAGCGTGTCGTTGTCTGTGAGCAACAACACCAACACGTATCGCGTGGTGAACGGGAAAGGATTGTTGGCGAAATCGACGAGCGAGTCGGATAATTATTCTGGATACACAACGCTGTCGGCGGACGGTCTGCCCACGGACGCTAAAAACACAACTCACCAAACCACAGAAACCCAGTATGTCTACGATGGGACCGGTCGGTTGGTGTTCGCCACGGGGACCGGGTCCGGTCGGACGGAGGGGTTGGTGTTGAAGGCGTTGGACTTAAACAATGATGGTGAGGTGAACGACGACGATCGGTTCGATTCGGACGGAGACGGTCTAGCGGACGCGTTTCGTTATGAAGAGGTGGTGAACATTTCAACGTTTGGAACGGAGACGGATTTTGTTGTTGCGTCCGGGCAAGCTCAGCAAAAAGAGGTCCGAACCCTATCCACATCGTATGGGGGGTATGAGAGCGTAGGTGATAACGGGTTGCCGGTGGATCCGGCCACGGTGACAACGAGCGTGAGCGTTCAAACGAACATGTTGGACGACAACGGTTTAGTGATGGGGGCTGTGCGGAGCGGGGAAGGCCAAACGACGAATCGAGTTTATCAGATCCGGGACGTGAACAAGGACGGGGAAATCGATACCCACGATCGGATCGATGAGGACGGCGACGGAGAGATCGACGCGGACGAAGGGTACGCCTATGATGAAGTGAAAAATATCTCGAAATTCACCAGTGAAGACCAGTTTATTATGGTGTTGGGCCAGGCCCAGGTGAAGAGGTCAGACACGACCACGACCGACTATTCCCAATACGAAAACCTGGACAGCGACGGAACTCCCCTCGGTGCGAAAACAGTGTCCACGAACCATTCGTTCGTGGCTTACCAGTATGATGAGTGGGGTCGATTGGCGCACGCGGAAGGATTGTCAAAGGGAGCGACACGCAATTTGGTTCGGCAAGTGACGGATCAGAACAGCGATAACTTTATCAGCCCGGCGGACCGCACGGACGAGAACGGTAACGGCGAAGTGAACGATCAAGATCCGTTTGCGACGGAAGACGACGAGGGGTTGACGTTAACGGACGTGGTCAACGTCTACCGGGTGGTGGGGGGCCAAGCGGTGGTGACGCAAACCACCAGTGTTTCGACCGGATATGGAGGTTACTCGTCGGTTAACGATCAAGGGATACCCCTTAATGCACGATCGGTGACGGATTCCACGACCGTGGTGAATTACACCCACAACGCCCAAGGCCAGTTGGTGTCGGCCACGGGCTTCGTGACGGGGTCGTCGATTAACGGGGTGGTTCAAGCAGTGGACCAGAACGGCGACGGACGGATTACGGAAGCGGACCGCGTGGACACCAACGATATCCCTGGGATTGACGACGAAGACGGGTATGAAACCGAACCACTGCAGCTTCTCAACACCAACAGCGCTACCAATACGTATGTGATTTTGGCGGGGCAAGCCCAGGTGATTCGGTCGGTGGGCCATTCCACGGAGAATTTAGGTCATCGGATTAACGCCAGCGGGGAAACTGTCCCCGCGTCTGTGACCGAAACGGATAGCACCACCGATTACCGGTTTGACAACCGTGGCCGGGTGTCAGGGGCGGTCACTCAAAGCGCGGGAACCACCCGCGAATCGGTTTTGACTCCCCGTGATTTAAATAACGATAAACGAATTGACTATTTGGACCGAGTGGACACGAACAATGACAACAATGTCGACCAACAAGACGAATTCGACTACATGCAGGTAGAGGCGGTGACGATTTCAAACTCCTCGACGGTCCATGGGGTTCTGTGGGGGCAGTCTATTGCGTTGTCCAGCCAAAGTTCGGCGACGCAATACAGCGGGTTTACAACCGAGGCGAACGGGGTTCCCCAGGACGCGGCCACCCAAACCACGAGCACATCCACCACGGACTTTATTTGCAACGCGTTGGGCCAATTGAGCGGGGCGCGGGGCACGAATGCGTCGACCACCCGTGGGTTGGTCATGAACGTGATTGACCAAAACGGGGACGGCTTCATTACTCCCGATCAAGACCGGGTGGACACCAACGGAAGCGGTCAGATTGACCCCTTGGACGGGTATGAGAGTGAGGGTGTCTACGGGATTACCACGAGTTCCGGGAAGACCACGTTTGCCGTTCTCCAAGGCGTGGCCCAATCGTTGGTGTCGATCACTCGCAGTACCAGTTACAGCGGATACGATGAAGTCGACGACTCAACTGGCATTCCGATCAATCCGGTTAACGAGACAACCACCAACAACCGGTTGGATTACGTTTATTCCAAAGAAGGGGTCATGATGGCGGCGATGGGGTCGTCCAACGGGACGACGACGTTGGCTGTGATGTCAACGTCGGATCTTAACGGCGACGGGAACATTGATGCGGCGGATGTGGAGTTTAAAAAGTCCGATGCCCAATCGAACGAGGCCTATGGTGTTCTGGCGGGACAACTGACGTCGTTAAAAGTGTTTACCGAATTTACTTCCGAAGATGACCATGTTCTGGTGGGCGGGTTTGATCGAATCGGGAGACACACGACCCGTTCGAAAACACAATCGGGTTTTGCTCCGGATGGGAGAGGAAATTTGGTGCCGACAGTGGAGACGGTTGTTGATAGTGTGGTGAATTATGATTATTCAGTTGGCGGACAGCTGGTGGACGCGAATGGGACGGATACGACGGTGTCCACCACCCGCCATGCGGATGGAACAAAGACGATTGCATTCAACAACACTATCAACACCTACGAGATTATCTTTGGGGAAGCCAAAGTCAAACGGGCAGACACAACGTCGACCACCTACACGGGGTTTAGGAGTGTTGATGGTAATGGTGTCCCCCAAAACCCAACTAGCTTGACGACAGGCCAATCGCATGTTGAATACGATTTCGACCAACGGGGCGTGATGATGAATGCCACGGGTGGGAGCACCGCCAAAACCGTTATTACCAACGCGGACGGGACTCATTCGATTACATTTTCAAATACAAACAACACGTACCTTATTATCTGGGGCCAAGCGGTGGTGGATGTGTCCACCACGGATTCCGAAACTTACAGCGGGCACACGGCCGTGGACGCCAACGGTGTACCGGCGAACGCCATCCATTACGCCAAAAATACAACGGTTATGGACAACCAATACAACAACGTGGGGCAACTGATTGGCGCGACAGGAAAGTCGTCGGGCCAAAGCTGGGACAAGGTCTGGCAACAGAAAGATACCAATCGAAATAGGGTTGTTGACATCGGGGACGATCGGTCCCAAGGTGAATGGGAAACGGTGTACAGCGTCTCGGAAGGAAATATGCTTTACGCGGTATTGTGGGGCCAGGCGGTGGTGGTGCGAAACGAAACCAAAACTTGGGCGGCGGACAAGGATTATCAACAGATCGAAATAGGACAACCCAACTTCAGCCATACGTTCTCGGTCATTCATTCCAGTTACAACATGGGCGGCCAGTTGGTGAGCGCCCATGGGACAGCTGTCACGAAATCAACTCAGTTGGTGAGAACGCTTCAGCGCGACGCCCAGGGCGGTATAGTGGGAGACGCAGGCCGGTTGGGCTATTTGGACGACGGCGAACAGTGGAGCTATGAAGACGAAGTTCAAAGCACCTATTCTGAAACAAAAAACACCTACAAAATTATTTCCGGGGAAGCCCAAATTGGCCAAACCGAATCGACCACATGGGCCGCCCAGTATGCGGGAGGAGATGTTACCGCGATAACGGATTCCGCGGCCCACGGTTACAGCAAAAGCATTTCCGTAACCGATTACGCCTACAACGACATGGGCCAGCTCGTCTCGGCCACGGGGACAACCTCCGGCGCTCAAACAACACAGGTCCTTGATGACCGGGACCGGGACGGCGCGGTGGAAACGGTGACGTCCCAATATTCCACATTTGCGGGAACCAACTATTACACGGTGGCCTTGGGCCAAGCTCAGGTGGTTCGAAGCGTTACGACCACTCGGTCGGCTGAGCGTGACGGTTCGGGAACGATTTCACCGATCTCCAGTAGCGACCATGGATACAGTCTTTCCGAAACGACGGTCGACTATAGGTTTAACTCCGTTGGCCAACTGATTGGCGCGGCGGGTTCCACGGCCGTTTATTCCAACAACAAAGTTAAAACGCCGTTGCGTGTTGATGGGGTGATTGAGGGAGACACGAACAAGAACAACATAAAGGAAGACAGCGAAACCTGGCAATTTACCTATAGCAACCAGGCCAGCGTGTCTGATGTGGTGAACACCTATGCTGTCATTATGGGCCAGGCCCAAATTGTAAAAAGTGCGACCAAAAACTGGTCGGCGCAGTTGGTTAACGGGCTGTTTTACAAAACAGTGGATCCTTCTGCCCACGGGTACCAATATTCCGAAACGAACGTTCAATACACTTTTAGCCCCGGGGGGAAGATGTTGTCGGCCACGGGCGGCTCGAAAACATGGGCCAACGTTGAAGTATTAGATTATAAACGCCGCCCTAACGGACTTATTGAATGGGATAGAAATAACAACAATATCCAGGAAGAAAATGAAGTTTGGGAAAAGGCCTTCATCGACCGTCCGTCTTACTCTGAAACGATTAATACTTATAAGATTATTCAAGGCCAGGCCCAGGTGGTTAAGAGTTTCACCAAAAACTGGGCCACTCCCATGAACGGGTCAAGCACCGATCCCGGCGCCCATGGATACAACTATACGGAAACCACTGTGGTCTATTCGTTTAACGCCCAAGGGCAGTTGACGGGTGCCCAGGGGGGATCGAAAGTATGGTCGAACCTGGACGTTCGAAATCCGCAATGGCAAAACGGATTTATTCGGGGCGATACCGACCAAGACTTCATTCGCGACGACGGCGAAAGCTGGACTTTTAATTTTGTTGATCAGCCGAGTGTCTCTGAAGTCAAAAATATATACGGGATCATTTTGGGCCAAGCCCAGGTAATCGAGAGTGTAACAGAAACCTGGGCCTGCGAGATGGGAAAGCCAGGGTTTTTAAGGATCGAAGAACCAACAAGCCATGGGTATAGCTATTCGAAATCCGCGGTGAACTACAGCTATAACGAAAAGGGCCAACTCGCCGGCGCAACGGGGAAAACGGAGGTTAAGTCCAATAACGAAGTCAAAACACCCCTGCGCGATGCGAATGGAAACATTGTTGGTGACAACGGAAATAATCAATTGGACGATAATGAAACCTGGCAGTATGAATTTGTTGATCAACCGAGCGTTTCGGAAGTTGATAACGTCTACGCCGTCATAGAGGGCCAAGCCCAGGTGGTTAGAACCATTAGCACCACATGGTCGGCCACCCATGTGGAGAAAGAAATCAAAAAAATTGCACAGAGCCATGTTCACGGTTACAACAAATCTATTGCGACGACGTACAACGCCTACAATGACAAAGGTCAACTGATCGACATGCAGGGCACGACCGATGTCTATTCCAACAATTTGGTTCGGACGCCCAAACGGTCGGCGGGAGTGATTGTCGGCGACCTGGACAAAGACGACGAATGGGACGACAACGAAGTCTGGGAATATGAGTTAGTAAACCAGCCGACGGTTTCGCACGTGGTCAACACATACGGCATCAATTATGGCGAAGGCAAGGTGGTCAAAAGCGTCACCCAGACTTGGGCCGCCACGTTATCAAACGATGTGTTTACCAAGATTGAAAACGATTCGGATCACGGGTATAACAAATCGGTTTCTACGGTGCAGAATGCGTATAACCTGTGGGGCATTTTGGAGAATGGTATTGGATCCACGGAGATTTGGGCCAACAACAAAGTCAAGACGCTTAAAAGGAAAGACGACGATGTAATTGTGGGTGATAACGGCAACGGGATTTTGGATGCCGGTGAAACTTGGGTTTATGAATTTGTGGACCAGCTGACCTACACAAAGGTGACAAACCAATACACCGTGTATTTGGGCCAGCTTCAGGTGCGACGCAGCGAAACAAAAAGCTGGGCCGCAGAACGGGATCCCTCGGGTAAAATCGTCGCTGTGTTAGACGCCACAGCGCACGGCTACAATTATTCCAACTCTATTGTGTTTTATGGTTACAACAGCCAAGGACAACTGGCCAACGCGGAAGGAAAAACGGAAACCCATTCCAACAGCCGCGTCAAAACAGTAAAACGAGATGCGGCCGGCAACATCATTGGAGATAACGGAAACGGCATCCTGGATACGGGTGAAACCTGGACCGACGAATTCATCACCCAGCCGACATTATCAAAAACAACAAACACCTACGCCATTATTTTAGGCCAAGCCCAAGTGGTGAAAAGCGTCACAGAGGGCCGAGCCTGCGAAATCGGCAAACCCGGTTTCACTCCCATCCCCAAAGGCGAACACGGATATAACTCTTCCACCTCAATTGTCCGGTATTCCTTTAACGAGAAGGCTCAATTGATGGGTGCCATTGGCAACACGGTAGGGGAGTCCAACAGCAAGGTGTGGACAGATGGTGGTGATGGCCGAACGGAGGGATGGGTGGTCCAATTAACCACTTTTGAAGTGAAGAACGATTACGTGGTTGTTTTGGGTCAAGCGCAGGTGATTTTGAGCGTGACGCGAAACGTGTCGAGCACGGCGGGTGGGACGCAACGGTCAGACACGACGACGACGGTGAACTACACGTATGACGGTAACGGTGTGTTGAGCGGCGCGACGGGCGATGTGCGGGGAACGAGCGGCAGCCAGGTGTTTAATGACGCGAACCGCAACAACGTGGTGGACGCGGGGGAGATGATTTGGCAGGACACGACGATTACGGGGACGAACACGTATCGGGTTATTCAGGGTCAGGCGCAGGTGATTTTGAGCGTGACGAGGAACGTGTCGAGCACGGCGGGTGGGACGCAACGGTCAGACACGACGACGACGGTGAACTACACGTATGACGGTAACGGCGTGTTGAGCGGCGCGACGGGCGATGTGCGGGGAACGAGCGGCAGCCAGGTGTTTAATGACGCGAACCGCAACAACGTGGTGGACGCGGGGGAGATGATTTGGCAGGACACGACGATTACGGGGACGAACACGTATCGGGTTATTCAGGGTCAGGCGCAGGTGATTTTGAGCGTGACGCGAAACGTGTCGAGCACGGCGGGTGGGACGCAACGGTCAGACACGACGACGACGGTGAACTACACGTATGACGGTAACGGTGTGTTGAGCGGCGCGACGGGCGATGTGCGGGGAACGAGCGGCAGCCAGGTGTTTAATGACGCGAACCGCAACAACGTGGTGGACGCGGGGAGATGATTTGGCAGGACACGACGATTACGGGGACGAACACGTATCGGGTTATTCAGGGTCAGGCGCAGGTGATTTTGAGCGTGACGAGAAACGTGTCGAGCACGGCGGGTGGGACGCAACGGTCAGACACGACGACGACGGTGAACTACACGTATGACGGTAACGGTGTGTTGAGCGGCGCGACGGGCGATGTGCGGGGAACGAGCGGCAGCCAGGTGTTTAATGACGCGAACCGCAACAACGTGGTGGACGCGGGGAGATGATTTGGCAGGACACGACGATTACGGGGACGAACACGTATCGGGTTATTCAGGGTCAGGCGCAGGTGATTTTGAGCGTGACGAGAAACGTGTCGAGCACGGCGGGTGGGACGCAACGGTCAGACACGACGACGACGGTGAACTACACGTATGACGGTAACGGTGTGTTGAGCGGCGCGACGGGCGATGTGCGGGGAACGAGCGGCAGCCAGGTGTTTAATGACGCGAACCGCAACAACGTGGTGGACGCGGGGGAGATGATTTGGCAGGACACGACGATTACGGGGACGAACACGTATCGGGTTATTCAGGGTCAGGCGCAGGTGATTTTGAGCGTGACGCGAAACGTGTCGAGCACGGCGGGTGGGACGCAACGGTCAGACACGACGACGACGGTGAACTACACGTATGACGGTAACGGTGTGTTGAGCGGCGCGACGGGCGATGTGCGGGGAACGAGCGGCAGCCAGGTGTTTAATGACGCGAACCGCAACAACGTGGTGGACGCGGGGGAGATGATTTGGCAGGACACGACGATTACGGGGACGAACACGTATCGGGTTATTCAGGGTCAGGCGCAGGTGATTTTGAGCGTGACGCGAAACGTGTCGAGCACGGCGGGTGGGACGCAACGGTCAGACACGACGACGACGGTGAACTACACGTATGACGGTAACGGTGTGTTGAGCGGCGCGACGGGCGATGTGCGGGGAACGAGCGGCAGCCAGGTGTTTAATGACGCGAACCGCAACAACGTGGTGGACGCGGGGGAGATGATTTGGCAGGACACGACGATTACGGGGACGAACACGTATCGGGTTATTCAGGGTCAGGCGCAGGTGATTTTGAGCGTGACGCGAAACGTGTCGAGCACGGCGGGTGGGACGCAACGGTCAGACACGACGACGACGGTGAACTACACGTATGACGGTAACGGTGTGTTGAGCGGCGCGACGGGCGATGTGCGGGGAACGAGCGGCAGCCAGGTGTTTAATGACGCGAACCGCAACAACGTGGTGGACGCGGGGAGATGATTTGGCAGGACACGACGATTACGGGGACGAACACGTATCGGGTTATTCAGGGTCAGGCGCAGGTGATTTTGAGCGTGACGCGAAACGTGTCGAGCACGGCGGGTGGGACGCAACGGTCAGACACGACGACGACGGTGAACTACACGTATGACGGTAACGGTGTGTTGAGCGGCGCGACGGGCGATGTGCGGGGAACGAGCGGCAGCCAGGTGTTTAATGACGCGAACCGCAACAACGTGGTGGACGCGGGGAGATGATTTGGCAGGACACGACGATTACGGGGACGAACACGTATCGGGTTATTCAGGGTCAGGCGCAGGTGATTTTGAGCGTGACGCGAAACGTGTCGAGCACGGCGGGTGGGACGCAACGGTCAGACACGACGACGACGGTGAACTACACGTATGACGGTAACGGTGTGTTGAGCGGCGCGACGGGCGATGTGCGGGGAACGAGCGGCAGCCAGGTGTTTAATGACGCGAACCGCAACAACGTGGTGGACGCGGGGAGATGATTTGGCAGGACACGACGATTACGGGGACGAACACGTATCGGGTTATTCAGGGTCAGGCGCAGGTGATTTTGAGCGTGACGCGAAACGTGTCGAGCACGGCGGGTGGGACGCAACGGTCAGACACGACGACGACGGTGAACTACACGTATGACGGTAACGGTGTGTTGAGCGGCGCGACGGGCGATGTGCGGGGAACGAGCGGCAGCCAGGTGTTTAATGACGCGAACCGCAACAACGTGGTGGACGCGGGGGAGATGATTTGGCAGGACACGACGATTACGGGGACGAACACGTATCGGGTTATTCAGGGTCAGGCGCAGGTGATTTTGAGCGTGACGCGAAACGTGTCGAGCACGGCGGGTGGGACGCAACGGTCAGACACGACGACGACGGTGAACTACACGTATGACGGTAACGGTGTGTTGAGCGGCGCGACGGGCGATGTGCGGGGAACGAGCGGCAGCCAGGTGTTTAATGACGCGAACCGCAACAACGTGGTGGACGCGGGGAGATGATTTGGCAGGACACGACGATTACGGGGACGAACACGTATCGGGTTATTCAGGGTCAGGCGCAGGTGATTTTGAGCGTGACGCGAAACGTGTCGAGCACGGCGGGTGGGACGCAACGGTCAGACACGACGACGACGGTGAACTACACGTATGACGGTAACGGTGTGTTGAGCGGCGCGACGGGCGATGTGCGGGGAACGAGCGGCAGCCAGGTGTTTAATGACGCGAACCGCAACAACGTGGTGGACGCGGGGAGATGATTTGGCAGGACACGACGATTACGGGGACGAACACGTATCGGGTTATTCAGGGTCAGGCGCAGGTGATTTTGAGCGTGACGAGGAACGTGTCGAGCACGGCGGGTGGGACGCAACGGTCAGACACGACGACGACGGTGAACTACACGTATGACGGTAACGGTGTGTTGAGCGGCGCGACGGGCGATGTGCGGGGAACGAGCGGCAGCCAGGTGTTTAATGACGCGAACCGCAACAACGTGGTGGACGCGGGGGAGATGATTTGGCAGGACACGACGATTACGGGGACGAACACGTATCGGGTTATTCAGGGT
Source organism: Elusimicrobiota bacterium (assembly GCA_016715645.1). Taxonomy (GTDB): domain Bacteria; phylum Elusimicrobiota; class Elusimicrobia; order FEN-1173; family FEN-1173; genus JADKHR01. The sequence goes on along the minus strand of JADJZR010000003.1, from coordinate 71,674 downwards.
CAGGCGCAGGTGATTTTGAGCGTGACGAGAAACGTGTCGAGCACGGCGGGTGGGACGCAACGGTCAGACACGACGACGACGGTGAACTACACGTATGACGGTAACGGTGTGTTGAGCGGCGCGACGGGCGATGTGCGGGGAACGAGCGGCAGCCAGGTGTTTAATGACGCGAACCGCAACAACGTGGTGGACGCGGGGAGATGATTTGGCAGGACACGACGATTACGGGGACGAACACGTATCGGGTTATTCAGGGTCAGGCGCAGGTGATTTTGAGCGTGACGCGAAACGTGTCGAGCACGGCGGGTGGGACGCAACGGTCAGACACGACGACGACGGTGAACTACACGTATGACGGTAACGGTGTGTTGAGCGGCGCGACGGGCGATGTGCGGGGAACGAGCGGCAGCCAGGTGTTTAATGACGCGAACCGCAACAACGTGGTGGACGCGGGGGAGATGATTTGGCAGGACACGACGATTACGGGGACGAACACGTATCGGGTTATTCAGGGTCAGGCGCAGGTGATTTTGAGCGTGACGAGGAACGTGTCGAGCACGGCGGGTGGGACGCAACGGTCAGACACGACGACGACGGTGAACTACACGTATGACGGTAACGGTGTGTTGAGCGGCGCGACGGGCGATGTGCGGGGAACGAGCGGCAGCCAGGTGTTTAATGACGCGAACCGCAACAACGTGGTGGACGCGGGGGAGATGATTTGGCAGGACACGACGATTACGGGGACGAACACGTATCGGGTTATTCAGGGTCAGGCGCAGGTGATTTTGAGCGTGACGCGAAACGTGTCGAGCACGGCGGGTGGGACGCAACGGTCAGACACGACGACGACGGTGAACTACACGTATGACGGTAACGGTGTGTTGAGCGGCGCGACGGGCGATGTGCGGGGAACGAGCGGCAGCCAGGTGTTTAATGACGCGAACCGCAACAACGTGGTGGACGCGGGGAGATGATTTGGCAGGACACGACGATTACGGGGACGAACACGTATCGGGTTATTCAGGGTCAGGCGCAGGTGATTTTGAGCGTGACGCGAAACGTGTCGAGCACGGCGGGTGGGACGCAACGGTCAGACACGACGACGACGGTGAACTACACGTATGACGGTAACGGTGTGTTGAGCGGCGCGACGGGCGATGTGCGGGGAACGAGCGGCAGCCAGGTGTTTAATGACGCGAACCGCAACAACGTGGTGGACGCGGGGAGATGATTTGGCAGGACACGACGATTACGGGGACGAACACGTATCGGGTTATTCAGGGTCAGGCGCAGGTGATTTTGAGCGTGACGCGAAACGTGTCGAGCACGGCGGGTGGGACGCAACGGTCAGACACGACGACGACGGTGAACTACACGTATGACGGTAACGGTGTGTTGAGCGGCGCGACGGGCGATGTGCGGGGAACGAGCGGCAGCCAGGTGTTTAATGACGCGAACCGCAACAACGTGGTGGACGCGGGGAGATGATTTGGCAGGACACGACGATTACGGGGACGAACACGTATCGGGTTATTCAGGGTCAGGCGCAGGTGATTTTGAGCGTGACGCGAAACGTGTCGAGCACGGCGGGTGGGACGCAACGGTCAGACACGACGACGACGGTGAACTACACGTATGACGGTAACGGTGTGTTGAGCGGCGCGACGGGCGATGTGCGGGGAACGAGCGGCAGCCAGGTGTTTAATGACGCGAACCGCAACAACGTGGTGGACGCGGGGGAGATGATTTGGCAGGACACGACGATTACGGGGACGAACACGTATCGGGTTATTCAGGGTCAGGCGCAGGTGATTTTGAGCGTGACGCGAAACGTGTCGAGCACGGCGGGTGGGACGCAACGGTCAGACACGACGACGACGGTGAACTACACGTATGACGGTAACGGTGTGTTGAGCGGCGCGACGGGCGATGTGCGGGGAACGAGCGGCAGCCAGGTGTTTAATGACGCGAACCGCAACAACGTGGTGGACGCGGGGGAGATGATTTGGCAGGACACGACGATTACGGGGACGAACACGTATCGGGTTATTCAGGGTCAGGCGCAGGTGATTTTGAGCGTGACGCGAAACGTGTCGAGCACGGCGGGTGGGACGCAACGGTCAGACACGACGACGACGGTGAACTACACGTATGACGGTAACGGTGTGTTGAGCGGCGCGACGGGCGATGTGCGGGGAACGAGCGGCAGCCAGGTGTTTAATGACGCGAACCGCAACAACGTGGTGGACGCGGGGGAGATGATTTGGCAGGACACGACGATTACGGGGACGAACACGTATCGGGTTATTCAGGGTCAGGCGCAGGTGATTTTGAGCGTGACGCGAAACGTGTCGAGCACGGCGGGTGGGACGCAACGGTCAGACACGACGACGACGGTGAACTACACGTATGACGGTAACGGTGTGTTGAGCGGCGCGACGGGCGATGTGCGGGGAACGAGCGGCAGCCAGGTGTTTAATGACGCGAACCGCAACAACGTGGTGGACGCGGGGGAGATGATTTGGCAGGACACGACGATTACGGGGACGAACACGTATCGGGTTATTCAGGGTCAGGCGCAGGTGATTTTGAGCGTGACGCGAAACGTGTCGAGCACGGCGGGTGGGACGCAACGGTCAGACACGACGACGACGGTGAACTACACGTATGACGGTAACGGTGTGTTGAGCGGCGCGACGGGCGATGTGCGGGGAACGAGCGGCAGCCAGGTGTTTAATGACGCGAACCGCAACAACGTGGTGGACGCGGGGAGATGATTTGGCAGGACACGACGATTACGGGGACGAACACGTATCGGGTTATTCAGGGTCAGGCGCAGGTGATTTTGAGCGTGACGCGAAACGTGTCGAGCACGGCGGGTGGGACGCAACGGTCAGACACGACGACGACGGTGAACTACACGTATGACGGTAACGGTGTGTTGAGCGGCGCGACGGGCGATGTGCGGGGAACGAGCGGCAGCCAGGTGTTTAATGACGCGAACCGCAACAACGTGGTGGACGCGGGGAGATGATTTGGCAGGACACGACGATTACGGGGACGAACACGTATCGGGTTATTCAGGGTCAGGCGCAGGTGATTTTGAGCGTGACGCGAAACGTGTCGAGCACGGCGGGTGGGACGCAACGGTCAGACACGACGACGACGGTGAACTACACGTATGACGGTAACGGTGTGTTGAGCGGCGCGACGGGCGATGTGCGGGGAACGAGCGGCAGCCAGGTGTTTAATGACGCGAACCGCAACAACGTGGTGGACGCGGGGAGATGATTTGGCAGGACACGACGATTACGGGGACGAACACGTATCGGGTTATTCAGGGTCAGGCGCAGGTGATTTTGAGCGTGACGCGAAACGTGTCGAGCACGGCGGGTGGGACGCAACGGTCAGACACGACGACGACGGTGAACTACACGTATGACGGTAACGGTGTGTTGAGCGGCGCGACGGGCGATGTGCGGGGAACGAGCGGCAGCCAGGTGTTTAATGACGCGAACCGCAACAACGTGGTGGACGCGGGGAGATGATTTGGCAGGACACGACGATTACGGGGACGAACACGTATCGGGTTATTCAGGGTCAGGCGCAGGTGATTTTGAGCGTGACGCGAAACGTGTCGAGCACGGCGGGTGGGACGCAACGGTCAGACACGACGACGACGGTGAACTACACGTATGACGGTAACGGTGTGTTGAGCGGCGCGACGGGCGATGTGCGGGGAACGAGCGGCAGCCAGGTGTTTAATGACGCGAACCGCAACAACGTGGTGGACGCGGGGGAGATGATTTGGCAGGACACGACGATTACGGGGACGAACACGTATCGGGTTATTCAGGGTCAGGCGCAGGTGATTTTGAGCGTGACGCGAAACGTGTCGAGCACGGCGGGTGGGACGCAACGGTCAGACACGACGACGACGGTGAACTACACGTATGACGGTAACGGTGTGTTGAGCGGCGCGACGGGCGATGTGCGGGGAACGAGCGGCAGCCAGGTGTTTAATGACGCGAACCGCAACAACGTGGTGGACGCGGGGGAGATGATTTGGCAGGACACGACGATTACGGGGACGAACACGTATCGGGTTATTCAGGGTCAGGCGCAGGTGATTTTGAGCGTGACGCGAAACGTGTCGAGCACGGCGGGTGGGACGCAACGGTCAGACACGACGACGACGGTGAACTACACGTATGACGGTAACGGTGTGTTGAGCGGCGCGACGGGCGATGTGCGGGGAACGAGCGGCAGCCAGGTGTTTAATGACGCGAACCGCAACAACGTGGTGGACGCGGGGAGATGATTTGGCAGGACACGACGATTACGGGGACGAACACGTATCGGGTTATTCAGGGTCAGGCGCAGGTGATTTTGAGCGTGACGCGAAACGTGTCGAGCACGGCGGGTGGGACGCAACGGTCAGACACGACGACGACGGTGAACTACACGTATGACGGTAACGGTGTGTTGAGCGGCGCGACGGGCGATGTGCGGGGAACGAGCGGCAGCCAGGTGTTTAATGACGCGAACCGCAACAACGTGGTGGACGCGGGGAGATGATTTGGCAGGACACGACGATTACGGGGACGAACACGTATCGGGTTATTCAGGGTCAGGCGCAGGTGATTTTGAGCGTGACGCGAAACGTGTCGAGCACGGCGGGTGGGACGCAACGGTCAGACACGACGACGACGGTGAACTACACGTATGACGGTAACGGTGTGTTGAGCGGCGCGACGGGCGATGTGCGGGGAACGAGCGGCAGCCAGGTGTTTAATGACGCGAACCGCAACAACGTGGTGGACGCGGGGGAGATGATTTGGCAGGACACGACGATTACGGGGACGAACACGTATCGGGTTATTCAGGGTCAGGCGCAGGTGATTTTGAGCGTGACGCGAAACGTGTCGAGCACGGCGGGTGGGACGCAACGGTCAGACACGACGACGACGGTGAACTACACGTATGACGGTAACGGTGTGTTGAGCGGCGCGACGGGCGATGTGCGGGGAACGAGCGGCAGCCAGGTGTTTAATGACGCGAACCGCAACAACGTGGTGGACGCGGGGGAGATGATTTGGCAGGACACGACGATTACGGGGACGAACACGTATCGGGTTATTCAGGGTCAGGCGCAGGTGATTTTGAGCGTGACGCGAAACGTGTCGAGCACGGCGGGTGGGACGCAACGGTCAGACACGACGACGACGGTGAACTACACGTATGACGGTAACGGTGTGTTGAGCGGCGCGACGGGCGATGTGCGGGGAACGAGCGGCAGCCAGGTGTTTAATGACGCGAACCGCAACAACGTGGTGGACGCGGGGGAGATGATTTGGCAGGACACGACGATTACGGGGACGAACACGTATCGGGTTATTCAGGGTCAGGCGCAGGTGATTTTGAGCGTGACGCGAAACGTGTCGAGCACGGCGGGTGGGACGCAACGGTCAGACACGACGACGACGGTGAACTACACGTATGACGGTAACGGTGTGTTGAGCGGCGCGACGGGCGATGTGCGGGGAACGAGCGGCAGCCAGGTGTTTAATGACGCGAACCGCAACAACGTGGTGGACGCGGGGGAGATGATTTGGCAGGACACGACGATTACGGGGACGAACACGTATCGGGTTATTCAGGGTCAGGCGCAGGTGATTTTGAGCGTGACGCGAAACGTGTCGAGCACGGCGGGTGGGACGCAACGGTCAGACACGACGACGACGGTGAACTACACGTATGACGGTAACGGTGTGTTGAGCGGCGCGACGGGCGATGTGCGGGGAACGAGCGGCAGCCAGGTGTTTGATGACGTGAACCGCAACAACGGGGTGGACGCGGGGGAGTTGATTTGGCAGGACACGGCGATGACGGGGACGAACAGGTATCGTGTCATTCAGGGTCAGGCGCAGGTGGTTCAGAGCGTGACGCGCAACGTATCGACGACGGCGGTTGGGACGCAGAGCTCTGATACAACGACGACGGTGAACTACACGTATAACGAGAAGGGGCAGTTGACGGGGGCGGCGGGGACGGTGGCGGGGACGAGCCGCAGCCAGGTGTTTAACGATGTGAGCGCAAAACGGGGCGACGCAGGGAGTTGGTGTGGCAAGACACGGCGGTGACGGGGACAAACGAGTATCGAGTTATTCAGGGCCAGGCGCAGGTGATTTTGAGCGTGACGCGCAACGTATCGACGACGGCGGGTGGGACGCAGAGTTCTGACCGACGACGACGGTGAATTACACGTATAACGAGAACGGGCATTGACGGGCGGCGGGGGGGGGCGAGCCGCAACCAGGTGTTTAACGATGTGGAAACGGGGCGACGCGGGAGTTGGTGTGGCAAGAGAGGCGGTGACGGGTACAAACGAGTATCGAGTGATTCAGGGTTAAGTGTAGGTGATATTGAGCGTGACGCGCAACGTATCGACGACGGTGGGTGGGACGCAGAGTTCTGACACGACGACGACGGTGAACTACACGTATGACGGTAACGGTGTGTTGAGCGGCGCGACGGGCGATGTGCGGGGAACGAGCGGCAGCCAGGTGTTTGACGATGTGGTACGAAACGGGGCGACGGTACGGGAGTTGGTGTGGCAAGAGACGGCGGTGACGGGACAAACGAGTATCGAGGATTCAGGGCCAAGCGCAGGTGATATTGAGCGTGACGCGCAACGTATCGACGACGGCGGGTGGGACGCAGGTTCTGACACGACGACGACGGTGAATTACACGTATAACGAGAACGGGCAATTGACGGGTGCGGCGGGGAGCGTGAGGGGACGAGCCGCAACCAGGTGTTTAACGATGTGAGCAAAACGGGGCGACGGGGGGAGTTGGTGTGGCAAGAGACGGCGGTGACGGGTACAAACGAGTATCGAGTGATTCAGGGCCAAGCGCAGGTGATATTGAGCGTGACGCGCAACGTATCGACGACGGCGGGTGGGACGCAGAGTTCTGACACGACGACGACGGTGAATTACACGTATAACGAGAACGGGCAATTGACGGGTGCGGCGGGGAGCGTGAGGGGGACGAGCCGCAACCAGGTGTTTAACGATGTGGTACGAAACGGGGCGACGGTACGGGAGTTGGTGTGGCAAGAGACGGCGGTGACGGGTACAAACGAGTATCGAGTGATTCAGGGCCAAGCGCAGGTGATATTGAGCGTGACGCGCAACGTATCGACGACGGCGGGTGGGACGCAGAGTTCTGACACGACGACGACGGTGAACTACACGTATGACGGTAACGGTGTGTTGAGCGGCGCGACGGGCGATGTGCGGGGAACGAGCCGCAACCAGGTGTTTAACGATGTGGTACGAAACGGGGCGACGGTACGGGAGTTGGTGTGGCAAGAGACGGCGGTGACGGGTACAAACGAGTATCGAGTGATTCAGGGCCAAGCGCAGGTGATATTGAGCGTGACGCGCAACGTATCGACGACGGCGGGTGGGACGCAGAGTTCTGACACGACGACGACGGTGAATTACACGTATAACGAGAACGGGCAATTGACGAGCGCGACGGGATGGACGGTGGGGACGTCGAACCAGCGTGTGGCAACATCGACGCGCGTGGTGGACGGGTATGAAGAGGACGGAGAGACGGTGAAGTATAAGTGGGTGGTGACGGGGGACACGGACCAAGACGGAGTGGAAGAGGCTGGGGAGGTGTGGGGGACGGAGAACCAGACGATGAGGTCTGAGACGGATAACAGGTATGCGGTGATATTGGGTCAAGCGCAGGTGGTGCGGAGCGAAACGAAGAGTGACGCGGTGGACGAAGACGGGAATGTGATCGGGGCGACGGATCACGGGCATAACCACAGCGAGACGGTAGTGAACTACGTATTTAACGAGAAAGGCCAGTTGACGAGCGCGACGGGGCGAACGGTGGGGACGTCGAACCAGCGTGTGGCAACATCGACGCGCGTGGTGGACGGGTATGAAGAGGACGGAGAGACGGTGAAGTATAAGTGGGTGGTGACGGGGGACACGGACCAAGACGGAGTGGAAGAGGCTGGGGAGGTGTGGGGGACGGAGAACCAGACGATGAGGTCTGAGACGGATAACAGGTATGCGGTGATATTGGGTCAAGCGCAGGTGGTGCGGAGCGAAACGAAGAGTGACGCGGTGGACGAAGACGGGAATGTGATCGGGGCGACGGATCACGGGCATAACCACAGCGAGACGGTAGTGAACTACGTATTTAACGAGAAAGGCCAGTTGACGAGCGCGACGGGGCGAACGGTGGGGACGTCGAACCAGCGTGTGGCAACATCGACGCGCGTGGTGGACGGGTATGAAGAGGACGGAGAGACGGTGAAGTATAAGTGGGTGGTGGTTGGGGACACGGACCAAGACGGAGTGGAAGAGGCTGGGGAGGTGTGGGGGACGGAGAACCAGACGATGAGGTCTGAGACGGATAACAGGTATGCGGTGATATTGGGTCAAGCGCAGGTGGTGCGGAGCGAAACGAAGAGTGACGCGGTGGACGAAGACGGGAATGTGATCGGGGCGACGGATCACGGGCATAACCACAGCGAGACGGTAGTGAACTACGTATTTAACGAGAAAGGCCAGTTGACGAGCGCGACGGGGCGAACGGAGGGAACGTCGAACCAGCGGGTCGCGACGTCGACGCGCGTGGTGGACGGGTATGAAGAGGACGGAGAGACGGTGAAGTATAAGTGGGTGGTGACGGGTGACACGGACCAAGACGGAGTGGAAGAGGCTGGGGAGGTGTGGGGACGGAGAACCAGACGATGAGGTCTGAGACGGATAACAGGTATGCGGTGATATTGGGTCAAGCGCAGGTGGTGCGGAGCGAAACGAAGAGTGACGCGGTGGACGAAGACGGGAATGTGATCGGGGCGACGGATCACGGGCATAACCACAGCGAGACGGTAGTGAACTACGTATTTAACGAGAAAGGCCAGTTGACGAGCGCGACGGGGCGAACGGTGGGGACGTCGAACCAGCGTGTGGCAACATCGACGCGCGTGGTGGACGGGTATGAAGAGGACGGAGAGACGGTGAAGTATAAGTGGGTGGTGACGGGGACACGGACCAAGACGGAGTGGAAGAGGCTGGGGAGGTGTGGGGACGGAGAATCAGACGATGAGGTCTGAGACGGATAACAGGTATGCGGTGATATTGGGTCAAGCGCAGGTGGTGCGGAGCGAAACGAAGAGTGACGCGGTGGACGAAGACGGGAATGTGATCGGGGCGACGGATCACGGGCATAACCACAGCGAGACGGTAGTGAACTACGTATTTAACGAGAAAGGCCAGTTGACGAGCGCGACGGGGCGAACGGTGGGGACGTCGAACCAGCGTGTGGCAACATCGACTCGCGTGGTGGACGGGTATGAAGAGGACGGAGAGACGGTGAAGTATAAGTGGGTGGTGACGGGTGACACGGACCAAGACGGAGTGGAAGAGGCTGGGGAGGTGTGGGGGACGGAGAACCAGACGATGAAGTCTGTGACGGATAACAAGTATGCGGTGATATTGGGGCAAGCGCAGGTGGTGAGGAGCGAAACGGAGAGTGACGCGGTGGACCAAGACGGGAATGTGATCGGGGTGACGGATCACGGGCACAGCCACAGCGAGACGGTGGTAAACTACGTATTTAACGAGAAGGGTCAGTTGACGGGCGCGACGGGGCGAACGGTGGGGACGTCGAACCAGCGGGTGGCAACATCGACTCGCGTGGTGGACGGGTATGAAGAGGACGGAGAGACGGTGAAGTATAAGTGGGTGGTGACGGGGGACACGGACCAAGACGGAGTGGAAGAGGCTGGGGAGGTGTGGGGACGGAGAACCAGACGATGAGGTCAGAGACGATGAACACGTATGCGGTGATATTGGGGCAAGCGCAGGTGGTGCGGAGCGAAACGACAAGCGACGCGGTGGACGAAGACGGGAATGTGATCGGGGCAACGGATCACGGGCACAGCCACAGCGAGACGGTGGTAAACTACGTATTTAACGAGAAGGGTCAGTTGACGGGCGCGACGGGGCGAACGGTGGGGACGTCGAACCAGCGTGTGGCGACGTCGACTCGTGTGGCGGACGGCCATGCAGAGGACGGAGAGACGGTGAAGTATAAGTGGTGGTGACGAAGGGGACCAAGACGGAGTGGAAGAGGCTGGGGAGGTGTGGGGGACGGAGAACCAGACGATGAAGTCAGTGACGAAGAACACGTATGCGGTGATATTGGGGCAAGCGCAGGTGGTGCGGAGCGAAACGACAAGCGACGCGGTGGACGAAGACGGGAATGTGATCGGGGCAACGGATCACGGGCACAGCCACAGCGAGACGGTGGTAAACTACGTATTTAACGAGAAGGGTCAGTTGACGGGCGCGACGGGGCGAACGGTGGGGACGTCGAACCAGCGTGTGGCGACGTCGACTCCTGTGGCGGACGGGTATGAAGAGGACGGAGAGACGGTGAAGTATAAGTGGGTGGTGACGGGTGACACGGACCAAGACGGAGTGGAAGAGGCTGGGGAGGTGTGGGGGACGGAGAACCAGACGATGAGGTCTGTGACGGATAACAAGTATGCGGTGATTTTGGGGCAAGCGCAGGTGGTGAGGAGCGAAACGAAGAGTGACGTGGTGGACCAAGACGGGAATGTGATCGGGGCGACGGATCACGGGCACAGCCACAGCGAGACGGTGGTAAACTACGTATTTAACGAGAAGGGTCAGTTGACGGGCGCGACGGGGCGAACGGTGGGGACGTCGAACCAGCGGGCAACATCGACTGTGTGGCGGCCGGGTATGAAGAGGACGGAGAGACGGTGAAGTATAAGTGGGTGGTGACGGGTGACACGGACCAAGACGGAGTGGAAGAGGCTGGGGAGGTGTGGGGGACGGAGAACCAGACGATGAAGTCTGTGACGGATAACACGTATGCGGTGATATTGGGTCAAGCGCAGGTGGTGCGGAGCGAAACGAAGAGTGACGCGGTGGACGAAGACGGGAATGTGATCGGGGCGACGGATCACGGGCACAGCCACAGCGAGACGGTGGTAAACTACGTATTTAACGAGAAGGGCCAGTTGACGGGCGCGACGGGGCGAACGGTGGGGACGTCGAACCAGCGTGTGGCGACGTCGACGCGCGTGGTGGACGGGTATGAAGAGGACGGAGAGACGGTGAAGTATAAGTGGGTGGTGACGGGTGACACGGACCAAGACGGAGTGGAAGAGGCTGGGGAGGTGTGGGGGACTGAGAACCAGACGATGAGGTCTGAGACGGATAACAGGTATGCGGTGATATTGGGGCAAGCGCAGGTGGTGCGGAGCGAAACGAAGAGTGACGCGGTGGACGAAGACGGGAATGTGATCGGGGCGACGGATCACGGGCATAACCACAGCGAGACGGTGGTAAACTACGTCTTTAACGAGAAGGGCCAGTTGACGGGCGCGACGGGTGGGAGCGTTGGGATGCAAAACGCGAAGGTGAAGTCAGTGGACTTGGACGCGGATGGGACGATCACGGGAGATCTTGATAAAGATGGAAATCAAGACGTTGCGGAAGATGTTAATTTAAATGGGCAACTGAACACGGAGGACATTAACGGGAACGGGAACTTGGACGAGGGTGAGGATGTGAACAATAACAGTAAATTAGACAATGAGGATGTGGATGGGGACGGACGTTTGGACCTTGCGGCAGAGATTTGGACTTACACAATGGTGAATCAGCCCACTGTGTCGGAAACGAACAATACCTATGCGATCATTTTGGGGCAAGCGCAGGTGGTGAAGAGCGTAACAAATACATGGAATGCAACATTAAGCGGAACCACGTTTAATAAAAACGAAGTTCCCACCTCCCATAATTTTAGTCATTCGGAAACGACAGTAAATTACACATTCAACTCCAGTGGGCAACTGACCGGGGCCGAAGGGTTTACGAATGTTTGGGCCAATAGTTTAGTTAAAACCGCAAAAAGGGTGAACGATAAAATTGTGGGAGACACAAATGAAGACGATTTTCTCGATGAGAATGAAAATTGGGAATATGAGTTTTTGGTTTTGCCAACTGTTTCTGAGGTTAAGAATACCTATGCAGTCTTCCTCGGCCAGGCGCAGGTGGTAACGAGTGAGACCAAGACCTGGAATGCGACAACCCTTAACGGCGCTTTTGTTAAGAACGAAGTCCAAAATAGTCACAATTTCAGTTATTCGCTAACAACTGTACAGTATCAATTCAATGCTCTGGGACAATTGACGGGAGCGACAGGATGGAGTGTTGGGACCCAGAACATGAAAGTCAAAACACCGTTACGTGAGTCTGTCATTAAAGGAGATTTAAACCGGGATGGGGTTGAGAATGAGGGGGAATCATTTGAAAGAAACGACAATAATGAGGTTGTGTATGGAATGTACATCGTGGGCGATGCGGACATGGACGACAATTTGGATTTCGAAACGTTCACTAACACGTCAGGGGAGGATGGAAAGGACACCGGCGACGAAGACAAGGATGGTGTTGAAGATCGTGAGGGATGGAGTTATGAGTGGGTTGACCAAATGACAAAAAGTGAAACTGAAAACACGTATGCAATCATTTTGGGTCAAGCGCAGGTGGTGATGAGTGTAACGAAGAACAATGCGGTCGACCAGGACGGGAATGTGATTGATGTGACAGAACACGGGCATAGCTTTACGGTGACAACGGTGCAGTTCCAGTTCAATGAGCTGGGCCAGCTGACCGGAGCGACAGGGAGGAGTGTGGGGACGCATAATTTGAAGGTAAAGACGGCGGATCTGAATGCAGACGGAACGATCGCGGGAGACTTGGATAAAGATGGAAATAGGGACGTTTCGGAGGATATGGATGGGGATGGGCAGTTGTTTACGGAAGACACAAACGGAAACGGGATATTAGAGGATAACGAGGATGTGAATGGTAACGAGAAATTAGACACTGAAGATGTGGATGGAGACGGTCGGTTGGACCTAACAGCGGAGACGTGGACGTATAAGTGGGTGGACCAGATGACGGTGTCGGAGACGGAGAACACGTATGCGATTATTCTGGGTCAAGCGCAGGTGGTGAAGAGCGTCACGACGACGGACGCGGCGAAACTAGTGAACGGGAAATTGGAGGTGCTAGCGAAGACGGAAGAGGTGAACCGGGGGACCGCCGAAAATCCGAATCTTGTGACGAGCTTGTCGCACGGGTGGAGCCACAGCGTGACAACGGTTCAGTATCAGTTCAATGCGTTGGGCCAGCTGACGGGCGCGACGGGGGGGACGGTGAGCGAGCAAAACCAGAACGTGACAACCCCAGCGCGAGAAAAAGTGATTAAGGGGGACCTGAACCGGAATGGGAGACAGGATTCGGGGGAGACTTTATTTAAAGATGAAAACGACAACTTTGTTTATCGTTACTACGTGACTGGGGACACGGATCAGGACGATCGGCTGGATTATGAGACATTCACGGGTATTCTGGGGGAGGACGGGAAGGATACAGGGGACGAGAACAAAAACGGGCTCGTTGAACAAGAGGTATGGACGAATAGGCATGATGAGGACCAGGCGACGGAGTCGTTGACGGAGAATACGTATGCGATCCTCTTGGGCCAAGCGCAGGTGGTACAGAGCGTGACGATATCGGACGCGTTGAAATCCAATGGGACCAGGTATGGTGCGAACGAGCACGGGTATAACCACAGTGTGACGACGGTGCGGTATCAGTTTAATGCGTTGGGTCAGTTGACGGGAGCGACGGGGCGGACGGTGGGCGCGTCGACGGCGATGGTGAAGACGTATAAGGGTGTTGTGGACGCGGCTGGAAACGCGGTGATGGAGAGGGTGGACGTGGATGGAAACGGGAGCGTGGGGTTGGAAGACAGTATCGGGGATGTGAACGGAGACAACCTAGTCAACGCGGCGGACGCGCGAGCGGCGAACGTGGACCGAAACGGGGACAGGCGCCTGAACGAAGATGATTTGTATACGTACAAACAGAAATGGAGACGAGGCAGACGGAGGAGGCGCAGAGGACGAGTTCGGTGACGGTGAACACGTATGCGATCATTTTGGGGCAAGCGCAGGTGGTGAAGAGCGTGACGACGTCGGACGCGTTGAACGCCAATGGGAACAGGTATGGCGCGACGGAGCACGGGTATAACCACAGTGTGACGACGGTCATCTACAGCTTTAACAGCAAAGGCCAGCTGACGGATGCGAAGGGATGGACGGTGGGAACGTCGATGGCGAAGGTGAAGACGCAGAGTGAGCAGAAGATTGGGACGGGGAGGAACGAGAAACCGGTGATGGCGCGGCAGGATCTGAACGGAGACGGGACGGCGGAAGGGGTGGGGATTATGCGGTGACAGACCTGAACGGGGGACAATCGGATCACCGCGGCGGACGCGGTTGAGGCGAAGGTGGACCAGAACAATGACGGGGAGGTGAATTGGAAGGATCTGTATTCGTATTCGCCGGTGATGGGCGAGATGAGCGAGGAAGCGCAGAAGACGGAATCGTTGACGGTGAACACGTATGCGATCATTTTGGGTCAAGCGCAGGTGGTGAAGAGCGTGACGACGAGCGACGCGTTGAACAAGGATGGGCGAAAGATCCGTGCGAACGAGCACGGGTATAACCACAGTGTGACGACGGTGCGGTATCAGTTTAATGCGTTGGGTCAGTTGACGGGAGCGACGGGGCGGACGGTGGGCGCGTCGACGGCGATGGTGAAGACGTATAAGGGTGTTGTGGACGCGGCTGGAAACGCGGTGATGGAGAGGGTGGACGTGGATGGAAACGGGAGCGTGGGGTCGGAAGACAGTATCGGGGATGTGAACGGAGACGATGAGGTGAACGCGGCGGACGCGCGAGCGGCGAACGTGGACCGAAACGGGGACAGGCGCGTGACCGAAGCGGATTTGTATACGTACAAACAGAAATTGGAGACGAGGCAGACGGAGGAGGCGCAGAGGACGAGTTCGGTGACGGTGAACACGTATGCGATCATTCTGGGCCAAGCGCAGGTGGTGAAGAGCGTGACGACGTCGGACGCGTTGAACGCCAATGGGAACAGGTATGGCGCGACGGAGCACGGGTATAACCACAGTGTGACGACGGTCATCTACAGCTTTAACAGCAAAGGCCAGCTGACGGATGCGAAGGGATGGACGGTGGGAACGTCGATGGCGAAGGTGAAGACGCAGAGTGAGCAGGAGACCGGGACGGGGAGGAACAAGAAACCGGTGATGGCGCGGCAGGATCTGAACGGAGACGGGAGGACGGAAGGGAGAGAGGATTATGCGGTGACAGACCTGAACGGGGACAATCGGATCACCGCGGCGGACGCGATTCGTGCGAACGTGGACCAGAACAAGGACGGGGAGGTGAATTGGAAGGATCTGTATTCGTATTCGCCGGTGATGGGCGCGATGAGAGAGGAAGCGCAAACGACGGTATCGTTGACGGTGAACACGTATAAGGTCATCCTGGGCCAAGCGCAGGTGGTGAAGAGCGTGACGACGTCGGATGCGTTGAACAAGGATGGGCGCAAGATCCGGTCGACGGAGCACAGGTATAACCACAGTGTGACGACGGTGCGGTATCAGTTTAATGCGAAGGGACAGTTGACGGGAGCGACGGGGCGAACGGTGGGAACGTCGACGGCGATGGTGAAGACGTATAAGGGTGTTGTGGACGCGGCTGGAAACGCGGTGATGGAGCAGGTGGACGTGGATGGGAACGGGAGCGTGGGGTCGGAAGACAGTATCGGGGGATGTGAACGGAGACGATGAGGTGAACGCGGCGGACGCGCGAGCGGCGAACGTGGACCGAAACGGGGACAGGCGCGTGACCGAAGCGGATTTGTATACGTATGAAACAGAAATTGGAGACGAGGCAGACGGAGGAGGCGCAGAGGACGAGTTCGGTGACGGTGAACACGTATGCGATCATTTTGGGGCAAGCGCAGGTGGTGAAGAGCGTGACGACGTCGGACGCGTTGAACGCCAATGGGAACAGGTATGGCGCGACGGAGCACGGGTATAACCACAGTGTGACGACGGTCATCTACAGCTTTAACAGCAAAGGCCAGCTGACGGATGCGAAGGGATGGACGGTGGGAACGTCGATGGCGAAGGTGAAGACGCAGAGTGAGCAGGAGACCGGGACGGGAGGAACAAGAAACCGGTGATGGCGCGGCAGGATCTGAACGGAGACGGGACGACGGAAGGGGAATTGGATTATGCGGTGACAGACCTGAACGGGGACAATCGGATCACCGCGGCGGACGCGGTTGAGGCGAAGGTGGACCAGAACAAGGACGGGGAGGTGAATTGGAAGGATCTGTATTCGTATTCGCCGGTGATGGGCGCGATGAGCGAGGAAGCGCAAACGACGGTATCGTTGACGGTGAACACGTATAAGGTCATCCTGGGCCAAGCGCAGGTGGTGAAGAGCGTGACGACGTCGGATGCGTTGAACAAGGATGGGCGCAAGATCCGGTCGACGGAGCACGGGTATAACCACAGTGTGACGACGGTGCGGTATCAGTTTAATGCGAAGGGACAGTTGACGGGAGCGACGGGGCGAACGGTGGGAACGTCGACGGCGATGGTGAAGACGTATAAGGGTGTTGTGGACGCGGCTGGAAACGCGGTGATGGAGCAGGTGGACGTGGATGGGAACGGGAGCGTGGGGTCGGAAGACAGTATCGGGGATGTGAACGGAGACGATGAGGTGAACGCGGCGGACGCGCGAGCGGCGAACGTGGACCGAAACGGGGACAGGCGTGACCGAAGCGGATTTGTATACGCATAGGCAGAAATTGGAGACGAGGCAGACGGAGGAGGCGCAGAGGACGAGTTCGGTGACGGTGAACACGTATGCGATCATATTGGGCCAAGCGCAGGTGGTGAAGAGCGTGACGACGTCGGACGCGTTGAACGCCAATGGGAACAGGTATGGCGCGACGGAGCACGGGTATAACCACAGTGTGACGACGGTCATCTACAGCTTTAACAGCAAAGGCCAGCTGACGGATGCGAAGGGGATGGACGGTGGGAACGTCGATGGCGAAGGTGAAGACGCAGAGTGAGCAGGAGACCGGGACGGGGAGGAACAAGAAACCGGTGATGGCGCGGCAGGATCTGAACGGAGACGGGACGACGGAAGGGGAATTGGATTATGCGGTGACAGACCTGAACGGGGACAATCGGATCACCGCGGCGGACGCGATTCGTGCGAACGTGGACCAGAACAAGGACGGGGAGGTGAATTGGAAGGATCTGTATTCGTATTCGCCGGTGATGGGCGCGATGAGAGAGGAAGCGCAAACGACGGTATCGTTGACGGTGAACACGTATAAGGTCATCCTGGGCCAAGCGCAGGTGGTGAAGAGCGTGACGACGTCGGATGCGTTGAACAAGGATGGGCGCAAGATCCGGTCGACGGAGCACGGGTATAACCACAGTGTGACGACGGTGCGGTATCAGTTTAATGCGAAGGGACAGTTGACGGGAGCGACGGGGCGAACGGTGGGAACGTCGACGGCGATGGTGAAGACGTATAAGGGTGTTGTGGACGCGGCTGAAACGCGGTGATGGAGCAGGTGGACGTGGATGGGAACGGGAGCGTGGGGTCGGAAGACAGTATCGGGGATGTGAACGGAGACGATGAGGTGAACGCGGCGGACGCGCGAGCGGCGAACGTGGACCGAAACGGGGACAGGCGCGTGACCGAAGCGGATTTGTATACGTACAAACAGAAATTGGAGACGAGGCAGACGGAGGAGGCGCAGAGGACGAGTTCGGTGACGGTGAACACGTATGCGATCATATTGGGCCAAGCGCAGGTGGTGAGGAGCGTGACAACGTCGGACGCGGTGAAAGCTGATGGCAACAGGTATGGGGCGACGGAGCACGGGTATAACCACAGTGTGACGACGGTGCTCTATCGCTTTAACAGCAAAGGCCAGCTGACGGATGCGAAGGGATGGACGGTGGGAACGTCGATGGCGAAGGTGAAGACGCAGAGTGAGCAGGAGACCGGGACGGGGAGGAACAAGAAACCGGTGATGGCGCGGCAGGATCTGAACGGAGACGGGACGACGGAAGGGGAATTGGATTATGCGGTGACAGACCTGAACGGGGACAATCGGATCACCGCGGCGGACGCGATTCGTGCGAACGTGGACCAGAACAAGGACGGGAGGTGAATTGGAAGGATCTGTATTCGTATTCGCCGGTGATGGGCGCGATGAGAGAGGAAGCGCAAACGACGGTATCGTTGACGGTGAACACGTATAAGGTCATCCTGGGCCAAGCGCAGGTGGTGAAGAGCGTGACGACGTCGGATGCGTTGAACAAGGATGGGCGCAAGATCCGGTCGACGGAGCACGGGTATAACCACAGTGTGACGACGGTGCGGTATCAGTTTAATGCGAAGGGACAGTTGACGGGAGCGACGGGGCGAACGGTGGGAACGTCGACGGCGATGGTGAAGACGTATAAGGGTGTTGTGGACGCGGCTGGAAACGCGGTGATGGAGCAGGTGGACGTGGATGGGAACGGGAGCGTGGGGTCGGAAGACAGTATCGGGGATGTGAACGGAGACGATGAGGTGAACGCGGCGGACGCGCGAGCGGCGAACGTGGACCGAAACGGGGGACAGGCGCGTGACCGAAGCGGATTTGTATACGTATAGGCAGAAATTGGAGACGAGGCAGACGGAGGAGGCGCAGAGGACGAGTTCGGTGACGGTGAACACGTATGCGATCATATTGGGCCAAGCGCAGGTGGTGAAGAGCGTGACGACGTCGGACGCGTTGAACGCCAATGGGAACAGGTATGGCGCGACGGAGCACGGGTATAACCACAGTGTGACGACGGTCATCTACAGCTTTAACAGCAAAGGCCAGCTGACGGATGCGAAGGGATGGACGGTGGGAACGTCGATGGCGAAGGTGAAGACGCAGAGTGAGCAGGAGACCGGGACGGGGAGGAACAAGAAACCGGTGATGGCGCGGCAGGATCTGAACGGAGACGGGACGACGGAAGGGGAATTGGATTATGCGGTGACAGACCTGAACGGGGACAATCGGATCACCGCGGCGGACGCGATTCGTGCGAACGTGGACCAGAACAAGGACGGGGAGGTGAATTGAAGGATCTGTATTCGTATTCGCCGGTGATGGGCGCGATGAGAGAGGAAGCGCAAACGACGGTATCGTTGACGGTGAACACGTATAAGGTCATCCTGGGCCAAGCGCAGGTGGTGAAGAGCGTGACGACGTCGGATGCGTTGAACAAGGATGGGCGCAAGATCCGGTCGACGGAGCACGGGTATAACCACAGTGTGACGACGGTGCGGTATCAGTTTAATGCGAAGGGACAGTTGACGGGAGCGACGGGGCGAACGGTGGGAACGTCGACGGCGATGGTGAAGACGTATAAGGGTGTTGTGGACGCGGCTGGAAACGCGGTGATGGAGCAGGTGGACGTGGATGGGAACGGGAGCGTGGGGTCGGAAGACAGTATCGGGGATGTGAACGGAGACGATGAGGTGAACGCGGCGGACGCGCGAGCGGCGAACGTGGACCGAAACGGGGACAGGCGCGTGACCGAAGCGGATTTGTATACGTATAGAACAGAAATTGGAGACGAGGCAGACGGAGGAGGCGCAGAGGACGAGTTCGGTGACGGTGAACACGTATGCGATCATATTGGGCCAAGCGCAGGTGGTGAAGAGCGTGACGACGTCGGACGCGTTGAACGCCAATGGGAACAGGTATGGCGCGACGGAGCACGGGTATAACCACAGTGTGACGACGGTCATCTACAGCTTTAACAGCAAAGGCCAGCTGACGGATGCGAAGGGATGGACGGTGGGAACGTCGATGGCGAAGGTGAAGACGCAGAGTGAGCAGGAGACCGGGACGGGAGGAACAAGAAACCGGTGATGGCGCGGCAGGATCTGAACGGAGACGGACGACGGAAGGGGGAATGGATTATGCGGTGACAGACCTGAACGGGGACAATCGGATCACCGCGGCGGACGCGATTCGTGCGAACGTGGACCAGAACAAGGACGGGAGGTGAATTGGAAGGATCTGTATTCGTATTCGCCGGTGATGGGCGCGATGAGAGAGGAAGCGCAAACGACGGTATCGTTGACGGTGAACACGTATAAGGTCATCCTGGGCCAAGCGCAGGTGGTGAAGAGCGTGACGACGTCGGATGCGTTGAACAAGGATGGGCGCAAGATCCGGTCGACGGAGCACGGGTATAACCACAGTGTGACGACGGTGCGGTATCAGTTTAATGCGAAGGGACAGTTGACGGGAGCGACGGGCGAACGGTGGGAACGTCGACGGCGATGGTGAAGACGTATAAGGGTGTTGTGGACGCGGCTGGAAACGCGGTGATGGAGCAGGTGGACGTGGATGGGAACGGGAGCGTGGGGTCGGAAGACAGTATCGGGGATGTGAACGGAGACGATGAGGTGAACGCGGCGGACGCGCGAGCGGCGAACGTGGACCGAAAACGGGACAGGCGCGTGACCGAAGCGGATTTATACGTAAGGCAGAAATTGGAGACGAGGCAGACGGAGGAGGCGCAGAGGACGAGTTCGGTGACGGTGAACACGTATGCGATCATATTGGGCCAAGCGCAGGTGGTGAAGAGCGTGACGACGTCGGACGCGTTGAACGCCAATGGGAACAGGTATGGCGCGACGGAGCACGGGTATAACCACAGTGTGACGACGGTCATCTACAGCTTTAACAGCAAAGGCCAGCTGACGGATGCGAAGGGATGGACGGTGGGAACGTCGATGGCGAAGGTGAAGACGCAGAGTGAGCAGGAGACCGCGACGGGAGGAACAAGAAACCGGTGATGGCGCGGCAGGATCTGAACGGAGACGGGACGACGGAAGGGGAATGGATTATGCGGTGACAGACCTGAACGGGGACAATCGGATCACCGCGGCGGACGCGATTCGTGCGAACGTGGACCAGAACAAGGACGGGGAGGTGAATTGGAAGGATCTGTATTCGTATTCGCCGGTGATGGGCGCGATGAGAGAGGAAGCGCAAACGACGGTATCGTTGACGGTGAACACGTATAAGGTCATCCTGGGCCAAGCGCAGGTGGTGAAGAGCGTGACGACGTCGGATGCGTTGAACAAGGATGGGCGCAAGATCCGGTCGACGGAGCACGGGTATAACCACAGTGTGACGACGGTGCGGTATCAGTTTAATGCGAAGGGACAGTTGACGGGAGCGACGGGGCGAACGGTGGGAACGTCGACGGCGATGGTGAAGACGTATAAGGGTGTTGTGGACGCGGCTGGAAACGCGGTGATGGAGCAGGTGGACGTGGATGGGAACGGGAGCGTGGGGTCGGAAGACAGTATCGGGGATGTGAACGGAGACGATGAGGTGAACGCGGCGGACGCGCGAGCGGCGAACGTGGACCGAAACGGGGACAGGCGCGTGACCGAAGCGGATTTGTATACGCAAAGCAGAAATTGGAGACGAGGCAGACGGAGGAGGCGCAGAGGACGAGTTCGGTGACGGTGAACACGTATGCGATCATATTGGGCCAAGCGCAGGTGGTGAAGAGCGTGACGACGTCGGACGCGTTGAACGCCAATGGGAACAGGTATGGCGCGACGGAGCACGGGTATAACCACAGTGTGACGACGGTCATCTACAGCTTTAACAGCAAAGGCCAGCTGACGGATGCGAAGGGATGGACGGTGGGAACGTCGATGGCGAAGGTGAAGACGCAGAGTGAGCAGGAGACCGGGACGGGGAGGAACAAGAAACCGGTGATGGCGCGGCAGGATCTGAACGGAGACGGGACGACGGAAGGGGATGGATTATGCGGTGACAGACCTGAACGGGGACAATCGGATCACCGCGGCGGACGCGATTCGTGCGAACGTGGACCAGAACAAGGACGGGGAGGTGAATTGGAAGGATCTGTATTCGTATTCGCCGGTGATGGGCGCGATGAGAGAGGAAGCGCAAACGACGGTATCGTTGACGGTGAACACGTATAAGGTCATCCTGGGCCAAGCGCAGGTGGTGAAGAGCGTGACGACGTCGGATGCGTTGAACAAGGATGGGCGCAAGATCCGGTCGACGGAGCACGGGTATAACCACAGTGTGACGACGGTGCGGTATCAGTTTAATGCGAAGGGACAGTTGACGGGAGCGACGGGGCGAACGGTGGGAACGTCGACGGCGATGGTGAAGACGTATAAGGGTGTTGTGGACGCGGCTGGAAACGCGGTGATGGAGCAGGTGGACGTGGATGGGAACGGGAGCGTGGGGTCGGAAGACAGTATCGGGGATGTGAACGGAGACGATGAGGTGAACGCGGCGGACGCGCGAGCGGCGAACGTGGACCGAAACGGGGACAGGCGCGTGACCGAAGCGGATTTGTATACGTATAGGCAGAAATTGGAGACGAGGCAGACGGAGGAGGCGCAGAGGACGAGTTCGGTGACGGTGAACACGTATGCGATCATATTGGGCCAAGCGCAGGTGGTGAAGAGCGTGACGACGTCGGACGCGTTGAACGCCAATGGGAACAGGTATGGCGCGACGGAGCACGGGTATAACCACAGTGTGACGACGGTCATCTACAGCTTTAACAGCAAAGGCCAGCTGACGGATGCGAAGGGATGGACGGTGGGAACGTCGATGGCGAAGGTGAAGACGCAGAGTGAGCAGGAGACCGGGACGGGGAGGAACAAGAAACCGGTGATGGCGCGGCAGGATCTGAACGGAGACGGGACGACGGAAGGGGATGGATTATGCGGTGACAGACCTGAACGGGGACAATCGGATCACCGCGGCGGACGCGATTCGTGCGAACGTGGACCAGAACAAGGACGGGGAGGTGGATGGAAGGATCTGTATTCGTATTCGCCGGTGATGGGCGCGATGAGAGGAGAAGCGCAAACGACGGTATCGTTGACGGTGAACACGTATAAGGTCATCCTGGGCCAAGCGCAGGTGGTGAAGAGCGTGACGACGTCGGATGCGTTGAACAAGGATGGGCGCAAGATCCGGTCGACGGAGCACGGGTATAACCACAGTGTGACGACGGTGCGGTATCAGTTTAATGCGAAGGGACAGTTGACGGGAGCGACGGGGCGAACGGTGGGAACGTCGACGGCGATGGTGAAGACGTATAAGGGTGTTGTGGACGCGGCTGGAAACGCGGTGATGGAGCAGGTGGACGTGGATGGGAACGGGAGCGTGGGGTCGGAAGACAGTATCGGGGATGTGAACGGAGACGATGAGGTGAACGCGGCGGACGCGCGAGCGGCGAACGTGGACCGAAACGGGGACAGGCGCGTGACCGAAGCGGATTTGTATACGTACAAACAGAAATTGGAGACGAGGCAGACGGAGGAGGCGCAGAGGACGAGTTCGGTGACGGTGAACACGTATGCGATCATATTGGGCCAAGCGCAGGTGGTGAAGAGCGTGACGACGTCGGACGCGTTGAACGCCAATGGGAACAGGTATGGCGCGACGGAGCACGGGTATAACCACAGTGTGACGACGGTCATCTACAGCTTTAACAGCAAAGGCCAGCTGACGGATGCGAAGGGATGGACGGTGGGAACGTCGATGGCGAAGGTGAAGACGCAGAGTGAGCAGGAGACCGGGACGGGGAGGAACAAGAAACCGGTGATGGCGCGGCAGGATCTGAACGGAGACGGGACGACGGAAGGGGATGGATTATGCGGTGACAGACCTGAACGGGGACAATCGGATCACCGCGGCGGACGCGATTCGTGCGAACGTGGACCAGAACAAGGACGGGGAGGTGAATTGGAAGGATCTGTATTCGTATTCGCCGGTGATGGGCGCGATGAGAGAGGAAGCGCAAACGACGGTATCGTTGACGGTGAACACGTATAAGGTCATCCTGGGCCAAGCGCAGGTGGTGAAGAGCGTGACGACGTCGGATGCGTTGAACAAGGATGGGCGCAAGATCCGGTCGACGGAGCACGGGTATAACCACAGTGTGACGACGGTGCGGTATCAGTTTAATGCGAAGGGACAGTTGACGGGAGCGACGGGGCGAACGGTGGGAACGTCGACGGCGATGGTGAAGACGTATAAGGGTGTTGTGGACGCGGCTGGAAACGCGGTGATGGAGCAGGTGGACGTGGATGGGAACGGGAGCGTGGGGTCGGAAGACAGTATCGAGGGATGTGAACGGAGACGATGAGGTGAACGCGGCGGACGCGCGAGCGGCGAACGTGGACCGAAACGGGGACAGGCGCGTGACCGAAGCGGATTTGTATACGTACAAACAGAAATTGGAGACGAGGCAGACGGAGGAGGCGCAGAGGACGAGTTCGGTGACGGTGAACACGTATGCGATCATTCTGGGCCAAGCGCAGGTGGTGAAGAGCGTGACGACGTCGGACGCGTTGAACGCCAATGGGAACAGGTATGGCGCGACGGAGCACGGGTATAACCACAGTGTGACGACGGTCATCTACAGCTTTAACAGCAAAGGCCAGCTGACGGATGCGAAGGGATGGACGGTGGGAACGTCGATGGCGAAGGTGAAGACGCAGAGTGAGCAGGAGACCGGGACGGGGAGGAACAAGAAACCGGTGATGGCGCGGCAGGATCTGAACGGAGACGGGACGACGGAAGGGGAATTGGATTATGCGGTGACAGACCTGAACGGGGACAATCGGATCACCGCGGCGGACGCGATTCGTGCGAACGTGGACCAGAACAAGGACGGGGAGGTGAATTGGAAGGATCTGTATTCGTATTCGCCGGTGATGGGCGCGATGAGAGAGGAAGCGCAAACGACGGTATCGTTGACGGTGAACACGTATAAGGTCATCCTGGGCCAAGCGCAGGTGGTGAAGAGCGTGACGACGTCGGATGCGTTGAACAAGGATGGGCGCAAGATCCGGTCGACGGAGCACGGGTATAACCACAGTGTGACGACGGTGCGGTATCAGTTTAATGCGAAGGGACAGTTGACGGGAGCGACGGGCGAACGGTGGGAACGTCGACGGCGATGGTGAAGACGTATAAGGGTGTTGTGGACGCGGCTGGAAACGCGGTGATGGAGCAGGTGGACGTGGATGGGAACGGGAGCGTGGGGTCGGAAGACAGTATCGGGGATGTGAACGGAGACGATGAGGTGAACGCGGCGGACGCGCGAGCGGCGAACGTGGACCGAAACGGGGACAGGCGCGTGACCGAAGCGGATTTGTATACGTACAAACAGAAATTGGAGACGAGGCAGACGGAGGAGGCGCAGAGGACGAGTTCGGTGACGGTGAACACGTATGCGATCATTCTGGGCCAAGCGCAGGTGGTGAAGAGCGTGACGACGTCGGACGCGTTGAACGCCAATGGGAACAGGTATGGCGCGACGGAGCACGGGTATAACCACAGTGTGACGACGGTCATCTACAGCTTTAACAGCAAAGGCCAGCTGACGGATGCGAAGGGATGGACGGTGGGAACGTCGATGGCGAAGGTGAAGACGCAGAGTGAGCAGGAGACCGGGACGGGGAGGAACAAGAAACCGGTGATGGCGCGGCAGGATCTGAACGGAGACGGGACGACGGAAGGGAGAGAGGATTATGCGGTGACAGACCTGAACGGGGACAATCGGATCACCGCGGCGGACGCGATTCGTGCGAACGTGGACCAGAACAAGGACGGGGAGGTGAATTGGAAGGATCTGTATTCGTATTCGCCGGTGATGGGCGCGATGAGAGAGGAAGCGCAAACGACGGTATCGTTGACGGTGAACACGTATAAGGTCATCCTGGGCCAAGCGCAGGTGGTGAAGAGCGTGACGACGTCGGACGCGTTGAACAAGGATGGGCGCAAGATCCGGTCGACGGAGCACGGGTATAACCACAGTGTGACGACGGTGCGGTATCAGTTTAATGCGAAGGGACAGTTGACGGGAGCGACGGGGCGAACGGTGGGAACGTCGACGGC
Organism: Elusimicrobiota bacterium; assembly: GCA_016715645.1. GTDB lineage: Bacteria > Elusimicrobiota > Elusimicrobia > FEN-1173 > FEN-1173 > JADKHR01. Next base: position 45,642 of record JADJZR010000003.1, on the reverse strand, counting down.
GATGGTGAAATCAATTGATTTGAACAGCAACGGAACGATCAGGGGGGATACGGATAAGGATGGGCATCGGGACGTGGCCGAAGACACGATCGTCAGGGATGGGAAGCTGACGAATGAGGATAAGAACAAGAACGGGGTATTGGACAGAGGGGAGGATATCAACAGGAACGGAAAATTGGATACGGAGGACAAAGACGGAGATGGGATGCTAGACAAAGTGGCTGAAGTGTGGACCTACCACGATGAGTTACAGACAACGACGTCTACCACGGTGAACACGTATGCGATCATTATGGGTCAAGCGCAGGTGGTGAAGAGCGTGACGACGTCGGACGCGGTGAACGCCAATAAACACAAGATCCGGGCGAACGAGCATGGGTACAGTCACAATGTGACGACGGTGCTCTACCGCTTTAATAGCAAAGGCCAGTTGACGGGGGCGACGGGGTGGTCGGTGGGTAGGCAGGCGGTGATGGTGAAAACGATTAAATTGGATAACGACGGAACAATTCATGGGGATACGGACAATGACGGGCACCGGGATGTGGCCGAGGACACAAACAAAGATCGCAGGCTGACTACGGAGGACACGAACGGAAATGGAAAGTTAGATTCAGAAGATAAGAATAAGAATGGAAGATTAGACAGAGGCGAGGATGCAAATAATAATGGGAGATTGGATTTCGGCGAGGATACGGACAAAGACGGGAAATTGGATACGGAAGACAAAGATGGGGACCGTCGCCTGGATGTAGCGGATGAGGTGTGGACCTACGAGAATCAGTTGCAGACGACGACGTCCACCACGGTGAACACCTACGCGATCATTAGGGGTCAAGCGCAGGTGGTGAAGAGCGTGACGACGAGTGACGCGGTCAACGCTGATGGGAATATTATTGCGGGGGGGGCACACGGATTCAGCCATAACGTTACCATCGTGAACTACGCGTATAACGCGAAAGGTCAGTTGACGGGCGCGACGGGGTGGACGAATGGGCGGCAGACTCAAGAGGTGAAGACTCCGCAAGAGGAGGCTAATGGTCGGATTCAGGGGGATTCTGATAATGACCGGTATTTGGATTACGAAACATTTACCAATAAGTTGGGGACGGACGGGTTTGATACGGGGGACGCGGATAAGGACAATGAGGTAGACAGGGAAACGTGGTCTTACGCGTGGGTTGACCAAACGAGCGTTTCAAGGACAGTGAATACCTACGCGATCATTCTGGGGCAGGCGCAGGTGGTCAAGAGTGTGACGACCAGCGACGCCGTTAATAAGAACGGGGCCAGGATTGGTGTCGGTCAGCATGGGTATAACCATACGGTGACGACCGTGCTGTATCAATTTAACGCTCGGGGACAATTGACGGGGGCATCGGGGTGGGCGACGGGAACATCAACTCAGAAAGTCGTGACTTCAAGAGAAGTGAAGATTGGCACAGATTCGAATGGAAAGGACATTCTTGCCTATAGGGCGGTTGGGGATACGGACAAAGACAATGTGGAGGATGCGGGGGAGAGTTGGGGGAGGGAAGTGCAAACCACTGAATCATTTACGGTGAACACATACGTGATCATTCGGGGCCAGGCTCAAGTGGTGAAAAGCGTCACGACAAGCGACGCGATGCGGGGGGGTGTCAAAATCGCGGTAGGAATTCACGGTTACAGCCACAGCGTGACGACGATGCTGTACCGGTACAACGAGCGAGGTCAATTGAAAGGGGCATCCGGTTGGACGGTGGCACGACAGACCCAAGAGGTCAAGACGCCCAAGTGGGTCAATGGGCAGATCGCGGGAGATAGGCGTATTGAAGGAGAATTGGGGGTGCTGGAATACGAGACGTTTACGGGTATAAAAGGAAAGGATGGTCTTGATACAGGTGACACCAATAAAGACGGGAATCAAGACCGGGAAGTGTGGCAGTACGAGTGGGTAGACCAAACCACGGAGTCGGTGACGAAAAACACGTATGTGATTATACAAGGGCGCGCGCAGATCGCCTCAAGCGTGACAGAAAGCTGGGCCATGCAAGGCGGGGCTCGGATTGCGGCTGGGCAACACGGATATGTTTACAGCCGAACAACGGTGGCTTATCGCTACAACAATCAAGGGCAATTGGTTGGGGCCACCGGGCTATCGAGGGTGTGGGGGATGCAAACGGTTCGCTCGGCCAAGCTGGACAGCAGCGGAAATGTTGTGGGGGATACAGACGACGATGGTGAGTTGGATTATGAAACCTTTACGGGGATAAAGGGGCGGGATGGGTATGACACAGGCGACACAGACAAGGACAAAGAACGGGATCGAGAAACGTGGCAGTACGAGTGGGTCGACCAGCCCTCCCTTTCTGTCACGGTCAACACGTATGCGATCATCAACGGGCAGGCGCAGGTTGTTAAGAGTGTCACGACCAACGACGCGCTGAACGCGAACGGGGTGAGGATCACTTCGGGACATCATGGGTACAACCACAACGTTACGACCGTCTTGTATCGGTTCAATGCGGCCGGCCAGCTGACGGGCGCGAGGGGTTGGACGGTGGGAACCCATTCGGTGACCGTGAAAGCCGTCAACCAAAATTCGGATGGGACGATCACGGGAGATGTTAATTTCGATGGAAACCGTGATGTGGCCGAAGACAAAAACAATAATGGCAGGCTCGATACAGAGGATAAGAATAGGAATGGGAAGTTGGACGTTTCGGAGGACAAGAACCGGAACGGGAGATTGGACGAAGGGGAGGACACGAACAAAAACGGAACATTGGATTTGGCGGAAGACAAAAACGGGAATGGAAAATTGGATACGGAAGACGCGGATGGCGACGGTCGTCTTGATACAAGGGCGGAAACCTGGGGCTATCACAACGAACTGGAGACGACGGAATCCCTGACCAAAAATACTTACGCGATCATTAAGGGCCAGGCCCAGGTGGTCAAGAGCGTGACCGAAATGTGGGCTTTAAAAGATGGCGCGCGGATCCAGGAAGGGGCGCACGGGTATAGCTACAGTAAATCGACAATTAACTACACGTTTAACGCCAGAGGCCAGCTGACCGGAGCGAAGGGGGTGACCCGGTCCACCAACGATAGCCAAGTTTATAACTCCGGTACGCCAACCTTGACAGTCAAACGAATGACCTCTCGAATCGCGATGACTTACGTCATTATCAAGGGTCAGGCCGTGGTCATCAACCAAGTGACCGACAGTTATGAAGGCGAGCAGAGTAAGGAAGGAAGCCACACGCGGTTGACGGTTATCAACCGCTACAACTCCAATGGCCAGCTCATTGGAGCGACGGGGAGCGGATACACGAAAGTGTGGACCCAAGTGCCTACCGACAGAGACGGCGATGGCAGGAACATCACCTACAGCCTGAAAACAGTGGTACAGCGCATGACCCAAACCTACGCCGTGTTGAACGGGGTCGCGGTGATGACGGCCCAGGTGACGTCTTCCACGGTAACGAACAAAGACGGGTCGAAGGACACCACGGTGACACCCCTGACCTATCGCTACAACAAACTGGGCCAGTTGATCGGAGTGAGGGAGAACACGCAACACGTTGACGCGGCCACTGGCAGGAATGGGGCGTGGACGTATTCCGTGTCGAGCAAGGATAAAGACGGGAAAGTTTCGACAACGCTGACCACGAACCAACAGACCTATGTGATCATTAAAGGACAAGCGGTTTTGATGCAGAACGTGGCCACGTCCAACACCACGGGGCCGAAAAGAGGTGAAACGAACCGCACTGTTGTTGTTACCACGTACAAGGTTGACAAAGAAGGGCGGGTGAAAGGCGTGAGTGCCAACGGCCGTCAAACAGGCACCAGCGCTGATGAGGACGGAAATAATATTACCCCTTATTCGGGGAATATTGGGCAAACATACATCGTCCATGAAGGCCAGGCGGTGATGACACAGTCGGTTGCCACAAATATCCCGCAGGAACAGTGCGATGATGGCTACTGCAGTGTATCTGAGTCAAGTGCGGTAACGGTCTACACCTTTGACGCGGACATGAAAGTGATCGGCGGCACCGTGACCAACACGATTAGACACAAAGAAAGATACACGAATGCCAATGCGGGAACATCAGTCGAGTCTTCCGCCTCTGACAGCGAATTTCTCTTGGACAATAATGGCATCGAAAGAGCTGTGACATCGACCGAGACCACGAGTCGTCGAAACAGTGGAGTAGACATTTACACCTCAACCCTTGGGGTCTTTTATGGGCAGGTGAAAACGCTGAGCACGAAGATGGTTCGAGACAGTACGCACATAAATAGGGTCGTCACCAGAACTCAACAATTGAATGACGGGGGAAATAGACTCACGCAAACTGTGACCTCCGGAAGTGAGGTGATTTATGATGACACGAATTCGAAGGGTGAAGTAACGTCGTCACAAACCGAAACGTTCTTTTACGACAGCAATGGGGTGGTGGCCAGCAGGGTGGACAGTAATGGAAAGAGGATCTGGAGCACCAAAACAGCGGATCCCGCGGTCAAGAACGAATCGGGCTCAAAAATAGTGGTGGTTTCTGCGGATGGAAAGACGAATTATACGATCGATAATGGGGAACTCCAAAACGGCGCCAAATTTGATGGGGTCAAGATATCAGATGCCGGCGTGGCTAACCTCAACGCTGTGGCCAGAGGACTTGGCGGGTTTCTATCGTTCGTTGCTTACGACGCTCAAACGAAAAAAATTGGATTTGGGATTCGTTTCTTCCGGGATAATCAAACCCTTGGCGAGGCCATTCAAAACAAAGGGGAGGATGATCACGGAAGCGACACTGTGGGTTCAGTAAGTCTGTCTTTGGCCGCATCCGGTTTAGATTCACCGGAAGGATTAAATGTGGATTTCAGGCATTCCGGTATCTCGTTAAACGCACGGAAAGACGATCTGGTTAAAGCGCTCAGGGATGCGGGGGCAAGGGGCAACCTCGCGACGTTGGTCAATACGCTCGTAGCGACCGCGGCAGTTAACGGAAGAGCGGCGGTCATAACCGCACTGAAAAATGTGGGAATTACAAACACAAATACACAAAGTGCGTTGGCCGGAAGGTTTTTTTGTTGGCCGCCAGGATTTGATCGATAGCCTTAGCCCCATTCAAACCCGCGCTCGGCAGGTCCACCGACTAGCGGATAATACCCCAACAAGGGAAAAGAGACAGGTTGTTCTTGCGGCGGCAGAGGCTTTCCGAGTGAGATATGAAAATGCCCTGAAATCGCCGAGCGGGTATATCCAATCTGTCTCGCTTGAAATTCCGAATTTGACGGGTTCCAACAATAATGACGGCAAGGGGCCGTCGGATTCCATTAACATTTCCCGCGGCGCTGAAAAAGCGGATACCACGTTGACCCATTCTGTTGACGGGGAAGCCGTTATGTCCCTCCAGTTGAATAAGGCCTCCATTGCGCAAGGATTGATTTTAGTTGAAGACGCCATGAAAAGTGTTGGTAACGTCAACAGCCTTCAAGCGCGCGCCACAGACTGGGTCAACAAAAAACTTTTGGAAGCTTTCACCTTCTTCATGGCCGGGTATAACCACGACACCCAATCGGGCAACGTTCTCAACATCTCGCGCAACAGTAACAAAGAGGTGGTCAGCGAGATCAAGGTCGTGTTGGGGGGCATGTTCCTGTTGAGCGTTACCCTTGCTACGGGTAAGACAGTGACGCAAGGGCTGGGAATCATTAACAGCACCAGGAGCAAAATGAGCGACATCACAGAAGCGTTGAAACACATTATGAAGAAAAAGCGGGAGGGGAATGTTATTACAGACGTCAGTCTCAATTTGTCCAGCACGATGGGCAAGAAACTGCTTTATTTTGCCAAAAATGACCAAAACACGTTTGAGGCCCTGATAGGGACCACCACGACCCCCATAATAGATGGTGTTCTGCAACACGGAGCGGTGCTAAACAACGGCCTGAGACTCACCAATAAAACTGTAGACATTATCAATGATTTGGCCGGAGAAAGAGAAGTGCAGGCAGATGTCACGTCGGTTTCGTTTAAAGAGGGCAATCTCGTCATTGGCCTTGATTTATACATGGGCGAAGATAAAAAGGTTTTGGTTGCCTCAGTTGAAATTGTTCCCCCAACATCTCGGACCAGATCGGGCCATCTACAAGTCACAAATTGGGACCCCGTTCGCAATACCCTCATCGGATTAGGCAGGGTTGCGAGGTATGGGTATGAATCTTATCTCAACTTCAAGGCGTTCCAGAAGGCGAAGGATGAAGTGGGAAGGAAATTTTGGTGGAAAGAATTTTACACCGCTGTGGGCGGAGAGAAGGACGGTCCTGTGGGCGGGTTTAAGTGGTGGGTAACGCATGGCCCTGTTCGGTCGGCAACGATTTATGCCAATCCATCGAATCCCCTTCGAATTGAAAATGGGCTAACTGGGGTACAGACATGGTTGACCCACAACGAGAATGGCCGTCCCCAGTTTTCTTTGTTGCTGAAGGAAGGCACGAGTGCATGGGCCGCGTACTCCGAAGTATTAGGAAGCAAGGCCGACCTAATAAATAAATTTAAAACCAATGTAAAAAACGCACAACTCCAGCTTGATTCGTGGGTTGGTAATAACCAATACATTCTCGGCTACGACCTTGCCCCTGAACAGCAGAACCTCCCCGGGTTTGGGATGAGAGACCAAATCCCCCAACGACCGACGGTGGATAGAGCGGATTATTCAGTTCGCTATACCGGCGCCACCCTTCACACTTATACAGATCAAGAGAACTTATCTAGAACCAGATATAGAGGCGGCGACTGTTGGGATGGATTTTGTGATCCAGTAGAGGTCATTCCTCCGTCGAGAAGCTTTGTCTGGGAGTTGATTTTTCCACGAGCTTCAGTTGGCCCACTTGCGAACCTGTCGGCTGAGGGGCTTAACGCTTATAAGGACAGATATGACGGGTTGGACCCGAGCAGTGAAGGAAGGCTTATCGCCCCTATGGCGGCTTTGCCAACGGCTGATTTTTACAAAGTCACCGCGGGAAATATCGATTATAATTCCAAAACGGTCAATGATAGGATAGGCAACGTTAACGTACAAATAACCTACACAAAATATCCAGTGCATGACCAACGCACACTGGCTAGAAACAGCCTTGTTGACATTTCCATCACGAACATGGACGCCTACAGAAGCGCCCTTAATAGGTTGGATGATCGGATCGAGGATTTTGACAAGAAATACCTGAACCAAAAAAACCATGGGGTTCCAGTGGGTAGAATTGGCACGGAGGGGAGATTTACCACTGGAAACCGAGGCGGGGTACCCACCTTCTCGTTAAATGTGAGCATTGTTGACCATAACAGCAGGGCAAAGATTGGCGATTACATGTATGGTCAGCGTTTGGATGAGAGCGGGAACATGATTTTTGACGATTTCGTCAGCTATGACCTTACGGCGGCCCCTGTAAAAGCGGCCATGAAGGCGGGCCTGGCGGGAGACCTCGTGAACTACGAGGCGTCCAGGCATGGGATGCCCACGGCCGAGATTAACGGGATTCCGGCGGCAAAGATCGATACCACGCGAGCGATATTCTTAAGCGGCATTATGGGAGGTGAAGTTGTAAGCCGCGCTGTGCGTGAAATTGTGAACCCGCTCACCTATGAAAAAATCGGCGATCATGTGGACGGGGTTAGTGCGGGAGGAAAAGCTGAGAACTACGCGTCGTATAATAGGTCTTCGGCCTATGTTCAAAGTTTAATAGCTAAGGGAATCCTTAAGAATCCAGTTGTTACTCCTTCACGAGGTCAAAATACCCCGACGACAGCGCCACCGCAACGGATTGAATTCGGTCTCAAAGGCCCGCCTTTCCCGCCTGCCAAACCAGGGCAGAATGCGAGCGAGGCTGAAAGGGCGGAATACGACGCCGCTGTCGTTGCGTTTGTGGATCATTACAAATTCCCGCCAGAACTTGTCCGACCAAGTCGCTCAGACTACCGGTGCTATTACCTCCGAGGTGACGCCAAAAAAGAATTAGAGTATGTCCCTGCCGGGGCGGTGGACGAATTTGCGGGAAATAATGATTTCGTCAGTGCGACAAATACGAATCTGAATACGGAATATACCAAGGCCCTTGGTAGTTATAATACCGCAGTTACCGCACATGCAAAATTTATAAATGATTTCGGCTGGGATCCATTAATAAAAGATTCGGAAAAAGGAACCGCCTACAAAACCAATGAAAGCGAATATCGGGCGGCCCTTACTGCGTGGCAAAATCAATACAAATTAACTCCGGCCGAATACGATAAGCTGAAGCGAAAAAATGAGTTAATCGATGAGTTCAATGCCTTCCTTACAAATTTAACCGATTCGGGTACGAACGCCCGCCACAAAGGTTTTGAAATAAAAAATGAAGGGGTTTTGATTATTGGCAGGTCGGGAGGGGTCGCCATTCATGAGAGCGTGGTGAACGTCTCTTGGGATGGTGTCAAAGCGGCAACGTTGTCCTATGGAACGCGTGATGGGTATTCTACCTGCGTCATTTCATACGACGTGCGGAATGCCCGTGGGCAAATCAGTAAACATAAAGAAATCGGAGTTCGCATCAATGCCGTTTCAATTGACTATTGGGACATTTCACGCGTCAATACGGCCTGGGACGGGGCCGGCCGCGCGACAGCCTATACTGAAACGAAAGACACGCGGAGCCCGGATGGAACAGAAGGAAACGGTGTTTCTCGTACGGCGATGTCGAACATCCATTATGACGAGGACGGTCGAATTTTTTCATACAGCGAAAGTTATACAGAAGGGAACTACGACCCTGTAACAAGACGCGACGTGTTTGGCGCGCCAGTCACCATTGTTGTTTCAGATATTCAATATGATAATGGTCTTGAAACATCCCGAACCTTCAGCGCGAGCTGGGGAACAACCCATTACGGCCGAGTTCCCGGTGTGGCTGATGGGATCAATGGCTGGCAAAACGCTCGCGTAGATAACCTCATCACCCGCACCACCTACGATGGGGAAACCCAACAAGTCAATGGTCGTATAACAAGAGGGACATTGGTGCCGTTGGCAAACACGATAAATGACGGAATTCTTAAGGGTAGTGGCGAAGAGGGGAAGGATGGGCAGAAAATTGAAAATGAGGAAAAGTTAAAGGAATCATTCGAGTTTTTTGAAAAACAAAGCTATTTCACTTACGATGGTTACGGCCGAACGACAAGTTATCGAACCGAAACGAACACGCTTGAGCGGGTCATGGTTGTTGATTATGAGACAAAAGGCTGGGGGCCCACTAGGCACGAAGTGGCTGTCACCAAATACTACGCGAGGATGATGACGCGCAGGTCCACGGTTCGACTGAGCGATTTTGATAAATTCGGTCGGGCCCAGAGAATTGCCACGAATTATTCAGCGGGGCGGCCGGGCGGCGGTGCGTCTACTGAATCGGGTTCAAGCATTGATTCCAATATTGTTTACAACGCTAACGGGGACGTTGTTTCAAAAAATTCCATTTCGTCCAGTTACGTGAATGCGGGCGTGCTGGCTTTCCAAAACATTACCGTAGCTACGGTAACCAACACGTATAACAAATATGGCCAATTAGAAAGTTCCCACCAGGACGTTTCCTATTCAAGATCTGAAACCCATACATTGGAAGCTCCGTCTTCCAATGCATTTGGAACTGTCTTTACAATTGCCGTTATGGTTGCTGTAGCGGTAATTGCGCCTCAACTTGCGGGGCCAATCGTCAATGCCATGGGGTTTGTCGCGGGTACCGCGGCGGCGAATGCTGCCATAGTGATCGTCAGTGCCGTCATTGTTGGGGTTGCCAAATTTGCTTTGACGTTGGCCATGGGGGGAGATTTAAAAACGGCTCTGATCAACGGGCTCATTTCGGGTGTGACGGCTTATTTCCAATTTTCTGATGCCATGCAAGCTGCGCAGGCTGACATGGTAGCCCAAGGGGTTGTTGCCCCAGGTGAGGTCGCTACGGTTACAGGAGAACAATTAAGCACCGCAACCCTGAATCAAATGGTCGGTCCTGCTCTCGCTAAATCCGTCACATCTTTCGGGGCAAAAGTCCTTGTAGCGGTTTTAAAAGAGGTGGTCAAATATGGCGTGGCTCAGGCGATTCAGTCGATTAACCCGGACCTGGGCTTTTTGGGAGGGATGATTGTTGATTTGGCTTTTGGCGGAATAGCCAATTTTGATCCAAGCAAATTCTTGAAGAATTTCGTCAAAAGCGTGGCCACTGTGGCGGCGTCCAAGATCCTGACACGGGTTTTGGGTAAAAATGCTTTCTTGGCCCCGTTGCTCCTGTCGATGTTGGGGTTCATGAGTGGGGGCGCTGGGAACAACGTGTTGTTCGATCTGTTCGATTTCTTTAAAACAGATGGTGTGGCACCCTTTAATCCGATCAGGAACATCGTCTGGGGCGCCTTGAGTTCCCTGGGAGAATACGCTATCGCGAAAGTGTTTGAAAATCCCAAGTATAGTTCGCAGATGTTTATCCAGAAAGCGGGAACAACCATCATTGAAAACGGCAAGGTGTTGCAATCCCCTGGATCGGAAATGACGGTGGTTGGCTACATGTTCAGTTCCGGTGTTCGGGATCTGGTGTCCAGCGCGGGCAAGTTCTTTAATCTGGACAACCATGTCATGACCCCGCAAATGGCGAAAGACACCGCCGCTAAATTGTTGAGCCAAGGGAGCATTAGAACCTCGGGTGGCGAGGAGTTTTCGGCCGCTGACCCGGACACTTTTGCCAAATGGTTGGAGACTTCCAGAGGCGGCCAGACCGTTGTGGTCACTCGATTGTCGGAAGACGGGGCTGTGCAGCAACCCTATGAATTAAGCGTCTCGGGAAGCGCTGTGAATTTCAAACCCCAGGGCAACGAGGTATTGCAAGGAACTCAACAATTGCTTCCTGGTATGAATGTGATCCCCCTCTTCCGCGATGCCCTCGGCGGCAATTTGCCCGACAATCAAGAACCTGTTTTGGTCCAAATGCCAGACGGGAACATGGGTACGCTTGTGCGGGAAGTCACTCCTGCTGGGACGACTCTCTCGCGTGCAGAGCAACCGTCAATGAGGCAGGTCGACACCCCCCAAGTCGCTTCTCTTCCTTCAATGCCGTCTCAACCCGAGGTCCAAGATCCGCCCGCGACCACTTTCTTCGGATCAATCGTTGATGTCGTGTTTGACTCTGGTTTTGGGGGTCTGGGAGATCTGTTCGCTCTGCCTGCGAAGTTGTCTGCACCCGCGATGCCCGAAGTGGTGACACCCGTCACCCATCTCGGATCAACTGATCCTGGTTTCGAGGGCTTAACATTGAGCCCTTCGCAACCCCCAGCCGTGTCTTCTCCCGATACGCCGCGTTACACTTACTCGCTGGTTGGGAAAAACGAGACGGGGCCGGTGATTAATCCGGGGTTGTCCTTTGTTGTCGAGGGTGGGCGTGTGGTGACTCCGGACCTGACGCAGGATGATGTTGTGTCGTTTGTTCGGATGGGTGGTGTGATCGTGTCCATGGCTGAATCAAAGATTTACGAAAAAGGGACTGGAAGCGGAGAAAATTATACCCCGAAACAGTGGTTGACCATCTTGGGCGGGGCCACGGTGACCAACGATTCTGTAGTCATGCCGAAAATGGAGTGGGGGGATCTGTCCAACGGAGCCAAGACCCTGTTGGGGAATTTCGGAATAAAAACAGAGAATTTCGGCGGGTCCGAGACTCGGCCGGTGTTTGATAGACGGACCGGGGTGACCTCCCTTGGGTTCTCAATAAAGATGAGCCCGCAGGTCGTGTCGGAATCCCTGGATGTCCAGTATGGAGATCGGTCCATCGAGGTCAAAAAATCGGTTTCTGGCGTTTTAAACCTGAACAGCCAGGATAATGTGACGGTTCATGCTCAACTGACGTTGTCTGGGGAAGGGAGTTTCGCGTTCGCGGTGAGTAATCCGAACGCGTTCAGCCCGGGGACCCGTGCGGTGGTTGCGGCGGCGCTGGGCGGTGAAATTCATTTGGCTGACATGAAATCGCCGGTGATTGTTCAAACGGTGGTGCAAACGCCGGAAAAGGGCAACGTCACCGCGAAAACCTACGTTGTTGACCTGAGAGTTAAAGATCCGGAAGGGTTTGTCACCTATTTGAAGAGCACGAACTCCGATCTTGGCAAGCTGGAAGCCAGGTCGGCCGATGTCAGCCAAATTAAAGAGCCGGTGGATATTGCCGTGACCTTGCAGGTGACGGATGGTCAGTTCAACGTGGTGGAAGCGAGGTTGGTGAAGCCGTCAGTCGAAACCAATAAAACGGAGATGCCGAAACAAACGGTCACGGCACCTGCGGCCAAGGTGGAAGCGCCAAAGACCATTAAACAACCGCCTGCGGTGGACGTCCCCACCTTGCGGACAGCGATTACTAAATCTGACGTATTGACTAAGAACGATAAGGTATTTCTCCTCAGTTTACCGACAGAAACCTTGGTGTCGATCCTGCCTGCGGATCTACCGGCCATGCCCCAACCCCTTTCCACGGTGACGGTGGCCGGGTTTAAGGTGAACGGTTCCGGGAAGATCGAGCTGGTGGTTAACGCCGACACTTCCCTTCCCGCCCCCGTTGATATTCGTGTTGTGGAAAGTGAAGCGGGGACTGCTCCAAAAATGTTGCGGGATGTCCCGTTGTTTGTGGGGTTGGGTGATGTCATTTCTTCCTACGAAAAAGGGACTGGAAGCGGAGAAAATTACACCCCGAAACAGATGCTATCCCTCTTGGGCGGGGCCACAGTGACCAACCACGTTATCGTTATGCCGAAAATGGAATGGGGTGATCTGTCCGGCGGGGCCAAGAGCCTGTTGGGGAATTTCGATATAAACGAGGACAATTTCTCCAGTTCGGAGACGCGGCCGGTGTTTGATAAACGGAGCGGGGTGACCTCCCTTGGGTTCTCAAAAGAAACGACACCGCTGGAAGTGGCTAAGTCTATAGATACCCAGTATGGAGACCGAAGCGAGGTTAAAGAATCGATTTCCAGCGTTTTAGACCTGGACAGTGATAAAAAGGTGACGATGCACGCCCAGCTGACGTTGGGTGGGGAAGGGAGCATCGCTATCGAAGTGACCGATTCGAACACGTTCAGCCCGGAGACCCGCGAGGTTGTGGCGGCGGCTCAGGGCGGTGAAATGAAATTAGGTGAAATGAAAAAGCCGGTGATCGTGCATACGGAGGTTCGAAAGACGGAACTGGGCGACGTGGTTGCGGAGACCCTCATCGTTGATCTAAAAGTTGAAGATAAAAAAGAGTTCGTCACCTATTTGAAGAGCAAGGGCGCTGACCTTGGTCCGCTGGAGACAACGGTGGCGAAGGTCAGCGACAAGAAAGAGACGGGGGATGTTGCCGTGACCTTGCGGGTGACGGAGGGGCGGGTTGAAATAGTGGAGAAAGTGAAGCCGGTTAGAAAGCCGGAAGTCGATACCGAGAAAATGAAATTGCCGGAAGGGCAAAAGTTTACCGGTCAGCCGGTCGAGCCTGGCGCCATTCAAGTCAGGGCCGAGGGCCAAAAACAGGAGTTGCCGGTGGACGTCCTCGCTTTGCGGACAGCGATTACGGAATCCAAAGTGTTGACCCAGGACGACAAGGTCATTCTTCTGAGTCTGTCGGATAAGCAGTTGGGGACCCTCTTGGCTAATATCATTTCTGTGGACGGGATTGTTCCGGGAAGCGTCGAGCGCGTGCAGGCGGTGGTGGGCCAAGAGGCGGTGGTGGGGATGGATGTTGAAGTCAGCGCCTTAACGGGGCGCGCGGCGGACATGGTGAAGGCTTCCGGTATCGAGCAGAAAGACGGGAAGGTTCGGCTGGAGATCGGGCTGGATTCGGGCCGGTTGTTCGTCATCTTCGCAGTAAAGGGCGACGTGGCTCACATTCAGGGAGTTATGCAGGCGGCGGGTGTTTCGGTTGAAATTCAAGAGACCGCGATCAAGAACCTGAAATCCACCATGTCGGAAGATTCTCTGAAGAACGGAAAATATGTGTTTGTGGCGCGTATTTCCCCGGCGACAGATACAGAGGCGGCGGTGGGGTTCCTTGTGGCCAAGGTGGCTGTATCGGACTTGACGGCGGAGGGCCAGGCCATCGCGAAGCAATGGCAGGCGGAAACGGTGGAAGTCAAAATTGATGTGGCCACGGGCTTGGTGACGATTGGCATCGAAAAGTCCGGAAAAGAATTGAACCAGCTGATCACGACCTTTGCCCAGGAAAAAGGCATTACCAACCCTGTTCAAGCGATGAAGCAGTTCTTTGTGGCGGGCGGGGTGGGTGAAAAGGCGGCGGAACGGCTGACTCAGGTGTTGAACGGAAACGCCGATAGCGTGGAACGCATCACCTTCGAAACCACGGTTGACGGCAAAACCTCTTTCGTTAGGGTGGAATTTAAATTGGCGGACGGGGAAGCGGGAAAACGCCTGTCTCAATTCGCTTCGGGGCCCATGAAAGGGATTCTAAAAGAATTGCGGCAAGGAACCACGGTCGATGTGACGTTCAACCAAGACGGGAAATTGGTGGGCGACATCGGCGTGACGTTGTCTAAAGACCAGTTGAAGGATCTGGCTGGCCAGAAAAAAATATTGGAAGGGTTGCCGTTGGAAGTGTTGGAGAAGTTGAAAGCCGCGGGGGCTGATTTTGAAATGCAGTTCATCTTCAAAGGGGGCAAGGCGGGGCCGGCCCATACGCGCGTTATCTTGAAATTTGACGAGTCCACTGCTTCGAAAGTCCAGGCCGTGTTGGGCCTCACCGGCCAATCCCTTCCTGTGTCGGACGGGCAAGTGGGGGTCATGTTTGACGGACGCGGCTGGTCGCCGGTGAGCCTGCGAAAAGAAACGGCGGTTCAAAGCCTATTAAAAGAGGTTTCGACCATTGCCAAACAGTCTTTGAAGGTTGATCTGGTGGTCAAAGAGGGATTGGCTCAAATTTTGGATCTCGACGTGACCCTGGGCATGAAAATCGGTGATGTGGGCGAAGTGGAATATTTCAAGGTTTCAGGTGGGAAACCCATTGCGTTGAACGGCGCGCTGGTGCAAAACGGAAAAACATTGGCTGAAGGTGAAGGAAGTCTGCGTGTGACCGAAGTGGGCCGGCGGAAGGACGGAACCCTGTTCATCGCGTCGTTTGAAGTGACCGCCAGCGCCGAAGGGGTTTTGATCGGCAACCAGTTCTTCACCAACAGCGTGGTGGAAGTTCGTGGAACGGTGGTTGCGTCGGTGAAAGGGGGAGCGGCGTGGGCTGTGCTCCAGGACCAATCCGGAACCCGAATCTACGTGCGAGTGGAAGAAAAGGAAGGCCAAGCGCCGACCCTCCAGACCATGAAACGAGACAGCAACGGTGTCCTGCGTCGCCAAACAGGGGGAGACGCCCTTGTGGGTGTCAGCCTGCGTGTCGGCGACCAACGCGCCATCGTGACGGCGGCGACGCTCATGCAATCGGGCAAGTCCACCCAAGTGGAACTGACCGTTGCGCCCATGGACCTGAAAGACGGTCGAACCCTGACCACAGTTCTGATGGACGCCCAATTCAGCCTGGTGGGCCTCGCCGGCCGTGTTACCGGAACCGAGGGTGTTTCTCTCCTGCAAGGCGGCGTGAAAGTCCACGCTCAACAAAACGCCGAATGGTCCACCACGGCCACGGGGGCCCTGTCGTTCGCCGCGGGCACCCGAGTTACCGTAGTCAGAGGCGCCTATAATAATGTTGTTGGTCCCAATGGACAACAGTTCTCGGGGACAGAAAAAGAGGTTGTCGGTGCGTTTAACGACAAGGGCCAAATTGAATGGGGTGGTGATTTGGCGCTGTCTTTGGCCAGTGGCCAAGGGAATCAGCGGACCCATTTGGTGTTGATGAAAGAGACGGTGATGACGAAATGGGAAGAGGGGGCCCATTTCCCAAGCACAGAAACCTTTGCCGGGTCATCCAGCCTCACGGCAGACGGGTTTGTCCATAAAGGGTTCGCGCGGTTGGACGATCAAGTTCTTCCTGTCGGCCAGGCCGGGAGCGGCGGCACAACACCGAGCCAGGCGTCGTTCAACAAATACAGTGTCAGTGATGGCCGGGTCACCGGCGTGATCTTCATGGACGGCCAACTTCATTCCAACGCTGGTGAAATTACGTTTAAGAACGCCGGAGACGCCCTGCACGGCTACACCGCCAAAGAAGCCGGGACAAAAATCACCATCGGCCTGGACGGAAAAGTAAACCTTGTCTCCGGAACGTACAGACAGGAGACCCCGAGCTCTCGCATTGAGGTTGCCCGAGGGATAGATGGAAAAGTTAGTGAGAAAGTGGTGGCAATCAAGGACAACGGCAAATGGATTGACGTCAAGCAGATTTCTGCGGCGGGAGGGGTGTTCGTCGTTAAACAGGACAACCTGTTCAAGGACCGCTATTTTGTTGGGAATGGGAAATCTTGGATGGAAACCAGCGCGGTGGAAAGGGGTGGCCTGACAACCCTGACCGGGTTCTCGCTGTCGATGGGCGAGAAAAAGACCTTGACGTCCATCACCGTTGGTTCGTCTTCGGCGATCCAAGACATTGTTTCCTCTGTGCTCACCTTTGGGAGTTCGTTCCTCGCCACTTCCGGGACCACCGCTCCTCAAGGGCGAGTGGTCTCAATGACGATCGCTGTCCAAACGGGCGCCGAGTTTAGCGCTGGCGGCAGAGCCAAGGCCGACGGCACGGTGCGGATCAACTTCGAGGACCAGAAGACCCCGGTCATCGCAGACTTTGAGGTGGGGTTCACAAAAGCCGATCAAGACGCGTTCCTAGCCAAACACAAGGACTATAAGGGACCGTTGATCGATTTCGCCGATTCAAAGATGAAACCGAATGAAGAAATTGTGTTAATCCCGGTAGAGGGCGGCGGGTTCGTCTTGAAAGGCGATCGAAAGAGTTTGCCCATGACGTTCATTCAAACTGTCCATGACGGAAATAAAATCGTCGAGAAGCGCATCTCCGGCGATTTGGTTAATGACAAACGCGCCCGGTTTGTGTTGACAGAATCAGGCATGGATTTCCAAGGTCTGGTCGATATCGGCGAACAAAAAATGGCCATCAAAGTGGAAAAAGGCGGAGCCGGCGGCAAAATTGACGGCCGAGGAATTAACGGCACGTATTACGGAAAAAAGAACGGTCATTACATCGTCAGCGGCACCCTCCTGCGCCAAGGCGGCCAGTGGCATTTCCGCGGGGCAGGGGCGCTGTTGATGATCAAAGCGGGTGCAACGCTGGATAAAGTAACCGCCGTCACTGACACGCAGGTTCGATACACGAAGAGTGGAATGGATATCTTGAATAATTCAGGCCATTTACGTCGTTTTGGTGCGGGGGCTGTAATAGATATCTACAAAAATAAAATGACTCAAACCCTGACCGCTGAAAAACAAAGTATTACCGTCGATGGGAGTCAGGCCACGATCAGCACTCTCTCAAAGGGAACGGTGATTTCCTATGTTCGCGGGGAAAAAGGCGGGTGGACGTTTGCCGGAATTTCGGGTGGAACTCGGACAATTGAAGTTCGTCAATACTTGAGTGTCGAAGGACAAAAAGGAGAACCGAAGGTAAGTTTGACGAAAAATGGTCGTTTGGAGGTTAAGGGGAGCAGTGGTTACTTCTCCACCTTCGTCAGTGTCGATTCCAAGGGGAATGAAACCGTTACACGGGATTACTCGGGAATGAAAGGAAGAGAAAATCACTCTTTTGTCGGCCAGGACAATGTTAAGAGAACGGTGCATAGTCAAGGGCTTGGAGAGGTTTGGGGGGGGGAAATGAGAGGCCAGGCTCGGACAGGCGATCGTTTTTCTGTCCCTAACCAGACGGCTGAGATTAAGGGGTATGGAAAAGTCGATTTCAAGAATGGTGTGGGAACGGTTTTGGAAGGAGGGGTCAAGGGAAAGACGCTTACAATCGATCGAGGTGTATCTGCGTCTAGCTGGGGCGGTGAAAGCAGAGGCGCTGAGAAAACCCATATCACCGTTACGGATGTTATTGTCAAAATCAATGCTGACACGGGTGATTTGATTCAACAGGTCAGGGGACTTGTTAGAGAGAACGCCGTCGTTGTAGTTAAAAATGGACACGGTGACGGTTCGGCGCCTAATGGTGGAAAAGCGGTTGGGTTCACGATGATGCCTCCAACAAAAGAAGGAACGACGTTTATTGCGGGAAAGAACGCTTCCGCTGATTTCGTTTTGCCTTTAACCAAAGGTGAGACAACCTTCAAACAAGACCAGGTCCAGGCTTTAATGTTCACGGAGGGGTCGGTTCACAAGGCGGGTGGTTCCTATGTGTTCCAAGGGGCTTCAGTAAAAAATGGTGAGAGTCTGACTTTTGGAAAGAACGGACAACTATCTTTGGTTGATGGAAAACCACCGGTCCAGCCCGCTGCAAGCCTCCTAAAAGAGGGTGCGCGCGCCCTCTTGTCGGAACGGGAATGGGTTAATTTAGCAAACTCGATGGAATCGACCGGTAAGCGAGAGACGATAACAACCAAGGATGGGTTGGAAGGAAAAATTACTCGTAGGGAAGGAACGGGGTTAACACTAGGGGCCTCGACTTTTGACCTTGAAGTGACAGTTAAATCCACGGGTGATAAAGTTACGATGGCGGGCGTTTTTGCACTCTGGAACCGGAAACCAGGCAATGGACAGGGGTCATTTGATTTGAAGTCCACAATGGATGCCAAGTATGGGGAGTTCCGAACGCTTCAGCCAATGAGGGGAGGCAGTTTCAATGCATGGGGCACCGGCGACGCGACCTTAAAGACGAACATCCTCGGTCTTCCGGTCACCTTAACCCGAAATTCTGGAAATTGGGGGTTCTCACCCGAATCGCTAAAAACGGTGTTGGCTGAACGTGGCGATTTTGTCAAAGGGTTAGAATCAAAGATGAAAGGTGATGTGAACAGCTCCATGCGCGTTTTGTCTATTGAAAAAATCGAGAACTTTGGCATTGGAGTGGGGGCGGATGGAAATATTGCTATCGACCGAGTTGTTTTCCAGGGCCAATCATTCATTTCGGCCAGGGGACTCGGTGAGGAATTTACACCCAGGGACGCCGGCCATGGTGGCGGATCACCAGTGGCGGGAGATGTGACCCTTCGACGCTTTGGCGTCGGTTTTGAAGTCACCGGTAAACAGACATGGGAAATTTCAGGAACGCCACGAATCATGTTGAATCACGCGGGCGTTCGGATCAATGTATTGGACGCGGATACGGCCCAAGCACTGAGGTTGGACACCCATGGGGTTGGACAGTATGTGGTCAACGATAAAAATGGATTGAACGCGGTAGGATGGGGAGCTGTTTCTACAAAACTTTTGGTTAGTGTTGGGGCAGTTTACCACATGGCTGTTTGGGCTGGGGCCGTTATGGTTGGGGAACATGATTTTGCTTTTGAGTATCATAAATCGACTGTAGATCCTCTGGTGAGCATCGCGCGGGGCGGGACTGGGGTTCAATCATCTTTGGGCTACTTCAGTTCGGAGGTGACCACCTCTGATCGATTGGCAGTGGCGATGGACGGGATATTGGTTCTCGCTGCGCCATTAGGTGCCTGGGGAATTGGGGCTCGGGCGGTGTCTTCTTTTAGAGTGCTGAGTGCTGTCGAATCCCTGTCGGTTTCATCGCTTGCGAAGACCTTTGCCGGTGAATTTGTGGGTGGGGTTGCTTCCGGGTTTCTTAGTCGGACGGGAGCGGCTTATCTCAGTGGAATGACCTTTGGCACCATTTCCTACGGGTTGGATTCGATTGCCACTTCTTTCCGCAGTCGTGATTTTAAACTGGCGGATTCTGACTCGTTTTTTGTGGGGTTCCGAACCGGGGCCTTCTTCAGCTTTGGAATTCAGGGGGCGGGTCTGGCTGTAAAAGGGATTGGAAGTTCGATCTCAACTACCTCATTTGCCAGCGTATCAAAGACAGCTGAAAAGGCTTGGAGCACGTTGTCGGTTGGCACCCAAACGGCTGTGAAATATTCAGGGCAAATTGTGTTGGGCGGGGCTGCTATGGCGGGATTCTCTGTCCTGAACGCGGCCATGAGCGGTCAAACCGTTGGATTAAAAGAGCTGGGGTATTTGTTTGTTACCGGAATGGTCGTAACAGCGGCGTTCTTGGCCATGCGTGGCTATTCGGGGCTTGGCACTGCGGGGATGAGTCCTAGCGCAATGGGAACCACATTGACCAAATTAGCGGAGAATCCTTGGATAATGCCCGTTTTGGCGGCAGAGGGGGCGATTTCGTTCGCGCTAACGGGGCCAGCGTTTTCGGCCATAGGTTATTTAATGGATGCCATTCCCGTTTTCGGCGATTTAAGGGGGTTCTTGCTGGGACACAAACAAGACATGGTCATTGGCCCGGGCTTTGTGGGGAATCTGTTTGAAGCGATTGCGTCTTCCGCCGAAATGGGGAAGATGGGATTATATTTCTCATCGCTCGGAGCGGTGGTTCATGGGGCTCTCCCCCAGCGTGCGGCGGCGGCAACGAGTAAAGGCGAAGCCGTCAAGCAGAGTTTGTCTCAGCGGGCAGGGGAATTGGCCAAAGTTTCAAATCAAAAATTCCTAACCGGTCCTGGAAAAACGGCGGCTCAGCTTTCTGTTATGGAGACGGTTGGAGCAGGAGCCGGATACCTGGCTTCGGAAGGATTAATTAAAGCTGGATTTGGGGATCTTGCTCTGTCAGACGAACAGCGCACAAACTATGCTCATCAAGTGGCTTTCGCGGGGTTGATGGCAGTACACCCATTCAGTCGGCTTGCGGCAGAAGGCCGGGCGGTTCGATATTTGTCGTCAACGGAACAATCGGGTCGGTTTGGTGAGCACATGGATTTGGGGTATGTTGTTGTTCCTTCCCGTATAGGACAGGTGGGGGAGGTGTTGTTTGGGGCGCCTCAACCCGTGAGGTTAACGGATGGAATTGTTCTGCGTGCCGGGGAAAGGATTACCGGTTTGAGGTATGACAGGGCGGCCATTTGGTCCGAAGGGAAGCAACCTACTGAAACCGAAGTGGCTTCCGCTGTTCGGCTAAACGCAGTGTTTCAAGGAGCTGTTGCCATGCGGTTGTATGAAGACATGGGGACCCGACAAACCTCTAACGGGACCGCGGAAAACATTGCGCTTATTGAGGCTTCCATGTCCCGTAGTGCTGCTGGGGCTGAGCCGACTTTCCGCTCCGCCAACGGGATGACCTATGTGGTTCCACGGGATGGGCCCTTGAGCACAACTTTCCGAGTAATGAGGACTGGTGAGGTCACGCGAGAAGTGGCTGAACGGGGTGGACATGCGGCTTTTGGGACCCTGTCTGCCAAGTCACAAGAGGCGTTAAGATCCTCTGTCGGCAACGATCTGACTCTGAATAACGCAACTATTGTGAGGGGGGGAAATGGCGGTTTGCGCGCAGAATTTAAAGGGGTTGATGCGAAGAATCACTCCATTCATTTGCTTGGTGATCAAGCAAGTTTAATTCGGGAAAACTCTTTCGTAATGACCGTAAACCTTGGGGCTACGGGCAACGTGATAAGAGAAAGCGCCATGGCATCCGGAGAGGGCATTAACAATACCCGGGTTGTTTCCCAAATGAGAAGGTTGGGAATTGTCGACGGAGCAACAACTCCCGCGGATCGGTCGGTCCAGGTGACAATCTCGCTTCATAAAGACGCCAAAGGTCGAACGGTGGCGGCAAGAACAGTGGAGATCAGCCCAGATCGGCTGACCCAACAATACCGGGCCGAAATTTTTGGAGACAAGGCCCCAACGAATGCAGTGGTGAGGGTGGATCTGGATGGTCGTCGAGGGGTTATTGTTACACAAAAAGAGATTGTAGGAGCGGATGGACCTGCGAAAGTAGATGGGAATAATACGAAGTTGGCCATTGAAACGGTTGACACGCTGTCACAGAGGTATGGGTTGGAGCGGAGCGGGCCTGTGGTTGTCCGATTGGATGTATCCGGTGAGCGCATTCAAGCCTAGTTGGAATCGGTGGGGGTCAAAGCATCTTCTTCGAGTCTGTTGGGGAAAAATGCCGGAGCTGTTCAACGGTTCCTGGATTCTCCCGCCGAGGTTCGCTTCTTAGAAGGGCTTGAAATTTTCAAATCAACGGTTTACAGCAATGCCCAGGGAATGGTGGTCAACGCGTTAGCCGAAAGCGGACTTGGGGCTTTTGCCCGTGGGTTGGAAATTCGGACGGACTCCCTGGTTGAACGAAACAGAACACGAAATGAAAACTCAATAAGGGTAGCGGAATTGGAGCGCCAACCTTCTTCAAGCTTAACGCGGGTGGAAAGGAAAGAATTGGCCTGGCGAAAAGGAGTAGATCAGGCCCTCACCACAGGTGAAAATCTGGGGGGCAACAGGCTTAATCGATTGGAATCGGCCTATCGGAGGGCGGAGGCGAAAGAAACCTTAAAAAGTGCCGAAGTGGGAACCCGCGACCACGCGATAGCGAAAGCCGTGGTTTCAGCGCTGTTTAGTTTTGGGGTGATGGTATCCGGGGCAGTTTCTCCATCGAAAGCCATCGAGCGCGGTGAAGCCATTGGAGCGAAAACATACGAAATTCAAGTTAATAAAGCCGAAATCCGGACTCATGAACAGGCCCTGGCCATCCTGGGGAACAAAGGGGCGGCGGAACGAATTGGGCGAGAAGGCCTGTCGATTGGGTTCAGAAATTCCAACCCGCAGGTGGCGGCGTTGGTTGAGGGCTATGCCAAAAATGTGGGCGAACTTAGAGGTCAATTGGCGGAACTAAGGCAGAACGGGGTGGCCTTGCGGGCGGAGTTGGGAGTGACGCGATCTGTCAAAACGACACAGTTAACGGTCCACGACTTGGTGGGCATGGAGACCATGACTCGTGGGGATATCGATAAGCAACTCCAATCCTTGGACAAAACCAAACCTGTGGAGGCATTCAGAATTGAGTTCTTAAATGCGGTTAAGAATAATTTGACTGGGAATCGAACGGTGGCCGACGCGATGCAGGCGGCACTCCGGGACCTCAACCAAGGGCTCCAGCCGGTTATTAAGGATTTAGAAGCGAAAAAGACGAAAGAGGGTTACATCCCCTCCGTCTCTACAAACGCCACTGCTATGGTTCGAACATTTGTTGAGGCGTTTTTCAGGGACATCGTGCCAAGGTATGAAAAAATCCGGCAAATGACGGACGGCCCGAATTTTACACTTCGATCGTTCGTCGATGGGAAATACGTCAACCAAAAACTGGAATTATTGAAATTCTTGGCGGGAGACCGGGCTTTGACCATCGGGACGGGTGCGGGCAAGACGGATGTGTTATTTGATGTCGCGGCGATTGCAACGAAAACGCTCTTGGGTGTTCGTTGGAACTCGTTCGTTCAGGTTATTCCTGAAAGCTTGATGGCGGGTCAGTTCTCGGAAGGTAAGATTCGCCGATTTGAAAGGTTGGAAGCGGAATTTGGCGTTCGAATTCGGGTGATTGAACGGATCGAAGCCGGAGTCAAACCTGAGGCGTTTGAAAAGTTAATTGAGGGGGCCGACGCGGTAGTTCTGTCTCCGATGGTTTTGGAAAGCCTGCAACGCCAGGCCACGTCCCATCGTAACAATCCCAATCGGGAAGGGTGGGTTAAGTTGCGAGATCGGCTGTTAAAAAATTCCTTGCTGAATATCGATGAAATTCATCTGACTCCGGACACAGCGGCGTTGATCGAGGGCAACAACACGGTCAACTTGGCCCGACATTTTGGGGCCGACTTTGTCCAAGAGGGGATGACGCTGTACAAGTCCTTGATGACAGTGGTTGAAGCGAAGATCAGTGCACAAATGAAAACCAAAACCGGGATAGAACTTGGTAAGGAATATGCTCAAGCAAAGCTCGATGTGCAATCCTGGATGGGAGAGAAGGGAGCCGACCAAATCCATTGGTTTGTTCGAAACGATACCCCCGACAAGAGTGTCAATGTGAAGGCGACCGCTCTTCGCCTCGTGGCGGCCCGGCATGTGGGGGATTACTTAAGTAATTCCGGACCGGATGGGGTCGTGTTCATTGATCGAGGTATGCGAGACGCGGTATTACGTGATTTTGCCCAACATACAGGTCGAGGGAAAGATTTTGTTGAACGGGTGGATCAGGGGATCTCCAAATTATCCTCGGCCGATCAATCGGCCTTGGCCAAACTGGATGCACTCATTTCCGTAGCCTCCAAAAAGGAAGGGGTTGCGAGCAGTTATGGCGTATACCAGGATCAGAAGGCAGTCCATGACGAATTTAATATGGCTGTTGGGGAACGTAAGACGTTTAAACAGTATGTTGAAGGAAGTAAATACGGGCAGTTGGCGGCGGAGTTGAAAGCCGTTGGAATTAATTTGAGTATGGTGGAAATCCGTAACGTAAAAATCGAAGACATGAAAAACGGGTTTGTTCGATATACCGTTCACGATGGTAAGGGGGAGGCGCAGGTTTATGTGGACTCCCATCGAGCTGTTCCCAAGAGCGAAGTTCGGCTTGAGACGGATCGATTGTTTAGTCAAAAAGAAGAAGCCCTCGCGTATGAAATCTTTGCCAAAGCAACCAATGGAATGATTATTCGCGGGGAAAACGTTTATCTGAGCCTGGGATCGACCATGACAACCCTGGGAGAAGTGATTAACTTTGTCTCTACCCACGGCGGACGCGTGGCGGGATGGACAGGTACTTTGGCGGCCATGTCGAGAACGCTGGAGTTGGTCTACGGAATAAAGACCGATGTTCCGCCGGCCTCTCGGCCAGGAAAGCTGAAAGATGGGAACATTTATTTAGTGGGTCGGGATCTTCAATCAAGAGATTTGACGGCGCGAATGGGCGATCAAACGATGTTGTTCGTTGAAAGCTCAAAGTTGTCCCCGCGGGAGGCCTTTGAGATGGGGAAAAAGGCCGCCGCGACGAAGGGAGTTGATCACATCGTGATGCAGGGTGAAAGCGGAAAAGATTTTGTTTTGTTGAAATTGGAGGGGGGGAAGTGGGTGGAGAAAGGAAAGATGACGGAAGAACGCGCTGGGGAAATTGCAAAAAATGGAGTGAAATTAGAAAACGGCCAAAATGTGGACTTGACGGGGGCAAAATACCTCTTCATTTCTGATCGTGTAACGGGGTTTGACCCGAAAGTGAGAGCGGAAGCAAAAGACTCGACAAAGTTTATCCTGGTGACGGACCGGGATGTGACGGCGGACCGGCTCCAGCAGGGGGTGGGGCGTAACCGAGACGCTGACAACGTCGATGTGCTCGTCATGAACCGTAGCGAGAGAGAACGGGGGCAGTTTGAAACGAAGCAATTCTGGGGTGAAGCGGTCGTTAATGGGAGACGATATAGCCAAGAAGCCTCTTATCGAGAAATCAATTCGGCCATGAAAGCCTCGATGGGGAATATCTTGAGAATGTTAATGGACAATCCCGCCTTTGCAAAAGATGCGGCCGTGGTTGAAAAATGGTTGGAGAATTTTGAATCCAAATCCCATCGCGGAGCCCGATCGATGGTTGAGGGAACCGAGGCGCCGTCTCTGTCCATTGACGCATTGCGAGGTCAGTATCGCCAGTATCAGGTGGAACTGCAAACGTGGGCCCGGGGCGGCGCTGGTCGTGAACTGCGGCAGGGTCTCACCAGTGAGGGAAAAAAGATGCTTCGGTTGTTGTCTGAACAGTCGGGTTTCAAAACATTGGAGTTTGCGGACTCGGCGAGACGCCCAGACGTGGATCCTTCCCGGGGCTTGTATGGGTCGCGGGGATTGGGTGATTTTGCGGATCGGTTCCATTCTTCGGTTCAGGCCGTGGACGTCCCACGGGAGGCGCCGAAAGTGGATTCGCCGAGCGTGATGACCTATTTGAATCGGGCCCAGGCTCCTCGGACAGTGACGGAACTGTCGGAACGGGCCGCAACAACCCGTGTGACTGAACAAGCCCAAGAGGCTCCCCGAGCTGCGGGTGAGCGGGCTCCGACAACCGTGAGGGCAGAGAGCGCGCAGGTTACTAAAATGGTGACCTGGCTACGGGACAACGATATGACCCGAGGCGACAAATTGACGACAGCCGGTCAATATTGGGCGGCCCAATACCTTGCGATGGACGCGGCATGGTCCGACGATGAACAACGATCTGGGCTTATGCCGTTCGACCTGGCTTCCGACGCGTTTGAAACCGTCGTTGGATGGCGAGAACAAGGCTATCTGCGTGTTTCGGCGGACAGAACCGTGGCGGGCCTGATCGGATTAGCAGAAGATGCCCGAATAATAATGGGCCAGGCTGGAAATATCGGCGAGGTTGTAAAATCCGTGGCGGGTGACTTGAATGGGCTGACATTGGCCCAGGCCATTGTCGATCACGGGGGGGGGGATCGGAGTGACGCGACCATGCTCCTATTAAAGGCAGTCGCGGCGGATCAGGTTGCTGAACAGGAATATCAAGACCGTATGGTTCGTGAGACGCGATTCACGAAACCCTGGGAAGCGGATGTTAAACAGCGTTTGTCGGTAATGGGGTATGCCCGAGCGGCGGGACATTGGATCGGAGGGCAGTTCACCACGACTGCCAATCTTCGTGGTGGAAGTTTGGAACGTCTTGCCCGTCGTGCTGGGTTAAGTTTGGAAGAAAATCGGGACCAGGTTTTGGCGTTGTCTGTTCAAGGGCTTGGTCTAACCGATCCCACACAACGAGCAGCCTTCAAGTCAAGTGTGACCCACGAGCTGAATAATCAGGGGAATGATATTCGTTCCAAACAGGCGGTGGTTGGGGGCTCGTTAAGTGATTGGTTGACGTATGGGCTAGAAGGAACTCGGCCGCGAGAAAAGACGGCGGAAGTGGCTGTGGAAAAAGCCCAGGCGGCCGTGACGGCTGGGAAGGATCAGCAGCAGGTTTACATTGAGGGCGACCGGAAATGGGGTGTCCTACCGGGTAAGAAAGGGACTGTGGATCGCAAAGAGTTAGAAACCCGGTTGCAATATGCCCAGATGAGCAGGCAGGATACTGTAACTGTGACTGTTAGAGATTCCTTTGCCGTTACGAGAGAGCGGTTTTTGAATCGGAACGGAAGGCGCCTGCCGTTTGGGATGTCAGGGCGGACCGCGAAATGGACAGCCGGCATAGCTGGTGCGGGTGCGGTGGCCGCGGTGGGGTCTGTGGCTGTGACGGCGGGATTACCCGTCATTATCGCGTCAGGATTTGTGCTTAACCTTTTGGGAGGCACCCTGTTTGGTTTAGCTGGGAAATTCTTATCGCCAAAAATGGGGTTAACGCCTGAACGTGTGATGGACCTGTTTGGAAAAGTGGGGGTTCGGCCCAGCGGCATGATGGGAAAACAATTAGAGAACGCCCCCAGCATGGTTTTTGGCGTGGTTGGAGGTCTTGTTGTGCCGCTGATTCCAGGTGCGGCGGCAGTGGCTGCGGTCTTGGCGTGGCCGTTGGCCGGAGTTCTTGTGGCTGTGTTGGCGATCGCGGCGGGTGTTGTGACGGCAAAGCATGGGGTTCCTCTATTCAACGAGTACATTTTGCCTACGTCCGATCCGGATAAACTTTCCAACAAGCAAATGGTAAGGCTTGCCAACGAGAGTCGCGCGGCTGACGTGAAAGAAGCGGGAAGTAAGCCTAGTCTCGTGCGAAATGTGGGCGAAATAACCCTGCATGACATTGAACGGATGGCTCCCTTATTGGATACCAATGAAGAGGGGTTTGATCCATTTACGAACGGGCGGATGCTTGAAAAGAGGGAAGCTCTGCTTGTCCGACTGGTGGGCGGAACTGACTTTGGTAATCGAACCGCCTACAATGCTCTGACCGGGGCGGCGATTAACAAAGCCAAGGGTAGTAATGCCACCCAACAGAGACTGGGCGCAGAAGCCATGGCTCAAGTGACTGTGGGCGAGTTAAGCGGCCTGCGGGTGTCGGAAGTGGATGGGTTCTGGAAAACCCGGGCCGTTAAGATACTAAAAGAAAAAATGACGGAAGAGCGCGACTCGGCGCGGGGATCTAAAGGTCAACAGCGGTGGGCTCTGAACAGCCAAGCTCGGGCTTCTTTGGCTAAGGAATATGGTGTTACAGATCGGGATGTGGTGCGGGCCTATGGGGAGGTTCGGTTTGGGGATTCTTTCACGGGTGCGGTGAACGAGATCGAAACGAGGTTGAAAAAAGAATTCCCTGTTGAGAGCGCCCTCAATGAGGATTTCGGCTCCAATCCGAAAGTAGTGGCGATTGTTTATCAAGCATTGGGCCGCAATGGATTGACCCACGCGGGGCATATGTGGGCCATGCAGGAAATCTTCCATGTGAAGATGCTCGGTCATGCTGTCTACAATACCTGGTTGGAAGCGCTCGGGAATCAAGATGAAGTTCGCTCGGCTCGGGTAGGGCTTGATGCCACCCAGGCTACATACAAAAATCTGATCACGATGTGGGGTGTTGCGGCGCAGTCGGAACAGGCTGATGTCGAGAGGTATATCCAAAACAATAACCGTTACTTAACGGTTGTTTTGCCCGGGGACCGGCGGATGGTTTATACGGTTGACCAAAATGGCCTGGTGTTTAAGCGGGAAGGGGATTCAGTGGAGGTGTTCGATCCTAAAGCCAGTTCTAAAAAACCGTTGGCGGTATTTAATACAGATGTTGCGCCGACGTCGATGGTTAGTGACGAGAAAGGGACCCGGCGAGTCACGGTTCAGGCAGGAAACAGTGGCCCTGCGGTATTTGAAATAAAGGAAGGAAAGGTAACACCGGTTGAGACGCCGGACAGGCTAGGTCTCGATGCCAGAGAAAATGCGGTGCAATCATTGGCGGGCCAACTGGAAGCCAATCTGCCCGTGACGTGGGCAAATTTAGTGGAGACAGTAAGTGATTCCAAGCCCACGGCTGGTAGCTTTATGGGCGAACAGGCCATCACTCCGGAGAACTTGTTGGGTGATTTAGCGGTTGTTTCCCAAGGGATTCCGGAGTTGTCTGGGATCGAAGAGGGTCGGCGGTGGGTTGCAGCTCGGTTCGGACAAAACATCGCTGACAGCATTGATGTTCGCGCCCTGGTTGGAGGGGAGGACGGTGTTCAGTGGTTGGCGGAACCTCTGTCGCGGTTGGTGGGCTTATCGCCGGATTTTGCGCGAAACGTGTTGGCCGGCATGTCCTTTGACCGGGAGAATCCTTCGGGATTTGCAGGAGAATTGAAATCGAAGTTGGCGGAGGCTAGGACCACCGTGGCCAAAGATTTGAAAAAAGCGGGGTTCAGCGATCGACAGATAGATATTGTAACCGGCTATCTGGAGAATGGGGAGGGGCCGGGGTTGTTGGCGGGAGCCCGTCGGTGGCTTATCTCGCGGTATGCGGTGGACAGTAACGCCAAAAAACGAGAAGCAATGCGAGGAGTTCTTGGGGAATACGGTTACGGGTTCCCTGACACAACCCGGCGGAGTGTGGCGGGTCGGGCGATGGTTGCCCAGGCAGCGAGAAATTGGGCCGCACGCGAACACGGGCTAACGGGGACGGTGCCTTCTGTTAGCCAGGCCTTTAATCATTCTTTCGCTGTGGCGGCAAAAGCCTGGGCTGTGTTGGACGCGGCGGACCCGTTAACGGGGGCTGTTGAAAGTTTGGCCGGGATATTGGCTGGGTCCACCCAGGAAGAAAAAGAGATGGCTCTGGGGGTGTTGAAAGAAGGTGAAGTAAATGTGAGCCTTCCGGTCGCGCCTCGTCGGTGGGACCTGGGAGGTCGCGCCTCGCACTATTTCCGAGGGGAAAGAATGATTGGGGCGTCCATCGAAGCTGGTTTGTTAGAGCGAGATATGAAACGTCTTGCCACGATGGAAGAGGGCTGGAAAAGTGATGGGGTGTTAGAGCACCGAAGGCGAGGTTGGATAGAAGAAATGGCCGAGCAGGGGGATCCACTCCGAAGGGCCGCGGTCGTGGACTATTACGCGCGTCAATGGGAAGGACTGTCACGTGGGCGTTCAATAGAGCGGGTGGAAAAATTAATGGCCGACATGTTGACCGGCATGTCGCCGGAGATGCGCGAGCAGGTGGCCTCGATTTTGGCAAAGAGTGGTGTTAAGTGGAACGTTTCAGAATGGAATACGGCTGATCCTTTGTATATGCGGGCGTATCTTGTTGCCGATCGTGTTCAACATGAACGTCAGTCGGTCCAGGGGTTGCTCTCTGCGAAGATGCCCGAGGCCCAAGCTGTTTCGTTGGCGCTTGCGATAGACGACACACTTAATCGGCTGGCCAACGGTAAAATTTTGTCGGAATCAAAGTCTCCGACATTGGGGATGGCCCTGGAAGCGGCGGGTGTGGATAGCGGGTTGGTAAACCTGGTGTCAGCGGATATGCGGGGAATGCCGGCTTTGATGGTTCACCGTCATTGGCCCGGAGTATCGGAGTCTCTGTTGAGCTATGCTCGGGCGAAGGAAATGAGTCTTTTTGTGGGTACTGAATTCGACCTGAGTGGTTATTTACAATCGCTGGCCCAAAATGGGGACGTCTCGGTCGCGGTGGAAGAATTGGAGGGACGCCTGTCTGGAATGGCGACAGAGATGGACCCTGTTGCGTTCAGCAAGATCCGTTCGGAAATCCTTGAGCAAGTGTTGGGATCATTGCCCGAGGGAGCTGTGGTTCGTGCGAGCGTTTTGGCGGATGCGTCTGAGAGCAGGAGATATGGTACGAATGCTGTTCTTTATGACGCCTTGGGTGAAGAAACGAGGGCCAAATTGCCGGCTTCCCTGTTAACCGTTCCATTAAGTGCCGTGAGGGAACTCTACGATGTGGAAACACCTAAAAAGTTGAGCGCGGCACGGAAGGCTGAGGGAGTTTCTGCGGGCCGGGTCAACGAGTTAATAGTTAACGATGGGGTATTAAAGAAAACCAGATTGATGCTTGAGTCTCCGTGGGAAATGATGCCAATGGAACGGACCGCCTTGATCAATGAAACGGTGGCTCTGCTTACGGGCAATGACGCGATGTCAAAAGAATTGGCCGCGAAGTATTTCCCAACACTGCGCGGTGTGCCGGGCCGTAACGCGAAGGCCCAGCTGGAGCGGTATGTCGATTCTCGATTACAGCCCAAAGCCCAGGAAATTCTTAAAGCGGTGGGTGACCTAAGAGATCCCCGGAATGTGAAGGTTGTTTTGAGGATACTGACCGGAGATGCTGACAATCGAGAAATATCCGATGTTTTGTGGACCGATAATGCGTCCGTGGGGAACATAAGAGTCGGCGCTGTCAGGCAGTCACTGGCCCTGGCTGTGTGGGATGCTTATTTATCAAATCCGCCCCTCTTCGATTCCGTGGTGAATGATGTAGAAGGTGCGGTTGCCTACGCGCTCTCGAATGATGTTGGGAATAACTTTAAGGGAGTGCGGCAGGACCTGCGAATGGATCGGTTGGCCAAAGATGCGAGTACGATTGTTAAATCGCTGGACCCTCTGGCGGACCGGGAAACCATGATCAACCTCATGAACGACGCAGATCCCGGGGCCCTATTGAAAGATGTTCTGCCCCCCCGGGCCATGAAACTGTTGCCTAAAGAATGGCAAAACCGGCCGGTGTTGGCGATTCGTGATGCGTTGAACTTTGTGGAGTTCACTGAACGCCCGGCCGTACCTGCTGAGGCTGAGTCCGAAACATCGGAAACCGTCGCGGAAGAGGTAGCCGCAACGATTGGAGTGGCGACGGCGGTGGAACCTTCGGCTGAGGCCGTGGACGTGATCGGGCGGTTTATTGACGGGCTGACGTTCACGAAGGGTGACAAAATCCGTTCTTATAGCATTCGGGCCCGGTTACTCCAGCACTTGGAGCTATTGGAAGATTACGAGCCGGCCCAGTTCAGGCAAGCCCTTGCTCGGTTGGAATCGGCCGGGTTCGGGGTGAAATGGGGAGAAGAAAATCCCCGTGCTATTGTCTCGGCAAAGGCGGCGGAAGTCCAGGCACGGGCTGATCGCCAAAACCAAAGGGCAATCCAGAGGGAAGACATCCTTCGTCAGGCCAAAGAAGTGGCTGAGGCCAAGGTAAAGGCGAAACAAGAAAAGGCTGATGCCAGGTTGAAAGCGAAAGAAGAAAAGGCCGAGCGGGCCGAAAAATGGGCAAGAGGAAAAGTGGCTCAGGCCGATGCGGCGGAGGGGATTGGTGCAAAGTTGACAGCCTGGTGGGATTCCCGGGTTGCAGGTAAAGCGGACAGAAAACTTGATCAGGAGATTAACATCTGGTTGACCCGAGTTGAGAAAACTAAAACGGGTCTTTCGAATCTTAAAGAAAGCCGAACGATGCTGACTGAACAAGAGGAGCGGTTAGGTCAAATGGAAGACACCCTTGTGTCTTCCGAAAAGGCCGTGTCAACCCTGGAATCTCTTGCCGAAACGAAGCGCGTTTATCGGCTGGCAACGACCGTGGAAGGAGGCGTGGAACAGGCTGAAAAGACGATCGTGGCGAGGGCGGAAAGAGAGTTGGGAGTGAAAAGGGAATCCTCCGATTTCCTGACGGATCTCGACAACCGCGTTAATGAATTACGGGCCCAATTGGACCCACGCTATCGTGGCCAACAAACACTGGACGACCAGAAAAAAGCCATTGGTTCCGATCTAAAAGAGGTTCGGGCGCGTAGGGCCGAGGTTCGATCTCAACTTGACCGAGTGAATGCACTGATCGCGAAAGACACCGAAGCGTTGGAGCAAGAGGGCGTTCCCGAACAAAGATCAAAACCTCGAAATTCTTCATTCTCCGTAAGTTACGTTCAAGAATCGCGCCCCTCTCCTTATGATGGGCCGAAAAACTATGTTTACGGGGCGGGGGAAACAACGACAGGGGATGAAGTTGATTTTGTCGAGGCGTATGAAGGATATTACTCCCCAGCGACCCCGGAAAGAGATCAGGGAATCGAGTATGGGGGAGTCCCGGTGATGGAAGCCACAAGAGTGGATAACCGCGGCCAGAGTGCGAATGTTGAGGTTTATGAATACAAAAGGGCCGCGTCGTTTGGGTCGGTGGACCCGAAAACTCAAATTCCATACGGATTGAAGAGGAATGACCAGGGAATGTTTATTCTCGACCGCGAATTTGAGTTTGTGGAAGATGAAAATGGAGAATATCCTAATCTCCCGGATATCGTGACGATAAAAGATTACCTTTTAGGGCGACTTGGAGAACTCTTACTTTCTGTTGGAGGAAAAACTCGAGCTGAGAAGGAAATTCTGTATGTGAAAATTAATAATGTTATGGAAACCAGCAGAGGAGTAAAAGGGTATTTTGAGGATTATTTATACAGGAAAATTGGTGAGGCGGCTTTGGATCAAGTCGCTCGTTCCAAAGGTGAGGTCAAAGCTTCCGACCAAGCTATGTTTTCTAGTGTAAATGAATTCATATATGGAGAATTGACGGAAAATCCGATAGCTGATGATTCTCCGGGTTTAAGTACTCTTGTAGCAACAATTAAGTTAACACGTCAAGAAACGGAGCGAATAGAAAATGCCCGAAAAGATAGTGTGGGCTCATCGCGGACTTCTCTCATTGATCCCCCAACTCCGCCTGAAGCGAGTTCGCTGGTAACGGCGGGGCAAGGATGGGCGGCGGCTGGAAGTGCCGCTTTGACGGCGAGCTTGGTGGTTGGGATGGTCCTCTTGGCTGCCTTTGATATGACGGGTTTTGTTGCGGCCCTGGCACCGTTGGTTTTGGCGGGGGTGGGTGCATTTGGTTATTACCTTAACCAGTGGAGATTGGAAATAGGCAAAGACAATGTGGGCACAAAGCCAACCGCCGAGGCCGACCATGGGACCAAATTAATTTTATACACCTGGGATCGGTTTTCCGAACTGATGGAAACGAAGTGGACCCGTTGGTTTAACCCACTGGGGTTCTGGAACCCCCACGCCGCGGCCGCAGGTGTGTTGTGGCACGAACAAGCGCACTTGAAGTTGGGCGCTGGGGAAGTCGGAGCGGCTTTGGCGCAAGTGATGCCGACGTTTGTGTCGTTAGGGTATTACGTGGCAAACCAATGGGCCGGGAGGGACAAGAAACTTGAGTTTGTGTCCGGCGATGATACCAATGCTATGGTCAAAGCCCTTGAGACCGGTCTGACAGCGGACGGATTGAAAGCCCTTGTGGAAAAAGCCCGAAATTCCGGTCTGGAGAAGGGTGGTCAAATAGTCTATGGGTTAACCGAACGAGCGGAACTGGTTGTTCATGAAATCCGGCAGTGGGAAGGGGCGGGTGTCCAAGCGACAAACGCATCGTTGGTCGTTAATCCGACAGCCATCCAACCCGCGAAGATGTGGATGCCGGTGCACGTACATGTGGTTGAGAATTTGGATGCCCGATTCCCTATCCCAAGTGTGATGGACTGGCTGAGCCGTGCCGGCAACCATCAGGGGTTGGTGTTGGATCGGGCGGGGAACGCCACTCTTTACAAATTGGAAAAGGGCGACGAAGGTCTCGTGGTTCGGTTGATGTCTCGGCGTGTGGACGAAATGCAATTTGGGCCTTCCGTTTCTGTTCCCCTTGGTCAGTATCTTCTGGAAGCGGTTAAACGGGGTGAAACGGTTCCGCTCAATGGGGCCAACGCTTCGTTATTGGTGGGATTGGTTTCGGCGTCACTCCAGGAAATGGATTTAATGCCGGCCCGATTGACTCTTGACCAAATCAATAGGATGGAAGAGGCTCTTCGCCGGTCCGTGGCCGGCCGCCTGACATCGGAAAATGTGCCAATGGCCACGTCGGCTGTGGTGCGGGCGTATTTCAATGCCCACGGGGAGGGAGCAAGGCCTTATGTCGGCGCGTTGGCCGACATGGCGCGCGTGAACGCGATCGCGGCGGAGGTCCTCCGTGGTTGGGGGCTCATGCCGTTCATTCCATCCACTCGGGAAAGCGTGATTATTCCGAAAATAAATAGGGCAACCGTTGTCTCTGATGTGATGGGGAGAATGGAGCCTGGTCTTGAAAAATCGTTAGGTGACGCCATTCGTAACGGGAACAAATCTGAGATTTTGAGGATCATGGCGGACGTGTCAAACCGTGTGATGGTCCCCGCTTACGAGGCGTATTTGGGCTATCCGATTGGTTCGAAAGTTCAGGTGGGGGAACGGCCTTCCGGCGGGGAAGGGATGGCTGAAATAGCCATGAAGAAGACCTCTACGGGCATTGAATTCGAAATATTGCTGGATTTGGGTAAAGCCCAGGCCGCTGACCTGCTCGCTGAGGTGAACCATGAAGTGGCCGAGGCGTTTATTTACGCTGGCATGGGCGAATTCTCTACTCTAAAAAGGACCGAACGGTCCGATTTGGAATCCCTGGCGGTGGCGTTGAGCCGGCGGGTGGCTGAAAAGGCTGGGTTGAAATCCTTAGGAGATATGGGCCATGCGCTCTTCCTTGCTGATGCCCGAGACCATGATTTGCGCCGGGTTGACGCGCAACGAGTGGCGGAAGGCTTTATTGATGCGGTGGACCGAACGCTGAGCGGTTCTGCGCGGACGGAAATGTTCCAAACGGCCTTTGCGCGTGCGGGGCAGGGAGATACCTTGCTGGAATTGACGGGCCAAGTGGTGTTCCCCACGGTTATCGCCGTTGATGCGAAATCGTTCCTGAACGATCAAGGAGCGGTGGACAACGGGACAGTGGACTCTATTGTTCAAAAGTTTAGTGGCGACTCTAATGAATCAACTTACCTGTTGGTGGTTGACAACCTGGGTTCGTCCGCCCAGGCGGAAAGGGCCCAGTTAAAGGGCCTGTTGTCAGGCTACAGCCGAGTGGTATTGGGCAAAGAGGGCCAGGGGCTTCGCAACGGGAAAATCAATCGGGGAACGTTGAGGTCGGCCATTCCCATCGTGTTTAAGTGGGATTCCAGCCTGGTTCCTATGGTGAGGTTGGGAGCGATGTCGACGAACCAAGAGATCTGGGAAGGCTTGGTTCCCACGGCCCTGAAGGGCAACGTGGCCGCGAACCTGTTGGAAGCGTTACGGGCCAGTCGTTTGGTGGACTTGAGCGCGTAGACGACCACGCTTGCGTGTCGTATGTGGTTAGGCTTGGATGTTGAAGATGAGGTGAGCGTTTCGGAAGGCGCCGAGAAGTCCTTGAACCGAGTAACCGGCGTCGATTGGAAAAATGTCCAATGCTAATCCTACCCAGCGGTTTCTGTTCTCGGAGGAAACCAGAACCCTTAAAGAAATATGGGAACCATTCAAGATTTTTCTGCTAATGTAATTCGCCAACTTTTCACTGTGAACCTTATTCACCTCGCCTAAATCGTTTTTATTGATCTGGTCCGAATCCACATAAACCACCCTGTAACTTTTGTCCAGCCCCGGCCAGCGGGTCTCAACATAGTTGGCCATTTCCGCGGCTGTTTGACCTTTACCGACGGAAACAAAGGCCAAAATAGACCCCAGCGGTTTGCCCTGGGCTATCCCATCCAACAACGTAGTGGTCTTCCCCTGCTTTAAACTGTCCCAATCAAAAGTGATAACGGGGGGTGGGGCTCCGTCTGTTCCCACACCGACGCCCACGAGGTCCAGAAAAGAATCGGTGTCTGGAAGGATGAAGTCATGACCTTCCTTTAACCCCTGGATCGCTCGATCGTTGGCCAATTTCAACTCATGAGTAATCTCTGGTTCATGAACTTTATCCAAGGGGGGGGCTAGAAACCCAAAAATGCTTAACCTTGTGACAGGAGTCATTTTTCCGGATCTGGCATACTCTGATACAAGTCTGTCATAGGTTGGGTTGGGTGAAGCAAATCCTATTCGTATAAGATCCGACAAAAGGGCCGGGAGGGGGGTGTTCTTAATAACATTTCGCCTTATTGTGAGCATAAAAAGAATGATGAGGGAGACCCCTAGTGGAACAGCCCACGCTGCTGAACTTGCCGCGGCTGTCACTGTTGCCGCTTGGACGGAGAAGGTCGCGGCCAGGTTAATAAGGTTGCCCAAAATGAGAGCGGTGGCGATCGCGCCAATCCAGGAGGCGGCAATTTTTTCAAGGGGTTTCTGCCTCGGGGTCGAGGGGGGAGACAGTCCATTCACGTTATCAATGAGCTCAAATGTGAGCGGGGGTGTGAACTCGACATGTTCTTCGAGTAGCCTGTCCAAACTCTCTTGCGAGCCGGAAATTTGAATTCCTTTGTTGTCGTCCACAAAGAGGGTGAGATTCATTGCTACAGCCTGATTGAAGAGTTCTTGGGACCTCAAGGTTTCATTCCATAAAGAAGCCTGTCGGCTTTCCGCTTCCCACATAGCAATAACTTCTGGGGCGGCCCAATCGGGTCGGGGTCCGGCGTTTTTGAAAGGAACTCTCAGTGTGTCCTTTCCTTCATACCGGGTCCGGCTGGCCAAACGGGGTTGGTTAAAAAAGAGGGCTTCAAGGTCGCCTTTATTTTCCCCAGGCAACACGAGTTTCGTAAGGCCAAATTTGGATGCGTTCGAGGCGGATTCGGAAAGAAGTTGGGGGGATACTTTCGAAATCCGTCCAGTCGCATCGATCCCTCCCAGATAGGCCACCCCTTTTGGGATTGGTTGTTCTGTTATGGCGGACTGAACGGCCATGTAATAGGCTAAACCGCTCGACGCACCTTCGAATTTCTTTGGGCCGGAAGCGTCAATGAATATTTCGCCCTTTTTATCTGAGGGATTGTTGACGACGGCATTTTTGAAGGCTAAGTGAGCGCTTTCTTTCATCGGAGGGTCAAGAAGGGGACTGATGGTTGGGTAGAGCCTATCTGTGTCTTCTCTGGGGAAATGAACCGCGTGGACCATGGAAGGCATTCCATCAATGAAGGTCAACACTTCTCCGGGAAGGGGCTCTTTTTTACTTAAATTCCTCGAGGTCGAGCGTGGGGGTGAGCCCAGCAAACTTTTCAAGTTATCAAGGGTGACGTGGATTGGTTCTGCGGCCTCTCCCTCTAAAAGAGATTTGTTGGCGGCCGCGGCCCCCAGCAAGGAGATAACCCGTTGAAGGTCCCGTGCTCCGTGGGGAACATAATTTGTCACGATCTCCTGCATGGCAGAGTCATCTATGGTGAGCAGGTGAGACTTAATTCCAAACTTTTTGTGCACTCGTGTGAGAGTATGCCGTTGTCCAATTTGGGCAAGTTGTTCCGGGGTTGGATCCGGTATGACAACAAGAGTGGTCCGGTCTTCGATGTGGTCCGGAAGCTTGTCATTGGTGAGCAAGACAACCATGAGGGGCCCCAACGGTACGGCAAATGCAATAAACGTGTCCGTGAATTTGTCCCGGAAGGCCGGGTCTAAAAATCGGGTTAATGCGTCTGTTGGATTGCCTTTCTGCGATGTCCTGGCTCGGCTGGGTTCGTCAATCCCGAAAATTGAGTAAAGACCTCTCTCGATGAGGCCCCCATAGAGGGATCCCCAACGGGCCCCAACGTAGGTTCTAAGAAACCCCAATAGGTTTGAGGGGTCATCCATACCGGCCATGTCGATATCCCAACTTCCGTAGGCCGTCATGGGCCCTTGAGGTCCGTTGTAGGTGATGGCTCTGGCCATTGCCGGAACAGCCGATGTTTTCCCAGTTCCGGGAGAACCCAAGAACGTATATTGCAAGCCCCGGGGGGGGAGGCGATGGTTTAGCCGCCGCCAATTGCTTTGGAGGGTATGCCTAATAATTCGTTGGACCTCTGTCATTCCAAAATGGGTTTCGTTAAATTTTTTTTCGGCGTAAGCCATTCTTTTTAACAAAGTTTCGTAATCTTCCGGGTCCGCGAGGGGGGCGTTGACTTGCTCCCAGGGAAAGCGCGCCACGGCCTCCAAATAGGAATACAGGGTCACATAGTTGGAGTCTGTCTGAGGGGTGGCCAGCAACTGGCTGTAATAAGTTTTGACGAGGCGCTTTATGGATTCGTCCTGAATCAGCTGAATTCGTTCCTTAATCCAAATCAAACTGTAGCCGGTGTTTGATCGGCCAATCCTATTCTCAGTTTCCGAAAAAGCGTGCGTGATGAGTTGTTCTGAAACGACCATCTCATCCTTCCCAATGGATTTACCCAAGGCACTTTTCATGGCTTGAAAGGCCGTATCGTAGCCGGAATGTTTTACTCTTCCAACGGCATAATTTATTGCGTCATTAGAAAAATACAGCTGTTGATTTGCGCAGAGAGTATTCGCCGTGCGGCGGATAAGGACCGCCAGTTCCGCCTCAACCGTTGTTACCAGGGCCAGCCCGTCAAATGCCGGGCATATGTCCGAGGCGCGGTAGTAGGACTGTTCTTTTCCAACGAAAATAAGAGGCAGTGGAAGAAAAGATTGGACCGAGTTGGTTCCCGGCTGGAGGCCTTGCGCGAGCTGAACCATCTTGGTTAGGACACCCGCCGTTCGGTTTCCATAGGTGTCAAAAAGACGGTCCAGGTCCACCACCAACCCTGTCCCGCCCGCGGCACGGGCTTGGTTGACGATGTTGAGAAGTCGGGTGATGGAATTAGTATCGGTCGGTGAAAGCGCTGGGGCCGAGAAGTTAATTTCAAGAAAGGTAATAGGGTGGGTTTCAACGGATTGGGTCTGTGTGGCCGCGGCAAGGGAATCCAATAAAAACGGTTTGGCTTCCTCTTCAACCGTGAAGGTTAGAATTCCACCGTGAGATCCGGTGCGGTAAGGGGTGACCCTTCCGGCCGCTTCGTCGATTGGGTCAGGGGGGCTTGTCCCCCGATCTCTTTTTGGAGGGGTTCTCTCTTGAAGGACATTTATGTCAATGCCATTTTGAATATCCAGTGCGCCACGTAGGGCCAACATGGATAACCCGAGATCGGAATTGGAAATATTTTCTCGCCCAAAGAAATAACGTTCCACCCAATGTTCTATGAGCAATCTTCGGTAATCGTTTGATTGGGATGGATCTGGCGAAATTTTTGTGAGTTCATTTATGAGATTCCCAATTCCATCTACACCGTCTAGGAAAGATCTAATCTTCGATTTTACAGTTTCTTCAGAGTCTGAGGATTTAGTGATGATATCTTTGGCTTGGTTTTTGAAACTATCAATTTTTCGAAGTCCACGTTCAATTTGCTCATAGTCGATTCCAGCAAGGGAAATTCCTCGGACACTCTCTTTTCTTTTAATGCTTGTGAATAGGTCCTGACAGGCAATGGAAAGCGCAATGGTAGCGCGAAGCCCTTCCAGGGCATTGTGTTCGGCCGCTTTTTCAATGATACGAGTGAGCGTGGCAAAATAGTTTTCTCTGTAAGCAATGCCTTTACTGACTATGTTCGGTGTTATTCCGATTATTTTGAGCGGATCTCGGCCACGCCCTGGGGGTGTAAGGGAAACGGGTGGAGACTGAAGTGGGATTATTTCAAGTGTGGTTTTTGCTTTTTCCGCCGGTTCTGTTGATTTTTCTCGGGTTTGTGGCGCTCGTTCGGGAAGTGTTCTTTTATCCACATGTTTGACGCCGAGGCGGGTGAGGTGGTGTTCCTTTGATTCATTTGTAGTGGATGGAGTTTCCAAAGAAAATTCGATAGCCTCGTCGATGGTTGAACAAAGAAAATAAGTGGGTGCGTTGGTCAACGGAACAAGTGCAGGCTTGTGACTCAGCCATTTGGCGATGGCTTCCGGAGTCCCCTCAACTTGCCAGCCATTAATGCCGGCAAACTTTGAAGGGACAATTTGAACGCCATCGGTTTCAGTAAAAAGGGATTCCCAATCCTTCGGGGCCATTATGGGATCGCCTGGGATCACCTCAGGCACATCCTGGGGGAAAACCAGGGTTTCTGTCAGGACATCGTTCTCTTTTCTCAAAACGACGCCGGAAAGTGAAGGGTTATAAACCATTATGTTAAGTAATTCGTCCATGTTTTGGCGAGGCAGTAAAAATGAATGGATTCCGTGGTGTAATCCGGATGGAATTTTTTCATCCAAACCGGCGACTTCAGCCACTTCTCCGTTTGTTTTGAGCGCGCCGGTCACGGCAAATCCTGGGCGCACGGATACATCTTCTTGCTCAGAAACCACCGCCAATCCCATGGCAAGTCCCGCGGAATTTCCGGATTTTTCTATGTCTGGATGGGATGTGTTTAAAATCCAGTTATATTCTGTTTTTTTCCTTTTGTTTGCAATTCGCACGGCAATCGCGCCTGAAATTTGCATTTCACCCTCAACATGTCCAATGGTTTGATTGACAAGCTCTTTGGGCGGGGGACCTGGCTCCCTTCCGGCACGAACCCAGAATATGTCATCAAAGCCGGCCGCCAGCATCGCCACTTCTCCTGGATCCCTTGGGAGAATGCCGGTTTGTGGGTGTGGTTGGGGAGGCCCCAGATATATTTGGATGTCGTCTGGAGTTATTTCGAATTTTGTGGCAAGTGGATCAGGCTTGCCAGGGCCGACCTGGCGATTGAAGGCCTCACGAAGCACAAATTCAATGGTTTTCTTGATTGACCTGGGGCTTCGGATAGACGGATAATCCGTTAGCAATTTATTCACAAAAGCGGCAGGATCAGGAACACTTATGTAATCCTCCAAAGATTCTTCAGCCATTACTTGAGGGAGAAGATGGCGGGTGGCAATCTGTTCCAAGGTGGCGGGTTGGTAGTCGGGAACATGGATGATCTTAACCCGATCTCTTAATTGGGTATGATCTTTTAGAAATTCCAAGGAGTTGGCCGTTAGGACAATTTGAACATCCCTTAAATTAATAGGAAATTCCGAACTCAGGTAGCTGTCCATGAAAGGGTTAGTTTGGTCCAAAAGGCGTGTCAAAGATTCTAATAGGGCTCTGTTCGCTTTATCTAATTCATCAATTAGCAATACGACTTTGCCTGTTCCCGCTTGTCGGAAAAGTTGCAGGGGGGCGCCGGTACTGGATTTGGCGTAGGTGGAGCTGAACCCGGTAATCTTTGATCCATCCGATTCGCCGGCCAGAGATATTTCCGCAAACTTATAAAAGGGGTCCCCGTGTTCGTCATTTCCAAACATTTCAGCAATGGCATGGCCCAGAGAGGTTTTACCAACGCCAGGGGACCCGTACAAAAGCGGGATATCGCTTGGTGGCGCATTGGCGGAATGTTCGGTCCCCAATTTAGGCAACACGCAGAGGTCAAAAAGCTG
Source organism: Elusimicrobiota bacterium (assembly GCA_016715645.1). GTDB lineage: Bacteria > Elusimicrobiota > Elusimicrobia > FEN-1173 > FEN-1173 > JADKHR01. The sequence continues at coordinate 3,622 of JADJZR010000003.1, read as the reverse complement.
GTCAAAAATGTGGTCTAAGCCGGAATATTTCTGCTTAAAGCGGGCTTTGGCTTGGGCTCGAAAGTTCGGATCGACCGTTTTTCGCTCTTCGGGCGGTTTGGAGGCCGTGTTTTTCCAGAAGAAGAAAAGCCCTAAAACCGTGTCCAGATATTGTTCTTTTCGGGAAGCTTCTTTTTCGTCTTTGCTGGCACGGGCGCGACGGAGTTCGTTGGCGATCCTGTAGATTTTTTCTCGTATTTCGGGGGTTACTTTTCCTGCCACGGCCCGAACACGTCTCGCGATGGGGAGTTTGTCGATTACGGGTAGTTGCGCGATTTCACCCCTCAAGTCGGCCACTCTCATTGGTTGGCCTTGGGAGGCTTTTTGAGCGGCAACCCAAGCCAACATTCTTTGGGCGTCGGGCAGAGTGAGCGAGGACTCTCCATAGATTTGATTGAGAATATAAGTGTCGACTCCGTTTTCAACGGTCAGGGAGGGATGTGTCTGTCTAATGCCTTCGAGGGTCTCCAACAAGCTGAGGTGAACCGATTCCCGGGTGGGCTCCACGCGAAGGGCCTGTTGAGAGACTCTTTCAGGGAGATAAAACGAATGGTTGTCATCGGATGTTAAAAACAAGAGGGTTGGTTTATCCTGAAGACGTTCCCATTCAGCGAGCATGCGATTTATGAAATTTTCTTGAAGCTTTTTTGAGGCTACATCAGTGGTCTCAAGGAGAAAGAGGTCCGAAACCAGTTCGTCTAAGTCGATGACGACAACGCTGGGTTTCTCCTTGCCGATGTTTTCTAATAGCTGAACCATCTTATTCTCGGCGGTCGTTGGGTCCGAAAAGAGTGGGCCGGCGTGAAATCGAACCACTTGCTGACCTCCCAAGGTCTCAACCTCCGATGGGGTTTGGGATGTTTTTTCAATCGATAGCAAAAAATCAGCCTTAGTTTGGGCCCAGGGAAGAGCCACAATGACAGGGGCAGATCCATCTTTTATTCGAGTTTTCGCATTTGCCATGACCTCTGCGAATTCCGGTTGTTTGAGGGTTGACGAAACGGGGAACGTGTCAATATCAATTGAGCGGTTTAACTCGATCACCCCTCCCGAAACAAGTTGAGCGCTTTGAGAGAGAGCTTTCCAGGCGCTCTGAATGTTATTGATTAATTTAGTGGTTTTATTGCCTACGGTAAGGCTATCCCCCGAATAGAAACGTGCCCATTTCTTTAAAAGGCCAAAACCAATGCCTTTTTCCAATCCTAAGCCCGTTGTCGAGGGAAAGGCCATGCCGGACTGGCGCATGGCAGCGACAGATTCATGGAATTCGATTTCTGTGTACAGAATGCCTCTCATTAATCGAACCTGCGAAAGAAATTTGGTTGGATCTGAAGCGGATGGGGTGATTTCACCGGATGGATAATTTCGAGCGGTCTCTTCGGACATAGTTTTGTAATACCGAAAGACAGTCCATGCTTGGGATATATGCTGTGAATCTTCATCCATGGGGGAGACCAAAATTCCATCATCTTTCAGCACGTTTAGATTGGGGGACTTTAACCGATTTTTGTGCCGTTGAAGGAGTTCTTTGAAATTAGATTGAATTGATTCTGGTGTTTTACCGTTGAAATTTTCCGAGGAGATATCTTCAAAGATTCTGTTGATATCTTCAAGATCTCGAAGGGCTTCCGGGAGGAGACGCATAGCTTCCCTTGAAATAGTATCCCGTTCCCGTCTGCTTTTCCCTTGAACGACATGGGCCAATTCCATGGCCCAGCGGGGATCTTCAACCGCTTGGTTCATGTATATTTTTTTTTGATTGTCATCTAATTGGTCGAAAATAGCCTCCGCTATTTCATCCTCGGGGTCGCTGGAATGGAGACTGATAAGGACGGCGAGGGCTTGATCATATGTTTCTGAATTTTCTAAAAAACCGATAATTTTTTTCTTAGAACGTTCGATCAGTTCTTCTTTGCTGGGCTGTCTTTCTCCAATGCGATCGAAAATTCCCTTTGGAATCCGAATATAGCCCAATAGAAGAGAGACTGCTGATGGGAGAAGAGCTTTTCCTGTGTTTGTAATTGTTTGAGAAGAAAAACCTCCTTGTATCGCGTTTCCTACGTCAAGGGGGGTTGCGAAGAGTAGGGCCGCGAGGAGAAAAAGCGCGATTCCCCAAAAAAATAATTTTCTATTGAATTTAATTGTTGAGATATGTTTTTTTTACCCATTGGAACGAGAAGTGTTTCGTCCTCTTTTCAAGAGCATTATTTCCCGAAGGATTGTAAATCAAAGGGGTTGCTTCTTTCGACATAAAATTACTTGCTTTTCTTAGCTCAAATTGAGGGCTTTTTATGTCGAATTTTGGACAAAACGTTTGGTGCATTACACCTTCTTGGCGAAATTCAGCCTGAAGGCCCGGAGCGTGGAATCCTCCAGCGACAAGGATGACTTTACTTGTGTTAGCGTTTCGAGCGGCCGTGATCGTTCCTGCCGCTATCGGGCCATTGCGCAACGAGGCCAATCGATAGAACTTGATGGCCGCTAATTCGGTTTTTCTCCATTCCCGAGGTGGCGGAGGAAAATGGTCTCGGAGGTTGAGTGTTTCCGCTTTTTGGGCGGCCCACGTCCATGGATATACCATGGGTTCCGTTAAAATTTCAGTGAGTAGTTCAGGGGTTAATTCCAATTTCGCCAGGTGAACCCTGAGCGAAATCCATCGGGCTAACTTAATTTTTTCAAGTTGGAGATCATGTTCGTTCTTTGACGGAAGGTTCGCTAGAGACTTTTCCAATAGGGCGGAATAGAATGCTCTAATTTCCCGTTGTAGCTTTCCGGGTTCCAAGGTCTCGGCGGATTCTCTGGTTTTTAGCCTGGTCCTAACTTTTTCGTAACTTTCTCTGCCTTTTACAGACAATTTAGTTTGATCTACGGATTCCCACCAGTTAAGCAATCCCCGGGGGTTATTGTTTTGGAGGGAAATCATAGGGGTAGCTGGCATTCCATCTCTCCCCATTTCTTCCAAAAGGATATGAATCATTGGCTTTATTTCTTTGTCCACCTCCTCTTCTCGGGCGATCTCGATAAAAGTCTTGATAGAACTGAATTCTATGGGAATTGGGGTCTTCCCCCAATGCCGCACAAGAATTTTTAAGAAATAATTTAGTTCGCTTTCTCCCTTGTCATAAGAATCCCGGGCAAGAATAAGGTCTTGAATGGGGGGGGGGAGCGACTTAACCAGGTCTTTCCTCCATTCCGTTATTTCGTGTAACCAAGGATTGATACCGGGCGTGTTGTCAATAACGGTTTTTTGCCATAAAGTGTTGACTCGGTGCATTTTCTGGTTTTCGACACCCATGATATGGATTCGATCATCCAGCATGGCACGATGTTCCTCACCTGTTATCAAACCCCTTTTGAGTAAATCGTTGGTTGTTGATTCAATTTTTTCAGGGGGGATTTTATTTTTCACAACATTGACATTGACCGGTCCCCAGGCGCCTTCGACGCAGACCAGGAGGGGGCCGTCTTTTTCCTTTTCGGCCAGTTCGGCCAGGGTGCGGCTGAGGGCCAGTTGGGCTTCGTAATTGTCGTGGGCGTCTTGGATGATCGTCAGAACGGAAACAGCGCGTTTCCCCGCTTCCAG
>JADJZR010000002.1 GCA_016715645.1 Elusimicrobiota bacterium | reverse complement strand
GACCCGTATGGCCCAACAGAAGTGCCATTGATGGGTCTAACGGAAATGAGCGGGGGTGGGGAATTTCTGTAGGATTTACTGGTTTTTAGACTTGGCCTCCAATTTATGCTGGTGTTTAAGCAATTGGCTGCCCGCGAAAACAGACGCACCAAAAACCAATACAAAAAAACTAACAACCAGAATCAATCCAGAAACAATCTTCTTCATGTTGTGCCCCTTCATCGCCCAGAAACTATCAAACCGCACAACGCCACCATCAGAAATATTGTTGAACTCGTATTTTTGGGCTGACATCCTAAGCCACATCCCTAAAATAAATAACCCCAACCCGAGAAATATCCCGATAATTCCAGTCATCAAGAAAGAAGAATATAGGGCCATAAAACCTCTTTAAAACAATAAGAATGAAACGATAAATAAATCATCATTAAAACTAGCTGTATCCCAATCTAGACATAATCCAACCCACTTTTCCTAAAAATCAAACCCCAGGGAAATCCAGTGGGTCATGCCCAGGTCGCCTTGGGGGACCAGGGAATAATCGATGCCCAGGCCTTTGCGGGTCAACCCCGCGCCGAACGTGACGCCGGTCAACCCGCTCACGTCACCGGCCGTGCCGGTGTTGTATCCCAACCGCCCGGCGGCGCTCCAATCGGTGGCGATGGGCATCTCGTATTCCGCTCCCCCCATCACATAGGCGTCTTCCTCTTTCGGAAACGCCGCGTCCAAGGCGAACGCCACTCTCTTCGACATCCGATACGCCGCGCCGCCCTTGATGGTCGTGGGCAAGTCTTCTTCTTCGGAATCGTATTTTAACCCGTTCCCCAAATTGGTGATGGATCCCGCCACCCTCAAGCGGTCACCAAAAAAGCCTTGGCTCAATACGCCCAGGTCCAAAGCCCAGGTGGAAGCGGTGTCCACCAACTTGGACTTCACATATTTCAACCCAGCTCCCACGTTCACAGGACCCAGCGCACGCCCATACCCCACCGTCATGGCCATGTCGTCCGGGGTCAAAGACCCCGCTGACGCACCGGAGGTGTCCGTGCTATCAATGGACCCGGAATTGAAGTAATGAAGGTTCGCCCCCAAACTCCCCTTGGCTCCCAGGTTGCGCACGTAGGCCCCCTGGCTAAAATAACTGGAATCCAAGTAAGCCGTGTGCAACAGAACCACCGACTGACTTTTAACCTGGGTCATGGCCGCCGGGTTGTAATACAAGGACGTGGCATCGTCCACCAACGCCACCCCAGCCCCCCCCAACGCCGGAATGCGCGCACCCGCACCCAAGGTGAGAAACTCCCCCGCGGTAGTCCCCGCCGCCCGGCCCATCGTCCAACAAAAACAAATACTTAACGCAATCAGGGATATCCGTTTCATCGTTGAATCACCACCTTAAAGGTTTTGTCACTGTCTTGCCCATCCACCACGCCAAAATAAACACCGCTGGAGACAGATTCCCCCGCCGTATTTTTAACATCCCACGAAGCACTTCCCGCCGCCACCGGGATTTCCCGCACCAGTTCGCCTTTAAGGGTAAACAGTTTCAACGTCCCCGTTTCCGGCAAGTTATCGATCGACATAGCCGTGTGCCCCTTCCCCGGCCGAAACGGGTTCGGGAAAGCGATCGGGGTTTCCGGGGTCGTTATTATTGGAACTAAACCTAAAGTAACCACGGCATTTGCCATCGATTCATGGGATTCCAGCCCTTCTTTTGAGACAACATATCCAGTATAGCTTGTGTTGGGCAACAACCCATTTTCTATCCAAAAGAGAGTGTTGGCAGAGAGGTCTTCAGAGAGGGCCTCTCCTGTGTTGGAGAAAACTTGATAAGATGATTCTCCAACCACATCTGTCCAAGACCACCGAATCGACGTAGATGATAAGGCAATTCCATTGAACGAAGACGGGGCAACCAGAGGTGGATGTTTCGAAAGAGACATGAGTGATAGCCTATAGCCAGAGGCAAAGATATTTCCTGACAAATCCGAGGCAAGCCCTCGCACATCTCCAAATCCATTCGAGGCGTAAATTAAAGATAAATTTGGAGAAAATTTATAAATTATCGATTTGTCGTCTTCCGCAGCAACAATGGAACTGTCCTGTAAGATAGCCAAAGATTGGAAATAGAGGCGGTTGGTTCAGATATTGAAGAAATCAAAACCAGAGAAGAGTCGAATTTTCCTAGCCAAGCCATATTGTTAATAGTTCCTGAAATAAATACATTTTCGTTTTGATCCATGCCAAGTGCTGCGTTTGAGTGGTCTGGAAGATTGATTGTGGGGATAGCTGTCGATGAAAGTAGGTCCAATGTGGAAGTATATTTCCCTAACCAAACTTTTCCTTGCTGTGTTGCCCTTTTTACACATGCCCATCTCCCCCCGCGAGTAAGGATGCCTGGCCTTCAAGTGGTGCTCAATAGCTGAATCCAATAAAACTGGGGTCTGGTCAAAATGGCCTATAAATCCTGCCCTTCAAGGAGTGTGCCCCATCCCTGTGGGCTGATATCCTGCCAGTAAAGACTCATCTGATGTCCTGAACCCCGTCCCTTGACCTTGCCATCCGACGGGTGGGATTTTCGTAAAAGAAGAAATCAAAACAAGTTCATTGGTGAGTTTCACCACAAATAGGTTGTTAAAACTTGTGTCTGGGTTTTTAATGAATCCGGTCGCAAAAACATTCCCTGTTGAGTCTAAAGCAATGGCATTAGCGTAATTCAACCCGTCTGCAGTTCCGATAGTAAAAGATGAACTGAAGATTAACTGGGGATTAAATTTGACTATTGAAAATTTGTATGAATTATCACTGTAAAGATATCCTGCAACAAAGATGTTTCCTTCCTGATCAACAACAGCGAATTTCCCGTTTTCCACTCCGTTAGCCCATAGGTCGCGCTTGTGAAATAATTAAGTCCCCAGCCTGGGTTGCTAAAAAAGGCGGGCAATAAAAATAATCCAAAGATAAAAATTTTCCTAAAAAAGGATGTGTTTGAAGACCCCCCGTTGTTTATAATACTATTGTTAATTCGTTTGTTCCTCATTAAAGTATCTCCATTAAGGAGCGATTGCTCACTATCGATCCCGTTATTATCACTTCCCGCTAGACAAATGCCCAGCCCAAACGTCTGTCCGAAATATTTTCGGAGAACGCGCCCGCTGTTCCAGCGGCGCACCCGCCTTCCCTGATACTTCAGGGAAGACGGGTGAAGTGGACGGGTTTAGAAATCATGCCCCAACGAAATCCAGTGTGTCATGCCCAGGTCGCCTTGGGGAACCAGGGAATAATCGATGTTCATGCTTTTTCGGGTCAACCCCGCGCCGAACGTGACGCCGGTCAACCCGCTCACGTCACCGGCCGTGCCGGTGTTGTATCCCACCCGCCCGGCGGCGCTCCAATCGGTGGCGATGGGCATCTCGTATTCCGCTCCTCCCATCACATAGGCGTCTTCATCTTTCGGAAACGCCGCGTCCAAGGCGAACGCCACTCGTTTCGACATCTGATACGCCGCGCCGCCCTTGATGGTCGTGGGCAAGTCTTCTTCTTCGGATTCGTATTTCAACCCGCTCCCCAGGTTGGTGATGGATCCCCCCACCCTCAAGCGGTCACCTAAAAAGCCCTGGCTCAATAGGCCTAGGTCCAAGGCCCACGTGGAAGCGGTGTCCACCAACTTGGATTTCACGTATTTAACGCCAGCGCCAACAGAAACAGGTCCCAACTGTCGCCCATACCCCACCGTCATGGCCACGTCGTCCGGCGTCAAGGACCCCGCCGCGGCGCCGGAGACGTCCGTGCTATCAATGGACCCGGCGTTGAAGTAATGAAGGTTCGCCCCCAAACTCCCCTTGGATCCCAATTTGCGCACATAAGCCCCCTGGCTAAAATAACTCGAATCCAAGTAAGCCGTGTGCAACAGAACCACCGACTGACTCTTAACAAGGGTCATGGCCGCCGGGTTGTAATACAGGGACGTGGCATCGTCCGCCAACGCCACCCCAGCCCCACCCAACGCTGGAATTCGCGCTCCCGCGCCCAAAGTCAGAAATTCCCCCGCGGTAGTCCCCGCCGCCTGGACCGTTGCCCAACAAAAACCAATGCTTAACGCAATCAGAGATATCCGTTTCATCGTTGAATCACCACCTTAAATGTTTTCTTTTCGCCAGATCCATCAAGTAAGACAAAGTAAACACCACTGCCCACGGGTTCACCTGTGTCATTAGTCAAATCCCATTCGGATCTATTTGATGTGGCAATTATGGAGCGAACGATTTTTCCATTGGAAGTGTATATTTTTACTTCAGTTCCGGGAGACACGTGTTCAATGGTTAATCTGTTTTCGCCCCGACCCGTTCTGATTGGAACAGGATAGATACGAACTTCGTTCGGTGGATTAACCATTAAGTCAATTTGTACGATCGGGGAATAAAGGGAAAAAACACCTACGTCATTCTTAGCTTTAGCACGAACAAAAAATGGCGAAGTGCCATTTTCTAAAATTTCCATTGCGATATTGAGATCCGGGCCAAGATGAACAGGTAAGAAATCTTTTCCATTAATGCACTTCTCCACCAAGTAATGAGTCCCAATAGGGTTCCCATTATTTAGAATCAACAATTGCACTGATCTGTTGTCCACGCGATGGAAAGAGAGTTGAGGAACTGCGGCTAAAGTAGTTTCATTGCCAATGCTCTTGGAATCGGAACAGGCGTCCTGGTCACAGGCCTTGACCCAGAACTGGTATCGAGTGTTTGGAGTAAGCGATGACAATGATCCTTCATTCGAAAAAGTCATTGTTGATAAGGCGATTAAATAAGGCGCCGGCGATGAGTTGGTTGAGGCAAAAAACAAGTATCGATCTGCACTATTCGATGCGGTCCAGGTCCCCTTAACAACAGAATCCGAAATCTCCGTAATCTCTCCAAAATCCGGGGGATGAAGGAGAGGCCCAAACCCCACTGATGACCGCCGGATCAGAGTATTCTCCCCCCAAAGATACAGCCCGGACAGAAAAGGAATATCTTTTTCTCTTTTCGAGACCGTCAATAGATATGGTCAAAGAACTTGTTGTCAAAACAGTTTGGAAATCATTTGATCCATCGAGAGCCTGATCCACAATATATACAGTTCCGATCTTGTTCCCATTAGGATCTATGTTTATGCGAATAGAACCTGAAGACAAGGAATTGAATTTAAATATTGGAACCGCAACAGGTGTGGTTGTGGATCCAACAGGAACAAAAGAGGAGCATCCACCCTGGTTGCAGGAATTTAAATACACCTGGTATGTTTGGTTCGCCTCCAATTCCCCAAGAGAAAATTCGGTATTTGTCGTTGTTGTTGAATAATAAAAGTTAGAGGTCTTATCGGATTCTGTAGATGCCGATAAGGTGTAATGGGTCGCTCCCGCAATTGGGGCCCATTTGACCCCGATCGAAGATCGCGAGACGTTCACCATTTCAAATGATTGAATTTTCTCCGGTGGCACGCGGTAACCCGCCAATCCATAGGCCCGGTTATTTCCTCCTACCTTGAAAAATGGACCTCCCATTATCAGTAGTCCATCCTTAATCACGACATCCTCTACCCATATATTGGGCTCAGGAGCCCACCCATTTAATTTGCCGGAGGGGATATCAAACCGGGTAATCCGTCTACCCCCGCCCGGTTTAGCAAGTAATTGAAATTCCCCATACACATAAAGCTGGCCCCCTGACGAGCAAAGCCCATTTACATCGTTATCAAAAGTTTGACTCCAATTCCCGAATGAATTTGTACCCCAATGGAGTTGAAAAACCCCATTTTTCCGGGAAAAAGTGTCTCCAAAATATCCTCCCGCATAAAGGTCATCCCCATCGAAAGCAAATTGATTCACTTCGAACCTGTCATTACCCCACAAACCTGGATTTAATCCCCTATCCACCAACGTGTAATCCGTTAGATCGAAAGCGGCTAAATGGTTCCTGTAGGATGTCCCTATTTTTGAAAACAGACCTCCGACAAAAAGGACACCCTTGTTGATTCCCAGCGCCGTCACTTCTTTGTCTGGTTCTGGATTCCAGGGGCTTAAATTACCCCGCTCATCCATAGCGGCAAGGAAGGGCTTTGATTGACTATTGACATTATTAAACTTTCCACAAAAGTAGATCATCTCTCCGTTTGGCAAGACTTGAGTCACTTCTCCATCGGTTTTGGGGGCCCACGAGGTCATCTCCCCGTCACGTGTCAAAGCAAAAGAAGCCAAATTATTCCGCTCAATACCATTAACCAGTGAAAACTTACCGGCCGCATACAGCTTTCCATTAGACAAATTCAGGTCGATAACTGACCCGTTTGTCTGTGGCGCCCAGGGCTCCAAAAGCCCTGTGGTCAGAGAAAAAGCCGCAAGACCCCCACGATCAATGGCATTTACGGAAGAAAATTCACCACCCAGAATCAAGTTCTCCCCGCTAATGGAAAGAGTGGTGACATTTCTATTCGCCACAGGGTCCCACGGTTCGACCAAACCTGTCCCAATGTTGAACGAAGCCAAATGATGTCTTTTTTCCCCGCCCGCTTCTGTGAATTCACCCCCCACAACAAGACGGTCCCCGTCTATTTCTACTCCAAATACATCAACGGTAAATTGACCTTTAAGGGTCAGATTGATACCAAGGATTTGTCCTGTTTTAAGATCGTAAGCCGCAAAACCCGTCCTCTTATGTCCATTGATAACTGAAAAGCGCCCACACAGAAATAATTTATCCTCTTGTATTTCGAAATCTCGAATCCCATCATCCGTTTGCACGATCTGATAACGTGTTTGGTTGTCTGATAAATCGAGAACATCCAATTGATCCTTCTGACCAAAATTGAATGCCAAACCCCAGGCAAAGTAAAGTTTATTGTTTTTAACCGCAATTTTTTTAACGAACCCAGGACAAGAAACTATTGCTTTGACTGATCTATCGGGTATGTGGATTTTGTAAATTGTAGATCTCTTAGTCATCTCTGCTACGTAGAGATCATCTCCATCAATGGTCATGGTATTAACAGTGGTGTCTGTTAACGGAGTCCAGTCGTCTAAGGAACCATCCAATTTAGACACCACCGCAAAACCTCTCCGGGGAGACTTGCCGACAACATCGAAGTCCCCACCCAGAAAGACCTTATCCCCATGTGTCGCCAAACAATAAACAGATTTATCAATATACTGTCCCCAATTGGATTTCACTTTGCCATCTGGAAGTATGTAATAAAGATCCCCGCCTACATTCGATGTCATGACAAACCAGCCACCATTACCATCTGGAATAGACGTTTGTACCCTACCAGTCATCATTTCGGGAAATCCCGCAAACAAGCGCCCCGTTTTCGTATTGATGATAGCAACATTTCCTGTTGGAGGCCCCACGTGGGTAAAATCCCCTCCAACATAGACTCTGTTTTTGTCAAACTCAACGGCTTGGATCCCCCCACCCCATCCTCTGGAACCATTAAATATATATTTATCAAGAACAAAAGAGGGTGTCACCTCACAGTAACCCACAAGGCCTGCCAATAGAAAAAGGACCAACAATCCCATGTTTTTATTTTCTAAAACACGAAAGATAAGTTGGGACAATAAAGGCAAAGATTTAGATCTATAACAGAGTCGCATGATTTTTATTCCCCTTAGGGTATTTTATTCATCGCATATCAACACAGCAAAGCTTGAGATTTGAATAAAAAACGTAGCGGCAAGCCCTTGGCCGAACTCTTCATCGGAGTGCCGATTAAACCGGCCTCCATCAGCTTGTCGCCGATGTTCCAATAAATTTTGGCCAGGCTACTGTCCGCTTGCTGACCTGCCATTTTCCCTTCTTCCAGCATCTTCCCAACCGCCGCCACTAAATGCTTGTAGGCGGTTTTACCCATCTCCATGAGGTCCTCCGACATAAGACCTTGGCGATATTTTCAAACACTTCCCCTCGGCCTCACACCCCCCTTCCCTTTTACCGATGAACAAGGAAAGGGGGGTGCGCTCCGTGGATTAAAATTAGTTGGAGTAGACTTCCCAACCAATGCTCAGACCCAGGCTGAACAGTGTGATGGTCTTATCATCACCGCCCTCGCCGAAGAACGTTTTTCCTCCGATGTTCCCGCGAACGGTTTTTCCACCAAAATCAAAACCATATTCCACGGCGGGTCGAATCGATGTGTCCCGCAAAGTTTCACCCAGGTCGGTTTCATAGGCATGATAAGCCAATGTCGCCCCGGCATACGGCCAGAAGTTTTCAGACATTTTGCGGGCATATCCTCTGAACCACAAGGGGGCCCAATAAGCGCTGGTATTGGTATAGGTCGTGTGATAGGTCGTATTCCCATACCTAAAGGTTCCGTGCTTGTCTTCTGTGAACCCATAAATACTTAAGGGGGTCACGCGAAGGGCCAAACCGCTTTTTCCAATATACTCATATCCAACCAATTCAAGCCCAAACGAACCCGATCCCCCGAAAGCAATCGAAATGGGAGAAAGCCGATGCATGGCTCCAGTTGTTTTTCGACCGTCTCCTTCCTCCTCGATCCGAACAGCAGACTGGTCCTTGAGGATCACAATCTTTTGAATCGCGGACAGCTCGATGGGTTCTTTGAAATTGACCAAAGTGATTTCCGTTTGGTCTTTGTTCACTTCTTTTATGACCCCTTCAATCTTATTCCCCGTCTTTAACTGAATTTGAACCTTTTTTCCAACCGGAATTTCAGCCGCAAAAAGTATCCCGGCACAAACAACTGTTAATCCCAACACAACCATCCATGACTTCTTTAACATCAATCCCATCTTAATCTCCTTGCGTTTTTATTTGTATAAAATCCGTTAAGAATAATCGTATGCCAGTTTTGATTAACAGCACCTTCGTCCCCTTACTTAACACCGGATTGAAGGCGAAGATTTTCTTTGCCTTTAGTTTGAATCTGTTGGTTAAGATCATCCAGGGCCATTTGCACCGAGTCGCGGGTCAGGTTTCTGTAAAAAGCGTTAACAAAACTAATATTTAACAACCCAATATTGGGAGGTTGGTGTCCCTTTTTTTCTCCTCGCGCGGTTGTTTCCCATAGGATTGCTTTTGTGTTTTTATCAATAATTTTAAAATCCAGGACCACCGTTAGTTTGATTTCCTGGAATATCGTTAGGGGTAAATTAAAATCCGTTCCAGAATCAAACCGGACATTGGCCACGGCGTTGATCGTCGCGGGCAATTCAGCGGTGTCCGTGCTTACGGTTACCGACTGAAAGGATGACAGTAACGAATTTCCAATATTCTCTTTGACAGCTTTTCCGACCAAAAGTTCCATCCCGCGTTTTTTGAACGTTTGATGTTTCATCCCGTCAGGGAAGATTACCCCGAGATGAATGGGGATGGTGGACACGGAACTCGGGGCAAATGTTAATGGTTCCTTTAACCCAATTCTGGAAACACATCCGCTGAGTAAAAAAACAAACGCGAACAATCGCAACACGACAGTAGTATTTTTCACCACGAATCTCCTTTAGCATTTGTATACATCCAATCGGGTCAGAAAAGAAAAACTCAACAAATCGCTCTCAAGTGCGCATAGGCGGTTTTGCTTAAAACTATATGGTCGTTTTTTCCGGGGTCACTCAACTTACAAAGTCATCTTCCGTTTCGCCAGTTCTTCACTAACCAGGTCAAAGATTTTTTGTGCATTGCTTCGTCAATCGCCTCTTTTTTATACACAGGATCCCATTTGGTCAACAATTTCTCATCGGCAACAAAATTGGGTTGTCCAGGCCTTGGCAACAAGGCTTCTCCATCAATCGTCACAACCTTCTCACTTACTTTTAAGGGCCTGTGCCAAAATAACATAGACGATTTATTTCCTTGGATCGACGGTGTAATTCCATTCCCCATGGAAAGAATGTGCTCGCACACAGAGTTTTTGAATTTCTTCCGTCGAAACCTCAATCCCTCGCTCATAGGTGTTCGTGTCCAGCCGTGACTTCACCACAAGCCCTGTCTTTGTCGTTGTCGAGGCAATCAAATTCACCACCGTCCGGTAGTCCGTCAAAGGACGTCCTCGCCAATTCATGCTGATGTAGGAAAAAAGACGGTGCTCAATCTTGTTCCATTTGCTGGTCCCTGGAGGAAAGTGACAGACCGTGATTCTCAGCCCCTTCTGATCAGCGAACTTTTGTAGTTCCCACTTCCACAAGTGCAAGCGGTATCCATTGCTGCCACCGCTGTCCGCGCAGATCAAAAGTTCCCGCGCCCGCGGATATCGCCCCCGCCCCATATGTTTCCACCACTGCCGAATACTTTCCACGGCAAATTCTGCCGTGTCGGCACTCATGCCCACATTCACCCACCCCTTGTTTTGGCCCAGATCATACACGCCATACGGAACCGCCTTGGGAACTTTCGGGTCGGGAAAATCGTGGCTCAAGACCTCCACTGCGTCCCCTTTCCTCTCCCATTCCCGGCCCCCATTCTTATAGACACCCACAAGCTCTTTCTTCTTGGTGTCTACGGAAATAACCGGCACTCTCCGACGGAGAAAATCCATCGCCTGCTGGTTGATATATCGAAACTGCCCGTCTCGATCGGGGTGAGCTTTTTGTCCCTCAGACGTTTTTCGGTTCGCCTGCAAGCTATACTCCAAGCCATGTAAAATCCTGGCAATCGTCCGGTAGCTGACTGAATATCCACCCTCCCGCACCCCTTCTTCCAATTTCCTCACACTCTTGCATGTCCACCTCAACCCCGACTCGGGATCTCCGCGCGTCATCGGATCAACCAGCCTCTCTATGTCCTTGACCAGCCCGGGATTTTCCAGGCAGACGCCCTTGCGTCCTCCTCCGGGTTTCCTTACTCGTTCTGAGGTGTCCCCCGCTTCCAGGTCTTTAAACCCTCGATAAATGGTTTGGCGGGCCAATCCCGTGATTTCACACAGGGTTTTGACGCCTCCCCGTCCATAGGATTTAGCCTCCGCAGCTACCAAAATACGGCGCTGTTTTTCATTTAAAAACGGCAGAACCGCTGCCAGCTTTCGTTTCAAAGACCCGTCTTTCTTCACAGGCCGCCATTCTAAAAAATACGGAGAAGATCGTCTATGTTATTTTGTCACAAGCCCTAAGGCAACTTGATGCCCCGCCGGGGCAGTGGCGGCCGGGGACGGAGGGGCCGTGGGCTTCTCAGCGGGAACAGCGTGGGGCTGAGCTTTTCGTGGGGCCAGCCGGGGGTTCAGCAAAATCAAAAATGATTTATCCTTCTTTCTCCTCAGGCAGACTTTCCCAAAGCGTCTTGATCTTTCCTTGAATCACTAAAATATCTTTGATCGCAACATCCCATACCAGTTCGTCATCCACTGCAAAATATTCATGCACCAGAACGTTCCTCATCACTCCCATCTGTTTCCATAGGATTTCCAATGTCTTCTCTTTTAAACTCGGACTCAACGACCCCGCCGCTTGCCCTATCATCTGTACCAGATGAATCATCGCCAACCGTGTCTTCCTGTCTCGAGTAAATAAGTCGTGCCCTTCCGCCGCATATTCCATCAGCACTTCCATCGCGTCTAAAATGTGTTTTAGCCGGACCTTGTCGCTCTTCACAACAGCACCGCTTCTTTCAAAACAGCAGTCCGCATGTAGGGGCTTACGCTCCGCGCCGTCACCACGTCGACTTTCGTGTGCAGATTTTCCTCCAAGTCCACCACCCACCCCGCTAAATCCAACAGACTTCGCCCAGGCTCCACATCTACCAAAAAATCAATATCACTGTCCGGACGATCGTCCCCGCGCGCCACGGATCCAAACACGCGAACGTTCTTCATTCCTCGATTCGCCGCAAGCGTTAGAATGGCGTCACGCCTTGACCGCAACATCTCAAGTTTTGTCATGGCTAATGTTCACCTTCCTTCGTCGTATGTTTTTTCAGAATTTCAGTAAATTTATTAGTTGAGAAGATCCGATCTCCCCCTATTAGTTATTTAGTTAAAGACGTCCCTCTTTCCAACTAAACTAATAATATGTTTCATTGTAATTCACCCATTCCTTATAGAATTAAACGCCTAAGCAAATTTGGTCTTGATTTGTAGCTCTTCACTTCGCTCTTTACACTTTATCAGCAATGTCTGGGTAGCGCTCACGAAGCCACGCTTTAAATTCCTCAACATCCGAAATCTGTTTGAATGATTCGATTTTTAATGTCCCTGCATGCACAAGAACATCCTTAAGGATTTGAAGCTTCGCGATCAACCAATTTATCGTAGAAGCTGCCTCATAATTATAGGCTTCATCAAAAGACGCTAAGAGTTGCGAATCAACGATCCCTGACGATCTTAATCTGTCATCAATAATTCGATTTTTCTCCCTGTTCTCATTTTCTTGGGACATATTTTCCCTCTTGTTCGATAAATGTGTATTCCCCTTCGGAAACGAGGCGGTTCATAAATTCAACTTCTCGTCCAAACCCAGTGGACTGTCCACCCTTCGAAAGAAGAAATGGGTCAGAAGGATTGCTCATGACAACAACGACATCGCCCCTGTTTGTGGCCTGCCTTAACCATGGCTCATTGAATTGCTTCCAGAAGTCCACACCAATCGTCACATCATTCGGCACATTGAGAAGGTTAAATCCCCCCTCTTTGGGACCAAAATTGGTCGATTTCGGATAATTCAACTCGCCCAAAACGTGATGCATGTCGCTCTTGTAATTCCCAATAAGTGTCGTCGTCTTCCCTGCTACCGGCGCGACAATCCGTTCACTTTTCCAAGATGGTCTGTGTGCGAGCGAACCAGGAGTTTTAGGGACCAGATCCCGCACCAGGGAACCCCCTGTTGATCTGTTTCTTGGGCGGCCGTAGTCTACGATGACGTTTTCTGATTTTAACGCGTTACCGTTCTCGTCAAATCCCAATCCGCCGAGATTGGTTTTCCCGAACGTGGGCGGTGCGCGGGGCTGGGATTTGTCTGTCCCAACCATTATCTCCTTTGTCAAACCTGCGCTAGCTCCGTCGTTATTGATCGGAGACTTCGACCTATTCTTCCCTTCGAAAACAGGCTCAGCTGAACTCAAAAAATCTCTTTTTGTTTTCGTGAACAGGTTTTTCTGAAATTCTTTGGGGGTCATTTCTTGGATTTGTTTTGGCTTTTCAGTTTCTTTTTCCCCTCCGCCAAAAAGGATATTTCTCGCTGCTTTCAATCCGGACTTCTCCAGAACGTCATATCCTTCTTCAACCCGACTGACCGACCATTTCATAATCGCCTCGGCGGTTTTCCCCATGAGACGTCGCCCCCGCGCTTCTCCTGCCACCGTCATGAGTTCTTCTAGACGCGCCTCATTTGTCCAATGGGGTTTCTCACCCATCTGCATCCCCTGGTTCATCAATGCGTCCAGAATCTCCGCCGTTTTCGCTGTGACCTCCTTGGGGGTCTTTCCCGTCACCTTCAACACACCTGGAGACTCGAGCTCAACCCCCGCCGCCATCCCCAGCTGAACCTTTTGTAATGCGTGATCTCCCGTCTTGACCCAAGCACCCGTTACCCGAACCTCCGTGTTCACCACAATCCCTTCGCCAGCTTTCACGGTCTCCTGTCCTTCCCCCCCCGCGACCACAGTCACCTTTTGGCGTCCCTGGCCCATTTCTCCAACGGTACGAATTCGCTCACCCAACCGACCAGTGATTGTTTCTGTCAATGATGGGGGGCCTCCATCCCCAAAATTACCAGCCTCGTAGACAACTCTCAAACTGTTTTTAGGGGTCGAAGTTTCTATGCTATTCAGAGTGGCTTCAATTTCTGCAGCTCTGCCCAAATGTCCTTTCGCACGTTGGTCAGATTGAACAGCTCGTTGCTCAAGCGTTCCGATGTCGTCTTTAAGCGATTCAACTCGGTTTTGTAATCTGCGTTCTTGCTGTTTAAGGCTAGATACGAGGCCTCTAAGTTGTTGTAATCCTTTAGTAAGCAATCCAACTTCTGTTTCTCTTGCCCCAACTTCTGTTTCTCTTGCCCCAACTTCTGTTTCTCTTGCCCCAACTTCTGCCCTTTTTCCTCCAATGACTTCTCGAAGATTTCGATTTCCATCAGAAGTTCGTCTGTTTTGGCCGTCCCCACTTTCAATTCCTCCGACATCTCGTCGAGGCGATTGAGCATTTTCCGGGAGTCGTCGATCACTTCCTTGTACATCCCCCGGGACTCTTGAAAGCTTGTTTTCGCTTCCTGGATGTCTTCCAGCGCTTTGGTCCGATCCTCTTCCGTCATTTTGTTTGACGGGGGCGGTTGGTTTGGTTCTCTTCGCTTGAACAATTTGTTCAGGAATCCCATCGATTTCTCCTTTTTCCACGGCGTCCAATTCTCTTTTCGCAACCACCAAATTGGTTTCGGCTGTTTTCCTTAATCTGGTCGTCTCCGCCAAGTCCCGTTCCGTCCCGCGCAATTCTTGCTCGCCAAGCTTCTTCTCCAACACGTAGGATTCAGCTTGCACTTTTTCCGCCTGGCCAAGCTTGGGGAACTCCGCCGCCACCAACCTCCGCATCGCCGGATCGGCCATCAAGTGGAACGATTTTCCGTCCATCATAGTTAATGGAACACTTACTTCGCCTTTCACCAAACCCATCTCCCCCGCACGGATCAAGGCCTTCCATTCCCGCCTGTCGCTCCACAACAAACGCATGGGTTCGCCTTTTTTTACCGACAATTCAAACCGACCCCGGAATCCGCGAGGGTCAACGAACACTTTGCCGGACAAGAATCCCACAGCATCCCCTACCCGCCCGGCCGCCGCCTCTTTTGTGGCGACGTTCCAGCGATCCCCCATGGCTCCCTCAATCGCGCCGCGGGCCAACGTCGTTACCCCCGCCCCCGTCAGCCACATCCCCACCAGGTTCTGCGCGTGTTCCCCCACAACGAGCGTGCCCAAGATGATCCGTTCCCCCTTCGAAATTCCATGGGATGTTGGGCCCGCCAACCACGCCCGTTCAGATAAAATATTGAAATATCTATTCTTCAACATACCCCCCGCCGCACGGTCCATCATCCCAGCAATCAATCGGACGTCCGTGCGAAGAAAGCCCACGACCCCTTTCTCGACCACGCTCGCTCCGCCTTTTAAGCCCCCAAACGCCAGTTTCTCTCCCACCCATCCCACAGGGGACTTAAAGAGGCGCAATGGCGGCGCCAGCTTTCCAAGCCAACCCCAACCTAATCCAAACGCGGCCGCTTTTAAAATACTCTTTCCATCCGTGACCCATTTCCCCGTCATCAATTTCGTCGACACTTCTGTGAACCCTACGCCGATGGCACTACTGATGGCGGCGTCCGCCAGAAATCGGTCGAGACTTCGGAAAGCCGTCAGCACATCCGTCACAGCCGCCCCCGCCCACGCCCGCGCAAATCCTTTCACGCCCCCTCCCGCCCACGCCTGGCTTGACCCCCACCCAAACGCGCGGACGAACCCCCTCTTCACCGATTCCTCCCACCTCCACACTTCGCCGACGCTCATCTTGCTCATCACCGTCCACGCGTCTCGCCCAAAGAGGCTTCGCGTCCCAATATTTGCTCCCAACCTCACCCCCGCGCTTAACGCCCCCGTCAACACCAATCCCACGTCCACGCTGAACCCGATCACTTCCCTCCCGAGCGTCGTCCGATAGGAATGGCCGGCCGATAGTTCTCTTGCCAACGAAGATTCCTCGTAATTTCCAGAAACCACCCCTTTGACCGCCGCGGCTGTCCCCGCGTCAAGGGTGGACGTCTCTGTTAGGAACCGCCCCACCTGGCCACTCCAGCTCCTTTTCGATTCATCCCCAGCCATTAACAAGCTGGCTACCGCTGAAAAAGACTCCGTCGCCTTTGCGCCTCGCCCCAGTGTTTTTTCCGCCCAGCGCACTTCCTCGATCCCAGATCGATCAACGGTCTTCAAGGTAGCCACCGCACCCGCTTGGGCGGCGCCGTGCCACTGAGCCTCTTCCAATACCGCTGAGTCGGACGCATTCCCTCGTTCCACCAATCGGTTCAGACGCGCCTCGGTGACGTTCAGGTTTTCTTTGTTTGCCAACGTCCCCACCCCGGTCACCGCGGCGCTGAGCCGCTCAATCCTTTCCCCTTGGGACATAGGTTTATTCTTCAACAGTTCCACGGAATTCAGGATAACGACCGCGTCGCGTAGGCTCTCCACCCGGGCCATGGAAACGTCACGCTGCATCCCCAAGCGGTCCCCCATTTTTTCTACCAACCCCAATCCTGTCACCAATTCCGTCGAAAGGGATACCGCCTTGCGGCCGAACCCTTTTAACCACCCCACCGAGCCAACAGCCATTTCTTTGGTGTCAAACTTTGATAGGCCGTTGAAAATCTTTGCCCCATCCGTCCCCGTAAGCCACCCGCTCATTGCCCCCACAGCGGCCTTCATGTCCCCCCGGATGACCGCATCCATCGCGCGGCCCACAGTCGCCACGTTTTCCAATACCCCCGCATCCATCTTTCCCTCGGCCAAAGCCGATTTAGCCTTTTCTATTTGCCGACCCAATTCCTCAAGCGCTAAGACCTCCCCCGCGCTCCGCTTTGGGTTTCTCTTTCAATATCATGTCCTGAACCACCATTTCCTGAGCCTCTAACTTCAACGTCGTCAAATCGATTAACCCCGAGCGATAGGCCTCATTCACACGATCGAACTCGACCGCCGCGTCTTTCCAACGGCCCTCTGTGATTAAGGTCTCCACTCGCTGAAGTCCATCGGCGCGCGACTTCTCCACGCTGACACTTTTTAAGTGAATACCCCCCTGTTTCTCCACAAACGCCTTCTCGCTTTCATCTTGGCCTTTCCAATTGACCTTCGACTCGTCGGCGTTTTTATCCTCAAAAAACTTCAGGCTGTCGCCGGACACCTCTGCTCTTCGTGCCGACGTCTCCTCCTTGCCTGCTTTCACCATCTCTATAAAATCCGCCTTCCATGCCTGGAGCTCCGCGCTCTCCTTTGCCGGTCTGACTGATGTGGCCGCCATTCCGCTTCCTTGATCCCCAATCACTGGACTTTCACCCCTTACACGCACCACCGGCGAATCCGCTACCCCCGCCCAGGCCAACCACGTTCCAGACCCGGGAATCGTTCGCGCGGGTTCCAGGAACAGCGCGTAAGCGTAATCCGCGAGGTTATCAACGGTGACAGCCTCTTCAGTTGAAGCTAATAAGACACTCGCCTTATCCTCTGTCGTTGATCGGCCCAAGGGTCCCAGGCGAAGAGGCATCAGACGGAGACCTGGAACTGGGAGAATGTCTAAAGATCGTTCTAGTTTAGGCAACTCTTTTATCGTGTCCGCGCCGGGAATATCTTTGATCACTTCTTTTGCCTTTTCGGCGGCCTTTTCCATCAATCCTGGTTTCGCGCCGAACCCGCCCATGTTTTTCGTTTCTTTCAGAGCGGTGCGGACTATTTCGGGGGACACAACATCGACAGTGTTTAGCACGCGGACGTTGCATTTGGCGTTCGCGTCGGGGACATAGGTTACTGCGCGGTAGCCGCCTTTCTCTTGAATCAAGAGCAACTGCGCGCCTTTGGTGTCGTTCTTCTGGCCCAGGGCGCCGGCGATGGTGCTGGCGGATCCTACCAGGATGAAGTTTTTCTCGGCTTTTAGGTCTTTGCTGGTTAGCGTGCCTTCCAGTATAACCTCGTTGTTTTCATCCATTCGCATGTTGGTGACGTTCAAAATCGTGCCTTTTGGCAGGCCTAGCTCGGTTGCCATGCCTTCCGGCAACTGCAGGAACACGTCCTTCACTTCCATGCCCAGTGCTTCACCTAGTTTCTTAATGGCTACGGCGGCGTTCAAAGCCTCGCTCATTTTGACGAGCTGTTGTGTAATCAGCGCGGGGTCGCGGCTGTCCATGGCGGGCAACGACGCAAGAACCTGGTCTTGTTCGTTGGCTTGAAGGTCACTGAACTTGACCACCTGCACGCCGGGCGCCACGGGGGCTTTGTCGCCGAAAACCACCACTCTGCCGGAACCGTCAGGGCCTTTTTCATAGACATACTCCAACCCGCCGGTCGCGGCGTTCATGCTGATTTCCCGTTTGCCCTTCGTCGTCGTTTCTTCGTAGACGATCCGCTCGTGGCCGCCTATCCCCAACTGGGCTACAATAGCCATTCCAATAGATGCTGTCATGACGACATTCGCCCCGACCTTTTGAATCTTAAATTCGCCGATGGCCGCGGCGCCGTATTTTTCGTTGAACCCTTTGGACTCGTATATCTTGCCTTTCGCCAAAACGCCTTCGGATTTCTCTTGTCCCGTTAGCGCGTAATCGTAGGTCAGCATCCGCATGCTTCCGTCGGTCATCAAATGTTCGCTCGCCAACACCCGCGCGCCGCCCTGTTCGTCTTTGCCGATATACACCTGCCGCGCCACGTTGCCCTCGTTGTTCTTTTCTGTATAAACCGCGTCGGCCTGCTTAATCACCGCCAACGCTTCCGCGGATTGCACCAAGTTTTCGGCGCGGGTCATGGCCATCTGGTATTCCTGGCTCCCCTTGGCGGCATACACAAACGAGCCGCGGACTTCAAACTTTCCGCCGATCTCCCGATGAATTTTTCCTTCCGCCTTCATCACCTGGCCCTTATCGTTGAACTGAATCTTTGTGAATGAGCGGAACTCGTTTTGACCTGCCGCGTTGCCAAACAAGGCCCCCACGATTCGGTTGTCTTTCACCGCCACCACCGCCGCCAGGCCGTTAATCCGAACACCAATTAGGGTGGCATCGCGGTCAATTAAGCCTTGATCCTTTAACTTTGCTATCGCGGCTTGGGTTTTATAATCATTTAAGATGGATCTATCTACCTTCACTCCTTTCACCGAAGCGAAGACCGATTCGATTTGTTCTTTGCTGAGAACCGTTTCGGCGATTTTTCGTTCGGATGTTCTAATGGTCGTAAAGTTGGATTCTCGGCTGTCCAGCCGAATCTGTAATTTCGAGACATCGATGTCGGAACCGAGATCCATTTTCCCTCTGGATGAGAAAGAAGAATCGTCATTCGTTTTAACACTGTCCCGCGCGGAAAAGAGCGACAGCGGTGACATGTCCATGGAATTTACAATGGAGAGGGATTTGGCAGTCATTGTTTCTGGGGTGGATTGGAAACTGGTGTTATCCAAATCTACTTCAAGGATGTCATTTGACATGGTCGTTTCAGATGGATCTTCTAAGACCAAATCCACTAATCCGGCATTAGAAAGGGATCCCAAAAATAGATTCATAATTAAAGAGAGGGGTGATTCACTATTGTTCAGGTCTATGTCGAAATTATATGTCCCTTGCTCATGGCCTTCAAAGTGTATGGTTTGATTATTAGTCTGACCATTATCCGTATTCAGGTCTGAAGACGAAACAAATGGATTTTTCCCTTGAAGCAAATCGGTGGCAATTTTAGATACAGTCGAAATTTGCTCTCCAAAAAACCTGGCACTAGAAAAAAGTTGTTGCGTAACAGCATTCGTGACCCGTTCTTCTTTAGATCTTTGGCGGGAGATGTCTTTGAGTTGGGTTTCAACATTTTTTTCTCCTGGGCCGTAGCGGAGCGTGACAGGTTTTTCTTCCCCTTTAGATGCGTTTTGGTGTTCCATCCCTTTAAAAATATTATCTCCCAGACCTTTTAAGGTGAAATTCTTCTGGTCTGTAATGGTTTTTATTTTTCCTTTATCATCTTTGACTTCAGCGGACATCTCAATAGTGTCTTGATTTCTTAACGCCGCCGTAACCGCAACGGCCACAAACGCCGCTATGGCCTGGCCAGTTGGTCCTCTTATGTTATTTGCAATGACCAGTCCCAAGGCATATCCCACTATGGCGGATGTTACTGCCCTAGCGATAGCCGTCCTAACGTTATTGCTAATCGTATTCTTGTTATCGGTAGCTGAGGTTTGTTTGAAACCTCCCACAGAAGCAACAGCTTCAGTGGCACCCGCCAAGGCACCGATAAGAAGTAATTGATTCCCATTTTTTACGCCTTCGATTCTGGCTGCGGCGATGTTCAGGGCCGCCGCCACAAGGACTCGGGCCACAATCCCACCTCCCAACCCGTTTGAAATAGGCCCGGCCAATCCGGCCACTGCCCCCGCAAGTGCCGTGCGCCACAGGTCGTCGCCTCGTGCGCCCATGATAGCGGCTGATCCCACCGAAGCTACAACGTTGGTTGCCACCATAATTAAAGCTTTTGCCACTTCACCAAACCCTGAGGCCGCTCCACCTGCATAGGTGCTAACAAATGCAGCTGCCGCTTGGATAGCCGCCAGGCCCAATGCCTTGCCAAACTTGACGCCATTCAATCCAGAACTCGCTAGGCTTGATGTCGCGGCAACGGCGGCAGCGACGGCGGCATAGATCGCTAGTGCGGCTGCTGTTGCCGCCCCAAAAGACAAAACAGAAATCACAACCATAATGACTATTGTAACGACTTGAATTGCAACGTTTAACGCTTTTGCAAGGGGGCTCAGGGCTCCATCGCCGTCATCCCAGGTGGAAACTTCTCGAGAACTTTTGTTGCGGGTTGCGTCTGCGTCTAGATTTCCAAAAAGATCATAAACATAGTTGTTTTTTGAACTTTCCAGTGTGTTCGTTTTTCGGTGAGCGTAACGTGGACCTGGCGCATCGTTTGCTTGATCGTAAGGTGATTTACCGGTGACCAATGAATTGAATTTGCCAGTCCAACTCGTAAGGATATTGGACCACTCGTCTATGATTTTTTGACCAAGAGGTGGGGTGAAGTTGTATCCGTCGTTACCATTGCCATCAATGCTCCTATCCATAACCGTATGCGACGATGAATTTGATCGGATCTTTTGGCCAAGATCGTCGTAAACAATAGTGTCTTCATTGGTTGTTCCATGCGACCGCATGATATCGTCTTTGATCCAGCTTGAATGGGTTTTTAGGGGACGTCCTTGTCGGTCATATTGATCAAAGAATGTTTGAGTAACGGTGGCCATTCGATCAAGCGGATTGGTGTGGACATAGTTGTCTTTGTTCTTTGTGGTTCGCCAGTTCTTCTTAACGAACGAGTACCACCACCCTGTAGGGGCGACAGCAACACTCCACATGCTGGCCGTTTGGCCGTGTTGGTTGTACTTAATATCACCTTCAACATATTTCAGGTCGATCCCGTCCCGCTGAACTTCGCTGTCATCGTGATTGCCGGTAACGGCCCCGCTCTTTGTCGCCTCCACAGCCTGGCCAATGTAGAGGTCAGAGATTCCGTAATAGTATCGCGTGTTGACGGTGGCTTGGGCATTTTTCCATTTGCTATCCAACCCGGGGTCCCCTCCACCCCCGATGTCTTTCCATGATTTGATTTCTGACCGGGTTAAGAGGCGTCCATCCGGGTCGTATGAAATCCCCGTGATTTGTGTTGAAGTTTTTGTTTTGTTGGTGTAGTCCTGGAGGGCTCCCTGAAGAGCGGAATTGATTTTGATTAACCATGACTCCGTTCCCGCCTTAAACATGTGCCCCATCAAATCGCCAAAGCTAGTGCTAAAGGCGCTGGAAGAGTTTTTTAAGGTCAGGGAGGGTAAATTGTTTTTGAAAATCCGAGAGTGCCACTCTTTTATTGTTAAAGCCCCGGCGCCAGAAAAAACGAGATTATGAAGCAGGTCCCCAACCGTGGATTGCCCACTGACCGGGTAGATCAATCTCTCGGATTTAACAATCGCCTTAATGCTTGATAATGTTTCATTTAAATAGTTTTTATTGGGAACAACGTTGCGCCCAGCATCATTTGCGTCATGGTCATCGGATGGGTGAGTAGAAGTCGGGCCTGTAAATTCTGTTTCTTTTCTTGCCAGCATCCCATAGGCCAAATTCCTCGCCTCTTCTTCAGTGAAAGTGTCGTCCTTGTTCACTGATTTCATTCCGGAGGCAATGATTGCAGAAAGATATGTTGATAGGGTTTTTGAAGCGTTGGGGCCGTCAGCCAGTTCGTCAATGGTGAGGTCCAAAGTGGGGTTTTCGATTGAAATTTCGAACTCAAGCTTTTTTACTATATTTTTAAGCCTGAAATTCAGGATCGGAGGTGAAGACCCTCCCGCAACGGCATCAACAATGTTTTGGAGGGTTTTGTCTATCCAGTTAATGTTCGTAGGGTCTTCCCCTTCGACGGCGGGTGGGATCACTTGGATAAATTCCGAAGTAAGATTTAACATGTTGTCGATATCCGATTCCCTGACTTGTTTGGAAATTCCAGGGATATTTTTCGCGATAGCCGCTGTGAACAAGTCTTTTAAAATCGACTTCAATGTCTTCGACGTGTCGGAGTAAACATTGTCTGCGACAAGTTGAGATAATGTTTTTTCTTCGTTGGAGACATCATTTGCAAGAATAGCTTCAATTTCGTCAGAAATTGTTTTTGAGTAAACCACATCATATTTGAACGAACTGTTTCCACCCAGGACGGGTCGCATCAATTTTCCCATAAAGTCGCCCAACGTCCAGCTAATAATATCCTCACCTTCAGCGGTCTCAAGAGAGGTGATTTCGGCCAGTAATCCGTTAACTATAAAATCACGGAAAGAATCTGAGTAGTGATCATTACCCATCTTGGCGCGTGCCATTTGTTCTACGGCTGGTTTTAAAATCATTTCAAAAATGCTGAGAAGTGAGGAATTCCCAAGATTTGCAAGGGAACCGGTGGGCTCACCGGCATTATTTGCCAGTAAGTCGGCCAATCCTTCCAACGTTAGATCAATTAACGAAGACGGTGTTCCCTCAGGTGCCGAAGCCTTTTTAAGATCGGCCTCTGAGAAAGAAAATTGGCTTAAATCGATAACTCCACCCTTCGCATCCAGAATAAGAGGATTGGATGATTCCGACCATGTAATGGGGCGATTGGCCAAATCATATTGGATAGCCAACTTTTCAATTTTTGTCATTCGCTGTGGGCCCGCTGTGCTGGTTAGGGTTTCCGTGTATTTGGTCGCGCGGCCGAGAGTGTCGTAAGTGAAATCGGATCGAACGTTTGTGGAGACGCGGTCATGAGCGCCGGAATCGTTAAACATTTCGGTGGTGGACGTTGTTACTTGGCCCATCTTATTTAAAGTAACAGTTGTCTCAGTGTCAAAGAAGTGGTGTATCATGTTTTCTGCTGAATTCAGGTTGGCTCTTTCTTCAGATTGGACAAGGGTTTTTGTGACCCGACCCACTCCGTCCCAGGCGGATATGGTCATTGTTTCGAGTACCATTTTGCCAAACTCTTCCCTTTCTTTTCCTTGTTCAACCAGGCGCCCTTTGGAATTATAATTGGAGGAAAGAATTCGGTTAATCACTGTATGGTCAAGAATCGTAGTCCCTGCTACGTCCTTGGCGGTATCAATGACCTGGGAGGCGGACGAGTAAAACCGGCCATTGTCGTCATATGTTATGTCTCCCACGGAAGATTCGTTTGTAACTTTGCTTCCATCCGTGGTGGTCCGGTTTTGTCGGGCGACCCGGCCTTCGTTGTCAAACTTGGATACGCGGGTTTCAACTGTCGTTTCGTGGTAAAAAGGGACTGAAAGGGTTAGTGATTTTTCAGGGCTTTTCCGGGTTTCTTGAGCATAAATTACGCGCAAAATAGACCTATTTAAAAGGGAAAGATCTTTAAATTCAAGACTCTTTTGTTGGGATAAAAGTTGTTCCTGTTGGACTAATAATTGGTTGATTTCATGAGGCAACGTTAAAATTTGCCCATCCAGTTCCTGACACAAGCTAGGTGACGACACAATCGAATTAAGCGCCGTAACCAAATCCTCCGCAGAAAGTGTTGAAAGCTGATCTACAGTTTTCCCAAGTGTCGTGAGAAGTAAAGTGTTGACCTTACTATCATTTTTCAATGTATTCCTGAACATTTCCACATCCAAATCTTGTTTATAAAATGCGAAACCCCCTTTTTCAGTCTGTTTAAGCGTTGATGCTTTTTGTTGGCCTAACGCATTGTATTCCAATTCCCCCACTGTTTCTTCCTTGATTTCTTTTATTTTTTCAGGGGTGGTGGCCCAATTTTCAGCGTATTCACTGGTCGTGCGATCAAACATTAAAGCCAGGCCCAGTTTGTTGTATTTGGTGGTGTTTGTAATGGTTTCCGTTACTTTGCCCGCATCCGTGGTGCGGGTTTTACTTTCGGTGATTCGGCCCAGGCTGTTGTAAATAAGAGGGGAAATGGTTTCTTCTTTTATCGCATCAAAGCCCTGACCTTCCTGGGTTTCTTTGATGTAATTAATCAACAGGCCCCTGTTGTCAAAAACCATGTCCGTGTTTTTGACCTTCACATAACGGGTCCCGTCATCTTTCAGGGACACGGTGGTTGACTGGGTCACCCTATCCGCGAAATCAAAACCCTGATTAAACAAGGTTTGGGTTTTTTTGTTGTCTAAAATCGAGTTGGTGGTCGATCCGCTTTCAGTAATTTCCGTGATCTGTTTAGTGATCCGCCCTTGCCCATCATAAATAAGGTCCTGTGTGGTCGCCTCTCGCGTGGCACGGCCCGCATCATGGTCAAAATCGGTTGGATACTCGGTTGTCCTTCGATCAAACCCTAAAACGACGCCCGTTGGGCTATAGGTCATTCCCAACGTTTCCTGAACATAATACTTTTCGAGAGATCCGGTCGCGTCCGGATCGGCTCCCTCTTCCTTGGTTTTGGCTTTGCGCTGGGTCATCCGTCCGGTCACATCGTAAACGGTGTCCATGTCCACTTCTTCTGTGGTGGTTTTTATGGGAGTTGCTTTGGATAAATCAAAAGAGTCTTCGTCTACTTCTTTAGTGGCAAATTCTTTTGTTACTGTTATGCCCCGTTTGGATTGCCCGAGATTATTATAGGTTTGGGCGGATAAAATGGTTTGGGTGAACCGATCGGCCACCACGGTTCCATCCGCTTTTTTGCCCGTTTCTCTCGATACTGTGGTCTGGCCTGTCATTTGTCCTTCGTTGTTGTAGGCGATGTTGTTAATTGTGTCAGTGGTCACGGTTTTGTCGGTATCCCTTTGGCCCGACCAATGCTTCTTAAGTGTCCGGTTAAACGATGTCATTTGGCCCACGGCGTTATAGGCCATGCCCGACATGATTAAGGTGGAATACGTTTTGTCCTGGTTGGGGAATTTTTCAGATAGGGTCGTCTTCGACGATTTGAGGAGTCCGTCTGAGTAATATTTCATATCACTCACGACTTCTTCCACACTCTTTTTATCGGAATTTGCCCCATTTATTGGACCTTCATAGGTAACCCGGTGGGTTTCGGTCATCCTACCCAGTACATCGTAAGTGTTGCCTGTGGTCACTATTTTTTTGACCGAATTAAGTTGTTCACCCTCAGCAATGCTGTTAACGACCGCGTTTTTCTCCTGTACAATGGCCTGGGATGATATCAGCTGACCCTTCAGGTTGTATTTCATTTCTGAAACAGACTCTATCGTAATTTTATTATTGCTGAATTCTTTTTGCGTTTTAATCTGTTCAATAACCTGGTTTAAGTTGTTGTACGTTAATTGAGTGGTGTAGTTGTAAGTCCGATCCAAAAGCGATTCCGTCAGATTGGATTTTTCATGGACGATGGTGGACTGGCCGGATAACCGTCCGTAGATGTCGTAAGTCGCCCCAGACACAGTTTCCGTGGTTGTCTTTCTTGTCTCCGTAGGGGATTTTGTCGGATGGAGTTCTTTTATGGTTCGCACCCACGATATGGTTTGGCCAAGGGTGTTAAAGGAACTATCAGCATACTCCGTAACCGTTTGGCTTTTTTTAAGTAAAACGTCGTCAGGTTGAGTTGATCTTTCGGCTGCTGTCAGGGTGTCTTCTTCTGTCACATCGGTTTCGATCTTTCTTGCCCGGCCTTTAATGTCATAGGATGTGTATTTTTGAACTTCTGTTGTCTTCTTTCCCTCATCGGTTGTGGTCCGCGTGGAATCCTGCAACCAACCTCTCAAAGGCACATAATTGTTTACCACATGAACCGTGTAAATGTGGTGAATGCTTTGTGATGGAGCGGTGCCGGTTTCTTCAATGGTTGTAGTCGATTCCAAGACCTGCCCATCTTTAGCCATGGAGGCAACAGACACCGTTTCTTTACGATATAACTGGTCCTCTTTGGTCGTTCGCACAAAATCCACAAGCCTACCCCAGCTGTCAAATCCTTTTGAGGGCTTAGTGCCATCGGCTTCCGTTGTCACGTGGTAGCTTTTGCTTAATTTCGTGCCGTTAGCAAAAGTGTCACTTTCGATTATTTGCGCAAAAATCTTGCGGACCCGCCCCTGAGAATCGTGGGTTAAGTTATCGACTTCAACCGTCAGCCGCTTATCGTCAAGAATTTTACGGGTTTGTTTGGTGACACGCGCCAACCGATTGGCGATGTCAAAATCGTTGTACTCAAGCTCTTCTTCCGATGTTTTGGCATAAATAGCCGGTTTAGCCACATTGTTTTCAAGGGCGACCTTGGAGGAGGAGACCCAGCTGTTTAGGATGTTGCCGGAAGAGTTGTCAAACTTGTGCTGGATGTATTCCGTGGTTTGAGTGCCCCCCTCTTTTGTGACCCGGGTGAGAGATTGCAAATTGCCCCGCGCATCATAGGCTGATAGATCCGCAGAAAGAGAGATGTAGGATGTTGCCGGCGCTCCCGAAACTCCCGCTGTCAACGTCACGGTTTTTTGTGAGATAATGTTTGAGGTCACTAACTCTTTTGCTAATTGGCGGTCCAGCGCCCCCTGTGCGTTGGCCACCCGTTCCTCTTGGAGTTGGGTTTCAAAGATTTTCGAGTCCAAAACCACCTTGTTGGTGTCATCTTTTTTAACGCTAATGTTGAATTCCTCGGTTATGCTGGAAGCCAATCGTCGGTCGTTGTAGGCAATTCCGGATATTTTTTTAACCGTGAACTGGCCCAGAGAAGCGCTGGAACTGATCCGTTCTAAATAGGACGTGGCCAACCCCACGCTTTCCCCGGTTGTTTCGTAGACATATTGATCCCGAATAATTTGGGTGCGCGGCAATTCCGTGTAGTCATTAACAAAATTGAATGTTCGGTAATCGGCCTTGTCCGCGATTTCTCCTCCTATGCTCGACGACAATAGGGGTATGCCTTCAATTAGTGTGGATTGGGACTTTTGAACCTGTTCGTTGGCGTCATACTCGAAAACAGTGCGTTCCGCCTGGGTGAACCCCTGGGATTTTTGGGTAAACACGTTGGTGGCGCTGACACGCCGGAAATCGTAATCGTTGATTGTCAGTTCACGGGTGATTAAAGTTCCCTCCGCTTTGATTTTAAAGTCGGGAACGAGGGGACTCAGATCGTGTACCGTGCGTGTGAGACCAACTGGGCTGAATGTTTGTTTATCAACCTCACCCACCCGACCCGCGGTATCGTAAGTGAACACACTTTTTTCAAAGGTTTCTCCCCCGCCATGGGAAATTCGATACACCTCGCTTTGGCCTAACCGCAAATGGGCATCATACGAGAGCGACGCGTCTTCAACGGTTTTGATGTCTGTGCTTTTGGATTTGTATGTTTTAACGTTATCAATAGTTTCGGTTTCGGGGTTTAGCACAGTGACCGTCCGGGTTTTAATGGGACGAAGCGCCTCATTGTCAGCGTAGATGTAATAGGTGTCTTCCATGCTTGAAATGGCATTGGCGGGGTTTCGAAACACGGTGGCCCGTTTCAACCGTGGGATTTTATTTTGGTTAATGTTGATTTCGTCGTAATCGAACACCGTGGTGTCAATGTTGTCTCGAGTGGTGGGGGTTCGATCCCAGGCCGAATCAACGGCCTGAGCATACATGGTGTCCCAAGGTAATTTTTGCTCGACATAAGTGATGAGAGCCCCTTCAGCTTCAGAAACTTTCATCGTGATGTCGTTGTATTTTTTTACTTCTATTTGTTTGAAAGCGTCTTGCTTATCGTAACTTACAAACAATTGGGCCGTGGTCTTCTCTGCGCTCCATCGAGCCACGTTGGATCCGGTGAGAGTATCCTTAATGATCCGAAATACTTCTTTTGCCCGGACGCGGTCCCCCGCCGTTTCATATTTCGTAAAAGTCCAAATCGTGGTGCTTCCTTCCGGGCCCGAATTGATTTCTTTGGATGCGATCTCCCTGTCCTCATGGGCGGGATCGTACTTCGTCTCCATGCGGTTGTTAGTTTGGGACGAATTGATACGAATTTTCACTTTATCCTGGGCGGCGCCCACGGGCAAATCCGCGAGAGCCAATTGAAATTCTTTTTTGGTTGTATCCCAAGAAACCGGCTTGCCCCCTAAGTATTTCATATTGCTGTTGCTCGTCCAGGTTACGGTGTTGTTGGGAAGAAAGATTCTTAACTCCGCCACTTGATTAGCCTCAATATTGACCGCTCCGTTTAGAGCTGTCCATTTGGCGACAAGGTTGTCAAGCAAAGGGCCATTTTCAAAGCTGTGCCATTGGCCGTCCACTATAAGGCCGTTCCCAGCCACGGTTAAATCCTGGTAGGATTCGGCCTGGCCAAGCCCATCGTAGGTGGTGGACTTGCGAACAACCGACGTGGTGTCGTCCAGCGTGACATCAAACACCTTGAGTGTCCCGGCCCCATAATCGGCCCCTTCATAAGTCCACGGGGTGTCAGTTAGAATGGATCTTAACAGCGCCGTCCGTTGAACAGTGGTTAAATCCGCGATTTTTTTAATGCTGTTACCGGAATAAAGAAGTTTGGTTTGCAGGAAAAATTGGTCAAAAATACCAAGGTAGAAATCGGAGTTGCTGTCAAACACCTGAGCGGAAACCCCTTCCGCGAAAAAGACACTGCGAATAAGCTCACTTAAACCCACCGCCCGATCCTGAGGGATTTGGACCATGGTCCGGGTTTGAGCCCGCCAAGTGGACATTCGGCCGGCGGCGTCGTAGGTGACCCCGTCCATGAACGACACCACCACCGTTTTTTTAAGGTTGGATCGAAGAGTGCCGGCCAACAAGCTCATTTTCTCACTTTCATCTAATTGAGACCAGGACAGGTCCTCCGGATCTGTGATCCTCACCAAAGGCAATTTTTCACCTTCCCAATTAACGGTAACAAACCGCTTCAGTCGGCCGTGATCGCCAAACCCGGACGGAGGCCCTCTGGTGACGGAACTGGTGATTTGTTGTTTAAGGTGGTTCAGTGATGCAAAATCATCAATGGCGGTGGCCCGTTCGTCTCCAGCGTATTCACTGGTTTTCGTTAACGTGACGGTTTCCACCGCCCGGCCATGCGTATCGTAGGTGTAGGAACTGGATTCGTCCACCACCGCTGTGAAGTCTGGGTTTGCGGTGGAATTGTATTCGCGGGTTAACCGCCGCGAGGTGGTCACTTGCCCCGTGCTGTCGTATGTGAACTTTTGTGTCACCCATTGGGTACGATTTAATTCGTTTGTGTCCAGACGTGCGCCATCAATGGATTGTTCCGTTACTCGCATGGTTTGGGAAACGATTCGATCGTCTTCGTATTCGATGACCGGCAATGCAGGAACCTCTCCTTCCGCATTGGTTTCAATGGTCTTTTTGTTTTCATCAATTGTGGTGCGGGTCTGCCGTTCAATTTTATTGGTGACGTCGTTGTATTTGTGGACATCCAAAAAAACCTCAAAACTGTGGGTCCCCCCCACCCCTGCCAACGTTTCATTGGTGGCGGTTTTTGAATGAATGAGCCGGCCTTTCGCGTCATAGGCCATGTCCGTAACCGTTTCGACGGTGGTTTTCCCGTTGGCGGTTGTTGTCCGTTTTTCCGATCCAATAAATCCGTCGTCGTTATACACCATATTTTCTCGAACCGTGGTCGTGAACCGGTAGGTGACGCTATTGTTGGGTTTGCCCGCTTCCAATGAAACCGTGGTGGACTTTGAAACCTGCCCGTTAACATATTCGTAACTCAATTGGTCCAGCACCACCCGCTTGCCGTCGTTCGTTCGGCGGTAGTGGGACTTCAATAATCCGGACGAGTAATAAATGTGGCCCCACGATTCGCTGTCCATCACTTTCCCTGTGGCGCCGTCATAGTCCGACAATGTTACTGCGGACTGATTGAGTTTGGCTTTAATCGCGTCAATGTTTGTCAATATTGACTGAACCTTATTTGTCGCGGTTTCAATAATGCGTGACCGGCTGTATACAACTCGATTTTGTTCGTTGTATTTAGTGTCCGCCAAATTCACTTCAATGGTCGCCTTGTCCCCCTCGGTTGTAACCCGAACCGATTGAATGGCTTGATCCAGGTCGTTAAACCGGGTGTTTTTTGTGTAGGTTTGAGTGGTTTTGGTGTAGGACCTGTATTGAGCGGCGCTTTCATTGCCGCCGAACCCCTCATCAAGAAGTGCCTTTAGACGGTCCGAGGGCGTGATGAAG
Source organism: Elusimicrobiota bacterium (assembly GCA_016715645.1). Lineage (GTDB taxonomy): Bacteria > Elusimicrobiota > Elusimicrobia > FEN-1173 > FEN-1173 > JADKHR01. Next base: position 324,010 of record JADJZR010000002.1, on the reverse strand, counting down.
TTTTCGGTTTCTAGGATAGGGTCTTTCGGGCCCACTTCGGTGGTTTGAATCCAAGACTCCGTCAGTCTGTTTTTGTCGTCGTATTTTAAGTTTTTTATTCCCGCCGAATCCCTGGTTTCCTCAAACGTCAGTTTCCCCCGAACCAGGGTTCCTTCCGGATATTCCATGGTGGCTTTACGATAGGTTGTGAGGTTCCCCATAGTATCGTAATTCATGTTTTCGGTCAAAATTTGGCGTTTGTTAACTCGTGTTTCCCCGCCTTCTCTGTTGGTTTCATCAATACGCGACACCTGACGAACAACCTGGTCTTTTTTATTAAATTCCTGGGAAAGGACTTTGGTAATGGATATCGACCCATCAGCGGATCCGAGGGTTGCCTTCAATGTTTCGCTGACGATGTTGTTTTTTTCTACGGGGCTTAAAGATGACCATTGAACGGGGGCGGACGCCACTTGAGTGATGGAGTCTATGATTTGAATGGTTGTTCCGTCAAAGGACAGTTCGGTATAGCTGTTCACGAGCCCGCGGGGGTCGAACTGGACATTGCGGCGCGCCGTGGTTCGCATTTCCGCGGCGGAAACTTTAACTTCCACATTATCACTGCTGTCCAACTTAGCCAACGTCCAGTCACCATCAATCCCAACGATCTGGATGGACTGATCGTTGGTAAGGTCGTTCACCTGAGCTGTCGTTAAGGTCACTTCTTTCTCATCAATTAAAAATGTCGACCCACCCAAAACCACCACCGCCCGGGCTTTGACAGCATCCAATTCAGCTTCCAGTTCAGATTTTTCAGTTGTCAAGGCGGCAACGTCTTGCGAAGCATCGACAAAAAAGTCGTATCGCGTTTGAAGATCCCGGTGGCCTTCTTCCGTTTTGCCAAGAGTTTCCGTAACCGTTTTTAAGGCCGATGTTTTAGCTGAGAATAATTGCCTAGCCGTTACCTCTGATTCTCGGGCCGTGTTCCAAACGGTGGCTTTGTCCTTTAAATCTTTGACTTTACCGTTATCGGAGGTCAGGGTTTCGGTTCTTTGTTTGGTTCCGGTAGCATCCGCGGGACTATCAAGATACGAGGCCAATGATGTTTTGAGTGAATTAAGTGAGGATTGTAATCCTGAAAGGGTGGTGTCTCTCGCTGTTTCGGCCGCGGACAGGTTGTTAGAGGCTGTTGTCAGAGCGGTTGTCGCGTTTGCCAGGTCCGTAACATCTTGGTTTTTGGCGGATTGGGCGAAAAGGTATTTTGCCCACACCCCGTCACCAATGGTTAGGGTGGAAAATCCTTTCAAAACCGCGTAGTCCCAGCCAACTTTTGCAATCCGTTTTTCTGCGTCCAGCGCAGTCGTCAATTCAGAGAGGTTTTTGACAAGGTTTGTATCGGAATCAATTGAATCTCGAGCATCCATGGAATCGACATAATGGACTGCTCGTGCTTGGGAATTTCCATAGGATAGATCTGTAAGAGTGTCCTGAAAGCCGTACGTGTGGCTGCGCCAATAGTCCAGGGACAAGGAGTAAGTTCCGGCAATAAGTGGCAGGTCGATTGAGATACGAACATCGGGTGCCCAGGTTTTGTTCATGTTAGTCACCGCTAACACAATATCTTTTCTGGAAATGGTTCCTGAGACGTTGACGGGGGTAGGATATTCCCCCTTGGAGTAGGTGTCAGTAACAATGAGGGTGGCATTATCCCCATCAGGGGACAGGAATACATCATTTAAATTGTCAGTATGATTACCGGCTAATACACCAATGAGCTTTCCTTTAAAAAGGACACGACTGAGACGGATCGAGTCGATGGTTTTCATTGGATAGGACAACAATTCGTCCTTTAACTTAATAGCGGCGGAGGTAAACAAAGCCGCTGTTCCAGGATTTGTTTCGGTTCCGTCGCCGTTAAGATCTTTATCGGCCTGTGTTTTATCGGCTTCTTTTTTGGTTTTGACTGCTTGCAGGCCGGTGTCGGCGGTTGTGATAAGATTGTTGATCTCGTCATTCAACGAAACTCCTTTTTCGATCAAATTATCGAGGTTGGTTTTTATGGCAGCACCATGAGTGTCGTTTACGTCAGTGAGCGTTTGAATGGGTGTCCAACCGTTAAGTTGTGCGTGAAGGGCAACTGTCATATCAACCTGATTTGAGTCCCAGTTCCATTCGTTGAGTTTATTCTTTGCATCGGTATATTTCGTTTTCCAGGTTTCAACCGAGGTAGTGAAGTTGGTCAGCGCGGTTTCATATTCCACCGCTTTGTCTTTAACCCCTTGGGTGACGTAGTCTTTGAGCGAGAAAGTTTTTAGTTCAGCCACCTTTGTTTCCATGACCGTTTTTTGGGTGTTTTCCCAATTAATGATCCAGGTTTGAATTCGGTCGCAGGCTGTTTTCCAATCAGCCACGGCGTTATCCAAAGAGGTGTCGGCGGCTTTTAATTCCGCATGTTTTGTCGACAGGAAATCAATGGCCACATCCAATTGTTGGTTGGAAAGAACAAGCTCCCGTTCCGCCTGTGCTTCCGCCTTAATCCGGGTTTCGTAAATGGCCTTGATGGCCGCAATGATCGTTGCGCTATTATCGTCAGTAGGATCATCGACTGTCGTAAGGTTTAAGGCGGTTTTGACCCGGGTCACTTCATCCTTCCATTCGGTTAAACGTGCGGTTCGGGTCGTTTCGGCTGTCGTGATTTTTTGTGCTTGAAGTGCGATTAGGTCATTGAGCTCTGTGATGGATCGGGACACGCTTCCCAGCTCGGCGAAGTCTTGGTAGGTTTCGCCGTATTTGTGGTTGATGACGTCGTAGTCAGTCATCTTTCCGGTGGCGTCGTGGGCCACGTTGCTGTATTCGTTGATTGCCACGATCTGTTTGACGGTTTCCGCGCCGGACAGAATGTCCTGGGCGTGGGTTACTTTTTGTTCTTGGGTTTGGTTGGCCCAATCAACGTCTGTTTTAACTTTATCTCGGGTTATCTCAAGGCTGTTCCCCTCAAAGGTCATTTCGGCGTAGCCAGTGGGTTGGTCTTGGCTGTCGTAGCTGTAATTGCACCGTACCATGTTGGTCAATTTGTTCACATCATCCCCGTCGGCATTTATTCCGGTTTCCTGGACCCGAGCGGAATAGGTTTCGTATTTTTGGGTGTCCCCGCTATAGGTCGCGGCGACCGTGGACTCAATGTTCTTTTCTTTAGCGGCGCTGTTTTTTGTGATCTCGGTCCATTGGATGGGGCGCAGGCGGTCGTCATGGATTACGTTTTTCTTTTGAGTGATTGTAAGAGTATAATCGAAAGGCCGTAGATTTTCATAAGCCGATGTGAGTTTATCGTTATCAAAAATGGGCTTGAGGTCCTCTTTGTTTGAAACGGCCTCAGAAAATAAAAAATCGATTTTTGCAGTCAACGCCGGCAATGATCCCAGTGCCGCCAGAACCTTTGAGTAGACCGTTGTCACCTTATCGGTAATGAGTGATGGCAAGGCGTTGACCAGCTCTAAAAGTCGGGGCAACAGTGGTTCTTGGGGGAGCTGACCCGAAATCCAATCGGTCACTTTTGTCAAAGTGGTCGCACCGAAACTGAGCAGAGACGCCAGAGTTTGGGTGAGAGAATTGAGCGGTACCACGATCACACCCGCCACTTCAGTGAATCCACTCAGCCATTCTTCGAATAGGCGAAGGATTGTTGAGACCAGGTCACCTTCGGCAGACACCGTGGTTTGGCCGACCTGCCTTCCGTCACCGGATTCGTATTGAATGGTGTCGACAATCACCTGAACCGGTTTTTCGTTGGCGTTGGAGGAGATTTGGGTTTCCCGGTAACCCGCCACCATGCCCTTCAGTTTTCCGGTTCCAGAATCCACATAATAGTCTGTTGCTTCTCGGACGGTAACCTGCTTTGTGATCCGCTCTTCTTCCGCTGTAACTTTTGTAGTGTCCACCGTTTCCCGGTAACTGTTAAGTCTTCCCCCCACATACTCCCCGTTTGTCCATTCCCGATCGGTGGTCGTGGTACCGGACCCGTCCAACCCCGTCCTTACCGTATTCACCGTATAATTTTGTTGTTGGCCTACATCGTTGTAACCATCCACTGCCGCGGCGGTCCAGGTGGTTGTTAGATCTGCTTTCTTGGTTTCGTTTTCCCACTCAGATCCGTTGTCTGTGTATCCCATCAACTGGCCCAGGGTGTTGTAGGTCGTCGCAAGCCAATCGGTTTTTGTGGTTTTTCCGAAACTGGTCACTTCCTGGTGATACGATTTGGCCCGTTCATTGATGTCGTAGATCCCGTTGGACCATTCTTTGTGGTAGCTTGCTTGTTGAAGGTTCCAGCCTTCTTCCAAATAACCGGCTGTTTGATTAAGAGGGTTATAAGTGATGTTCGTTTGTTTCTTCTCGTATCGACCGGAATCAGTCCAGCCGGATTCCTGGAACGACCGGTTACGGCCCAATACGTCATAAACCACCGGGGTCGCTAAGGCCGTTGTTTTAGGTAAAGTGGCTCGAACACCCCAGTCGCGGTTGGTGAATTGGTTCCCCGAAATTCCCTCTTCGTGGTAGCCTTCCAAGAATCCATCCGTCGTATAGGTGATATTGTTGCGGACCAGCTCATTGACACCGCTGGAAGAGTTCGACCCGGTTTCAGTATAGGTTGTAGCTCGGCCCTGGGTGTCAAACGTGGAGGCGGTCCAATTTCGGGTAAATGTGGCTCCGGCATTATTGCCCGTTTCTTTGTAAGAGGCCAAATATCCTTTGTCAGTGGTGTAATTGATCTCGGTTCGGTTAACGCTGGACGTGAAATTGGTTACTTGAACAGGTTGGGCCCCGGAAACGTCGTCCACCGTTTTTGTGTTGGTGTCATTAAAAGATTTCAGCAGACCGTTTGGGTAATAAACCCCGTCCCAGTTGCGGGTGTTGGTCTCTTCGTAAAGTTTGCGGTTAAATTCATTCGGGTCGTAATAGTCTGTGTCCGTTCTCTCGGTGGTTAAGATAGCCCGGCCCTCGGAATCAAAAGACTTGGCCTCGTAGGTGCGGTCCGCCACGGTTTTGGAAATGGTTGGGATGGCGACTGTGGAAATTTCTTGATAGCCGGTTAAAAGTCCGTCCCCGTTGTAGGCTGAATTTTTCCATTCCCGCACCGATGTCCGATTCCTGCCCACCACTCCGGTCGCAAACGTTCGGGTCAATGTTTCCACAAAGTGGTTCTGGCGGCCGTGAACGTCGTAAGCATCCGCATAATCCCCGTTCCATTCTTTGGAATAAATGCCGGCGTCCCAGCTGTTCCCAGACTCTTTGTGGCTTTTGAGTTGGCCGGAACTGTTGTATTGGCCATCTAACCAGTTCTTTGTGTAAGGGCCTTCCTTAACACTATCACCTACCTCTCTATACGAAAGGCGCCGCTCTTGGTCGTCATATTTCACAAGGGACGTGGTTTTGTTGAAAGTGCCAAAGGGGTTGGTCCCGTTGGTCTCTGTCCAACCCGTTATTTGAGAGAAATCGTTAAACCCTGTGGCGGTCCAATAGAACGATGTGGTTCCCACCCCGCTGGTCTCGGTTTGGTCGTAAGCGGTTGTCCGGCCATATTCGTCTGAAACAATATCGGATTTTATCAACGTGGACGTTTGGTCAAGGATGGTCCCTTTGATTTCAGTGACCTCCTTGTATCCCGTGGCGAGGTTGTTTGTGTCGTCAAATGTGACCTCGCTTCGCGTGACAGTGGTTGTCAAGTTCGGCGACCCGTTGGATGTGGTCTTTTCTTCAAACCCCGTTTCTCGGTTGCGGTCATCGAATTTGATCTTGTCTCGATTTACCGTTATCGTGTCGTTCAGTCGTCCATCGGCGGTGGTCCTGATGGTGGTTTCATTTTTTGTTTCCGCTCGGCCGCGTGGGTCAAAGTTGCTAAGCTCTGTTGTCACCGTTCGAGTCACGTCGCTTTCAGCGGACGAAACGATTTGGTCTTCGGTCTTAGTCAATCGGCCATTGTCGTATGTTGTTGAAATCCGGTTTTGATGGGTGGTCAAGTTGAGTGTGTTACCACCCGAGTTCCCTGTGCGAGTGTTCACCAGCTGGTTGGAGTACACAAACCCGCCCTGGGTGTAGGCCTGGTTGGAAAGGATTTGGTTTGTGTGGACTTTTTTATCGGAGGTGGTGGTGTTTTCCTCGTGGCCAGTTTTGAGCCCACGGGCATCGTAAACAATATTGGTTCGGTTTGTTTCGGTCTCGACTGCCGTTCCGCCAACTTTAATCGGTTTCTTGATCGTTTCGTGATTCGCAGTTAACTGGCCCAGGTTGTTGTACTGGCCCCCTGACCATTCCAGCGATTCTATCACGCCCGGAAGAATCGAACTTTCTGAGGTGTTTGTGTATGAGGTGGCCCTTCCCTGCTCATCATAATGGGCTTTGGTTTGGTTGAGTGTCAACGTCTCAAAAGGAGTAGCTTACCCAACTTCAAACTTTGATGTCGTTTGGTCAAACCCCGTCACCACCCCCATGTTGGAAAGGGTCCCTGTCCAGCTAATTTTTTCTTCGATCCCGGATTCAGTATTTGATTGGTCGTATTTTTTTAATCGGCCGAAATTGTCGTAGGTGTGACCGGTCCTCTCTTGCACCGTAGTCAAGTTAAAGGATGTGGCTGCCAACCCGCCTGTGTCTGAACTGTTTGTGCGGGTTTGAGTTTCCTTAAAGCTGGTTTCCTGGCCCAGCCTGTTTCGGACAATTAATGTCCTGTCCCGATCCACTTCTTGGGCCAGGGTGTAATTTGTTTCTGTTTCTTCGTATCCAGTCATGCCGCTTAGGGTGTCGTAGGTGATGTTATTACGAACAAAAAGGCTGTGTGTGGCCAATAGGGAAGGGTTGGAAATGGACTTGGCCTTTGTGTCCCGGCGATTGCCCTTCATTTGTCCGTATTCGTTGAATTCAGTGTTAGACACTTCATGTGTTGTTTTAACATCCGAACTATCACTGTTATTCACCTCGTCTTTGTACCAAACCACCCGTTCCGCTTCATCGTAGACCATCGAGGATCGAACAGTTTCAGAAACTTCAGGACCGGCCCCTCCGATCCGGGTCACCGTTTCTTTATACCCTGCCAACAAACCCGTTACAGCATCGTGGGTCCCTTGGGTCCACTCGCGGAACTCTTTGGGTTGTCCGTTTTCTTCCCTCTCTGTGGATTCGGTCGTCATGTGCCCCAGCAAATCATACTGGCGTCCTTTGCCCGTGGTGACCGTGGTTTTGTCGAGTTCCCCGTTGACCTTGTCGTAATCTCTTTTCGTTTCATTGAAAGTCGTCAACAGGCCCGTGGGCGTGTAGATCCCGTTGGTCCAGGTGGTTTCCACCTTCAGGTCGGGGGTTTCAATGGGGTTTTCAATGACGTCGCTGTAAGAAATAACTTGAGCTGACCCGTCATATAAAATTCCACGGCGTTGAAGCTCTTCCTGGGAGAGGATGGTCCCGTCTTCTTTTTTCCATTTGGTCGTCCGGTCAAAGCCCGACGAGCGGCCCCATATATCGTTGGATTGGGCTGTCCAGACCATGTGGGCGGTAAGCTTCTCGCTTGCAGTTTTGTCGTTGGTGGTTTCCGTATAAGTTGTGGTTAGGCCCAAATCGTCGTAGAGGGTGTTCGACCTTTCCACCTTGACTTCGTGGTCAATGGGGCCGCCAGTCGTGTGGCTGGTTTCCTCGTAGCCTTTCAGTCGGCCTTGATTGTCATACGTCCCGTTCGTCCAACCCACCCTTCTTTCCAGCCCGGCCCGGTCGGTTCCCGTTCGCGTTTCGTTAAATTCTTCAATTTGACCCAGGTTGTTGTATTGCGTGTCGTTGCGGGTGGTGGATTGGGTTACATCGTATCCGGGGGCTTTGGTTTGGACGTCTTCAATGTAAGAATCTCTTCGGAACTGAGAATCGTAGGTGGTGTCGCGCAAGGTCGTTGTTCTTTTAACGCCTGTGGCCACATCCGCCGTTTCCACATATCCCGTCACCATTTCCCCATCGTAGGTCGTGCCGGACCGGGTGATGGTTTCGTTTTCATTGGGGCGTCGGTTGTCGGAGCGGGTTTCAGTCCAGTCTGTCGCCCTGTTCTTGTTATCGTAAAGCGTCCCGGTTTGGTGGGTTGTGGTTAATACATCCAATTTTCCATCCAGGTCTTTGCGAGTCGTTTCTGTGCTGTGGTCCGTCAACTGGCCATAGTCGTTGTAAACTCCCCCAGTCCAATCCAGGGTTTCTGTCACCTTATCCCAGGCTGTGTCATTTGTGGTTTGGTGATAGGCCGTTACTTGGCCCAGGGAATTGTAGATCGCTCCACTGTAACCGATCGAAATTATTTGGTTTATCTTGGGGCCGAAACGGTCTGTTTTTTTTGTAGTTTGATCGTATTTAGACACCTGATCGTCCCGGTTAAGGGAACCATCCCATGTCACTTCTTCCAGTAGGTCAGGGGTTCCGTCAGATTTGCGCGTTTCACCCCAGTGGACCAACCGCCCTCCCACGTCGTAGGATTGGTCGGTCCTCACATTGTCCCGCACTTCTTTTGCATTGACTCCACCGATTTCGGCGGTTCGGGTCACTTTTTCTGTGTATCCTTTTACTTGGCCGAGATTGTTGTAAGTGGATCCGGATCGATCGGTCACCGCCGTTGTCTTCAATGATTTATTTTCCAGTGTTTCTTTCGACCCAACTTGCTTGCCCCACCCCTCGTAGGCGAGGTTCTCCTTATCTAAAATAGTTTCGATTGAATAGGAGGAACCGTTATCCTTTTTGCTGGATTTCGTGTTTGTTTTCTTTTGTCTCAACAATCGGCCCAAGGAATCAAACACGGTGTTTGTCGTTAAGGTGATGTTCTTTAGTCCCGGTTCAGAACTGTCCTCAACCGTTTCCTCAGAGCCGATTTCACGTTCCGCGGTATCGTAGGTCGTTGCGGTGCGGGTTGCCGTTGTTCGGGTGTCCAGCTTTTCCCCTTTTTTATCAACAGTTTCAAGCCAAGTTTGTGCCTGGCCAAGGAAACCATAGGTGATGCCTGTTTTGGATTTCAATGTTTCCAGGGCGCTCACCGGGGTGGTTTGAAATTGGTGATGGGTTTCCGATTTAACACGGCCGCGTTCATCGTAGGTTCGGCCCACCTGATCGGTTTCTTCCCGCAACAGGGATACCCCATTGTCGCCTGGAGTCCATTCTTTGCGGGTTTCCAGTGACCCGAGCAACAAGCCCACCGGATCGAAAGACGCCTGGGAAAATGTGGAAATAGTTTCCAGATCAGGCGCGTCGCTGGATTTTCGTTTGTCCTTGTATTCGGCTATTCGCCCTCGCCTGTCAAACACCACATCGTAACGATCCGATTTGTCTTCGGATAAAAGCGCCCCGTTGGATCGTTGAACCCGATTGATCGTTTCAATTTGGGCCGTTACCCGGCCCCGGTTGTCGTGGCCCTTGGCCGACCAGGCGGTGGTTGTTTCCAAGTCGGGACTTGCGGTGAAGTCGTTCACCGTTTCCGTATAAGACGCGGGTTGGCCCTTTGGATCGTAGGTCGTTCCGGCCCGCATTGTCTCAACCTTATGATTGATCCCCACTCCGGTGGTATCCACTGTTTCGGTGTAACCCTTTGACCGGCCTTGATCATCATAGGTTCCATCAGTCCATTTAATCGCCCGGGTTATGCCCGGGCGATCGGTGCCGTTTCGGGTTTCTTCATATTCAATAAGTTGGCCGAGGTCGTTAAAAATTGTTTTCGTTCGGCCGGAGGTTTGGGTCAGGTCATACCCAGGCGCTCGGGTGGTGACCCCCTCAACGTAGCTGTCGCGCCGAAACCGGTTGTCATATCCGACTCCGCTCAGGATGGTTTCTCGAATGACACCGTTGTCCAAATCCGAACGTTCCGAATAACCCGTCACTTGCTCACCTTCGTAATCGGTGCCTGTGCGTGTAACCGTTTCGGTTTCGTCCGGTTTGCGGTTGTCTGTGCGCGTTTCAACCCAGGTATTTTGTCGGCCTTCCCGGTCGTATTTCAAGTCAGCTTGATCAACAGTTTTTTGAATCGAAATTGTTCCGTCCGTGGATCCTCTGTCTGTGGCCGCGTAAGAGCCTGTCAGTTGTCCGAAATCGTTATACGTGCCCTGGGACCAGGTCAGGGTTTCGTCCATTTCTGGTGAAGCCGTGTCCTCCGTGGTTTGGCGGTAGGTCGTTATCTGACCAAGAGAATTATAAACGGCGCCGCTGTAATTTACCGTAACGGTTTGGTCCAGGTTGGGGCCCGTGCGGTGGGTTGTTTGAATGTAACTGTCCGTCTGGTCGTCGTAATTGAGGGCACCCGCCCAGGTGACGGTCTCAATGAGGTCGGGCGTGGCGTCGGAGTTTCTTGTTTCCATCCATCCCGCCAATCGGCCCTGGGTGTCGTACTGTTGATCGGTCCTGTCCACCTTTCTCGTTTCGCTCATGTCCACTCCACCCGCCTGAGCTGATCGGGTGACAGTTTCCTTATAGTTGAGCGCCTGTCCAAGCCGGTTGTATCCCGTCACTGAACGAAGGGTTACGGAGTTCGTGCCAAGGGTCAAGTTTTCCACCGCGTCCGTAAACCCATTTATTTGCGACCAGTTGTTGTAGGTGATGGCGTTTCGGTTTTGGACGGTGGTCACAAGATGGGTGGCCCCATCGTCCGCTCGGCTTTGGGTGGTGGTCGTGCGCCGTTGATCGGTCATTTGGCCTAGGTTGTTGTGGGTAGTGGCGTCCACACGGGTGGTGGTCGATAAGCCTTTCGCGGAATCCTCCACAACCTCTTCCAGCCACGATTCGAGACGGCCAAACTTGTCATAGAGCATGTCGAGTTTGTTGGTCTGCGTCGTTACGTCTAAAACAGCGCCTTGGCGTCTCGTTTCTTCCTGTGACGAAAGCATGTGTCCGGAATTTTCATCATACTCGGCATTCAGAAGTGTTTTGGTCTCCACCAGGGGAGTGGGCAAATCTATATTTTCCTTCCCCTCTTGGGGGAAGGTGCCCCGAAGGGGCGGATGAGGGAAATAAGCTGTTATCGTTTTTTCACTTGTCACCCGACCGTTTTTGTCTGTTAAGCGATCGGATAGGGTGGTTTCAATGATTCGGTTCAGGCCCGGGCCGGTTTCTTCTCGGCGTTCTTTGGAACTTATCAGAATACCCGCCGGGGTGTATTTCCCATCGCTTAGAGCGGTTGTGATCAGGAGGTCCGGACTTTCTACCAGGTCGCGTTTCGTTTCGGTGTAGGAGACGGTTTGTCCCAAAAGATCGTAAACGGTTCCGGTTCGGTTTATGCGTTCGTCTGAAATCAATACAGCGCTTTTCCCCTCACCCCAACCCTCTCCCAAGGGGAGAGGGAGAGAAAACCGTTCTAATTGGCGGTCAAAATTAATCCACTGGCCGTTTATGGTGTTTATCCCGTTCGTCACTGTAGTTTTTGTTTTTAGATTCGTCGCCGATTTAGATTTCATTTCTTCTTGGCTATCCGTAACATAGCCAAGCCGATCGTAACCCGTGTTCAACCGCCGGGTTGTTTCTTCATCGTCCAATCCGGCTCCCAGGGTCGCCAATTTTTCAGTGTAGGCGTTTAACCGGCCTTGGCCGTCATAAGTTCCCTTGGACCAGGTGGCCGTTTGGGTGACCCCCTTTGCGGTCAGACGACGTCCTGGTTTCTGAATAATCCGTCAGTTGTCCGCGATTGTCATAGGTCATTGCGGACCGATCATTTGTACGCACCACTTCGTAGCCGGGGGCTTTGGTGGTCGTCGTTTCTTTCTGTGAGTTCCTGTGGCCATGGGTGTCGTAGGTAACGGATTCCCATTTTCTTTCTGTCTCAAGGCCGGTGCTGGAGATCGTGTTTTCCGTGGCGTTCGTCCAACGGTTGCCCACGTATCCACTGGCACTCCATGTGACGTTTGTTGTCTGAGTAACGGGGTCCCCTTCGGTTTTCTTCTCTCTGGATTCGGTCAATCGCCCGTGTTCGTCGTATTCGGTGGCGGAACGAGTTGTGGATCGCTGAATTTTTTCAGAACCAATCCGGTCTTTTTTGTCCTCGTCTTCCTTGAAGGTTTCCACGAGTCCAAATCCGTTGTATGTGGAGTTGGATCGAACAATCGTTGTTTCAACGTCTGGGGAGGCCGTTGATACGCTCGTTTCCGTGTACCCTACCACATGGTTGAGATCGTCGTAAGTTTGGCCCCCGCGCGTCACTGTGTTTTCAGCCGATAAGGGCGGTTGTCCCGCCGCGGTACGACCCACTGTTTCTTTTGAATACACAAGCCGGCCCGCTTGGTCGTTGGTACCTTCCCAAATCACGCGCGTGGTCACCGCCGATTCGTCATCGGATTTTCGGTCCTCCGTATAACCGGTCACGTTTCCGTCCAGGTCGTGGGTTTGAAGGAACCGGTCCACGTTTGTGACGATAATCACACCCTGGGGTTCCGTGACCGTGGTCGTCTCGTTGTAGGCCTCCACACGGCCCCGGTTGTTGTAGGAGGTCGGATGTGCGATTTGTTTTTTCTTCCACTCCTGTCGACAAGTTCGTGTTTGTGTCTTTGTAAGCGTTTAACCGATCGAACCCTGAATAATTGATATCCGTGCGGGTGCGCGTTGTTTCCATTGAATAACGCAACTCTTCAGATCCCTCACCCTGCCCTCGCATCAGCGCCTCTGGCGCCCCCGGTGCTGGGAGCTCTGCGACTAGCCTCCCAAGAGGAGAGGGAAAATCTTTGTTTTCCTTCTCCTCTTGGGAGAAGGTGCCCCGAAGGGGCGGATGAGGGAGCTTAGTTGCTACTGATTTTGTGTGTTCAGTAAATCCGGTGATTCGGCCCATTCGGTCGTAGGCGGGAGTTGACCAGTCAAACGTGGTTTCCAGGTCTGGGGTTTCGTTGGTCCAGGTCTGGTCTTTATAAAAGGTCAAGTGTCCTTTCTGATCATAGGTCGAGGTCCTGTTTTTTGTTCTCTCCACAGACTGACCAAGGCCTGTCACCGTTTGAGTTTCATCGAAATTCTTCGCCTGCCCGTCAGCGGTAAACCCGCTAACAGTTCGGAGGGTCGTCGTAATTGACCCCCCGCGATTTTCCACTGTGGTCGTGGCATTTTCTCGGCCCCACCCGTCATAGCCCAGTTCCGCCACAACGGTCACGTTGTCTGACTGTTGAGCCCCGACTTTTACATAGTTTGTATCGGTCCGTTTTGTTTCCAGGCCCGTGTTATCGCTGTATTGGGTCGAAACGCGCTGGGTGTGGCGGGCTTCATCTGGCCCGTCTCCAGAAGTGTCCACTTCATCAAACGAAAGAATTCGGTCCTGCCCATCGTATTTGGCGTTTTCCCGAACAACGTCCCGGGCGTTAAGAACCTTGCCTTGTCGATCTTGTTTTTCTTCGTGGGTCACTTTCTTTTGAGCCTGTCCGTTGGCATCAAATTCGCTGTTGGATACCGTGGTTTGAATGGTCAGGTCCGGCGCGTCGTTACCGTTAACGCTTTCCCGGTAACCCACAAGGCGATCGTGGAGGTCATACACCGTATTGGCTCGTTCAATTGTGCGGGTGACGTCATATAACTTACCCGTGCGGGTTTCCAGTTGAGAAAAACTCACCAACTGATTAAGCCCATTGTATCCACCCGTCCAATGGGATGAAGTTGAAATGCCTTTTCCATCTGTTCCGGTTTCATCGTAAGAAGCCAGTCGGGAAAAAGCATCGTAAGTTATGTTGTTGCGATTGCGGGTGGTGGTTAAATCAAAACCCGGCCCCGTTTCGTGCCGGGTTTCCTGGAAGCCCGTTGACCGGTTTTGATCATCGTAGGTCCCCGCCCAATCCACAGTGGCACCAATTTTTCCCCGGGTGCTGTCGGTCACGTTTTCTTTGTAAGACCTTAATCGGCCAAGGTCATCGTAAGTCATGGCGGTGCGGGTGTTTTCGGTTTGTTTTTCGCCGGTCATGCGTTCTTCTTTTTGGGCCAACACCCGGCCTTGATCGGAAACCGATGTGGCGGTCCAAGAAAGTTGGGAGGACCGGCCGGTTTCAGCGCTGGTGGATCGGGTCTCATCGTAATGCAGGAGAACGCGCCCGGCCCCATAGGTTCGATTATTGTTCACCACTGTTTCTTCCAGGGCCAATCGGTTAACACCATCTTCACCAGATGTAACTATTTTTTCACTATAGCCCAACTGCCGCCCAAAAAGGTCATAGGATGTCCCATTCCGAGTTATAGTTCGGCTTTTTAAATAATCTTGCGAATTGATTCGAGCAAAGTCATTTTCCTCTAGCTCATAGGTGTCCACTCGGCCCAACGTGTCGTATCGGGTGTTGGATTGGATCTTTTGAGTTCCGCTTGCCGGCAAATCCGACCGAAAGGTCGTTTCTTTCATTTTTTCAAGAAGGCCCCGAGCGTCATAAAGGGTTTCGTCACGGAGAGTCTCCGTTTCCAAGGCAACCATTTCGCCGGTCTCCAATGCCCCTTTCTGAACAGTTCGTTCCCGGAATGTGGCCAGTCGACCCTTCGTGTCATAGGTGCCACGGGACCACAGGGTCCTTTTTTCAACCTTGGAATCCGAACTGGTTTCAATATCCAAATAGGCCTGGAGTTGACCATATCGGTTGTAACGTGACTGGCGCCTTTCCCGTTCGGTGGTCAGCGTGTACGTCTGTCCATTTTTGGTTTGGGAAACGTTGATGGTTTCGGTTCGGCCCAACTCCTGGGCCAGCGGGTTGTAAACGATGTCTTTGGCGCGGGTTTCTGTTTTCAATCCATCGGGATCGTAAACGGTTTCCTCGTAACCCGTCACGCGGCTACGATCGTCGTGGGCCATGTTTCGCCGTTCGATTCGCCGCTCGCCCCCCAACCCATCGCCCGTCTGCGATTCGTCGTATTGTAGAACCCGCCCGCGGGAGTCAAACACAATTCCTCTTCGCTTTGTAACCAGGTGTTTAAAGAAGAACCCCTCCCTCTCGCTGATAAGTTTCTTCCACATAACCCGTCAGTTGGCCATGAGGATCGTAGGCCATCGTTGAACGAACCGTTTCAACGTTGAGTCCGGGCGCGTCATCCGAAGTGGCGTTGTCTCGATACGAAACGATCCGACCTTGCTTGTCGTAAACAATGTTTTCCCGATGCCGGGTTTCGGTTTTTCCCCCTAGTGTTTGCGTCAGTTCCCAATATCCCACCAATCGGCCTCGCGCGTCCTTCTCGGCCTGAGTGCGCGTAGTCACCGTTTTGGCGTTCATTTCAACCGTCAACTCGACCGTTCCATTCCCCATTTGAATAGTGGATTCCACCCCGTCTTTCTTTTTTTGGACAGAGGATCCTTCTTTAAGGGACTTCTTTTCTTCTTTTGTAAAATCCGCCCATTTCCAGGATACTCCACTGGCTGAAATAGAAATGCCGTCCATGAGATCTTCATCCAATTCCGAAATTGAGAGACCACCGATTTTGGCCGTTCCCACCTGGTCGGTTTCTTCTCTTTGTCCGGCCAACGATCCCACGCTGTCGTAACTTATTTCAGAGACGGTCCGTTTCACGGACAACGCCGATTGGCGACTGTCCACGCTGGTTTCTTCAAACGCCAATGTTTGGTTGAACCGATTGTATTGAATCCCCGTTCGGCCGGTGGAGATTGTGTAGTTGCTTTCCAATAGAGAAGGAGATACGGATGTTTCCGATTGGTCAGAAAGAACCCGTCCTGCCTGATCAAACGACAGGGCGGTCCATTCCACATCCTGGGTTACAAATTGAGCCATTTTTCGCCGATCGTGGGTCCCTGCCAACCGCCCCAAAACGTCATAGGTTGTTTGAAGCCGAAGGGCGTGCTCTTCGAAATCCACTTTTAGAATCAATTCTTCGTTCGCAGAGTCCCATTGAACCCGGACGTGGTCGCCGACTTGGATCTCATTGTTTTTTTCAAAAGTGTCTCGATCCGTTTGGGACAATTCCTGGATTTGAAGGCTCCCATCCAACTTGCGAACCGAGTCTTTAATCAGGGCCTCGCGAACAGACCACTCTTTCTCCGCCCATCTTTCCGAAAGGGATTGGCGTCCTTCACCCTGACGAACCGATGTTTCACCAAACGTTAATATCCGCCGTTGCCCATCGTAAACAACGTCCGTGGTCACTTTGTCGGTGGTCAACCCCAGGAGGTCCGTTATCTTTTCTCGATAGCCAAGGGCTTCCCCCTGAAACCCATAAATAGTGTGGGAGCGCAGGATGGAGGTCGTGCCTCCCGTAGTGGCTTCGTCCGCGACCTCGTCTTTATAAGCCACCACCTGTCCGGCCGCGTTGCGAACCATCTCTGACCGGTTGGTCGTCACCGTATGATCGAGTCCTTCCCCCGTCCGCCGCACGGCTTGGACCTCGCTGTTTCGCGTGATCTGGGTCACGGACAATATTTCCTTGTTGTCGAGGGTTTCCCCAGTCGGGCCTTTTCCAGAATTAGCCGTTTCCTGGACATAAGAAAGCAACCGCCCATTATCCAATACGCTATTCCGTGTGAGGCGGATGGTCTTCGCGTCCACGCTCTGGCCCAGATTATTGACTCCCCAGGTCGTGGTGGTCTCTGTCCCGCCCGTCTGCCGACCGTCCCGATCATAGGTTCGACCAACGGCCACGGTGGTCGCTTTCACGTGGGGATCCGTGTCAGCGGTGGACACTTCTGTATAGCCCTCAACACGATTTTCCCGTCGTAAACGGTGTCCGTGCGCAAAAGCGTGTAGGTAATTCCCTCGGGCCCTTTGGATTTGTTTTCAAATGTTTTTTTGCGGTGGTAATTGTCGTAAGTCGCCTGGGATTCTATAACCGTTGACTCTTCTCCCGTCGGCGCGCGGGTGACGTCTGTGAACCCATCCAGTCGGGAATGCTTGTCATACGTCCCGGCTGTCCATTCGTGAGACTGAACCCGGCGGGTTTTCGTTCCCTCCACTTCGGACCATTCCAAATACTGCCCCACAATGGGGAGCGAATCGTCCAACACGAATCGGTCTTCCTTATATTGAGTGAGCCTGTTGTGTCGGTCGTAAAGCCCGCCGCTCCAGGTTTTTTTCGTTGCCCCGCCCAGGGGATCAATGGAAAACTCTATGTAAGATTCAACATTGCCGTAGGTGTCGTATTCTCCATCCGCCCAAACGCGACGATGCTTTTCGCCCCATTGGTCGGTGAACTCTTCGGTATAGCCCAGAATCTGCCCGTATTTATTGAACCCTTTTTCGCCGGATTTTCCGGGGGTGCCCGCCATCCAATTGATCGACGTGACATTTCCGTCGGCGTCGGTGTTGGTTTGGGTGTATTTCTCCGCCCGGTCGGCCCAGTCGTATCGGGTGGCGCGCCATTCCTTGATCGTTGTGTTGTTGAGGGCGTCTTTGTTGGTTTCCTTATACTCCAACAGACGGTTATAATGGTCGTAGCGGGCGTTGGACCAGGTTTTTTCGGTTTTGTGATCGTATTCGTCCGTCACATATTCCGTATAGGCCAACTGGCGGCTTTTGGTGTCGTATACCGTCCCGGTTTTTTCTCGGAAGGTCAAAACATCCAACGCGTCCGTGTGCCATTCGTTAGAGCCGGTATTCCGGCCATACCGGTCAAAGCTTGTTCCTGTCAATCGGTCTTCACCAAATTGCCCCGGGCGTCCGTGTGCCGTTGGGCGTATTTCACCAGGTCCCCGGCCCGGCTGTAGTCCATGTTCTGCCGTTCAACCGTTTGGGTTAACCCCAGGGGATCCGTTGTTTTTTCCCGGTAACTCTTGAGCCGCAAATCGTTATAATAATATTCCGCCGCCCAGTCCACCGATGTCGTTAACCCGGCAATGTCCGTGGTCTCCTGTTGATAGGCCATCAGCCGCCCATATCGATCGTACGTCCCGTCCCGCCAACGAATGGTGCTTTCCCGCAACAGGCCGTCGGTCTGCGTTTCGTTGTAACTCTTTAATTGGCCTCGATCGTCGTATTCCGCTCCGGTCCAGTCACGCCGGGTCACCACACCGTTTTCGTCCGTCACCACTTCCCGATACCCTACCAACAAAAATTTGGGGTTTTCCTGGGCCAGGTCGTTTTCGTCCAAATCCTCCCGCCAGGCGCCGTTCTTTATATAGGTGCCCCCCGACCACGCGCGTTCGCGCGTATTTCCGAAAACATCCGTCTCAATTTCCTTGAAAGATTTTATTTGGTTGTTCGCGTCGTAGGTCGCGCCGGTCCAATCCTTGGTGCTCATGTTGCCCCGGTGGTCGATGGTCACTTGGTGGTAGTCGGTGAGAAGTTTGTCGTTGTATCGCCCGCCGGTCCATTTCACTTCCGTCACGTTGCCGAAATGGTCGGTGGTGGTTTAGGCTACCCCACCACGTTTTTGTCCGCGTGGGTGTAATCCGTGGCGTAAAAAACCGAATCGGCTGTGTATTCCCCCGCCGCCCATTTAATGAACGAGGTGTTTCCTAGAACGTCGGTGGTTTTGGCTTGGTAATCGGTCAAAAGCCGTCGGGTGTTATACTGCATGTCGTAGGTGTTGCGAATAGACACGTTGCCGTTCGCGTCAAAGACCCGCTCGTTTTCCACCTGTTTGGCCAACCCGTCCATCAACCGCACGATCTTTCCGTCCGCGTATTTGACGTAATTAAACAGCGACCGTTCTCCCAAAATGGCAAACACCTTGCGCCGCGCGTCTTGGGCTTGGCGTTCCAAAAACTCCAACGCGTTCAGGGTTTCCTGAACTGTTCGGTCTATGGTCACTTCCAGTTTGGATTGGACTTTCGATCGGCGCGGGTCCAACATTTGTTCCCGCTGGGTGATGGATTTGGCCAGCCGTTCTTTATAATCCAGATACGATTTAAGTTGTTCCGGAGAATATTGCCCGCCCCGGTTGCGTTGGTCGTTGTTGCGGGGATGCCCCGGCCCGAAATAGTCCGCGATGTCCGCCATGGCGGTTGGACCGCCAGGAACCATCGTAAAAAAGTAGACCAGCGCCGTCGCGACCGCCACCGTCCGGCTGGGCGCAAACCGCCGCCGCGACAAACGCCAATAGGCCCCCGCGCGCCGCTTCAGACGCGCTCGAGCCATTTTGTCACCCAAAGGTGTCAAAACCCGCCCTCCCATGCCGCCGATTCTTTCATTTTCGTATTAAGATTCCCTTAAGAAGTTGTAAATTTATTGTAAACAAATTTAGCACCTATTTCTCACAACGCGCTCTCTCCAGGATCAAACCCGATTTTGTTTAATTTCTTAGTGGGGCCATCCACAAGCGGTTGGATCAGGTTTATGATTTTTCGGACATCGCCTGTCAGGCCTTTCAAACATTTTTCATGTTCTGCGACCATCTTCGCCAGGTCTTCATGATCCGCGATCATTCGACGTAACTCGACAAAGGTTCGGATTATCGCGATATTGACTTCAACGGCTCTCGGGCTGTTCAGAACGCTTGATAACATGGCTACGCCATGTTCCGTGAACAAACGGTCTCTTTCGAATGCCTTTTTTTAGGCCTGGTTTGGATATAACGATTTGTGATATCCAATTATTCATTCGCTCCGGGTTAATTGAAACATGAAGTCAGAAGGGAATCGACGACTGTTCCGTTTTACAGCCTGGTTTAAGGTTCCTGTGGAAACACCATAAAGTTCTGCCAAGTCTCGGTCCATCATCACTCGCTGCCCCGAATCATGTAGATCATGGAAAAAACAGCTTTTTTGGGCACGATGGGTTTCATTGGCTTTTGTCCAACTTCGTTTTTTGGGTTTATTCGCTTCGAAAGGATCTTATTAAATCCCAGAACGATTGTCAAATTTATTATAATACTTATAAATACTGTTGTAGAGGACCGGCACGACGAAGAGGGTTAAGACGGTTGAACTGATGAGGCCGCCTACGACGGTGATGGCCAAAGGTGACCACAAGGACGCGCTTTCGGATCGGTCCAGGGCCATGGGGATCAGGCCCAACACCGTGGTGGCCGTGGTCATGAAAATCGGGCGGATGCGCGTGCGCGCCGCGGTCACGATGGCACCGGTGAGGCCCCCCTCCGGGTTCGCCGCTTGGATTAAATGGATTCGGTCGATCAACATGATCCCTTTGTTCACCTCAATGCCCCCCAACATCAGCAGGCCCACGGAGACGCCTAAGGTCACCGTGGCGCCGAAGATCCCCAACGCCGCCACCGCTCCGATCAGCGATAAGGGGACCGTGGCCATGATCACAAAGGGTTGGCTGTACGACTCGAACTGGCAGGCCATGACCAAAAACACCAAAAAGAGGGTCAACGCCATGGCTTTCCAGAAATCTTTGTCGGCTTGGACCAGGTCTTCGTACTGGCCGCCAATGTCAGCGTAATATTCTGGGGGAAAGGAGACCTGTTTCAACGCCTCTTTGACCGCGTTGGCCGCGGATTCCAACGAGGTGTTGCCCAGGTTGGCGGACACCTGAATCATCCGTGCCCGGTTGCGGTGCCAAATTTCGCTGGGGGACAGGTCTCCCTCAATTTGGGCCACGTTGGCCAGGGGAACCTGTTCTCCCGTGGGCAATGACAAAAGCAGGTTTTTCATTTGGTCCAAAGTTTCCCGCTGGGACGGTTCCAGCCGGACCACGGTTTCCACCTCTTCGGATTTTTCATAGAACGTGGTGGCCCGCAGGCCCCGCATTTGGGCGTGAAGCGATTCGGATATTTCCTGGGTGTCCAACCCAAACTGAGCGGCTCGGACCGGGTCCACAATCACCGATATTTGGGGCCGTCCGGGGCGGTAGCGGATTTTGACGTCCGACAAGCCCGGCAGTTTTCCCATCCGACTGGCCACCTCCAACGCCACCTTGGCCATGGTGTCGTAGTCCCGGCCGAACAGTTCCACGAAAACTTCTTTTCCGGACCGGGGTTCCGAAAAGTAGCAGAAGGCCTTGTATTCCTTCTCGTATTTCTCCAAAACTTTGTCCACGTCGGGCCGCAACGTGTTGATGACGTCTTGGGTGGTTTCCCTCCGTTCGGTCCTTTCTTTGAGCGTCACGTACACCTTGGACGACCAGCCTTCCACTTTGCTGGAGACATTTTTGACCGCGTGTTTTATTTTGGGATGGTCCCGAACAGTTCGTTCGACTTCCTGAACAATGTCGTTGGAAATATCCAACCGAACGCCGGTGTCCAGTTCCACGAACACCACGAACTCGTTTTGTTCCGACGACGCCATAAGATCTTTGGGGAGAACCTTAATGAATGTGGCGATCGCGGCCAGAAACACGATTCCCGCCGCTCCCAACAGCCATTTGGGATGATGAAAGGCTTGGGTAAGATGGTCGGCGTATCGACGCAATTTCCAGACCCCCAGGGCCACCGCCGCGGCGGCAAGGCCCGCGTTGGCGCCGGACAGAGCGCCCAGCCAACTTTTTTGGGTGGTTCCGATCAGGATTGAGAAGGCGACGATGAATAGAAGGGATAAAGCGGGAAATAGCATCTTTCTTTTTAACTGCCCAGGTCCCTCAACCGCCCCTTCGGGGCACCTTCCCCCAAGAGGGGAAGGAAAACTAAGATTTTCCCTCTCCTCTTGGGAGAGGGCAGGGTGAGGGAGAAGTTTTTGAATGTTTAAGAGCCCCGTGGGGACCATGGATTTGCATCGTTCCCAGGCAGTCTTCATCCATTCGTCCAGTCGGGTTTCTTTGAAATGGTGGGGGTCAATGAGCGCGCCCAGGGCGGGGACCAACGTCAACGCCACAAACAGCGACGCGAATAAAGAGGCCGTGACCGTGAACGAAATTCCAGCGAACAGGAGCTGGGTTTGTTTCGCCAACAGCGAGAACGGCAGAAACACAACGACGGTCGTCAAGGTTCCCCCCACCATGGGGCCTTCCATTTCCCGGGCGGCTTGGGCCATGATTTCTTTGCGGTTTCCGTTCGGGTTTTCGGTCATCAACCGGTCGTAATTCTCCATGACCACCACGGCGTTGTCCACCAACAGGCCAATGCCCAACACGATGCCCGACAACGACATCACGTTGATGGTGATCCCTTCCAAATACATGAGAGCTAGGGTGACGCACACCGACACCGGGATGGAAAGAGCCACCACCGCCGCGGAGCGAAGGTCCGGCCGGAACAGGGACAATCCCAGCATCAAAAGGCCCACGCCCGCGGCCAACAGTTCTGTCCCGGAAAGGGGCAACCGAAACGCCCAACTGCCCACCATTGTCACCGTCAACAAGGTTAAAAAGATCCACGCGAGCCCTTTGCTCCCGGCCGTTTTCGCTAAAAACAGCGGGAGAACCAACACCACCAACGCCACCCCATAAATGAGCGTGATCCGCACCGCCTCCACCGACGACAAAATGGCCCGGCGCTGGTCGGTGATGACCACCAATTCAACGTCTTTGGGAAGTCGGGTGCGAAACAATTCCAACACGTCCCCCACCTGCCCGGCCACGCGAACCGTGTTGGCCATGCTTTCTTTTTGGACGTAAACGGTGACGGCGGATTTGGCGTCCAAACGGGAAAAACTTTCGTTTTCTAAAAACGAATCCTGCACGTTGGCGATGTCTTTTAACCGCACCCGGCCGCCGTTTTTGTCCACCGTGAGGGTCATGTTTCGGATATCTTCCAAGGTGCGAAACGCCCCCACCGCGCGCACGCCCATCACCAGAGTGGGATCGTTGGCCACTTGACCAGCTCGCAAGTTCATGTTGTTTTGTTCCAAAACGGCCACAGCCCGCTTAATGGGCAAACCCATAGCCGCCAGTTTGGCCCGGTCCACGTCCACCACAATTTTGCGTTCCCGCCCGCCGCCCACTTCCACGTTGGCCACGCCGTCCACCCGCAGCAGGCGATCTTTTAAATCGGCGTCCACCAACCGTCTCAATTCTTCGGGGTTTTGACGGTCCGACGTGAGCGCCGCGATCAAGACCGGCGCGTCGCTCTCTTCGTATCGGGCGATAATGGGTTTTTCAATTTCGGAAGGCAGTCGATGTTTAACGCGCAAAAATTTTTCGCGCACTTCCAGGGCCGCCAAATCCATGTTGGTCCCCGGCTCGAATTCCAGGGTGACCACCGACCGATCTTTTTTGGACGACGAAAACAGGTTGCGCAGATGAGAGACGGACCCCATGGCCTCTTCCACGGGCTTTGTGACCAGCCGTTCCACTTCCGGCGGGGGCATGCCGCCGCGCACGTCGATGAATACCGTGACGTTGCCATACGCCACGTTGGGCATCAGTTCCACGGGCAGTTGCAGAAGGGCCGCCGCGCCGAAAATTCCCAGGGCCGACAAAATGACCCCCAACGTCACCGGCCGCGTCATGGCGAACATCGGCAGTCGCCGGGCCACCAACAAAATCATAAGCCCCAACAACGTTAAATGAGCCAGCTGGGTGGGGTTCATAGGGGTGCGGGAGAAAGAGAAAACAACGAGAAGTCGGGATTATACGGAAAGTGGGAAATCCCACTTGAATATTTTCCCACTGGGTGTATAATAGAGGCCACGGATGATAGACAGGAGGTTCTTAGATGGCCCCATTGATTCGAGATACCCGATTTCACGAAATTTATGAAACCAAGCCTGACTCCAAACACCGAGTGACGTTGGGGTCGTGCCGCGTGAGGGCCCACCACTATCGGGTCTACGAAAACGAATCCGGACAGATTGTTTTGGACCCTCAAACCCGCGTTTCGTCCGCAGAGGCGTGGTTGTATAGAAACAAAAAGGCGTTGGCGGCCGTGCGACGAGGGCTGAGTCAGGCTCGGTCGGGCAAACTGGTAAAGGCTCCGGAGGATTACCGGAAGTACACGTGATGTTTTCACTTCGATTCACTCCCGAAGCCCTGGAAACCCTCCGTCTCATCGAACGTCATCCCCGAGCCGGTTTGGAAAAACAAATCAAAAAAGCATTGGGTTATCTTCAATTGAACCCCCGCCACCCTTCTTTGAATACCCACGAGTTTCATTCGATGGAACATCCCTTTGAAGCAACAGGTAAAGTGTTCGAAGCCTACGCGCAAAACAACACCCCCAGCGCATACCGAATTTTTTGGTGTTACGGCCCTCAAAAGAAAGAGATCACCATCATCGCGATCACCTCGCACCCTTAAACCTAATTTCATTGAGGCGTTTCCACAGGACTTGGCGGGGGGCGGGGTCGAGAATATATTGGTCCACGATCACGAACAGGGCGGGCAACACCACCAGCGTGAGCGCCGTGGACAGCAACAGGCCCGACACCACAACCACCGCCAGGGGCGCCTGCAAGTCCGCGCCTTCCCCGATTCCCAGGGCCAGGGGCGTCATTCCGAGAACCGTGGTCAACGCCGACATCAAAATGGGCCGAATCCGGGTGGAACAGCCCCGTCTAAGTCCTTCCACCAACGGCAATCCCTCTTCCCGGGCTTGGTTGACGAAATCGATCAAAACGATGCCGTTGTTGACCACGATCCCCGCCAGCAACACCACGCCCATCCCCGCCATCGCGGTCACTTCGTGACCCATGATCAATAGCGCCGGGGCCATGCCGATCAGCGAGAAAGGTATGGAAAACAGGATCAGGAACGGTTCCCACAAACTCTCAAATTGGGCCGCCATAATCATGAACACGAACAGGATCGATAGGCCCAACACAATCTTGAGGTTGCGGAACGATTCCGCCATCCGGGCGGCCTCGCCGGTGGGGGTGAGGGTCACATTTTTTCCAAACTGTGCTTGCTTAGGTCCCTCACCTCTCCCTTCCCCATCCAATAATTTATAGCCGTCCAAAATCCGTTGAATGTCCCGGTTCACGTCCACCACCGATCGGCCGGCGAGGTCGGCGGAAACCAATATCGTCCGCTCCTGGTCAAACCGCAATATTTCGCTGGGACCCTGGCCTTTCACCACCCGCGCCACGGATCCCAACGGAACGGTCACGTCCAGGGGCGAATGCACCAGCAGTTCCTGGACCGACAGGGGACTTTCCCGGTCTTCCTTGCGCAGTCGCAGTCGAATATCGATTTCCCGACCGGCTTCCCGGAATTTGGACACCACTTTCCCCTTCAACGCCACCAGGGCCGTTTCGGCCAGGTCGGACACGGACAAACTGACGTCCGCCAGCGCGTCCCGTTGAACGTTCAGTTGCAGTTCCGGGGCCCGCTCGCTGATAGACGTTCGAAGGTTGGACAGGCCCGAGACAGATTTCATTTTTTCCATCAGGTCCCGGGCCACCGATTCGAGCTGGTCCAGATCGGTCCCTTTCACTTCCACGGCCACGGGGGCCCCATGGCTCCCTAAAAAGGAGAAGGTCCCCCCCTGTTGGAACACAAAAATCCGGGCGGCTTTCATGTGTTTGAACTTTTTTTGGATCAACACGACGATCTCGCTGGCTTGGGGCCGGTTGCCATCCGACAGGGCCAGCACAATTTGCGCTTGGTGGGGCCCTAACGGTTGCAGTCCTTCCTGGGGAATGGACCCCACGGTCACGGCCATGTGTTCGATGCCGGGAATATCTTTAAGTTCCCGTTCCACCGAAAGGCACACGTCGTTGGTGCGAAGAAGCGGCGACCCCACAGGCAAATCCATGCGAAGCAAAATTTCTTTCCCTCGGCTTTCGGAAAAAGGGCCCGGGGCATTAATGAAAGCAAACCCATGCTGAGCAAAAACGCTCCCGCGGTCCAGGCCATGACTTTGACGGGGAAAGACAAAGCGAAAGTAAGCGCCCGGGTGTATCGATCGCCCCAGGGTGCCGCCCAGGCCCACAATTTCCGTGCTTGAGGCAACACGCGACCCTCTCCCTTACTGGCCGCCGCCAACATGGGAATAATGGTAAACGCCACCACCTGCGACGTAATGTTTGAAAAAATGACCGCCCAGGAAAGTCCGCCGAAAATTTGGCCCACCAATCCCGTCACAAAGATCAGCGGAAAAAAGACCGCAATCGTTGTCAGGTTGGAACTGGTCACCGCTCCGAACACTTCTTGGGCGCCCACAATCGCCGCTTCCGCCGGGGATTTGCCCATGGCTTTGTGGCGGGAAATGTTTTCCTGTACCACAATGGCGCCGTCGACCAGGTTGCCCACCCCAATGGCCAACCCCGCCAGGGTGATGGTGTTGATCCCCAATCCCTTCCAATCCATTAACGTCAAGGTGGCCAGCAAGGAGATGGGAATGGCCAGGCTCACCGTGCCCGCTTCTTTATACGTTCCCAAAAAGGCGAGCAGGATGAGAAAGGCCAACAGTCCGCCAATCAACGAGTCGTTGGCCATGCCCCGGATCCCGTCTTTGACAAACGTGGATTGGTCATAGACAACGTCTAAGCGGGCGCCTTTAGGAAGTTTGGACCGAATGGTGTCCAGTCGGCTTTTGACGTCGTCGGCCACACGGACCACGTTGGCCTCGGCCTGTTTCAAAATGGCCAACGTCACTGTGGCCCGTCCATCGTATCGCGAAAAACTTTGCACTTCCGCGAAATCGTCGCGCACCCGGGCCACGTCGCCCAGCAAGAGGGGTTGGCCCACGCTCCGCGCGCCGGGCCCGCGGCGTTTGCGCTCGCGCATTTCTTGGGGCGTTAACGTGGTCGACAGCCTCGCCCGGTCCACGGACACGGCGGCCCGTTCCAAATCTTTTACTTTTTCAAAGGCTCCAATGACACGCACCACATAGTCGAACGTTTTGTCTTTGACTTGACCGGCGGGATAGGTGATGTTGGCCCGGCTAAGGGCCTGGGACACTTCTAATATGGGCAATCCCCGGGCGGCCAAGGCCGATTGGTCCACGTCCACTTGAATTTCCCGTTCCCGGCCGCCGGTAATGGTTACCGCCGCCACGCCCCGGGCCTTTTCCAACAGTTCCCCCACCGGCCGTCGCGCCAAGGTCAACAGTTCGTGGTCTTCAAAGGGGCCCGACAAACTGAGCGTGATAACCGGCAGGGCAAACGGATTGAACTTTTCCACCCGCGGTTCGCCGGCGTCCCGGGGCAGTTTGGCTTTGGCCAAATCCACCTTTTCGCGCAGGTTGAGGGAGGCCACGTCCATGTTGGTGCCCCACACGAATTCCACCGTGACGATTGAAATGCCTTCCCGCGACGCGGAATGGATCCGTTGCACATTTTTGACCGTGCCGGCGGCTTCTTCCACCGGTTTTGTGACCAGATTTTCCACTTCCTGGCTGGACGCGTTGGCGTAAGAGGTGAGAACCACCAGTTGGGGAAATTCCAAGGCGGGCATAAATTCCCGATCCATCCGAAACCAGGACAAGGTTCCAAACAAAATGACCGCCACCATTCCCATGGTAACGGTAACGGGCCGCTTAACGCAAAAACCAATAATGTCCATTAATCAACCTTTCGGGGTAACTGCCCAAGGGTTGTCAGATATCGACATATAAAAAGATTTTCCTTCTCCTCTTGGGAGAAGGTGCCCCGAAGGGGCGGATGAGGGACTAATCCCGTTCCACGAAAATAAATAATCCCTCACCCTACCCTCGCTTAAGCGCCTCTGGCGCCCCAGGTGCCCCGACCTCTGTGAGGGGCCTCCCAAGAGGAGAGGGGAAAAAAGACCTAGGTAGTTATCTTTCGGGAATGACGAACGGAATAGGTTCATTGCTGCGCTTTGTTGAACCGTTCGGGTTCGCCGGTCACGGTGACTGTTGCGCCGTTTTCGACGGGGTTGATGATGAGGTCCCGAACAATGTGGTCCCCAGGGTTGAGGCCGCTCACCACTTCATAATGTTCCGGGGCCCGGTAGCCGATTTCCACCTTAGTCTCAAACACCTTGTTTTCTTTCACCACAAAGACCCTTGAAGGGGTCATGTCGTAGGCCTGGCGCGGGATCAAAAGAGCTTCTCCGTCAAACGTTAAAATTTTGCACCGCGCCGATAGGCCCGGCCGCAATTTGGCTTGCACCTGGGAGGGCAACCCCACCAAGACCGTTCCGGTTCGACCGGTGGTGGTCACTTCCCGGGACACCCCGGCCACGCGCCCCCGCACGTCAACGAAGCCGAGCGAATCGATGGTGACCAACACCGGCTGATCGGTTTTGACCCGGTCCAGTTGGCCTTCAATCACGCCGGTTTCCAAATACAGTTTGTCTTGACTGCTCACCAGCGTCCCAATGGGCTCGGACTTATCGCGGCCCACGGTTTCTCCCACCTGGCGGCTGATCTCGGAAACGTAACCGTCTTTGGGCGCCCGGATGAACGTGTCCTGGTAATCCCGAAGCGCGATGTCATAAACAGATTTGGATTCCTTTAAGTCCATGGACGTGGACGCGCCGGCCTTGTGAAGCGCCTTGGCCCGGTCGTAATTCACTTCGGCCGTGTCTTTGCGAGACTCGGCGCGAAGGTGGTCCAACTCAAAGAGCAAATCGCCTTTTTTCACCCGCTGGCCCACTTTGACATGAATATGGGTCAGGGGTTCTTCCGGTCCATAATAGGACAGTTCAATCGTGTCTCCTTTGACGGTCCCCACCAACCCGTCAATCGCGTCGGTGAACGTGGCCCGTTCCACCACAAAAACCGTAACGGACTGGGGTTCCGGCGTGGAGCCAGCCCCCGCCCCTCCTTCCGGGGCACCTCCCGGAGAACCGGTACCACAGCGGCGCAACAATGTGACACCGATAAATATCGCCGCGACCGCGGCTAAGGAGATGGCAATCCATTGACGTTTGTTCATGGGAGTTCCTTTTCGATTAGGTTCGGTCGGCCGATGGCTCGGGCCAGGGCCGCCGCCGCAATTTTAAGTTGGGCCTGGGCATCAATATAGGAGACCTCGGCCTGGGCCAATCGGTTGCGTGTCAAACACCGTTCCGAGACCGGGACTTCTCGGTTACTGCTCTTAATCAGCGATACCTCGTATTCGGTTTTCGCAATGGCGAAATCGGATTGGGAAATACGAGCCTGTGATCGGGCTTTTGCCCAATCGGCGTAGGCGGCTCGGACAGTGTTGGCGACTTCCATGTCGGTGCGGCGAAAATCCTCAGCGGCTTGGTGATAGGCTAACCGAGCTTCCCCCTTCTCGGTTTTTGTTTTTAAGCTGTCTTCGATACCCAGGGATCCCGCGTAGGTGCGCGATCGAGTTCGGGAGGATTGACCCAGTTTGGGGCTGGTTTTGATGTCCTGGGCTGAAGCGTTGAGAGAGCTTCCGCCAAAATATTGTGAGATTTGGGCTCCTATTTGCCAATCTTCTTTAAACTCAAAGTCCTCGTTTTCGTAAGCCGCTCCACTTTTGCCGTAAAAACCGTTAACCGACAGGCGTGGATAATAAAGGCCCCGTCCGGCCAAATCGCCGTATCGGGCCGCTTCCATGGTGTGTTTTTGTACCAGGATGTCCGGATGAACTTCCCGGGCTTCTTTCAAGCATTCGTCCAAGGAAGGCCATTCCAGGGAGGTGGGAGGAATCCCAATGGGTGGACGTTCGGGGGGCGGTTCGTTAAGGCCCAGGGCCGCGGTCCATTGCCACAGGCGAGAGGTGGTTTCGGCCCGGGCGGCTTCTTGGTTCAAGACGGCTTGTTCTGCCTGGCCGACCATGGTTTCATACACTTGCCGAGAAATCACTTCTTTGGCGATCAGTTCGTCCGCCATTTTTCGGTCTTTCTCCAAATCCGTTCTCGCCGTGTCAAATATTGATTCCGCGTGAAGCGCTTTCACCAGGTTCCAATGGGACTCGCGGGCGCCGAACAACACTTCTTGCCGGGTTTTTTCCTCTTTTGCTTTCACCGACAAATAATTGTTTTTGGACTGCTTGTAGGTCCGAACCAACCGCCCGCCTTGAATCAAGGGCTGGGTTAACTGAACGCCGTAACTTTCTTCCAAAAAATCAGGTGTGTTTAACTTTGCGTCATCCACCCCTTCCGTAATTTCGCCCTTCAAGGACAACAGAGGCCAAATGCCCCGAGAGGCTTCGGACTTTTTTAGTCGAGCCACCCGAGTTTCTTCTTCCGCCAACCGGATCGTGGGATGCTGACTAAGGGCGGTCGATTCGGATTGGGCCAACGTCATGGGCTCGGCCGCCCCCGCCCGCACCGCCAATAGAACAGCCGCCAATAATAACCGTTTCATGGAATCCTCTCTCATCCAAACCGAAATAGGTATAAAAAAAGCAGGAAGACGCTTCGCGAAGGTGCCTATTATACCGCGGAAATTAGTTGAAAATACTTATAGGCTTAGTGGTTAAAATGTGATTTCAAATTCCGGTGTTTGGCGTGGTTTGGGCGGGTTCCCGCTCATCGACGTAAAACAAGGTTTATTTTTGGAACAACCCCATTTAAAAATGGTTAAAAATTTTACACCCATTTCAGGCGATGCCTATTGACACGATTTTGTACGGCCGACAAAATAGGGAAGAATTAATCCTGAAGGAAGGACAAAAAGGCTCGTGGCGTGACTATTTTAACAGGGCCATGTTGTTCAATCTTCAACAGATCGGGGTCTCCCGTCACGATGCAATCGGCGGACTTCTTAACCAGGCACATCGTATCCCCCTAAATCGGTTGGTGTGTATTTTATCACCGAGGTTTTCGGGCGATGGTTTTAAGCAGGCCTCCGAAAATCCAGATGTGGATGGGCAGGAGGGCATACCAGTAAGCTAGTCCCCACAGGCCCAGGGGGTCAAAGAGGGCGGTTTGGCGGATTTCGCATCCGTGGGGGTGGGGTTTAACGTCAAATTCCAGCCAGGCTCGGCCGGGCAGTTTCATTTCGGCGCGCAAACGCAGGCGGCGGCCGGGTTCAATTAATTCCACGCGCCAATAGTCGAGCGCGTCGCCCGCCCGGAGGTTCACGGGGTCTCGTCGCCCTCGCCGGAGTCCCACCCCGCCGAACAGAGAGTCAACCCACCCCCGAAAGCGCCACAGAACGTTCATGAAATACCAACCCCGTTTCCCCCCAATACGTTGGATTCGGTCAAAGGCTTGTTCGGGTGTTAAGGGGCTGATGGCCTGGCGATGGTCGACGATTCGCGTGCCCCAGGACGTTTCTTTCCAGGCCCGCTCATTTGTTTGCGATGACACCGCATCCGCCCAACGGGTGGTGTTGAAATGGCGTTCTTCGCCGGCCATCACCCGGGCCAGCGCGTCCCGCACGCCCAGCGGGCGAATGGGAAAGTCACGCAGGGCTTCCGACCGGTTCACCACAGTGCTGTGCCGTATGCTCTCCACCAATTTACGCCCGATGCGGGCATACACGGGGGCCACCAGGTTCAGCCATATGCCGGACAGCCGCGGGGTCAAAACGGGCACGGGAATCATCCAACGGCGCAGGCCCCGTTGACGGGCATACTCGGCCATCAACTGCCCGTATGACACCACGTCCGCCCCACCAATCTCGTAGATCCGGTTGGTCTCAAGGGGAATTTCCAACGCCTGGATCAGGTAAGTCAATACGTCATCAATGAAAATCGGTTGGGCTTTCACGCGAACCCAATGGGGTGTCACCATGATCGGAAGCCGTTCCACCAAACTGCGGATAATCTCAAAAGAGAGACTGCCGGACCCCAAAATAATGGAGGCGCGAAATTCCAGAGTGGGAACGCCGGATCGCTGGAAAACGTGCCCCACCTCCAGGCGACTGCGAAGATGGGGCGACAGGTTTTTTTCCGTTGGCGGGCAAAGGCCACCCAAATAAACAATGCGTTTTACCTTCGCGGCCCGAGCCGACCGGGAAAACACGTCCGCCAGTCGGCGGTCTTCGGTTTCAAAATCAACCGACGAGGCCATGGCGTGAACCAGGTAATAGGCCGTGTCCACACCGGCCATGGCTTTGACCAGGGTGGGATAATCCGATAGATCGCTCTGGACTATTTCTGTCCCCGGCGCGGTTCTCCCGGTTAGTAAACCGGGTCGACGCACCAAACAACGCACACGGTGCCCCGCTTCTTCCAGGTCTTTCAATAACCGCCCGCCCACATAACCCGTGGCGCCGGTTAAAAGGATTGTTTTCGCGGGTTTCAGGTGGGGTTCGTTGTGATGAGTTTGGCGCGGGTGGCGGAACGCAACGCGTCGAGGGTTGTTTTGGAGACTTTGAACACGATCGGGGACCGGCTCGTTTGAAGATAATAATCGTCCCCGGATTTGGGTTTACCGAAACTGTATTTATACGTTTGGCCGTCTTTGGTTCGAACCGTCATTGTAAAGTCCGGATTGTCCAACCCATAGTCCGGCAAAAGGTCGGGTCCAACGGATTCAAGGTACGGCATGGTGACGACCTGGGAAACGAACGCGTCCACTTCAGTTGTCTTGGAGGTTTCTCCCGCCTTGAGCGGGTTCACTTGAAATCCATTTTCTTTGTTGACCACTTGAACCGAAGGCGTTTCAATATTGAAGAGGGCGTTGCGGTCCAGGGATAGAAACGTCTTGTCTTCCCAGTCCGCGGGGTTCATGGCCAAGTCGTGGTAACCGAACTCGGCCAGATACACTCCGTCGAGCTCCGCCGGTCGAAAATGGACTTTGCGGTATTCGGGCGACGTTCCCAGATAAAGAACCTGTTTTTCTTTCCCTCCCTTTTCAAACACCACTTTCTTTTCAAAAAGATCTTCCGTCACCTTGCACCGTTTGCGAGCCGCCGCGGTGTCGCCCACGGGCCAGGTTTTTTTCAAAGCCAACAGGCCGTCCATGGCCGCGGCCCATTTGGTGGAGGATACCGGGAAATTCCAGCGATCGGGCAAAATCCATTTCCCGTCTTTTTTGGATAACTGAACCGCCGGTTTGTCCGGTTCGCTGATGACAACCCGATCAAAATCTTCCGAGGTCAGCCCTAACAGCGGTTTTGTCACATCGCCGGAAGAAGACTGTTTAAAATAGATTAACCCGGCCACCGCTAACTGGGCCGCCAGAACACCCGTCAACACTTTCATTGTTTTGTTCATGATTGTTCTCCCATCACCCGAGCCATTTGTCGGGATCGGCGCACCCGCCATCCGATCCAGGCCGCCGTCACTCCAACCAGGGCCAGAGCGTAGTTTAAATATTCCCAAAACATTCGAGTTCCGTTCGATAGGGGTTTTAGCAACCGGGCAAAATGGCCCCGGCCCCGTATGGACAACAGTCCCCGGTCTTCCAACGACCAGTCCACCATGTTTTCCGCCAACTGAAGAGACGCCGTGTATTGGGAGCGTGACACCGAACTGGTGAACCGCAATATCTCGTCGGTTAAAAAGTCCGCCGACCCCACCACGATCAATCGGGAGGACTGGGCTGATTTTTCAATGATTCCGCTGTAAACCGGTTTCGCGTCTTTGGCTTTCGGATCCACCTTCTCGGGCAACAGGGGCGATTTCTTTTCTTTGAAGAACGAATCAAATTCCCCTTCCACCGCCACGGCCAACAAACGGGGTTCCAGGGTGTTCCCGACTTCAAAGCCCGATCCCCCTTTGTCCATTTGAGGGGTGATTTGAACACTTTCCGACGTCCAGGATTTCGGGGAACTTTTCAACAGTTCCGTGACGGTGCGTCCCTTGTTCTTGTCCGGGTTGACGGCGATGGGGGCGGCCCAGTGGACGGTCACTTGGGACAGGCCCGCCGTCAACGTCGGCGCCGCAAACCCGGGGCCTCGAACATCAACAAAATACGGATAATTGATCATTTTCATCTCTTGAAACACAAACATCCCCACCCGTCGTTCCACCGGGATCGGGAACGGGGTGCTTTGAGCGTCAAGAACCAATTCTTGTTTAAGCGTCACGCCCATATGGTCCAACCAGTCTTTCAGGCCGGTGTTTTGAAGGGAAGCGCTTAACGGACTGGTCTTGACATGAAAGGGCGACACCATCAGGATCACCGTGCCTCCTTTCATCAAAAACTGGTCCATGGCAAACAGTTGTTTTTCGTCGAGTTCTTTGGGGGCCGCCATGAACAACAGGTCGGTTTCGTCCGGGACGGTACCGGTCTTGAGGTCCGTGGGGTTCACCGCGTAGTTGGCGGTGAGCTGGTTTTTCAATAGGTCGAAATGTTTGTCCGGTTCCATCTTAAAACCCGTCTGCTGAGTGTAATGGGGTTCCGGCGGCGCCGTGGTCAAAGCGACCGTGCGCAAAAAGCCAACGGAAAACCGTTTCAACCCCGACTCGATGCCCTGTTTCAAAGCCACAGGGCTTAAGTCCTGGGGAAGCGGAATC
This sequence comes from Elusimicrobiota bacterium, assembly GCA_016715645.1. Classification (GTDB taxonomy): domain Bacteria; phylum Elusimicrobiota; class Elusimicrobia; order FEN-1173; family FEN-1173; genus JADKHR01. Next base: position 290,052 of record JADJZR010000002.1, on the reverse strand, counting down.
AGAACCGCCTTGTTTTCGCTTTGCATCATCAAATGAAAATAAAAAGATTGCGGATCGAACAACGACGCTCGCATGGGTTGGATCCCGAACTTTTTGGCCAGGTCCTGGGCCAACGCGCCGCCCTCTTCCCGGGGATCTTTAAACGTGACGGTAAATTTGTCGCTGGCCTCTTTTTTGATGGTGTCCAGAATGTCCATCAGTTGGCCACGAAGTTCGACCAAGGATTGCGGCAGTTCTTTGTCCGATGAAATATAGCCCACGAACGTAACGGGTTTTTGAATCGTGGCGAACAGATCGGATTCCCCTTGGTAAGACTGGAGCACTTTTTTGATGGCCCGGGTGATGTCGTATTCGGGGTTGCGCAGTTCCACATCCAGCTGGGTTTCGTTCGATTGTTTGACCTCGATGAGCGAGTCGAACCCCAACACCTCGAACTTGTCCCCGTAACTCACTAAGATGTTGAAATAAGAATTGACCAATCCGGCCTGGTACTTGTCGGCCACCTGAAAGGGAACGGCTTTAATCCCGTATTTCTCTCCGGCTTCTTTTTCCAAGTCGGGTTTTTCCATGGGATCAATGAATTCGGATTTTACTCGCCCGCCCGAGGCCGTTTGGTATTCTTTTAAGATGTCCCGGATTTGGGGAACCAACGGAGCCAACAGCGGATGGGTCTTTTTGCTGAAATAGCCCCGGATCAACAGGGGTTCTCGGAGTTGGGCCAACACATTTTTAGTGGCGCCGGAGATGGAATAAGAATTTCCTTCCGTCATGTCGATGCGAAGCCGACCGATCGGCGCGAGCCACAGGTTCGCCGCAAGAAAATTGGCGCAAAACAGGATCACCGTGACCAGAGCCAACCGGTGTTGGGCCTTGTGGGATCCCCGGGACCAGCGAAGGGTTTCCAACGAATAAATGTTTAATGCCAAAAAGACCGCCGTCACGCTGGCGTAGTAATAAATGTCTCGAATATCCAAAACGCCCCGTGTGATGGATTCAAACCGGGCTCCTGTTCCGAACAGTTTCAGCAGTTCAGACCCTTTGTTCCCCACAAAGGCGGTCAAAAGGTCCGATCCCACCACATACAGGGCCGCTCCCGCCGCGGCAGAAACCAAAAGACTGACAATTTGGCTATCGGTCTTGCTGGAGACATACAGCCCCACGGCGGCGTAGGCCGCGGCTAAAAACGCCGCCGCCGCGTAACCGCCAATGACCGGACCCAAATCCAGCGGTCCCATAAAAGAGACCGATATCGGAAGCGGTAAAGTAAAAGCCAACGCCGACAAAGCCAACGCCCAGCAGGCCAAAAATTTCCCCATCACCAATTGGGACGTTCGCACAGGCATGGTCATCAAATACTCCAGAGTTCCCAACCGTCGCTCTTCGCTCCACATGCGCATGGTGACCGCGCTCATTAAGAAAATGAGCAAAATAGGCATCCATTCGAATAACGGACGGACGTCCGCCAGGTTTCGAGAAAAGAACGTTTCTACCCAAAAGAACGTAAACAACGACACCGCCAAAAAAGCGCCAATGAAAATGGGCGCCGTGGGTGATGCGAACAGTCCCGCCAGCTCTTTGCGAGCGATGTTGAGAGTGTTTTTAAGCATGGAGAACCTCCTGAGGCTGGTCGTTGGCTTCTCGGAAAACGGTTTCGAGGTCCCGTCGTTCCGGCGCAATGGAATAGACCGAGATTCCTTTTTCCATCAAGGTTCGGGCAATCCGCGGGGCCCAATGATGTGTTCCCCCTTCTTTGACCGTGAGCGCGTACAGGTGTTCATCGCCCGGATGGCCCTGGGGTTCCACGCTGAGCACCCCCTCGAACGATTCGATAACCGAGAGCGCTTCAGCGGGCGATTTGTCGATGCCCACCAAAAGGCGTCCCCCCGATTGGAGGTCGGACAAGTTTTTGTCCAGGACCAGCCGGCCGTTGGCCACGATTAATACACGGGAACACACCGCATCCACCTCTTGCAAAATGTGGGTGGACAACACCACGGTGGATTCCCGGGCCAGTTCTCGAATTAACGTGCGCATGTGTTGAACTTGAGACGGGTCCAGACCGTTGGTGGGCTCATCCAAAATCAAAATCGGGGGACGATGCAACAGGGCTTGGGTGACGCCCACCCGCTGGCGGTATCCGCGCGAAAGGGTTTGGATCGTTTGGGCGGCTTTGGGCAAAATGTCGGTTTTTTTCATGGCCTCGCGAAGGACGCGGTTTCTGTTGTTCCGGGAAACCCCCCGCAGATCCGCCGTGTAATTGAGAAAATCGTAGACGGTCATGTCGTGGTAAAGAGGGCCGTTTTCCGGCAAATAACCGATTTTCGCTTGGGCCTGTTGCCGATCAACCGTGACGTCCAACCCGTCAATGGTGACCTTCCCGTCCGTGGGTTCCAGGTAGCCCGTCATCATTTTCATGATGGTCGTTTTGCCGGCCCCGTTGTGTCCCAACAGCCCCACAATTTCCCCACGACCGATGGTGAACGACACCCGGTCCACCGCTGTCAATGATCCATATGTCCGAGTCAGTTTATCGCAAACAATCACGTTGAACACCTCCTGGTTCTTTGCGGAAACAAAATTTTAAAATTCAGGCGAAACAGTTGTCAAGTGCCCGTAAACCATCCCAAATCCTCAGATAACACCCAATGCTCGACGGAGCATTTTCACAACTTTGGTGAATCCCTCATCCGGCTCCCCTCCTACAAACGGGGACGACACCTAGCGGCGTTGCCTCCGGGCCACCTTCTCCCGAGAGGAGAAGGGAACCAAGGGTTTTCCCTCTCCTCTTGGGAGAGGGGAGGGTGAGGGAAAAAGTTACGTGAGCTTTGGGAAACCATACCAAATAAACCGGCCCTCCCCATAGACGCGGAGAGGGCCGGCTCGAATTACAGAAGATTAATTGACGTGTTCAATCATTTCCGATTTGGGGTATCGCACTTTGGCGGCGAGGGCGTATCCATCGTCAGCCGCTCGGTAACCGGCCGTGGCGACCACAACCGCCGCGTATCCTTTTTGGGTGAGCCCTAGGATTTCATCGAATTGGGTCGGATCAAACCCTTCCATGGGACACGCGTCGACGCCCAACAGGGCCGCCGTGGTGAGGAAATTTCCCAACGCGATGTAGACTTGTCGGGCCGCCCACACATTGATGTCGAGGGGTGGCCTGGCCACGAACCCCTCCATCATTTGGGCGTAGGCCGCCAAGGATTCCTTAGGGATTTTTCGGGTCTCGGCCGTAAACGAAATAAACCGTCGCACATCGTCCACGGAAAGGTTTTTCTTTATGGCGAACACCACCAGCCGGGCCGCGTCGGTGATTTGCGATTGGTTCCAGGCGTGGGCTCGCAATTTTTTTCGAAGATCGGGGTTGTCCACAACAAAAAATTTCCAGGGTTGAAGTCCGAACGAGGACGGGGACAAGACCAGGGCGTCTTCCAGGGTTTTCCAAACGTCGTCTGAAAGTTTCTTTTGCGCGTCGAATTTTTTGACCGCGTAGCGCCACGTCAGTTGATTCAAGACAGCGGCCGTTGAGACAACAGATCCTGCCGATTGAGCAATGGGCATAAAGCCTCCTTGTTGTGACTTCTACGGTCTAACGCCGGTCCTCAAAAAAAGTTCCCGGTTCCTAAAATAAAATTGTATCCCCTCGTTCCACCGCTTGGGATGAGACAGCCACAGACTTAACCGCGGTTGTGGTTACTCCGACGGCATACGTGTCCGCCAGAGGGGTGACGCCGCTTTGAGCCACGGGTTCGGTGGGGTAGGGAACCACCATCTCCACAGACCCGGCCGGGTCCGCTCGACCGTACGCCGTGTAAAGCCATCGGCGTCCGGTGTTGGTCATGAGTGGAAGGCGCGCCACAACCCGTTCCCCCGACGGCCATCCCTTTGATACCAAACGGGCGCCCGCCACCCGTTCAAATATTTTGAGGGCGTTGTACGAATGGGCCACTTTGCCTTGGGGTGTTTGCAACGGGGTTCGCACCACCTTGGGGACCTCGTAAACCAACCGAAAATGCCGGATGGACGGCGTCCCTTTCCACCGCAGTTCGCCATCGAAGAACAAGAGGTTGTTGCGGACCGCATACATTTTTTTTTGCGCTTGGGCGGCGACCGCGTCCTGGTCGGGTTCCCCGCGCAACACGTTCACCAAAAACGGCACCATAATGTTGTCGCGGAAATCCAAAGCCATGTAACGGGATCGGTACCGATCTAAAATCGAGACCAGAACCTCTTCGTCCAAGGAAAACGTCGCGCGAACGTAATCTTTCATGTGCTCCACGAACGCCGTGGTGGAAAAGGGGCTGACCACCACCGGCCGTTGGGCCCAGCGAACAATCATGTGGCCATGGTCCCGGTGGGCAAAAACCGAATAGGTCGGCGGACCGCCGTCGGCTGAAACAGGCGACGGGGAATTTTTCCGAAGCCAGTCGAAGGCCTGAACCGTCAACACGATCGCTTCCCGATCGGCGGTTTCGCCGGTGCCTTTTTTGTCCAGTACGTTGCGACTGGACGAAAATAGAACTTGGGCCGCAAACGGCACCCAGGCCGCGTAGCGGAGGGTCTCCGGAAGTTTTTTAAGAGTGGTGACCGCGCCCAGGGCCACCACCAGCGCGTACCAGGGAAACAAATATTGCACATATAAGAAGTGGGCGATCCCGGAAACCAGCCCGTGGGCTAAAAATAAACCGACCCAAACCGTGAGGCCGAACTGGTCCTCTCGGCGTTTCCACAGTTCGCGTATCCCGAACGGCAAAAAAATAACGAAAAACGTAAAAACCTCATACCAGCGGTGGCCGTAAACCCTCAGCGGGACCTCTTCGCCTTGAATTCCGTTGAGCACGTTACCGGCCAACAAGAAACGCGCCCCTTCCCGAATGTCGGGAAATAGCACCACCAACAACGAGAGACCCGCGACCGCCGCGAGTCCGGTCACGCCCCAGCGTTTGGTCCCCGTCAGCGTTTGGGCGGCCGCCATAATCCAAAAAAGGGAATAACCAACGATGATCAAAAATTGAAACAGGGAGGTTTGGTCGTATGTGATCATCCCGGCCCGACCAGCCGGCGTTGAAAGCGCCGCCAAAAACGACGCGCCGCAGGCAGACGCCAATACCCAGGGAAACGTTTTCCAAACGGACGATTCAGTTCGGCGCAACAGAGTGGTTATGCCCGCCGCCAAGAGACCCAATAGAGCGTATTGAATGGATGACACATTGAAGAACACCATGGCGCCGGCCCATGTTCCAAACACGATCGCCCAGGCCCGGGTGCGGCGTTCGTCGTAAAACACAAACAGTCCCGTTAATATCACGACTAAGAAATTAATGAAGTAATGGTGGTCCAAGTAACCAATTTCAGAATAGGCGACGTTCTGATAGGACAAAGCCAATAATCCGCCCGCCAAGAGAGCGACGCCCAAAGAAAGTTTCCGCCGGAACAACAGGAAAAAGAACGTGACCGTCAGCGCGTCGATCAAGGGTGGAACAAGGCCCAAAACGGTTTCCCGCGCCAAAGACGTGCTGACGAAGGGAAGGATTTTTACAACTGTGGCTAAAAACAGCGTGTAACCGGGCGGCCAGGGAACGTCGGGCGTGTCCGGGTAATAATGCGTCGGGTCTTTGAACAGAACGGACGGATAGTTGTCGAGGGTTTTTTCCACCCGCATGAGATGGTAGGTGCTGTCAAAAATCTCGAACTGCCGGTGGTCGGGATGGACCGGTTGAAAAAACAATCCGGCCCCGGAAAGGATCCGGGTGGTCAACGCCGCCAGGAACAGTCCGCCCGCCGCGATCCAAACGGTTCGTCGGTCGGTCATGAGAACAAGATCAAGATCCCAAACAAAATGAACAGGGCCGACGCGCCCCGGCGAACCCACTTCATGGGAATTTTGTGGGCAAACGATTCGCCCAGCCAGACGGCCAACCCGTCCGAAACCATCATCCCCAACGTCGTCCCCGCCGTGACCATCCAAAAGGACCCGTACCGCGCCCCCAAAGCCACCGTGGCCAATTGGGTTTTATCGCCCATCTCGGCGAAAAAAAACGCCACGGTGGTGGTCGCGTAGGCGCCCCAGCGGTTTTCTTGTGGGGCGGACTCGTCTTTGTCGGGAAACAGGATCCAGATTCCGAAGCCGATAAAAACCAACGCCAAGGCCCCTCGAAGCAACAGGTCCGGCGTATGGGCCGACACCCAAGCCCCGCCCCAGGACGCCAAACCGTGATTTAAGAGCGTCGCGGTTAAAATTCCCCCCATGATCGCCCAGGGTTTTTTGAACCGCGTGGCCAACGCAAACGCCAACAGCTGGGTTTTGTCCCCCATTTCGGAAGCGGCCACCAGGCCGAAGGAGCTGAGAAACGTGTGGGCTTCGATCATCGATTTTTATCGCGCCAAAGGCGCCGTTGTTTTTTGATCAATTCGTAAGCTTCATCAACGGTGTCCACGCAATGGGGGATGGTCAGGTCCACGGGCAACGCCCGGGGATTTTCCCCCGACAACATGTGCCGGCGCGCCCAGACCACCAGATCTTTCCACATGGGCCCGACCAAGATGAGCGGTGTGCGATAAATTTTCCGGACCTGGAGCAACTGCCAGATCATCATCACTTCCAGCGCGGTTCCGATTCCGCCCGACACCACCACGAACGCATCCGACAACAAAACGAAATGGTGAAGCCGTGAAAAGAACGTTTTGTGGGTGTACACTTGTCCCACGAACGGGTTGACGTTTTGTTCCGCCTCAATGTCGATGTTGAGGCCGATGGAGCCTTTTTTCCCGCGCCCGCCCCGGTGGGCTCCTTTGTTGGCCGCTTCCATGAGGCCGGGCCCGCCGCCCGTGACAATGTCGCACCCCAACCGGGAAATTTTGCGGGCCAAGCGAAACGTCTGTTCATACGCTTCAGTCCCCGGTTTGGCTCGAGCGGAACCGAACAGGGTGACTCGAAATCGGGGCTTTCGACGAGGGCGCAAGCGGGTGAGGTTGTTGACCGCTTCCCACAAATTCAAAATGGCGTCGCCGATGACCTTCTTGGAATCCTCTTCGTCCGCCAAATAAACAGTGTCCTTGTTTCCCATGGGAACAGTATACAAAACCGCATGGACTTCACTCAAAAAATGACCTAAAATCAGCCATCGTCTATAATTTGAATGACCGGTTTTTTTGAATGGAAAGGAGGATCGGTAAATGGATTATAAAAGGATTATCACGGTTGAGCCTGGGAAAAGGAACGGAAAACCGTGCATTCGTGGCCTGAGAATTACTGTTTACGACGTGTTGGAATACATGGCGTCGGGAATGACAGATGAAGATATCCTTAAAGATTTTCCCGATTTGACGCCGGACGATTTACGGGCCTGCCTGGCGTTTGCCGCGGATCGTGAGCGACGATTTGTGAGCATTCCTCCCGCCGCATGAAATTGTTGCTTGACGAAAATCTTTCCTTTCGTTTGGTCCGTGTTCTTCAGCCCTATTTTCCTGATACCAAACATGTAAAAGAGATTGGTTTGTCCGGGGCGGAGGATTTGATCATTTGGGATTACGCGCGGTCCCATGGTTTCACCATTGTATCGAAAGACGCCGACTTTCATCAGATGGTGTTACTCAAAGGCGGTCCCCCAAAAGTTATTTGGATTCAACAAGGAAACTGCACCACAGATAGCATTGCTGAACTTATCGTTGGAAATCGAAGCGCCCTTCAATCCTTGATGGAGAGTGAAGAAACAGTGTTCCTGGCGTTGCGATAGACTTGCTTTATTTTTGTAATTTGAATTGATCGATTTTTAAAAGGAGGAACTATGTTTGGACTGGGGTGGCCGGAACTGTTGTTGATTCTTGTTGTCGCACTCGTTTTCTTTGGCCCCAACAAGTTGCCGGAAATCGGCAAAAGCTTGGGCAAAGCCATTTCGGCGTTTAAAAGTTCTCTTCAAAATACGGAAGAGAACGTGGCCTCGGGGCCCGACGTTAAACCGGACCCGGAAAAAAAATCTTGAACCCCGCGTTTATCTCGGGGGTTCGACCGCATCAGGCCGACCGGCTGTGAACCCCGCCCCGGTGTTTCGTTGGTTGGTTTCAGAACCCCCGGACCGGGCTCGCCCGCTTAGCGACCACCTGGTCGAACTGCGTCGGCGCTTGTTATGGTCCCTGGGTGTCGCGGTGACCGCCACGGTGGTCGGATCATTTTACACCCGCCCTTTTTTCGAATCGCTTTCCCGTTCCACCGGTCCATTGGTATTTTTAACTCCCACCGGGGCCTTTCTGGCTCGACTGAAAATGGCCATATTTCTCGGGGTGTTCGTGAGCGCCCCCGTCATGCTGTACCATCTCTGGCGATTTGTTGCTGTGGCTTTGAGCGTTCGGGAACGTCGGGCCCTGATGGCCATCCTGCCGGCCTCCTACGCCCTTTTCGTGGGAGGCGTCTGTTTGGGTTGGTTTTTTGTCCTTCCGGCCGGACTGCGGTTCTTAATGGCTTGCGCAAACGCCACGCTAAAGCCGATGATTTCGGTGGAATCGGCCCTGTCTTTTTCTTTGTGGACATGCTTGGGATTGGGGTTCTTGTTTCAGTTTCCCGTGGTGTTGGTCGCGCTTTCGCGCTGGGGCATTATTTTACCGGAGACCCTCGCCCGCTATCGGCGGGTGGCTTTTATCTTGATCCTTGTGGCGGCCGCCATTGTCACGCCCGGTCCCGACATTCTCACCCAGCTGTTGTTGGCGCTTCCCACCTATGTTCTCTATGAGGTCTCCCTGTGGGTGGCCCGCTGGGTTCGACCCCGCTCCACCCCCATCGACTGAAAAAGAGCGTGGCAAAAAAATACCGGCTTTCGAATCGTTTCCAAAGTTTGTATCCTTTCGCCTCCTTTCGGGGTTGATCAATGGCGCAGATATTTCATCGGAACACAAACTGGATTTCGAAGGCCAGCGGAGCGGCGGTGGCTGTTGTGGCCATCGTCGGCGCCGGGGTTTTTTATATTATCTATAACAGTCCCTTGGTCACCGGACAAAAGGTCAAACGGGCCCAACCCGTACCGTTTAGCCACCAACAGCACGTCAAAGGATTGGGTATGGATTGCCGATACTGCCACACAAGCGTGGAAACCTCTTCGTTCGCGGGAATTCCGCCGATCAAAACGTGCATGACGTGCCACACGGAAATCAAGAAAGATTCCCCGCTCCTGGAACCCGTTCGCCAAGCGTTCAAAACCGATCAGCCGTTGAAATGGCAGAGGGTTCATTCCCTTCCGGACTTTGTCTATTTCGATCACAGCATCCACGTCCAGAAAGGGGTGGGGTGCGTGTCGTGCCATGGGCCTGTGGCGGACATGGACGTTGTGTGGAAAGAAAAAACCCTTCACATGCGCTGGTGCCTCGAATGCCACAAACATCCGGAACGGAACCTGCGTCCCCGGGAGGCCGTGTTTTCGGCGACCTGGGATCCTGCTAAAGACTCGGCCCAGCGGACCGGAGTGGAGTTGGCCAAGGACTATAAGGTGCGAAGTAAATTGGATTGCAACGCGTGTCACCGATGAGCGACCCGACCCCCACCGTTTCGGAACACAAGTCCCCTCCGGCTTTAACCGCGGGCAAGGACTATTGGCGCAGTCTTGATGAACTGGCGGACACGCCGGCGTTCCAAGAAGCCGTGGCCCGGGAATTTCCAACGGAGTTCCAATTCGTCCTTGACCCCCTGTCCCGGCGATCGTTATTGAAAGTCATGGGCGCCTCGTTTGGCATGGCGTTTTTGACGGCGTGCCGTCGGCCCCTGGACACCATTATTCCCTACAACAAAGCCCCGGAAGATTTGATTCCGGGCAAACCGCTCTTTTTCGCCTCGGCCCTGCCGTTCATGGGTTATGCCCGGGGCGTTCTGGTTGAAAATCAAATGGGCCGTCCGACAAAAATTGAGGGAGGGCCGAACCATCCCGACGGGGCCGGAACCAGCGATCTCTTCATGCAAGCCGCCGTTTTGGAAATGTATGATCCGGACCGATCCAAAGCGGTCACCCACAACGGGTTGCCGTCCACGTGGAACGAGTTTTTGGCCGCCTTGGCCGAGGCATTGAAAAACCAAAAGGCCAAAAACGGCGGCGGGATCCGATTTCTGACGGAAACCGTCACGTCCCCCACTTTGGCCGACCACATCCGCCGGTTCCAAAAAATTTATCCCCAGGCCCGCTGGCATCATTACGAGCCCTGCGGCCTTGCCAACGCACTGGACGGGGCCCGGTTGGCGTTCGGCAAACCCCTGGACGTCCGATACGATTTTACCCGGGCCGACGTTATTTTGTCCCTGGACTCGGATTTCCTTGGCGGTTTGCCGGGAAGCCTGACCTACGCCCGGGATTTCGCGGCCCGCCGCCGGCCGGGGTCGGCCCGGGGAATGAACCGTCTTTACGCCGTGGAGCCCATGCCGAGCGTTACGGGGCACATGGCGGATCACCGCTATCCCCTACGCAACGACCACATTGAATCCTTGGCTCGAACCTTGGCTCGTTCCCTCGGCGCTTCGGTGGGCGAAGGGATCGAGCTCCCCAGCGACATGGCCCCCTGGGTCAGAGCGCTCCAAAAAGATTTGGAAAAAATCGCGGCGCGTCGTTGGTCCTTGCGGGGCCGCACCAGCCCCCCCTTGTCCATGCTTTGACCCACGTCATCAACCACGCTCTGGGCAACGGCGGGACAACGGTGGCGTATTCGGAGTCCTCTGTTGTTTCCTCCCCCTCCGCGGAGTCCCTGGGGGAGTTGGCCGAGGACTTAAAGAATAACAGGGTGGATCTTCTTCTGGTTCTTGGAGGCAACCCGTCCTACACGGCCCCGGCGGATTTCGAGTTCGGCGAGTTGATGAAAAAAGCGGCTTTTTCCGCTCGGTTAGGGTTGTACGACGACGAAACATCGGCCCACTGCCAATGGCACATTCCCCAAGCCCACCCCCTGGAATCCTGGGGCGACCTGCGGGCCTACGATGGAACGGTGTCGTTTGTTCAACCTCAGATCGCCCCCCTTTACGACGGTAAAACAGCGTTAGAAGTGGTGTCGGCCCTCGTGGACGCAACGCCCCGGTCCCCGCGGGACCTGGTCCATGACTATTGGAAAAAAGAAACCCGCGCCGTGGATTTTGAAAGCCTTTGGAAAAAATGCCTGCACGACGGAATTTTGGCGGGGTCGGCCCAGGCTCTCCAGACGCCGGTTTTAGCCCGGGATGTGGCCCAGACCCCTCAGGGTTCGGGTTCAGCGGGCATGGAAATCGTTTTCCGTGCCGATCCGACGGTGGGCGATGGGCGCGGGTCCAACAACGGGTGGCTACAGGAATTGCCGAAACCCGTCACCAAGCTGACGTGGGACAACGCCGTATTCATGGGGCCCCGTCAGGCTCAATCCCTGGGGGTGGTCAACGAGCAGGTGGTGGAAATTGAATTCAAGGGCCGGACTGTGGAAGGCCCGGTTTGGATTGTTCCGGGCCACGTCGACAACGCGGTCACTCTTTCTTTGGGCTACGGGCGCACAAAGGCCGGCCTGGTGGGCAACGGGGTCGGGTTCAACGCTTATTTATTAAGGGATACCAACGCCTTTAACCACGGTACCGGTGTTTCCATTCGGAAAACAGGGCGCCGTCTGCCCCTGGCCGCGACGCAACTTCATTTCGCAATGGACGGGCGGGACCTGGTCCGGGAAGGGGACCTGGACGAGTTTAAGAAAGATCCCGCTTTCGCCACCCGGGGCGAAAAAGAGCCCGGCCCGGAGGAGACCCTTAACCGTTACTCGAAACCCAAACAGTCGGACGATTACGCCTGGGGCATGGGCATCGATTTAAACGCCTGCACCGGTTGCAGTGCGTGCGTGCTGGCCTGCCAATCCGAAAACAACATTCCCGTTGTGGGCAAAGCCCAGGTGGCCAAGGGACGGGAAATGCATTGGATCCGGGTGGACAGTTATTACACCGGCGATCCGAACGCGCCGCGTTCTTTAAGTCAACCTGTTCCGTGCATGCACTGCGAAGACGCTCCCTGTGAACCGGTGTGTCCCGTGGCCGCCACGTCCCACAGCGAAGACGGGTTGAACCAGATGACCTACAACCGTTGCATCGGAACGCGCTACTGTTCCAACAACTGTTCCTACAAAGTGCGGCGGTTTAATTTCTTTGAATACAGCGATAAAGTCCAGGGGCCGCTCAAACTGATGCAAAATCCCGACGTCACCGTGCGAAGCCGGGGCGTTATGGAAAAATGCACCTATTGTGTCCAACGCATTCAGTCCGCCCGAATCGGTGCGGACAAACAAAATCGGCTGGTTCGCGACGGAGAAATCACACCCGCCTGCGCCCAGTCCTGCCCGGCCCAGGCCATCGTTTTCGGGAATTTAAAAGACAAATCCAGCCGGGTGTCCAAGGCCCACCAGGACCCCCGCAATTACAGCCTGCTCGCCCATTTGGGCACGCGCCCGCGCACCACCTATCAAGCCCGTCTGCGCAACCCCAACCCGGAGATCGTCCAATGAATTCACCCATTTTGGCCCCCGGGCATTCCAATAAAACCATTACCGACAAGATCAGTTCCCTGATCTTGACCCGGCACACGCCCCGGGCCTGGTTTCTGGGCGTGGCGGCCGCGTTTGGGCTTATGATGCTCCTGCTCGTTTCCGTGGGCTGGTTGCTGGTCCGCGGGTTGGGCGTCTGGGGTATCAACGTCCCCATCGCGTGGGGGTTTGCCATCATCAACTTCGTGTGGTGGGTCGGCATCGGTCACGCCGGCACCCTGATTTCGGCCATCCTTTTACTGATGCACCAAAAATGGCGAAACTCCATTAACCGTTTTGCGGAGGCCATGACCCTCTTCGCCGTCGCCTGCGCGGGACTGTTTCCCGCCCTCCATGTGGGCCGACCGTGGAAAGCGTTCTATATGTTCCCCTACCCCGATACGATGGCCCTGTGGCCGCAATTTCGAAGCCCCCTTTTGTGGGACGTGTTTGCCGTTTCGACTTACGCCACCGTTTCTCTTTTATTTTGGTTCGTGGGTTTGATCCCTGACATGGCCTCCATGCGCGACCAGGCCAAGAACCGGTTTATCCAGTGGTTCTACGGACTTCTGGCCATGGGCTGGCGGGGGTCGGCTCGGCACTGGCAACGATACGAGAGCGCCTATCTGCTCTTGGCCGGATTGGCGACGCCGCTGGTGGTTTCGGTGCACAGCGTGGTGAGCTTCGATTTCGCCGTGTCCCAATTGCCTGGGTGGCATTCCACCATTTTCCCCCCCTACTTCGTGGCGGGCGCGGTGTTTTCGGGGTTCGCCATGGTCTTGACTCTTGTTATTCCGTTGCGGAAACTCTACGGGCTCGGCGATTTCATCACCGATCGGCACATCGACCTCATGGCCAAAGTTATGCTGGCCACCGGTCTCATCGTCGCTTACGGATACGCCATTGAAACGTTCACCGATTGGTACTCGGGCGGGGTCAACGAAATCGCCATGATCCGAACCCGGATGTTGGGCCCCTACGCCTGGTCTTATTGGGCCCTGATGGGGTTCAACGTTCTTCTTCCCCAGACCTTGTGGGTCAAATCCATTCGCCAAAGCACGTGGGCCCTTTTCTTCATCGCCATCGGGGTCAACGTCGGTATGTGGCTGGAACGGTTCGTGATCGTCATCACCAGCCTTCACCGCGGGGCCCTGCCGTCAAGCTGGGGAATGTACACGCCCACCTTCTGGGATTGGACCCTGTTTCTTGGGTCCTTGGGGCTTTTCTTCTCCCTTTTGTTTCTGTTCATTCGGGTGCTTCCGATGATATCCATTTTCGAAATTCGGCAATTGGCCGCGGAGGAACGCCATGGCTGACCTCTGGGGCCTGATGGCGGAGTTCGCCGACGAGCAGGCGCTCATGGCCGCGGCCGATCAGGCCCGCCGGGCGGGTTATCGCCGTTTGGACGCACACACCCCGTTTCCCGTGGAAGGATTGAGCGAAGCCTTGGGCCATCCCCGGACCCAGTTGCCCTTGCTGGTTTTCGCCGCCGGTGTGGCGGGCGCGGTCGGAGGGTTTTTTCTTCAATACCACGCCTCGGCGGTGGCCTACCCCTTGAACATCGGCGGAAAGCCGTTGGTCAGTTGGCCCGCCTTTGTCCCGGTGACCTTTGAATTGACTATTTTGTTCGCGGCTTCCGCCGCGGTCGCGGGAATGCTGGCTCTGAACGGTCTTCCCCAACCCTATCACCCGGTTTTCAATGTCCCCGAATTCGACAAAGCGTCCCGGGACGGATTCTTTTTGACGGTCGAATCGGCCGATCCTCTGTTCAACAGCACAGAGACCCGCCGTTTCTTGGCGGGACTTGGGGCCGCGAAGGTGCACGATGTCCTCCCGTAAGTTTTTCCCCCTCGTTCTCCTGGTCGTCATGGCCGCCTGCGATATGCAAAACCAGCCAAAATTGAAACCCCTCGATGGGAGCGACTTTTTTTCAGACGGCCGCGCGTCCCGTCCCAGGGTTGCGGGGACCGTCGCTCGGGGGCATCTTAACGACGACGAACTCTTGGTCTCCGGAACCGTCAAAGGCAAGCCGGCGGACCTTTTTCCCTTCCCGGTGACGGAAGAGACGTTAAACCGGGGTCGGGACCGTTTCGGAATTTACTGCACCCCTTGTCACGACCGGGCCGGGTCCGGCAACGGGTTGGTGGTCCGTCGCGGATTTCCGAAACCCCCGTCGTTTCACATCGATCGCCTTCGCCAATCGCCCGCCGGCCATTTCGTCAACGTCATCTCCAACGGGTGGGGCCGAATGGATTCTTACGGCGACCGGCTGACGCCGGAGGACCGCTGGGCCGTCGCCGCCTGGGTGCGGGTTCTTCAACGAAGTCAGGACACCCCGTTGGCGTCCATACCGGCCCCCGAGCGGGAACGGTTGGCCGCCGAACCGGTTCAGGTGTCCACGGCAGGCGCATTGGGGGACTTGTCCAAATGGTAACTGGGATCAGGGAACGGATCGCTCGAGCCTCTCGGACGGCGTACGCCGTGGGATGTGTCGGCCTGTTGGCGTGCGCGGTGGGTTTTTTTACTGACCGAACCCAATTTTTTCAGTCGTGGCTCACCGGCTACATATTTTGGTTTGGCATGGGAATCGGGTGCCTCGGACTTTTAATGCTTCATCACGTGGTGGGCGGGGCCTGGGGCAACCTGGTTCGACCGTTGCTTGAGGCCGGGTCCTCCACGGTGCCGGGACTGGCTGTTTTGTTCCTCCCCGTCTTGGCGGGACTAGCGGTTCTTTATCCCTGGGCCCGTCCCGAGGTGGTGGCCGCCGACCACGTCCTTCAACACAAACATCTTTACCTGAACGGGCCTTTTTTCCTTTTGCGGGCGGCGGTGTTTTTCGGGTTTTGGGCTCTTCTGGCGAACCGGCTCAACCGGTGGTCCGATCCGCGCGACGAAACGTCGGTTCGCAAAGGAAGAAACCTGAGCGCTCCCGGCCTCTTCTTTTTCGTGTTGACGTTCAGCTTTGCCATGGTCGACTGGGTTATGTCCATTGAACCCCACTGGCAATCTTCCATCTTTGGCGCGATGGTCCTGGTGGGACAGTTACTGGGGACGATTGCACTCTTGATTGTGGCCTTGAACTTTTTTAGCAGGTCGGTAAATTCTCAGGTCCCCGCCCCTTCGGGGCACCTTCCCCCAAGAGGGGAAGGAAAATAAAAGTTTTCCCTCTCCTCTTGGGAGAGGGCAGGGTGAGGGACTTGAGCAGTTTCAGGAAAACGGTGATTTATTCTTTGAAAAACCCATCCACGATTTGGGTAATTTGCTGATGGCGTTTGTCTTGATTTGGGCTTACCTGAGTTTCTCACAGTACCTCATCCTTTGGTATGCCAACATGCCTGAAGAAATTTCCTGGTATCTGCACCGGCAAACGGGTGGTTGGATGATTTTGGCGTTGGTCCTGGCCGGGGTGGGATTTTTTCTGCCGTTCTTGATCCTATTGGACCGCGCCAACAAACGTCGGGTTCATCGGTTGGCCAAGGTCGCCGGGTTGATCCTTCTTCTTCGGGCGGCCGATGTGTTTTGGCTGATCGTGCCCAGCTTTCATCCCCACGGGTTTCATGTTCATTGGCTGGACGCGGCGGCCTTTTTAGCGATCGGCGGGATCTGGCTTGGGCTTTGGCTGGCCGTTGTAAAACGGCGCGGTGCGTCCTTGGGGTCGGCCGCGGAGGTTCGTCCATGACGCCCTCTCCATTGAACCTCCGGTCGTTACTGTGGAAAATATTTTGGGTTCTGGTCCTTTTGACGGGACTGAGCGTTGGCTTCACCCTGTTCTGGCGGACCACTCCTCGGACGGTGTCTTCAGCCGAACCTCCTGCGGTTGATTTGATTGCGGAAATGGCCAAACTTCATCAGGCCGAAGACGCGGCGTTATCCTCTTACGCTTGGCGGGACCGAACCCGCGGTCGGGTCGCGGTCCCTGTCGAAAGGGCGAAAGAAGCCGCGCTGGCCGATGGTTTTCCCCATCGCCCCGCGTCCCCATCGGAGGCTCGTTAAATGGATTTCCCTCTTTTCTTCCTCGACCACATCGGCAACCGGATGTTGATGGCCTTGGTGGCGATCGTTCATGTTCTTATCAACCATCCGTTCGCGGTGGGGGCTTATCCGATCGTGGTGCTCCTGGAATGGTGGGCCCTGCGCAAAGGCCTTCCGGCGTTGGATGCTCTGGCCCGGAAGATTACGTTTCTCCTTTTTCTGATCACCACCACGTTGGGCGCCCTGACGGGGGTGGGCATTTGGTTAACCGCCGCCTTGATCGCCCCCTTTGGGATCGGAAGCCTTCTCCGGGTCTTTTTTTCCGCTTGGGCCTTTGAGTGGATCATTTTTATTATCGAGGTTATTCTCATCGTCTTTTACTACGTGACATGGGACAAGCTGACCGGCGTTCGTAAAAAATGGCACGTGGCCTTGGGCGCCGCCCTGGCGGCTTTTTCTTGGATCACCATGGCGGTCATTACGGCGATCCTGGGCTTTATGATGAATCCCGGCCAATGGGTCTCGGACGTCGTGACGCCCCAAGTGGACCTGTTGGGGGCCATCTTGAACCCCATCTACCTGCCCCAATTGGCGTTTCGGACCAGCTATTCCATGGTGACCGGCGGTTTGATGGTGTTGTTCATGTTGTCGCTGTTCACAAAAAAAGATTCCGATCTCCGCGCGGTTACGCTCCGGAGAGTGTCATTGTGGATCTTGGCCTGGATCCCCTTTGTGGCCCTCGGGGCCCTGTGGTATTGGAGGGTGGTACCGGAATTTATGAAACAGAACGTGTCCGTGGCCTTGTTGAGCATGAAATTTTCCCAATGGCATGGGCAATTTCTTTGGATCGTAGCGGGGTTTGCGGTATCTCTCGTTTTGGTCTCGGTGTGGGGGACCGTTTCTCCGCGGCGGGTTCCCACGGTCTTTCTGTTGGTCTCTTTTTTTATGGGGCTTTGGATTCTGGGCCATTTCGAGCGGGCTCGGGAGTTCGTCCGAAAACCCTACATTATCCCGGGCTACATGTATGCCAACGGCATCCGGGTAAATGAAATGCCGATTTTTCAACGGGACGGCCTTTTGACCTACGCCACTTACGCCCGGCACCGTACCGTTACGGAGGAAAACAAGATTGAAGCGGGCGAGGACATTTTTCTTCTGGCCTGTTCCCGGTGCCACACCTCGACGGGTTTGAACGGCGTGGTCAACAAGTTTAACGCTCTGTACGGCGATCAGTGGGACCCCACCGCATTAAAAACCTTTATCCGCACCATGCACACCGCGCGGCCCTACATGCCGCCGTTTCCGGGCAGTGCCAAGGAGGCAGAGGCCCTCGCCGCTTTTCTGGTGGATTTGAAAGCCCGGCCCCGAACGATCCACGGGGCCCAGTCCGCCGGTGTGTCGATCCCTCAAATTGAAGGGAAGGAAAACAAAGATTTTCCCTCTCCTCTTGGGAGAGGGCAGGGTGAGGGATCTGAGCAGTTAAAGGAAGGTAACTAATGTTGTCCGCACTGGTTTTTCCCGTTCCGCGGGATTTGATGTTGCCATTGCCTTTACCGGAAATGCTTTTAAAAATTCTGTTGGTGCTGTTTTTTCTGGCCCACATTCTG
Organism: Elusimicrobiota bacterium; assembly: GCA_016715645.1. GTDB lineage: Bacteria > Elusimicrobiota > Elusimicrobia > FEN-1173 > FEN-1173 > JADKHR01. The sequence continues at coordinate 271,975 of JADJZR010000002.1, read as the reverse complement.
TTTATCAACTTGGTGGTGGGCGGGTCCCTGTGGACATTGATTTTTGAATGGCTCGGACTGAAACATCCTCGCTACGACCGGCTGGCCAAAGAAATCGCCGCGACGATCACCGTCAACAAAAGTCTCGCTGTGGTTCTGGGGGTTGGTCCTCTCCTGTGCATCAGTCTCGTTTACACCCACGCGTTCTATACGGCCAACGTTTTGACCGCGCACGCCTGGTGGTCGCTTGTTCCCACCATCACGGTGGCTTTTCTTCTAACCTATCTGCATAAGTACACCTGGGATACCTGGACCGGACCGCGGAAGATAAGGCACGTGGCCCTGGGGTTCGTTTGCGCGTTGTTTTTCCTTCTCATCCCGTTTGTTTTCCTCTCCAACATTAATTTAATGTTGTTTCCGGAACATTGGACCGAGGTCAAAGGATTTTTGTCTTCCCTGAAAATCGGAAACGTTTTCCCCCGCTATTTTCACTTTTTTGCCGCGTGTAACGCCGCGACGGGCCTGTTTCTGGTGGCTTGGCTCGGACGTCGGAGTTTTCCGGTTGAACAAAAGCTTCCCGAATTTACCCGGCCGGAAATAAAGCGGATTTTTTACACGCTCGTGTTTGGGTTTACGGCGATGCAGTTTGTTTTCGGCCCCGTTCTCTTTTTCACTCTTCCGACCCGGGCGTTGACGGTGGGGGTCTGGATCCTGATTTGGACGGGGGCCGTCCTCGCTCTGGGTCTTTTGCACATGCTCTACAAAGAAATGCGGTCCCCCGATGCCGTGATTGGAAAATGGTTCTGGCCGATCACCGGATTGTTTTCCGTGATCGTCCTCTTGATGGGCACTGGACGGCATCTCTACCGGGAAGCGGCGGTTTATCCATTGATGGAAAAAATGATGCGGCGCACAGAAGAATTTCGCGCGTTGGAGCGGGGTGTTCAGATGCGATTGGCGGCGGGGCTGACCGCGGGCGGAGATCGGTCGGGGCCCCCCACCGGTCGGTCTGTTTTCTTCCAAAACTGCGCCTCATGCCATGTCCCGGGAACCAAGCGGGTCGGCCCCCCCCTTGAAGAAATCCATTCGCTTTATAAGGGAAACCCCGCCGCGATTGTGGCTTGGGCCAAAACCCCAGGAAAAAAGAGGGCGGATTACCAGCAAATGCCCTCCATGGCCCACGTGGGGGACGCCGGGTTAAAACTGGCCGCCGACTATCTCTTGGAAGTCGGCGCCGGAAAAACAACCTTCAGCGAAGAAGAGGAGCGGCCGGAAAAAAAATAGGGCGGGCGGTTACTCGATTTTTAATAACGAAAGACCAGCTTTTGCCAGGTCGGAATCAAAGGAGTAAATTCCCCGGACTCCTTTTTCTTGGGAAACCGCCAAAAGGAAAGCGTCCACCAGGTCCAGGGAACGCGTTTGGAGTAGCCGAAGGCAATTTCGAAGGACAGACCGGTTTCTGGTGACTATTCCTTTGAATTCGATCAATTGTTCAAGTTTTGCCGCTGCCTCTCTGCGAGGGACGCGGTAAAGTCGTGTCAAAACGAAAAACACCTCAAAAACCACCAGGTCCACCATTTCCACGGCCAGAAGTCCCGCTTCGATCTTAGGGAAAAAACTGAAAACTCCCTTATAGGCCGGTTTAACTAATTTTGGGTCTTCAACCAGATACCGAATAATGACGTTGGTGTCGATCAGGGGAAGCTTAGAGGGCATCGGCCAATCCCGCCTCCAGCGCCCGATGCATTTCCTGTCGGTTCGGGAAATGACGCCGATGCCGACGGTAATGGGAGAGCGATCCAGCCAGGGAAGAGGGTTTGCCTCGGCAGGGAGGGGGAGATATTTTTAACCGACGGCCATCTCGGGCCACACACACCTCCACCCGATCGCCAATGTCGATGTTCATCTGTCGCGCGAATCGCTTTTTGAACTTTCATGAACATAATCCCTCCTTTAAAGTTATACCTATCGTATAACCCTATCGTCTTGTTGTCAAGCCGCGCGGAGTTTTTGTGAAATAAAAAACCCTGTCTCCAACCCAAGACATCCTGGGTTGGAGACAGGGTTTGATGTTTTTATTTTTATTGTCCGATGGGGATGGAAACCTTGATCGGGTATTTCGTTGTTCCCGTTTCCGTGCTCAATGAGTAGTATCCTTCGATTTCAAGCCGGTTTCCGGTGTAAGTGTATTTGTAGGTGTAATAGTAATATTGAAAACGGACCGGCCCGGTTCCGGCATACCAATGGACGTAACTGCTTCCCTCCGCCGAATACCCCCCGTTGATTTGGAATTTGCTCAGGCAGGTGCCGTTGTATTCGTAGGTGTAAACCAACGTGCCACCCGTGGTGTAGTAATTGTTTGCTGTGAAGTATGTGACGCCGTTGAGCACATACTGGCGGGAAGATCCATACACGCGGTTGGGGATCGTGTAGCTGGAGGTTTTAATTGTGATCGGGCCTGGGACGCAAGCTCCGGACGATATCGCCACGGCCCCCTCCGGTTGGGACGGACTTAATTCAGCGGAAATGTCCGCCGCCACTTTTTGCATCAGGGCAACGTCCGTGGACGGATTTTCCACTCCGGGATTTCCAGAGGACGATTCAGACGAACTGTCTGTTCCAAACAACCGGTCTTTAAACCCTTGACTGCAGGCGGCCGTGAAGCCGACCAGGCAGGCCAAGACAATGAACTGAACTTTTTTCATGATTCCTCCCAATTCGGAAATGAGAAGGGTGCGCTCTTCTTGTCCTATTTTAATCGGGAAGCCTGGACGGGCATTGAAAAAAGGCTGAATTAATTCTGAATTTGTTACGGCTCCAAAAGACCTACACACTGAAGACCGGATTTGTTATTACGCGGGAAAATCAGGTCCACGGTAGTGCCTTGACCCACCGCGCTTTGGATAGCAACGCGGCCCTTGTGTTTGTCCATCACTTTCTTGATGACCAACAAGCCCAATCCCGTGCCAGATTCTTTCGTGGTGAACTCTTCAAAGAGATGCCGTTTTTTCTCTTCCGACAAGCCGGGCCCCGTGTCCTTCACGCGGACGAAAACTCCCTCTTCATCGGCGTGGGTGGAAACGGTGACGGTTCCCGATTCGCTCACCGCTTCTAAAGCGTTTTTAATCACGTTGGCGACGGCCCGACGGGCCTCCCGTTCGTCGATCGGAACCAAGGGGACGGGATCCCTCAATTGTTGAACCAACGAAACCCCTTCCGTCACATGAAAGCGTTCCAACACGTGTCGAACCAGGTCGTTCAGTGACGCCATTCGCGCAACCGGCGCGCGGTCGCGTCCAACCGTCAACATGTCCTCCACGTAATCGCTGATCCAATCCAGCGTGCGGTAGCTGAGCTTAAAATGCCGTACCGCCGTTTCGTCAGCGCTTTCCACATGGGGCACGATGGCATCGAGGGAGTTGCGGAGAGCTTCCACCGGGGTCCGCAAATCGTGGCCGATCATGCGGGACATGCGGCCCAACAGAGAATCCCGCACGCGCTTTTCCAGTTCCGGCTGGGCTTCTCGCAAGGCCTGAGCAATGTCGCCCATCTCGTCGCGGGACCGCACATCGATAAGCGAGTCAAATTCTCCCCCCTTCATTTTTCGAACCACATGAACGAACATTTTGAGCGGCCGAACCACCCATCCGCTTAACAGTCCGGCCAACAGAACAGCGAACGCCGCGGCCGCGGCCAAGGTCACCAGAATCCCGTGTCGGGCCTGGGCCACCATTTGCAACGCGTCCGCTGACGGCTGTTCAAAAATCACGCGCCAACGATGTTCCGGCAAAAGAGCCTGCGCCCCAAACACCTTTTGACCGTCGTAGCCCACATACTCTCCCCGACTCCACTGGGGATCGCTCCAGGCGAGCGGCGGGCGAAACCGCGATTTAATGTCCCGTTCAGAAAGCGAACTGGCCAACACCCCATTGTTTTTGTCCAGCAGGAACGCCCGCCCGTTCACGCCCAAATCAAGCCCGCGAAGCGTTTCGCCCAACACCACCAAACTCACGCGCGCCGCCAAATAGCCCGTGGTGTTTAACGCCTCGTCGTTGAGCGGAACCACGCCCACCAACTGCGGCGGCCCGCCCCGGGTTCCTTCCACCGGATAAGCAAAATAGCCCCGTTGGCCGATGGCCCGCTTGGCGTTGGCCCATTCTTTTGGAGCAACCCCCGCCGAGGAACCAAACCGGTGAACCGCCGCCCGTTCTTTTCCAGCGAGGTCATAGACCCAGAGGTCCGTCAAGATCGGGGTATTGTTCATAACAGTTTCCAATGTCGATACTGGGACATTTTTTCCTGAAAACGAAATCATCCCGCGGGCAACGGTGAGAAAATCCACCACGCTGTCCATGCGGTTTTGAAGAGTATCGGCCGCCCGTTGGGCCAAGGTCTGTTGCAAACGTTCGGTGGCGGACCGAAGGGAACGGTCCAGGGATCGGGTGAGTTGAACCCCCGCCCACCCCAACGGCAAAAGGGCGATCCCCAGCGAAACCAAAATAAATTTCGGCGCAAGGCGCATGATCAGTTTCCTCCCATTCCTGGTAAAATTGCAACTATTCAGGCCACCTGTCGTCTCCGACAACAAAGGAAACCCTTCCTTCTCCACTAGGGAGAAGGTGCCCCGAAGGGGCGGATGAGGGAATTGGGTATTCTTTCGACGTGAAAATATTCCCCTCACCCTGCCCTCTCCCAAGAGGAGAGCATCTGTATCGGTAAAAACTCTAAAGAGACTGGCTTGCGTGGTCTGCGGAGAAAACGCCGAACCGGCCGAGTCACAAATGGTTCGATGCAATGTGCGCCAATATCGGGATCGGTATTTTCGGGTGGAACGGTGTGCCCACTGCCAATCCCTCCAAACCGAGCGGATAAACAATCTGCCCGAATACTACGCGAACTACCCCATTCGAAACCAAAAAATCGATTACTTTCTAAGAGCCTGGTATGGAATGCTCCTGAAAGGGCTGGTTCAGGCTGGACTACAAAGAGAACACACCATTCTCGATTATGGGTGTAACCAAGGCTTATTTTTGGTCTTCTTGCGGGAACGAGGATATGGTCTCTGCACAGGGTATGACCCCTACGTTACTTTCTACAAAGATCCCGCCACACTCCAACGCCAATACGATTGGGTGATCAGCATGGACACCATTGAACACGATGAAGACCCACTGCAGTTTTTGCATTGTTTAAACAAATTAAAGAAACCAGAAGGGCGATTATGCATTACCACCCCCCGTTCGGAGGGAATTGACTTGAGACGCTCGGAAGGCATACTTCATAGGCTCCATGTGCCTTACCACACAAACGTCTTGTCTGAAAAGGCCCTCGTGAGGATTGGGCCGGAAGAAGGTCTGGAACCCATGTTTTACAAGGAACCGACTTACATGGATTCATGGATGCCGGGAACGTCTATGGCCTTCTATCGCGTCGCTCCTGGCATGTTGGGGAAACGAAATTGACTCAGGATTCGAAGCACCCAAGGTTATGTTGTTCATTAAAAATCCGTCCCTCATTGTTAAATTCTTTTTTGGGTATTTCTACCCTAAAAAAAGGCAACACATGACGTTGGTGTTTGGAGGCCAATCATGAACCTCACTATCGCTGGGATATTGGTGGCGCTGTCAGTGGCCTTTGGGTTGATCCCGTTGTTTTTGACCGCACGGTTTCGAAACCAGGTGAAAGACCTCGGGAATATTTTGTACCCCCGTCCAAGGAAGCGGGTGGCGTTGATTTTGCCCTGTAAGGGCATTGATCCGGGGTTTCGGGATAACCTGCAAGCCTTCTTTGACCAGGATTACCCATTTCTGGAACTGGTGTTTTCCGTGGCCACAGCGGACGATCCCGCCTGCCCGAAAATAGATGCCGCAATTGAGGAGAATGCCGGGAAGGTGAAAGCGTATCGCATTGTGGCGGGGATCTACAATGGGCGTGCGCAAAAGATCACGAATCTGTTGCGGGCGGTGGAATTTGTGGGGAAATCCGCGGACATATTCGTGTTTGCGGATTCGGACCTGCGGCCGGACGTGGGGTTTGTGCGTCGGCTGACGGCCCCGTTGGTCCTCCCCCAGGTGGGTGCCACCACGGGATACCAGTGGTACGCTCCTCCCAGCCCCTCTTTGGGGTCTATGCTCAGAAGCATCTGGAACGCCGGGGCGTTGACCTTCATCGCGGACAGCCATTGGAATTTCTGTTCAGGCGCGGCCACTGCCATCCGCCGCTCTGTTTTTGAACGGGCCCACATGTCTGAGGCCTGGGACCAAACCCTGTCGGACGATCTGACGTTAACGCTGGAAGTGCGAGCGCTGGGGTTGGAAACGATGTTCGTCCCCAGTTGTGTGGGAGTGACCCACGAATCGTCGACCTTGGCCCAAACAGTGGAATACACGAATCGACAATCAGTGATTTCGAGGGTGTACATGCCTTCCCTGTGGTGGAGCGCGGCCATCGGCCATTCTTTGGGGTGTTTTTTCATGATTTTCGGCCTGGCCAGCATGGCCGTATGGTTGGTTGTGGGTGGGCTCAACCCGCTCATGGGGTCCGCCTGTTTACTGATGATCCCGCTCCAATGGGTGAACGCCCTGTGGTTGTTGGGGGCGGTGCGGGAAATGTTGCCCCAACTGTCCGATTCCCTTGCTCGCCTGAAGTGGCACTACATGTTCGCCGCGTCGTTGGCGCCGTTCTTGAGCCTGATCAACACCATCAATTCCATGTTCACGAACAAAATCACCTGGCGTGGAATTCGTTACGAGATGCGTTCGCCCCGAGAAACGGTGATTCTGCCCACTGTTCGATCAACAGCAAAAAAAGTCCCGGCGGTTTAAAGTCCGGGTTGATATTTTTCTGTTTTGGATCAATAATGGGGGAGTGAAAGACAAACCGGCGGGCAAATTGTTGTTGGTGGACGACCACCCTCTCATGCGGGAATCGTTGGTGACCTACATTGAAGACCACTGCAAGGGCCAACTGACCGTTGTCGCGCAAGCCGGAGACGGCGTTGCCGCGATTGAAGCCGTTAAGAAACATCGCCCCACGGTGGCCCTGGTGGACATCGGCCTTCCCCTCATGGACGGCATCACCGCCATTCGGGAAATGAAAAAGATCCACCCCGCGTTGGTTGTCCTCGTTTTTTCGACGTTCGAAGACCAGTGCCACGTGGTCAGCGCCATCCGGTCCGGCGCGGACGATTACATCTTCAAAAAAGACGCGACCGCCGCCCAGGTGGTGGGCAACATTTTCCGAGCGGTCGGCGGCGCGGCCCCCGCCGCGAAAACCCTTCAAAACCGCCTGTTCACCGCCATCCGCGGAGCGGACCCTGAAAAGTTGGATTTTGGGATCACCCCGTTGACCGGCGCGGAACTGGAAGTCATAAAACTCGCCGCTCACAGCGGGTATTCCATGAAAGAAATGGCCCAAAAGTTAGGCGGCGAGCAGGGCGCCCTTTCCGAAAACACCGTCCGCAAACATCTCACGCACGCCTACGAAAAACTCGGCGCCCGCAACCAGTCCCACGCCGTAGCCCTAGCCATCAAATCCGGCCTCATCTCCGCCGACGAAGCCTCCCCCCACTAAGCCCCCGCATTTTAGGGGACGGTGATGCTTTAATAACTTAGCAAGCGATGTGACGTGAAATTTATTCCCCTCACTGTCCCCTAAGCCCTCGGAAAAACGGTTACTTGTGGAACGGTTAATGAACTTTCCTATTTTGGGGCTGTTTAAGGATCGTTTTTTCTACCGCTCCATTCCGATCTTTTTATGCCGCGTTGATCTCCAGCACGGGAAGGTGTACCAGCTCCAGCTTCTTCAAGTCCATCATCTTTGATGCGTGGTCAATGTCAATCCCCACTACATGTCCGTCCTTGTCCAGGTCAACAAGAAGCCCTTCCTCAATCTCTCGTGTCTCAACACTCGGACGCGAATTTAAATCAATGTACAACGAATCCGTGTCGCCGTAATAGTTCAGTTTCATAACTCCCTCCTATCCCTTGAATCCTCGATCAAAGTAGGCGTTGTGCACCGTCTCCCCATCTTCCAACGTCACCACGCGTAGCACACGGCTCTCGAACTCCTCAATTTTTGCCCAGTAGCTGATCCGCCCGTTCTCCTGCTTCATCCGTTTCGTTCGCCCTTTCAAGACCTGTTCCACCCATTCACGCCGAACCTCCGGACGTTTCCTCAAAACCTGTTCCTCAAAATACAATGTGGTCTTCAAGGCCGTTCACTTTTCCCTGAATTCTCTACAGCCTGGCCAATCCCTTCGGAAAATTCCAACAAGGGCCCCTCTCCAATGCCCCAAGCGTCCAACCGACGGCTCACATGGATATTGCCCACGCACTCACCTTTTAAAATGCACTCTCTTATCCCCTTGAAAAAATTTAAAACAACATTTTGGTTTTTCTCTGTCCAGCCATTCTTTAATTCTCCAGCAGCAAGCGGTTTTAAAAGCTGACTAGAAAGGTCATCGATTTTTTTAACAACATCGCTACAGACATCCATTTAGTATTTTTCTCCCACACCATAATGGAAAATTTACTTCTGCTCGCGTGCAACCTGAAAAAAACGCTTAGAATCGATTCACGACAAAACCATTCAAGAACGACGGTCTCGGAAACTTTCAAGGAGCGTGTTCCTTCCGATTTTTCTAACGATCATCGTTGGTTGTTTGTACACAGGATTTTAGCATAGTTTGCATGTTCCACTTCGTCCTTGAATTCCACTTTTGCTACGGCCACCGCCTGATGAATTACAACGGCAAATCCCGTCATCCCCATGGCCACAACGGCCGCGTGGAAGTGGAGATAACCTCGGGCAAAGGAGAAAGGGCGGACAGGAGTGGGACGAAAGTGCGCTTAATTTGCCCGTTGATAAGTTCCTTTGGCACATTCCATCTCGAGTAATATTCTCTTAACATTCCATATCCAGGACGGCGATCCTTCCCCACAAAACCTTCAAGGATACGCCCTGCTTCCCGCGCTTCCGCATGATCTTTGAATTTTTTAATATTTTGCAAAAGGATCTCTTGATCCGGCGCGTATCGCATCACAAACGCAATTGTGGCGAGATCCTTGGGAGTTTTCGAAACGTTTACCCTGTGTTCAAGTAGAAGTGCTTTTGAAAGCAACAATCCTTCTGGTGCCGCGATTTGAATTTTCAGGCATTTGCCTTTAAAGTTGATCGTGTGATGAATCGGTTCCGGTTTTAGAGCGATTGCGACTTCCGGGACGGGGGAACAAGCGACGTACGGCCTCTCGACAGCGTGTTGCCCTTCGGGGAGAACGTCGGGTTCTGTGATAAAGTCCACAGGAACCAGAACCCTATCAACCGCGTATGAAAATTGGATTTTATTATCGTCGTCCATATCCATTCGTCTGGGGATAAGATTTGCCGCGAGCAATCTATGGTAAACCGGCTCAGAAAACCTATCCGGGGTCATGCGCTTCACAGCGAAATCGATGTCCATCGTCATGATTTCCGGGGCCTGTTTTTGCCAAACGTATTTTGCGTAGAGATAAGGGCACCACCCACCAACGACGGTGAGGTTATTTAAATGATCTTGCCGAGAGCGAGGAGTGTCTCATGAAATGCCACCTCATACGGCGTCATTTGTTCCCCCTTTCCCGATGAGAGGCGTCTTCCACTCTTCAAGTCGTGCGGACAACCATTTCGCTTGTTCTTCTCCACCTAACGGGTGGTTGATCAAATCCAAATACAGTTGAAGATTTGAGACAACTCGGTATCCCCCAATCGGCCGTGAATCACGAAATACCGAGCTCTTGTATATGGGAAGAACGAAATGAACGTTCGCTCCAGCGATTGGTGGGACGAGGGTAAATTGCGTTTGGAGATCGCAAAAATATTGTTCGACGTCATCACCTGGAACATCGATGTAAACAGAAATATCGTTGTTCACTACATTGGGTGCCACCATATTGGCCCCGCTAAAAGCTGTTAGCGCGTGGGGAGATCTATGTTTTGAGCCGGTAACCTTCACCGGGCAGGGTTTCGATGAGGTCGCCCGCCGGGCCCAGACGGGCGCGGAGGTTTTTAATGTGAACTTCCAAGGTGTTCGGGCTGACCACCGCATCGTCGCCCCACAGCGACGAAAGCAACGATTCTCTCGACCACAATCGTCCGGGTTTGCGCAAAAACAAAATCAACAATTCGTATTCTTTTTTTCGAAGGTCGATCGGGGTCCCGTTGACAGTCACGTCCCGGCAAGAGACGTCGACCCGAATCGGGCCCGCCTCCAAAACAACATCCAGGGCGCCTTTGTCCTGAACTCGCCGCAAAACCGCTTCCACCCGCGCCAACAGTTCCTGCGCGTCAAACGGTTTGGTGAGGTAATCGTCCGCGCCGATCCGTAGACCATCCACCTTCTGATGGGTTTTCCCCAGAACCGTCACCAGGATGATTGGCACATGTTGAGTGGACGGTTTTTCTTTTAATAATTGGCACAGCTTTAACCCGGAGAGGCCGGGCAACTGGACGTCGGAAATGACCAGGTCCGGCGTGTTTTTCATGACCAGGGCCAACGCTTCTTCGCCGTTGGTCGCAACCGTCACCCGGTGACCCGCCTGGACCAAAAAACGCCGGGTGATCGTAGCCAAACTCGCATCGTCTTCCACCAACAACAGATTTGCGCTCATGTTTCCCTCCCCATTGGAAGAACCAGCCGAAATGTCGTTGCAATGTTCCGATCCGATCGAACCGAAAGGTTTCCGCCTTGGGCCTCGGCCAGCGCGTGAGCGATGGCCAATCCCAGGCCGGTGCCTTGCTGTTTTCGGATCGGCGCCTCAACGGAAGCCACGGTTTGAAACGGCTGAAACAATCCGTCCATGTCTTCCGGCGAAAGGCCGGGGCCGGAATCTTGGACCTCCACGGCCAGGAACCCTTCCGAATCGGTTTGGACCGAAACACGAATGTGGTCCCCCGCCGACGTGAACTTGAACGCGTTGTTTAAGAGGTTGGCCAATATCCTGTAGGTGTGGGCCTCGTCGCCCAAGGCCAACGGGCAAGGCATCGGCAAATTTACTTGAAAATCCCGGCCGAACTCGTCGGCTTGGGATTGAAACAGGTCTCGTAATTCGATCAGAATTTTCTCCAAAGAAAAGGGTTCGATGTGGGCGGTCAACCGTCCTTCTTTGATTTTGGCCGCGTCCAAGACGTTGTCGACCATGGTTCTCAACCGGGCCGTGCTGACCAGGATCGTGTTGAGTATCTGATGGGTGGACTCGGCGGAAAGCGGTGTTGGCGGTGCGATCAAATAGCGGGCGGCCATGGTGATTGCGCCCAGCGGGTTGCGCAAATCGTGGGATACCGTGGCCACAAAATGGTCTTTCATTTCGTCCAGTCGGGCGAGTCGCCGGGACATGTCGGCAAACGCCAGAGCCAGTTCGCCGATCTCGTCGGTCCGATTAACAGACGAACGGGCCCGCCAATCCCCCGCGCCCAGCTGACGCACCGCGGCCGTTAAATCGTTCAGCGGCGACGCCAAACTCCGCGCCACTCCCACTGCCACGGCCACTCCCAACAGCAAACAGAGGAGCGTAATCCCCGAAAATCGTTTAAGAAACGCCTTTAAGGCGTCCCCTCGTCGCGCGTTTTGCCGCCCTTTGTCAAACGCCAGAATCGCCGCCCCAGCCCGTTGGACGGGGGCGGCGTAGTAGAGCCGCGGCGAATCGATCGTATCGTCTGTCCGGATCGCGGGCCCGTCGAGGGAAAGGGCCCACTGGGCCACGGGGCCCGTGTCGGTTGTGTTTTTGCGGGACAAGTCCGAGTGCATCAGAACGCGCCCGTTTTCGGCCACAAAAGACGCCCACGCCACGTCGCCCGACCGCCGCACTTCGCGCAGATAGTTCACCAGGATGATTTCGTCTTTGGATAAAACGGATTGTTCGCACAACAAGCTCCATCGGCTCGACTCTTCCCGGTTCGCTCGTTCCTGCTCACTGATTAAATAATCCCGCTGTGTCCAAAACAGAGCCGCCCCGTAAAGAAGAAACGAACCCAGTATGAGTCCAACGATTTGGATAAGAAAACGGGTTCGTAACGTCATCGGAGCGGTTTTTGCTCTTCGCGCACGCGCTCAAGCGCCTTGCGGGCGTACGGATGGCGGGCGTTGCGTTTGAGCGCCGCCCCAAAAGAATCAGCGGCTCCGTTTAAATCCCCATCGGCATATCGGATCAGGCCCAGAGTGTAAAATCGTTCCGCTTGGGCGGGGTCGCCCGTTATTTTTTCTTCAGCGGGTTCTGACCCAAACCCCTGACGGCGGAGTTGTTCCCCCACATTGTCCAGGGCTTCTTTGGCTTGAGGGTCCAATGGGTCCACTTTTAAAACCGCCAACCAGGATTGGGCCGCCTCCACCCATTGCCCGTTGTCCTGGTGGTCAACGGCCAATCGGCGATGACGGTCCATGTATTCCTTTTGTTCCGCGAGGGATTTCATGTGGTCTCGTTCGGCCTGTTTCCGCCGGGCCTCTTCGCGTTTTTGTTCTTCTTCCCGGTCCCTGCGCTTCTTAGCGGTTTCCCAAAGGTCTTTTAAGTGAGAATCACGGGGCGCCATGGCCGCCGCTTGCCCCCACGCCTCGGCGGCTTCGTTCCAGTCGGATCGGCAAAAAGCCACGTAGCCGGCCACCCGCCTCTCGTCAAACGGGCGAACCAAAACGCCCGAGGCCAGAGACGCCTCCAAGTTTGCACAAACAGATCGAACATACTCCAGGACTTTCTGGCTTTCGGGATCGTCGCCTAGGGTCACCTCCAAAAGCATGTCAACGCCCCGACACGCCCGGAGGGCTTCTTGGGCGGAGCCCTTTTCGCTGGCTCGTTGGGCCGCTTTCAGTTCGCCCAACGCCCGGCGAAGATCGTGCCGACGGGTTTCCAGTTCCCGGGAGGCGTTGTCCACCAGCTTTTGCAACTCGTCCAGGGACAGTTTGGAAAACGATCGAGTTTCGATGAGTTTTTTTCCCGACGCCACGAGTAATGCCTGGCACCGGGCGTCGCCCGGCGATCTCAAAAGGGCCTCGGTGAGACGGTCGACCGCCGCGAAATAATTGCCCGCTTCGTAGGCGGTCCGGCCTTCTTTATAAAAGTCGGGTTCCGTTTCGGCCCGTGCGCTTAACCGCGCGCACAGGAGCAGGATACAGACTCCAACAATCCCTCTCATGGCGTGCGGGGATTTTCCTGTTGAAGTTTGTTGTTGGCCTGACGAAGTTTTTCCAGCGCGCGCCGATGGCTCGGGTCCATGCGGACCGATTCGGCGAACGAAACCACGGCCTGGGCATAATCCTCTCGCTGAAGGTTTTCCAGACCCCGGGCGTAATGTTTTTCCGCCAGACTTCCAAACCGGAACGTAAGGCCCATGTGGTGAGTTTCGCCCAGTTCCCCCAACCCCACATAGGCATAATCCACTTCCAAATCCCAGGCCCGAAACCCGAACCCCAACGAAACCCCGGCGCCTTCTTTGGCTTCCCATCCGTTGTACCCGACCCGGAGGGCCACAGCGCCCCGGGCCCAATACTCCGCTCCCGCCACAAAAACGAAGGGCTTCCTGGGGCCATAAATGCCGTCTACTGACACGCTCAACGCATCAAAAAAAGGATGGAGATTAAGCCCCGCCTGAACGGTTTGCGGTAACGGTTCGGAGGTCCCATCGAATTCGGGTTCTTTTCCCCAGTTTTGGAAGGCCCCCCCGATCGAGAGCGTCCTCAACTTTCCCGAGACAACGGGACTCCAGATCAATCCGCCGCTGGCCGCGACGGCGTTGGCGGAATCTCCGGCCAGGGTTTCTTGAGCGTATATCCCTTGAGCGCCCCACCAAACACGATTTTTCCACGCTCGGCCATAACCCGCTCGCGCGGCCAGGTCTTGGGCGGACACAGACCCTTCCGCGTTTCCAGCGGGACTGTATCCGGGAATGTCTCCGTAATCCACGCTCAGAACAGAGATCGCCAAGGCCCCGCCTTTGAAAAAAGGATGGGCGTATCCCAGCGATTGGTATTGCCCATCGTCCAACCACCGGGATCCCGAAAAGGCCGCCTCGTCGCGCCACAACCGGCCGAGACCCGCCGGGTTGATGTCGGCGCCCGCCACCCCTTTGGCTTCGGCCACGCCGGCACCCCCCAAAGCGGCGGTGCGGGCACCCGACGGCAGACGAAGAAATTCAAAGGCATCCGATCGACGGGCTTGGGCCTTGGATCCAAGACCCAGAAAAAGGGCCGCGATACCCGCCACTAAGAAAGGAATTCTACGGACCATCGGAAGACCCCACAACGACCAATTTCCCTCGCTTTTTATCCGCGGAACTTTCTATGAGAAAGTAATACACACCGCTTGAAAGGCGATCCCCGTCGGCATCCGTCACGTCCCAAACCAGTTCCCCATCGCCGTCTGTTTCTTCCAACGTTTGGATCCATCGGCCGGAGGCTGAGAAAATCCGAATGGTCGCTTGTTCGGCCAAATCCCCAAAGGTAATGGTTCTGTCACCGCGTTTGGGTCGGAAAGGAACCGGGTAGGCGTAAGCGGTTTCAAGGCTCGTATCGGAGTGGCCCGCCAAGGCAAAGACGCCCATGTCCGTGGCCGAAGCGCTGACTGTCCGTGCGGTCGTATCCACCCGGGATGTGGGAAGTCGGACCCACAGGTTCTTGGTTTCGTTCAGTCGATAAATAGCCAAAGTGGGGGCCCGCAGAGAACGGCCTTGCCCGACGTCAACCTTTTCTCCATCGCTGGATTCATAGGCAAGAGTGACGATGACGGAAACAGTGGGGTCTGTGTCTAAAAGGGTTCCTGCGATATTCTCCGCCCGGACTTCCGTGACGACATCGGGCACCAGGGTTCGCGGGACCTCTCCGTTGTTTTCCAGTTTGATCGATGCGTCGTCGATTTGTGTCGGAATATCCGGATGGGCGATCGGGGCCTGAAGGGGGTCTGTGGAAAGGACAAGTATAAAATCTTCCGCAAAGGTGTCCGGCGGGACGTGAACGACCACCGCCCCATCGGGGCTTTGAACGGTGGTCGATGACCCGGCCGGGACGAACGGGTTCGGCGCCGTGCGGGTGGATCCGACATCCACAAACGAAGTGGCTGTCCCCAATTGGTTCACGGCCCGAACGCGAGCGTGGTAAACAGTGTCCGCCGCCTGGTTCAGAAAAGGGATTTCCAGCCCAACGGTGGATAGCCGAACCGCGAATCCATACCCCGCATCGCTGGAAACGTCCACGTCGTAAAGGGTTCCCGGCGGGTTCCACGGGTCCGTGCCCGAACTCCAGTGGACGGTAAACGAGTGAGAGGAGACCTGCGAAAATGATTCAGCCCCCACGGCGGGGTTCACCGCAAGCGTGGCGGTGGATCCCAGGGGTAGGCCCTCTCCGAAAGATACCGTTGAGATGCGGGCGAAATAAAGTGTGTCGGGATTGAGCGGCGTTGTGGATCCAAACACAACGGGAGGGCTAAAAGAGGTCTGTTGCCAGGGGTTGGAAAAACCCGCGTCGTCGTCAATTTCGCTGTATTGGATCGTGGTTGTCGAACAGGAACTGGTCCAGTTGAGCGACAGGGTTTGGGATGTAACGTTAAAAAAAGTTGCGGTTGAAACGTCCACGCAGGACCACGCCGTAGCGGTGGCCAGGAATCCCAACAGAAATATCAACGTCGCTTTTTTCAAACGCACCTCCCGACTCCCTCCACATTCTACTCCATCCCCTTGAAACAGAGCAAAATAAAATCTGAATTTCCCCTGAAATACAAAGGGGACGTTCTCAACTAATCAATTTACTAAGGGCGGGGAGAGATTCCAGCAAGGCGCGACCTCGTTCCTTTGCCTTCGAAGCCGCCTGAATGGTCATCCCGGTCATCTCGGCCATATTTTTGCAGGTCATCCCTTTGAACTGCGTTCCGAAGAACACCAATACGGCCTTCCCCGCGCTGACAGGGGACCGTCGTCCCTTTTGGAGAAGTTCCCCCACTTCGACCTTCATCTCTTCAGCCACTTTTTCCGCTATCTCGTGGATTGAAAAGGGTGTCGCCACTGAGCGCTCTTTTTCAGCCTCTCTCAAAATCGATTCCACAAAATCACCACTCCCCAAGATTCGGTCATCATAGGCCATCTTGTCCTCTCTTCGAAGACCACCCCACTGCCCCGGCTTCCTTCCCAAACTGCGCAACAGACCGCCACCGATCAGATCCTCTCTCTTGCCTTGAGCAAGACCTTCATTTACAAACTCCAAATAGCCTTTTCGAGATCCCATTTCATTCGAACCAAAACATAAAAGAACGTCATCGATCTCCTGCAACTTCCTCGGTTTATATCCCATCAAAGCACCGTGTCCTGACCACGGGTATATTCTTAGCTCCTTCAAGGTTTTAACTATACCGGCCCTTATGGGGTTCAAATGGATGTATCTCACGAGTTCCTTGAGGTAGGCGTCTCGATCGCAAAGAATCGACTTGTAACGATTCTGGAAAAGGTGTCCCGACCGCCGGTATCGCCGGTTAAAATAACCCACATATCCCGTCATCAATCTTCGCATCAGCGGAGCGGCTGTTCCTTGGGGCCCTGACTGAATCAATAGGTGGAAATGATTCGGCATCAAGACCCAGGCAAGGCAACGGCACTTTGATTTTTCGAGGCCAACGGAGAGACGATCAAGGAATTCAGAATAATCAGAAACGTCAAGAAATATCTTTCGCCGTTCATTCCCGCGGGCAATCACATGAAATAACCCACCGGGAACCACAAGACGTGCGCGTCGAGGCATGGGAATATTTTAAGCGGTTTATCCTCCAAAGTCAAATTAGTTGATTAGTTGAGAACGTCCCCTAATGTTAAAAGGCTAAATCGACGAAAACTCGAAATCGGTCTGGATACGTTAATTTGTTGTTATCGCTGTGAATGTATTCCAGATTGAGCGGGAGCAGGAAACTGTTAAGAATGAGCAAATCCAGTTGAACACCAGCGGTGTATTCGTTGATCACCCGGGTTTCCCGAAAATCATCGAGTCCATAGGCGTTGTACGCGGCATAGAGTCCTTCCCGCCGCAAAGAGACTGGAAACGTGAAAAAGTAGAGACTGTGATTCAACACTTTTCGGACCGTGACACCGCCTTTAACGGCGTTTTTGACATAAACGGAGTCGCGCAGGCTCCCCATATAAATCAAACTCGGATCATAATCAAACAGGGTCGCTTCCGGTTGAATTTTGACGCCGCGGCGTTCACCTGCCAATCGGTTGTTCCGATCGTTAAAAGATCCTTTGGCTCCCAACGAAATATACCACTCCCTTGGAAAATCGGTTTGGCCGGAGAGGGTTCCTCCAACCGTTTGATCGCCCCGGTCCCAGACAGTGAACAGGTCGGCGTAAGCCGCCGAGTTGTCGTAGAGGCTTAATCCGAACCGTTTCCTTTGGCCAATTTTCATGGCCAAACCCAAGGGTTCTCGCTCGTATGAAAGATAATCCTGCTGAAAGGTTAAGTCCAAATTTCCTGTCCAATAGCCCCGTTGGAGCCAAGGAACGGAGGCTTGGGCCGCGGCCCCCGATCGGCGATAATCGTTGGAGCTTTCGTTTTCGGGTGTTTCGGTCACGCCGTAGCCGATTCCATTAAACCGGATAAAGGTTTGGGTGTTTTGGTAACTCACTCCCGCCAGGCTCACTTCGTCCGGGGTGCGGGACGCCAACACCGAAAACGCATTTTGCCCCAACGGGTCGCCAAAATTGACGCTGAGATTGTAGACCCAGCCAATTTCCTCGTCCTGACCGAATGAAAGATCGATCCCGCTGTAGTGCATGTCGGTTAAGGCGTGATAAGGTTTATCCAGATCCAACGAAAGAGAATTGGCGTTGCTTGGCACCGATCCATAACGAGGGTCTTTTTCAAAAAACAAACCGGTGCCGTGGGTCGATTGGCGTTCGGGTGCGAGGGGAGTCACGGCGTAATAATAATCGTCGGTGCCCACCGCGGCCACCAACGCTTCCCAATCAGAAACCAATCGGGCATCCACAATGTTGTCGGCCTTATGAACCCGTTCCACCGCGCCCGATTGAGTGAAACGAGGTGACAGCTCAGGTCCCTCACCCTGCCCTCGCATCAGCGCCTCTGGCGCCCCAGGTGCCCCGATCTCTGTGAGGGGCCTCCCAAGAGGAGAGGGAAAATCTTTGTTTTCCTTCCCCTCTTGGGGGAAGGCCCTTCGGGCCCGGGGCCTGTTCGGCCCGTCGCAATCGTGTGCCTCTGGCACACGCGACCCCCGAAGGGGCGGATGAGGGACCTTAGCAGATACGAAACGAAACAACGAAGATCCCCAGGGGGAGTTGGCGACAAAATACACGGAGCCGGCCGTGTCCACATCGCAAACAATTCCGTAAAAACCCGAATACGAGCACAACGCCGTTTTGTTTCGGAACAATGTTCGGGTTTTTCCCTCTTGGGTAAAATAATACAGGTTGTCGTTGGAATCGATGAAAACAGACGAGTGGACGTCCGCGTAAAAACTGTCCCCCACATACAATCGAGGATGGTCGAAGGAGGTGGGAACATCAAAATAAACAGGGGAACCGTTGGAAAGATAGCCCTGGATCATTTTCGATTGAGTCCCCGGTTTGATCACCGCGTGGCGATCGAACAACCCTTGATAAATGCGAAAAGGATTAACATAGTTTCCCCCTTGGGTGAAATAGTTTCCCTCCGCCTTGATCACTTTGCCGGACAGAAAGGGCGCTCGTTCGCGGGCAATTTTACGGTCGGCCAACGAATACCGCACCAGTTCCGGCCCGCGCACGCTTTCCGGTGACGTGAGGAAAAAGATTTCGTCTTTGTCTTTGTTGAGAAAATCAAAATAAACCGAGCGGGCCAGCGCGGGGGATTCCACCTCCACCAGGTTCTGGGACTCGGCCAGAGTTTTTTGCGCAAAATTTTCAAGAAGGGTATCAAACCGACGTCCGAACGTGCGTTCCATGGCATCGTTGGTTTTAAAGGGCCAATACCAATCCCACGAATTCTTTTTAAAAAAACGGTTCGTTTTTTCGATCCCGTATTTTTCCGCAAGAAAATACTGGAAAAACCCGCCCTGAATGTAATGGTGTTCGCCGTAAGGAAAATACAGGGTGTGGTTGTGCATTCGTTCCGGCGTAAGGTAACCCGCTTTGGCTTGGAGCAGGGTTTGCGCTTTGAACCGCCCACTGTAAAGACGGCCTCCGTTGCCGTGCCAGGATTCGTTGAGCACCGCGTTGCCTTCCAGCAGAAACGAATTCACGGCGATGTTGGGATGGGTAAAAAAAGGCAAAAATAAGATCCCGTTACCCAACACCGTGTGCAGGGAACGGGAAACCGGGTTGTCTTTGGCGTTCAATTGGTAGTTGTGGGCGGTTTCGTGATAAAGCAACGTTTCCAGCCAAGACCGAACGCAAAAGTAGTCCACAAGTTCGGTTCCCCCGATATAATTGATTTGGCGGGCGTTGGGAAGCGGGGTGGAAAAACCGTTGGCGATTTGGTTGTAATCCGAAATGAGCCCAACGTAGAGGCGTTCGTCCAGTTTGAACCCGTACTGTTTTTCGTAAAGACGGTGGAGGGAGGGTTCCAAAGCCAACGTTTTATTGGCGAATTCTTTGTTCTTTTGCGTGGAAATAATTTGGAATCCATCGGCGTCATGGGTAAAATACGGTTGGTCGTGGGACACCGTTGCGTCGCCCCACCCGTTACCCGCCCAAATCGCCAGCAAGAGGGATAGTCTTTTTGCCATTCCCTGTTCCTCGAAATTTTTGGTATTCTAACAAAAATGTGTTCGGGGGGTTTTTATGAACTGTCCGAAATGCGTCGCACCGGTGAACGAAATCGTCATTGAGCACGTCTATTTGGATTTTTGTCCCAGCTGTCGCGGGATTTGGTTCGATAAAGACGAAATGGCTTTTGTGACGGAACTGAAAAACGATTTGCCCAACCCCCAAGCCGAACGAACGGAAGGGCGCCCCACCGCGTTCCCCTGCCCGAGGTGCGACGGTCGCCTGGAAGAATTGAAATTTATCCCCCTCCTGGATTTGCTGGTGGACCGCTGTCCGAAATGTTTTGGGGTGTGGCTGGATAACGGGGAATTGCAAAAAGTGGGGACCATCGCTGAACACCTTCTATCCCCTAAAAACCGAATTCTTCGCGTGGCGTTGCAAATGAAACACCATCAGGGCGATTTTGTTTAAAGGAGAAGAACAATGAAAAAGACGGGCTGGGGATTGGCGTTAACAACGATTTTCATCGTGTCCGGCGCGGTTTACGCTGTTGAAGAGGCACAGCCCTGGAACATGGGGTTTGGCCTGACGTTTCCCCAAGGGACCGGTCCGACGGCCAACGTTGTTAAGGACGGGATCGGATTGGATTTTAATTTCGGTTACCACCAACCGGACCGCATTATTGGATTTCGGGTGGATATGCTCTATTCCAGCTTCAAGTTGTCCGAAAGCGTCTTGCAAAAACTGGACAACGCCGGGGAAGGGTATTTGACCGTCTTTGGCGGGGGGCCAAGCCTCGTTCTTCGTCCACGACGGGGCAAATGGATACGGCCTTCAATCTACGCGGGGCCCGGAATGTATTACGAACACGCGGAGGCCACCTGGGGAGACAACTGTGACCCAACGTTTGGATGCGCCGACAACGGATCCAGTTCCGAAACGTCCAAGGTCAACACCACACGCTGGGGTTATCAAGGCGGGGCGGGTTTGGATTTTTTCTTTGACGATGGAGGCGGCGCTATCAGTCTGCACGTCCAATATGTCCACGTGAACAACACCCACACCGATGTGGAATTTGTCCCCATCAACATCGGCTATAAAGTTATGTTTTAACGGCGTTGGCCGGATAGACCGGAAGGTATCGAACCGCGGCGCCAAATACAGCCGCCAACGCGGTGAACAAAGCCAGGGAAACGGCCAGTTCCATCCAGTGGGGGATATATCCGGGCCCGGTGGTTGGAACCATGGAAAACCAACTGATCGTGAGACGGTTTAACACGACTCCCCCAATGACAAACAAACAGGCGGTTGCCATCGCTTTGGATCGTTGACGAACCGCCCGCCGGGCCAACAAAGCGGCGGGCAAAAAAACGCCCAGGACCATTTCGACGATAAATAATGTTCCCAACCAACCCGGTTGAAAAAGGGTCGGCCATGCTCCCCGGGCGGACACGTCCACGATTTTGACCGTGCCGTAAAGAAACAAGACCACCGACGCCGCTTTGGCCAGATCGGCCAACAACCCTTGGTCGAGGCTTTTACCAAACAGGCGCGCGGTGTACAGGGACGCCGTCACAGTCACGCACAGGCCCACCGCCACCGCGGAGATCAACGCCAAAACCGGCAGGAGCGTGGTGGACCACAGCGGATGGATTTTTTGAGGAACAATAAGAAACATCGATCCCATGGCCGATTGGTGAAGGGTGGACAAAACAACCCCTAAAACGACCACGGGAATGGCGACTTTGTGAGCCCAATGCACGGCGCGGGTCATGCCCAGCCGCTCGAACACAACAGGGCTAAATTCCACTAATAAAACCGTCAAGTAAAGGGTCACACACCAGGCGACCTCGAACATGATGGAATGGTGTTGCCACTGGGCCAGGGGATGCCACAAGCTGTAAGGCCGACCCACTTCGATAAACAAGGTCATGCCCACAAAGTTATACCCCAAAAACGCCAGCAAAACCACCGGGCGAAGAATCGGTTCGAACCGTTTGATGTGAAAGATATGGACGGTTGCGGCCATGACAAACCCGCCTCCCGACAGAGCCACGCCCGCCTGCAACAGGCCCACCCAAACGCCCCAGGGGTTCGCGTCGGTCAAGTGGCTGATGGGACCAATCCCTTTTGTGAACCTTATCAGTAAAATGTAAGCGGTCACGGACCACAACGTCAGAAGAGATCCCGCGGTCCATAAAAGTCCCCACCGGGGCGGCCGCCCGCGGCCGTAGGCCACCACCAACCAAAGGAGGATGGCGCACACCGCCGTAAGAAACACATAGCCCATCATTGAGGTTCCTTCGGTGGGTGGTTGTCTTGGCGCGAAAGCGTGGCGGCCAACACGCCGAACAAAGACGCCAACACCGCCGCAATGGCCGGGATCCAGCTGACCACGTCCCAGGTGTAGGTGGGCAGGGGACGGTTGGAAAGATTTTTTTTGAACCCCAGCTGATCAAAAGGCACATCGGAAATATACAACCACGACGTTCCCCCCACTTCGTTTTCGCCGAACACATGGTCCACATACAGGTCGGGGCGCGAGCGAATCCGCGCTTTGGCTTCAAATAAAATGTCGTCACGTTTACCGAATTTAAGGGCCCCCGTGGGACAGGATTCCACACAGCCGGGCCTGAGCCCCTTAAACAATCGTTGTTGGGCGCAAAATTGGCATTTGCCGATGACCGGCGTGAGACCGTTGTTCCACTCAAACCGAGGAACATCGAACGGGCAAGCGATCATGCAGTATCGGCATCCGATGCAACGGCTTTCCCGATAGATCACCGGACCGTGTTCCGTTTGGTGGAGGGCCGCCACAGGACAGGCGGACACGCAGGCGGGTTCGAGGCAATGCATGCATTGGCGTTTTACGTTGCGGGAAACGTTCGTGCCCTCTTTGTTGACCACTGTCCAGAGCTGAAACGTCGGATCCATGCGTTGGTGGGCGTGTTCAATCGATAGGGCTTCTTGGGGGGCGTTCAAATCGTTGGCGGTTTGGCATCCGCGCACGCAGGCTCGGCACCCGATGCACCGGGTGAGATCCACAAGAACGGCAAACGCTTCGCTTTTTGAAAAAACTTTCGACGCGGCCTGGGCCATGGTGCGGGGCAACCAGGCCGCCGTTAAGGAAACGACGGTTCCCTTCAGCAAGCTCCGACGGGAAAGGTCTGTTTTCATTTTAGGAACGTCGCCGAAACGCCAACCATGCCCCCAACCAGCCCGCTCCCAACCCCGCCAACAGGCCCAGCACGCCCGTCAACCAGGCGCTCGATCGGGCTCGATCGAGCCGCCATTGGAGATCTTTGGCTTTTTCGTTCAAATCAAAAACGTTTTCGACGCCGGCCACGGCCATGTGTTTTTGTGTTTCGCTGACCCGGGCGCGCAGGTCGGACATGCGCGAACTTTTATGTACCGTTTCTTCGTGGCAACGGGCGCAGATGTGCGGCCCCACCGCTAAATTGTGTCCCGGGGCCCCTGTTCCCA
Source organism: Elusimicrobiota bacterium (assembly GCA_016715645.1). Taxonomy (GTDB): domain Bacteria; phylum Elusimicrobiota; class Elusimicrobia; order FEN-1173; family FEN-1173; genus JADKHR01. The sequence continues at coordinate 248,812 of JADJZR010000002.1, read as the reverse complement.
TGATAGCGTCAGGCCCCTCCGCCGACTGGGGAAAATGGCAGGTGTTGCATCGCAACCCATTTTTGTGGTGGGTGGCATGGGCAAACCCCTGCTGTTTTTCCGTGTGGCAGGACCCGCACAGGTTTTCCCCGCCCCCCAAACGGAGGCCTGTTCCGTGGACGTTGTGGCAATCAAAACAGCGGATGTTTTTTTGGCCGTGGGCGCTGAGTTTCCATTCGGTATGGGTGGAAGCGTGGCACCTGCGGCACATGTCGGAGGAAACCGGGATCGGCATTTTGGCCGCCGGGTGATTGTCGGCCATCGATCCGTGGCACGATTCGCAGGTGACACCGCTGTGGGCGAACGAGGCGGTCCCTTCTTTCCACCCAGTGGTGTGGCATTGAAGACAGTCTGGTTTGGAACCATGTTCTTTCCAGGATTTTTGAAAAACCGCCGATCGGAACGCTTCGGCATGGAGCGAGGAAGTCCATTCTTGGAACTCTTGGGCGTGGCATTCCCCGCAGGCCGACGGCCCCACCGATTTAGCCCACGTAAGTCCCGTAAGAAATAAAAACATCACCCACAAAACAAAGAATATTGGTTTCATCTCCGCCCTCCCCTGCCAATTATTCAATCATATGTTCCAATTGACTAATAATCAAGGGATACTAATTTAGAAGGTTAACAGCAGGCGACGAAGTCGCAGGGCGATCAGTTCGGGTTTGGAGAGGGCCGCCCGCGCGCGGCGAAAGGCGGCCAGGTCGGCGGGGTGGTCGGTGATGACCACGTCCACGCCCCGGTCGGCCATGCGCTCAAAAGTGGCCTCGTCGTTGACAGTCCACACATGGATGGCCAACCCCTGCCGTTTGGCTTGGCGAACCAACCGACGGGACACCGATTTTTCGTTGACACTTAAAAAATCAACTCCCAATTCGGTGGGGTCTCCCAACGCTTTTGTGACGATTAAACCCGTCTCCAACCGCGGTTCAATCAGCTCGGCCTGGCGAAGTGAGTTCAGATCCAACGACGTAATCACGCAGGAGTGAAGCATCCCGGTTTCTTTTACAATGTCGACCACGCGGGGTGCCAAGGTGGGATCGGGGATATTGTATTTGAGCTCGATGTTAAGCCCCATGTGGCCGCGCACCAGGAGAAGAGCTTCTTTTAAGGTCGGGACCCGTTCCCCTCGGAAGGCTTCTCCAAAGGGGATTCCCACATCGATGGTCTGGAGGTCTTTCAATGTGAGGGTGGCCAGGGCGCGGGGATCGCGTCCCATGCGCATCAAATCCCGGTCGTGCAGAAGAACCACTTCTCCCTCTTTCGTGGTCTGAACATCGATCTCCGCGAAGTCAGCCCCGTCTTTGAGGGCCTGTCTTAAGGCGCTGAGCGTGTTTTCAGGAGCGGCGGCGGAACTGCCGCGATGGGCCGTGATCCGGACCTGATCGGAAAAGTTCATTCGACGCGCCCACCAGGCCCCGCTGAGGGAAATGAGGAGCAGAGATCCCACCACAAAACTGATCGTCACACGACGAAGCGTCCGCCGGTCTTTAGCTGAGGGGGGTGGAAGGTGGTCAGGGTGAACTCCCGCGACCTGATCAAAGAGCCTGTTGATGAGGGTGGTACGTAGAATCATTCCCACGGTTCCGGTTACAATGCCATTAAGGCTAACGGTTCCAAAAACAACCAAAACGATCAAAATGGCCAGCCCCGTGTGAGTGCCAACCCAGGGTAAAACCATTCGGCCCAATCCTAAAACAGAACTGGAGAGGGTGTTTGAACCCAATGTCAGAAGAAGCCAAAAACCACCGATGGTCACCAGTGGCAAAAGCCAGTTCCCTCGGGTATGCTGAATGCTACGCCGAAGGGACTCCAAAGCCGGAAGTTTGACGCGCAATACGAGCGGAAGCGCGTAGGCCCAACGGATTCCCACGCCAACGACCGCCGCGACCGTGGCCGTTCCCACGAGCCCCGCCAACGCGAGAGCCGCATACCATTGCGGGGGATGGGTGTGAAGGTAAAAATTGATGTCCTGCTCCCCCAAAAGGAACCGCCACACCCCCCACAACAGAAGCCCGAACGGAATGTGTAAGAGAATAAGTGTTCCCAACTGAGTAAACGTCATCGCCATCAAGGGGACTATCCGTCTTAATACTTCCCGCAAAGCCGTGAAGGGCGAAGTTCCCCACTCGGCCGTCATCAGAATAAGAGTGGACTGTTGAACGCGCCAGGAAATCAAACCCGCGAGTCCTCCCGTCGCCAAAAAGGCCATTCCCTTGGGGGAAAGAAAAAAGGTGCTCAAGTCAAAGTTCGTTATGGCGTTATCCCCTGACAGGCGCACCAATTCTCCCAGAAGCAGGTGGACCAGGGGCCAAAACGCGACAGCCACACCCAGCCCGTAGACAATCTGAAATACCACCAACGACCGCCAATGTAAAGAAAAACCTTTCCACGCCTCTTTCCAGGCCGTCCAAACAGCCGATTTCAATGAATTCATCATGTCCGATTGACCCCTTTTTGGCCGGGCAACAAAGTTTTGGACCCGTGGCCCAATCGTCGAAGACACTGTTGGGCTTGGGGAATAGTTAATTTTAATCTCGCAAATCGATCTTCTGTCATGAAATAGAGAGATCCCGAAGACGGCACAGGCGCGCCCGGAATATAGATGGCAAAAAGGTCGTTTTCTAAAGCTTCCGTGATATAACCGATTTGCCAGGCATCCTCAATTCGCGCCAGCACAACATTCTGTTGTCCCTCTTGATCCACATGGAGAAATTGGCCGCCGGTGGTTTTTAAAAATTCATAGCCTGGCAATTTCGAAAGAAAATGGGATTCCAACCAAAAAACAATTTTTTGAGCGGGTTTGGTTTTTGAAAATAGGCCCGCGGCGAAACACGCCAAGACAATGATCACCAACGCCAGCACCCGAATCAACCCGATCCCCAGAAGGGTGTGAACCGGAATCCGTTCCGCCAAAGGAGCGACAAATTGGATGGTGATATCTTGGGCCTTTCCCACAACGATCCACAAGACCACAAACGGAAACAAAAACCAAATCCCCCCCTTCAGTGTTATGCGAATAAAATCAACGAAGTTTTTCATGGTCATTCCTCTCCATCACAACGCTGATTGGGCAAAACAATTTAATCCCAATATCCTTGAAAATTCCGCGGCCTCCCTGAATGGTTCAGGGAGGCCGCGGGTTTCATATCTCAAAGAATCAATCTTATTTGGCCTTCGGGTTCAGCGGGTTCCCGTCCAGTTTTTCCGATATCATCGTAATGGCTTTTTGCGCCCGCACGCTGTTGCCGGCGGCGTCCAACGGCGGAGAAAAGGCCGCGATGCCGAACTTGCCGGGGGACACGGCGATGATACCGCCGCCCACGCCGCTTTTCGCGGGCAGGCCCGTCAAGAACAGCCATTTGCCGGAATCGTCATACAACCCGGCTGTCGCCATCACGGCCAGAATCTTCGCCACGTGTTTTTGATCGATGACTTGCTTTTTTGTGACGGGGTTTTTACCGCCGTTGGCGAGGGTGGCCGCCATCATGGCCAAATCCTTCGCGTTGACGTTGATGGAACATTGGCGGGTATAGAGGTCCGTGGCTTGGGCGGGGTTGTCTTTGATCAGACCGTAGGCATACATCAACATGCCGATGGCCTGGTTGCGTTGGTTGGTGTCGGACTCGGATTTATAAACTTCCGCGTTGACTTCCAACGGGCGACCGGCGCAGTCGCTGTGCATGCCGAGGATTTTGGCCCACACCTCGTCCGCCGTTTTGCCTTTCACCAGGCTGGTGGTGGCAATCGCGCCCGGATTGACCAAGGCGTTCATTTCCTTGCCCCGGAATTGTTCCACCGCCACGATGGAATTAAACACCTGCCCCGTGGCGTCGACGCCGACCCCATTAAGAACAACGTCCACGCCGGATTCTTGCATCACCTGGGCCATGGTGAACACCTTGCTGATGGATTGGATGGAGAACAGCTGGTCCACGTCTCCCACCGTCGACACCTGCCCATCCACCGTCACCAAGCCGATTCCAAAGAAGTTGGAATTAACTTTGGCGAGCGCCGGAATGTAGTCGGCGTTCTTCCCTTCTTTCAGCCCCTTATAGGTGTCGTGGGCGGCCTTGAGCGCTTTATCGGCGTCGGCCTTGCTGACGGCCTGAACCGGGGAGATCAGAGCGGCCATGAGCGCCGCCAGAAGACCCATTCGTAACATGGAATTTTTTAACATCGATTAGTTCCTCCTTGAAGGATTAATTCTGAGAATTCTTTGAACTGAACTTGTAGTTGGCCGAAAGTTGAACGCGTCGGTCCACTCCCGCTTTTCCGTTCGCGTCTTCCCGGCGGCCGTAAAGGTATTCAAGCCCGTAAAACACGTTTTGGGTCGGATAATGGATCACGTTCGCCGAGGCGTAGTCGCCGCGGGAAAAAGACCCAGGATCCTGGTAGTTCGTGTTTTCGACATCGTTGAAACTATACCCGATGGAACTGCTCCAACGATCGTTCCAGGTGATGTCGTAATAGGCCGACACGCCAACCAAGGGAATGGCTTTGGCTGAGATTGACGTGGTGGTGGACCCCGTTGGAGCCAGATCCATTCCGCCGTCGTTCATGTAGCTCGCAATGCCCGCGCCATACACCAACCCCACTCGCAACGCATCGCTCTTTCGGGTTTTAAGAACGGAGGTCAAATCTAAACCCCAACCCGTTTTGTGGCCTTTGGGAGAATTGTCGATAGCCCCCGCCCCCGGCGTGTCATAGCCGAGGTGTCGAACGATCCCGGCCAATTGAACGTGGCCCTTCTCCCCCACCAGGCGGGCCTGGGCGGTGAGATCGGGGTACTTTTCGTCCCCGGTGACTGAACTGAGTGCAGGGTCAATTTCCCGTAGACGCCCGTCGTCAATATCATTGGACGGTTGTTCCACGGCGACCGACAGGGAGTGGGTCCCCATGGACTTGGTCAGCCGAATTTGGGGGTTGCGCAAAAACACCATTCCGGCCGGTCCCCAATAATCAATGGTGTTGGGGAAAATATCGCCGTCCATGAACAAGGAGTTGGTTTGCCCCGCGAGGACCGGTCCCCATTGGCCGTAGGCATGGCGAAGACGGATCGTGGTTTGGCCTTCGTCGGCGCCAACGCCGAAAAAGTCAAACTCGAATTTCGTAAACACAGATTCCCCATTTACGGGAAGGTCGGCCTTGAAACCGATACGGCTCTGACGAACGCTGAGAATCGCCTGTCCATCGGAACCCTCCGCCCCTTTCGTGGTGGGGATCTTGCTGGGACGAAGCGTGGAGTCCCATTCGGGTTGCACCCGGTTGAAGTCTTGGATGTAGTCCAACTGAGCGAACCCGTACACTTCAAAGGACGGTTCCGCGGCTTTCATGAAACTCGGCATGATGAGGGTCAACCCCAACAACGCCATTGTTGTCTTTTTCATTGTGTGCGATCTCCTTGAACTTTATTTATTTCACGTATCCCGAACTGGGAGTCTTGGGGGACGGCGGCGTTTTTTTGCCGACGTTCGCCTTCTCCCAAGTTCGCACCCGTTTTCGGGCCGTATCGAAAATCCGTTCGTAATTGCCCTTCAAGAATTTATCTTTGGCTTCCGGCGTGAGTTCGGCCAGAAGAGGAGCGTACATGTTGTATGTCTTCAAATAGGCGGCCTGTTCCGTGGGAGCCACTTCGTCGGACCCATAGAGGAATCGGTCCGGATGGCGGTTGATCATCGCGGCCACCTTGGCCACCGAAGCCGTGGACGTCACGATGTATTTGGCCGTCTCATCCCAGGAGAGATCGAAGTAGACATGATTTAAAGCTGGGTTGTTGATGGCCCGTTCCACCAGGCCGGCCTGGTCCGCCACCGGTCGCACCACGCGACCCAGTCCCACATGGGCCCAGATGATCGTGGTTTTGGGATGGCGAACAAAAAGTTCTCCCAACATCTTGACGATGTAGGGGTCTTGGTTGGGTTTTGGGAAACGGCACGTTCACGTCGCAGTGGAGGATCGCCGGCAGGCCCACTTCCCCCGCGAAATCCAGAATTCGATCCAGGGCTTTGTTGTTCAAGGTCGCCACTTCGCCGGCCACTTTTGAAGAAACGAATTCTTTATGGATCGAAAATTCCCCAATGCCCGAAAACACGCCTGGAAAAGTCGTCAACACCCGGCGAATGTGGTCCGCCGCGTACATGTCCGTGGGGTTAAACCCGGTGATCATGGGGTCGAACCGGGCCTGGTCCTTTTTGGACAGGGATTTGTAGGTCATGGCAATGTGAGCGTCAGTGAAAGAGTAATAATAGAGGGGCGCGTCGGTTTGCAGATAGTAATTAGGGGCGAAATCCCCGGTGCTGGCGTGCATCCACTGCTGTTGGAGCGGAATGCCGAACAAAGTGGAACGTCCCACTTTGTTACCCATGATTTTGAGGAAATCACGGATGTCGGTGCCCTCTTGAATGTAATTGGTGAGGTGAAAATGGCTGTCGTTGAGCTCATACTTCTTTGAGGCGGAATATCCCGAAGAGTTGAGAAGCGCAATAGCCGCTAAAGCAAAAATCTGTCGTTTCATGGTTGCTCCCCTTAGAAGTTAATTGACCAACCCGCCGAAACGGTCACGCCCTTTTGTCCCCCCACATAATAGCCAAAAACGGAGGACGTTGGGGCCCGATACACCTCGATCACATGCAAATTGATCCGGCAGTTGCGTGTATCGAACAAGAAAAAATTCAGCCCTTGAATGAAATCGTAGCTCGTTCGATACCCGGCGCTTTTATCGCCGAACACAACCGACGAGCCCACATACGCTTCCGTCTTTCGAGGCCGAATCATTTTGGCGGCCTGGGCATAAAACCCGGTATCGGTGACCCTATTTTGCGGTACGCGCACATCCGTCGCTGTGTAAAAATCGCTCAATTGGCGCACGTAGGCTTCGGCTTGAAGATGGAGTCCCCGATATTTCATCCCGGCGTCGAGAGCCCACATCTGGTATTTCAAAATATCAACGGTGTAGCCGGCCACGACCGCGTCCTTCGCGAAGGGGAGCAGACTGTCGGCCATTCGGACTTGGGTCGAGTCCGGCTGATCGCTCCCGGAGCTAGACAGGGCGGCGTTCTGCCGTCCTTGGGTGTAAGCCGTGCCGAACCGGGTCGCCAGCTTTTGGTGGTTTTCGAAATCCCCCATTCCCCCTTTCGGGCCGAACTCGTGGGTGGTGGGCATCCAGGAGATATTGCCGCTGGCGGCGAAATCTCGGGAATCTTCTCCGGCGTTCACGTTTAACGTGGTGAGGTTATTTCCCAGCATGACGGTGTAATTCAGCCCAGGCAACGCTTCTCCCGACCCCCACACCCCCCCTGGGTGAACCCCGGTCGAAAGAATTCGTCGGCCATCATTCGGTCAGTTCCCAACCAATACGGGTGAGAATAAGTCATCGTACGCGTACCGGGCAGAGCGCCGACCCCCGCGTGGAGGGTGAGTTTTTTGTTGAACGCCCAACCTAAGTAGCCAATGATAGCGACTTTGTCGGTGGAATTGACCGTCCACAGGGTGGATTGATACAGGAATCGGGGATCATACACCCAGCCGCTGAAACTTAGGAGCACCCGGTGGGGCGCGGAAATATAATTCGCCGTATCGATGTCGTGGGAGGTCCCGAGATGGTCCTCAAAAGACTGTGACGCCGGGAGCTGGTTAAGATAACGGACCAGCATATACAGATTCATTTTTATTTCGCCGTTAGGGGAGCGAACCAGAGGGATCCCCGTGCCCGATTTGAAATCAATTTTGCTTTGGTCGATGGATGTGGGAGGCTCTTTTTGTTTGGCGGATTTTTGGGCCTCCAACTGCCGTTGCACTTCCTCCCGGACCTGGTCCAGGGTCACTTCCGCCCGGAGATCCGAAACAAACGCCCCGGCCAACACGCCCAAAACAACGCAAAAACTTAACAGGAGTTTTAACATGATAGATATCCTTTTATTGGCTCTCATTTAACGCTTGAGCAGACACTTCCCAACATGGCGTGCGAAGGTTTCAAAATCTTGAAGGTGGGATAGGTTTTTAAACAACAAGGCCAGGTCTACTTTTAAGTAATCGTGGACCAGAATATTTCGTAGCCCGCCCACCATGGAAAACTTTTTAGCGAAAGCTTTTGGGAGAACATTTTTTTCGCCCAGCCGAACAAACACCTCCCGGTTGGTCTCGGGCCGTTCCCATCCTTGGCCGGCGATGAGGGACTCGCCGATATCGAGAACGCACTCGATGGCCAGGTGGAGGTACCGGCACAGGGCGGCTTCGAGAAAGGGATCTTTGGAGACCCGGGCAAATCCAAAATCCCGAATCTGCCGCAAGTAACTCACATAGAGTTGAAGGGAGCGGAGCCGAATGTCCACGGTTTGTCGGTCGGTCATCGCAAACCTGTCTTGGCCACCCGTGCGAACATTGCGTCGGCGCTCTTATTGAAATAGTGGAGGCGATCAAAATAGAGGGACATTGTCCGCGCTTCAAACCGTGTTCGGGCCAGCTCGTCACGGCTAAAGATCACGACCCCCGGCTGGATGGCCTGAAAAGCTAAAAAAGGAGGGGCCTCATTTAAAACCACCAAATCCAAATCGTTACGACCCAGGCCACCCATGAGGTCCGCGGCCAATTTTAAACGGAGAACGTCCCGCCGATGTGGGGAGAGTTTCGGCGAAAAGAACGCGGCAATATCCACGTCGCTTCGCGCAGTGACAGTCCCCTTGGCCTGGGACCCGAAAAGATAAGCGAACAGGAGGTGATGTCGCTGGAGAAGGGGAATCAATTTCTGCGCGTCCATGTGTTGATTCTACGAATTAATTTTGACAATATGTCAAAGAACGTTTTCCCACGTCGCACACCCGCCAAGTCAAACACCGGTGATAGTCGATAACAAAGGATCATTGATCCATCAATTGAAGGGTCGATGGTTCAAAGATTTCGTCCACTTTTAATTCGCGTTTTAAAAGCCCCTGCTCGAAAGCGCCGTCCAGTAGCGCCTTCAAAGATCGGGGATTGTTCGGAACGCCGTAGGACCAATAGTCTTTTCCCATAAGATCCAGGGTCAGTTGGTAAGATTCCGGCCCCCAGGGCAAGGGGATTTTCGGTTCATTCTCTGTCCCCAGGTTTTCAACGGCGCGGCGTTTGGCCTCAACAAAAGCCATAAACAGGGCTTCCGGAAGCCAGGCGTTTTCTTTAATGAGGTCGGACCGCACCGCCAAGGCGGTGGCCAAGGGAAACACCCGGCTCACTTTAAATAGTTCCTGTTCGATTTGAGCGTAATTTTTGAAAAGGCGAACAACGGATCCAGCTCCCTCAGGCGTTCCAGGATAGATCATCGCGTCCACCGTCCCGGACTGGATCAATTCCTCCAATGTTTTATGCGGCGAGGGCCCTGTTGAGACATCCACCCAAACGATGTCTTCGGTTTTTATAGTGGCGCTGGATTCGAGGAATTTCCGGATCCACGTTGCGCCACTGGCACCGTAGACATCGACCCCCACCCGTTTTCCCCGCAGATCCTGAGGATTTTTTATGCCGCGATCGGTTCGAACCCAGATGTCCCGCAAAGGGAACTCTCTCAGGAGAAACACGGGGATCAACGTGTATTCCTGTGGTTGACCGTCCGCCAACCGGGAAAGAAATGGCAACAATTCCACTTCCATCACGTCAAACTTTTTGGCTTTTGCCTGGTGCCGAATGGTTGAAAGGGACAGGGTTTGATAGTGGAGTTCACAACCGGCCACTTTCACGGCGCGCTCTTGAAGGAGTCGGGTGTGGGCATAGTTTTGCGTGGCAACCTCCAAAGGTAATTCTGTTTCCTTGGCCCCCGCGAATCCCCCCCCCATCGCGGCCAGAATCGCACCCACCCAAAAACAATGCCGGTATTTGATCATGTTCCCCCCCGTGGTTTAGTCACAAGATGTTTCTGGAACACAACGCCCCAAGATCGGCCATCAGCCCCGTGGCGGTTGTCGAAATGGGTCACATACAGTTCCAGAATCGTGCTCCACCGCCAGGGGAATTCCGCCCCCAGGGTCAAGTCCGCCCGGTTCCATTGGTCCACTTTGAAATCGTAATAAGCCTCGGCGTTGGCATAGGGGGTCAACTTTACGGATTTGAGGGCCACGCTGTGTTCGAGCCGCAAGCGGTTGCGATAGCGGGCGGAATAGTCGCCGTCAATCCAGCGAAAATCCCCCTTATTTCGATCGGAAAGCAACCACGATCCCCCAAAAGGAACCCGCCCCGTGATCTCAAAAATCCCCCGTGTTTCATGGGCGGGGTTGTCCACGTCGCGTAAATCCGGCAAGTAAGCCACGCCCACCCGGGTGGATAATCGCTGGGCCTTTTCCACGTTGGGATCCTTAAAAACGTAGCGGCGAAAAAAAGGAAGTAGTCCCACATCGAGATCGTATTCCATGTTCCCCGACGAAAAAGACCCGTCTTCTGTCGGGTAAATTAACGCCGCCGCAAAGCGGCTCCGAAATATTTTGTTGTGGGTCAAATAGAGCGCCCCCTCCGGCACCAGGTTGTCCGCCCAGAGGGTTCCAACCGCAGCGGCCCAGACCGCCACAACGTATCCAAAGAATCGCTTTCGAACACGCCCGTGGTTAAACATGGACCAACGGTTCTCAGGCATCAGAACTTCTCCAGGAGAAACGTCCAGGCGGGACGAACATGAATGCGTTTTCCAGTGATACGAATTTCTTCCTCTTCATCCAGTGTAATTAACGTGGCCTCCGAGAGTGACAGTTCCGACATCGCGGACAAGAGGGCCTGCGTTTCACGTTCACGCGTTTTCGAAATCTTCAACGAAACCGAAACTTGAATAAGCGCAGGGGACCGCCCCTTCCCAACGACAACAAAATCCACTTCGCGTTGATGTGAATCCCTGAAATAGTAAATAGATTCCGATGTCCGCCGCAGATGAAGGAAAACAGCGTTTTCCAGCAAGGCCCCCCATTGATCGGAAATTCCGGCGCTGTGGTGGTGAACCATCCCCGGGTCGATGCAATAAAGTTTTTTTGGATTTACCGATCTCACTTGGACAGATTGAGAGAAAATGGGTACAGAGAAAAAGAGATAGGTGTCATGAAACCAATCCATTGCACGGGAGATTTCCGGTTTATTCACTTTTAACCCGTGTGATTTTAACCGTTCGCAGGTTTTATTCAGCGTGTAAAGCGCTCCCGCCTGATTCATCAAGAGGTGGGAAAGATGTGTCATCGCGGATGGGTCGGAAGGATTATGCCTTTCAATGATATCCCGTAAAAGGACAGCGTCAACATAATCTTGAAGCAGGCGCCGCCGAACCGGGGGCGTGACTCCCATTGTCTCTGGAAATCCCCCCTGATAAAGGTACGTTCGCATACGGGAACGGAGGACCGCTCGATCCCGCGCTCCAGGGGCATGCCACTCCAGTTTTTCAGCTTTTACGATCTCCTGAAAGCTAAACGGAAAAATCTCCACGCTCAGGGAGCGACCGCGCATGGCGGAGGCGAGTTCCCGGCTTAACAAGGTTGCCGAGGATCCGCTGAGAAATACCTGGTGGCCCGCGCGCAAAAGTCGGTCGACAAAAAGCTCCCAGCCCAAAACAGTCTGAATTTCATCCAGGAAAAAACACAGTTTCGACCGGGCGTCCACCTGCGGGTAAAGTTCAAAGTAAGCATCCAGCAACCCTTGAAGCTGGCCCGCCTTCAAACCAAAAAGACGTTCATCAAAGAAGTTGACGTAGAGAAGATGTTCTCGTCGAGCTTTTTTCTGTCGAACGAGCGTATCCCAAATTTGACGGAGGTAGGTGGTTTTCCCGCAACGGCGGATGCCGATGACGGCCAAGGCCTTTCGGGGGAGGGCCGTGAATGTCTGGTCCCGCTGAACATAATCGAGCGGCAGGGAGAATTCGTTTTCGAGAAGAATATCACGAAAGATCGATTTCATAGTGGTAATAAAAATTTACTACATTAACAAAATATTGGCAAATATTATTTACCGTACCCCCCCACACGCATTGGAGACACAAAGCTCTTTCCGATAACCTGAAATTTCCAATTGGCCCGCAGAACCGAGACGAAGGAGATCCGCTTTTTTGGACGAAAAAAGGGATGTCGATGGCCGCTCCCCCGCGGGCCGTTCCCGCACGGCATTCCTGGCTGCGCCGTCACACTTCTGGCGATCGCCGTCGCTGGGACATCGGACGAACTTTTTGAGGAACAAAAAAGCGAGGGATCCTTCGTCTAATTCCGGGTCCAACTGGGAATTCCAGGTTAAGGGACTGACCTGATTTTGCTCACGAAATTTCCAGAAGACGCAATCCGCATGTCCGTGAACGGACCGATGAGATAGATCCATGTTCCGTCCCAACATTCGGGGATCAACGCCGGGTGCGCTTGGGGGTGCGGTTCAGCGGCCCCAATAGTCTCTCTAAGTTATCCAGAAGATCAAAAAGTCCGACGGTTTCCCAGGGACGATTTCGTCTGGAAAGGGTGATCTCCCGTAAAGCCCCCGCCTTTTCAAGCCGGAGTACCGCCAGCCGGCAGGCTTCCCGTTCCAAGCCCGTCACCGATTGAGCCGTATGAATGTCGATCACGGGATGCGTGTAATGGGCGGAGCTCAACATGTCCCGCAACAGGACCGTCTTTCCGCGGTGACGCCCCCGTAGCGCGGCCCCAGACATCCGCCAGTCGACCACAGCGGGGAAAACCGGCATCGTCCACGGAGTCCCCTCCAGGAATTCCATGCCCTGCCCACTTTTAATAAAGCGCCGGGCGCATCAGTTTAAGTCCCACCAAAAACATTTGCGTGGCCAAGCAGGCCTGAATGAAGATCAAAACGGACCCCACCACCGCGAGCGCCAGCGTAAGGCCGGGTATTTTGAGAACCACGTCGTTGAAGAACATCACGAGAAAATTTAACGCTATCATCAGGGCCAGGGTGAAGACGACCACCTGGGTCAACCCCGGGTAAACCGATTCGTGCAGGTTGAAGGAGGATCTAAAATGGAAGGCCAATAAGGCCAATATGGTAATATAAGACCTACCCCACACCCGCCCAAACTGAGAAACGATCGGAGACAACCTTGATTAAAAAAAACAAAGACTCAAAATTGGCCATCGCGAGTCTCGCGGCCCTTAGCGTTGCCTTATCGATTCCCCGCGTCAGCGGGGTTTTACACGCAGTGGAAAAACAAAATTATTCCCCCTTCCTAGGCCAACAGTTTCCCACCCGCGTTCTCTGGGGTGTCGCCCATGTGCACACCGGCTACTCCTTTGACTCTGGCATGTTCGGGGTCACGCTCACCCCCGACGACCTCTTTAAAGTGGCCACGGGAGGAGAAGTGGCCCTGGACAACGGCGTGCGTTTCAAACAAGACCGGCCTCTGGACTGGGTTTCCATCACCGACCATGCCGAGTATTTGGGCATTTCCGAAGAAATACGGGTTGGGAGTCCGGCCCTTCTGGCCACCCCTCAGGGAAAACGCTGGTACGAAATGTCCAAAACGAGTCCCCAAGAGGGTGTGAAAGCCGCTATTGAAGCGGTCGTCTCCATGCAAACCGGTAAGCCTGTTTTCGACTCCAGAAAACTGACCGCCACGGCCTGGGCTCGTGCGGTTGCGTCTGCCGAGAAATGGAACCAGCCGGGGACATTCACCACCCTGCATGGGTTTGAATGGACCTCCGCGCCGGGTGGCAACAATTTGCATCGAACCGTCGTTTTCCGCGACAACGCGGACCGGGTGGGCCAGATGGTTCCCTTCTCAACCTTCGACAGCCAGGACCCGGCGGATCTCTGGAAATACATGGACGCCTACGCGAAAAAAACCGGGGGCCAAGTGCTTGCCATCCCCCACAACGGGAACCTGAGCAACGGCATGATGTATTCCGCGGAGACTTTCGACGGAAAACCCATGGACCGCGCTTACGCCGAGACGCGCGCCAAACATGAGCCGCTTTTGGAGGCGACGCAGATTAAGGGGGACAGCGAGACCCATCCTTATCTTTCCCCCAACGACGAATTCGCGAATTTTGAAAAGTGGGACCTCAATTTCAACGAAATGGAGATGGCCAAGAATGATGTGCTGGACAGAAATTATGTTCGGTCTGCACTGAAGCGAGGTCTGGAACTCGAGGCCACGCTGGGAGCCAATCCGTACAAGTCCGGACTGATCGGCGGAAACGATGCCCATGTGGGTATCGTCACTCAACGGGAAGACAACTTTTTTGGCGAGTTCGCCAATGGATTGCCGTCGCCGGAGCGTTGGAAAACCCCCTTGGTCATGTTAAACAATGATCCCCAGAAAGGGCCGTTGATGTCCGTTTGGGGCGAACAAGCCGCGGGCCTGGGAGGCGTGTGGGCGCGCGAGAACACCCGTGAGGCCATCTGGGACGCGCTGAAGCGCAAAGAAGTTTACGCCACCACGGGGGATCGACTGGTCGTTCGCGTTTTCGCGGGTTGGGCCTTTACCAAAGCGGACCTCCATCGTCCCGACTTCGCGGCCAACGGCTATGCCCAGGGAGTTCCCATGGGAGGGGATTTAAGCCAGGCGTCGGCCGGAAAGAGCCCCACGTTTTTAGTGCACGCGATGCGTGATCCGGATGGCCCCAACTTGGACCGAATCCAGATAATCAAAGGATGGCTTGGGAAAGACGGCACGTCCATGGAGCGCGTCTATGACGTTGCGGTCTCGGGCGGTCGCAAGATCGCCTCCAATGGCCGATGCACGACCGCCGTGGGGAACACCGTGGATGTGCCCAACGCGACCTACTCCAACACCATCGGGGCTCCGATCCTCTCGGCCTATTGGAAAGACAAGGATTTCAACGCCGGGGAACGCGCGTTTTACTATGTCCGCGTGATCCAAATCCCTTCGCCGCGCTGGACGGCGTACGACTGCAAACGGTATGGCATCCAGATGTCCAAGAACGTCCCGATGACGGTCACCGACCGAGCCTACACCTCGCCCATCTGGTACACCCCGGTCCATTGAAACAAATCCTTAAAGAACCGCTCCTGCATTTCTCCGTTCTGGGAGCGGGATTGTTCGTCGCCTTCCTCCTGGTGCGGCCCGCCGACGGTGTCGGCGCGCCGGAAAAAATCATCATCACCCAGGGCCAACAGGCCTCCATGGTGGAGAACTTCACTCTAACCCGGCAGAGAGCTCCCACCCCTGAGGAATGGGCGGGATTGATCCGTGCCCGCGTGCGCGAGGAAGTGTATTATCGCGAAGCCCTGGCGTTAGGATTGGACAAGGACGACCTGATCATCCGGCGTCGATTGCAACAAAAAATGGAATTTATTTCCGAAGACAACGCCGCCCTTGCCGACCCGGACGACGCCGAGTTGAATGCCTTCCTACAAGCCCATCCCGAACTATTTCCTGTGGAGCAACGGACCAGTTTTCGTCACGTGTATCTCAACCCGCAAAAGCGTGGCGCCCGGCTGGCCCGCGACGCCGAGAAATTGTTAGCCAGGTTGAACCAAGCCGGAGCGACGGCGGATCTATTGGCGGTGGGCGATCCCCTGATGCTTCCCCCCTCGTTTGATGCGCTGAAAACTGGCGAAATAGAAAGTCAATTCGGCCACCCGTTCGCTGTGGCTCTGGGCGAACTTCCCCTCGCCCGCTGGCGGGGGCCCCTGGAGTCCGTCTACGGCAGCCATCTGGTGTTCGTGATCGCGCGTCAGGAAGGACGCCCCTCCGCGCTGGCAGAAATACGCGACGCCGTGCGCCGCGAATGGGAAAGCGTTCGCCGGAGGGAGGCCAACGAGGAATTTTACCAAGACATACTCAAGCGTTACTCCGTGACCGTGGAACCCTCCCCAGCGGAGAAAAAAGAGGAATGGGATCCGGCGAAATGAAGCGCGCTCTTTTCCTCGGAGGCCTGTTGGCCGCGGTGGTTTCCAGCGCGTGGTCGCACGAAGTGCGCCCCGGTTACCTGGAACTGCGTCAGACCGTCGCTCCAGACACCTACGATGCCCTCTGGAAAGTGCCGGGCAAGGGAAACCTGCGCCTTGCGCTCTCTGCGGAACTCCCGACGACCTGCGCGAATGTTACCGAGCCAAGCCGGTCCATGGCGAACAAGGCCTACACGGACCGTTGGACCGTTCACTGCCCGGGCGGGCTGGGTGGCCGGGCGATTCACATCGGAGGACTGAGCGCCTCCGTCGTCGATGTGCTGGTGCGGATCGAATGGACCAACGGGACGACCTGGGTCCAGCGGCTGACACCGCAACAGCCAACGACCGTGGTTCCTACGACCCCGTCGGCATGGCACACGGCTGGCGTTTATCTAAAACTTGGCGTAGAACATATCCTGACCGGCGTGGATCATCTTCTTTTCGTTCTGGCCTTGCTCCTCATCACCCAGGGCTGGAAACTGGTGAAAACAATTTCCGCGTTCACGTTGTCTCACAGCTTGACGCTCACGGCGGCCACCCTGGGATTTGTGAACGTGCCGCAACCCCCTGTCGAGGCTGTGATCGCCTTAAGCATTGTGTTCGTGGCGGCGGAGATTGTTCATAAGAACCAGGGACGCTCAAGCCTCACCGCCCGAGCGCCTTGGGTTGTGGCTTTCGGCTTCGGTTTAATGCACGGGCTGGGCTTTGCCGACGGGTTGCGGGAAGCCGGTTTACCGGTCGGACGCATTCCAACGGCGCTTTTATTTTTCAGTATCGGTGTAGAAACCGGCCACCTTCTGTTCGTAGGGTTGGTCTTATCGCTGATCGGGTTCGTGCGGAAATTTCGTATTTCGTTCCCACGTTGGGTTGGTTTCCTGCCGCCTTACGCAATCGGAACGCTTGCCATGTTCTGGGTGATCCAACGCGTTGCCACTTTTTAATCTAGATCCCCCCCCCCAGCCCCATCGATGTTGGTAATGCCGTAAGCTTGGCCACTGAGGTGCCCCGGTCCTACGTCCGGAGATCAACGCCGGGTGTGCTTGGGGGTACGGTTCAGCGGCCCCAACAGTCTCTCGAAGTTATCCAGAAGATCAAAAAGTCCAACGGTTTCCCAGGCACGATTTCGTCGTGAAAGGGTGATCTCCCGTAAAACCCCCGCCTTTTCAAGCCGGAGTACCGCCAGCCGGCAGGCTTCCCGTTCCAAACCCGTCACCGATTGAGCCGTATGAATGTCGATCACCGGATGAGTGGGAAGCAAATCAATCAATTTCTTTGAAGCCGATTGGGGCCTCGGGTGTCCTGCCTTTTCACTCCACGCGGATTGCAGCCGGACGATATTGTCGGCGAAAACACGGGACTGTTGGGCGGCAAATTTGAGCGCATCGGAAATCAAGAGGACCCACGACTCTTCATTCCCCAAGCGATAGTCCGTCAGGCCATTCACGTAGCGGTCGGCCTGCCCCGCCAGGGCCAACGAAACGGGCGGCACATAGCGAGGGGCCACCCCGCGACGACGAATTCCTTTGCTCGCGTCCTTGCGGAGTCTGGCCGGACCCCGACCATGAGTGATCCCCCGACAGCAGAGGACCAGATCTTGTCGCAGTCACTGATTCGCGAAAGGGATCGTTCCTACCGCAAATTTCGCTATGCGCAGGCCCGGCGGGCCTATGGCGATGCCGGATTCAATAAAGCGCTGGAGAAAGCGATCCCCGAATCCGCCGCGCTCGCCAAAAAAGATAACCGCTTCACCATCATGGAACCCGACGTCGACGCCGCCTTAGCGAAAACCATCGGCAGAACATACCTCACCTGGTCGGAGACCGCTCGTTCCGCATCCTCTCCTGAAGAAACTCTTGACAATTAGTAGTTTATACGCTACCATAAACCCATGGAGATCGCTCCGCTCACCATTCAGTATTACCAGACGGCGAATGGCCGTTGCCCTTTTCTGGAATGGTTTGAGGATCAGGAGGAGAGATTGCAACAGATCATTGACGCTCGTCTGGCGCGCGTCCGGCATGGCCTTCTCGGGGATAGCCATTCTGTGGGCGGGGCCGTCTGTGAACTACGCATTGACGTGGGACCCGGATACAGAATTTATTACGGACGCGATGGGAAATCGTTGATTCTCCTGTTGCAAGCAGGATCCAAGAAAGGTCAGGCCGCCGATATTGAGAACGCTCGTGACTATTGGGCGGATTATTTAAGGAGGACACGACAATGAAACCATCTGTGGACTATCACGACGATCTTTTGCGCCGTCTGAAAAACCGCCGCTACGCGGTGGGTTATCTCAATGCGTGTCTCCAAGACGACGATGATGGTGTTTTTCTTCTCGCCCTGCGGGACGTGGCGCAAGTCCATGGGGGGCTTCGTTCCATCGCCGGGAAAACGCACCTCAATCGGGAACACCTCTTCCGAATGCTTTCCAAGAAAGGGAACCCGCGCCTCCATAGCCTCCGGCAATTGATCGGAACCTTTGGATTTAAACTAACACTCCAAGCCGCCTAGGCCAAGGCTTCCCCCGGCGGCCCCGCCGTTTGGCAAGCAATCCCGGTCCGGCGACGACGGGGAATTAGGGGACGTTGTGGAATACGTATACCAGACACGGCCATACACTTAGCTTTTTGTTGGTCCAGAGTTAACCCCGTCACGCCGTGAAAAATAACTGGCCCGGATGGGGAAGCGGTCCTGGTCGCTGTCGAAATGGTAGAGCTTGGCCACTTCGATTCGGCGGGCGAGAAGGCGACAGGCGAGGACGGCAATCAGCATGCCCGTGAGCGGGCCGAGGAGATAGATCCACGCACTGTCCCAGCGGCCGGAGATCAACGCCGGGCCCAAACTTCGGGCGGGGTTGGTGCTTGTGCCTGAAATTGGCGACTCCAGCCATACCATGACCGCGTATAGGGGCGGGAACAACGCCGGGGTGAACGGGCGTAGGTGACGAAATCCAAGAAATACCGCGAGCAGAGTGATCATGAGGAACGTCGTCACGACTTCCCCCCCGAACACCACCGCGGTGGAATAACCGGATCCCGGCAAGGTCGCTCCAAACGATACGCTTCGGCCCATGTCCCCCCACAACAACAGAGGAACGCACCCGACTACGCCGCCCGCGAACTGGGCCGCGATGTACCCCAGGGCCGTCACCAGATCGAGTTTTCCCATGAGACGAAAGGCGAGGGTCACCACCGGGTTGATGTGGGCGCCGCTGATTTTACCAACGGGCGATAACGCGATGAGGGCCCCCATCGTGCCAAACAGAAAACCAGCGATAAACCGCCTCAGACCTTCGTCCGGAATCAGCCGAGGCAGGGGGGATCCCGTTCCGAACATAACCGTAACCAAGGACAGCCCCACCAGGACCAAAACGGCCGTCCCGACCAGTTCGGCCCAAAATGTTTTCCAATCCAATTTAATGACACCCTCCCGGGTTACGGGATTTTTATAAATTCCAAGACGACCTTGATGTCGTCTGGCTTCCGCTCCAGGGCCTGGGGAAAGTCCGCGGGGGCGACCCGGCGGGTGATGAGGCGGGACAGCCACTGTCGATCGGCCCGGGCCAAGGCCTGCCCGGCCCTGTACCACTGTCGCTTGTTGGCGTTGACGCTTCCGACGATAATGTTGTTTTTCAACACCACGCTCGCGGCCACGGTACCGGCGTCCTGCCGAGCCGTGGCGGCGCCGCTTCCCACACCGGTGAGGCAAACCGCGCCTCCGGAAGCGACCTTTCCAATGGCTTCCCCGATCACCTGGCCCACGCCGGTGCATTCGATGATGACGTCGGGCTCCAAGTCCAGCTGGGCCACGGAGCCGGAATGGTAGGTTGCCCCCAAGGCCTTGACCAGGTCAGGTTTGAGGCCGGAGGTCATTCGGTCCAGAACGTGGACATTAAAGCCATACTGGCGGCCGATCATGGCCGCCAGAAGGCCGATGGGCCCCGCGCCGGTGATGAGCGCGGTGTGAGGTTCCCAATAAGAACGGCGTCCCGTCAGGCCCACCATCTCCCAGGCCTTGGCGACCACCGTGGTGGGCTCCAATAACACGCCGAGCAAGCCCAGCGTCGGATCAATTTTGATGGCGTATTCCGGTTCGATGCGCCATCGTTCGGACATATAGCCGTTGATTTCCTTGATGCCCCGCTCGGTGTATTTTCCGTTGCGGCACATGTCCCACTCTCCCATGGCGCAATTGGGGCACGGAAGAGGGTCGGGCCTTCGCACGATGCCGACGACCAAATCCCCCTTGGCCAGCAATTGGTTAGAACCCGGATCCAATACCCGGCCCAGGGACTCGTGCCCCAGAATCAGCCGGGGTCGGCCAGGGGGCGCCCAACCATATTTCCCTTCAGCGATCTCCACGTCGGTTCCGCACACCCCCACGGCCACCGCCTCCACCAAAATCGATCCTTCCGACTCCACGGGTTCGGGAACCTCTTCCCAGCGGACGGTGCCCGGCCGCATCGGTTCAACGGTTATCGCTTTCATTGAAATCCCCTTTTGAATCAACGGTGACATCAAAAACGTGGCGACCCCAAGGCGGCAGGTCGAGGAACAATCCGGGAGAGAGCAGGTCATCTCCCCGCCTCTTGTAGCGGGCGGACCCAAGCGTGTCTCGCAACAGGACCGTCTTTCCTCCCAAATCCGGTAGCGGCAAGGGAACGTAACATTGCGCGGACGTCGGAGAATGGTTGACCGCCACCAACAACGTCTCTCTTTGTCCCTCCCACAGGAACGCCAGGAACCCGTCCCAGGACCCATTCCCGTCCCAGGCGGGCCGGCATTCCAAAAGCCGCCAACGGCCGTCGCGGACGGCGGGCCGGCGAAGCGCGGCAAGTAAACGTCCGTAGAAATCTTGGAGAGCACCGTTCACTGGCTCGTCGGGAGCCCGCACCAGATGGGGAGAGATTCGGGCCCGGCGCCCCTCCAACTGGCCCTGGTGGAAAAAACGAAGACCCGGCGACATAAACGTCACGACCGCCGCCGCCTCATGCCTCCGGTCATCGAACACCGCCGCCGCCCGCGGTTCATCGTGGTTTTCCAGGAACCGGGCGAGTTTGTCCTGGTAGGAGGGATCCCCGCGGAGGTGGTCTCGGACAGGCCCGGCGTGCCCCTCCCGCAAACGGTCGTATAACCGTTTGTCGTAGGTGTAATCAAATCCCTGTTGCTGGAGGGTCCACTCCAGGTCCCAATAAACCTCCGCCATGAAACAAAAACCGGGGACCACTGCGCGCACGGCGGAAATCGCCCGGGGCCAGAAGGGGGCGGGCCGACGGCCCCAGGTTCGCTCGAACACATCCGGCAGGAGGAGCATGGCCATGTCGCATCGGACCCCGTCGCACTGACCCGCAATCCGGACCAGTTCCCCCACTAGGGCGTCTTGGGCGGCGGGATGGCTGTAATCCAATTGGAGTGTGTCCGGCCAGCCTGGGAAATAGGGGTCGCGCCCATGGCCCAGAATTGATCCGCTCCCAGGGACCCGGGTGTAATTTTGGGGTTGACGTTGGAGGTCTTCCGTTGTGCCGGAAACGAACCGTTCGGGATGTTCCACCGCCCAGGGATGGTCCAAGCCCATGTGGTTCGGAACAAAATCCAGCATGAGCTTTAATCCCCGTTTTTCAAGCGGTCGCGAAACCGGCCCAGGGCCTCCGGCCCTCCGAGGGAGGGGGCAACCGAATAGTCCGATACGGCGAACCCGGACCCGCCGATGTCCTCCTCCGCCAGGTCGGGCAGGGTGTTTTGAAACTCCCGCCGCCAGCCGGGCTCCGAGCGCGAAACAGACCGGCTCGCCGGGCCGGTTTTCCAGACGCTCAAAAACCAGATCCAGTCAAACCCCTTCGCCCGCCAATCGTCCAGTTCTTCTTCCGGTACGTCGTCCAAGGTCGCGGGCCGTTTCTGGCGGCGGGCGAGTTCCGTGAGGAGAACGCGGGTGTTGACTTGGAACAGCGACGGGTATCGGGGCGAGGTCATAGGTTTGACTTGCCCAAATCTTCCTCGAGCTCAATGGAGGTTAAATGACACATGAGTAACGCCTCGCAGACGGTCCCGCAACCAAGCAACAGGCCCCAGTATCGAAACTCGTCAAGCCGGGCCTGTCGCGGGTTCATCGGAGGGGCCGTTTAAAAGGCCTGTCCGATGTAAAGGTAAAAGCTCCCCACGCCGCTCTCCGCTCGGGAGTAACCAAAGTAAGCGGGGCCGATGGACGTGGTCATCGCGGCAAATATGGTTCCGGAAAAGATGTTGGAGGCTCCAGCAATTTCAACCGACTGGTCCCAGACCCCGCCCCACTCCGCGGCGACGCCCCCGTGGAGCGATTTGCCCATGACTTTGCCGATGTCGTAAAGATATTGGGTCTGAACCAGGGCTTTTTGAGTGCCCAACAAACTGTTTTGGCTGTAGCCACCAAGGTTGAGAAACCCGCCGATCCTTTGAAAGTAGGGGTTTTCCGGAGAGTTGTTAAAATTATCGGCCCATTCCCCTTTCAAACGGAGTGTGTGCCGATCGAGGGAAAAGGCTTGCATGGCCCGGATCCCCACGACCGAGGCCGGGGCCTCGGCGCCCAGGTCGGCCCCCGTGGCGCGGCCCCACACGTCCGCCAAAAGACCCCGGCGGGGAAACCCGGCGTCGTCCACGGTGTCCACGGCCACCTCCAACAGCCCTTCGCCCTGCTCATATTCTTTCGAAATGTTGGGCACGGTTGGAGTGCGATAACTTTGGTCCGTCCAGGACAGGCCCAGCCGCGCGTGGCCCCAGTTTCCCAAACTTCGCCCGCCGCCTCCCACCAGTCCCGAGTGTTGGTCTCGAAACGCCACTTCTCTTGCGCCTTCATTGATGATAATCGGCTGATTGACCTGCTGGAGCAGTGCTTTGGTGAAAACAAAATAGGGAGCGCCGTAACTCAATCGGCGGGGAACTTTCCCCACCGGCTGGTAGAATTCTGCCGACACCCCGGAATTGAGGCCCACCACGGCGTCCGCCTGGAACTCCGCGCCCAGGGGGTTGAGTTCCGTCATCTGAAACCGACCCATAATTCCATAGTCCCCGTGGCCCTTGAAATCTTCGGCCATTTTAAACCCCAACTTCAGGTAATTCGGTCCCCACCCTTTGCGGGGAGCGTTGACCACCACGACATTCTTGTCGTCCCGACGTTCCACGTGGTAGTCAATGCATTCGAAGTAACCGAGCCCAAAGAGCCGCGCCAGATCTTTCTGCATGCGCACGGGGTCCAAGTTCTCCCCCACCGGCTGGCTGATGAAAGGGGTCAACACGGAATCTTTGATGCGGGTTCCGTTGCGAACCTCGATGCTGTCCACCCGGGGCAGTTGGGGTCGCGGTTTTAGGGACGCCCGCCATGCGCGGTAGTCCTCTTCCGTTAAGGACAGGGGGGCCAGTTCCTTGGCGATGGCGCGGGTCGCGTCTTCCCCGCGTTTCATGATTTCGGGAATTTTTCCGAAATCCACAAAGCTTAAACCCGTGAGATCCGGCCGAATCAAAAGGTCGTCCCGCCCGATGAGGGACATTTGGCGTTCATCCTGGTATTGCCCTCCGAGGCGTCCCACCTGGGAAAAAACGTCAAGGACGGACTTGATATCCTTGCGTTTCGTCAGAGGCGTCCCGATGTTCACCACGATGAGCCGGTCCACCCCCATTTTCTGAACGACGTCCACGGGGACATTTTTGAGGTAACCGCCGTCCACATACAGACGCCCGTTGATTTCGACGGGAGAAAAAAGCGGCACGATGGCGATGGACGCTCGAATGGCGTTCACCAGGTCGCCCTTATCCAGTATCACCGATTTGCCCGTCTCCAGGTCCGTGGCCATGGCGCGGAAGGGAATGGAAAGATCGTCGAAACTGTCCACCGACTGCGTGACCCGGGAAAGCTTGCGGAGCTCCGTCACAAAGTTTTGTCCCTCCACCAGCCCCAGGGGCAGTTCGATTCCCTCCTCCCCGACGCCGACCCGGGCCTTAACGCGGAAGGTTCGATCATCGGATTTGCGCCGATAGGAGAGTTCCCGCCGAGGCGGCGAATCGGAAAACGCCGCGTTCCAGTCGAAGTCCGCAAAAAGCACGTCCAACTCCTGGGGCGTCAACCCAGAAGCGAAAAGTCCCCCCACCGCCGACCCCATGCTGGTCCCGGCGACAAAATCGACGGGGATGCGCAATTCCTCCAACACTTTCAGCACCCCCACATGCGCCGCCCCCCGCGCGCCGCCGCCACTCAACACCAGACCGATCCGGGGCCGTTGGCCTTTTTTCCCCTCCGTCGCGGGCGGCGGAACCGCCATCGATATTGAACTCACCATGGATACCAGGACCGACAGGACGAATATTTTTTTCACGGCGCACCTCGCTTTAATCATTTATCAGACCGTTAAAACCGAAAGGCGAACCCAAGGGTTGGCCCGCTGAACTTTATGTCCTGAATCAGATTCGATCCGCCAACGTGGTATTCCAGATGGCGATAGGAGGCCGAGAGTTCTCCCCATTTAAATCCGTAGGATATTCCCAACATCGCCTGCCAAGTGAAGTCCGAATCACCGGTGCCAAGGTCAATGTAGTATGGAACGCCCCATCGGCCTTGCCCCAGCCAGAATTGGCCCCGGCAACCGATCAACGCGTCCCAAAGTTCTCCGGTTTCTTTAATGCTTCCCGACTTTTGAAAGGTCTCCCCGGGCCCTGGCCCGGTCACGGTCCCCGACAACAGCCATTCCGTTTCCGCCTCCATTCCGATATAGCGAAACCCAAAGGTCGGCTCAAAGGAAGCCTTCTTGGATTCAAAATAGCGGTAGCCTCCCAAGACGGTCCACCCGGTGATGGAGAGGGTCGTGTCCGTTCCCACATCGGCCGATGCGTCCACATCAATTGGGCCGGACCCAAAATCCACATTCTTCACTCGGCTCTTTTCATCGCCGAGGGCCATGTAAATAAGGTCTGAAAAAACGAACCAGCGGCGTCCCAGCCGGGCTTCGAGGGCTAGGGGCAACGCCATCTCAAGCTTCTCTAATATGTCCCCAGCGCTGACTTCGACTTCCGCCGACTTGGACCCCGAAGCGCCCTCGTGCCGAAGGGTCGTACTAAGATCCGGCAACCAAAGGTAGGGAGTGATCGCAAAACGCCATTCTTTTTTCTCCGTGGCGGCGGCAGGCGCCTCCGCATAAACAAAGCCCATCCCTCCCACAAAGCCTGCAACAGCCAAAAACACAGCCCATCGCACTGTACGTTTCCCCTTCATAGTTGAACCTCCTTCACTGGTGTTAAATCCCTTTCACTCGAAATAGAATGCCCACAAAGACCACCAATCCCAGGGTCAAGATCAGGCCCGCCATCACCAGGGAGTACCGCGGATGCACAACGTTTTCCCGTCCCCGCAGGCCCTTGACCGTGATCACATTTTCAACCATCCCCATCCCCAGGCAAAGCATACCCACCCCGATCATGAACAGCCCCACCACCCGCGGGCTGGACGCCCCGAGCGCCGCCTGGCCCGCGGCCAGGTATTTTTGACTATCAAACTGAAGAAACTTATAAACCGTGAACCCAAAGGTGATGAGGGATAGGCCCGTTCGCACCCACGCCATCAACGACCGGTCCGCCGCCATCAGGGTTCGGAGCAGAGCCATCTCGTTCGCATCCGGAGCGGGGTCAGGTTTAATGCTACCCAGCTCGCTCGAAACGGATTTGTCTTCTTTGGCCATACAAACCCTCCGAAAGAATTTAACTGCTGGTTTTTAACTACTTCTCACTTTTTTCTTGAAACGCTTTTGTCCACTCTTCCTTGCGTATGTTCTGTTTCAAGTTCGGCAAACGATCCAAGATCTCCGCGGTTGAAACTTCACGTTTCGTCTCAATGTCCAAAAAAAGCCGGTTAAAATCTTCCCGGGTGGAATTATAATCCTTGATGAGCTTCCCCATCTGTTTCTCCGACTTTTTGAGATTCTTCACATAGGATTTCGCGCTACGGGTCATCTCATCCAAAATTTTAATGGCTTTTTTTGACCGCTCCTTGTCTCGGATCTCTCCTTTCAGCTGATGCTTCGCCGATTCGACAACCCAAGGCAAATAGATACCATCCGTGGAACCACCGGAAAAATACAGGAAACAGAAGATCAGCGCCGCCCATAACATGTTGATTTTCCTCCTTAGCGCATCAGTTTTTTCCACTCTTCGGGCGATGTTTGCTCCCGCATGGCGAACATCGCTTCGACGATTTCCTCAAGGGCTTGGTTCTTTTCTTCCTTGAACTTTTTAAACACGTGCCCGTAGTCTTCGCGGGTGGATTCGTAATTCTTGTTAACCTCCATCAGGTCTCGCTTGAACTTGGCAATTTCCTCCATCAGGACCCGATTCTTTGCCTCAACCTGAACAGCCAGGTCGATGACTTTGTTGGCTCGTTCCGTATCTTTTACCCGCTTCATCACCTCGGGCTCCCATTGGGCGCGGGCCTGCTCGGGATTCCAATCTTTCGATTTCGATCCGGAGCCGCAGGCCCCCGTCATCATCAAGAGGACAAGCAGTCCCGCGAAGTTTCGTGTGGGCATATTAAACCTCCCGCGCCGAAAAGGCGAAAACCTACAGCTTTATTCCAAAACCCAGCATGGCCGATTGGACGGCGTTATCTCGATAGTAGTAGTTGTCCAGGTAGGCCCATTCGTATTCAAGGCTGATGACATATTTTGTATTGATAACATACATCCCGCCGACGCCTATCCCAGCGTATAAGCCACTTTCGTTCGCATCCACACGACGATACGTTCCTTTGGCCTCATAATCAGAAAAATGCCAACCCAGGGCTCCCTTCACAAACCCTTTCAATGAATCCTGGCCGAATAAAATTTTCGGCTGGTAGTAGATGGGCATGCTTGTGAGCGTGTAATCAACCTGTTCACCATTACGGTTCGAGTCTCCCGTCGTTTCAATCCACCCGACGCCCAACCCATGCCAGAATTTGCTTCCGGCACGATTGACTTCGTAGGAACCGTTCAACCGCCAACCAGAGGCATTGGCATCAGAGTCTTCAATATCTCCATAAACATTGCCGTAATTGATCGTCCACATGGTTTCTTTCTGCTCCATACTCGCCGCCTGCGCGGCGACAGCGAAGAAAAACAGCCCTGCCAGAAGAAGTGATACACGATTGAAGTTCATTTTTCGATCCCCCTTTTAGGAATAGCTTTCAAATCAATTAACTTTCGGTAGAACCATTTGATCGGGCGTGAGCTTATAGGTCCACGGACAGCCCGAGTTTTTCCAGCCGTTCACCAAATGTTGGCCGACAAAAACACTGCCGGTGTCCGTCACCACGTCCCCTTCCATCCCGTCAATGATGTTGTAAACGTTTTTAAACCCTGCCTTGGCCAGCATGTTGACCGCGATGGCGCTACGTCCGCCGGAACGGCACATAAGCATCAACGTGTCCTCTTTCTTGGCCACGTCGCTGACCCGCGAGGCGAAATCCGCGAGGGGCTTCATTGGATACTGTTTTTTATCCGCATCCCATTCATAAGACTGCGATGCCACCGGAATTTTCCAAGCCATGGTGGGATGCCCGACGAACAGATATTCTTCGGGCGTTCGCACATCGATGATTTTGACCCCCTCCGGGTTGGCTTTCCACTTCTCATAGGCTTCCTTGGTCGTCACATAGAGCCCAAGGGCTGTTTGCTTGACTGTTGGAATCTCCATTTTTTCGTTCATAAAGCATGTCCTCCGTTCATGCCTCGCCTCCGTCCAGGCCCTAGGAACGGCCTGGACGGAGTTCCGGACTACCCCGGACTGCTTTTACGGGATGAAGTTGGCGCTGGTGTCCGCGCCGTATCCACACCCCTGGTATGTGCAGTGGAAGTCATCGCGAATGATGGCCGCCCATCCGCCGCATCGGCCGGTATCGAGCGCGAGGTCCTGGGTCAGCACCTTGGTCTCGAACGTCCAGCCTTTCGGCAGGTTTTTCAGCTTTTTGCCCAACTCATTGAGATTGTCGGGAGTCAAGCTTGGATCGACCGCCTTCGTGTATTCTTGGAGCACCCAGACCGGCCCGTTGGGCTCGCGCAGGAGAAACACCGGCTTACCCGCCTTCCAGGTCCAGATGGTGTCGCGCCTGATCAAGGACGGCACATAGGCGCTCTGGAATTGAGTCATCATTTCGGCGCCGGTCATATCACCGGCCCAATTCATTTTGACCCCGTGGAAATCAACGGTGTCGCCCCCAGCGTAATCCACTTCGTCCATCATCCAGAACCGGCCGCTGTTGACCGCGCATTTGTCCACTTCAAGTTCAAGGGCAAGCTTGTCCGCATCGATCTTCTTGAAGTCGTCCGGTCCCACCGGAAGCGTGGCGGCGGTATAAACGTGAGCCCGCTGGGTTTTGCCAACGCCAACGAAAGCGCCAAGTCCGCAAAAGGCGGCTCCCCGAGTGTTGGTGGCGTGAACTCTACGGGTGGATCCTGTTTTTAGTTTCATGGTGTCATCTCCTTTTTACTCCTGGCGTTTGTCCTACGCCCCCGCTTCCGACCGAGCGGCCTAAACGGTCGCTCGGTCGGAAGGTTCATTTTGAATTATTATTTCATCTTGGTCTTGAAAAACTCTTCAATAATCTTGGCTTGCGCCTTCAACCCTCCCGCGGTGCTGAACTGAATGATCTCTGCCCCTTCCTCCGAGATGAAGTTGTGCGGAGCCGGCCAGTAGCACACATCCCCAGCGCGGCAGATGTCCTGGGTCCCGTCAAGATAGATGACCCTTAACGTGCCCTTCAAAACATAAGCCCAGTGTTCAACCCCGCACAAATCGTGCGCGAGTCCTTTCCCAGCCAGAATCTTCGTGAAATCAGTGCCCGGGGCAAATACGTGGTACGCGCACTGCATGCCGTTCCAGTTTGACTCCCAGATCTTGAGGCCCGGGGTTTGTTGGGTGACAATGTCATCGACTGGTTTCATATCCTTCAATTGGCTTCTCATGTGTTTTCTCCTTGGTAGAAATACATTTTTTGACTGCGTCAAATCGACTAAACACCTTTCAAACAAATGGGTTCAGTCTCACCCTAACAACTCAAACGACATCGAAAAACTTGCCTTTCCATATTGCAAAAGGTTGTTGAAGCTCAGCGTGCGCGTCATTGCCTTTGAGCGCCGAATTAGAAATTCCCGGGGTTCATAAGTTTGAGCCCCACCAAAATCATTTGCGTAGCCAGGCAGGCCTGGATAAAGATCAAAACGGAACCAACCACAGCGAGGGCGAGCGTCAGGCCGGGTATTTTAAGGACGGCATCGTTGAAATACATCACGAGGAAATCCAACACCATCATCAAGGCCAGACAGAAGACGACCACCTGGGTCAACCCCGGGTAAACCGATTCGTGTAAGAGGAGGATTAGGATCGCGGCCACGCCCGCGTGGGTCACGATCACCGGCACCGCCAGGGGCGAGACGGCGATTTGCATGGGGGTCCGGGTTTGCGCCGTCGGGGTTGCGGTCGCGGGTTTCGCAAAGATGACGTTGAGGGCAGAGATAAGGAGGACCAGCCCCCCCGCAATTCGAATCGCGTCGACCTGGAGATGGAACCGGCTGACGAGCGTTGTCCCGGCCAGAACGATAAAGGCGCAGAGTGCGGAAGCGAGCAGGGCCCCTCGGACGGCCACCGCCCTTTTAAACTTTTGGTCGGTCCCCTGGGTCAACCCCGCAAAAGCCGGGATGATCTTGATCGGCCCCAGGAGCGTGAAAAAGATCGTTATTACAAATGCGCTGTCCATTTAGGTCTCCTTTACTTTTTTATCCTAACTTCCCCAAAAGCAGGGGTCGGGACAACATCCCTCCAGCGATGTTCCTGGCCTTGAACCCATTTTGAAGCAGGATCCGGGTCGCATAGTACGCCCGCTGGCCGGAGCGGCAAAAGACAAAAATTTCTTTGTCTTTGGGCAGTTCTCCTAACCTCTTTCTTAGTTCCGGGAGCGGGATATGAACCGCCCCGGGTACGCTTTCAACGGCCAGTTCTGGAAGGTTGCGCACGTCCAACAGAAGGCCGTTGCCCAGGGCGTTCCAGTGGACGATGGGCATATCGCCACGCACGATATCGGCGGCCACCATGCCGGCGAAGTTGACCGGATCTTTGGCGCTCCCGTAGGGGGGCGCGTAACAAAGCTCGGATTCTTCCAGGTCGTAGATGGTGAACCCTTTTTGGATCGCCATGGCGAAAGAGTCGATTCGTTTGGTGACCCCGTCGTCGCCCATCACCTGGGCACCCAAAAGCTTCCCGTCTGATGGGCGGAAGAGCACCTTAATGGCCAACATCTTGGCCCCGGGGTAATAGCCGGCGTGGGAGTTGGGAAACAGATAGATTTTCTCGTAATCCTTGTCGCCCTTTTTTAGGAGGACTTTTTCGTTCACGCCGGTCGAAGCCACCGCCGCGCCGAAGACGAGACAGATGGACGTCCCCTGGGTGCCCCGGTAGCGGGAGTTCCTTCCACAAATGACTTCCGCGGCGATCCGCCCTTGACGGTTGGCCGGCCCCGCGAGAGGCACAAGTGACCATTCGCCCGTGACGAAGTCTTTGACTTCCACAGCGTCCCCGACGGCGAAAATGTCGGGGTTGCTGGTACGCATCTGGTCGTCCACGCGGATACCGCCCCGCTCGCCGATGGTGACGCCCGCCATATTCGCCAGTTCGGTCTCGGGTTTGACCCCGATGGCGGAAATGACGATGTCCGCTGGGAACGTTTTTCCAGACTCCGTTTTAACCTCCAATTCACCGTTCGGGGCTTTTTGAAATCCCGCCACCCCGTCATTCAATTCCACGTGAACGCCGTTTTTCATGATGCGGCATTTGATCAGGAGCGCAAGCTCCGGGTCGATGGGAGCCATAACCTGGTTCATTTTTTCAATCAACGTAACCTCAACACCCAAATGAACCAAATTCTCCACCATTTCCAGTCCGATGAATCCGCCGCCGATGACGACGGCGCGTTTGGGTCGGTTCACTGTTTGGCACCCGGTGTAGGTGTCCATCCCGTGCAAATCCGTTCGGGCCAGCCATTCCTTGATGGCCCGGGTGTCCGGAACTGTCCTTAAGGTGAAGATGCCGGGAAGGTCGAAGCCGGGAATTTTTGGCCGGATGGGCGCCGCGCCGGGGGAGATCACCAACGTATCATAGGGTTCCGTTGTCGTCGTTCCGGTCTTGAGGTCTTTCAGGTCCACGGTCTTTTTCGTCGAGTTGATGCCAACCGCCTCGCACTGGGTCCGCACATTAATGTCAAACTGTTCGCGAAAAGTCGCCTCGCTGGCCACGAAGAGGGCGGACTCTTTTTCTATCACGCCGCCGATGTGGTAGGGCAGGCCGCAGTTCGCGTAAGAGACGTAGGGGCCGCGCTCCACCATGAGGATCTGGGCCTTCTCATCCAACCGGCGCAACCGCGCCGCGCAGGAAGCTCCCCCCGCCACGCCACCAATGATGATGACTTTCTTTCCCGTGTGAACCATGTTTTTCTCCTTCGCTCGCGCGGTTGCGAATTTAAATAGGAGGCGCGGTCGTTCTGAAATGGTAGTCAAAGACAGGGAAGCGTGTCTATTGGACAAATGTCCAATAGACATGTCGGGAATCCATTTTTGATAACATCCATCGAGAATGACGTTTATGGATTCCGGCCAGAATCATGACGGAATGACGAGAGTCGTTACCTGGAGACTGACATTAAATTACCAAGGCTCGCGACGTTGCTCCTTGTTTTCACTTTTTCCCTTCCTGCCATCGCACAGGAAGTTGAGACAATGACCGACAAACAGTCTGCCACCGCACCTCCCGCCGGTCCGAGAAAATCAAAGTTCAAATCTGACGACAATTGGTTTGACGTGAGCGGATTCTTGGATGAAGCTTACGGGTTTGTTCCTGTCGTTGCCATCATCACAGAACCGGCGGTGGGGTATGGCCTGGGCGGCGCGTTGTTGTTCGTGGACAAGAATAAAGAGAACCCAAAACCCGGATTTGGCCGACCCAACCTCACCGCGGTGGGCGGAATGGGCACCGAAAACGGCACGAAAGGTCTGTTTGCCTTTGACTCTCGGTATTGGCTGGACGATCGGGTTCAGACCCTCACGGGATTCTTCGACGCCTCCATTAACCTCGATTTCCATGGGATCGGCAACAACCCTCCGCTGGAAGAGAACCCGGTGACTTACACCATTGAACCCCTGGGCGGCGTTTTTCTTTCCAAATTTCGCCTGGGAAAATCGGGTTTTTCCGCGGGGGTCGGGTACGGCCGCTTTTCCACGAAGGTGTCTTTCGAAGCCGACGCCGCGGATCCCCGTTTGCCGGAGATTAGCCGCGAGTCCAACGTTGGCGGAGCGTTGCTGTCAGCCACCTACGACGTGCGGGACAATCTGTTCACCCCAACCCGGGGTTTCTATGCCGACCTCTCCGGCGGCGTCTTCACCCCGGGCCTCGGAAGTGACGACGATTTTCAACGGACCGATCTCACGGTCATCAATTATATTAAGCTCAATCACGTTCTCACGCTCGGGATCAACGGAGGCGCCGCCTTCAGTTTTAACGACATTCCGTTTTACATGAAACCCTTCATCGTTTTACGGGGGGTCCCCCTGATGCGTTATCAGGGGGACCAAGCGGCTCAGGTTGAAGCGGAAGTCCGCTGGCAATTATGGAAGCGGTTCAGCCTGGTGTTTTTCGCGGGCACCGGCGCCGCATGGAACGACTTTGATCGCTTGGAGAATAAAACCACCACGGTCGCCGGCGGGACTGGTTTCCGCTACGAAATTGCTAAAAAGTATGGGTTACACATGGGTCTCGATGTGGCCCGGGGCGAGGAAGAGACAGCCATATACATACAGTTCGGAAGCGCCTGGATGCGCCCCTAAGACTGTTCACGAGACAGGTTTACCCGGAAGATTTTTAATTTTCAGGGATCTTCCACGACCCCAGGTCGGTCAACAAAACGTTATGGAGCTTTTGGGGAGACTGCAAATAAATTGACTGCCCTCAACATAAAGGGTAATATTTTTTAGACTTTTTTGTTCTTCTTTTCGCGGGGGTTTCCTATGCGTAAAGTTCTGCTGGTTTTTTTATCTTTTTCGTTGGTCGCTCCCGACTTACTTTTGGCATATAACGACTATTCCAGTTACGAGCGGGGGCCGGACTCTTATTCATTTAACAATTCGCAAGAAACCTGGAAACGGAATTTCAATGCCCGGGAAAGTTTCAACTACAACGCTCCGTTCACTCGCCCGCCGATTCAGTTCCCAAAAGTTAGTTTGGATTTGACCTTCCAAAACACATTCCGAGCTTACAACAGTTTCAATACCAATCATTTCAGCAATAAGCTTGACCTGAATTACAAATCTTTTTCCCCCAGTAGCTTCTCCCCAAAACCGGTGGTTCAAACCTATAATTTCAAGGGGCCGGGGACATTCGTCCCCTCGATCACACAACCGAAGGCACCCGTTGGATTTTTTAGCGGAGTTACCAGCGCGGTTAAGTCGATCCCGGCGTTCTTTTCGACTGTGGCGAGCAAGATCGGAGAGGCGGCCTCGTTTCTGTGGAACCGGGTTGTTTTGGGCCACCGCACCGAAAACATCGCAACTCTACCGGACGGGACCCTCCTGACCGGCCAAATCACCCTGAACCGGGACGACAAAATTCTGTCCATTGCTCCCGGAACCGTGCGCACGGTTGGCGAGTTTAAACAACTTGAATCCGGTGAAACGGCCCTTGTTCCAGGCAAATTACCCATCACGATCAACGGCGACGAATACTTGAGCGGCCAATTTGTTTATGACGGAGAAAAGTTTCAATTGGACGGCCCGGGGATCAAGCTCACCAACCAGGCCGGGCCCACGATTCAAACCACCGCCCCTTTCAAGGAATACGTGAACGGTGACGGCCAAGGCAACGAGACCATTTTGGG
Source organism: Elusimicrobiota bacterium (assembly GCA_016715645.1). Classification (GTDB taxonomy): domain Bacteria; phylum Elusimicrobiota; class Elusimicrobia; order FEN-1173; family FEN-1173; genus JADKHR01. The sequence goes on along the minus strand of JADJZR010000002.1, from coordinate 215,023 downwards.
ATACGGCGCCCTGTCTCGCAACGACACGTTTAGGGAGATCACCACGGGTTTGTCTTTCCGCAACACCAACGGTGTTTGGTCTTTTGACCCCAACCAATCGGCTGTGCTCAAAGTGGACGGCAAAAACATTCCCGTCGCCATTGACGAACAAGGCCGGTTCAAGGAAACAGTTAAATCGCCCACCGCCGAACCAGCCACATATATCACGAACGTCTTGCCTAATCCAGCCACAAGCGGCTACGAAATTGAGAAAGTGACTCTGCTGGCTGGCGATCAAACGATCCGCACGGAAATACCGGGCACGAAACCCAGTTCCCTCACAACCGGCCAGACCAACGAGTGGCGGCAAAAGACCGGGGCTCTGTTCGAAGTCAAAGGCCAACAAACCGACTCCGCGACCAACGCCACGGTTCACCAGGAGGGGGATCAATACGTTTTTACTTCCGGCCAGGTGGCGACGGTTTCCGTGTCCGCTCCCAAGGATAGGCCCCAGGAAGGCCAAAAAACTCTTTACACCGAAGCTCTGTTCGGTTCCGGCACACGGTTAACGGTGACCGGAAAAACGGAGTTTCCCAACTACGGGGCAACGGTTTACGTTGGCAATGTCAGAATGGGTGGCAACGGCAAACTGAACATGGAGAAGGGCACGATTTTCGCTAGTGCGGACCGAGGATTGCGGTTGACGGTTCAATTAAACGGCGGGGAAACCGCCATTGGCGTGAAGAGCATTGACGAGCAGGCGGGGACGTTTGTTGCCATTTTGCCGGACATCCCGCTCAAGATGGGCGAGCATGTGAGGCCTGTCACGCGGGAAGTGGCAGGGCGAATTGACGCTGAAAATGGACAGGCCGTTTTGACCAACACGGCGGTGAAAGGCCCGATCTTAAAACCCCGAGAAACTCCGGGTTTTTGGGAGACAGGACCAGAGGTCACCGGCAACGGGTATATATACTTTAAAGACAACCAGATAACGCTCAAAACGGACCGGCTGGTCAATCTTTCGGATTACAAAAACTTAGACGAGAGAAAGCCAGTTTGGACCACCACTATGAACGATCGTTCCAACACCGCTGTGTCGGCATTCGCGGATCCCGACAACAATTTACTTATTCGAAGCGGTGGTCTGGTATTGGCCACGGCGATGGTGCTCCCCAGATTCGTGGAAGATACAGTCTCCTTTGTTATGGAGAGTGTGCACCCCGCAAGAGAGTTTGCCGTTCACAGTTTCCTGGTTGTTCATGAAAAAGACCCTGTCGAGAAGTTAAGGGCCGCCGGAAAGGCAGGGGACAATTTCGCTGAATTCTATTTTCGAGCCGAAGCGGGAGCCACGGCGGCCGTGACAGCGGGGGCCATGGTTGTCAGAGAAGGAACCCCGATTATTCGGACTGTGGCCCGATCCGTTTCCAAATGGCTTGAAAAGCCCACGGCGCTGACCCCACAACCCGCCCGCAGTCTGGGCGCCGCCGCCCAGTCCGAATTAGCCGACCCCGCCTTAACAACATACGATTACGTTCACCCAGATGGCTCGGTTAAACCAACCTCACAGAACCCCACACTAAACCCGTCCCGCGCTCCTCCCACTTCCGGCAATACCATGCCCGACGACCTGGGCTTCAAAAACGGCCGCCCCCTAAGAAGCGATGAAGTCCAAGTCAGCTATGGACCCGCAAGAAACCGATCTACCACCGAATCGCTCGCACCTCCCAATCTAAAAAAAGCCGCTCCCCAGGCCCAACCCATGTATGAGTTTAGGCCAGGACTCCAGATTAAGGCTATTGAGACCAAAGTCCCCCCACTTCCGAAAGAGGTTGCCGTAACATTCGAGAAATCCGATTATCGTGCTGTTGAGTTGAGTGACGATTTAATTGCTTTCCGTGGAGAGGGGAGGGCATACGGATCATGGTATGGGTTGGAAAAACCGCATAGCGCGGCTCATGCCGAGAAACTTTATAACGTTGTGGACTATGGAAACGATCTGATGGAAATCTCGTCTTATCGGATTCCAAAAGGAACCATCGTATACGGGGGAAAAGTTGCTGGTGGAGAGGGCTATCAGATTTATTTGAAGAATTCACGAAGTTCTGGTGTAGAAAAACTTTTAACAGAAGGCCTACCCCAAAATGGATTCTAGGCTTGCGCGCTACAAAGAACTTTTAAATGAACTCCAAGTTTTTTTTGAGCGATACGCGGAAACAAAATGGGCGAACCGATTGCGCGAATGGGTACACGAACTGGATGGGCTGACTTGGAATGGTGCGACGGATCATTTGAAAAGGACTCAAAAAGCTCTTGGAGGCATGGGATCCATTGGGGATATCGTGATTTGTCCGGAAAACGGACACTCTATTTCAAATGAGGAAGCACAAGTAAACGAGGCAAACGAGCGTTTGAAAAAACTTGTTTCGGATATGTTTGTCGAGATTGAGAAGTTGTTTTAGTGCCCGAAGAGAACGCCCAGAAAGTTCTAACCAAAACCGCCTATGAGCATTTGGTGGCGGCGGTTGGGGAAAGGGAAAGAGGGACGTTCTCAACAAATCAACAAACTATGGTGAAAAATGAGGGTGATTTTAAGGGGGTCCTCAAAACCGGATTTCGTGTGGTTTTTTGCGTATCCCCGGTGGGAGACAAACCGGATTGTCCTTCTCCCGCTGTGGGAGAAGGTGACCCAAAGGGCCGGAAGAGAACGATTCGCTTTTTGGGACTCCTTTTTTAGAAAGTGTATAATGCAAAAGAGTAGCTCACAAGAGGAGGAGAGTGGGTGAGGGGGACGTTCTCAACGAATCAACAAACCTATGATTTTGTGTTGACGAAACACATCGACCGGCGGAATCCCTGAAACCCTCAGCCACCGGTTGTTTCCGCTTAAAACCACCGGCGACATCGGCCCATTGTTCAGTCGGAAAAAAAGACAGCTTGCTTTAGTCATTTAATTCGAATATATTCAAGGTCTGCGATGCGCCAAATAGCGGCGATTTTTTTATCTCTCTCATTAACCGTTCCTCCGTCACTGCTCGCTTACAACGACTATTCCAGTTACGAGCGGGGGCCGGACTCATACTCTTTTAATCATTCCCAAGAAACCTGGAAACGGAACTTTAATTTCCGGGAAAGTTTCAACTACAACGCTCGGCTCACTCGCGCGCCGATTCAGTTTCCAAAAGTCAGTTTGGATTCGACCTTCCAGAACACCTTCCGAAGTTTCAGTAGTTTCAACGCCACTCAATTTAGCAGGAAGCTGGACCTGAACTACAAATCTTTTTCCCCAGTAGCTTCTCCCCTAAAACCGGTGGTTCAAACCTATAATTTCAAGTCGCCAAGGGACATTCGTCCCCTCGATCACACAACCGAAGGCACCCATTGGATTTTTTAGCGGAGTTGCCATTGCGGTTAAGACGATCCCGGCGTTCTTTTCGACCGTGGCAAGCAAGATCGGAGAGGCGGCCTCGTTTCTGTGGAACCGGGTTGTTCTGGGCCACCGTACAGAAAACACCGCGACCCTGCCGGACGGGACCCGCCTGACCGGCCAAATCACCCTGAACCGGGACGACAAAATCCTGTCCATCGCTCCCGGCACCGTGCGGACGGTCGGCGAGTTTAAACAGCTTGAATCCGGCGAAATGGCCCTTGTCCCAGGCAAAAGCCCCATCACAATCAACGGCAACGAATACTTGAGCGGCCAATTTGTTTATGACGGTGAAAAGTTTCAATTGGACGGCCCGGGGATCAAGCTCACCAACCAAGCCGGGCCCACGATTCAAACCACCGCCCCTTTCAAGGAATACGTGAACGGTGACGGCCAAGGCAACGAGACAGTTTTGGGATACGGCGCCCTGTCTCGAAACGACACGTTTAGGGAGACCACCACGGGCTTGTCTTTTCGCAACACCAACGGGGTTTGGTCTTTTGACCCCAACCAGTCGGCTGTGCTCAAAGTGGACGGCAAAAACATTTCTGTTGCCATTGATGAACAAGGCCGGTTCAAGGAAACGGTTAAATCGCCCACCGCCGAACCAGCCACATATATCACGAACGTCTTGCCTAATCCAGCCACAAGCGGCTACGAAATTGAGAAAGTGACCCTGCTGGCGGGCGATCAAACGATCCGCACGGAAATACCGGGCACGAAACCCAGCTCCCTCACAACCGCCCAAAGCAACGAGTGGCGGCAAAAGACCGGGGCGCTGTTCGAAGTCAAAGGCCAACGAACTGACTCCGCGACCAACGCCACGGTACACCAAGAGGGGGATCAATACGTTTTCACTTCCGGCCAGGTGGCGACGGTTTCCGTGTCCGCCTCCAAGGATAAAACCCAGGAAGGGCAAAAAACCATTTACACCGAAGCTCTGTTCGGTTCCGGCACACGGTTAACGGTGACCGGCAAAACGGAGTTCCCCAACTATGGGGCAACGGTTTACATCGGCAAGGTCACAATGGGTGGAAGTGGCAAATTGAACATGGAGAAGGGCACGATTTTCGCGAGTGAGGACGGAGGATTGAGGTTGACGGTTCAATTAAACGGCGGGGAAACCGCCATTGGCGTGAAGAGCATTGACGAGAAATCGGGAACGTTTGTGGCCCTTTTGCCGGACATTCCGCTCAAGACGGGCGAGCATGTGAGGCCACTCACGCGGGAAGTGGCAGGGCGCATTGACGCCGAAAATGGCCAGGCTATTTTGACCAACACGGCGATGAAAGGCCCGATCTTAAAACCCCGGGAAACTCCGGGTTTTTGGGAGGCAGGACCCGAGGTCACCGGCAACGGGTACGTTTCCATAAAAGACAACAAGGTAACGCTCAACACGGACCGGCTGGTCAATCTTTCGGATTACAAAAATTTGGACGAGAGAAAGCCGGTCTGGACAACGACCATGAGCGATCGATACGCCACGGCCCTGTCGGCGTTCGCGGATCCTGAAAACAATTTAATTATTCGAAGCGGTGGGCTGGTATTGGCAACGGCGATGGTGCTCCCCAGATTCGTGGAAGATACAGTCGCCTTTGTTGTGGAGAGTGTGCACCCCGCCAGAGAGTTTGCCGTTCACAGTTTCCTGGTTGTTCATGAAGAAGACCCTGTTGAGAAGTTAAGGGCCGCCGGAAAGGCGGCGGACAATTTTGGTGAATTCTATATTCGAGCCGAAGCGGGAGCCACAGCGGCCGTGACAGCGGGGGCCATGGTTGTCAGAGAAGGAACCCCCATTTTACGCACCGTGGCCCGATCCGTTTCCAAATGGCTTGAAAAGCCCACGGCGCTGACCCCACAACCCGCCCGCAGTCTGGGCGCCGCCGCCCGGTCCGAACTGGCCGACCCGCTTACAACCCAATACGAATTTGTAAAAAGAGAACAACCTTCTTTGGAACCTGTGGTTATAAAGCCCAGCCCTTCCCCAATCAAAGTCGAACACGTAAATTCACCGACAAGAACCGCTTCCCAGGCTCGGAACTTGAGTCTGGAAACTGGTAAGGCTATTTCTCCTACACAGGTTACACAACAATCGATCCATGGCGTGAAAGGCGTGGTAAGTGAGGCGCCTCCACTTATTCCGGAAATTGCAAAGACTTTTGAGAATCAGACTTATACGCCAATAAAAATCCAAGACACACTGACAGTATATCGTGCCGAAGGATCCAGGTTTGGCAGATGGTTTGGTCTTGAAAAACCCGATTCTGCTGGAGTTGCAGAGAGGCTCTATAACATCGTCGAATTTGGTAACGATGTCATAGAGGTATCAACCTATCAAATCCCTAAAGGCTCTGTGGTTTACATTGGAAAGGTGGCCGGTGGTGAAGGGCATCAGGTGTTTATCCCATATCCCAAAAAGGTTGGTGTGTCCTTGAAGGGAACCGAACATTTACCACAAGTGGGGCATTGAGGGGATGAACTTAAAAAGGTATCAACAGCTTCTTGAGGAGATCATAGGACATCTAACCCGCTTTGGGGAACGGCGATGGTCGTCCCGGATTAAGGGATGGGTTCTGGAGATTGAAAGTTTACCGTTGGAAAAGGTTATTTCTCATTTAACACGCACACAGAAGTCTCTCTTTGGGATGGGATCAGTTGCAGACATTGTGATTACACCGGAAGCGGGGTTGTCGATACCAGACAATGAGGAAGAGATTGACAAAGCGAACGACAAGCTGATCTCCCTTGCACGTGCTCTAGACCAAGAAATAGAAAGGTTGCTTGGTGGAAAGGGGGACGTTCTCAACAAATCAACAAACTTCTGATTTTGCTTGACGAAACACATTAACCGGCGGAACCTCAGCCACCGGTTGTATCCGCTTAAAACCACCGGCGACGGCGGCTTACTGTACAGTCCGAAAAAACCTAGAAAATCCGATAAAATTCTCTCGTTGAAGGAAAAGACAGAAAAGCACTTCACCAAAACGGTGAAAAACGAGGGTGATTTTTTGGGGGGGTCCTCAAAACCGGATTTCGTGTGGATTTTTGCGTATCCCCGATGGGAGACAAACCGGATTGTCCTTCTCCCGCTTGCGGGAGAAGGTGACCCAAAGGGCCGGAAGAGAATGATTCGCTTTTTGGGACTCCTTTTTTAGAAAGTGTATAATGCAAAAGAGTAGCTCGCAAGAGGAGGAGAGTGTATGACGGACTGGCACGATTATGTTCATTCGGATCCTCATGTGTTGTTGGGTAAGCCGGTTGTAAAGGGCACTCGACTTTCAGTGGAGTTTCTTTTGGGTTTATACTCCGAAGGTTGGACTGAGAAGCAGGTGTTGGAGAATTATCCATCCCTTTCGTCCGAGGCTTTAAAGGCGGTTTTTTCTTTCGTGGCAGAATGTATGCGGGAAGAGGCCCTCTATCCGATCCAAGCAAAGGCCGTTTAATGCGTTTTTTGGCGAACGAAAATATTCCCTTCTCGGTTGTTCGATTTCTTCAAGCGAACGGGAAGGATGTGGTTTGGGTGGGTGATGTTTCTCGGGGTGCGACTGACGATTCTGTTTTGGACCGAGCCAAAACGGAAGAGCGGGTGATTTTAACCTTTGACCGTGATTATGGTGAACTTGTGTTTGCCCGCGCTCAAGGGCGGAAGGTCCCCGGTGTGATCTATTTCAGGTTTTTCCCAGAGAACCCTGAATATTTTGGGCGTTTCGTTCTTCATTTACTCGGATTGAGCGATATCCACTTCGAGCGAATGTTTACCGTTGTTGAACCAAGAGGAATTCGTCAACGTCCGCTCTAATCGATAAGACTCAGATCAACTTATTCTAACGGAGTTTTGAATTTGGTCAACCGATGTCTTTTAATTTGCGCGATGGCTTTCCTGGTCGGATGTGCAACACTTCCGAAAGATTTTTCGGCGACCCCTTCGACAGCCATCTCCCAAGACGAGAACACGGCCCTTAAATCGGCCTTACAACCTTCCCTGAACACCCATTCCGGGCTGTCTGGTTTTTATCTTTTGGACGAAGCCAAGGACGCCTTTCTCTCCCGGATCGCAATGGCGGACGCCGCTGAAAAGACCATTGATGCCCAATATTTTATTTGGGCGGGAGACGCGGCCGGTATCATCCTCATGGATCGATTGATCAAGGCCGCCGACCGCGGGGTTCGAGTTCGAATTCTTTTAGACGACGTCACCAGCCACGGCAAAGACATGGGGTTGGGTGCTCTCAACAAACACCCCCTCATCGAAATTCGAGTATTCAACCCGCTGGGGCACCGCTATACGGGAAATGTGTCCCGATCTCTTTCCATGGCGTTTCACGTGGGGCGGATGACACGCCGCATGCATAATAAACTCTTCGCGGCGGACAATCAGGTGGCCATTGTGGGGGGCCGCAATATCGCCGATGACTATTTCGGTCTCAGCAAGAAATCGAATTTTCGCGATATGGATTTGATGGCGGTTGGGCCGATGGTGAGAGAGGCGTCGGCCAAATTCGATGAGTTCTGGAATTGTTCTTGGTCGGTGCCCATGGAAGTTTTGGGGGTGAAACCGCCCACCCAAAAGCAATACGATAAAATGATGGGACGAATTCAAAAATATTTTGCCGCGGAATTCAAAAAGTTTCCCTACCCCCTCGATTTCAGCCGGGAAGCGGTTATGAGTGAATTAAAAAAGAAGCGCTCACAATTCGTCTGGGCCAAGGCCGAGGTGGTCGGGGATCCGCCGGGGAAATCCTGGGCGCCGTCCGAGCCGGGAAAAACCCGATCGACGGTGGCGGCGCGTGTGACCGAGGTCGCGCAAGAATCAAAAAGCGATATTCTGCTTTGTTCTCCCTATTTAATTATGTCCCCTGGCGCCATAGAAAAAATTGGGGAGTTTAAGAAAGACGGCGTTCGGGTCCGCATCCTCACCAATTCCATGATGTCGACGGACGCGCTTCCCGTGGTGGCGCATTACAAAGGGTTGCGTGAGAAATTAATCGAGGCGGGGGTGGACCTTTACGAGATGCGGCCGGATGCCGAAAACAGTTCTCGCCATTCGGCCTTTACGCAGGCTCGGCACAGTCTGCACGCCAAGGTGGCGGTGTTTGATCGACAAGATGTTTTTGTGGGCACCTACAACATCGATCCGCGATCCGAAAATTTAAACACGGAGGTGGGACTGTTGGTCCACAGCCCGACACTCAGTGAACAGGTGGCGCAAAGCCTGGAAGACGACCTGGGCCCGAAGAACAGTTGGACCTTGGAACTCACCCCCCAAAAAGAGCTCCTTTGGAAAGGAGAGAAAGACGGAAAAGAGATCGTGTTTAAAAAAGACCCCTACGCCGGTTTCTGGAAACGATTTTGGGCCGGGTTTTTATCGATCCTCCCCATTAAAGAGCAATTGTGAGGCGGGATCGATCGGATTTTTGTCTTACCAATACGGCAGGATTCTCATTCTCATTAGGAGGTGTATGATGTTGATCGGAAAATTGAAGGCAAAGCACGACGCGTTGGCGAACTCGAAACTTCCACCGAACGAAGTGGCGAAACTGCTCAAGGCAGGAGCGTTCCTGGTTGACGTTCGACCGAAGGTCGGCGCGAGAATCGGCATGGCTCCCGGCGCGACCAATATTTCAGCGTTCACGCTGAAACGCCGACTGAACGAACTGCCCCGTGACCGGAAGATCCTGCTTTATTGTCACTCCGGCGCCACAGCCGAAAAAGCCAAACAAGCGCTGAACGCCCTCGGATTCCAGGCTTTCAACGGCGGCGGCTATAAGGACATCATGAAGATCCTCGGAAAATAGGGACCGGCGGGATTGACCGGAGCCAAAACTGAAACAAGGAAACTAATTCTACAGCCGACCTTTTATGAGCATTGATTTTCGATGTGCGTATAGGGGACGGAGTATACTAATTGACTTTCCTGGCATGACGGGCGAGACCCCTCCCCCCCCGACCAGCGCGCGGGGTCCCTTCAGCCACCCGCCGGGGCCCCCGGCCTCCCTCTACCACGTCATCTCCCGTGGGTTGGACCGCCGGTCCGTTTTCATCGATTCCGACGACCGCACGGACTTCCTCTCCCGCATCGAAAAGGCCGTCGAACGCGTTCCCACCCAAATCCTTGCCTGGGCCCTCATGCCCAACCATTTCCATTTCCTGGTCCGGTCAGGACCCCAGGGTTTGGCCCCCTTCATGCGACGTCTCATGTCGGGATACGCCGTTGCCTTCAACCGAAGGCACAATAGACGAGGCGGATTTAGAGAAAGTCACTTAGTATACTCCGTCCCCTTTATAGTCCCCTTTAGCTAACGGCCAATCGACGATCTAAACCGTCACCAAATCCTCAACCCTTCGTGAAGCAGTGGGTAAATGGCCCTTCGGCTCCTCGGCGAAGCCGATCACCACCACCCGGTGGAGCGCGGTGGCAATCTTCTTCAGCGTGTTCATCTCGTAATTCGATGTCTCCGCCGTTTCCAGGCGAGCGATATACCCTTGCGTTCCGCCGACCCGATGAGCCAACGCCACCTGCGTCAGCCCCGCCTGTGTTCTCGGTGAATCATCCCCAGCCGGACCTTTCTTTCTTCCTCCTGATAAAGCCGTCTAAATTTCGGATCCATCATTTTCTTTTCAAAATGCGCTTTCACGGATGCGCCCGCCTCTTTGTGTTTGTTCATTTTCCCCCTCCTCCGTTCCGTCTCAACCACTCCGCCATTCTGGCCTCCGCTACGTCAATGGCGCCGGGATCCAGTGCGTCCCTTTTTTTTACAATACCGTGGACAAAAACGATCCGCTCCTCCACCGCGAAAAGTAGGACCTGCCGGCGCCTTTCCGAACCCCCCCCCCCCCCCCCCCCCCCCCCCCCCCCCCGCGCGGTCGTGTAGTAAATGGCTTTGTATCTCACTCGCCCCCCAGCTTCTCTTAAAGGCCTGTCTCCACTATATTACATTTAAGTAATATAGTCAAGGGGACGCAAAGGAGGAAAGGGGAAATTTGTTGAGGAATTTTCTTGGAAGAGGAGAAGGAAAGGCGTGCATTGTTGTCGTGGACGAGAGGGGGCCTGAGCCGAGGCCAAATGAGAAATCCGGGTTTCCGAGGTGGAGGTCTCGTTGTGGTGAGCTTCCGGGTTATTCTTTTGGGTCTTCTGGGGGATTGATATTGACGGTGTGGGCCATGAGAACCAGTTCGGCCACGGACCGTGCGTCCATTTTGTGCAGGACCCGGCCACGGTGGACTCGGATGGTTTTTTCCTTGACCCCTAAGTTTCTGGCGATTTGTTTGTTCAATTGCCCCGTGATCATCCACCGGAGCGCCGCGTTCTCCGCCGGGGTCAACGTCGCTAGCCGCCCCTGAATGACGGTTTTTTTTTGGTCCACACTCTTCCGGTGCCGATCCCTCTCCAGGGCGCGGTCCACGGCGAGCAAAAGATCCTTGTCATCAATGGGTTTTTGCAGGAAATCCACAGCGCCGTCTTTCATTGCCTGCACACCCGTGGCGATGTCCCCATGGCCGGTGATGAAAACAATGGGCGTCGTGAGCCCCCGCCGTTTTAATTCTTTCTGAAGTTCAGTCCCGGTCAGGCCGGGCAGGCGCAGGTCCAACAGGAGACAGCAGGCCTGGAACAGGCTATCGGAAGCCATGAACTCCTCGGCCGAAATGAAGGATTGAACGCGGCGACCGGCGGAACGCAGGAGGCGGCACAGGCCCGTTCGGACGGAAGGGTCGTCGTCCACGACGACGATGAGGGGCGCGGATTCGTTCACGAACGTCTTTGGATAGGAAGCGCCACGTGGAAAACCGCTCCGCCGCCCAGGTTGGGCTCCGCCCAAATCCGGCCGCCATGGGCCGTTACGATGGTTACGCAGACGGACAATCCCAAGCCCAGGCCGTTGGGTTTGGTGGTACTGAAAGGTTCGAACACGCTTTTCAATTTTTCCGTCGCGATTCCGTCCCCCCGGTCCCGGACGGCGGCCCAAACCTCCGATCCGTCTCGCCCCGTTTCTATTGTCAGGACCCGTTTGGGAACCGTTTTCCCATTCATGGCTTCGATGCCGTTCAAGATCAAGTTTAAAAAAACCTGTTGGAGTTGCACGGGGTCCGCGATCACGGTCGGCAGGCCCGGCGCCAACAAGACCGCGGGACGCACATGATGGGCGCGCAGATCGCTTTTCATGAAATCCAGAACCTCCTCCACAACGTCGTTGACCGAAACCGTCGTTGCCATCGGCGGCCCTTTTTTGACCAGCGCGCGCACGCGACGGATCACGCCGGCGGCCCGCTGGTCATCTTTCACGATATCTGTGAAAATGGCCCTCATTTCGTCAGGATTGGCTTTCCCAGAATCAATAAAGCGGAGAGCCGCCTGGGCGTTGGAAAGAATCCCCGATAGAGGCTGGTTGATCTCATGGGCGATGGTGGTGGCGAGCGCGCCCAAAGTGGAAACACGGGTCGCGTGAGCCAGGGCGGTGCGGCTTTCCATAACCTCCCGTTGGGTATCTTTAAGACGGTGCTCCGCTTTTTGACGGCGTTTCAATTCGACCCACAGAAACAGGATAAGCCCCCCTTGCATAATTATCAAGAAGACGACGGCGAAAACCTCCGCCCGGTATTCGTCCCAGAAAGACGGAGGACGGAACAGGATCCGGCTCCCTGGCGGAAGCGCGTCTTCCGAAAAACCCCATCGCCGGATTTGGCGCGCGTCAAAAATCGGCACAGAGGGAACCGATTGGGACACCGGCGCCCGGCCACCCCCCTGGTCTCCCAAAAGATCGATAACGATATCGGCCGCCAAGCGGCCCACATCGTCCAGGGGGACCATATACCCCCCGACAACCCCCGCGCCCATGAACGAGTCGGTAACGCCGGAAAAGACGGGCGCGTTCGCCGACCGCGCCAAACCCGCCAAGACATCCCGAGGGATATGGGACATGCCGTTGCGATCGGACCCCATGAAATAGTAATAAACCGCGCTGTCCGCGGGAAAATGGGCCGCTTCACGATTTAACTCTTCGGGGGGAACGTTCACCAGGTAACGGAACGCCACCCGCTCCTTAAAGGTCTCGGCGTCCCGTTGAATGGAACCTAAAAAGCTACTTTCGATAGAAGATCGGTCTCCCCCCACGATGTAAACGGTTCGGAGCCGGGGCATTAACCGAAGCATGGCCTCCAGATTTTTTTTGTGCGTGAACGCGGAAATAACGGACGGATCAGCGGATCCTCCCAAGTCTTCCGGCCGAACGAGACAGCCCACCAGGGGAACATTTGGAAAAAACTCTTTCCTGTTTTTACGCGCGAATTTGTAGGACACTGGCGTTACCGCGACAATCGCGTCCGGTTTGCGGGAGGCGTATTTGTTTTTCAAGAATTCAAAAAGTTCGTTTTCATACAGCGGGTCTTTGGCATTCGTGATGTCGATATTTTCGGTGTCTTGTTCCACCTGCCCGGGAAAACGCTCACTTAATCGCGATTGAAAAGCTTGATGAACAGCCAGGTTGGTGGGGTTGAGTCGATGATGGGAAAAAAGAAGCAGGACGCGTTTAACGGGGGGAGCGGCCTGAACACCTCCGCCCATCCAAAGCGCCACAACAAGCGCGATCCGGACAAACCAAGATCGATTCATTAGAATTGCGACACTTTCTTTAACTGGCGACAGGCCTCGATGTTTTGGCCTAAACGGTGTAGAGGCAACGGGATGCTATTTAAATGCCACATGATTGACGAGCCCGCCTTAGATAGGCCGACTCTGAACAAAGGAACTTAAAAAGGCATCACGCTTTTCTTGGCGGCCCCGACCAGGGTGCTGACGTCGGTGAGAGGGAACCATTCCGCCGGATTTTTGATTCCGGAGGCCATTTTTTTGTGCGCGTTGGTCCACAAATAGATGGTTTTTCCACCGCGCCGAATCATGTCGTCGTGGTTTTGCACGACGCGGCTGATGAGAGTTTTGGCAGAGAGATAGGCCGTTACGTTAGTAGCCACCACCCGCGAAAGCTCATCGGCTTCTTCGTAACGACGGGATTTTTCCTTTAAGGAAGCTCCGCTGTCATTTTCAATTGATTTCTGCAAGACTTTCGCTAATTTTTCTTTTTCACGGTGCACGGTCAACGCCAATCCGACGGTTCCTTCGAATTCCTGATCGATTCTCACCAATGTTTTTTCAACCACTTTGGCTTTAATTTTGGCAATTTCCTGAGCCAAAGCCAGGTTGATCTCATTGAATCGGAGAATCAAGGGCTGAGCCGCTCGGAGCCCACTCAAAAGGTCCTGGGCCGCGACGACCTTTTCAAGCACCGCTTTGTATTGTTCGGTGGTGGGCGATCCACGGTCTTGCCCTGTTTTAACAAACCACTCCACCAGGCCTCGAAGATAATCGTGGTAGGCTTTGGCTTGTTCTCGATCGCTTAAATTCGATTGGCCCAGAGCGACGATCTTGAGGGAGTATTCCACTATTCCTTTCAAGAATGTCCGCTGAATCAAGACCAGGCTTCGCAACTCTTTCATGTTGGGGTCTTCAAGATCCATGTATTTCTGAGCCACAGCAATGTCTTCGGGAGACATGCCATAATCCAATTCTGAGAGAAGGAGAAGGGTGTTTTCCGCGAACGGGGTCATGTTGACCGACTCGCTTCCGGAAAATTTCTTTTTCATTGTGGCGCAACTCGTGAACAAAGGGATAAGGGAAGTCAACATCGCTATTCGTAAAAACGACAGGCTCGCTCTGGATTTCATTTAAACCCCTTTTTGATAGGCCAGGCAATATAAATAAACATCCGTTGTCGCGTTCTTCTGGATATTACTTTATTTTTATGACGAGGCAAAAAATTCACAATTAATTATGGCGCTTTCGAGAAAAACCACGGTGGGGAGAGAATCGAAGGTTATTCAATTTCTCCCCACTGTGGAACGCGGATTTACAATCAAAACTATTATTTCTTGGAATCCGGTTTTCGAACCTCGATGGCGAGGGTGCGGGTCATTTTCACCATCACTTTGTCCCCTTTTTTCACCTTCTCTAGATTTTGAACGTCCGGGGCGACGTTGATGTCATGGGTGTTCCCGTCCGGTCCTTTGAGGGTGGCGGTCCGATTTTTCGCGTCGATCTTGACCACCGTAGCCGTCACCACGTCAGTGGCCACTGCGACGCCCGAGGGTTTCTTGCCTTCGTTTCGAACAATGGCCACATTCGACCCGTCCACAGAGGCAATTTCAGCGTCCGGAGATTGAACCAACATAGCCACGGACACCATTAAATCGACTTCAATGATATCCCCCTTCTTGACGTCGTTGAATCGAACCGCCTCAGGACCCACTTCCATTGTCACGATGCTTCCATCGGTTTTTTCCAACGTGAGCATGCGCGTTTTGTAATCAATGGCCTTGACCGTTGCGGTCATGGAAACAACGGCTGTCTCAACCGCGGACGGTTTACCGTCCACAACATCAACTGACCGGCCTGCCGACATCTCAGCGGCGCCCGCACCCATTGATCCCATCCACAACGCGACAGCCATCCCTGCAAACATTTTAATATTCATTTCACCTTCCTCCTTAATATATGAAGCAATATTACTTTCCGACCATTGTAGCAAAGTCTTGCATTGATTGGCGAACGTGGGGCAACCGGCTACTGTTCAAAATGATGGGTGAACCGGGGGATCGGTTATTTATCGCGGTTAACGAGGGGCGTGAACCATTTGTCCTTGGGAACAAGTTTGGGTTGCGCCGGGTCGCCTTCGTATGCCGGGGTCATGATTTGGACGTTGTTTTCGTTGAAGATGTCCAATATGTTTTGGTGCAAGGCGTGGGTCAATGCCAATCGGGTACCCGGCGTGGAAACAAAAACGTTGATTTCGTAAGTGACACAAAAGTCGCCGAGGCCTTTTTGGAGGACAAAAGGATTTAGGGTCTGTCAATAACCCCGGAGTCCGGGCGGCCGCTTGGAGAAGCATGGCTTCCACCTGACGCCAGGGTGTTTCGTAGCCAATGCCCACGGTCGTGTGGAGGATTAATCCGCGGTCTTTGGCGTAGGTGCTGTAGTTGATCACGGGCGAGTTAATAATCGCCGAGTTGGGAATCACGATCACTTCGTTTCGAAACGATCGAAGCCGGGTCACAAGCGTTTGAATTTCCAACACTTCCCCCCGGAAATTGTTCACTTCGATCCAATCACCAATGCGAAACGCCCGCCTGTAAATCGCCGAATAGCCGGCAATGAGGTTGGCCGCAAACGACGACGATCCCAACGATATGATGATCCCCAGAAAAACGGAGACGCCTTTAAACGCCATCGAATTGGAACCGGGAATGTGGGGATAGGCCAACATCACCCCCAACGCGATAAGGGCGACCCGCACAATGCGGAACGTGGGGACGGCCCAATCTGGGTCAAAACCCGCAACATAAATGGTTCCCGTTTGGAGGCCGACAAAAAAAAGCTTTAACATGCGGTGGGCCACGTAAAATACCACTCCAATCACAAACACCGCCATGAGTCCCGGTAAGGAGGCGACAAACGAGATTCCAAGGGTCCGGATCGGGTCTAACACCAGTCCTAAAAGACCGTCCGCGAAGGGCCGCGTCCAGGGGAACTGCCGGAGCACGAACCCCAAATGGAAATAGATCAGCAGGGCTACCATTCCCCCATGCAAAAACGACATCGACCCCTTCATTCCTTCCAAAATAAGACCGGCTTGGATCAAATCGAAAGACTTGGTTTGGATTTTTTTTATCCGGGGGGCTACGAATTGTTCCACGAGAGACCTTAATCGGTGGTAGAGTTGGGTCCATCCCCAAAGAAGAAAACACAAAAGGACCAATCCCAAAGCCGCCAAACTCGTATCTTTCAGAAGCGCCAAGGGGGTGCGAGATTGGCGGAAATCCAGGATGGCCTTCACCAGAAAATTATTTAACAGTTCACTAAACCCTTTATGGGAGAGGCCCGGGATTGTCGAATCGACATCGAAGACCCGCATAATAAATCGATCTCCACCCTGAATGACGGAAAATTCATCATGTGGGATGATTTTGATCGTGGCGGTCGAGAGAAAAGACTCCGCGGCAAAACGTGAAATTCGTTCTGATATTTCATCAGCGCGTTTTTCCGCGGGATAGTTCGGAGCCCCTCGGACATGAAAAATAGTTTTACCGTCCACCCGCACCGGAGCTTCGGAAAGAGCCGGAGTCTCCTGTGATTCAATAGCCGCCATGTCCACCATCGAGCCATCGGCCCAAACGAAGACACCCCAGAAACTCAACAAGCCAATCAAGCAACAAACACGGTTCATAGTCCCATTATGCCAGCTTCTTAGACATTTGTTAATAGGGTAATAGTTGGTTCCGTCTCCTAATGGGGAATGGTGGCGGCCCAGAGCCAGAGGGAAAAGGAATGGGTTTCGTAGCGGCTGGCGGTGTCGACGGCGTAGGAAAAAGAGGCCTCGCGGGTGACGAACGGAATGGGGAACAAGCGGACTTCGAAACCGCCAGTCAGGTGTTGGCGAGCCGATCCGCCTTCGTATCGGCTGGGTTCGTGGTAGGTTCCGACGCGCAAACGAAACCGGTTGGGAACAAGTTCCAGTTCCGCCCCGCCGTGAATGGTGGCGATTGTTTTTTGGCCGATGGGCCGGGACGTTTGGCTGACGAAGGCCCCGGACCCTTGTGCGTTCGATGGAGATTGCCCAAAGAGACGAACGTCTCCACTGGCCAAACCCGGGTGACCTCGCCAGCCGAGAAAATGATTCCACTCGTGGGCGACGCCGAAAGAGAATTGGTCGGCTTCCAAAACTCCCTCGGGCACGATCAGGTTCCCCACTTTAACGGGGCCTGTGCCCGAACTTACCAGATTTTCATCCGACGAGACCCCGGAAGAATACGCCGCGCCAAACCGCCAGGCGCCCCGATGGGGATGCACCAAGATCCCCGCCCCATACCCCATCCCTTTCAATTGGAAAGAACGGGGGTCGTAATTGTCTTTCGGATGCACACGCGCTCCCACCGGGTTCAGCGAAAAACCAAAAGCCACAGAGCGATCGTCGGTGGTGTATCCCCCGGCCAAGGTGCCGCTTCGAAATTGCGCCTCTTGGTTTTGGGGCAGGTTATCCGATTCGAACACCGCCATTTGGCTGACAAACCCAATCCCCCAATTTTCGTATTGGGCCATCAATCCTAAATCCACCAAAGAGGAATTGCCGTAGACCAGGCTTTCCGTACCACTGTTGTCGGAATCGTTGTCCTCGATTGCCAACGTGCTGAGAACCATGTCCAGTTCCAGGGGACGCATGAAGGCCCTGGCCCGGTAGGCCACGGCCGCCGGGTTGTCGGGAAGGGCCGCGTTCCCTTCCGCAACGCCCGCGTAGGCCCCCCCCAACGCGATCTTACGGGTGGAGCCTGTGGTCACGGTTCGGGTCACGTCGATTTGATAGTCGTTGTCCGTCAGAGGCTCGCCCATGGAAAGGGCAAAGAGGGGTGGCGATAAAAAAAGAAAAAGCGGTGCCCCCTTAGGAAAGAATGGCATGGGAGCCGAAAAATATCAACCAAGAATAAACGTTATTCCAATGACGGGTCCGGAGATGCGTCCGTCCAGGGCGGTGCCCCGATTTCCGTCTTGGTGCTGGGATTGGATGGTCGTGATTCGGTAACCGCCAAAGAGTTCGAGGGCCGGATCCACCTTGTAATGGGCCAATCCGAAAAACCGCCAGGTCATGTCAGTGGCGGAGCCCACACCGAAACCGCCCCAATCACTGCGGACTTCAACGCGTAAGGGAAAATCGAAATTGGTCGTGATTCGCCCTCCCACCACAGGGTCCACCCATCCCCGGCTCGAATCAGCGGAACCCGCACTCTTGGTTTCAATATCTGAATTAAATTGGTTCCATCGGCCTCCACCCAGCAGTTCGAATCCGCTCGAGGTGGTCCCCATGTCCCAAGGTCCGAACCCGATTGATCCCAGCGTGTCGAACGAAAGAAGGCTCGCTGACAGATTGCCCGCGTGGGTCCCGTCGTAATAATCCGCGTTTAACGCCAGATAAGAAAGATCAAAAAACACACCCATACGTTCGCCGTGCCCATCCACAAGCAAGGCCATTTGAAAAGTGGCCCGATCGGCGATGTCGGAGAGAGAAGCGCTCGCGTCGCCCCTCAAGCCTTCCACACGAACGGTCCCATCGTAACTTTGCGGTCCAAAGATCGGCGCAAACCGCCACACCCACCCCTCATCATTGGGATAAAGCGCCACGTCTTCCGGCGCGGCGCGAACTGTTCCGAGCAAACCAACCCCTAAAGAAATCGAAACAATCCACTTGAAAAAAAACCGATGGCGCATAACCACACACTCCTCAATGAATTAGTAATCGTCTCAAAACAGAAGCCACTTGATTCCGGCTAGCCCATGCCGGAATGACGTCCAATCTGGGCAATCACTATTTGGATTTTGGGGCCGCGGTGGGGCGGACCGCCAACTGCACCGAAAGATTCAGCGGTTGACCGTCGCGCAACCCTGTCAACGACACAGATCTTCCGGCAAGGGTTTCAATCCGTTGATAAAACTCTGTCGGCTCAACAATGTCCTGGCCGTCAATGCCCACCAGAATGTCGCCCTTCATCAGGTCGCCACGAAAAGCGGGGGAGCCTTTGATCACGGCCCGCACGATCACGCCCCGGTTACGCCCCAGGGATTTCCTCGCTTCTTCAGGCAAAATGCCCACGGCCGCGCCAAAAACCGGTGCCTGAATATGTTGAAAATAAAGAGCTTTTTGGTCATAAAACGCGGTCTCACGGTTAACCATTTGAGTTTCGTAACGGCCCTCGTAGGTCACGGTTTGGCTTCGGTCGTAATTGACCGAGCCCCCGCCCCAGATCCGCCGTTACCGGCACGTGACCCGTTGGTCGAAAGAACCACATCGGCCCCAATTTCTTTGGCCTGGGATAAAGCGGATTTTTCATCCGCCTTAACGGAGTTAAACTTCACATAACCCACCGGCACATAACCTTCTTCCACCAACCGAATCACATCTTCCCTTGGGTTTTTTGCCTCTACCATCCGCGGAGTACCGGAAGAGGGGGCAAAAGAAGGCGTTGCGGGCAATTGGTCCAACACGCTCACATAATTCAATCGATAAGGATTTCCGCAAGCGGATAAACCGATGCAGGCAACCGCCATCCCAAAAGATATTTTCCTTTCAAACGGTTTCGCAACGATCATTTTAATCCCCCTTAAAACCCCCCCCCCCCCCCCCCCCCCCCCCCCCCGGGGGGGGGGAATTTTTTCCTTCCCCTCGGGAAGGGGGGCCTGGGACAAATCGCCTATCTTCAAAATATATATTTCGCGTAAAACTGGAGGCCTCGGTTCTCGAACTCAATTTTTCCGTCGATGTCAGATCCCGGCAATCCGCTTCCGTTGCCTTCAAAGTTGACGCGAAGCGTGTCAAACCCGACACCAAATCCCACATGCTTAAGGGGTTGATACTCCACCGCGCCTCGGAAATTCATTAAACTTCCGGTAAACCCGTTATAGTCCACGTAAAACAGTTGGGACCCGCTTCGAACAAACCATTTTGGCACAATCGCAAAATCCAATCGATATCCGATGACAGGCAGTGGCGCGGAGAATTTTAAGCTTCCTTCCGCGATGGATAACCCGCTGGCGGAATAGCCGAAATCAACGGGCATCACATAAAGACCTCCCACAACGGCCATATCCGCCCGATCGTCTTGAAAAAAAGAATAACTGTAGGCGATTTCGTATATATCGAGATCCAGGTGGGACGAGACATGTGTCCCCGTACTCAGTGTGGTGACACTTCCATCTGGATTGGTTACATCCAATTTGAATTCCAAATCTCGAGTTCCCGTCCTGTGCACAGCAAACCAGGAAGCGTCCACCCGGTGACGCCGATTTTCTGTAAACCGCCAACCCGATTCCGCTCGAAACACATTCGTTTTTGTCTCCAGTCCCAACGATCTTTCTAAATCCACGTTGACCCCCACCCCCGACCCCATACGGACGGAACTGTCGTTGTTTGACAACATTCCCCCTACTGTTACGCTCACCTTCTCCCACGGTTGCACGCGGGAGGGCACTTCTTCTGCGAGGGCCACCCGTCCCGCCATCATGCAGGCCACTCGTTAAAATCCACGAAAGCTCCCAAGATAAAATAGAAAACCGAAACTGAGAACCACAGTCATTCCCGCTGTTGTGGAACCCATCATTAAAATGCTCCTCAATGGATTCCCCAAAATGCGATGACGTCAGTCGTTAGACGGATTATATAACTCTTAATCAGACGATGGCGTGAATATTTTTCAATTTTTGCCCTTGCGGGATTTTCCGACAGGGACCCGAAAGGTAAGGTCGAGATAGTTGTCGGTTTGAGATCCCGTTTGGCCAACCACGGTCCACCGCGGCGTTAAACTGTATTCGCCCTTCAAGACCTGATTGGCGGCGTCTTCAGGGTTATAGCTGTAACTCAAAAACAATTTAGACCCCCAATAGCGGCCGACGGTCCACTCGTTGCCCTTTTCAGAGGGCGACACTCGGATCACGTCCAGGTCCAACACGTTCATCCCCGCCGAGCGAATTTCCCGTGTCAAATAGTTGCTCACCACGTCCGCCGCCAACTCGGCCGCCTCCGAGGGGGCGCCTTCCGACGGGGCAGATCCCTGGGAGGCGGACTGTCCGGGGACTTTCCCCAGCGCGAGGAGGGCCAGAATGTCTTGTTCCTGTAACGGCGGGGTCGACTGGAATTGGAGATCGGGTTTTTTGGCCGTGCCAAGGACCGTCAGATCGATCAGATAATTCTTCATTTTGTGGGTGGCGTGCACATTGAGTTGGGGATCGATCTCGGACAAATCGGTAAACGTGAGTTCCCCTGTTTTGAGAACAAAATCCCGACCGTAGGCATCGTAATTCCCTTTCAATAACGAAATCAAACCCCGGAACCCCGGCATCGAATTCCCTGTTTCTTTAATGACCTCCAGGTCGGCTTTGGTTTCAATTTTGGTTAACCCGTCCCGGTACCAGACATTGTTCGGCCATTCGGCTTGCACGTTCATTTTTAAGGAATCCCATAACCTTTTTATCGCCCCGTTCTTTTCTGAAGTCCCCTCTTCTTTTTCCTTTTTTTTAGCCCGTTCATACGTTCCTTGCGCAATGGCCAGGGTTCCCTTCAACTCGGGGGATCGCAAGAGTGCCTCCCAATTCCAGATGAAAATCCCCTAAAAGTTCCAATTGACGGCGGATCAGGAGGGAAACCTTTGACCCCTCCACCGCCAAGTTTAGAGAAGGCAGATGCCCTTCCCCTGAAATACGCACATGCCCTTTGCCCATCTTCGTCTCGGCTTTTCGCACACGAAGATGCCGGTCCTTGATTTCAATGTCGATAATGGTTTCGCTCGCAAAAATTCCGTATGAGGGCAGTTCCAAAAGCGGAAGAGATCCTGTGGCTGTCCCTTCCACCGAAATGGATTCTATCGGCCCGAAAACGCGCCCCTCGACCTGGAGGCCCCCCCCGCTCGCCACTTTTGAGTTTGGAATATTTTTTAGCAGTTCCACGGGATCCAAGCGACCTGTTTCAAACCCGATGTCCATGGGCTGAGAGAAATCAGACCCCATGATCCATGACCAAGGGAGAGTTCCCCGCGCGCGGAGACTGGGAAGAGAGCCCGTTGTGATCTTTGCTTCGGAAAAAGTGACGAGACCTTTTTCCACTCGTCCTTTGACGTTCCCCATTATGTCCGTGAACTCTCCGTAAGAGGCACCCGTGACACTCAGATCAAAATGACCCTCGGGGCTGTCCAGGGATCCCTGGAGGAGGAGCTCCCCGCTCAAACGACCCATCAAGGGGGTCCCGGGAATAATGAGCTGAAACTGTTCCGCGGAAGCCTCCACCGCCATCGTCTGCTTGTTGATCGTGAAACGTCGCACGTCAAGTGTTTGGCCTTGATTTCCAAAGCGAAGGTTTCGCACATCCACTTCTTCCGGCGATAAAAGGTCAACAGTGCCGCCGGGAAACGCAGAAAATCTTTCGCCAGACGGGAAAATTAAATCTAAGTTTTTCCACGACCATGAAAGCCCCTGCCCTTTTCGTTGGGCGGGGCCTTTCCCTTTTATAGAAGCGCCCTTGTTCCAGTAGACGTTTTCCTCGGGGGTCCCCCCCCCCCCCCCCCCCCCCCCCCCCCGGGGGGGAGGGGAAAAATTTTTTTTCCTTCCCCCCTGGGGGGGGGGCCCCCCGGGGGGGAGGGGGACCTGGGTAGTTACGTTCCAGGACAGATCGCCCTGATGGGTCGTGCCTTCCCATCCCATTTCAGCCCGAGCGAGGCCGCCCGCTTTACCCTCAGCATTGGTCCAGGATATGGATGAACCCATCACGCTTAAAATAAAAGGTTGCCCCCGCGCCCCTCTCCGATCAAATCGAGCCTGGAGTTTCTTGACGCCGAAATTTTTATAGCGGAGTCCATTTCCACTTAATTCGAGGGTTCCCCCCAACGCAGTCCAGGGACCGACCAAGTGACCTGTGGCCACCAAGGTTCCCTGGGTTTGGCTCAGTTCCGGCCAAAGGGTGTCAAACGATGAGAGAGGAGCCGCTGTCACTTTAAAATCCCCCTCCAACCATTCTTCTTTAGTATCTAGTTTAACGTGGGCCTTAACTTCTGATTGTTGACGGGCCAGCGTCAAAGCCACAGTTCCTTTGTGTTCTTCGAAATCAATGACACAAGAAACATGGGTGCTGGATGTCGCGTCCGCTATTCCCCGGTCGAGACGGCCATCCGCGCTGACATTCCATTTCGCCGGAGTTCCGGAAAAACGCCACTGTCCCGTGTGGGCAACCTGAATGGGCTTAGGAAGGTCACGGTAAATTCCGACCAACAGGTCCAAGGGAAAACGATCAGTGGTCCCTTGAAAATTAAAAGAGACGGGGCGATAACCGATCTTCCCTTGGCCACTCAAAACCCCGTCTCCCAAAATGACGGAGAGAGATTCAATTTCGAATCGCCCTTTGATCCAGGAGAGCCAACGGGGGTTGATCTTGACCTGGGAAAACGTTGGGCGCGGAGCGCCTTTTTTTCCAAACGCCACTTGGCTCAGATGCACCTCTCCGTTCAGCGTGAGCCGAGCCCGATCAACTGAGACGACGTAGTCCGAATTGTTCTCGACCGCCCGCAGGAGGGGTTGGAGACACCGCGTTGCCACCGTGCCGGAAAGCAATAACCCGGCCAACAAAACAAAACCCGTGAGCAAAGAAACGGGAATCCAGAGCCGGCGCATTAAAACACTTCCCCGATTGAAAAATGAATCGCGGTGCGGTCTTTGAAATGGGTTGAACCGTCGGGGTTAAATTGATACCCTCCCTCCAACCGAATGGCTCCCACAGGGCTGTGGAGGCGAAACCCGATCCCCCCGGTTTTTTTAAGGTTGTCGAGGTCATTGAGGTCGACCTGTGGGCTGGTATCCCCGGGGTTGGAGCCGTACAGGTTGCCGATATCCACAAACGCCACACCAAACAATTTTTTATGGATCCGATGGCGAAGTTCAAAGTTTCCCACCAGATACAACGTGCCGCCCAACGGGTTGCCCTGATCGTCTTTGGGTCCCAAACTGCGCTCCGAGTAGCCGCGGACCGTGTTGCCGCCTCCCAGAAAAAATCGTTCGTTAATGGGAATGGACTCGTTGACCTCGCCCGACGCGGGGAACATCACGCCGAACTGGCCGCCCCCAAAAAATGTCCAACCGGACTCGCCCGTGCCGAACCGGCCCACTCGGGTTTCGAATTTATGGAACCCCACATCGGTTTTGAAAAGTGTAAGACCTTCTTCCAAAGCGCCCATGGTTCGCCAACCGTCAAAGGGCAAAAAAGGATCGTCCGTGTCATCGAACCGAAGGGAGGCCCCCAGCGCGTTGATACTGGTTTCCGAGGGGGTTTGAGCTTCCGGGCTCACCCGGGTCAATGTTGTCCCCTGCAACCGGTGGGTCAATCGAAGCGAAAGGTTGGATTGGTATCTCCGTTCCAGGCTGGAACGCATTTCACTTTCAATCGAGTCATACGCCTCACGGTACTTGCGGGACCGTTCAAGCGTGAACCGACCTTCCATGCGAGTGCCTAACAAAAATGGCTGAATCAACGTGGATTCCAACGTTTGGGTTTCGAACTTCTCCGGCTGGGTGACAAAGCCGGAGTAGGTGAACTGGATGTCCAACCGACGGGCCCCGCCAAAAAAACTTTGGTCTTCGTAGCCCAAGGTCAGTCGTTCTTTCGTTTCTGTCCCGTACCCGGCGCCGCCCTTAATAAATTGGTTCCGCCGTTCGCGAACCACGGTTTTTACGTTCACCGTGGCGTGCGGGGCCGTGGACAAAGTCAGGTTCACCACATCAAAACAGCCCGTGGCGTAAAGCCGCTTGTTGCCCTCTTTGAGCCGGCTGGGGCTAAAGGGCTCGCCGGGGCTCATTTCCATTTCGCGGAAAATGTGGCGATGATTCACGTCCTGGTTGCCTTCCACGGTAAGAACGCCCAAACGGAAGAGAGGACCTTCCTCCACCGTTATGGAAATGGAAAAATCGCCGGGGCTGATCAAAACGGCCGTTGAGATTCGAATATCCCAAAAACCCTTGTCGACAAGAACGGGCCTGAGCCGTTCGAACGCATCGTGAACTTTTTCTATCCGATAACGTTTTCCGATCTTAAGGCCCAGGGCATTTTGCACGTCCGGGGTCGAAAGAGATTGATGGCCCGAAACATGGATATGGGTCAACGTGGTTTTTGCGGAGCGATTCCCTTCATTGGCAAGAGAAAATATGGGAAGAACGAAAAATAATGCTCTTAATAATACTCGCTTTTTGAGCAACGCTTGCGCCCTCAATTTTACTGCCAGCTGTAGGCGAGCCCGAGTGCGAGGGTGTCGGTGTCTTGGCCAATCCGGTCCTTGGCGCGGGAACTCAAATAGGTGGCCTTTGCGTTCAACTGGCGAGCGATAGGAACGCCCAGGCTGAGGGCCCAGGCCGCGGCTTCTCGGGGATCGTCTTTTGTTTTTCCATTGATGGTGGAGGTCCCTCCGAGGGCATATCCCAGACTTCCGCTCATCCACAGGCCGGGCCGGAACGTATAAATCAAATGGGTTTGGCCGGTATAGAGGGGCGCCTGTTCCAATTTGTTCCCGTTAAAAAATTCCGCGTTGTCTGAGTAAACGTAAACTTCGCCGGTCAATTCCCCGGTCCACGGTCCCCGCGTGTGCGTCATCCCGAGTTGGGGGCGGATCGTGAACCGGTTCGAGCCTAGATTGATAAGCTTGTCTTCGCTGTAGTCGCCCGTGGGAAGTTGAACCACCACCCCCGCGCCGACAATGGTTTCCCGTTTCAAGTCACGGCGATAGGCGGCGAATTCTTTACCTGCGAGCGCGGGCGCCCCGATCAAGTTCATGGCGAAGCGCACGTACGTGTCTGACGGGCCCTTTCGTTGAGTGGATCGGGGCTGGCCGTCGAGCGTTCCCTCCCAACGTCCTTCTTGATATCCTTGGGTCAAATCAAACCGGGATGATTTGCCAAGAAATTTAAAGCTGTGCACATATTTGGCGAGCCAGGTATCCAGATTCATCTTTACGTTTTCAAGACGGATAACTGGATCCAGATAAATCGTCGCCTCCGTATAGGCATACCCGGCGGTCAAGAAATTCCCACCCATAGGCATGTGCCCCCACCGGCGGGGCTCGATGTCGTTGCCCCATCCCGGCGTAAAAAGAGCAAAACATACCAACACGGCCATTAATCGATGAATCACAGACCCCTCTTTTTAGTGGGCCCGGGGCCGGTTCGTTCTCAAACCAGAAACACGTTTGATTTCCATAGACCGTTCTCCTTTTTTATCATGTGAGCCCTTCACCTGTTCATCCGCCACAGAACGAAGTTAAGGTAAGTGGCAAAACTCACCCAAGCCAAATAGGGAATCATCAGGGCGCCGGCCCCTCGATGCGCGCGCCAGAACAAGACCAACACAATCACAATGGCGAACCAGAGGGCCACGATATCCAGAAATGCAAGGTCCGGCCGGTACTTCCCAAAAAAAAGGTAAGACCACAGAGCGTTCAGGACCAGGTGACCAATAAAAAGAATGAGAGCCAATCCCGCGCCATTGAACCCGCTCCTCCGCCACACAAGCCAGGCCGCCACGCCCATGAGGATGTAAAGGACAGACCAGACTGGTCCAAAGATGGCGTTGGGCGGGTTCCAAGCAGGCTTCGAAAGGGAAGCATACCACGGCCCCGGCATAAACCGAGATCCCACAAAGGCCGCGCTGAATGTGATTCCCAACCAGCCCACGAGACCCAGAACGCTTTTTAAATTATTCATATTGTTTTTTCGTAACTACTGGAAGGTGCCCCGAAGGGCGAATAAGACCCCTGTAGTTTCCTTTTTCTTACAATACAACAAAAGCTCCCTTCTTGACCTGATCCCGTTGGGCTTTTTGATGGTTCAGAATCTGTTTCAGAGTCCACCCTTGCCAAAGACGAAATCCCCCAACAAAAGCGTTGGCATTATCTCCCGCCCGACAAAGAGGCGGAAGTTTTTTTAATCGCTTCACGTGGCCGCCGCCGATCACCACGTCCGTGGGTTTAAGCGCCTTGACGAGCGTTTTCACGACCACGTCCACGTGGTGGCGCCATATTTTCAAACCCCGTTTTTCCAGGCCTTTTTTCCCCAGATAATCTTCGAACACGCCCTTTTGGTAAGGGAGCTGTCCAATTTCCATAGGTTTGAGGACGCCGCGCATCACCAAAGCGCCGCCCAACCCGGTCCCCAAACCGAGAAACAACATCTTCCCCTTTTTAAAACTACCAAGAGCCTGCATGGCGGCGTCGTTAACGATTTGCACGGGCCGTCCAAACGCTTTTTGAAAATCAAAGCCCACCCACCCGTTCCCCAAATTATGGGGTTCGCTGATGGGTTGACCCAACAGCACCGGACCGGGGTACCCGATGGAAATCACATCAAACCGCCAGTCGGCCACCAACTGTTTGACGCCCGCCATCATCTGGCGCGGCGTCATCGACGGACCCGACGGGAACCGCCGTTGACTTTTCTGTCCTGTGGCTAAAATCTTGACGTTGGTTCCGCCAATATCTATTACTAAGACGTTCATGTGGCCTCGCTCTTCACCCGATTATTTCATTGCCCCGTATTTGCCAGTTTTGTGTCCCCCCTTCGCGTTTGACAAGCCCTGCGGCGATGAGAGGTTTTAGGATGAAATGAGCGCCGGGTTTTGTAATTTTGAACTCTTTTTGGATTTCAGAAATAGATTTGGGTCCGCCACTGTGCAAAACGGAAAGCAATCGTTCTTGTTTAGAGGTCAAAATGATTTTGGGGTTTTTTTGAGACACAGCGAGAGATTGAACCCGCTGCCAGGCGCGGCGGAGCGCTTCCGCTACGGTTTCGGAAATAAATTCGACCCATCCCGTGAGATCCTTGCCTTCGGTTTGAGCGCGATCCAGACTTCGGTAATAGGCCATCCTGTTTTCCAACAGCACTTCGTCAACGGAGAAAATGTGTTGGGTATCGAATCCTCGCCGATAGAGTTCCCAGGTCGCAAGAAGTCGGCCGACCCGCCCGTTGCCGTCTCCAAAAGGATGGATGAACTCAAATTGGTAATGAAGGATGGCCGATCCAACCACCGCGGGCCAGGCTTGTCCAGGGCCATTGAGCCATTTCAGAAGGTCTCCCATGCGACCCGGCACTTCATGGGCGGGCGGTGGAACATGACGTCCCACTCGCACGCCATAAGATCGATACGCACCGAAGGGGCCCCGGTCCAAGGCATTCCTTTGTCCAATGATGGAATGAATTTTGAGGATTCCTGTTTCATCGATCCCGCTTGATCCCTTTCGGTGTTCCACAAATCTCAGGGCCGCAAAATAATTCAAGATTTCCTGCTTGGCACGCGGTTCGACGTGGGGCAGGTCGCCTCCCTCGGCCAACACGCGCACTTCCGCGAGGGTCAGGGGGTTCCCCTCAATGGCCGTGGATCCATGGGTTTGCCGCTCGCGGATCTCTTTTTGCAAAGCGGGAACCCAGCGCACACCCACTGTCGCTCCCTCAATCCGCCCGTTCAGGGAGGTGATCTCCTCAAGGACTTTCAAAAGATGCGGGGTGGTGTTAAACCGCGGGAGATAGGCCATGCCGCCATTTTACCCAATAGTAAAGTATAAGTAAAGTTGATGGTAAAGTGATGAATCAATGAAAAAATACGACAAGCCTTTTCTATTTAATTTTGGCTCTCCTTATTTTCCTATGAACGCATCGGATGGGGTGCCCCAGTAAGAGATAAATCCTATTTCCCAACCGGCCCCGGAATTTCCCTTGAGCCCATCTCCGTACGACAACGAAATAAGAAGGGCGGGGCTTTCCCAACGCACCCCCGTTTTGTATTGAGTCGGCGAATAGGCTTCGCCTTCCGTGCCGAACAATTCGCCCACGACGGCGCACCGTGGAATGATTTTGTAGACCGCCAAACGGGAGGAATAGGTGAACCCGGCGGCGTTGTTGTTTGTGGTTCCAAAGTTCTGGCTAAGGGATCCGCCCGGGATGAGATCCAGGAGAACATCATCCCCGTGAAACGCGACGGTGAGCGGGAACTCGCCCCAATATTCTTGCAAATCGCTGGTGAGATCCTCCGACTGATAATAGCCCGGCCGGGCCCCCACCCCGAATTTCACGGCCGCCCCCCCATTTTTAGCCTGGTTCTCAAAGATTGTGTACTTGGCGTACCCGGTGAGTTGGTAGTAGGCCGCTCGATCGATGTCGGTGTCCTCCCGGAACATCGTTCCGCCCAAAGAAAATTCCCAGTGTTTTATCAACGAAAATGTGTCCAAAAAAAGGGTGTGGCGTTGGCCCATCGTCACAATGACCGTTCCCATCCCCTCCGGCGTTGTCCAGTAATTGTCGGAGTTGAATTGTTGAGCCTGTCCCGGTACCTGGATTCCCGCGAGGAAACCGAACGCCAGAACATACAACTTCCCCACCGATCCCAAACGTCGAAAAAATGTCATTTGTTTCAAGCCGATTTGGTTCATTTTTTAAGCGTCCTTTAAAAATATATTTTCATTGATCTCGAAAGTCATTTCCCGCTTTTGATCAGTCGGAATTCGGCCCCCAAGCCAACCGCGTGTCGGTCGGCAAATCCGCCCGGAACTTCCAACACATACTGGGCCGGGACATGGGATTTTAATAAACGGTCCGACAGCGGTTCCGCCTTCGGGACCAAAGCGACCAACCTTCGATTGGAATCAAAGAATAGAATATCCAGAGAGACCGGAGTATCGCGCATCCAAAAAATGCGGCTCGCCGCTTTAGAATAAACGAAAAGCATCCCCTCGCCATCCCCCGCCAACCGACGCCCCATGAGACCGCGGTCTTGTTCCTGTTTTTCGTCCGCCACTTCCACATCGACAAAAACGGGCATGGCCGTCGCGCTCGCCACAATTTCCACCCGAGCGTCGCGCCGAAGGGGCCGTTCGGCCCCCTTCGCACCGACCGAATGTTGCGCCTGGCCGCCGACTGCCAAGAAAACAAGTCCGAACCACCCCGCTCGTATTCGTCTGATCGACTTCATCTTAACACGTCAAATCACAAAGGGATGAATTCCACGCGATGATGGGCGTTGGGGTGGGCCGCCGAAGGGCCGGCCACCAAGAGGGCCAAACCCGGAGACGGGCAATGCCCTTTCAGGGATTCCTTAATGAAGGAGTCCCAAGAGTCCGGTTCCTTTTCCAATGGGCGCGGGAGAACTCCATAGGAAAACTGCAATCCTTGGGACACGGCCGGATTTCGAGAAACGGCCACCACCCATTCGGTCGGCTTAAACCGTGAAATCATGCGGGCGGTGGTCCCTGTCCGGGTGGGGACCAACACAGCCGAGAACGCCGCCATGGTCAAGGAAAATTCGACGACCCGGGCCAAAGCGTCGGCCCCGGCGTTTTTCGCTCCCGGGATCGGGGCGCCGTCCATGCGCACGCGCGGACGGCCCTTCTCCGTGGCGGCGGCGATGCGGGCCAGGGTAGCCACAGCCTCTTCCGGGAATTTCCCCACGGCCGATTCGGCCGAGAGCATCACCGCATCTGTCCCGTCCAAAACAGCGTTGGCCACATCCGTGGCCTCCGCCCGGGTGGGCAGGCGGCTGGCGGTCATGGACTCCAGCATCTGGGTGGCGGTGATCACGGGTTTCCCGGCCCGGTTGGCCCGGGCGATCAGATTTTTCTGTGTCAGGGCCATGCCTTCCAGGGGAACCTCCACGCCCAAATCCCCTCGGGCCACCATGACCCCGTCGGCGGCGGACAATATTTCATCGTAATGTTCCAACGCGTCCGCCCTTTCGATTTTTGCGATCAGGAAAGGATTCCCTCCCAATTTCCCCGCCGCGGTTCGGACGGCTTCTAGATCAGCGGCTTTCTCAACAAAAGACTGACTGACCGCGTCGACCCCATTTTTAATGGCAAATTCCAAACAGGCTCTGTCGTGATCCGTAAAGGCGCTGATCCCGAGATCGATACCCGGCAGGTTCAGCCCTTTTTTAGAACGCAATTCTCCCCCCACCTCCACCCGACAGAAAACGTCTTTTCCGTCCACCCCTTCCACCATAAGCTGAACCAACCCGTCATTCAAAAATAAACGACGGCCTTTTTGAACGACGACCGGAAGACGCTTAAAACTCACGGACACCCGTTGGGGGGTGCCCGCGACGTCTTCCGTCGTCAAAACAAAAGGGTCCCCGGCTTTCAGGTTCACCGGGTCGGGCGCGATGGAGCCAATGCGCATTTTGGGACCGGGCAGATCCGCCATAATCACGATGGGCCGTCCCACGGCTTCTGCGGCCGCCCGCAGTTTTTTAATCCGTTCGCCGTGGCCGGAGAAATCACCGTGGGAAAAGTTGAGCCGAGCGATGGACATCCCGGCACGGATCAACCGCTCCATCATCTCCGGACTTTCCGACGCGGGGCCGATGGTGGCGACAATCTTTGTTTTGCAAGGGAGCAAGTCAAACATTTCCGTTTACCTCCGATTATGTAACTACTCAGGGGTCTTTCCCTCCTTTGGGAGTTCCGACAACACGTCCCTCTCCCCCCCTCCCGCCTCCGCCTCCCAGGCGCGAAGACAACCGTTCCCCCTGGCGGCTTCCCATTTTCGTCCCGCTCCACCACCCCAGGAGGGTGGGGGTGGTGATTTATCTTTTCATCACATTTGAGGCGGTTGGCCTGTGGAGGCCAACACGCTGGACCACATCCATCCGTCGGCGTCGATCTTTTTGCGCGCGGCCGTGGCCGCCGCGATGGGAACGTGGGTAAATTCGTTGGCCCAATGGCCCACGAGCATGTCCGTACAGCCGCGCATGCCGGCGTGAACCGCGTTGTGGCCCAACAACCAACAGAAAGCCGAATCCCAGGCGTTGGCCGACACCGCGCGAATGGAATAGCTCGGATCGAAGTATCGGAGAGTGACGGGAATTCCAGCCTCTTTGAAATGAGAGGCAATGGCCGATTTAAGGAAGAGCCCGATGTCCGCTTTCAAAATGTTCCCCGAAGCGTCCTTGGCACCGTCCGTTGGCATCAAATCCTGCCCCGCCCCTTCGGCCACCGCGATCAGGGCGTGGCCCCGCCGCTCCAGTCGTTCCCGAATAGCTTTTAAAAATCCCCCCAATGTGAAGGGGACCTCCGGCACCAGGCAAAAATTGACGTGCCCGTTGGCCAGGGCCGCGAAGGCCGCAATGAACCCGGAATCCCGTCCCATCAGTTTGACCACGCTGACCCCATTTTTAGCCGCCTCAGCCTCCGTGTGGGCGTGCCCCAATATTTCATGGGCTTCTGACGCGGCGGTTTGAAATCCAAAGGAGGTTTGAATGCAGGAAATATCGTTGTCGATGGTTTTGGGGATCCCCACCACGGCGATTTTTCTTCCCCGTCGTTCCGCCTCCTGGGCGATCACGCAGGCGCCCCGAAGAGTGCCGTCCCCACCTATAGGAAACAGCATATTGACGCCCATTCGAACCAGTGTATCCACCATATCTTTGGGATCCTGATGGCCCCGCGAAGTGCCCAGGATCGTCCCCCCCATATCGTCAATCACGTTGACGATGGACGGAGTGAGAACCAGGGGTTCATGGCCGAACTTAGCGGAAAGACCCTCGTAACCGTAGCGGAATCCGTACACCTTGGGCACCCCATATTGATGGTGAAGATTCATCACCACGGACCGGATCACGTCGTTGAGCCCCGGGCAAAGACCGCCGCAGGTCACAATACCCGCCACGACTTTAGCGGGATCAAAATAAATTTTTTCCCGCGGCCCCGCCAGTTCCAACGAGGGCGGCTCCCCGCCTTTTTGAAACGTTTGCCGAGCTTCCTCCAGTTTCGTCGGGAACAGGATCCGACTTCCATCCGGGATAAACGTCACCCCTTTCAGCGGGGAGGGCACCGTCGCCGGACCCAATGTTTTGATATTACAATCCATAGACGTCATACGGTTAACCTCCCAACCCTTTATAGTTTCCGGTAACAGTCCAAAGAGTCTTTCCAGGGCAAAACCTCCACGCCCATGTCCAACCGCCGAGCGACCTGATCTGTCAACGAGGCGACAATCAAAGGCACCTTGGGGAACCTCTTTCGAAAAGAGTCCACCGTGGATTGCCGAATGTCCGTTCGCCCGGATTTACATTCGATCGCCAACAAGGGGCCGTGGCCCCCTTCAATTAAAATGTCAATTTCGTTGTTTCCCTCCCTCCAAAACGAAAAGGTGTGACCTTTGGCTCCGTAATCGCGATGTTTGATCAGTTCACGGAAAAACCACGTTTCGAATAAAATCCCCAGTTCAAGGGGTGACGGCGGATCGTTCAAACGATTTTGAATGGCCCGCACGACCCCGCAATCAAAGAAATAAAATTTCGGCCGCGCTTTTTTCCGCTCGCTTCGGTCCCAGGGCCAAAGGAACTCGCCCAGCAAGGTATCCTCAAGAATAGTGTAGTATTCTTTAACCGTGCTGGCGGGAACGGAACATTCTCGCGCCACATTTGAAAATTCAATCACTTGTCCATTGTCTTGGACAGCCACGTTCAGGAACCGCTGAAACGCACCCACGTTGCGGGTCAGCGCCTCCGCTTGGATCTCCTCTTTGATGTATGTCGTGTAGTAAGACTGAAGCAACCGTCGCGCGCTCTCGGAATCCTTAGAAAGAATCAGCTGGCTAATTTTTGGGAGGGTTCCATATTGGAGGGCTTGAGCCATATTGAATTTATGGCCCAGCTCCTCGGCGGTCAATGGATGAAGTTTCAAATCCAACGCTCTTCCCCCGAGAAGATTGGCGCCCCCCCGTTTTAATTTCCGGGCGCTGGAACCCGATAAAATAAACCGTAACCCCAGCTCCTCAATCCCCATTTGGGCATAGTCCAAAAGAGCGGGCACTCGCTGAATTTCATCGACAATGACCAAGGCGCCTTTCTGTTGGGCCCGGATCTGTTCCCAGAACAAACGGGGCGTTTGCCTAAGCTCCACTTCTTTTTCCGGATCCAGTAGGTCGAAATAAAGAGAGGACTTAAGAGATCGAAGAAGGTGCGATTTTCCGGTCATGCGAGGGCCGAAAAGAAAAGCGGAGGTCTTCAGGCCATCCAGTTTTAAAGCGCGCAAAAAATCCATGTCAGTTAAATAACATAATATTGTTACTTAATCAAACTAAATAACAT
Organism: Elusimicrobiota bacterium; assembly: GCA_016715645.1. Lineage (GTDB taxonomy): Bacteria > Elusimicrobiota > Elusimicrobia > FEN-1173 > FEN-1173 > JADKHR01. The sequence continues at coordinate 180,934 of JADJZR010000002.1, read as the reverse complement.
GTCTGGGACGCCCCCCCCCCAAAAAAAACAACCGATCAAGAAAGAACCTCTTTGGGAGTTCATCCTTTATCGTTCTGCCAACAGTGCTCGACGGGCGGTGTCGAGTTCGGCCCGCTTTTCGGGGCCCACTTTTGGAAAGTGCAGGTCCAAAGAGGCCAACCCGTCTATCACCGCGGCCGCCACGATTAAACGCGTGTACCACTTGTTATCCGCCGGAATCACATACCAGGGCGCATGGTCGGTGGCGGTGTTGCGGATCATGTCTTCGTAGGCAGACATGTAGTCATCCCAGTGCCCCCGCTCCTTCGCGTCGCCCAGGGAAAACTTCCAATGCTTCTCCGGAGTTTCAAGCCGTTCCAAGAAACGTTTTTTTTGTTCCTTTTTCGACACATGGAGGAAAAACTTTCGAATGAGCACGCCGTTGCGAGAGAGGTAGCGTTCCATCTTTCGAATGTCCTGGAACCGTTCATCCCAGATGGACTTACCCACGAGTTGAGGCGGGATCTTTTGGTGCCTTAAAAGTTCCTCATGAACCCGAACCACCAATGTCTCTTCGTAGTAGGACCGGTTAAATATCCCGATACGGCCCCGTTCGGGGAGGGCTTTCATGGACCGCCACATGAAATCGTGGTCCAACTCTTCCGCCGACGGCGTTTTGAAAGAGTAAACCTGGCACCCCTGGGGATTAACGCCGGACATGACGTGGCGGATCGCGCCGTCCTTGCCGGCGGCGTCCATGGCCTGAAAGATCAGGAGAACCGCCCACTTGTCCTGGGCGTATAGCATTTGTTGCATCTCGTTCAGAGCTTCCACCCCCATGGCCAACCCTTCCTTGGCCGCGGGTTTGTCCTCATCGGTGAGCTCCCCGGTGTCCCCGGGGTCAACGTCTTTTAACCGAAACTTGCCTCCGTTCGTCACACAGTAGGGTTCCGCAAAATAATACGCCATTTTGAGTAACTTTTTAAGTTTCAATTGTTTCCTCCAGGAACCAACACGGTCCCATCCAACAACGGCTTGCCTGTTGAAAACGCCTGGATGTTTTCAACCATCACACGGGCGATTTCTCCCAGGGCTTCCCGCGTTAAAAAGGCCTGATGGGCGGTGATGATCACGTTTGGAAAAGTGAGGAGCCGGGCCAATTCGTCGTCTTTGAGAATTTGGCCCGATAGATCCTCAAAGAACACGCCTTCCTCTTCTTCATACACATCCAACCCCACGCCGCCCAGCTGGCCGGACTTCAAGGCGTCGATGAGGGCGGTGGTGTCGACCAATTGACCGCGGCTCACGTTGATCAGAATCGCGCCGGGTTTCATCAATTTTATTGTGTCCGCGCGGACGATGTGTTTGGTTTCCGGCGTTAACGGCAAATGGAGAGACACCACATCGCTTTCTTTCGCCACCGTCCGGAGGTCGGCGTATTCGACGCCAATGGACTTGGCCCAGGCGGGATCGGGATAAAGATCGAAAGCCAAAACCCGCATGCCGAACCCTTTCAATATTTTGGCCGCGATGCGCCCGATTTTGCCCGTTCCCACAATGCCGGCGGTCTTTCCGTTGAGATCAAACCCCTCAAGACCCGCGATGGAAAAGTTCATTTCCCGCACGCGGTTGTAGGCCCGATGTATCTTGCGGTTTAGCGCCAACAACAGAGCCACCACATGTTCCGCCACCGCGTAGGGCGAGTAAGCCGGCACCCGCGTAACCGTTAGCCCCAATTCTTTGGCCGCGGCCGCATCCAGATTATTGAAACCCGCGCACCGGAACGCCACCATTTTCACCCCGGCCTCCACAAGCGCTTTCAAACAGGGCCGATCCAACCGGTCATTCACAAAAACGCACGCCGCCGCGGCCCCACGGGCCAAACTCGCGGATTCAACCGAGAGTCGAAAATCCAAAAACCGCCACCGAAGGTCGGCGCTGGCCGCCGCCAACGCAGTTCGATCATAAGCTTTCGTGTCAAAAACAGCGATTTCTATCATGGACAATTCCTCCTAAGAGGCTTTCCCTTTGCCGTATTTAGTTTGATTCCACTCTATTTTGTCATTTTTCTGTTGAAAAGATTTAAAAGTTGCCCCACTAACCGGGATTCCCCGGTTGGCACGGGGCTACCGTCGACAGGGTCCGGAACAGAATTTTTCAGCCCTCCCGGGCGGAAATGCTCAGTCAACTGAAATTTTCAGGCAAGGGCCCGCCGTTGCCGAGGCCCGGTTCCTTTTCGTGGGCCAGGATATCGTCGAGTCCCTTTCCGAGAGCCTGTGCCGCCTCCCGAGCTTCGGTTTGAATTCCAAGATTGACCAGATTGTTTTCCAACTGGGGGCCCATCAAGAATTCGGCCGATAAATAACAGGCCACCTTCACCTCTTGCGAGAGATTCGTCTCGAGGGTTTCCACCCAGCGTTGAAGAAGGCGGTCGCGCACCGCGTAGGAGAACCCATATAAAAATCGTTCAAACTGGCGAAACGGACCGTTTTACCCTGAAGGAAAAGAACCTTCTTGATTACCGATTGAGCGAGAGGGGGTAGCCCGTTCCCGCCGACCTGAGTGGAAGATGTTGTTTTTTTGCTCATACCCCCCCCTGATTATTAAAAAACGTTGGACGTGCTCACCCATATAATAAATCAACGTCTCCAATATCAATCAAAGCCTACCACATTTCATTACGGAACATCTCGGCCAATCGATCGCGGAGATGGCCAGTCTTTTGAAAACAACCTCCGCCTCGGCAGGGCCGGCACGAATTCATGGAATGGATTTTGGCGGGAATTTCGGTCTTGATTCTGTCACAATCATTACGCACGTCCCCTTTCGTTATTCCGTTTACAACACATATTATTTTGTTAGAATTCACGCAAGCACGAAGAGGGGTGAATCAGATTACCGTCTTTCTGAGACCATAAAAAAACAAGGAGGATTGTTCATGAAAAATAAATTGTTAGGGGCATTGTTGCTGTTGTCATTGGCAGGCACTGCGATGGCTCAGAATTCAGGAAAAATGGGATTAGGCCTTTCTTTCGGCGATCCGACCGGCTTGAACTACAAATATTGGATGAATAGCAGAAATGCCTTCGACCTTGGTGTTTCGTTTGACAGTGACCTGACAATGTGGGGGGATTACTTTGTGAATTTTGTCGCGAACGAGAATACGGGGGGAAGCGCTTTCTTTGCATATCTGGGGTTAGGCGGCTCGTTTGAGAGCAGGGATAGTTCTGACAACAAATGGGGAATACGCATTCCCGTGGGAGCGGAATACTTTCTGGGTGCAGCGCCCTTTTCTTTTTACGGCGAATTGGTTCCCGTGTTTGTCCTAACACCAGACACCGATACTGAATTGGATGGAAGCTTCGGATTTCGTTGGTATTTTAATTAGGCGAGTTTTTTCGTCCTAATTGCAGAGGATCTTCCACTAAAAAACAATCTCAACCCTTGGGTTTGTGGTGTCTGCTGAGTAACCCGGTTCGGATTTGGCCAACCGTTCGGCCCCAAGACCATGTTTTATTTTTAAATAGGTTCGACAGGCCTCCGCGCGTCGTTCGGCCAAATCAAAAACAGCCTTTTTTTCAGATTCCCCCAACGATGGGAGTGGGAGGGGCTTTTTCCCCTTTCTAGATCCTCGGATAGAGTAGACGTCCATGGAAGTGGCCACTCCTCCAAGATGGACAATGACCATTGGACGTTGAGCCAGGAGGTGGGCCAGTTTATCCAGCGTTTTAATTCCTTCCTTCAGCAGGACATCCTGGCCGGAGACGAAATCAACGTGGGGCAGGTCCAAGGAGAAGGCCCCCGCCCCCAACTTAGAAACGCTGGTGGAAAAGGACCCCCTGAGCGCGGCCGTAACGCCCGATTGGACTCCTTTGATACCGGCCTGCTTCACCAAGGAACTCGGTGAGACATTAGGATCCGTCAAATCGGCTGACACCGGAATTCTTAAATTGATGTTTCCCTTCGCGTCCTTCAACAGGGCCACGGCGGTTCCCAGAGGCATCCCCAGCCTGTCGCCCAGGGGATCCTTTGTTTTTGAACCGAGTTTATCGAGTGAGAGATTATTGAATACCACTTCGTTTTTGGCGTCCAAGTGACTCTTGTTGATCCGAGTCTGCGCGTCGACATCCAATTGCCCCTTGGTAATTCGATAATTAATGAATCGTTCCGCTAAAGGCGAAAGCGCGGTGATCGGGAAGTCCTTCACCACTAAGGTCTGGTCGACGAAGGGGGGGGTTTGAAAGAACCGCCCTTTACCATTAAGCTCAAGGGAAGCTCCCTTGGCCGGCTGAGCGGATAAAGAAAAGCTGGATTCGAGCTCGGGTTTTGCGGAATCCAAGTTGGCAAAATTCAACATGACAGGATCAAAAACCAATAAAAAAGGCGAGCGTAGACCATCGCTGGACGCCTCGAACCGAGTAGGACTTGGGGTCGAAAAGGACCCCAGGTGAAGGGCCCATTCCTGAATCCCTCCCCCCTTGTCGGGCAGAACAAACCAATAAAAATCTTCAACCTGGTAAGAGCCCCTTACATTTCCGGAAGCACCGATTAGGGCAGAGCTCCGACTTGACGTGAAGATAGAATCCCGTGGAATTTGAACCGTGAGGCCCTCCACTTGGATCGTTCCCGAAAACCGAACTGTCCGTTCAAGGCGGGAGCCCACAGTGAGGGAAAAGGCGGGGTCCTTCTTCGTTGGGTCCGGCCGAACCGTGAAATGATCCAATTTAAGTCGAAATTCCATGGCGGAGCTGTGATCGCTAAACGCGATTTGGACATCCCGAAGAGCGACTTCTCCCACCTGGATGGTGACGGGCTTGAACGGTTTGTCCGGTTCGGCCTTTTCCGTCAGCGGAGAGGTTTCGGTGGGGTTCAATTGAATGTCCTCTATCTGAATCAAACCATCGGGAAACCGATCCACCCGAAGGGAAACCCCGTTCATTTTTATCTGGGGGATTCGAAGAATTCGTCGACGGAGCGGAAGGTAATCCCAGTGGACGACGTAGTCCTTGATTCCCAGGGATTGCGAGTGAGAGACACCCATGCGGGCCTTGCCTGTAAAGATGTTAAGTCCCAACAAAGAAAGGGAAAAATGCGGCGATATCATGCGACGGGCCACTAAATTGACCGTCCATTGGATGAGGAAAGGCGGAACGCCAACAAACAAAACCATGACCCCCACGCCAACAAACACCCCTTTCAATAAGCGGTTGGATTTTGTCATCTTCGGTTTATTTGACGAACTTTACTCAGTGCATCTCGAATAATTTTTCATACGCCCTATTTTATCATTTCCTTCATTTTAGCGATGTATTGCCTCTTTCCAACAAAAGAAAAGCTGGATGCAACAGGTTCCTTTTTAGGTGCTATACTAATTCTGCGGGATTGGCACCTTTCTTTGGGAGGTTTCCATGACCATTGTTGATCAGTTGGTGGATGACCATGCTTTTTTCAACGAGAAATTTAAGGAACTTGAGGCGCTTTCATCGGACCCTAACAAGGAACAAACCCTGGTTCAAGCCTCGGCGTTGGTTCAAGGGTTTAGCGAAAGGCACCGACTTCATCTGAAGCGGGAATCGTCCGTTCTTTTTCCCGCGTTATTGGGATACCTTGACGAGGGGCAAGGGAACACGGCCCGGGTGGAAATCTCCCATCATTTACGGGATGAGCATATGGGCTTGGAACACCACATTCATGCTTTGGAGCAGGACCTGGTGACACGCCCGCCCAATGCCGAATGGCCAAAAAGTTTCCGAAGCCTGACCGATGTTTTTACCCCGCATATGCGCAATGAAGAGGAACACATCTTTCCAGAAGCCGTTCGGCTGATGCCCCACAACCAGTTGGAAACCATGTCTCAGGCTCAATATTTTCCCGCCTTCTAATTGAGCGGAGTCCCATCGATTCGTGCGGGGACCGTTAATTTAAAAATGCGGCGACGATATATCGCGCCTAACCGACCGGCATTGCCCGTAAGTCTCAGTAATAAAGGGCTACGCCAAACCTCAATTTTTCGGTTTTAATGTTGTAGTCCCGGATGACTTCCCCATACCCGTCGAAATATTGAAGCATGAGGGTCGGATTGAAATTTGGCCATAGGTGGAAAGGGTAAAGAACATTGATTTTGTAATTTCCCTTGTCAAAAGGCACCCCATTGTCCCCAGACCAGAGTTGAAACCCGACATCCATTCCTTGTCCCGACCGGTGCTGAAAGACATTTTTGACCATGGCGTTAAAGTTCCACCATCCGAGGTACTGACCGATATCCTCATTGTGGTCGCCTTTGCTCAGTGTGAGCGGAAAAATTTCCACTGAAACGAGCGAGGGTCTCTTCGTATCCGAATGATCGAAAAGGATTCGCGTCGCCAACCGGTCCCACGATCGGCCCGTGAGTCCCGCTTGGCCGTTGGAAAGGTGCCAATACCCGGCATCGATGACCGGCAACCATTTACTGCCAGTGGTAAACCGGTAAAACAGTTCCGGGTTAAAATTATTGTCGTAAACCGGAATGGAATCTTTATAAACTTCCCAAATCATATAGTTGGTAAACGCCACATACAATTGTTTGGTATCAATGGCGCGGTATTTAAAACCATACTGGAGCATCAGATCGTCCGATCCAACGACGGCGTAGTTAAGCTTGTGGAGAGAAAACACGTCCGACTTAGTGCCGAGGGTGTTTTCCGCCGTTTGCTGTATCCTCCGCTCCGCCTGCTGTTGCTGGAGGATCAGTTTCTCCCCTTCTTCATCCGACAAGACGTCCTCCGCGCTCGCCACAATCGGAAATAGGAATGCTGTTAAAGCCAGCCATAAAAAACGCTTCATGAGTGTTCTCCCAATAAAACTATTTTCCATATTTTACCATTTTCGTGGACAACCGAAATCGGCGGGAGATTTCTTCAAACAACGCGATGTCGTCAAAGAACAAACGAAAGAGTGATGGATCCATAATTCTCATCGTTGTTCCGAGGAAACCCTCCGTTGTAAGTGGCGGTGTTCATGGAATACGTCATCAGAAATCGACGGTAGACGACCAAAAAACCAGACGATAGCGCCACCGAAAAACTGTCCCTGTGCCCCACAGCGCTTTCACGAAAGCTGTTGCCATCGGTGGGAATAAATTGGGCCACCCCCAGCCCGTTCAGGTGCGCGAACAAAAACCATCGCCAGGACGTTGACGATGTCTCCAGGCCCGCGTAACTCTCCCCTCCCCGCCGAAGAGCAAAGGACCCATATGTATCCGGAAGAGAACTCCCGAACCGGAAAAGGGCTCCCCCATTCGCCCCCGTCAAGTAATTTCCCAGGGACCCTCCGCCGTTGAGGCTGAGATCAAAATCGACCCCGTCGGCTTTCGTTGCGCGACGAACACGCCTGTGGTATTGATACGCGACGTTTAAAAGAAGTTCATTGCCCAACTGAGAATTCCATCCTTGAGGGATTTCGGCGCCGACCCATTCGTGAAACTTTTCTTGAACCCACTGGGCGCCGGAAGCCGGACCCACGACGCCGCCAGAAAGGCCCACGTGATGGAGAGACCGCACCGACTTCGAGAGCAAATTAAGGTCCGCCATCAGAACGCCCGCGTAGGGTTGGTCCTCCGGGGGAGGCGTGACCGACGCGATGTCCACCGGCGTGTACATTTCCTGCACCACGGAAAAGTTGACATACTTTTTGTTCGAGGCTCGTCTTAAAGGCGGCACAAAAGAAAAGACGTTCATGGCCTGGGAAAACACGTTCTTTGGCCCCAGCGTGTTCAGTTCGGCGGTGGTCCACCCCAGGGACAGGCCGCTCGTATAGTGGTTATCGTTTCCCACAAGAACATCGTTCTCAAAACCAATGGTCAGGATTCCCAACGGACGAAATCCATCTGCCGCTTGCCCCTCCGCGAACGCCCCCCCGCTGAAAACGCTAAAAAGCACAACGCCCCACCTCAACCTGCTTCGTCGCATAGGCCATACACTACAATTTTCACAAGGACCGCTGAATTCGATTTTAGTAGTTTTTTTTTGTATTATCAGGCACATGACAAAATCAACTACCGGTCGTTTTGTTTTAGCCCTCTGCTCGAGCCTCGCGCTCGCGACGGGGGTTTATGCCGCCAAGAACGTGACGGTGAGCGTGGTGATGGACGGACCGTCGCCCCAGTGGGATGCGGTGAAGGCCGTGTTTTTAGAAGACCTGGTGGCCTTGACGGAGCAGGAGTTCGTTATTCAAGCCCCGGCCTCCAAACAGTTTGACGGCGGTTGGGACAGCAAGAAAATCGACGCCGCGCTGAAAAAGGCTGAGGCAGATCCTAAAACAGATGTTGTGTTGGTCCTGGGGTTTGCGGCGAGTCAGCAGGCCGCGATGCGAAAGAACTTTCCAAAAGCGACATTTGTTCCTTTTGCCATGAACGCGTTGGGAGCGACGCTCCCGCGCAAGGGGTCCACCAGCGGTGTCGCCAATTTTAATTATCTCTCCACTGAAACCAAATTTCCCGAGGTATTGAAGTTCTTCCAGAGCGTTGTTCCATTTCGACGGGCGGCGATTGTATTGGACAAGGCGCTTCTTCAATCACTCGCCTTTTCGGGAAAAGTTTTGGTGGACCAGGCCCGAGCCATCGGAGTTGACCTTCGGATTGTTTCCCACAGCGGGGAACCCAACCTTGTGGACAAAATCCCCAAGGACATCCAAGTGGTGATCGTTGCGCCACTGCCTCGACTGAAACAGGCGAACCGACCCGCCTTAATTGACGGGTTAATTAAAAGAAAGTTGCCTTCTTTCAGCTTGTCCGGCGACGCCGAAGTGGCCGAAGGACTGCTCCTGTCGAAAGTGTCCTCCGTGGATCTCTCCCAACGGACCCGCCAAACGGCCCTCAATATCATTGCCGTCCTCCGCGGTGCGCGGGCCGGGGACCAAACTGTTGTTTTTGATCGCAAATTGAATGTCACCGTCAACATGGCCACCGCGCGGGCCCTGGATGTGCCCATAAGGTGGAGCGTCCTCCGCGAGGCGACGCTCTTAAACGAGGAGCCAGAGTCTTTCGGCCCCCCTCTTTCGATATCCGCGGCGGCCCTGGAAGCCGTGCAGGCCAACCTGGACATTATTGCCGGGCAGTTGGGCGTGCAAGCGGGGGCCAAGGAAGTGTCGCGGGTTCGATCGGTGCTTTTTCCCCAACTGGAAGGCAACGTCGATTATCAATTCAGGCGTGATTATTATCCGGTGGTGAAAACGGGTCTCGCCGCTGAAAAAACCCTGGACGCGTCGTTGCGGTTAAACCAAATCCTTTTCTCCGAATCCGCTTTAGCCAATTTGAGCGTTCAGAAAAAATTGCAAGTGGCCCTGGAAGCCCAACAGCGCACTCTGGAATTGGACGTTGTTCAGCAGGCCGTGAACACCTACTTGAATGTTCTGAAAGCCCGCACCCAGTTGGACGTGGAGAAAAACGGCCTCCGGTTGGCCCAGTCCAACTTGCAGTTGGCCAAATCCCGCGTGGCCGCTGGAAAAGCCGACGCTTCGGATGTGTCCCGCTGGGAGAGCGAAATCGCGACCGCCCGGCAACGGGTGCTTTCGGCGCGAGCCGGTTCGGAACAGTTCCGCGACAAACTGAACCGACTTCTGCGCCGACCATTAAAAGACCGTTTCCCCCTCCAGCCCGCGGGATTGGATGACCCCCAGCTCCTCATTAGCCGTCCGAACTTTTTCAAAACCGTGGATAGCGATCGGGCCTTCCGGATCATGACGGAATTTTTTGTGCAGGAAGGTTTGTCCCTTTCCCCGGACGTGGCCGAGCTGGACGCCCGCGTGAAGGCGGAGGAGCGCCAGTTGTCTTCCGATAAAGTGGGTTCATTTTTGCCGGAACTCTCGCTCTGGGGCGAAGGTTACCGGGTCTTGAAAGATAACAGAACCTCCGTCATGCAGGTCGAAGACCTCAACGACTGGCGGGTGGGAGCGAACTTGCGAATTCCAATTTTAGAAGGTGGCGGGCGCATGGCCGCTATTTCTCAATCCCGGTTTGTGTTGGACCAGTTGAAAGCGCAACGGGATTCGGTGCGCCAAAATGTGGAACAATCCGTGCGCGACAGCCTGCACGCCTTGCAGGCCAGTGTCCCGTCCATTCGGTTGGCCCAAGATGGGGCGGAAGCCGCCCGCCGCACATACAGCCTTGTCAGCAAAAATTACGCCCGCGGAACTCGCTCGGTCCGTGGTGGACCTCTTGGACGCGCCACCGCAGCGCATGAGTTTGTGAACCTGCAGGCGGACTTGGCCGAACGGAGAAGCGCGACACCGCGGCGCTTCCAAGAAGCGGGAACCGAAGTAGGATTTGAGTTTCTTGATGAACCTGCCACGCATCAGTGGCTTGACGCCCCAGGTCCCTGAACTCTGTGAGGGGCCCCCAAGAGGAGAGGGAAAACCTGGATCACCCCTGCGGGGGCCTCCAGGGGCGGATGAGGGCCCCGAGGCACATGACCGGTTCTGTGGAACCATTAGACAGAATCATTCCAGAATGACGCAGAATGGATTCCGGCCAACAACACGCCAGAATGCCAGGGTAGTGTTGATGAGTCAGTTTATACGTGAAGTGACTAAGGAGATTTAACGATGGCGTTGACACCGAAACAAAAGAAGATGGCGATTTGGTCTGTTGTTGTCGTGGCGGGCGCGGCTTTTGGTTTCTGGAAATGGCTGTCCGGTCCCAAAGTTCCCAAAGAATTTGGTTACGGGAACGGACGCGTTGAAGCCACCACCGTTGAGATTTTGTCCAAGTTTTCGGCCCGTATAGAGGCGATCAACGCCCGCGAAGGCGACATGGTCACAAAAGGCCAGGTCCTGGTTCAGCTCGACACCAAAGAATTGAACGCCCAACTGCGCGCGGCCCAGGCTGAAGTTGATCAACAAAAACAGGCCAAAAAGTCCGCCAAGGCGTTGGTGGCCCAACGCAAAAGCGAGCTCCTGTTGGCCAAACAGACCTTAGCCCGGTCCAAGAGCTTGTACGTGACCAAGGATATTTCACTCAAAGAACTTCAAGAAGATGAAACCGCCCTGGCCACGGCCGAGGCCACCCTGGCCGCGGCGGAGGCGGATTATGTCAAAAGCGATGCCTCCATTGAAGCGGCTGTGGCCAAGGCCGATACCATTCGGGTCAACCTGGGCGAGAGCGAGCTGATGGCCCCCCTGGACGGTCGCGTTCTTTACCGATCCCGGGAACCCGGCGAAGTGGTGAACGCCGACAGCAGTATCTTGACGGTGCTGGATTTGACCGACGTCTATTTGCAGTTTTATCTTCCGACGGAAAAAGCGGGCAAGGTGGCCATCGGCGCCGAGGCCCGCATTGTGTTGGACGCGTATCCCGATCGTCCGATTCCCGCCAAGGTGACCTTCGTGGAATCCCGTTCCCAATTCACGCCGAAACAGGTGGAAACCCAGTCGGAGCGGGACAAACTGATGTTCCGGATTAAAGTGAGCGTGGACCCGGACATTTTGAAGCGGAACATCGATCGGGTGAAAACTGGCCTTCCGGGCATGGCCTACGTGCGTTTGGACGATAACGCGCCCTGGCCCGCCAAACTCGCCGTGCCGGCCGATAATGAACCCCGAACCAACCCGTAAATTCGTCGCGCGGGTTGAAGGCCTATCGCAACGGTATGGCCGCAAACTCGCCCTGGATTCCATCACCTTAAACTTTCCGGCCGACTGCATGGTCGGCCTGTTGGGGCCCGACGGTGTCGGAAAATCCAGCTTGATGTCCATTATTTCCGGCGTGCGAAAAATCCAAGCCGGAAAAGTGGACGTGTTGGGCGGTGACATCGGCCTCGAAAGACATCGCACGGCCGCCTGTCCCCGCATTGCCTACATGCCCCAGGGTCTTGGAAAAAACCTGTACATGACCCTTTCCGTTTATGAAAATTTGGACTTTTTCGGTCGCCTCTTCGGCCAGGACAAAGCCGAGCGGGACCGGCGAATTGACGAGCTTCTGGCCAGCACCGGCATGTCGCCCTTTAAACAACGGCCGGCGGGAAAACTGTCGGGCGGAATGAAACAGAAACTGGGGCTCTGCTGTTCGTTGATCCACGACCCGGACCTTTTGATTTTGGACGAACCCACCACCGGAGTGGACCCGCTCTCGCGACGTCAATTTTGGGACTTGATCAAGCGCATTCGCGTTCAGCGGCCCCAGATGAGCGTGTTGGTGTCAACCGCCTACATGGACGAGGCGGACGGATTTGATTGGCTTATCGCCATGGACGACGGAAAAGTCTTGGCCGAGGGCACCCCGGCCGAGCTCAAAAGCCGCGTGGGCGCCAACAACCTGGACGCGGCCTTCATCCGTCTTTTGCCGGAAGCCAAACGCCAGGGCCACAAGGCCCTGGTGGTTCCTCCCCGGAACGTGGCCATGGAAGGCACCCCGGCTATCCAGGCCGAAGGGCTCACGCGACGGTTCGGCGATTTCACGGCGGTGGACCATGTGAGTTTTAAGATCCCCAAGGGCGAAATATTCGGGTTCTTGGGCTCCAACGGGTGCGGCAAGACCACCACCATGAAAATGTTGACGGGCCTTTTGCCCTCCACCGAGGGCACCGCCATGATGTTCGGCGAAAAAGTGACCGGCAAGGATTTGGCCACCCGCAAACGCATTGGGTTTATGTCCCAGGCTTTCTCCCTTTACGCCGAACTGACGGTGCGGCAAAACCTGGTGCTACACGCCCGGGTGTTCGACCTACCCAAAGATCAAATTGGACCGCGAATCAACGAACTGATCAAACAGTTCGGATTGGAAAATTACATCGAGGACCTGGCGGAGAGCCTGCCCCTGGGGACCCGGCAACGATTGTCCCTGGCGGTGGCTATGATCCACAAGCCAGAACTGTTGATTTTGGACGAACCCACCTCCGGAGTGGACCCCGTGGCCCGGGAATCGTTTTGGGAATTGTTGATTCATTTATCCCGGAACGACAAGGTAACAATTTTCGTTTCCACCCATTTCATGAACGAGGCCGGGTGGTGCGACCGAATTTCTCTCATGCATTCCGGCAAGGTGCTGGCCAGCGATCCCCCGGCCAAGCTGGTGGCCAACTGCGGGGCGAAAACCCTGGAAGAAGCCTTTATCTCTTATTTAGAAAAAGCGGCGGCGGCCAACGCCGCGACGGACACGCCGGTTGCGGAGTCAAAATCCCCGCCCCAAACCGTCCCCGAGACGCCCCACGCGTTAAACACGGGTTTCAGCTGGCGGCGTTTGTTCGGCTACGCCTATCGCGAGGCCCTTGAGCTGAAACGGGACACGATCCGACTGACCTTTGCCCTGGGGGGATCGATTCTCATGATGCTGGTGTTGGGGTTCGGCATCAATTTGGATGTGGAAGACATCGCCGTTTCCATGTTCGACAACGACAACAGTCCCGCCAGCTTGCGCTACGCCGACAATATCGCGGGATCCAGCTACTTCGTTCAAAAACCACCCGTGACAGATCCTGATGCCTTGGAACGAAGATTGCGCAAGGGCGATTTGGACGTGGTGGTGGAAATCCCTCCGAATTTCGGAAAAGATGTGGCCCGCGGAGCCAATACGGAAATTGCCGCCTGGGTCAATGGTTCCATGCCTTCCCGGGCCCAAAGCGTGGCCGGTTACGTTCAGGGGTTGCACAGTGATTTTGTGGCCCGCACCGTCCCCCCCAGTGTGGCGGCTCCCAAGGTGGGGATTCAGCCCTTGCTCGAAATGCGTTACCGCTACAACCAGGATTTTAAAAGCATCTACGCCATGGTCCCGCCGACGATCCCTATTATTTTGGTGCTGATTCCCGCCATGTTGATGGCCCTAGGCGTGGTACGGGAAAAGGAGCTGGGATCCATTTACAATTTTTATTCCACCCCGGTCACTCGGCTGGAATTTATTTTTGGCAAACAACTGCCCTACGCCGCCGTGGCCATGATCAATTTGGTGGTGCTCTCGGTGATGGCGGTCACCGTGTTTCAAGTACCGTTAAAAGGAAGCGTGTTGGCCCTCCTGCTCGGCGGATTTCTCTACGTCATTTGCACCACCAGTTTGGGTTTTGTGATGTCGGCGTTCACATCCACCCAAATTGCCGCGATCTTTGGAACCGCCATCGCCACGATCCTTCCCGCCACCCAGTTTTCGGGTCTCACCCAACCCGTGTCGGCCCTGGAAGGCACAGGAGCGATCATCGGGAAAGTTTATCCCACCGCCCATTTCATCACAATTTCCCAGGGGGTCTTCAACAAGGCCCTGGGGTTTAAGGACTTGATCGATCCATTTCTCGCCTTGGCGGTCTCCATCCCCATATTAACCGCGATCTCATGGATGCTGTTGAAGAAGCAGGAATCATGAAAAAGCTCTCCAACATATTTCAACTGGGGATTAAGGAACTTCTTAGCCTCTGGCGCGACCCGGTGATGGTGATTTTCATCATTTATGCCTTCACCTTCGCCGTGATCAGCGGATCCAAGGCCACCTCGGGGGACGTGAAAAACGCCCCCATCGCCATTTTGGATCAGGACCAGTCCCCCCTCTCGCAACGAATCGGCAACGCCTTTTTCCCCCCGCGGTTTAAACCCGCCGTTCCCATTCAAGCCGAAGATGTGGATCCGGCCTTGGACGCGGGCACCTACACCTTTGTATTGGATATCCCCCCCAACTTTGCTCGGGATGTGCAGGCGGGCAAACAGCCGAAAATTCAGTTAAACATCGACGCCACCCGCATGAGCCAGGCCTTTTTGGGAGCGAGCTACACACAAACCATCGTCATGGACGAAATCCGAGCCTATCTGCAGGGGCACAAAACCCAGGCCAAACCGCCGGTGGACATCGTGGTGCGCTACAAGTTTAACCCCACCCAGACAACGGTCTGGTTTGGCGCGATTGTGGCGTTAGTGAACCAGATCACCATGCTGGCGGTGATCTTGACGGGCGCGGCTTTGATTCGGGAACGGGAACACGGGACATTGGAGCATTTACTGGTCATGCCACTGACCCCCTTCGAAATCATGATGGCAAAGATTTGGGCCAACGGGTTGGTGGTGTTGGTGGTGACCGCCTTATCACTGAAAGGGATTGTACAGGGCGTTCTGGACATGCCCATCGCGGGATCCGTCCCCCTCTTCCTGTCGGGGGTGGCTCTGCACCTGTTCTCGGTAACGGCGTTGGGCATTTTGATCGGCACGGTGGCCCGCACCATGCCCCAGATGGGCTTATTGATGATCCTGGTGATCATTCCGCTTCAAATGCTCTCCGGCGGAAACACCCCTTACCAAAGCATGCCGGAGGCCGTGCAATTCATCATGAAAGCCGCCCCCACCACCCATTTCGTCGCCTTCGCCCAAGCGATCCTCTTCCGCGGCGCCGGCCTCGACGTGGTCTGGCCCAGCTTTTTAGCCCTCTTCGTCATCGGCTGTGTTTTCTTCGGCTCCGCCCTCTCTCTCCTGCGCAAAAGCCTCTCCGCCGCCGCGTAATTCGCCTTTCTGCAGTTCCCTCAACCGACGAGGTCGAACCGGTCCAGGTTCATGACCTTGGTCCACGCGGCCACAAAGTCCTGCAGGAATTTCTCTTGGGAGTCCCGGCATCCGTAGACTTCCGCCAGGGCTCGGAGTTGGGAGTTCGAACCGAAAATGAGATCGACGCGGGTTCCGGTCCATTTGACTTCGTCCGTCTTGCGATCGCGGCCTTCAAACACCTCCACGTCTGGGGACGTCGGCTTCCACTCCGTGCCCATGTCGAGCAGGTTGACAAAGAAGTCATTGGTCAACGTTTCCGGCCGCTGGGTGAAAACGCCATGGGGGGTCTGCCCGACGTTGGTCTTTAAGACGCGCAAACCGCCGACCAGCACCGTCATTTCCGGACCGGTCAGGGTCAGCAACTGCGCCTTGTCGATCATCAGCGCTTCGGCGGGAATCGCGGTGCGGGCCTTGAGGTAATTGCGAAACCCGTCGGCGATGGGCTCGAGAACGGCGAAGGACGCGATGTCGGTCTGATCCGGCGACGCGTCCATGCGTCCCGGGGTGAAGGGCACGGTGACCGAATGCCCCGCTTTTTTGGCCGCTGTCTCGACACCCGCGCAACCGGCCAGGATAATCAGGTCGGCCAGGGAGACTTTTTTTCCGTTCGGCGAAGCTTTATTGAAATCGCTCCGAATGCCCTCCAGGACGTTCAGAACGTTCGCCAATACAGCGGGTTGGTTGGCCGCCCAGTCTTTCTGGGGAGCCAAGCGAATTCGAGCCCCGTTCGCTCCCCCCCGTTTATCCGATCCGCGAAAGGTCGACGCCGACGCCCAGGCCGTCGAGACCAACTCCGAAACCGTAAGCCCGGACGCCAGGACCTTTTCCTTGAGCCCGGCAATGTCCTGGGCATCGATCAATGGATGATCGACCGCGGGGATGGGATCTTGCCAGAGGATTTGTTCCGCGGGCACCTCGGCCCCGAGGTAACGCGCGCGAGGTCCCATGTCGCGGTGGGTCAGCTTGAACCAGGCCCGCGCAAAAGCCTCCGCAAACTGATCGGGATTTTCCATGAACTGTCGCGAAATCTTTTCATAGGCCGGATCAAACCGCAGGGACAAGTCGGTCGTCAGCATGGTCGGAACCAGTTTTTTCGACCGGTCATGGGCGTGGGGGATCGTCGCGCCGGCCCCCTTCGCCACCCACTGATGTGCCCCCGCCGGGCTTTTCGTCAGTTCCCATTCGTAACCGAACAGGTTCCAGAAAAAGTTGTTGCTCCATTTCGTCGGGGTCGTGGTCCAGGTGACTTCCAAACCGCTGGTGATCGTGTCGCCGCCTTTGCCGGTTCCGAAACTGGATTTCCAACCCAACCCCTGCTCTTCAATGCCGGCGGCCTCGGGCTCCGGCCCCACATGGGAGGCGGGACCGGCTCCGTGCGTTTTGCCGGAACGTGTGGCCCCCCGCGATCAGCGCCACGGTTTCTTCGTCGTTCATGGCCATTCGAGCGAAGGTTTCACGTATGTCCTTGGCCGCCGCCACCGGATCCGGATTTCCGTTGGGGCCTTCCGGGTTGACGTAAATCAGGCCCATCTGAACCGCCGCCAAAGGATTTTCCAGAGCGCGGTCGCCGGACATACGCTTATCTTCCAACCACTTATTTTCCGCGCCCCAGTAGACGTCTTGATCGGGTTCCCAGACGTCTTCACGCCCACCGCCGAACCCGAACGTCTTAAATCCCATTGTTTCCAAGGCCACATTACCGGCGAGGATCATCAGATCGGCCCAGGATAATTTCCGGCCGAACTTTTGTTTGATCGGCCAAAGAAGACGACGGGCTTTGTCCAGGCTAACGTTGTCCGGCCAGCTGTTGAGCGGGGCGAATCGCTGTTGGCCCCGGCCGCCTCCGCCCCGACCGTCGCCGGTCCGGTACGTGCCCGCGCTGTGCCAGGCCATTCGGACGAACAAAGGACCGTAATGGCCGAAATCCGCCGGCCACCAATCCTGAGAGTCGGTCATGAGCGCCGCCAGGTCTTTTTTAACCGCCGCAAGATCCAGGCTCTTAAACTCTTTCGCGTAATGGAAGCCCTCCCCCATGGGGTTGGACTTGGAGGAATGCTGATGCAGGAGCTCGAGGTTTAACCGATGGGGCCACCAGGCCGAATTGGTCGCGCCTTGGCCGGCCGCGCGGGGGTTGGACCCTCCTGAAAAAGGACACTGGCTTTCGTTGCTCATAATGTGACCTCCTGATGTTTTTTAAAAATCCATTTCATGCCGTTATTAGAACAAATGCGAGAAGTTACCTCAACATCCCACCCCCGGCTCTGCGCGCATGCCAGGAACCTGAGCAATTTATCCTTTCGAGCGAAAATTTGTCTGTGGCCTGGGTTGACAAAAGTGAAAATTGGGGATAAAGATTATAGAGAGCGGGAGGAGGGTGCCATGGGGAAGAATGGGGCGGTAAGGCCTTATCTTGTCTTTCTGGGATTGGTTTTGGTTTCTTTGGGCACGGGGTGGGGTGGCGCTCGGCAACCGTCCGATATACCTTTTGTTGATCCAATATATGCGGACATGTATTCTCACTACGATTTGGGCGTCGGCGGCGACCAACATTACCCCGCGAACGCTTCCCGATTTTTCACTAACATCGTGGACAACGCCGTGGGCGATCTGGACGGTGACAGAATTGATGACATCGTTCTGCTGGCGGACTGCATCCCCCCTTTCGGGGCGTACAATAGCAACCCCCCATCGAATTACATACTGAACTTCGAACGATGGAGGGAAGAATTTGCATTTGACTTTCTCAGGGCCGGTGATGCCCTTTTCGGTGTCAATGGCAACTCAAACCTGCTTGGACTTGACGTCACCGGCAGAATCGCAGATTATTTTTTAGATCCCATACGGGGGAGTAGCGATTCCATCGCTGGGTTTTCCGAATACGCCCCTCCCTCTCCTAACATTGTTGCCGGGATGCTCAATGGGTATACGGGAAGCGATGTGGCCTGGTTACGCGGCGACGGCCGAGGACACTTCAATTTATTTTTCATTACCCCGAACAATTCTCCGGTCACGATTCGCGGCGGCAGAGAAATCCGACTGGCCAGACTACAGAACCCCTTGCAGACGGGGCTGGACATTGTCCTCCTTTCACCGAACAACATCAAAGACGGTTACCGTGCAAGCCCGGGCACAAACATTCAACCTTTTACAGGAGCCGGGCGTATCCTGTGGTTACAAAACCGGGGGTGGGAGGGTGGGGTTGTTAACAGCCGCTTGAATTTCGACCAACATGTCGTTGCGGAATACAACCATGATCGCATGCCCGTCGTGTTCTATACGGCGCGAACGGTTGCGGGATCCCCCATGTGGAACTTCGCCTTTAGTTCCCTCAACCCCTACGCCCTAAATATTTTTGACGTCGACGGCGATGATCGACTGGACCTGGTGGTGCACAATCGCCGTCCCGCTGGAGCCAATTTCACCAGCCACCTCCCCCCCAGCTACCCCGGCACAATATATACCGCGGCGGGTGGTTTTAATCTGGACGCGAAATTTTCAGCCAACCTCCCCCGTCCCAAAGAGGGGGATCTGTTTACCTATGTGGACAACACCCCCTACAACGCTGATGATTCTCCCACCGACATATTCTGGTACCGTAACAGAGAAACCGCGGGACAAACAGATATCTCGACGGCCACATTTCAAACTGTGACAAACGAATCGGGTGGCCGGCTCGATTTTGAAGGTGTGCATGGCGACAGACTTCTGCGCATGCGATTGGCTGGAAACCGTGAGGCCTTGGTCCTGGCTGGGAATCGGGTGCAACAACGGAGGCCATGGATTAGTCTTCGGACCTCCGCCAATCCGTTCCGTGTGAGCACGACAACTGTAGAATTGACAGCAGGTGCGTACATTTCATTCCCCATGGTCGCTGATTTCAACAATGACGGGTTTGATGAACTTTTTATTGATCGGTTCGACTGCACAGATGGTTGCATACACAAATCTGAAATATACACACTCACTCCCAATGGCAGTGACGTTACCATTGACCGGGTCACCCGCATTAGTCACAACCTTGTGAATCGTATAGAACCCGGGGACTATGCGTTAACCGATGTAAACGGGGACGGCCTCATCGACATTTGCCTGTTTCAGGGGTCCATGTTTGACCCGAATGAGCATTATCAAGACTCACTGAAAGTCCCCGATGCCGCCGCATTTCTCATTAACACAGGGAACTTCACTTTCGATAAAGTCGTTCGGCAAAAACAAAAAACTGTCTTCCCAGCAATTGGCGAGGTCAAGCCCTACAACAGGGGAATAGAAGACGGGTGGACATCACCCCGAACTCAGGAGATCGTTGTTTCCACGGGCGATTTCAATCGGGATGGTCACACTGATTTTGTCCGAAGCGGTCCGAATATTCCGTTGAGCCTCTTCATCAACAATTGGGAGGGACGAGCGCGCGTCCGCGTGCAAGCGGTGGCCTCCCATGACACGGACGTTCACAAAGAATGGACAGCGATTATGGGGGGCCGGGGAGCGGGGGCCGGGGTTGCCGCCGACCAAAATCCCAGGGGAGGGATCGTGCCGCGCCCGGTGCAAGCGATCATTTCGGAATGAAACGCCTCACTTTCTCCGCCGGATTTACTTTGACCGAAATGGTTGTGTCCATGGCCATTATCCTGCTTTTTTTTGGAATGCTCGGTTGGCTGGGAAAGGGTCTCACCACCCAGCGGATCACAACGGAAAGGCGCCTTGAACTGCTGACCAAACTCCAGCGGGTGATGGGTTTCATGGAAAACGACCTATTTTCCGCCCGTCGACACACGCTCGGGAACCTCCTTTGCAACAACGTCATTTTCAATTTGAATCCAGCCCCCGGCACCTTGTTCAGAACGTCTTCCGACCCGGGATTTGACTTGTTTTATACTCGCCTTTCCAGTTCCACTGCCGATCGAAACAGTTGGTTCGCGCCCGTCGTTCCTATGGTTCCCATGGGACGTCCAAACCCCGGGTCCGTCCAAGCCTACATTGACCGAACACCGCAAAACCGCCTTTTCGGGACAGGGAGCCTGGCCATCGCCACCAGTTTTCAAGGAATCTATGCCGTCCGAAGCCCGGACTTTGGAGAGTTGCGCGATGATACGGCCTACGTCTTGGCGGGATGGGTGCGCGGGGACAGTGAGGGGGGAGTCACACTGACGGCGTCGCTTGCGTTCCAATTAACCCTCGGCAACGGGGATCCCGTTTCGGACATTGTGTCGGCTTCGTCAGTGTCTCCCAATTGGACCTATGTATCCGTGGTGATTCCCGCCGCCAACCGAACGGGCCAAAATTTTAATGCGTACCTCAGAACGCAGACAAGCTTGATTCCCCCGCGCCATCTGGTCGGATATTTTGACAACATCACGATCACCCCCGCTGAAAACATTGCGGACATCAACTATGACACGGCAAAAAATTTTAATCCAGCCGATCCGAACGTCAACCTGCATCAGCGAAATGACATTGGAATGGTTTTTTATCAGACGGACCCCCAATCGGGAGATCCTCTCGAAAAGAAGTACATCATGTCCCAGGATGATCAAAGAGCCTTTCCAACCCTGGGGCCGGACATTCGGAGGTTTACCACCCACGTCCCCCATTTTGGACCAGTTGATAATTTCAGCAATTTGGTCGGTTGGATCTGGGACGGACCCACGCAAAAGAGCACCTTGGCCAACATCGGCCGTCTTACTATTGATTGGGTTGGAGATCCCTTGCTTGGCGCCAACCGGTCGATCCGGGTCACCGTGACGGTGCGCGACCGCGTGAAAGAGGATCGGACCCTCTCCTACAGCCGAACCATTTATCCCCCCACGGACTGACCCCCATGAAAAACATCCGCGGCGTCTCGCTTATCGAAGTCATGGTGACGGTGGTTGTGACTTCCATTTGCCTTTTGGGCCTCTTGAAACTTTACGGAAACTCCGGACGTTCGCTCACCATGAGCATGGGAAGCCTGCAAGCCGCGGCCTCCGCCGAGGACCTGTTAGAAACAATCCAAAAGATGCGGTGGGACAGATATTCAACCCCAGGCGTGGTGATGAACATAGACGGCGCCAACCCTGCCAGTGTCAGTCGGGACCCCGAAACTCCCAAGGTGGCATTGGAAGATTGGGCCGATTTTACAGAACCAGACATTACCCCCCGTGGGAAGTGGGGCCCCTTTCAGAGAAGTGTTACTGTGGAGTTTGTTGAACTTGATGGCGCCAACACACTTGTCCCAACGGAAAATAGAACACACCGCAAACGGGTGACAGTCAAGGCGAAGTCGGCAAGCGCGTCGGCCTCTATTTCCGCTGTTTTCTGCAACCTTCCATGAAAAGAACACCCCGCCATCGGGAAGGCGGTTTAGCGACGCTTCTGCTGGTCTCGTTCATCTTGGGGGCTTTTCTCATAGGGCTTTCGTTATCGAACTGGATCAGCATCCAGCGGCGGGGAGACATGCGCATGCGTTTGGCCATCAAAGAAAGGGCCCTGTCTCAAAGCGCGATCCAAGAGACCATGCGACGGTTCATCGAAACCCCCGCGTTGGCCAACTGCGCCAACGCGCCGCAATCTTTCACCTACATAATTGACCGGACCACGGTTACCGTCACTGTGGATTGTTCCGTGCAATAGACCTTGGCGGTGAAAGGCAATAACACGGGTTAAGGCCTGATTTGTAGTTGCCCCATTCATGGGGCGCCTTTAAATCAGATGAATCGCTTTATCCACTTCAAACCCGCCCGATGAATCGGGCAACTACGCTTAACTGACAGGCATTGCGTCTAATTCCAGCGGTTCAGTCAACCATGGTTCATTTTGAATTGGTGAACGCCCCTCGTTTTCCACTTTCCAAAAAGCTCTTGGCGTCAAGGACGCCGAAGAGCTGGATGAGTTTGGCCGCGAGGCCTGTCCAACCGGTTTGGTGGCTCGCGCCGATTCCTTCCCCGGTTTCTCCGTCGAAGTACTCGTAAAAAAGCACATGGTCCCGCCAGTGGGGATCGGTTTGGAATTTCTCGATGGACCCATAGACCGGCCGTTTTCCTTGACGGTCCTTAAGGAAAATCCCGTTCAATCGGTTGGCCAGGTCTTGGGCCACCTCGAAAAGGTTCATCCACCGTCCGGAACCCGTGGGACATTCCACTTTGAGGGTATCCCCATGGTACAGGTAAAATTGGAGCAACGCGCGGATCAAAAGCACGTTGACCGGCATCCACACGGGCCCGCGCCAGTTGGAGTTGCCTCCAAACATGCCGGAGTTAGATTCGCCGGGCAAATAATCCACGCGGAATTCCTGGCCGTTAACATTGAAAATGTACGGGTTATTTTTGTGGAATTTGGAGAGAGACCGAATGCCGTGGGGGCTCAGGAACTCATTTTCATCGAGCATTTTAGAGAGGATCCGTCTCAAACGTTCAGGATCCACCAGTGCGATGATCCCCCGATCGTTAACCCCCATCTTCCCCGGACCCGTGGGATGCATGTGTTCGAACAGTTCCGGCATTTGCCGCCGGCGGGTTTCCAGGTCTTTCAAGGCCTGGGGCACCCGGTCCCGTTGCCATCCCTCCATCACGGTCGCGGCACAAAGAGGGAGGAGCCCCACCATGGAGCGCACTTTCAGGCGAACCGCTTCTCCGCTGGGCAACTGGAGCACATCGTAATAGAACCCGTCCGCCTCGTCCCACATGCCGTCGGCTCCCGATTTGTTGATCCCCTTGGCAATGTAAAGGAAATGCTCGGCAAATTTGGAAACCATTTCCTGGTAATTCGGATCTTCCCCCGCCAACTCCACCGCAAGTTCCAGCATGTTTTGAGAGAACAGCGCCATCCAGGCCGTACCATCGGCCTGTTCCAGGTGGCCGCCCGTCGGCAAGGGAGAACTTCGGTCAAATAGGCCGATGTTGTCGAGACCGAGGAAACCGCCCTCAAAGACATTCTTGCCCGAGCGATCTTTCCGATTTATCCACCAGGCGAAATTGAGGAGCAGTTTCTTAAAGGCTGACTCGAGGAATTTTCGGTCTGGCTCGCCGCGCAAGGACAATTCGGTTCGGTGGAGAAACAGGGTCGCCCAGGCGTGGACGGGAGGATTGACATCGCTAAAGTTCCACTCGTAGGCCGGGATTTGACCGGTCGGATGGATGTAGAACCCATTGAACATCAGTTGCATCTGCTGTTTGGCGAAATCGGGATCCACCAGCGCGATGGGCAGAGTATGGAAAGCCAAATCCCAGGCCGCATACCAGGGATATTCCCACTTGTCCGGCATGGAGATGATGTCCTCGTTAATCATGTGGAACCATTCCCGGTTGCGCGACAAACGGTTTCCGGGAATGAGGGGGTGCGCTCCGTGTTCTTTGAGCCATTTGTTCCCGTCAAAATAATAGTACTGCTTGCTCCAGAGCATGCCGGCCACCGCTTGACGAAGAACCGCGGCGGCGTCGGGAGAAACCGTCGAGGGCGTCACCCCCTTAAAAAAATCATCCGCTTCGGCTTTTCTTGAGTTGAGGATGGACTCAAAATCCGCAAAAGGTTTCTCCATCGTTTTAAGGGAAAGGCGCACCCTGACCGTCGCCGTTGCCCCGGGAGCCAGACTAACTTTGTGGTGGGAGGAGACTTTGGTTCCAGTTCCGGCCGGATTGACCGCTTGTTTTTTCCCTTGAACGATGTAATCGTTGATCCCGTCTTTCACATAAGGAGACGGGTTGGGATATTGCGGAAAAAGTTTGGCGTTGTTCGTTTCGTTGTCTGAAAACAGGAGAGGAACGGTTCCTTCCACATACAAATGATGGTTCCCCAGATCCGGGTGCGTGGTCTCCACATGGCAGACCCCGCTCGGTCCTTTCACCTGCCTTAGCGCCGGTTTTGCCGATGGGCGATCGATCCAACCAGCCCAGTCATTGCGGAACCAGAGCGTGGGAAGAATGTGCAGGTCGGCCGATTCCGGACCCCGATTGACCGCGGAAATTTGAACCAGAATGTCTTCGTCGCTTGCCTTGGCGTATTCCAAATAAACATCAAAATATCGGTTGCCGTCAAAAATCCCAGTGTCCAAAAGCTCGTATTCTCGTTGATCACGGGACCGCGCCTTGTTGGTGCGCACCAGGTCGTCATACGGATAGGCCCGTTGGGGATATTTGTAGAGGTATTTCATGTAGGAATGGGTGGGCGTGCTGTCCAAATAAAAATAATATTCCTTCACGTCTTCCCCGTGGTTCCCTTCGCTGTTGGTGAGGCCGAAGAGCCGTTCTTTAATGATAGGGTCTTTGCCGTTCCACAGCGCCAACGCGAAGCAGAGCCGCTGGTGGTCGTCGGAAATTCCGCCCAGGCCATCCTCCCCCCACCGGTAGGCTCGGGAGCGGGCCTGGTCGTGGGAAAAATAATTCCACGCGTCCCCGGATTCGCTGTAGTCTTCGCGCACCGTCCCCCATTGGCGTTCGCTCAAATAAGGCCCCCATTTCCGCCAAGCGGCCTTTCCTTCCCGCACTTCTTGAAGACGCAATTGTTCGGCATTCATGGTCTTGACTCCTTAATCGCGCAGATCTATTTGGAATGATGCAATGATCCCTGAAACACATTTTTCCCCGATTATTTTCCCGGGAAGGTTTCCACCGTGACTTGGCGGATATGGCCGGTGAATTTTTCCTTTTTGTGATAGGCGGGAAAGACAGGCGTGTTTTCGTCCGTTCCGACGTCGGCGGATTCGTCAATTCCGAAAGTGTTGGCGTTGGTTTTGGCGATCGTGCCCGCGCCAATTTTCTCGCCGTTAAGGAACAGCGTTCCAACCCCGCCGGCTCCGCGCCCCCCTTTGTAATCAAACGTGAATTGGAGGGTGTGGGCGCCCGCCGGAATTTTTGTCTCAGAAGACACTGTGTAGGATTCCAACCCGACCCAATTGTAGGTGTAGGCCGGTTTTCCGTCCATTAAATAGAACGTCCAGCCGCCAAAGTCGCCCCCTTGGCAGAGGATGACGCCGGAGGCGTCGGCCGGCACGTCGACCTCGGCGGTAATGGACAGCGAGGTGTTTTTGATATTGATAAACGCGTTTTCGGGGATGCCGGTCGCGCCTTCGTAGAGGACCAGTTTCGTGCGCCCGTTCATGAGGTCCGGACGACCTGCGATAACGGGATCAAAACGCTCGATGCTTCGGTCATCAATGGGGAGAACGTTGTATTTGACCGCTTCCTCTATAAACTTTTTCTTGAGCTCCTCAAGCTTGTCCGGATATTTTGCGGCGAGGTCGCGCGACTGGCTGAAGTCCTCGTTCACGTTGTAGAGCTCCCAAACATCCTCCGCCAAAGGACGGCGCGGTTGAGCTTCCCAGGGCGCCTTGTGAATGGTTCCGGCAAACCAACCATCGTGATAGATGGCGCGGTTGCCGATCATCTCAAAATACTGGGTTTTCCGAGCGTCGGGCGCTTTGGCGTTTTCAAAGGAATAGGCCATGCTGAGTCCCTCGATGGGGCGTTGTTCAATACCGTTCACCATCCGGGGGGCGGGAACGCCCGTCGCTTCGTAGATCGTGGGCGCCACGTCGATGACATGATGAAACTGCGTTCGGATTTGGTTTTTTGCCTTGATCCCGGCGGGCCAATGGACCACCATCCCGTTTCTCGTCCCGCCGAAGTTCGAAGCCACTTGCTTGGACCAGGTGAACGGCGTGTTGCCGGCAATAGTCCAGCCGGCCGCGAAATGGTTGTAGGTCTTTTCTGTCCCCAAATCGTCGATCCGTTGCAACTGCATGTCCAGGGTCTCCTGGACCGAATTGAAATAGGTGTTTTCATTGAACATGCCGATCATGCCGCCTTCGGCGCTGGAGCCGTTGTCGCCAACAATGTAGAAGAACAGGGTGTTGTCCATTTCTCCCCGCGCTTCGATCGCCTGGATTAACCACCCCACTTCCATATCGGTTTGTTCGGCAAACCCGGCGTACTTCCATCTGCCGGGCGAAAAGCCTCTTTTCATCCGCAGACAACACCGACCAATTTTTGATGGCGGCCGGTTTCGGCGCCAACCGTGTGTTCTTGGGAACAATGCCCAACTTTTTTTGCCGAGCCAACGTTTCCTGACGCAATTTGTCCCAGCCCTGGTCGAACTTCCCTCTGTATTTTTCAATGAATGATTTCGGCACATGGTGCGGCGCGTGGGTGGCGCCGGGAGCGAAATACATGTAAAAGGGGTTGTCCGGTGTGAGCGATTGCTGGGTGTTCATCCACCGAATGGCCTGGTTGGTCATGTCGGTCGTGAAATGGTAGCCGGGCGCTTCCACATCAGGATAGGCCCGCGTGGTGCCGTCGTAGATCATGGGGTGCCATTGGTTGGTTTCCCCCCCAATAAATCCATAAAACTTTTCAAACCCCGATCCCGTGGGCCAGCGGTCGTAGGGACCCGAAACGGATCCTTCCCAGGGGGGCGTTTCATGGTATTTGCCGAAGGCGGCCGTGTTGTAGCCGTTCATTCGGAGCACCTGGGCCACCGGCGTGATGCTTTGCGGACGAATCCCCGTGTTCCCGGGAAAGGCCGTGGCCACTTCCATGATGGCCCCGGCGTTGTTGGAGTGGTGGTTGTAGCCGGTCAAAAGGGCGGTGCGCGTCGGGGAGCTTAACGCCGTCGTGTGGAACCGGTTGTAGCGAAGACCGTTAGCCGCGAGGCGTTCCAAATTCGGCATGTGGATCGGGCCCCCAAAGGCGCTGGAATGGCCGAACCCGATATCGTCCAGCAAAACGACGACCACGTTCGGAGCGTTGGCCGGGGCTTTTACGTTGAACCGCGCCGGGGCTTTGGCGTTCCGAGCGTCCAGTTCTGTCACGATGGGGTAAGAGGGTTCTTTGATGGGAAGAACCGATCGGTCCAATCCATCCTGGGAGGAGTTCTTTTCAATGTTCGGGACCGTCGCCGACGCCGGGGTTCCCCCAACAATCAAAGCCAAACCGGTTTTTGCCATCCGGGACCAGGATGATTGATCAATTCTTTTCATGGAAGACCTCCCGACAAGTTAGACAAACTTTGACATTTAACGTCCCCGCGTTCAAGGCGTCCACTAACGAATTGGAGACGCGATGTTTTTCACATGAGGGAGGGCGTGTTTGAAATATTTTTTTAGGCCGTGACAGAGGTAGTTTAACCCAGGCTCGTCGTCACGGGTGCGGAGAATGCGATTTTTGGGGCATTCGCCCCAGCAGTCGGAGAGATACGGACAGCGACGGCATTCGCCGGGGAGAAGTTCGTTTTTGGCGTGGCCGAATTTTACCTGGGTGGGAGAAAAAACCAATTCCGCCAAGGGCGTGTCTTTGATGTGGCCTGTCCGGTATTCGGGATAGACGAAATGGTCGCAGGCGTAAACGGTTCCGTCGTGTTCGAGAGCAACCCCTTTTCCGCAGAATTCGCTGTAGACGCACATCTGGGAAGGTTCGCCCCTGTGCTGAGCCACCAACGTTTCAAAATGGTTGACCAAAATCCTGCCCACATCCTTCCGCCGCCATTCATCAAAAACCCAGATCAAGAATTCCCCCCAATCGTCCGGATCCACGGACCAGTCCGTCACGATGGAATTTGGGTTTCCGGGCCGGGCCTCCAACGATCCGGCGCGGGGGAGCACCGCGGGATCCCACACATAGGGCGCCGTGGTTTGAAACCCCTTGTATTCAACCACGGGAAGGAACTGCATGCGGGTGGATTTTAATTCGTCGCGCAGGAACCGGTAAACCTCCTGCGGTTTCTTTGCGTTGACCCGGTTGACGCAGGTGAGAGTGTTGAAGGGAACGCCGTGATCGGCCAGCCGCCGGGCGGCTTGGAACACGCGGTCAAAGGTCGGTTGTTGATTTTTCAAGACCCGGTACCGGTCGTGGAGCGCACGAGGACCGTCAATGCTAAGCCCCACCAAAAATCGGTTGGCTTTAAGGAACGCGCACCACTCCTCATTTAAAAGGGTGCCGTTCGTTTGCAGATCATTCTCGATCCGCTGGCCGGGTTTGGCGTGTTTTTTTTGGAGTTCAACGACTTTTCGGTAAAAATCAAGGCCCCGGAGCGTCGGTTCCCCCCCCTGCCAGGTGAACACTACTTCATCCGCCGTCACCCCGGCGATGTATTGTCGAACGAATTGGTCGAGGGTTTCTTCCGACATGCGCCCAGGCCCCGGCCCCTTGGGGAGCGTTTCTTTGCTGAGGTAAAAGCAGTAGGCGCAATCCAGATTGCACGTGGATCCCGCCGGTTTGGCCATCACATGGAAGCGCCGTTGCCCTAACGCGCCCAGAATCCCCGGCATTTGATATTTGTCAAACGTTCCAGGGTTCATTGGAAAAGGGGCGTAAAAACCTAATGAGGCTTGGGAAGGGACGCCAGTTCAACCGTGACTTCGTCGATTTTTCCGTTAAATTTTGAGGCCCGCTCCGCCCCGATCGACTCGACCACCGGAGACGCCAAATCAATGCCCACATCCGCGGTTTCGTCGGCCGAGAAAATGGCCGGTTGCGTCCGTTCTATCCGGCCCTCCGCGATCTTTTTGCCATTGACATACAGGGACCCCAAGCCTCCCTTGCCGACCCCTCCCCCGTCATAGGCGAAGTCGAAACGCAGAGTGGCGGGGCCTGGGCTAAGTTTTTCCTTTCCGGCCACCGTGAAACGTTGCATGCCCAAAAAGTTGTAGTCATAGGCCGGCACCCCATCTTTCACATAAAGGGCCCAACCCCCAAAACGCCCCCCCTGGGCGAAGACGATTCCGTGGGCGCCGGTGGTTGGTATTTCGATCTTGGCGGTCACGGTCATGGACCGGTTCTTGATATTTAAGAACGTGTTTTCGGTCATGCCCACCATGCCCGCGCTCAAGGTGATCGAGGTTCGCCCCGCCATGAGATCCGGACGCCCGACGTTTGAAGCGATGATCCGATCAAACAGGCGGTCGTCGACAGGGAGGGCGTAGTTCTTTTCCGCTTCTTTCATAAACAAGGATTTAAGTTCCTCCAACTTGGTGGGATTGGTTTTAGCGAGGTCATTTACCAAACTGAAGTCTTTGCGCAGATCATAGAGTTCCCATATGTCGTCCTTCAGATCCCGGCGCGGGGTTGGTTCCCAGGGGGCGCGGTGAATGGTGCGGGCAAACCAACCGGCATTATAAATGGCCCGGTTTCCAAACATTTCAAAATATTGGGTCGTGTGGCGCTCCGGGGCCTTGGCGTCGTCAAAAGAATAGACCAAACTCACGCCGTCCATGGGCCGTTGCGTCACTCCATTGACGACCTTGGGTTCGGGTAGGCCCGCCGCTTCAAGAATGGTCGGCGCGATATCAATCACATGAGCGAACTGGGAGCGGATTTGGTTTTTCGACTTAATGCCCCGGGGCCAGCGCAGGGCCATACCCACCTTGGTACCGCCGGGATCCGACGCGACCTGCTTGGTCCAGGTGTAGGGCGTATCGAGCGCCACGGCCCAACCGGCGGCCATGTGGGGATAGGTTTCTGGCCCACCCCATTTGTCCTTAACCTTGAGCATGTCCTCCACTTTTTCCTGAACGCCGTTAAAATACGTCATTTCGCTGAACATGCCGTTGGCCCCGCCTTCGGCGCTGGCGCCGTTGTCGCCGTAGACGAGGACAATCATTGTGTTGTCCAGTTCACCGGTTTCTTCGACGGCCTTTACCAAACGGCCGATGTGGAAGTCCGTATAATCAACAAATGCGGCAAACACTTCGAACTGGCGGGCGAACAAGGTTTTCTGGTCCTTCGTCAACTTATCCCAGTCGGGAATGGCCGTGGGTTTGGGAGCCAGTTTTGTTGCCTTTGGAACAATGCCAAGCTTTATTTGACGATCCAAAATTCCCTTGCGCAGGACATCCCACCCGCCGTCAAATTTTCCTTTCCATTTGGCGATCCACTCCGCCGGCACATGATGGGGCGCGTGGGTGGCCCCCGGAGCGAAATACATATAAAACGGTTTCTCCGGCGCCAGAGCCTTTTGAAACTTAACCCAGGAGATGGCCTTGTCCGTCATGTCGGCCATGAAATGATACTGGGGGTCTTCGGGCAGTTCCTGAGCGGTGGTCCCATCGTAGACAAACGGCGCCCATTGATTGGTTTCTCCGCCAAGAAATCCATAAAATTTATCAAACCCCTGTCGGGTCGGCCATCGGTCGAACGGCCCCGCGGCGCTGGCTTCCCAAGCGGCCAATTCATGCCATTTCCCAAAGGCGCCGGTGCCATACCCGTTCAGGCGCAACATCTCCGCCAGGGGAGCCACGTTGCTGGGAATTTGGCCGGTGTTCCCGGGGAAAGCGGTTCCCGTCTCAATGATGGACCCCATGTTGTTGACATGGTGATTGCGCCCGCTTTTCAACGCGGCGCGGGTGGGGGACGATACGGCCGTCGTGTGGAAATTGTTATACCGTAAACCTTCGCGAGCGATGCGATCAAAGGCCTCCGTGGGGACCGGCCCACCGAAAGAACTCGTCCCAGCAAACCCCAAATCGTCCACGAGAACCACCAAAACGTTGGGCGCGCCGGCGGGCGGTCGAACGTCAAAATGGGGCGGCGGGGTGGCTTGGCGAACATCCAGGAGTCCGCTGGTCGGATATTCTGGTTCCCGAATGGGAAGAACCGTGCGGTCGATGGGGTCTGGGGATTTGGTTTTGGAAGCCATCGCCGGAGCCGTGTTTCCCAGAACCAAGGCTCCCGCGGACAGGCAAGCCCCAAAACGGGTTAATTTATTTTCTTTCGGTTGCATAAGTAAACCTCCAGAGGCTACCTTTGAGAGTCGTCAATAACGAGCCGCCCAGAAAAGTTGATCTTACTAAAATTCATAATGAACCAGGTCTGAAATTCTTTACAGTAAAAAGATGTTATGATTTTTTTATGTCAAAGAAGTTGAAAAACAAATCGGCATTCGCTGGAAAAACTGTGGGTACGGTGGTCCGGCCTGGATTTGGCTCGGGCACACGGTTTTGGATGGCGGTGTCTTTGGTCCTGGTGGGTTTCTCCTTTACAAGAACACACTGCATGCGCCGTTTGTCCTTGATGATGTTCACAAAATTCAAAACAATACCGATCTCCGCATTGAGAAACTTTCCCAGGTGTTTTCTAAACTGGTTTACCCTTATTCTCAGAACAAATCGTTCGTTCGCAACGATCCTTCCAGGCCCGTGACCTTTCTCACATTGACGCTGAATTACTATTTTGGAAAGTTGGATCCGTTTGGATACCGCTTTGTCAATTTGCTTGGCCACGGGTTCGTGGGGGTTCTGCTCTTTCTGCTGACGAGTCGGTTATTTTTTCTGCTTTTCGGCAAAGAAAACGTGACGCTCTCCTTTGTTCTGGCCCTCTTGTTTGTGGTTCATCCCGTCAACGCGATCGTGGCGCTCTACCCGTTTAACCGTTCGGACATTCTCGCCGCGCTCACCTCTCTGGGGGCCCTCTTGTTGTTTTTTAGCGCCTCCCCCCATCCCCGGTGGAAACACTGGGCGGCGCTCGGTTTGTTTTTGCTGGGACTTGGCTCCAAACAATCGGTCGCTGTTCTTCCGGCGATCCTCCTGATGATGGATTTTGTTGTCGTTCATCGTTGCGACTGGGCCTCTTTTCGCACGCGGATCCGTGCGCACATCCCGTTTTGGATTGTGTTGACGGTTTACCTGCTGGCGCGGGCGGCCTACTTCGGATCGATCGGGGACCTTGAGGCGGAATCGGCCATGCCCCGCGAAACCTATTTCCTCAATCAGATCTATTCGTTCATGCGGTATATCCAGTTCATGCTCTCTCCGACCGGATTGTCGTTGGATCACATGCCTCCGTCATTTTCTTCGCTGGCTGAACCAAAACTCCTTTGGTCGGCCGTTGGGCTCTTCGCGCTGGCCGGGATAGCGTGGAATGTAATTCGCAAGGGAACAGAGGTGTCGCGGTTGGTTCTGTTTTCCACCCTGTGGTGGGTGATACAGCTTGCACCCACGTCATCGGTTTTTCCCACCACGACCTCCTTGGCAGAAAACCGTCTTTACATTGCTGAATACGGTGTGCTTCTTTTAATAGTGCTCACTTATTGCAAGGTGTTTCGTGTGGACCTGAAAACGCGGTCGAACCCAGGGGCGCGAAAAATGTGCCTCGGTTTGATGGGGATTCATCTGGTTTTTTTGGGGTGGATGGCCTACAACCGCGGTCTCCTGTTTAGCGATTCATTTAAATTATGGGAAGATGTGCTCCGGCTCTACCCAAAACAACCCCGTGCCCACTACAGTCTTGGCGTTTTGTACTACGAAAAAAAAGACACCGACAAAGCGTTGAACTATTACCAAAAAACAGTGGATATTGATCCCGCTTATGCCATGGCTTATAACAATATGGGCATGATCTATGGGCAACGATGGGAGACGGAGAAAAGCATCGAATATTTCAAGAAATCCATTGCGGCGGTGCCCCGGGAAAAGTCCTACTGCAATTTGGGGCGGGCGTACATGAATCTTAACAAATACCGCGAATCTCTGGAGGCGTTAGACGGAGCGTTGCGTATCAATCCTTCCTCTTGTCTTGCGAATACGCTCAGTGGACGGGTTTGGTACGAGCAGAAGGATCTATCGAAAGCCATGGAAAACTATCAAAGGGCCTCTGCGTCTTGCTCCGACTCCCCTGAGCTTCTAAACAATCTGGCACTGGTTTCCATGGAAAAACAGAAATTCGACGAAGCCCTTGACTTCCTGAATCGGGCGGTCACCGTTGACCCCATAAATGCCGAATCCAACTACAATTTAAGCATCGTCTACAACAAAATGGGCCGCTCGGATTTGTCCCAGGAGTTCTACGATAAAGCGTGTTCGCTTGACCCTCAGTATATATTCAGACCCGTTCAAGCGGGCGCCATGGGTGGAGGCTTCCAGATCCCACCCAACATTGAAAAATACCTTCACTCCTCCACTCCCCTCCCAGGCAACTGATTTGCTCATCTTGAATTGGACAATTCCGAGGTTCCTTTTCTTGAATAAAGTTAATGTATAATAAAGCTTCCCCAAGAGGGAATGCCGGGAAACCGCACTTAATGAGCCGGAGGACATCCAAATGAAATTTAAGTTGCAAATTATTGCTCTATCAATGGCGACCCTTTTTTCCGCCTGCTCGATGAATAACACACGAATGATTAATTCGTGGACCAACCCAGATTTAAAAGTTCAGCCGATTCATTTCAACAAAATCATTGTGGTGGCGGTCGCACCCAGCGACACGGAACGCCGGAGCGCTGAAGACGCGATGGTGGCCAAAATTGGACCGAAAGCAACGCCTTCCTACACGCTCCTAAACGAATCCGAACTTAAAGATCCCACCATCGCTAAACAACGGATACAACAAGCCTCTTTTGACGGGATGGTTCTCTTACGTTGGCTGAGCGTGCGAGAAGAAAAGGAATACACGGCCACTCCCACCCAATCGCCCCTCTGGGATCACTATTCCTATTCCTGGACTTACATGCAAGAAACCAATGTAGTCCAATGGAAAATACTTCAGTTGGAAACACGCATTTTTTCCCTGGCGGACGAGAAGTTGATTTGGTCCGGGACCACCGAAACGGTTGAGCCCCCCGCCATCCCTCAGTTGGTGAACAATGTGGCCAAGGTGATTGAAAAAAAGTTGCGATCCCAAGGACTGCTTTCACCGGCTAAAAACAAGAAAGGAGAAGCGCAATGAAACCTCGTTTTGGAATTTTGCTCATGGGGATGTTTGTATGCCTCGTGGGATCATCCCACGCAGGAGCATCCGTTTCGGCGGGGAAATCGTTATTCGATGCCGGGCGTTGGCGGGGATCCTTTTCCGTTGGCTCAGGACAGTCTGCCGGCGACACTTATATGGTGGCGGGGTTGGGTGTGGGTTACTTTATCGCGAACGGTCTGGAAGCGGGGTTTGACGGCGAGGCTTGGATCGGCGCTTCGCCCCAAACCTATAAATTAACGCCCGGTCTTCGCTATGTCTATTCGGGATTTGAAAAGTTTTGGCCCTACGTGGGGGCTTTTTACCGACGAACCTTCTATGAGGGATGGGATGATCTCAACTCTTACGGCGCTCGCTACGGTGCTTACATGTCCCTCGGCGGCAACGCCTACGCCGGGTTGGGTGGCGTTTATGAAAAGTTGCTTGACTGCAACGAATCCGTTTACAGCTCGTGCACCTCCACTTACCCAGAAATCACATTTTCGCTTTCGTTCTAATCTAACAATGATAAGGAGATTAACCATGCGTCACAAAATACTGTTGTCTCTGTGTGCCATTGTCCTGCTCGGGACCGGCTTGCGTTCCGAAACCAAAAAGGAATCTCCGGTCACTGAGGTCAACGTCAATCAGGTGACTTTAAGCCCAGAAATGATTCGCTACGCCGTGACCGCGGAACGTCGGGCCATTTTCACCGCCGCCCTGGAAGATCTATTGAAAGATCCCACCGTTAAGAGCAATTTCTGGGATGTCTACAATGCCTACAAAAAAGAACGAGAGGGGGTTATGGATTCAAGAATGAACCTTGTGGCCGAATACGCGAAGAATTTCACCACCATGTCCGACTCGAAGGTGAAAGAATTGCTCAAATCGTCCTATAAAAATCAGTCCAAGGAGCTTGCTATCCGCAAAAAATACGCGGCTCAGATCAGTAAGAAAGTGAACGCGACGGTTGCCGGTCGGTTTTGGCAGGTGGATGATTTCATCACGTCGGCCATTAAAGTCAGTCTTCTTTCAAGCGTTCCGCTGTTGGGTGAGGAAATTAAATAAGCGATCGGGGTTGACAACCCCCGAGGGCTTTCAAAGCTCTCGGGGGTTTACTTTCAGGAGGGACCAAATTTTGAGATCCGTATTCTCCAAAGGGTTTTTAATGTGTTGGTTGGTGTTAATGTCGTTGGTTTCTATGGCCAGAGCGATGCCACTGGAAGTGGGTCCGTTCGGGGGGTGGAGATTTGGAGGATCTTTTGACGACGCGTGGGGCCAATCTCACACCGCTGACGCGTCCGGATCTTTTGGCGGGTTAATGGATATTTATTTCGGTCCGGATTCGGCATTAGAAATCCTCTTTTCTCGCCAAGAATCTTCATTTCAAGGCGATACTTTCGCTTCCATCCCGTTTAACTACACAATGGACCATTACCAAATCGGTGGATTAAAAGAGTATAGAGAAGGCAAATTTCGACCCTTTTTGGCCGGTTTGCTGGGTTTGACCCACGTGAAAACAAAAAGCGAATCGGACGACTTTTTTTCTTTCACTCTGGATGGGGGAGCCAAATATTACCTAACCTCTTGGCTGGGTCTGAGAACGGATTTGCGATGCTATTTGATGTTCACCAACGGCGCGGTGGCCGCGTCCTCTGGACCCAGTGGGGGCAGTGTTAGTTATTCCGGTGATGTGTTCGTCCAGGGAGAAGTGGCGGGCGCGGCGTTTCTGGCTTTTGGCGGAGCGCGGGAACAATCCGAAGACGAAAAAGCCCTACAAGAGTTTCGCCGCAGAAAATCTGTTACTCAATAACACCCGAAACCCCCCCCCCAATTTTTTCCAAAATTTTTTAAAACAAAAAAACCCCCCCCCCCCCCCCCCACCCCCCAAAAAAAAAAATAAACCAAACCCCCCCCCCTACCCTTTTTTCAAACCCCCCCCCCCTCCCCCCCCCCCAAAACCCCCCCCCCCCCCCCCCCCCCCCCCCAAACCAAACCCCCCCCCCCCCCCCCCCCCCCCCCCACCCCCCCCCCCCCCCCCCCCCCCCCCCCCCCCCCCCCCCCCCCCCCCCCCCAACCCCCCCCACCCCATCCCCCCCCCCCCCCCACCCCCCCCCCCCCCCCCCCCCCCCCCCCCCCCCCCCCCCCCCCCCCCCCCCCCCCCCCCCCCCCCCCCCCCCCCCCCCCCCCCCTTCCTCCCCCCCGCCCCCCCCCCCCCCCCCCCCCCCCCCCCCCCCCTTTTTTGCCCCCCCCCCGGGAAAGCCCCCCCCCCCCCCCCGGGCTTTTTTTTTTTTTGTTTTTTGTTCCTTCCCCCCCCCCCCCCCCCCCCCCCCCCCCGGGGGGGGGGGCCCCCCCCCCCCCCCCCCCCCCGGGGGGCCCCCCCCCCCCCGGGCCCCCCCCCCCCCCCCCGGGCCCCCTTTTTTCCCGGGGGCGGGGCGGGGGCCAAAAAAAAATAAACCCCCCCCCTCCCCGAGAAAAAAGTTTACCGTCGACCGCCGCCGCGTCCTCCCCCTCCGCCACCCCGAGACCCACCGCCTCCTCCCCCGCGAGATCCCGAATAGCCACTGGACCCTCCTGAATACCCGCCCCCGTAGGACGATCGGGACGAACTTTGACGCACTTGGCTTTGGCGGTTTAAGTCGGATTGATGGCTTTTGTAATTGCTGTTCTGGTTGGACGAAGACCAAGAATTTCCACTGTGCGATTCCCATCCACCTTTCGAATTTTGACGATGAACGTTCCCGCTTGGGTCGGCATAGACGTTGTTGGACGTCCCCGCTGAAGGCCGAGACGACGTGCCGGCCGTGGGCCGAGGCGAGGGTTGGACCGCCGCCCCGGTTCGGTTCGACCGATTATAAACGTTGGCATTGGACCCGCCCCCCCCTTTTGGTTGGGGCCGATCGGAGCCCGGTCGACCATTTCCAGGCCCGCCAGGACCACCGACTCCTCCAGGACCTCCCGCTCCTCCAACACCGCCCGGTCCGCCGGGCCCACCGACTCCGCCAATGCCTCCAGGACTTCCAGGTCGGCCCCATCCACCCACGGGGCCGCTGATGGCGATTCCCCCGTTGGGACCTCGGTAACCCACGGCGCCCCAACCTGAGTAAGGATTATAATAGGCATGGTAACCATAAGTGACTGGCCGAGGATAATAGTAGGCGCCGTAATAGGGTGGGTAGTAATAACCTGTTCCGTACACAATGGTTGCACCGTAAGCGTAACCCCCCATGTATCCGGCTGTGTATCCGCAATAAACAACATCCGGCGTCGATTCATAGACGTAGACGTGACTGCACTGGTAGTGGGGACAGCTGGGGGGTAACTTGTTGAGTTCCGGTGGAATGATCGCCGCGACACTCCAGGGCCCTTCCGGCTGGGCGGCTTCATACCAGACCGCTTCGCGGCAAAGGTAATATTTGTTTTTTACTTTGAAGATGGCGTCAGCTGAATTCTCAGCGTAGGCCACCTCTTTTTTTTCCATCCCTTCCACGTTTTTCCATTTCGGCGAGCCATCGTATTCCACCTTCAATTCCGCCGGACCCCGTTTCACCGCCGCGGTTTGGGGAACCTGCGCGTCCAACAAGGCCTCTTTCGCTTCCGGTGTTCCCGCAACAAAGACGCGCACACCGGCCCGCGGGGAGTTGGGAGGGATCTTGGCAAAATCTTCAGGCAGAGATTCGGACGGAACAAAGGTCCAGGGCCCTTCCGTGCTTTTGGCCTTAAACCAGCGGCCGGAGGTCACGATAAAAATCTCTTGGCTTTTTATTTCCCGGAAAATATCTTGATCGGTGTTGGTCACATGGAGCAGGGCGGTTCCGGCCAGGGGACTGTATTGGGGAGACCCCTTTGTGACATAGAGTTCCGCGGGGGCCCCTCGTAAAATGATTTCCGGTGCCTTTTTGTCTCGCTTCTCTTTCTTTTGTTCCTTCGCTTTCGCCTACCACTTTTTTCCGCAGTGATTCAGCCTCGGGGAACCGAGTCGGACTAGGACCAAGATCCCTTCAGGTCCGTGGCCCCACCCATCCCCCGGATCGGTCAACAAATAATAAAAGAGGTGGCCGGGTCTTTGACGAGGACGTCCGCTGTGTTCACCACTTGTAAAAGGTTTCCCTCTTCAATCGGCTGGGTTTTAACTTCCCCATCCACAATCAACAGTTTCGCCGGGGTTTCTCGGAAATAAGATCTCGGGGGGGTGGTTGAAAGGGGGGGTTTTAAAGAATTGGCTTTGCCCGCATCCCCCATGCCCGCCGCGTATTGAGAGAGAGGAATCACGATGACTTTCGCGGTGAGTTGTTCGGAAAGAAACTTTTACGAAACGCTCATAATTATCGGGCGATTCACCCGGCGCTTTGACGTCTGTCACTTCCACGGACGTGACGGTGGCTGTGCCCGCCTCTCGGTCGGTTATCACGCGCCCGACCATCCAGACCGCCCCGAACCGAGGTTCTTTTTCCCCCTCCAACAGCACCGACACAGCGGCCCGTGCGGTGACACGATTGTCCGTGACGGTTTCAAGTTGCGGCTGGTACATGGTTGTCACACCGGCTTTCCCCGTAAATTTTAGCGGCCAAACCGGGTCCGAAACCTCCCCCGCCCCCTAAGGCCGTGGGGATCAGAAACAGCGCGACCAGCGCGGTGGCGAATAGTTTTTCATTTAGAACGGTGTCCCGAAATTCACCCAGAAACTGCTTCCTTCGGTTCGGTTTTTTACGCTGATTTCAGGAAGCCATTTAAACTCGAAGCTCATATTGCCCGAAGTGTGCCGGATAATGGGTCCCAGTGTGTACGTTTGCGCTTTAAACGCGCCCAAAACGGCGCCGGTCCCGGAATCGGCTTGGGTTTGTTGATAAAGACTCCCCGTGATGCCCACGGCCGTGTAGAGATCCGTATAGATAGCCGCCACCGCGTCCATATGAAAGACGTCTCCGGAATCGTAATCCGTATCGGTGTTGCGTTCACGTATGTCATACCCGGTGTAGAGAGAGATTTCCCGTTGGCCAGGCACCACATGGGATATTCCAAGAAACGGCGTGTAGGTCCAATAGTTCAAGCCGCCCTGGGCGATGTTGCCTTGCCGATAATATCCGGTCGGGGCATAGAGCCGCACACCGGTTTTGAAATGGTTTGCACCCATCTGCTTGCCCAGCATGACCGGGATAAAGGAAATATCCCCCAATCCGCCTTCATAATCGTAAAGATAGGCGTTGACGTCGTAGACAGCATTATTCTGGTAAAGGTAAGCGGCGGCGCTTTCATACACCAACGGCATGCAGATCTCAAACCCATACCGCCAATCTTCACCGGGTTCACCTTTCACGTAGGCCAGCTCGAACTGGGTGGAGGAAAAAGCTCGATCGTATTCCACATAGCGTTGTTGTCCACGGGAAAGAGTGGTGTCCCGTTCCACGTCGCCGTCGTAAAACATCATTTTAAAACGAAAGGTTGTGCCCGTTTCGCTCGGCAACACCCCGGCAAAACTCGCCTTGTCGCCCGCCAACGTGTGTCCGCGCCCCCCTTCTTCCGCCCGGCTGACACCATGAAATATCCCCATAGCTATAAAAGCCAAAAACAATCGACGTGAATTCATTCTTGTCTCCTGTAATCTAATTTTGGAAGATGTTATCATTTATTTTTTAAAAAATTTCATCGGTGTCCGAAACACGTTTTTTACCACGCCCACCAGAGGGCCCGTCAATGTTTTTACCGAACGAGGTGTAACTTTCGACTCGCCGTTTTCAAACAAGACGTCCACCACCAAGGGAATGAGTTCCCCGTCTGGGCTCAGAATGAGTGAGGAGATGAGCGGTGTTTTTTTTATAAGATCGCTTGTCCCCTGAAGAAAATTAAAGAGAAGTGTTCCCTTCCCATTCTCTAAACGCATGTCTGTCCAGCCGGTGTAGGCCAGCTGAAACGAAGGGTTTTTTATAAATAAGGGTTCTTCCACAAGCACGCGTCCGGGTTGGAGGGTGGCGGTGGCCGTGATCAGGTCAAAGGGGAGGCCTGTCTCTTTCTTCCCTTCAAAAGAATGGAGTAAAGAACCTATTTTTAAAGATTGAAAAACAGAAAGTACCGTTGGCGCCGTGCGAAATTCCCCGTTTCGACCCAGGATGGAGAAGCGACCGTTCCATTCGGCCGGGGCCCAGGGACGCCAGGGGCCGGACACTTCCACTTCCCCCGAAAATCGACCGTGGAGCAGATACGCACTGGTTGAAAGGGCGGCCATCCATTCCTTTGTTTCCATCTCCCGCATTTTTCCACTGAGGAAAAATGTCCCCGGTTCATTTTGCGCCAAACCCTTTACCTGCCCAAGCAATTCCACGACACCCTCGTCGGAATGGAGGCTCAACTCCGATACACTGAAAATGCT
This sequence comes from Elusimicrobiota bacterium, assembly GCA_016715645.1. Classification (GTDB taxonomy): domain Bacteria; phylum Elusimicrobiota; class Elusimicrobia; order FEN-1173; family FEN-1173; genus JADKHR01. Next base: position 140,482 of record JADJZR010000002.1, on the reverse strand, counting down.
GTCCCCCCAATTTGAACGAGCGATCATATGATCGATGGGCGCGCCCTTCCAATCGGCGCTGGAAACCTGAACCTGAAAATCCCATTTTGAAAATGGGGAAAATAGCAGAGAGTCCCCCGCCGTGTGCGGGCCCCTCCATTGCCATTGTCCGGTTGCTTCCCCCCGTCCCCTCCGAAACCCTATCCCCGGAAAAACCTCCTCCAAACCGGATAAGTCCAGTTGTTTGATTTCAGTCTGAGCGGACACCTCCCACCTTAAATCCACTTTGTTTTGCCGTCCCTCACTCCGGGCTGTTACCGTTGCGCCTAAACACGCAAACGAAAGTTCTGAAAGGGAAAAGGACGTCGGGCTCGCGGTGGCCCGAACCCGAACAGAGTGGGCCATCCACCTTTTCCCCGATATTTGACCCACTTCCGCTTTCGCCTGCAACGTCCACGGAATCCCTGATTTCGAGGAAGATGAGAGCGAAGGTAATTCCGAGAAGAGTCCCGAAAATTCCCCCAGATCCAAACGATCCCCAACGAGGGTCAACTGGATGGGACGTTCTTTTTGAATTGGCAAAACCGCTGTTGCGGTCACATGGGACGCGGTCGATGTCCAAATCGATCGAACGGATATCGGTGAACCGGAGGCCATGGACCATTCGACCCGGAGCGGCAGGTTTTGCGCGTTGGGTGTCAATTTGATGTCGTTTGTGTGACCCTGAATTTCCCATTGTCTCTTGTCCGTATCGCCTGATAGAAAACCCTCCACGTTAAATGTTCCTGAAACCAGAGTTCCGCCGGACCAAAATGTCTTCAACAAGGCGAAAGGAACCTTCTCGGCTGTAAAGTTTAGATTGTTTTCTCTGTCAGCCTTTCCTTTTAAGCGAAACTGGACGCCTTCCGAATAACCCGTCAGGTGCCCAACCAGGTTGACAGTTGACCCGCCCTCTCCCTGTTGTTCAACTTTCAGGTCGACATTAATTTCAAAAGAACCTCCCTGGGGATAGCGTTCATCCACCCAGTGAAGTTGGCCTTGTTGAACGGACAATTGATTAAAGTGAATTTGGAACCCTTCCATTCCAGGGCTTGATTCTTTTTGGAATTTTCGAAACAGTGGCGACGGACCATCGGACCGTTGCCGCAAGCGAATGGAAGGTTTTATGATGAGGATATCGGAAAACACCAGAACCCGTTTCAACAATGGGAGCAGTCGCACTGTCAGTCGAAGTTCCTGGGCTTCCACGCTAAGATCCTCCTGGTCGGTCACGAATCGAATGTCATTGAGTTCCACCCAGGGACGCAAACTTAAATGCCCTTGAAAGGAACTTAGTTCGAACGTCCCGACCAGGATGCGGGAAAGCTCACTTTCCAGCTTGCCCTTAAATTCCGGAGAGTTAATCTTTTCGTTGAGGTTTCGCCAGACGATATACAGACCGCCCAAAACGAAGACGGGCAATACACCCAAAAAAAGGACAATTCGGTTTTTCATGGCCCAAAGGCTTAAACGCGCCACTGTGGCGCGATTTGTTTACCGAGGGCTCACTTTTTTGGGTTTCGAGGACCCCGGTTTTACGGAGATCATGTTCCCATTGATTCGAAAGAAGTATGTTTTTTCAAGTTTTTGAGGCTGGCCATAATAATCCCCGTATTCGAGGATAACAGTGCCGGCATACTCGCCGTCAGGCCATTCGGTACGCTGGGTCACTCCTGAAAAAATGGCGGTGGCGCTGGGTGAAATGGCTTGCGTGCCTTGAAGAGGGAGAACTTCCATCTGTTCGGCCCCCTTTCGAAACTCAACGCGGCCCCTCGGCCCAACGGAATCACTGCCGGTATTTTGAACAATGAAACTCACCTGAATTTTTTGGGGTCCCCGCATTTCGGTTGTGGTCGCCAATAAACTCAGGTTGGGATTAAAAATTTCCAACGAAAGCACCGCGTTCGGATTTTTGGGATGGATATACACCGGCCAAATTCTGGTTACGATCGGCGTGGAAATCGCATCCCCAGGTTTGCGGATCACCAATGAAAACGCCCCAGCCGCCGCTTGATCGAACGGTGAAGGGGCAATAACCGTGTATTTCACCGACCGACTTTCTCCAGGTTTTAATAAAAAAGTTGATAAACCCATTACGCGCAACACCGATTCTTTTTTTAACGGCACAAAATCGCCCGCGTTGTTCAAATCGGTCGGTGTGATAACCACGTCAACGGCCTCAAGCAAAATATTATGAACCATAAATTCACCTGTAACGGTGGCCCCCGCCGCCCCGCCGTGGCGTCCTTCCCTAGGCGTAACAACTTCCGCCCCCCACAGGGCGGGAACTGAAATCCCAAAAACAACCCCTAAAAATAAATTTTTCATCGCCGGCCTCCTTCTAAAAAAGCACGAAGATAGTGTACTATTTTCGTAACTGCCCAGGTCCCTCATCCGCTCCTTCGGAGCACCTTCCCCCAAGAGGGGAAGGGAAACAAAGAATTTCCCTCTCTTCTTGGGAGAGGGCAGGGTGAGAGACCTGAGCAGTTACCTAATTTCAAATTATCCCCTTGTTCCCAGAAAAAATTGTCGGAAAATCTGACATTGACCTTTTGAACCATCCCATGACATGCCCCAATATTAAAGACCAAACGCCCAGACTCCTTTCATAAGAGCATGTCGGCCGTATTGAGTATTGATTCGGCGGCCCGCAGGCCGTCCACGGCGGAAGACATAATCCCTCCGGCGTGGCCAGCGCCTTCGCCGACGGGGTAGAGTCCAGAAAGATTGGACTGCAGACGAAGGTCTCGAAAAATTTTGATGGGTGATGAACTACGGGTTTCAACACCTGTCAAGAGCGCGTCTGGATGAGAAAACCCTTTGACCCGTTTGTTGAATTCCACCAGCGACTCCAGAATCCCCTCGCACACTTTTTCGGGCAGGCAGTCCCACAGGTTTCCGGGCGTCACGCCAGGACGGTAACTGGGCGATACCGTACCGAGACGGGTCGTTGGCCGTCGAGCCATAAAGTCCGCCACCCGTTGGGCCGGCGCTCGGTAGTCGCCGCAACCCTGTTCAAAAGCCCGTCGTTCCCATTTCCTTTGAAATTCCACGCCGGCCAATGGGCCTTCTCCGACAAAATCTGCCGGGGTGACGCCAACCATTAAAGCGCTGTTACTGTTCACGGCATTGCGGGCGTATTCGCTCATGCCGTTGGTCACCACCCCGCCCGGCTCCGACGCGCCCGCAACCACCACTCCGCCCGGACACATGCAAAAAGTGTAGGCGCTCATGCCCCGAGGGCTGTGGTGGGCCATTTTATAATCTGACGCACCCAAACGGGCGTTTCCGGCGAATCGGCCGTAAAGGGTTCGATCCAGATCCGTCCGAAGATGCTCCACGCGCGCGCCAATTGAAAAGGGTTTCGCCTCCATCCGGATCCCGCGCCGATACAACATGTCAAACGTGTCCCGCGCGGCGTTACCCACAGCCAGGACGACCGTGTCACAGTCCAACGTATCGTTCTCATTTATCCTCAAGCCGGCCACGCGGCCGTCTTTAATGATCAGGTCCGTCACTTTGGCCCCAAACCGAAAAGTCCCCCCCATCCCCTCAATGTCTTGACGCAGTCGTTTGACTGACTCCCGCAGGCGGTCTGTCCCCACATGGGGTTTGCCCTTAAATAGAATGTCGTCGGGCGCTCCCGCGGCTACCAATTGCTCAAGAACCCATCGGCACCGGGGATCGGTAATGGACGAATTTAACTTCCCGTCAGAGAAAGTGCCCGCGCCACCTTCGCCGTATTGAATGTTTGACTCTGGGTTAAGAACCCCCTTGTGTTCCAGATTGCTTACATCTTTCACCCGTTGTTCAACCGGTTGACCCCGTTCGAGCAAAATCGGTTTTGTCCCCGATCGCGCCAACAGGATCCCCGCAAATAGTCCAGCGGGCCCGGTCCCAATAATGACCGGCCGCTGAAGCATCTTCACGGTTTTGGGCGCATACGTGTGGGGCGCTTCTGTCACGGGTGAGACGTGCGGGTTCTTTGGGGTAGTCGCGGGTTCGTTTTTGACTTCCACATCCACCGTGTAAATAAAGTGGATTTGACGCGAATGCCGGGCATCAACCCCACGCCGGATTATTTTAAGTGAAATGATTTCGGGGGGTTTAATACCTACGGTTCGGGCCACGGCCTGACGAAGTTGGTCGTCCGAATGATCCACCGGCAAGCGAAGTTGTTGAATACGGAGCATCGCGAATTATCGGGCGGAGTGCTCGCCGGCCACGCGGCCGGATGACCACGCCCACTGCAGGTTGTAACCTCCACAGTCGCCGTCCACGTCCACGATTTCACCCACCAGGTATAGTCCCGGCACTAATTTTGACTCCAGGGTAGCGGGATCGATCTGTGACGCGTCGACTCCTCCGGCGGTCACGTGGGCACGGGTCCAATCTTGCGTGCCGGTGATCGGGAATGTCCACTTGTGCAGCAGTCCCGCCAAGGCCCGAGCCTGAGGTTCCGGCGCGTGCCGACAGGGAACGTGCTGGTTTTTAAAACCCGCCGCTTGGATTAAAGCGGGAATGAGTTTCATATGGACAATCCCGGTCAGGGCCCGCTCCAGGGTTTCGTCGGGGCGAGACGTCAGGCGACCCCAGACATCGGCCCAAATTTCTTGGGCTGATCGTCGCGGCAGGAGCCTCATTTCCAGCTGGGCATCCCGTTTGTAATACACGCATTCGCCGGCGGCCCGGCTAAGGTCCAACGCCGGTATGCCCGATATTCCGTAATCGGTGATTTGAATTTCGCCGCTTTCTTCCCGCAAGACTTTGCCCTGGGATATGACCGCCGCGGATCCTTCAAAGCGCACACCATCCATCTCTTTGAGGAACGCCGATTGCAAATTGATTTGGACCAGCACGGGGAACACCGGGTTGATTTTGTGACCCAAAGCGCGAACCATTTCCAAGCCAGTTCCGATGGACCCATACTGGGGTCCCGCTTTGCCTCCAGCGGCCATAATCACGCGATCGGCTTCGTAAATCGGCCCGTTGACGGTGTCCACGGTAAAGCCCGCGCCTTTCTTGGTCAACCGAACAGCGTCGGCTCCGCACATCACCCGAACATTTCGTCGGTCCAGCTCGTAACGCAACACGTTGAGCACCGAGGCGGCTTGGCCGCACGAGGGATACATTCGTCCCATTTCCTCTTCCACGCAAGGCAGGCCAATGGAATCTAAATAGTCAATGGTCTTTTTCACGGGATAGGCTTTGAGCACCGCGTCAATAAAATCCGGCGGAGCGCCGTGAAAGCGCGACACTTCTTGGCTGGCGTTGGTGATGTTGCACCGACCGTTCCCGCAGACGAGGATTTTTTTGCCCGGTTTCTCCATGCGTTCAAGCAGGGTCACGAATGCGCCCCGCTCGGCCGCGGCCAATGCCGCCATGATCCCCGCTCCACCGCCGCCCACCACCACTACCCGCTTTTGTATTGACATATTTCAATTCTATCAAGTTCCTTTGGCTCTTTTCTTACTACAATGGTCGCCGGTCAATTCGATAAAACCAGCGGGGAATCAATTAGTCAACCATGTCCCCTTGGTGAGGAGAGTTTATGAGTAAGGGATTGGTTTCGAAGCGGGCGGCGTGGAAAGCATTGGGTCGGCACGCGACAAAGGCACGGGCTCTCCATTTGCGGGGCCTTTTTGCCAATGATCCCCACCGTGGTCGGAGAATGACCATCGATTTCCCAGGCCTTTATTTGGACTACTCCAAAAACAGGGTTACCGACGAAACTCTTCGTCTTCTGGGGGCTTTGACCAAAGAGTGCGGCTTGTCAAAAAAAATCAATGCCATGTTCCGTGGAGACAAAATCAATCCCACTGAAAAAAGGGCCGTGTTGCATGTGGCCCTCAGGGCGCCCCGGGGAACATCCATCATGGTCGATGGTGTCAACGTGGTTCCCGGCGTCCACGCGGTTTTGGACAAAATGGCGGACTTTACCCATCGCGTTCGCAACGGTTCGTGGAAAGGGCATACGGGGCGGCCTATCCGAAATATCGTCAATTTTGGAATCGGCGGTTCTGACCTGGGCCCCGTCATGGCGTACGAAGCTCTTCGGGCCTATACCGAACGGGCGCTCAGGTTCCGGTTTGTCTCCAACGTAGATGGAAGCGATTTCGCTGAAGCGGTTCGTGATTTAAATCCCGCCGAAACGCTGTTTATCGTTTCGTCGAAAACGTTTACCACTGTGGAAACCATGACCAACGCCAAAACCGCCCGGGATTGGCTTGTTCAAAACATGAAAGGCGACGAGTCCTGCGTGTCCAAACATTTTGTGGCCGTGTCCACCAACGCCAAAGACGTGGCCGCTTTCGGCATCGACACCGACAACATGTTTGGTTTTTGGGATTGGGTGGGCGGACGTTATTCCATGGAATCGGCCATCGGGTTGTCCACCATGCTGGCCTTGGGACCGAACGGGTTTCAATCTCTTCTGGAAGGGTTCCGCGCCATGGACGACCATTTCCGCACCGCGCCGTTCCACAAAAACATGCCCGCCCTCATGGGCCTGTTGTCCGTTTGGAACGTGAACTTTTTGGGGGCCCATTCTGTCGCGGTTCTTCCTTACGACAATTACTTGAAACGATTTCCCGCCTATCTCCAACAATTGACTATGGAAAGCAACGGGAAAAGCGTTACCGTGGGGGGTGTTCTTGTCGATTACGACACGAGCCCCATCTATTGGGGCGAACCGGGAACCAACGGGCAACATTCGTTCTACCAGCTCATACACCAGGGGACACGTTTGGTTCCTTGCGACTTTATCGCCTTTGCTAAATCCCTCAATCCCATCGGGCGCCACCACGACCTCCTGTTGGCCAACGTGTGCGCCCAGGCGCAAGCCCTGGCGTTCGGTAAAACCGCGGCCGAAGTTAAAGCCGAAAAGGTCCCGGCGGACCTTGTGACCCACAAGGTGTTTTTGGGGAATCGTCCGAGCAACACCCTCATCGCCGAAATGATGACGCCCGCACTGTTGGGAAAATTGGTGGCCCTGTACGAACACATAACCTTTACTCAGGGCGCTGTGTGGGATGTAAATTCGTTCGATCAATGGGGCGTCGAGCTGGGCAAGGTGCTGGCCCAGCGCATCGCGCCGGAACTGGAAAGCGAATCCGAACCAGCCCTAAGCCACGACAGTTCCACCAACGAAATTATTCGTCGCCTTCGGGAATGGAAGAAAGACTGAGCTTCCGTGCGCGTTGAGTGTTACCCCACCCCCTGGGCGGTGGCCCAACGGGGTGCCGCTCTAATCGCCGAGTCAGCTCGAAAGTCCGTGGCCGAACGGGGCCGTTTTCTGCTGGCGTTGAGCGGTGGAAAATCTCCCTGGAAAACGATTCACGCCCTCGCCAAAGAAACGGTGCCTTGGGAATCTGTTCATGTTTTTCAAGTGGACGAACGGGTCGCGCCGGAGGGCCATCCCGATCGAAATTTGACGACTCTCCGGGAAATTCTATTGTCTCAGACAGGTTTGGCGGAAAGTCATATCCACCCCATGCCCGTAGACGAAGAAGATATTGAAAAAGCGGCAATGGATTATGCGGGCACGTTGACCCATTACGCGGGAAATCCTGCTGTTTTGGATTTAGTGAGTTTGGGGTTGGGTGCGGACGGTCACACCGCTTCTTTGGTTCCAGGGGACCCGGTGTTGAACGAAACCGCCAAGGACGTGGCAGTCACCGAACCCCATTTCGGCCGAAATCGAATGACGCTCACCTACCCGATTCTTAACCGTTCTCGCCAGATTCTATGGGTTGCAACCGGCGCCGAAAAAGAACCTATGCTAAAACGCTTGCTTAGATCTGATTTGTCCATCCCCGCCGGCCGCGTGAACCCAAAAAACGCCCTGCTCATAACAGATTGCGAACTGTTAAATTGGCCTATTGAGGGAAATAGCCCATGATTCCTATTCGGATCATCATGACGGCGATGGCCGCCAGGAAAATGTTCACCACTTTTGACAGGGCCTTTAACCACGCGGACGGAACGATTGTGACCATCGGATAAGCAAATACAAAAGCGATCCCCACCAACGACAAGTTAACGCCCAAAGAGAGCATGGTCCAGCCAGCCCCGTGTTTGTCTGTCAAGATCAAAATCGTGGTTAACGCGGCTGGACCAATAATCAGTGGAGTCCCTAAGGGAACAATCCCCGCCGATTCGTCGATATCTCGACGTGTTTTTTTTGAAAACAGGAGGTCGGTGATAGCCAGCACCAACAAAACCAAGCCTCCCCCAATACGAAAATCGTCGGCCGTAATGCCCAAGAGGCTAAAAATGGCTTTCCCCGCCACCAAAAAAAGTATCGAAACTCCAAACGCCGTCGCCACAGCCTGAAAAATAATCTTTCTCCGTTGTGTTCGTTCCACCCCCTCCATCATGCCAATAAAAATCGGAACCGCACCGAACACGTCGATAGCCACAAACAACGGAATGAAAACACTGAGGAATAGTTCCATATCAACGCGATGTTACTATATCAGTAACTACTCAGGGTTCTTTCCCTCTCCTCTTGGGAGAGGGTAGGGTGAGGGAAATGTTTTTCCGACGACACGAACGTCCATATCCCTCATCCGCCTCCCCTCCTACAAACGGGGACGACACCTAGCGGCGTCGCCTCCGGGCCACCTTCTCCCAAGAGGAGAAGGCAAAGCATTTTTATCGTCGAAGACAGACAACCCCTGGGTAGTTACCTATATCAACTATCGATTGGCGAGCCGGTCGCGCATGCGTTGGGCTTCCACGTTGTTGGGATTCAGTTCCAGGGCTTTCACCGCCAACTCATACGCTTTCTGAGGATCCCCCGCCAAAAACTTGTCCAGGGATTCTTTGTAATACTCTTTCGACTTCTCCTCATCGTCCGCGCCCTTGGTCACCTCCAATGACTTTAGCAATTCTTTCGCCTCAGCAAAATCCGGCTTATACCTCAACGCCTTTTTCGTCAGCGCCAACGCACCCGCCATGTCCCCGCCCCTCGCCGCCCGCAATCCCGCGTTATACGCCTCTTTGGCCACCATCTCTTTGGCCTGATCGCGCATCCGCAGGGCTTGCGCGTCCGCCGTGTCCATCGCCAAGATCTCGTCGAACTTGGCCAATGATTCTTCATACCGTTTCTGTTCGAACAGTTCCCGCCCGCTTTGCGTCAGCGGCGCTTTTAATTCAGCCAGCCGTTTCTCCTCTTCAAATACCTGAACCTCTTTGAGCACCGTGTCCACTCGCCCCTTCAAATCCCGCGCGTCCGTGTAGTCCGGGTTCAACTTCAACACCTTCTCCGCCAGTTCCCCCGCCTGGGCGTAATCCCCCGTCGCAAACGCCTGCACCGCCATGTCGTAAAATTTATCCGTCAAACTTTGAAATCGTTCGTCAATTCGGTTCAAATACGTCTTCGCACCCATGTGGTCCGGCTGAAGAGCCAAGATTGCCTGAAACTCCCGCCGCGCCCTCAACAGGTCGTCCACCTGGAAAAACTGTTCCCCTCGGGCAAAGTGGTCGTCCACCTGCGACTGCAACTGCTCTTGCATCGCCCCCGATTCCATGTGCTTAAACTCTGTCTCAATGCGTTTCGCCAACAGTTTCGCCGGCCGATGCCACGGCGCCACCGCCAAAATCTGGTTCGCCTGCATGTACGCTTCCACCATATACCCCTGTGCATAGCGCGCCAACGCCCTTTTATACGCCACGTCCACCTGCGACGTCACTTGCACCTGCCGGTAATTCGCCCCAAACCGAAACGACACGCTGACCCGATGGCTGTCGCCAAACGGCCCGAACGGAATGAACCCATAATCCAAATGGATCCGCTCGTTGCCCAACCCAAACCCATACGTGATCCCCGAATCCAAATCGTTGTTGCCCTTATACCCCATCCGAAACGCCATCATCTCCCACACCCGGTATTCCGCTCCCGCGTTGACATACGCGCTCCCGTCCGTCGGCAACACGATGTCTCCCGACACCGTCATGTTGTCGCCAAACAACGGCGCCGACGCGCCCAGTTTCATCATCGTCGGAAACGACGTCTTCTCGCCGTTAAAGTCCAGGCCGGTCCCCACATTTTGAATCACCAACCCCGCCCGCGCCCCCGTCAGCCGGTCACCCTGAACCTCGTAGAGAACCCCCAGATCCAACAGATACCCCATCGCCGTGTCCGTGTCCAACGTCTTTTTGAGCGCCTTCACGTTCGCACCCGTGTTCAACCCCGGCAACCACCACATGTTTTCCCACGATTTCGCCCACCCCAAGGTGATCAACGTATCCGACGCTTCCACGTCGCCGGTTTCCACGTTGTTGTTGGTGAACCCCTTCACGCCGTCCACCTTCAAAAACGAGCCCCCCACTCCCCACACGCCTTTCGTCTCCGTAGGCCGGGCGTAATACAACACGTCCTGAGTCACTCCTTCCAGCGCGTTGCTGTGCATGAACGCAATTTCGCTTTGGGTCAACAGCCCCAACCCCGACGGGTTCCAATACAACGCCGTCGCGTCGTTCACCGACGCCGTGTGCGATTCCCCCATCGCCACACCTCGCCCCCCCACTCCCATCTTCAAAAAGTTGCCCGTCGTGTTTCCATTGGACTTAGCCCACGCCAATCCGATCCCCGTCCACAGGAGTACGATCATTCCGATCCAGCGACGCCTGTTCATCGGATCACCATCAACTTCCCAACCTTGCGCTGTTGGTCGTTTTCGATCACGTAGAGATACACGTCCGATCCCACCGGGTCGCCCCCGTCGCTCGTGACGGGGTTCCAGTCCACCCACGCCGGCCCGTCGTTGAAATTAAAAGATTTAACTAATTGACCATCCAAAGTGAATATGTTTATTGACCCTTGATTGGAAATGTTGGAAAACCGAATCCCATTGGGATCACGGCCCGGCCGATAGGGCACCGGATAGGCATGGGCGTTGGACAAATCATAGTTCGGCGACCCGCCCATCGCATACGTCCCGCTGTGCCGCAACGGCACCGACACCGTGCCCGCCTGTTCACTCACCTGGCTGTCCGGCATCTTGTTCCAAACCCCGGTTCTCTGGTCCAACTCGTAGATGGCGAGGTCTTTCTCACGGATGGATGTTCCCGCCATGTAAGAGATCCCCCCATTGTCCATCGCTACGTCGTTGGTGATGTCAAACGACATCCGCACGTCGCCCCCATACGCCGCCGGCCGCATTGTTCCATTCGTGTCGAACACCGATAATTCTTTTATCGAAAAAATCTTTTTAAACGCGCCCCCCGATTGACGGCCCATGGAGGCGGTCGCCTTGTCCACCAACCCCGGTAAACTCGCCGCGCCCGCCACCGACACCGTTTCCGGCCGATCGTTGATCGCCACCCCCACCGGCTCGGACCCCAACGATCCCGCCGGAACCGATACGCTCACTTTCCCGTCTTCGCTGACAAACACCGCTTTCTGCGCCGGGTCCATCGCCGTGTAGAACAAAATGTCCAGCGGCACCTGCAACGGATTGTTCGCCCGGTCCGTCGGCGGCGTTTTCGTCGAACTATAAAACCGATACTGACTCGCCGGTTTCAAATCCGTCGAATTAAACGGCAATACCACCATCGGCTTCGCATCCCCCGTCACCGTCACATACGACGTCGTCGGCAACTTCAAGACCACCGGTTTATCCACTTTGGCCCCAACGTTGTCCCGATGCATCACCAACTGAATGGAACCCTCCCGAATCAACATGTCCTCTTCAAACCCAATATCCACAAAGTTGCTCGCCGGTGCCACCGCCGCAAACCGAACCTTTTCATCCGTCGTCGGATATTTCACACCCGTCATCAAAATGTGGTTTAAGCTCCACCGCGGAAGAATCTGGTCCGGGCTATACTGGTAAATGAACACCGGCACATCTTCGTCCGCCGTCCAGTTCCCCGCCCGGTCGTAACCGCGAACCTTGATGTAATACGTCTTTGACTCTTTGACCCCCGTTAGATCCAGCTCAAACCCCACATCCTTCGTCAAATCGGCTCGATCCACGCTGGGCCACACCGCCTCGATCGTGGATACGCTCACCGTCCACCCCTCCACCGGACTGCGCGAAATCTCTTTACCCAACACATCCACAGGGTCCCAAATCACGTAGGGGTTTGGATCCCCCCACCAGGTCCCTGTCGATATGCGTTGCTCTTGGTTTCGTTCCCGCGCCGCGTCCGACGAGAAATAAACCTCCAACGCCCCCGCCACCGGCGCCGTCGTGTCTATGTAGACACGGAACGTGTGCGTCGTTTCATACACGAGCACGTTGTTCACTATCATGAGGCCCATATTCCCACTTGGCTGGGTCACAAGTGCCGTTCCCGCCACACTTAAGAAATACTCCCCTTCCCCGGCATGAAACCCATTGAAACTCTCATCATACGTCGCATTTGTGGCCCCTGTGGATAGACGAATCAAACTTTGATTGTTTTCGGTTTTCCCGTTCCACCCGTGGGTATTGATGACATCGTTGTGATCGAAGACCGTATCCATATCTTTCCACACCACGTTATAATGCGACGAATTCGTCGCTTCAAAAGGGACCACGTTTTTATTGAAATACACCATCTCATCTCGGCTCTCCCCAGATGTCTTAATCCCCTCCGCGCTTTGTAACGTCACGAATGGGACGCCCACGCTCTGCTCAACAGCCAACCCTTCTCCAGGCCCTTCCACCTCCCCCTGGCCATTGCGGGCGTAAAGAACAATTTTGTACACCCCGGTAGACGGCAAATCTGACAAGTAAAGGGATCCTCCATTCCAATCCGATACTTTCCTCCAAACGGGATCCGCACTGTTAAACAGGGCCTCCCCACTTTCACCCGCGGGGTCCCAATCCGCATAGTCCCTTGTCTGAACTTCCGTATCCTCGCTCGCCGTCGCCAATCGAACGGCGTACTCCGTATGATCGGGGTTCCCGCCCTGGCTGAAAACTATCCCCATCCGTTGGTTCGATAACGCTGAGGCAATCCCAGGTTTCATGGGTCGTTCGGCCCTTGTCCAGGAGCGGGTCGTGGTTATCACTTCAGTCCCCTCAATCCCTTGGGACACGGCCCGGACCTGTAACCCGTATTCGGCGTTGGGACTCAATTGACCTATCCCGGTCGAATATTCGACCGTGTTTGAAACAGTACCAATCCAGTCGCCTTCATCGTTAGGCCGATACCTGCGCGCACTATACGACACGCTACTCCCGTTATCCAAGGAACTCCAGACCGGCTTCAAAATTTGTCCATTCAAGTCAGGGTCCGGCTTCTCAACTCTCAGAATATCCACCGCCTTTGGTATTGTCACTTGCGCAATAGAATTTGACTTCGCCGAGAGGGATCCGTTGTGGCCCTTGGCCTTTACATAAATTGAATACATAGTTGCCGGCTTCAGGCCTCCTTCAGGCGTTACAAAACTGGCATCCCGTGTTTCAATTGTATTGACTACCCCCCCGTCCGCATTAACAAAGCTCACCGGATAACTCGTCCCGGCCGGGTTTCCGTTCGGCTGGATATTCACTGTCATTGATGAGACATGTGGCGTCACGTTCCCTAAATTCAACAGGGGCACCGTGGGGTTCGTCACGGCTATTCCCGTCGTCACCGCAACTCCCCAGGGGCTTTCATTCGACTTCACAACCATGATTTCAGCGAAATAGGTCGTATTGGGTCTTAATGAAGTTACCTCTTCTACATACTCCCCAAGACCTGAGCCCACGAGACGCGGTGGGGCCGCGACATCCCATTTGAAAAGGTATTGCGTTCCATTTCCATTAACGACCCCGCCATCATTCGAATCTTTCCATTTGGCTGTAAACGAATGGCTCGACACGTTAACAATGTCAATCGACTGGATTTTCAGAGGAGCCGTATATCCAGAGCTATTTGTTGCAACACCGTCCGGTGTATTGCCTTTCGCCTTTGCATAGACTTCCACATCGTATTTTTGGTTGGCCCAGGTCACACCATCCAACTCATTAAATTGCTTCTCCGTTACACCATCATCTGTTTCGAATGGTGCAATGATGTGCCGGACATTTCCCGAACCTGTCGACAAAACCACTTGGTAAGACGTATCCACCGCGTTGGTCCCATGCCCCCACCGAAACTTGACCGTTCTCGTTGCGTCAACGTCTCCGAGCTCTTGCGGAGAAACCGCAGACAATCCCGCCACAACGCTCGGCCATGTATACGTGCTCTTCTCAACACCGGACCACGGCCCATCCTCCGCTCTTACTCGTGCATGATACTCCTGGTTGGAAATCAAATCCTCAAACACATGTCCCGTGGCATTGGCCACCGTGGTCGTCGTTATCGCTCCCTCCCATGAATCCTCCTGCCCCAGCGGCCTCGTTGTCAGTTCCACTTCATATCGCGTCAGTTGAGAGTTGTTATTGGTTTCCCACTGAACAGAAACTTTGCGCGTCTTATCCGAGCTTTCAGGCTGAATTGAAACAACATTAATTTCCGCAGGGGAAGTCTCGGCCACACTTAAAGTTTCCGACACAACAACCGTCCCATTGTGACCATGAGCCTCTACCTTCGCGTAATACGACAGGTTCGGCGTTAAGCCCGTTACGGTGTACGTCTTCTGGGTTTCCTCCCTTTGATTTTGGGGGAGGACATCATTATATGTTCGTGGATTATTAAAACCAGGGTCCGAATCGACCAGTACCTTGTATCGAGTGTTTTCTGGATTGTTGTTGGGGTCCCATGTTAAAGTTAATTTTGTTGATGGATCGACGGCATCTCGCCCAAACACAATGTTGATCGGTTTTTGCGGGTTTGTCGATTTTTTGTCCCAATCAACCCAAGACGTAGCCATTCCCTCCCGATTTACAGCTTGCACTCGCGCAAAATAGGTCGTATTGGGTTTTAAACCGTCGTATTCCACTTCGTTGATATTTAAAAAATTTGGGGACGAAATCACCTCCGTCCCGCCCTCCAAAAAGATTTTCGGTACGTAAACTGTATCACTGGGGTTGTCATGAGAATCCCATTTAAGAATGGCGGATGTGATAAAAACATCAAAATTCCTATGGCTAGGGGTTCTCGCTAAAGTTACTGTGTTCGTTAGAGTAGAGGCCTTCTCCCAAGGACTGCCAATGATGGGTAACGCATCCACAGTCGCCTGGTATTTTACGTCCGGCTTTAAATGAATGGCGGTGTCACTCATCTCCATCGTCAGATTATTCGTTTGGGGGTTGGCTAATCCCACAATTTCCACCCAGGAGAGCTGGTAGGCGGTCTGATTTGAATTTTGGTGGCTGGTGTCTCCAATAAAGTTTGTCCATGAAAATTGGATAGAATCAACATCGGGCTGGGATGATAGATTTTGAGGCGGCAACGGTTGTGTGTAAACGGCCAGCGGAACAGACATCGCCGAATTTGAATCGGGGCCTGATTTCGATTTAACGTCAACGCAAACGAAATATTTTGCGTTGGCGTAGATGGGGTTTGCGAGAGAACTGTTAAAAGTTGCTGTTTTTTCTCCAGGTTCTTGGGGAGCTTCCAATGATTGGGTTTGAAGCGGGTCCCCCGCGCAATTCTCGGCCCCATGCAGTGCGATTTTAAAAGTTGTTTCCGATGATTCGTTTGCGTTGTGAGTCCACCGGACTGATATTTCGTTAGTTGGGTTCGACACCGGATTTATTAACAGGACAACGGGCGCGGGTTTTGTGTAAAAAACAGGTGCAGGGGAAACGTAAATATCACTCCCCTGAGAATCGGCGCCCACTTGGTTGATTCCCACAATTTTGACGTAATAGGCTCCGTTGGGGACTAAGCCATTAAATGACTTATTCATTTCGTCAGCCCCTGAATAAGTCACTTGTTCAAATTTAGTGAATGCCACTGGAAATGAAGAATCGGTCGATACATGGACAAGATAGTCGTGGGACGTTGAACTGTTGTTCAAATTCTTTTTCCAAGAAACAG
This sequence comes from Elusimicrobiota bacterium, assembly GCA_016715645.1. Lineage (GTDB taxonomy): Bacteria > Elusimicrobiota > Elusimicrobia > FEN-1173 > FEN-1173 > JADKHR01. The sequence continues at coordinate 124,558 of JADJZR010000002.1, read as the reverse complement.
TTGCTTCCGTGCCGTTGATTGCTGTGCCTTGAACATGGGTCGGAGGCAGAACATGAGTTACAACGCTATCAACTGTGGTTTCTCCGAGATCGTTCCCTTTTTTGTCCCACGCCTTCACTTTGTAATAAAACCGGGTGTTTCCGTTAAGCCCTAAAAATTGTTGGGAATTCGCATTTTCCCTTGGCTCCGGCAATATTTGAGGGGAATTAAAAGTATCGTCCGAGTCAACGTGGGCTTGATAAGTGCCTTGTGAGAGGTTCCTGGTCCATTTAACGTTAAAACCTGAAGCCGTTAGCTGGTCTGCCGTCATAAGTGTTGGTATCTTTCTATCGATTTCAACAGTTCCAGGCGCTAGAATCCAATCTGTGGGGACATTGTCTCCATTAAATGACCGCAGGTAAACAATGTAAGGTTGTCTTCTTTTTACTTTCTCGTTATTGTCAAATACAAGTGACTGAACCTCATTGTCTTGTACGTTATCTAGAAAAACGCTGAGTTCTGGCTCAGCAGGCGGGCTATTGCCCTCTTCATAAAGAACCCCTTCAAATTTCAAAAAATGGCCCAGATTTGGATTGTTCGGATTGAACGTCAAAATGATCGCCTTTTCCTCATGGTCGGCCGTTAAACTGAGATCAATTGGATCACTCGCTAATGTCCAGAATTCCTTAGATTCATGCAAAAAGGATTTGTTGCCGGCGTTATCCATCGAAACAATACCAACGCTGTATTTGGTGTCATAAGATAGGGGCTTTATCTCATATATTTGCTTTATCTCAACGGACTTCGGAAATGAAATGGAGTTCGAAATGCTTAAAAAGTTGCTGTCTGTAATAATTTCATTCGCGGAATAACGCAACTCGTAAGAAACAACAGGTTCACTGTAGGTGACACCGGAATAAGGATGGGTCCATTCAAGACGAGCCGAGTTCGCGCCGGTGGGTTGAATTGTTAAATCAGAAATAGGTTGGGGAAAGAAAATAACGTTGCTCAGCCCCGGAGCGAATTCAAAATTACCAACAGTGTGGACTGTTTCTATTGCACTAAAAGATCCCATCAAGCTGTAATCGGAGCCATCAAAAGATTTGTTTCCCCCCACATTAATGTCATCGCGTAAACGGTAATTTAAATTATTGGATTCCGTCCCATATACAGAAAAGGCCATCACCACGGCTCCAGTTAAAACCGTGATTAACCGATTAAAAAACCTTTTATTCACTGATTCAATTATTCTCATAACGTATCCGCCATATGGTTAACTTTTAAAAAGGTAACCCTCCACCCGAGTGGTCGAACAGCTTGTCGCAGATTCCTGGTTACAATTGTTATTGCAATCGAAATAGAAAACTTGTTGGTTTGAAAAATTCACTCCGCAGATGGAGGTGAAGTAGGTATTTGCAAGAACAAGTCGGCCATCATTTGTAATGTAAACTGGCTGAATATAATTTTGGTTTTCCACCCCCCCCCCCCCCCCCCCCCCCCCCCCCCTCTCATCTCTCACCAGGGCAGTGGCGGCCTCGGCACTGATTCTGGCGGCGACAACATCGGTCAACGCCGCTCCGCTGATCTCCGGAAGAGCCCCGGTTAGTTTGCTGGCGTCAATTGTTGTTGGAAGAGACGTAGCAGGCACCATCCCGGTCAGCTTGGCTGCATCGAGCGTTGCTGGAAGAGACGTAGCAGGCATTATCCCGGTCAGCTTGGCTGCATCGAGCGTTGTTGGAAGAGACGTAGCAGGCACCATCCCGGTCAGCTTGGTTGCGTCGAGCGTTGCCGGAAGAGACGCATCAGGCACCATCCCGGTCAGCTTGGCTGCATCGAGCGTTGTTGGAAGAGACGCATCAGGCACCATCCCGGTCAGCTTGGTTGCGTCGAGCGTTGTTGGAAGAGACGCATCAGGCACCATCCCGGTCAGCTTGGTTGCGTCGAGCGTTGCCGGAAGAGACGTATCAGGCACCATCCCGGTCAGCTTGGTTGCGTCGAGCGTTGTTGGAAGAGACGTATCAGGCACCATCCCGGTCAGCTTGGTTGCATCGAGCGTTGTTGGAAGAGACGCATCAGGCACCATCCCGGTCCGCTTGGTTGCGTCGAGCGTTGTTGGAAGAGACGTATCAGGCACCATCCCGGTCAGCTTGGTTGCATCGAGCGTTGTTGGAAGAGACGCATCAGGCACCATCCCGGTCAGCTTGGTTGCGTCGATTCCGGAAGCAATTTTCTCATTGGTCACCGCGCCGGCGGCTATTTCCGCTGATGTTAGGCCCGTCCCAAAATTGATTTTGGATTTAGAAATTCCTGCGTTTGTTGCGATATCGTCATTCGTTATGGTCAAATCGGCAATGTGCCCGTTCTTGCCACCAATCACGGATCCATTAGCCACCCCTAACGCATAAGGAGCAGACACAAGCCGTTGACGTGGAGACATTTCAGGCCCTCCGTCCACAGTTATTCCGACATAGACCTCTGGGTTCAAAAACCACTGGGCCTCGACAGGGACCAACACCGAAAACACACCTTTTATTGGCGTCACATCAACAGATGCCGGAGTGGCACCATTCAATAGAGTTCCGGCTCCGTTGTAAAAACGAAAATCGATGGTTACCTGAGTTTCGATGGGACTCCCCTGCGGGGTTGTTAACTTCCCTTGATAATTAATAAATTGTGGAGCATCCGCCCATAAAAAGGCCCCCTCTCCTATCATCAAAAAGCCCATTAGGATCGAAAACGCAATTTGGTTTTTTTTCATATGGGTACCCTCTCATTTCAATAATTGCTTCTACTTGAACATACGCGACAATGTAGCCAAGATAAAAAGGAAATCGAATAAAGTGATTCTTTGCAGTTTAAATGACCATTTTTTGATGATTCCAATGCAGGGAAATGTTTTACATTGGGATGGGCCTGGATTGTCCCGGAAGGAATAGCTGAAGTTGAAGGTGATTTCTTCGCCTTTCATGATCGGCCGCAGAGAACAGAGCCAAATTTCCCCATCGACATTGATGCTTCGCGCGTTTGGAGAGCATGAATGGTTTGCGTGTCGTCCTAAATTCCATACGACGGACCCGTCAATGCATTCCCGCCAGTTCGCTCGGAAATGGAATTTATTCTTCCGATTCATGCACGTCGGGTAAACGCTTTTGTTAGGAGGGGGTTAAAGCAGACACAAGGGCTTGCTGAATTTCGTCCGATAAGGGTTCTTGCCGGCTCCCAAAACGAGCAATGACCTGTCCGTCCCGACCGACGAGAAACTTATTGAAATTCCATGAAATCGCGCCAGAATGGGATGGATTTGATTCTTTGGAAGTGAGCCATCGGTAAAGGGGGTGTTGGTCTTTCCCTTTAACGGATATTTTTGAGAACATCGGAAATGTCACGTTATACGTGGTGGTGCAAAATGTTTTAATTTCGTCGTCCGTCCCCGGTTCTTGCCACAAAAAATTGTTGGCCGGAAACCCGAGCACAACCAGACCCTGATCTTTGTGCTTTTGATAGAGTGACTCCAACCCCGCGTATTGGGGCGTGAAGCCACATCGGCTGGCGACGTTGACGATGAGAAGAACTTTCCCCTTGTACCGATCCAACGAAACCTGCGCCCCGGAAATGTCCTTCACCGTGTTATCGTAAATTGATTTCATTTCTTCCCCCCCGGCGACTGTCACCCCCATCACCCCCAATCCAATGGCGAAGTGCCGAAACATCCGGCCCATTTAACCCGGATTCCTTGGATGTGTTGTCTCGACCGGCAGGCCGCGCCGGGTCCACTCCAGGATCCCCCCTTTTAAATTCAGAATCTTTTTATAGCCCTGCCGCCCCAAGATTTTCGCCGCGGACACAGATCGATTGCCGGATCGACAATAAACAAGAACGGTCCGCTCCTTATCCGCGGGAAGGTCCGCGAGCCGCTGTTCTAGCTCCTGCACGGGAATGAGCGTCGCGTTCGCCAGGTGACCCGACTGATACTCGCCCGGGGTTCGAACGTCCAGCAAAAACGTGCCGGAATCCTCCAGAATTTTCGTGGCCTCGGTCGCCGTCACAGTCTCGTACACGTCGCTTTTGGCCCCACAGCCCATCAACGCGCCGAAAACAAAAAACAACGATTGAATTCGTTTTTTTATTTCCATGGAGAAATTGTATTATTTTTTTTCATATTCATAACCCGGACGAGCCGGAACCAAACAGGAAAAGGACCAGGCCCCGGCCCCGGCAAATCCCCCCTTCCCCCCTTTGGTAAAGGGGGGAAAAACGAGGCCAAGGGACAATGGTCCCCCCTTTGAAAAAGGGGGGACCACAAGTGACTCTCCTATTTTTTGACTTGGCCCCACGAAGCTGGCCGGGTCGGCCGCTGAGCTGTTACATAAAATCACTGATTTTTCTTTTTAAGGGAAATCGGATCGAATTGGAAATAGAATAGGTTGCTGTGGTCTTTTCCGGACGTCACCGCAATAAAATACGGGAGGTCCGGGTCGAGGCGGTAGGGTTTCACAGGGCCCAAGGTGGTTTCGGGAGCGGCCACGGTGATGGTTTCCGGTCCCCATTCCCGAACACGCAGTTCGAGATACATGTCCCGCCCTCCCACTATCACCTTCTTGTTTTGGTGCGGACGGTGTCCAAAATCGCCGGATAAAACAAATTCTTTTTCCCACGATACGAACGCTGGGGACAATCCTTGGATATTCATGGAGGAGGGTCCTCGGAGATCGGAGAACTCTTTGCGGTTCGATTCGTTGATCCAGATTTTTTTGAGCGGGATCCATTCTTGCGCCAACGTCTTGGGTTGAGATTGGCCGTTGTCTTCAATCAAGCTCGCCGCCAACCGAAGAGTGGCGAAGAAAAAATGGGCGTTGTCGGTCGTGCGACACTCCAGCCGGGTCACGTGCTTGCCCGGTGAAACCGGCTTTTTGTCCCCAATGCCAGGGATGTCGAGTTCTAACGAAATCCAAAGGGATTTTTCTTCAAAATCCGATGGGACAAAATATTCCACGTCGAAAGAGACCGACCGTTTATCTTCCTGAATAAGAGTGAGCTTGCGAATCTGAGGTTGCGAGCCTAGGGGAGGGGTGTTCTCAAAAAGGACCGACCCCGTTCCGCTGGATGTGGTCACACGTGGCGGATGAGAAGAAGGAACTCGCCATCCTTGAAGCGCCACCGGGGGTGAAACGGTGGAGTCACCTCCCAAGAGATCGGCAGGGATGGACCCTGTGGTCGCGCCTAAAATTTCTCCGGTCTCCACGGCCACCAGTCGGGCGTGGAGATCCCACAGAGACTTTTTCCGGGCGGTCAAACTGCCATAGACCAGAGCGTCTACCCCCAGTATTTTGCCGATACGTTTGGTGGTGGCCTCATCCAGAAGCCCCGTCATACCCAGGGTTAATTCATTTTTTACCGTATCCAACCGGTTGCGCTCTACGACAACGACGTCGCCTTGGGTGACGAAAGCATAAATGAACCGATCTTGCGCCACCCGCCCAGCGATCGATTCCTGGCCATTGACCCCACTGAACTCAAGAACCGCGATGCGGTTCACCTTTTCAGTTTGGGCGATGGCCGAAAGTTCGCCGGCCATCGTTTCAAAGGGGTCCGTTGCGGTATGCCCCCCCCAAGGAACAAAAAACAATCCCAACAGGAAAATGCCGCACAGACGAAACGGGTTCTGCCGGCTCATTTTTTACATGCGCAAATGGGCGAGAACGTTGAACGAGCCACCCCCATTCACATCCCCCACCTTGAAAAAGAAATGTTGATAGTCTAGGCTCATGCCCAACATGGCGCCCTGGGAAACTTTCATATCGAAGCCCAGGCCGATCAGTAATGTTGGGCTAATATCTTCTTCGTTGGTGCCTCGAAGCACAGCAGGCCCAGTAACCCTTGTATCATCTATATTAACTTGCGTGCGCGCTATACCCAATCCCGTTTTCAGAAAAGGCGAGGTGCTACCTCCAGCGGCAAGGTTGCGGTGGGACATTAACATGGTGCTTAAAATACTGACCTCGGTATCCACTTGATCCTTGGAGGCTTTCCCGAATGAATAATAACTGACGCCGACGCCATAACTCGCGTTCGGATCGACCTGTTGCATCACCTGCGCTCCAAAAAAAAGGCCTGTGTCGCAGATGTCTCCCATATCCCCCACGGCCGGTATGGCAAGCCCAAATTGTGAAAAGACCGTTGATGGCGTGGAAGGCGTTTCGGCTGGCGCTGAAAAAGAGTTCCCGCTTATAAACCCGATTGAGCTCAAAGCAAACACAAACATTGTCAATTGCTTTTTGATTGGCGACATTTTGATTCCTCCGTAGTTTAAGTTGAACCCAATTTTCAGAACGACTCATTAAACCATTTGAAGCGCGCGTGATCCATCTTTTATCTTTATCCACTCCATTATTTCAAATTTCGGATGGTTCCGATCAAATATCCTAAAGTGCGGGCGGGGTTGTCGGGGTTCTTTTGAGCCAGCAGTTTTACGGCGGCGTCCACTTTGGCTTGCCCGAATTCGGTTTCCAGGTCGATGAGTTCCTTAATTCCATGGACGTCGCAGTCTTCGTAGACCGCGGCCGCGGCGGTTTGGGCTCGGGCGACTTTTTCAGGCCCGTATTTGGATTTGAGTTCCTCCAACTTTTGGTCCAGGTCGGCGGGGTTGTATAAGGGGTTGGGCGTGTAGATGGTTGGCCGTCTTGGCTTGGCGGCGTTGGAAGCGAAGCGGGCGTAATCCACCTCCAAGAGGTTTTTTCGTCGTAGTTCGGTGACGCCTTGGCTGATGAACCCCGGCGAGACGCCGTATCGGCGGGAAATGGTGTTTCGGGCGGCGGACCAACGGGGGCGGCGTGTGGAAACCTCGGATTCATACTGGCTGATCAAGAAAACTGTTTTCCCGGCGAAACTCAGCCGGCGGTTCCACCCCAGAATCCAATAGGCCCGCGGGAGTTTGGCCGACCGTTCGTTGGGCAAAACATTTAAGAATATTTCGGCCTCTTGGCTGAAAGCGGTTTGAACTTCAATCAGTCCATAACGGCGTTGAAGTTTTTTCAACACCTTGTTGATTTGTTTACGGTAAGCGTGGCGATCATCCTGGGGAAGACCCAGGGATTGGGCGAGCTCTTCGTCATTCAGCGAAAAGGATGGGCTGGATTGTTTGACGAGGTAGAGATAGGTGTCGAAAGCCCGCTCGTCATTTTGGGCGGTCATCCGAGCCAGCAGGGACGTATCCTCCAAAAATTCCCCGGAAAGATCCACCATTGACAGTTCAGCGTTGGGCATGGGATTTTGGCGGGGGATGGCCTGAAGAGTGGCCAAAACATCCCGAGCCACGTCCTTGGAGCGAATGAGGAAATTGATTTCCTGATTGCGCGCGAGGGCGGATTCGCTCCAGTTGGTGGACCCGGCGATGACAGTTTCTTCGTCAATTACCACGGCTTTGGAATGCGTGTAGGTGGAGGCATCGTCGTAATAGACCGGAATACCCTGGGCTTTTAGAAACGTATAGGCAGGGGCGTTTTTCCCCTCAGAAAGATCGGAGGCCCGCTCGTCCCCCTCCACAAAGTTGATGTTTTGGTCGAGGATCACTTCGACCCGAACACCGGCGTCGTGGGCTTTCTTGAGCGATTGGGCCAGGTGGAACACCTGGGACGTGGACTGGTTCGGGCGAAAGGTAAACAGATACATGCACACCGTGATGGATTTCTTGGCTTTGGCCAGTTCCCGTTGGACGGTGGCATAGTATTCGCGGGGCGGGATGTTTTCTGTTTGGGCGGAGGATGCAAAGACGTTGGACGACCAAAACAGAGCAGTCAGGAAGAACATTTTTTGTCGAATCTTCCATTTCGGAGATGTCATGGGGTCCTGTTAGCGAGGCAGGGGCGTCAATCGGGCAGGCTCTTCTAAAATTTTCATAATCTTTTGGGCACAATAAACGCGATCCCTTTTTCCTGCGCCGACTTGTTGAAGAACTGATTTTTTCACTAAAAAATCTATCCCTCGCTGGACAGTGGTGAAAGCGACCTGTAACCGCTGAACAGCTTTTTTGGGCGTGATAAATGGGTTGGCTGCCAATAGGTCCACGATTCTGGAAGGAACCTTTGAGGAAGTGGCTATGGACACAGATCGCCATTGCACCAGCAAAGAATTGATTCGTTCGGCCCGGCTGAGCGCGTCTTCGGACTGACGGGCGACACCGCTCAAAAAATAGAGAAGCCATGCATTCCAATCGCCTCGCCCACTGACAGCCGATAGACCATCGTAATATTCCCGGCGTGTGGCTTCAAAAAAAGCGCTGAGATAGAGAAGAGGCGTGGGCAATATTTGCCGTTCAATGAGGAACAACGTAATCAAGAGACGCCCCACACGGCCGTTTCCATCCAGGAAAGGGTGGATGGCCTCAAACTGGTAGTGGGCCAGAGCGATTTGTATGAGGGGAGGCAAACGGCGATCGTGAAGGAACGTTTCCCACCTCGCCAAACACTCCATAAGATAATCCGGCGGCGGGGGAACGTAGGAGGCATTCAACAACGTGCAGCCAGACGGGCCGATCCAGTTTTGGGATCGTCTGAATTCACCGGGAGTCACATGGGGAGGAGCCGCGCCGTTCATGAGTTTTGCATGAAGTTCACAAACCAACCGAAGGGAAAGTGGAAGACTTTTTAGACGCTTGGCGCCGTATTCCAATGCGACCACATAGTTGGCGACTTCCCGGAGATCCAGGGGGCTTCGGTTGGCCAGGGCTCCGGCCTCGGAAGCGAGAATTTCACCTAAAGTGGCCTGGGTCCCTTCGATGCGGCTGGAAAGAACGGCCTCTCTCCGAATAAAAGGACGCATGAGCAGGTGGGGGTTGGGAAGTTGGCGCCCTTCCCCAGCCAGTCGCCCCAACACAAGATCCGCGTCCGACAGGGCCCGGGTCAATGAGGGGGTCCAGTGAAAGGTGGGTGGCAGTGGGGCGGGAAGGAAGGCCCGATACCCCTCCGGGCACTGAATCCAACGGCCAGGCACGGAGAGCGGTTGAGTCACTGGATGGCCTTATTCATATAAAAATACCGTATCACATTATTATCGATTAGTAAATAAACCGATAATAGAGTGTATTTCTATTTTCGTGCCTTTGACTGAGCCTTTCCGTCCGGGAAGTCTCGGAAATTCTATTGACCCCCTATTGACGGTAGCCCCGGGCCAACCGGGGGGGGCGGAACAAAGACTTGACCCCTTTGTCATCACAGTGGCAACTCATTCAGTTCTGCTCTGGCTTCCCTCCAGTTGGGGTGGTGTTGACCAATCGTCGCCAAAAAACGGGCGTTATGGGTTGGCTCAATCAGGTGGACCATTTCATGCACAATCACATATTCCAAAAGGTCTTTGGGCTTTTTTACCAGTTCCGTGTTTAAACGGATTGTTCCGCAACGGTGATTACACCCCCCCCACTTAGTTTTCATCCGCTGGAGGAAGTAACCCGTTACTTTTACACCAAGCTTCGGCTCCCATTTTCTAATCAGGCGAGGAACAGCTTTATGAAGGATGGACTTGTGCCATTCATTTATGGCTTCGGCACGTTTTGCTTGATTGGCTCCAGGGCGCACGTTGAGCGTTATGGTGCGATGGTCTAATTGAACAAAGGACCTGGAATCACGCTCCTTTACTGAGAGCAAATATCGCCTTCCCCACAGGAAGTGACTCTCACGCTCAACAAATTGGCGGGGCGTCTCTCGCGCTTGGGCCCGCAATTTAGATCGCTGAGTTTGAATCCAACCGATTTTGGACGCCACGTAGGCCCGGGCCACTTCCGGGCGCGTCCCGTTCGGGGTGACCAGGGTCACGCGGCCGTTTGGCGGATAGACGGAAAGATGGACATGCTTAATGGCCTTCCGACTTACGTCAATGGCGATCTCCCCAAGTCGGATCGTTTCCGCCATTAATACCCTCGCTGGTTCTTGATCAGGTCAAACATGGCAAAAGTCGCTTCGCGGTTTCGGTTCAGTAATGGGTACAGGGCATTCAACACTTGCGCCTCCCGTGTCTGGTCCCCCCGCCATCCCGCGGGGGCGTGCTCGCGCATTGTTTGGTCTATTTCAATGGCCAACTTAGCCATTTCGGTTTTGTCCTCCGGCTGTTCCGCCGCACGCGCAACATCATCCCGCCCTTTCGCAAGAATCTGGGGAAGATTGTTAAAGATCACCGTGGCTTCGGGCTTTCCATGCAGCACCGCGGGCACATGCCCGTCCGGTTGCTTGGAAACCAGTTTTTTGGCCAGCGCCTCGGCTTTTCGTAGAAACTCCTCGTAGGCTCCCGCATCGGCTCGGCTCTGCTTGATCAGGTCATCCAGCAATCGGGACATCTTCTCGTAAAATTGGGGGTCGGTCAGTTGTTCGCGCTTTATGGTTTTGCGGAGGTTATTGATAATCCCTTCCGCGATGGCGTTTCGTGTCAGATTTCCCTTTTGGTTGATTTTCTTGGCGATCGCGTCACTGATCCCGGTTTTGACGATGAGCTCCACCAGGGGCACTTCTCCAAGCGCGCCAAGGTTAACAGCCGCGTCCGCCTGAACATAGGTATTCAGCAAATGGCGCATGTCCGCTTCATAGGGTTTAATGTCCAATTCTTCACCGGAATGTTTCTTAATGGCGGACCGAATCTCGCTGTAAAACTCAACGTCCTTCCGTAACGCGACCGCTTCGGTTTCCGAGTACCCCGCCTCGGTCAGTTCCTGAGCAATGTCGGAATAGGCGCGAACCAAAACGGCCACCGCCTTATAGAAAGACACCCTCAGTGCCTCGGTCTCGTTCAGCGCATTTGGGTTTGCCGAATCACCGCAAAAATAAAGGAGATACTGTTCCACTTCCCTCGGAAGGGGCACCGGTTCGCACAGGTAATGCAAAACCTCCCGCGCCTCTTCAACCTTCTTTTTCCCCTCCAACCGCCAATCTTTGAGGTGAATGTTGTTGTCGCCCCCGTTCCCCGGGTCAGTGTCCAGTTGATCCGAGCTATAGACCGCAATCGCCTCTTCTAACTCCCCATACATCTCTTTAAAATCGACAATGTGGCCGTATTCCTTGTCATCCCCGTCGAGCCGATTGGTACGGCAAATGGCTTGGAATAGGTTGTGGTCCCGGAGCTCGTTGTCGAGATAGATGTAGGTGCAACTCGGCGCGTCGAACCCGGTGAGTAGCTTGCTCACCACAATAAGCAACTTCATATTTGCCGGCTCTTTTACAAACCGTTCCTTGGCTCCGTCTTCATATTGTTTTGTGGTCTGGCCGTATTTCAGAACGTGCTGTGTGTAAGTGTCAAATTTGTAGCGCTCGTCGCTGTTAAGTGGCTCTCGGGAGATCGCCGCCGCCTGGGGCTCGTAGGAGGTGATGATGCCGCAATGCCGGCCAAAGGCCGTGTTTTGAAAGAGCCGGTAATAGTGGCAAGCGTCGTAGATTGATTCGGTGACAAGGATGGCCGTGCCCCTGTCATTGTTAAGCCGCGGCTTTAAGGCAAAGTCAGCGATGATGTTCGCGATAATCTCCCGCTTGCGCCCCTCCGCGCTCATCAACTCCGGCATCGTTGCCCAGCGCTTGCGCAGAACGGACTTTTGAAAATTGTTGAGGTTTTTAGTTTTCTGTTCAAACCACTGGTCGATGGCCGCCTGGGAGGTGAGTCTCTGGGCCACATGGCGGGCTTCATACTTGAGGTCAAGGATCACGCCATCTGCTACCCCTTCCGGGAACTTGTAAGTGTGGATGTAAGTGCCAAAGACTTCCCGGGTCATTATTCTGTCTTTTCGCAAAAGGGGCGTGCCGGTAAAGCCAATGAAAATGGCTCCTTCCAGCCACCGTTTCATCTGCCTGTTCATCTCGCCGCCCTGGGTGCGGTGGCACTCATCCACGAAGACATAAAAGCGCCCCTGAACCGGTGGGGGCGGACCGTTCAGGTCGGCCACATCAAATTTGTGGAGGAGGGCGCACAGAAGGCGCTGGGTGGAAGTTCCCAGCTTCTGGACAAACTCCGCCCTTGACGTAATGCGCGGGGAAGGAGCCCCGGGGCCGATGACCCCGGCGTTTTTCATAACCCCTTCAATCTGTTTATCCAGCTCGTCCCGGTCCGTCACGATGAGAATGCGCGCCTCGGGGTCGTGCTCCAATATCCACTTGGCCAGCAGGACCATCACAATGCTCTTGCCGCTCCCCTGGGTGTGCCAAATCACGCCCCCCTCTCGTTTGGCAATCCGGTCTTGTGCGGCTTTTACGCCAAAGAATTGGTGGGGTCGGGGTACTTTTTTCTGACCGGCATCGAAGATGATGAAATTTCGGGTCAGGTCGAGCAGTCGGGCCTTGTCACACATCTGAGCGATGGGCCGGTCAAGCAACGCCCCCGTGGCGAGCGCTCCTCCCGTTGGTGCTTCGTCTTTCCACTGAACAAAAAACTGCTCCGGCGTGCCGGTGGTGCCGTAGCGCAATCCTTGGGAGTCACTCCCCGCTAGCAAAAGTTGCACGGTGCTAAAAAAGCCCTTGTTGAATATTTCTTCCTGGTTGGTGATCAGCTGCCGAATGCCGTCGCCAATCTCCACCGAACTACGTTTAAGCTCGATCACCGCGATGGCAATACCATTAATGTAGAGGACAAGATCCGGACGACGCTCGTAACCGCCCTGGAGCGTCACCTCTTCGGCAAGCGCGAAGTCATTTTTCTCCGGGTGCACCCAGTCAATCAAATCAACCGTCGTGTGTGCCTGCCCCGCCGCGACTTGAACCGAAACCCCATAGCGCAGGAGCTGATAGGTGCGCATGTTGGCCTGATAAAGTGTGATGCCAGTTGAATCAGCTGCGGTTTCAAACTTGTGGATCGCCGCGGAGATTTGAGCGGCGGAGTAGCCACGGGCCGTTAAATTGTCGCGCAATAGCGCAGTCTCGATGGCGCGGTTGTTGTCTCGCTTCCTCCAATCGTCTAGGTAGCGGTAGCCCAGCCCGTCGGCCCGCGCCTTGTCCGTGAACAGGGCGACGACGCGGTTTTGGGTTTTACGTTCAGTTCGGCTACGTTCTTGCACATACCCCCCTTACACCTCAAATTAGCCTGGATAAATAGGAAACAATTCGAATTCTTGTGGCGGGATAACTGGCGACATTCTCTTCAACTTCCGCCTATTCACAATCGCATCCGCCCGGAGAGAACTGATCAGCATTTTGACGATAGCCAGTCAACATTCCAAACATGTGGAACCTTATTTGGGTCGTCAATTAATTTACATAGCGGCTCAGAGAAATCAGCCTTTATCTTGTTCGCATAGGATACTCGTTGAAGCCAGATTTCAAGGTAACCAGAATTCGGGATACGTTGGAGGCGATCCATTATTTTTAAAAAGACAGATGATTGTTCCAATTTAGGAATGCGCCCGATCAATTTGCTCAGAATTGCAGCGGCCACAGGATAAACCCTTGGGTTGTGAAAAGCGATGTCAGCCGTGATCCCTAACAACGACATAGGGTTGTCGATATTTCCCCCCTTTGTCGGAATCCGTTTGTAGATATCTTGGAGGCCTCTCAGTAAGCTGCCCGAGTTAGGATGCTCTTGCGAAAACGCATGGATAATGAGCAATTGTTTTGAATATCCTTCTCCGAATGCTTTCGACATATCCAAGACAACTTATCGGGTTTAATTGACTGGCGTATGACCTCTCGGGATAGACCTGTCTTGGATGGGTGCAATTTCATCCCGAGGGCATGCATCGTTTCGGAAAGACATTTGAGTATTTCCTCGCCGTCTTTTGGTTGATTCACAAAAATGCGGTAATCATCTCGAAACCGAAGAATTCGATAGTCGCATACCCCATGACCTTTGAGCTTCAAAGACAAGATAAGGTCGGAGTAGCCAAGAACGATCTCCGCTACAAAGTTCATCAATGCCGACCCCTGTGGGATGCCGTTGGTTTGACCGAAGTTCATGGCTTGCAAGTGTCTATCAATATCATTCCCGAGGTGGCCAGGTTGTCGATGTCGTTTTGCCCATTTTTGACCATGAATTGCCCATGCTATGGAGTGGGTATAAATTGAGCCATAACAATTCGTGATATCCGCATGTGCGATGTATTCGTATTCCAGGGAAAGCTCGATGGATTTTTGTTCGACCTCTTGCCACCAATTGGACACCTGACCAGCAGCATCTTTTCCCTTTGTCTCAGCGGGGATACTGAGACAACGAATTCTTGAGTTCTTAGAAAAGAAGGCGAATCGTTTGTTGAGTTTTTTCCAGGAATTCACCTCAGTGATCTTTTTCACCAGAGAAACGTAAAGGGCTGGGTGGATCAACTGCATCGGCCTCCATGAATATTTCCCATCTTTGTTGGTCAGGATAACATGATTGATTCGGTCAGCTTCTTTTGGATCGCTTTTCTGAAAGTTGGAAAGAGGGACTTTTTTTAACAGTTTGTCAGTTTTTTTAAGAATCGCTTTAAAGGAAAAATAGGGGGGCAGGTCGAAGGTGCAGTAGCTTTCGTCTTTCAAGAAAAAGCCTTCTGCTCGAACGTTGGACATATCCAATACCGAGGCCGAGTAATTCTTCTTTCTGGCGCGATGGGACGTCATAAAAGCCTCGTTCTCCCTGTAAGGAGTTCCTGCATCATCCCTTGCTTGAGAGCGCGGGCCTTGTCGCGGCGAGACTCGAGGGCGGCCAATTCCGCATCCATGTCCGAAAGGACTTCGGCGATTGCGGTTTGTTCGGTGGCATCCCGTGGAATGTTGAAAGTGTGTTCGGTGATATCCGGCGCGCTGAGATTTGGCTGAGCTCCTCCTTTAGCAACCCCGGTCATCGCCGAAATAAACGATGGCTGACCGAGCAAAAGAAAAAGCAGTGCATCCACCACGCCTACCGGAACTAGTTTCCCAACTCTCTGGTTCAAAAGACAGCGGTCTTCATCCACGCGGCATACACGGCCAACATTCCCAGTCATCGAGATGAGTATGTCGCCGCGCCTGAGCCGTTGATGTGGCTGCAAGTCCGAAGGTTCGGATGCGATGGTGTTGCAGGCGTCCGCTGTCATATAGCCGTCTTGGACGTTCGCAATAGTAATGATCTTAAACGATCCGAGACTTGTGTAGGTGTCACTTTTAAACGCGTATCCATTCTTGAGCAATGCTACATCCCCCAACCGCTTCACCTCCCACTTGCCGTGGAAGCCGGGGAGGCGGGTTTGGGCGGTGAGGAGCTGTTGCATGGCGGCCTGTTTGAGGTCGCGCTTCTTGGCGATGAGCCGGTCCAGCCCCCCCAACAACCCATCCACATCGCTCAACGCCTCCGCAATGGCGCGTTGTTCGGGCGAAGGTGGAATGGGAACTGGCATTTTGCGAAGAGTCCCCGCATTCACGTTCTTCTGCGCACCACCAATTTGCCCCTGATCAAAGAATTTCTGTCCAGCCTCTGAGTTGATGTAGCCGCAAAGAAATGAGCTATCGATCTCGGCGGTGTTGGGTCGAGTGATTAGGGTCGTGAAGCTCTGTGCTGATTCGTAGCGCGAGGGGACGACACAAGTTGTCCCCGGATACCCCGTTCTTGCGGTGAGCAGATCTCCGCCTTGAAGCCTCTTGTTTCTGTAAGTCTTTTCGTATTCAGGATCAATATAGAGAAGGTCTCCGTCGTCTAGATAGCCGGCCTTGATATTTTGATTCCTGAACATGGGTACGCCTTTGGTCCGATATGCGTGCGTCGCTGCGCTGGCGATGCCCACCATTATTTTCCCTGCAAGTGAAGAAAGTGGTTTTACATCCCAATCCGCCGGAATAACACCCATTTCGGTCTTCTTATAGCCGGGTTTCACTTCCACACCGCTCCCATTTTTGTGAGGTGTCCGTCCACGCGGGTGGCAAGCGTCGCCACTTCCTTGGTGAGATGCGGCAGTGGGGTGGCGTAGCGTTCGGCGAGCTGACGTATGCGGCCGGTGAGGGTTTGGGAAACGCGGTCCAGCTCGCCCTGCACGGCGGCGGCGAGGGTGGCCAGCCATTTGTCGTCCACCACGAGGGTCTTGATGTCGTCCTCGCTGAGCGTGGGGTATTTAGCGTCGAGCTGGGCTTCCAGGTCGTCCTGGGCGGCCTTGAGCCGGGCCTTGGAGTTAGCCTGCTGGTCAAGCAGGGCGGCGTAGGCTTCGAGGGCCTGGCGTTCCTCGTTGCAGTTCGGGTCGCGGCCGATTCCTTTGAGGCGGGCCTTCAGGGCTTTGGCGGTGATTTTCTGCTTCTCGCCCTCGCCTTCGATGACTTCCGCGAGCAGTCCTTCCTCACCGCTTTGCTCTTCGCGTTTTTCGTCCAGCTGTTGATCGAATCCAGCAAGTTCGGCTTCGATGGCGGCGATGGCATCCCGCTCGGCGGCGAAGAAGCGGGCGATGAGCAGGGCGGCGGGGACGAGGTCAGACTTAAAGCGTCGCTTGCCCTTCATGAAATCTTCCTCCTCGGGCCAGACGAGTTTGCCTTCTTTGTTTTTGACCTGAATGATTTCGCGCGGCTTTGCACCCGCCTTCCAACCGGCATCGGCGATGAGGTAGCAATCGTCCTGCATGGTCTCGGCCCAGTAGTCCATGAGATGTTGATAGACATCGTAGGCGTCGAGCAGGGGCGCGGTCTTGAAAGTGGAGAGCAGGTCCTCGGCGATGGTTTCGATAAGAGGCTTGGGATGGCCTTCCTTGGCGAATCCCTTAAGATGAGGGACGGTGGCCGTCTGCCATTTCGTGAACAACTTCTTTGCCTTGGTGGTAAAGGCGGTGAACTCGGGATGGCCGAAGATGGCGGGTTTCAACTCGGCGATGGGGAGCTTCAGTGAGGAGTAGCCGGGGCGGTTGAATTTCTCAAACAAGGCGGCGCGCAGGCCCGGCATGATCTTCCAATAATTGCCGAGGGCATCGAGGTCGCGGTCCGGGATGCCGCCGCGCAGGTGTCCGTCGATGTCCTGCAAATCCTCGGGCTCGGTGCTGTCGATGTAGCGCGGAAGGTTGAGGTTGTAGTCGTTCTTTGGGTCGGCGATTTCCGCGACGGGCACCATGCGGGCGTAGCGCGGGTCGCTTTCGTCCAGCCGGGTGAAGGTGTCCACGATCTTGTGGATGTCCTGCTCGCGCAGGCGGTTCTTCGGGCCGTCCTTCTTGAAGCCCTTGGAGGCATCAATCATGAAGATGCCCTTGCGGGTGCCGGCGTTGTCCTTGTCGAGCACAACGATGCACGCCGGTATGCGCGTGCCGTAAAACAAATTTGCAGGCAGACCAATGATGGCTTTGAGATAACCGGAGCGGACCAACTGTTGGCGAATGACGGCCTCGGCATTGCCCCGGAAGAGGACGCCGTGGGGGAGAATGCAGGCGCCTTTCCCGTTGCTTTTAAGGGAGCGGATGATGTGGAGGAGGTAGGCATAATCGCCTTGTTTGGCAGGGGGCCCCCCAAGCGAAGCGCTGATAGGGGTCATTGGACGGGGTGATCCCCGTTGTCCAGGTTTTGTCTGAAAACGGGGGATTGGCAACAACATAGTCGTAGGTGCGAAGTTGTTCGCCTTCCTTAAACTTGGGGTCCGCCAGCGTGTTGCCCGACCGGATTTTGGCTGTCGGGAAATCGTGCAATATCATGTTCATGCGGGCCAAGCCCGCCGTCGTGACGTCCTTTTCCTGGCCTTCGAGTGTAATGTGGTGGCCCGCTTCAGCGGCCACTTTGAGCAGCAATGAGCCTGAGCCGCAGGTCGGGTCGTAGGCGGTGGTTGCGGCCCTGGTGTTTTGCGGGGCAATCCCAATCACCTTCGCGATGATGCGGCTGACCTCGGCCGGTGTATAGAACTGCCCCTTGCTTTTGCCACTTTCGGTGGCGAAGTGGCGCATCAAATATTCATAGGCGTCCCCGAGAATATCGTCGTGTTCGGCCCGGTTTTGGGAAAAGTCCAGCCGGGGATCAGCGAAAATATTAATGAGGTTGGTCAGCCGATCGACCATCTCCTTGCCCTGACCCAGTTTGTTCGGGTCGTTGAAGTCCGGGAAGTCGCTTCGGGCCAAGAGATCATTGGCCTGAACCAGGGGCGCAATGATCCGGGTATTGATCTTGTCACCAATATCACTTTTTCCCCGAAGCTCAAGCATGTCCTTAAAACTTGCCCCTTTGGGGATTTTGACGGAAGGGGCAAGGTCTTTGCTGTCACCATATTTGTCGGTGATGTACTTGATGAACAGCATAAACAAGACGTAGTCCTTGTATTGACTGGCGTCCATTCCCCCACGGAGTTCGTCACAGGAGGCCCAAATTGAAGAGTAAAGGTCAGATTTTTTAATGGCCATATTTATTTTGTATTGAGGTTTTTCCTTTGTCTTTTCTCACGTTCGAGTCCATTTTGACATTTCTTGGGATCCGATTCCCATGAGAGTTTCGGGTAACTCCCCCAACCATCCGATATCACGATTCTCGATCATGACGACGATCACCGATTGTAACGATATTGCCTCATGCTAAATAACTTGATCCGCCGCCCCCTGAATAGCGGCAGATAAATTCATTCGCTTTTCCAAATCGTCAGGCTTTTCAATCATTCATCGTAACCCCTGAACTTGCCCTTCCAATCGTGCTATTTGATTGTTAATTTTTAGTTTTACTTGAGATTTTATACTCAGGGCCATGTCTGTCACCTCTTGGCATTATCAACGGTTCGATATTTCATTCACCGCATTTGGTTTTCGCGGTTCGTAGTATTCTATCTTATGAAATTATCTGTGAAGAATTGACACCCACATCATTCGCGGCTAAAATCTGGTGAATTTTCCATAACCAAAATCAAAAAGGGGTCTGGCGATGGCTGACGGTGGTTTTTTGATTAAGTTCGACGGCAAAAAAGAGGTTCGATGCTACAAAATAGCGTTCAGTTACGATGACTGGACTTACACCACCAATTTTGATGAGCCCAAGCCTTTGCCTGACAAGCTCAATGAAATTTCAGTGCAAATTGAATCAACCTCCCGCTAGTATTTCAGTCATTGAGCTTGTCGCTCGGTTTGTTGACATTCCTCGTCAGAAATACTAAATTACCTTGAGTTGTATAATACTTTTGAATTAGGATATTCTCTTGCGTCAAGTTATTGTGATCTTCATTTCTTTTTTACTTGGGACCCCTGTTTTTTCTGCCAATAATTACGATTCCTATAACGACAGAAATAACCTTCCTTCTCACTCCTACAACTCTTTTGAGCGCGACCAACAATTAGCCGCTTATCGTGTGGCCTCTTTTGCCAATCACTCGTATACCATTCCCATGCGCCCGCCTGTTCAATTTCCAAAGGTCAACCTGGACTTTAACTTTCACAGCACTTTTTCGAGCCCTAAGCTGGATTGGGGGCGCGGACCTATTTCCCAACCACGCTTCGACGCCCGGCCGGTCGTTAACATTGATAGGAACTTCCTAACCTCCAACGATTTCAATACAACAGATTCCCCTCAGGTTTTTCAGAAACCCGATGTGGCCGTTTTAAGAAAGGACACCGTTAAATTGCCGGATTCCATTCTTTGGGTCAACAGGAATGTGAATACTGGCCTCGATCTGAAATCCAAGTCAATAACTCCACCCCAGCAGGATTTGTTGCCAACCAATCAAATAAAAGGACGTGTGCTGGACCTGGTTCCCCCCGCTCTGGGTCGGTTCTATGGGGTTACGGACCACCAAACACCTGTCGCACCTCAGCGCACAGATGCAACCTCCTCACTTCGACCCTCAACGTCTGCCCGAATCTTCGATGCCGTTGCCAGTTCGATTAAAACAGTTCCGGCTTTATTCCAGAGTGTAGGCCAGAAAATCAGTGAGTTGGGTAAAGCGGTTTGGAATCGCGTTGTTTTGGGCCACCGAACAGTTCAATCTTTTAAGCTTCCCGATGGCAGTGCCTTGGATGGAAAAATCACCATCAATCGAAAAGACGCTCTTGTTTCTGTTGCCCCAGGGACCGTTCGAACCGTGGGTCAAATTCAAGAAACCAAAACCGGCCCAACATTTATTCCGGCTACAACCCCGGTAAAGATTAATGACCAGGATTACACCCAGGGCAAATTCGTTTCCAACGGAACAACCTACAACCTGGATGGCCCTGGCATTCGGCTTTCAAATGAAGCCCGGCCAAATATTGAGACCAGCAAGCCCTTTAAGGTTTACGTGAACGGCGATGGGCAAGGCGGTGAAACAATTTTGGGGTTGGGGTCGGTATCTCCCGAGTCTCGGTTTAAGGAAACCACCAGCGGCCTTCATTTCAGGAATAGGGGCGGCATGTGGGGTTTGGACGCGAACCAGTCAGGCACATTGAACTTGAATGGCTCGAAGATCCCCATCACCATCAGTGAAACAGGCCGTCTTGATAAACCAATCAAATCGGACGTTCTTGGGTCAAAGGTATCCCAATCCATTGGTGGGATCCTCCCTCACCCTGAAACCGGCGGCTTTCAAATTACGGGCTCCGCCCAAATCGGGCCCGACGAACATGTTCAGCTCGGCATCCCAGGCATTCGTCCCAGCCAATATACAGCGGATCAAATAAACGACTGGCGACAAGAGACGTCCGTAAAAATTAAACAGTCTGGTTTTGAGGGCTTCCCTACGACAGAAGCCACGCTACATCAAGAGGGCAATAAATACGTCTTCACCCAAGGCCACGTCACCTTTGCGGCGGTCACAGGACCAGCGGATGGCAATAAAGGCCAGAAAACCCTGTATAACGAGGCTGTCCTCAGCGACGGTTCCCGGTTGAAAATCAACGGTCCAACCGATTTCCCGAACTACAACATCTCCGTGGTCGCGGGAAACGTCTGTGTTGTTGCCAATTGCGCCATTCTCCCGGAAAATAAGACCCTCTACAAGATCAACGGTCAACCCTTTAACCTCACCGTTAAAATGAATGACAGGATTGTCGCCATCAACGTAAAAAGCGTGAATCTCGCGGCCGGCACATTTGTAGCAGAACTTCCTGACATTCCGTTCAAAGATGGGGAATTCGTCCAATCCGGGTTCCGCGAAGTCAAGGGGACCATTGATTTTGAAAACGCCCAGGCGACGCTCACCAACACGTCTATAAAGCTCCCACTTCTCAAACCCCGAGAGACCCCCGGCCTGTTTGAAGCTGGGCCCGAGTTGACAGGCAACGGATACGTCATGGTGGAAGACAACACCATTTCACTTAGGACCGACCGCCTCGTTAATCTGAACGACTACAAGAATTTAGAAGAGCGTAAACCGATCTGGACCACAACGATGAACGACCGCTACGCCACGGCGATGGATGCGTTCATCAACCCCGACAACACCATGGTCCAACGGACGGGCGGCCTGTTGTTGGCCACGTCCGTACTCCCGGCCAAAGTCGTCGAGGACGCTTTCGCGTTTACCGTTGATTCTGCCCACAACGCAAGAGATTTTGCCCATCATACTTTCCTTGCATTTAAAGAACCCCTCCCAGGGGACAAATTGTTGGAGTCCCTTAAAGCCGTTGAGTCTGTCGTGGAATATGCGATACGCGTCGAACCAGGAGCAACGGCGGGAGTTCAGACATCCCGCCTTGCGGTAAAAGAAGGAATTACTTTGGCGCGACAGTTGGTAAACACCATTAAAGATGTTGCGCCAGATGTATTGAGGCCAGCCATGGGCCAAGCTGGACACATTCTTGTCCCGGAACGGGTTGGGGAGTTGCGAGGATTAAAGCCGTTAGAACTCCCGAGTTCTCCGAAGGCCTTGTCTACAGGATTTCGGTCTAAAAGAGAACTTTCCTCAATAATTAAATTTGAAACAGAGGCCGATGCGGTGGTGGGTTGGCGAAATTACAAAACCGCATTTAATTCCAAAGAGATAATGGCTATTGGGCGAAATACGGACACCGAAATTGTGTCAACTCTCCCACTACCAGGCCACAGAATACTTAACATTGAAAAAGGTTGGACGCCAGAGGTAAATGACGCTTGGATTCAGGGTGGGATTGATCGGCAAGCCAAGTTTTATCTCGTGTCCCCCCAGAACTCAGTCACTTTAAGGAATGCTTCCGGAGAGTCCATGTTTGCAAGAGAACTTAGACAACTTAGGACTGCTGGTTATCGCCAAGTTGGGGATTTTATGCTTCCTCCCAAATAAATATTTTTATGCCAATCAAAGTTAATCCGACCCATCCGCTGAACCTTAAAGTGCTCGCCTATTTAGAACCGCCGAGCGTTCCCGGCGCGCCGTTAGTTGCAGAATTTGAACCAGGAGAAAAGCCCTATTTACGACACGGCTCTCACCCTGATGTTGTCCAGCGCCTTTGGGATGAAATTAATCCAAATCTCCCAGAAGATTCTCGATGTCTGGTTAACGGTTACCCTGCTCTTGTTCACCCCACTAAGGGAATTTTACTCGGGTTTACTAGCGGTACTCATTATTACCTTAGGTTGCCTCTACAGAGCGTTAAAGAAGCGGAAACTAAAGGGGCAAAGAAAATCCTTAAATTCTCGTCTGAAAAACCGTTGGATGTCCATGCGGAATTGGGCGATGATTGGGTAGCCGGTTCCTATTGGGACGGCGAAATTTCTGGATGCAAAGCCATGTTCAATCAGGTAGAGGTTGGCTGATTCAGTTTCACCACTCCCAGAGCGTTTGTTATGTTCCCACCTGATATAGAATCCAAAATAACAAAAGATTTCAAAAACGAAGCCACCGATGCACGAAATATTTTGGAGGAATACAGAAAGAATCCGACCGCTTCTCTCAGAACAATTCGCTGCTTGTTGGTTCTTTCAGGGGGACATAGGCAAACTCCGAGGTTTTTATGACGCAGCCGAAGGGGATTGGAGAGATGTTATTCTTTGCGCCGAATATGACAAAGCAGCCAATCGTATCGCAGACTATAACAACCCTTTTCAATGATCTCTCGTCTATCTAGACATGCCTGATTAAAATTTTCCCAGGATCTTACTATCAAAAAGAGTTGAATTATCTTTTGAAAAAGGATATCGCCTCTCAGACGATGCGCGGTATTTATTGCCCAAGTGAAAGGCACATCATGGACATAAAAGAATTAATTGAGTTGCTTGGTTTTTCGTTAGAAAGCCAAAACGAATCCGGCTCGTTTGGTGATTTCGTTTCTACCTATAATTCAACCTATTTCCGTCTTCGCATTGTTGGCGACCGAGGTCAGAAGCGAATTGATTTGGCTTTCAATGACCAACCTCGAGAATGGTTTGATTTGTGTCTCGTGCGTTTTTCCCTTGGCCAAGAGAAGGATGACCTCGCTCAAATCCCATTTGAAGATGGCGTTTCTTTTCTTGAAAAAAATTTCACAAAGATACGCGAAAATTTCTTCGGGGCCAACGCATCTCAAATGAAAGCCAGACTTCAAGCTATGGGGACAACTGCAGATTCCACGCAAATTGACCCACCTGTCCACGCGAAACTGACCCACCCCCACCCCTCCGGAAGAACGCGCTTTCCGGAGCGAAGCGACGATGGTTTTGTTTCCTGACAAGTATAGCTTGGTTTTTGGGTTTCGGCGCGCCCCCCCCGGCGCCGGTTTTTTATTTTGGGTAATCAGGACTTCTTTTTATCGTCGGATGTTCGCAAGGAATCCCCGCGCATCTCGATTTTAAAGGCATTGTGGAAGAGCCTGTCGCAGAGGGCGTCGGCGATGGTGGGTTCGCCCATGGCGGCGTGCCAGTTTTTAGCTGGGAGTTGACTTGTGATGACGGTGGCGGCCCGACCGTGGCGGTCCTCGACGATTTCAAGGAAGTCGGCGCGCTCCTGATCGGCGAAGGGGGTGAGAAGGATGTCGTCGATGATCAGGAGCTGGGCCTTGGCAAGCTTGGCGAGGAGCTTGAGACGGGAACCGTCGGCGCGGGACTGTTGGAGCTCCTCGAAGAGCCGGGGGGCGCGGAAGGAAAGAACGGAGAATCCCTGGCGGGCGGCGAAGTTGCCGAGGGCGCAGGCGAGCCAGGACTTGCCGATGCCGGTGGGGCCGGTGAGGAGGACGTTGCGTCCGGCGGGGAGCCAGCGCGGGTGGGCGAGCTCGAGGAAGAGCTGTTTTTGGAGACCGCGGGGGTGTTTGTAATTGACGTCTTCGAGACAGGCGTCGGGTTGCCGGAGTCTGGCGTTTTTGAGCAGGCGGGCAAGACGGCGGTTGTCGCGGTGGGATTTTTCGTCCTGGACGAGAAGCCCGACGAATTCGTCGTGGGCGAGATCGGCGTGGGCCGGGTTTTTGAGTCGATCGTCGAGGCCCCTGGCCATGCCGAAGAGCTTGAGCAGGTTCAGGGTGGACAGCGTTTGTTCGAGCATCATGAGTGAAACCTCCTGGGGTGTTTGGAATCGAGGGGTCTTATCCCTCGTTGATTGTAAATCAGATGGTCTGGCGGGCCTCCTGGGGCGTTTGGCGAGGCTCCTGGATGTAGTAATCACCGCCCCGGATGTTGTCGTGGCGAGGCAGGGCGGGGACGGGGGGCGGACGAAGGGGCAATTGATCGAAGCCACCGTCGAGGATGGAACAGATGGCGCGGTAAGAGGTGAGTCGATAGGCGAGGCCACGGGCCGCGGCGGCCTCGAGGCGGTCGTTGCCGACGGACTTGGCGAGGCGCATGATCCCCAGAACGGAGCGATAGCCCTGCTCGGGGTGTGGGCGGGAATCGAAGATGGTTTGGACGAGGGCGGCGGTTTGGGGGCCGACCTGGTTGGCCCAGGCGAAGAGGCGTGAGGGCGACCATTCGGCGTGTTTTTGATGGGCGGTGGGCATGTGGGCGGGGGTGGTGGAATGGCGCCCGCGTTGATGGGAGCGGACGTGGGCGGCAACGCGCTCGCCTTTGAAAAGGAGTTCAACGGTGGAGGCGGTGAGTTTCGCGTCGACAGTTTCACCGACGAGGCGGCAGGGGACGCTGTAATAATGGAAATCGACTTCGACGTGGTAGTCGATGTTGACCTTAGGTTGTTTCCATTCGGCGAATTCGTAAGGGTGGTTGGGAAGCGGTCGGGCGGCGGGGCGGTCGAGATCGTCGAAAAGCTGGCGGCGGGACTGTTGGATTTTGCGGAGGGGACGGCCATTGAGGGTTTCAAGAAGATGCCGGATCGCGGCGTTCATTTCGGCAAGAGAATGAAAGACGCGGTGGCGCAGGACAGCGAGGATCCATCGTTTTGCGACGAGGACACCGTTTTCGACCTTGGCCTTGTCGCGGGGGCGGCGAGGACGGGTGGGAAGGACAGCGGTGCCATAATGGTCGGCCATGTCCTGGTAGGAGGCGTTGAGGATGGGTTCATAGAGGCAGGATTTGAGGACGCCGCTTTTGAGGTTGTCGGGAACCAGGAGGTGGGGGACGGCTCCGAAATACGTGAAGGCGCGGGTGTGGGCGCCGATCCAGTCGGGGAGGGTCTGGGACAGAGAGGCCTCGACGTAGGTAAAGCTGGACGCGCCCCAAACGGCGACGAAGAGTTGGGTGAGGGTCATTTCGCCGGTGAGGGGGTGAGTGACAAAGAGTCCGTCGGCGTAATCGACGAAGAGTTTGTCACCGCCCTTGTGGGACTGCCGCATGACAAGGTCGCGGCGGGAGCGCCAGTCGTTGTATCGTCGACAGAAGGCCGAGTAGAGATAGCCGTCGGGATGCTGAGTTTTGTATTCGATCCAGAGCTGGTTGAGAGTCAGGTTCAACCGTTTGTGGTCCTGCAACTCTTGATGGACGACTTTCCAGTCGGGGAGCGGCTTGGGGGCTTCCGGCGGGGAGACGGGGAACAGAAGGTTTTCCAGGGCTTGGTCGGTGAGGGTGGGCGAGAGAGGCCAGGCGACCCCGGCCTTTTCGGCTCGACTGAGAATGAGCCGGATGGTGTTTCGGGAAATGCCGAGACTTTTGGCGATGGGGCGTTTGCCCAGATGGCATTCGAATTTCAGACGGAGGACATCTCTGACTTGACGCATGGGACACCTCGTGTTTGGCATACAACCTCCTCAATTGGGAAAAAGAGAGTTGTATAGGATTCCCATCATCGTTTCAAGCTTCAGGACGTCCAAACAGCAGAGGGGGACCCCGCCCGCGCCCCCCCCTGGGGGGGTGGGTCAGTTTCCCGTGGAACGGTGGGTCAGTTTCGCGTGGACAGGTGGGTCAGTTTGCCGTGGAATATGCACCTGGGATCGTTTCCAAACGTAAAAAGGCCTTGGGCGATCGGCGCAGCGGAAACAAATACCGCTTGACCGTCGTGTAGCTCCCCGCGTAACCCTGCCGTTGAATCTCCAAAAACAGCTTCTGCACCATCAGCTCTGGATACGCCCTGATCCGCTCCCGCAAATACCCTTCATACGCCCCCAGCTTGCTCGCACCTTCCACACGCCGCGGCAAATCCTCGGGTGGGCCCGTCACGCTCAA
Organism: Elusimicrobiota bacterium; assembly: GCA_016715645.1. Lineage (GTDB taxonomy): Bacteria > Elusimicrobiota > Elusimicrobia > FEN-1173 > FEN-1173 > JADKHR01. Next base: position 98,273 of record JADJZR010000002.1, on the reverse strand, counting down.
GAGCGCCCGTTTCACCGTTTGCCGGTGCACTCCCACGCGCCGGGCAATGGCGCTCCCCGACAGTTTCTCCACTTCCGCCAGTCGCCGTATCGTTGACCACAATTCCGATTCCATGCCTACAGAATGCCTTATCCCGCCAACAAAAGGGATGAGTCTCGTTTTGCGACGCGTTCTTTCTACAGAAGGAACCCCAACACCCCCTCCATCCGTCGGGCCAATGAATCTTGTTTTGCGATGTTTTCACACCGTAGAGACTGGATCTCCCGGATCTTTCCGACGACCGTTTAGCTCAATGAGTCTCGTTTTGCGACGCGTTTGACCCGTCGCCGGTTCGACCTCATGCGTGCCTTCTCCCGGGCGCGGTAGACCGCGTGATCCCGTCGATATTCTTTCCAATACCCCCGCCGCCCGGCCCAGGCTCGAATCTTGGAGGCTCGCCACGGGGCCGGTCCGGGGTTCGCCTCCCGCCATTGACGGCAATTCGTCGCGTGCCGTTGCTTCCGGCACCGAATTCGATCACAGGTCCTCTGTCTTTTCCTTTGGCGAACATACGGCGTGAACCATCGATGACAAACAAAACAACGGCGGCGGGGATTCCTCATGGCGGCTACCTCCAGCCATAAGGATACGTCCATTCAGTTCAGAAAGCGGGGGAATTCCCCGGTAGGAAAACTAAGAATAATTCAAAAACCCCATAAACCAAACTTTAGATCCGGTACACCTTCAATGGACAATTTCGGTACACTTATTGATGGGCGGTAACACAGGCGCAGTTTTATCAGTGGAGAGATCATTTCCTCTCTGAATCCCACTCCGTTTTCGGGGGGAGGACCACATGATAATCAACCAGTATCGATCTTTTTCTCCCTTGCCAGAGCATTTCGATCAGCGACTCGCACCATCGTTGGGGTTTAGAGGACCGAATTCAAGAGTCCAGATTCCCTTCTTAATTTTGGACTCCATATAATATTTTTTTCCTTTTTCGACCGTAAATCTATAACTATTTTTCTCAGCAGAAAAGATCATCCCATCCCTTTCCGAATAATATTTTATATCCATGATATGCGTGCCTGGAGTGAGAATCAGAAAGAAGCCAAATACCTCCCAGTTGTAAATTTTTATCCCATCAATACTCGATATCTGTATATTACCACCGGTATGATAAATTTCAGAATATTCATCGAATTTCAATCCAAAAGGATATCCGGATAAATATCTTAAAGCCGAATTAACAGTGCTAATTCTCGCACCACTTGGATATGAATAGATCTCTGAGACACTAGGGGCCCAAAATTTATTGCCAACTCTTTCATTTCTTCGTATTGGATGAGCTTTTATAAATTGCTCTGCATTTATTACCCAATTGGCATGCACTTCTGCGGGATAATCATTAAAATATTTTACCTTCATTGAAGACTTGAGGGTTATGCCGCTCTTATCACCATCCTCCTCTTCAATTACGAAAAAATACTTGTAGCCATTATTAGTGGTCTCTTCAGCTGCTTTGAGATATGCAGCTAATCGAACCCCCTGATATAAATTCTTACCACCACCACCCAGAGATATCAGACCTGCCTTAAACTGAACCCTTAAAATATCCTTTTCTAAACGCTCAGTATACCACCCTGTGCTGTCACTGGTGCTAGCTTTCTTAATGAATTTTGTCCCGCATCCCGTGAAAACCATAGTTGACAACAAACATACAACCACTATTTTGATGTTCAATTTATACTTACCCCCTTTTAAAAATACGGCTCATGACGAGATAGTGTGGGTATAAAAGAAGCATCTGATGCGGTAAACTCCTTATTCTTAAGGTAAGGGGGCCGCATCAGATGCCAGAAAATTGTCTTACATCTCTGCTGGAAACGCAAGGATTTCGTGTGAAACGCCTGGAACCCGGTTTTCATAAGGGTCAAAGCTCGGTGGTGGTTCACTGGAACGCATCAAAAAGGGCACACATGCGGGAAGTGCGGCCAAGCGGTGGAACAAGGCTGTGACAGCTCTTGGCAGGAGGTTTCAACATCTGATGCTGTGGCATCACCTTTGTTTTGCGGTTTGAGCGATATCGGGTGAACTGTGCGCGTTGCGGGATCCGGACAGAAGCCCTGGAGTTCGTGGACGTGCGGGGACCGCGCGTCTCGTTGCGGCTGGCCCGCTTGGTGGCGGAGCTGTGCAAGGGCATGACGAATAAAAGCGTTGGCCTCTTCCATGTGATGCACCGGGGAACCATCAAAGAGATCGACAAACGCGCGATGACGAAGGTTCAGGCGGAACGTCCCTTGGACGGTATCACGGTCATGGGAGCCGACGAAATCGCCGTGGGGAGAGGCCAAAACTATTGGACGATGATTAGTGTCCCGGAGGGCCCGAGTCCCCGAACTGCTGAACGTTGTGGAAGGGCGTCGGGAGAAGAGTTTGCGGAAGTTCTGGAAGTGGTTTGGAAAAGACCGCGCCCAGCGCGTCACACACGTGGTGATGGACATGTGGGCCCCGTTCCGAAACAGCTTCAAGGCCCATTGTCCGGACATCCAGATCATTTACGACAAGTTCCATGTGATCCGCCACCTCTTGAATGCGGTGAATGATGTTCGTAAATCCGAGTTCAAAAAGCGCGCCGGAAAGCGGTTTCGAGGCCTCTTGGCCGGCAAGAAATTTATCCTGCTTTCGCGCCTCGCTCATGTGCGGGGGAAATCCCGCGAGGCCTTGAACGACCTCCTGGCCGCAAGCCCGAAACTCTTGAAAGCGCATTTGCTCAAAGAATCCTTCGGCCATCTCTGGAGCTACAAGTCCAGGACATGCGCCCGCCGCTTTTTCCGGCAATGGGTGGATCAACTGAAGTGGACCCGCATGAAGTCCATGCGGCAGTTTGCCAAGAGGGTCGAAAAACACTTGGACGGAATCCTGGCCTTCTGCGACAAGAAAGTTTCCTGGGTTACGTGGAGGCCACGAATCTGAAAGCCAAAAACATTATCCGCCGGGCCTACGGTTTCCGAGACAAGGCCCCATTAAGCTTAAGATCATCCAGGGTTGCACCCCCTGGATGAGTCAGTTCAGGCCATGGACGGTAACCCACAGTTCCTCGTCATGAGCCGAATTTTCAAGGGTGACGGAAGGGTATTCTCTTCTCCGTTCCGAATCAAAAGAGTTTTTTACCGTGTAATATTGCAACAGAAGCTTGACCCAGCCTTTTCTCCAAAGACTTGTAATCTCCAAACAAATGCATGGCGCTGTTCTCCAAGTGTGGAATCTCGAGAACTTTTGTTTTCAGTTGGTCTAAATCCAATCCTTGGGCCTTTAGCCTGTCGGCCAAAGGGGGGTGAGTGTCTGTCGGGTGAGCGAACGGGTTGATGGGCATTTTGTCGATGAGAGTAAGGGACTTTCGCTCTCGGACAACATCAGAATAAAAGAAACAGAGGTTATTGGTATCCCGATCGTCGCTGGCTGCTTTCTCGATGATTTTTTCGATTTCCCCCCATAGACCTGAATAGGCCTGTATTTTAACGAGCACAACCCCTAATGTTTCTGCTCCCATAAGTTCAGCGGCACAGCGGTCCGCCATCAACTCCCTCGCTCGACCTAGCCCTCGCTCTGCATAGGCAAATACCTGGAAAAAATATTCGAGTAACAATTGGGCTGGTTTCAGGACGAATCCGTATTTCCCCTTGCGAATCACGACATAGGCCAAATTCACAAGAGACACGTCAAGACCCCGATAGATGGGATAGAATTTTGCGCTGAATTTTGTATCACTCCCCCTGAAATGGCCAAGTTCGTGGGCAATAACAGCGGTCAACTCATTGGGAGTGAGAATGGCGCAAAGAGGGAGGGACAGAAACATCGTTCGGCCTTTTAATCGGCCCTCCAGGCATTGTTGGGAAGCTTCGGAGACAAAAAAGTTTGTCTCAAATCCAACAATAATGTTTTCCGGAGGAAGCGCCTGGATCCGATTTGCAATATCTTCGACATACGTCCATATTTTGGGATGAACCATCCGATCGACACCCGTTCCGACGATCTTTGTGATGGGAGGTTTAATGGCCGAAAAGGCCCCCCGCATCACCGCCCAGGTACCCACCAACCCCGCCCCTGCAATCATGAGGATAATAACAACGTGGACCCCATAGGAATACCAGGTTTCAGCGTAATAGATCGTGCTCACAGCAAGCGCCCCGTGCCCAAATGCGATCAAACTCACGGAAATGATCGAAAAATACAATAACGGTTTAAAGATGTAGAGGAGTAAGGTTCGGTGTCGTTTGGCAACAATGCCGGAAAGGCCTACCAGGATAAGAAGTCCGAGCCCCAAAAATAAAATAAATTTTGACCCAAACTCCATCAAGATAATAGGGTAGGCGTCTGCACGAAATTGGTTAGTAAAATGGGCCCCAAGCGCAGGATCAGCAAGGATTCTCCGCACAGTCAACCGGCTAAGGTCCTGGTGAATATCGTTTGGTAGAAATTCCACTCGCCCGGGCTGGGCATACGACATGACAGCCGACCGAGCCTTCTCTGAAATCGTATCCTGAATATTGAGTGAAATATAATAGGAAACAGTCGGGATGGCGGTTAGATAAAACAACAGAATACCCATGTTTTTTAAACGCGTTAAAATGACTTTCAAATTATTTCTCCTGTTTGTTGTTGTCGACAAAAAACTTGCCTTCGTGTTGAACAGAATTCCCACTCCCCTGTTCACTATTAACCAGGATCACGGAGCTAAGGCACGTCTTTAACCAATTAACTTAAATCTCCCGTCCTGCTTCCTTCTATCCCAAAACCCCGCCCCGCCGGGCTTCGCTTTGCGCGCCCAAGGGCCCGGCATGCGGATCATTCTCGCCTTTTCCCCCCCTTAACTCAATGTTCGCCCTAACATGTTCATCATAAGTTACTTAGTTAAAGACGTCCCATAATCTTCTTCGTAACCTTAGCCAGTTAGTTAGCTGACTCAACCACTCGCCTCCATCACCCTGTTATGTTCCCACTCGACATAGAATCCCAAATAACAAAAGAATTTAAAAATGAAGCCAACGATGCCCGCAATATCCTAGAGGAATACAGAAAGCAGCCAGTTGCTTCTCTCAGAACAATTCGCTGCCTATTGGCCCTTTCAAAAGGAGATATTGAAAAAAATAAGGGTTCTTATGATACAGCCAAAGGGGATTGGAGAGACCTTATTCTTTGGGCCGAATATGACAAAGATGCTAATCGCAGATTACAACAACCCTTTTGACTGACCTCTATCGGAATGGGAACCTCTTCCCCCCCCGCCGGTAGAGTTAAATTGGCTATGAAATATTTCATTATAAAAATTAGCCTTGACAATAAGTACCATTTAAGGTACACTGCCAGCAGAGACAGGACAACATGCCCAACGACTTCAAAAAGATCACGGCTTTTTTCTACTGAACGTCCGAGGGCAGAGAACCCGTTCGAGACTGGTTGAAAGATCTCCCCCGTGACGATTGCCGTGAAGTAGGTCGTGACATTGCGACCGTTGAATACGGCTGGCCCGTGGGCATGCCCGTTTGCCGCCCCATGGGAGGCGGGTTGTGGGAAGTGCGAAGCACGCTTCCCAGTCGGCGGATCGCCCGAGTGCTTTTCTCCATAACGGGAGGTCGCCTGGTGCTCCTGCATGGATTCATCAAGAAGACGCAAAAAACGCCGGTGGAAGATCTGTCGATCGCTCGCCGACGAATGAAGGAGGTTCATCCATGAAAAAGAAAGGGTCCATCGGTTCCACGTTTGACGATTTTCTCAAAGAAGAGGGCACCTACGAAGACGCCCAGGCCGTGGCGATCAAGCGCGTCCTGGCCTGGCGAATCCAACAAGACATGAAAAAAAAGCACATCCTGAAAGTCGACATGGCCCGCCGCATGCACACCAGCCGTAGCCAGCTCGACCGATTGCTTGACGCCGGAAACGGTTCTGTGACCATCGCCACCCTCGCCCGCGCCGGCCGCGTCCTCGGCCGCGAGGTCCGCCTGGAGCTCGTCTAACGCCCGTCGCTCCGGGTCTGTCTGAAATCCCCTCCTTTTTCCTCTCCCCTGCTCCGTCGATCCCCCCCCGCCCCTTTTCCCCTGTCTGTGATCAGTTGATTGCCGCCACAGCATTTTCCAATTCACAAATGAGCCTGAAGCTTTACGACGGAGTGTCGACGGTAAGTCTGGGATTTTGCCTCCTTTTGGGGTATAAATCGGGTCTGCGGGGCGTGAAATCTCCTGTTTTTGCCTCCGGTTTTGATGGCATAAAATACGCCAAAGAGTCTGTCTTTTCACGTTGCATGGCCTCCGCCGCCTGGGTGTCCGTTTGTTGGCCAGCCTCTTCGTCGAGCGCGGACAGAGTTACGCCGGGACGTAGAAACCGGGTAGCCTCTGGGATTGCGCGGAACCGTTCGTAAGGCGTCTGGTAGGTCTCGTATTTCCGGCAACGTTTCCCACGACGGTCGACCGTGATAGTCGCAAAACCGCAGGGGCGGTGGAAATTGAGATACCCGTTGAAGTGCGTGCGGTAAAACTCGTTGATTGCCCTCGCATGGCGGGGTGCGATGTGGCCGTAGCCCATGTGCTTGCGGATCACACTGCCGTTCTTGCCTTCGACGAGGGCGTTGTCGTTGGTTCGTCCTGCGCGCGACTTGGTCTGCTCGATAAGGAGCTTGTTTAAGAGGGAGGCCACGATTCGGTTGATGTACTCGCTCCCGTTATCGGAATGAAATCCCAGGATGCGGAAGGGGAACATGCTCAGTGCACCTTCCAGGGCGGGGACGAGGAAGCGTTCGGCGATTTGTTCGACGCACAGAACGATTTCCCACTGGGTAACGACATCGACCAGATTGATGTGATAAGCGCCCTTCTTTCGGTCGAGATCGCCTTGGTGAACGGTGTCCACGCGGATCCAACCCGGTTGGCCCTGGGGGTCTGGACGTCGACGGATGCCGATGGCGACGCGGACGGACTTGGTCCCGGCGAAGGTGTAGGCCAATCGCTGGTAGGCGGGCGTCGCACGCAGGTTGTAGATGTGGGCGGAGGAGATGTTTTTGAGCCGCTCAAAGCGTTTGTCTCCATGGACGTCATAGGCGCGCTCCAGCAGACGCCGCGTGGCGGGCCCCGAGAGACGCTGATGGGCGTTGTCGACCCGGGCCAGCAGTTGCCGGTCCGCCGTCGTGTAAAGGGGTGGTGAATCGGTGCCGAGGCTGAGCCGTCACGATCAAACGCCCCGTCGATAGCCGTCGGTCGATCAGCCGGGTGATTTGCGCCCGGGAGAAGCCCGAAAGGCGTTGCAGGTAAACCCTCACGAGACCCTTGGCCTGTTTTTTCAAGGAGGCGTAGTCGAATCGTTTGAGCGTTTGGGAGACCCAGCGGTATTTCCCTTCGCGGGTGACTCCCTTGAATTGCAGGTTGTCGGATGATTTGAGGATCTCCTTTACTTGATCTATAGTCTCTATTTTTGAGTCGTCCACTGTAATGGTCATAATCCCTGATTATGACGACTCTCCGCCGCCTCTTCAAGAGGCACCCTTCAGGCTCATTTTGCATTGGAAACGGCCATTTCTTCAGGCTCATCTTGTATTGGATAATTCTGCCACTTGACAACTTCAGATTCTCACTCTATGCTTTCAGCATCCAACGATGTCGTGCGATACAACATGTTCAAGATTCATGATCCAACGGCTCTGACCTTGTCTTAGTTCAGCCCGGCCTCGGCCGCCGGACTGGGATGCCCTTTTGTCTCTCCTTGCATAATGATCCCTCCCCTTTTTGGATTTTAGGGTCATTACACTAAACGCGGAAATTTACGTCACGCACGCTTACCGGAAGGACACGATAAAGACAAAAAAAACAGCGTGGGTCACAGTCCGCATTGCGGCCTGTCTGGGGCAAAACTGTGCCCGAACGGGCACATACCCCAGGGGGGTATTCATACCCCCAACCCACGCCGAACCAAAAGACACATGCCGCGGCCTAAAATCAGGCCGCCCCGCCACGTCAAAAGCCAAGGCGCGCGGCCCTTGGCCGCGAAAGGAGCCGTCACTTTGTTTCGGGGCAATTTACGGCGGCCTGAACGTGGCCCCTCCCCCCCACGGTTCTCGCCTTATTTTGTGCTTGGTTGGCCAACGTCCTTGGTGCTCTTTATTATTTCTGCTTCGGGTCCGACGGCCGTGGCCAGGCCCCTGCACAAGGGCAGGGGCGGGGGCGGGGCCACAGGCCGCCGCCCGTACAACCCCCCCTCCCCATTTCAAGGGCAAATCACAATCCCCCTACGTTTCAACACCCCGAAAAAAACAGCCTACACTTGGCCCTACGGGCCTTCGTGACACCCCTTATCGGTCAGGTTCACATCATCCCTGGATTGATCTCAATTACCTCCGCGAACAATTAACCTAAATTCCAATTTCTTCGCTCGTTGCCAACGAGCTCCCGTTTTACAGAACTCAATAGACCCGCGCCAAACCCCTATCCAATAATTCTTGATTCAGCCACCGCCCTTCCCGATACACTCCTGGTCGCCCAAATCGCTGGCCATATTTGGTTTCGGGTAATTCCTTACTTGGCAAATTGAGAGGACAGGCCTGACAAGCTCATGTTCTCTGCAATGGCGTCATGAGGGATGAGGAGGTATTTCCACGGCTTGCCACCGTTCTTTTTGTTGTGGTCTGTGGCACGACGGCACCAGAGAATCGCCGCTTCTTTTTTAGCCTGCACTTCCGGATTTCCCATTTCGTTTCGAGCTTTTGATTCAAGCATATAAATCATGTCCTTCGTTTCGGCGACAAAGTCAGGTTGATATTCGTGGTGTTCGTTGCTCCATTTATAGAAAAGCTGAAACTGTCCCCGGCTGGGTTTAAACCATTTCTCGGCGTGGCGATCCAAGATCAAGGCCAACACCCGCTCTGAATCCGAATCGAACTTTTGCGCGGGATAGAGGCACCGGCTGAACCCACCGAATAGCATTTGGCCAATTTTCGACTTGTCGGCAATAGGGTGTCGGAAATTATAAATAGGCTTATCCGTGGCAGTGGCAATGGGGGGCTTCAGTTCCGTGAATCCCTTACTGACTTTGACTTCATAATCGACTTTCGGCTCCCAGTGGTGAGCCTGCATTTGGGCATGGACAAATTCCGCCAGGGGTCGCTGGTGAAATTGCATGACGTTTTCAACTTCAGCGTCATTTTTTAAGTAACCTTTTAAATGTTTCACGACCTGCCCGGCCAAATCGTAAATCAGGTCGGCATGGGTGTCATAACTGATATCGTCAAAATCAATCAGTGCACGGACTAAATAATCCTCCATGCGAAGTTCCCGTTGACCTTTCCCCGAGGCAGACAAGGTCTCCTGCTGATGGGTGCGGAGGTGTTGGATCAAAATATCCCGATCCACCGGCTGAAAATGAATCCCATTCATATCCAACAAAAAAGCATTAAACCCGCCAGTCACATCTCCTTTAGGTAAGAAGACAATTCGCGGGATGTCAATCGTTCCTTTAATGACCATATCTGTGGTTTTGGCTACCATGGCGGCGAAATCAATGGATTCCGCCATTCCCGCCAATTCGCCTTGTGAGGGAACCATTGCCTCTTTCACCTTGGCGACAATTTCCTTCTGAACATCGTCCCGGCGAAGGTGTTCCGAACTCGGGAGGAATTCATAGCGGTTCAATATTTGATAGGTGGCTCGGGCGACTTTCTTCTCAGTATCAGTTGTAAAAATTGATTTGCCGGTTGGCAAGGCTGATTCGAGAATAACCTTAGATTCACTCTCGACCACTTGTCCACCCAAAAGACCCACAACATTCGGTTGGCAGATCACTGTCACCAACTTCTGATGATCGTCGGGCGAGTCCAATATGGTTTTTGCCAGTCGAATAACCGAATCCGGCCGATTGGCATCATCAATGATTTCTTGAAACTTGTCGTGGACCACAATGTTCAGACGGTCCACCGCGGTGACGCCCGTGCGTCGCCCATAGGGCAAGCGAAGGCCACGCCCAATGGATTGTTCGATCAGTGTCCGCGCATTCGCGGCGCGAAGCGGGATGATCGTATAAAGGTTGGTCACGTCCCAGCCTTCCTTCAGCATGTTGACGTGAATGACGATTTCGGTCGGCTCTTCTGACGACTCGACTTTTAACAAACGGGCGATCATTTCCTCTTCCTCAGCACCCGTTTTACTGGAATCAACCTGGATAACCTTTTCCTTATACCGGCCTTCAAAAAAGTTTCCCGATTGAATGAGCTTTAACAATTCCGCCGCGTGGGTGGTGTCTCGGGCGATGACTAAGATGAACGGTTTGACAATTTGCTGTCCCGTTTCACGAGCATAGGTTTCGAGCTGAACCTTCACGTTCTCATGCAAACGAACCCCATCTTCCAGCTTAATCTTTTCCAGTTCAGAAGGAGAAAACTTCTTCGGATCAAAATCTTTTTGGGTCGCCACCGCCGGTTCCTTGACGAACCCGTCTTCCATGGCCTTGGCGAGAGGATAGTCGTAGATCACATTCTTAAAAGGAACAGGTCCCTTGGTTCCTTCGGTGAACGGCGTGGCCGTCAGTTCTAGGCCCAAAACCGGTTTTAATTCATTGATGGCCTTCACGCCAGCGCTGGCGCGGTAGCGGTGGGACTCGTCCATGATCAACACCAGGTCTGGCAGGGCCGCCAAATATTCGAAATAGCTTTCCCCGATATATTCCGAAAGCCGTTTGATTCGTGGGGCTTTCCCCCCACGCACTTCCGAGTTTATCTTCGAAATATTGAAAATATTGATGTGCACGACTCTTTCAAACCCCGGGAGCATGTCACGCCGCACGCCACCTCCCTGCTGATAGTTGTCCCCCGTGATAATGATCGGTGGTTCCTGGGCGAACTCAGCGATTCCTTTGAAAACATATTTCGGCGTGTTGGGCGTAAAATCAGCGATCAGTTTATTGTAGATGGTAAGGTTGGGCGCTAAAACGAAATAGTTGTTGATCCCATGGGCCAGGTGCAGGTAGCTAATGAAAGCGCCCATCAGCCGCGTTTTTCCCACCCCGGTAGCAAGGGCGAAGCAGAGGGAAGGGAACTCCCGCTCGAAATCGGTTACCTTAGGGAAATGCTCTTGAATGAATTGTTGGGCGGCAATTATATCCGCGTCTTTTCGGGGTGGAACAATTGCCGTCACCTGGTCCAATATTTCCAATGAGATTCGCTGAGGGCGCGCAAGCTCAAACGTCCCGAGATCGCGCTGACGTGACGGTTCACGTGGGGGTCTCCGTTATCGTTTTTTTCATGTTGTTAGATTTAACATCTGAGTCAGTGGTCCGGAAATTCCGGATAACTGAATCCAGGAGCAATTCCTGCTGGCCCGGGGGTGGCGGAGCTGGGGGTAAGTTTTCCACTTTCAAGCTGTAATCGTCGTGCCCCCACTCACACCGGGACAAAACAGCCTTGGGGATCTTTTTGATGGTGAGGTTCGGGTAACCGTCTTTTCGACCACGAAAGGCTGAACAAACCACCAACAGGGTTCTGTCCGGCCCCAGCTCGTCGCTCAGGTGTTGGAGCTGTTCGTGGTTCAGGGCCTGTGTGGTGACGAAAATGAAATCTCGCTCGGTCGAATGACCGTGTTGCCAGTAGGCCGCCTCGCTGGGCGCATAGGTGAAACCCTCCAGCTTGCACACCGCCTCCGCCAGCATGGCCGGGTTAAACTCCTTGCTAATGACCCAGTTTCCCCATTTGTCTTTTTCCAAAAGCGACGGCGCCAGCCGGTAATACCGAAACCCACCACCGCCCTTCCACCCCGCCGCATCCGTCACCCCGCCTGGATCGGCCCCGTCGATGACTTTTTTTATTCGCGGGATGATGTGCGTGTGACAATGCTCCCCCAACTCCACCATGATCCACCGACGGCCCATTTTGTGGGCGACGGCCCCGGTGGTCCCGGAACCGGCGAAAGAATCTAGGACAAAGTCGCCGGGGCTTGTAGAAATCTGAAGAATTCTTTGAATCAATCGCTCTGGTTTTGGTGTGGCGAAAACTGGAGCATTTGGCAACAATGCGTTAAGTTCACCTGTAGCTTCTCTTGTCGTTCCAACATCATTGCCAAACCAAATACTTTCAGGAACACGACCATCTTGCTCAGAAAGATAAATTTTTCGGAGGATACGGGTTTCATCATTTATAAAAGTAATTTCTCCAGTTGCAACTTTTTCTTTAAATAGTTCCTCTGACCAACGCCACCCCTTTTCAGGCGGTTGTATTTTTTTTCCTGTAGGAGTGATAACTGGATAACGAAGATTCTCACGAACATTTGGGCTTCGGAAATCGCCGCTTCTCCATGGGCCTTTAGGGTCATTATCAGGATTGGCATAGTGGACGTTGTGTTCTTCATTTCTGGGAAGCAGATTTCTCTGGAAGCGAATAGTTTTCTGATAGACGATTACATAATTGTGATGCAATGAAATAGTTTTTGCGTCATTCTTGCCCTGAACGCTATGTTGCCATGTAACGGCACCAAAAAAATTAGGTCGTCCAAGCACTTCATCACAGAGGACCTTCAAATAATGTCCTTCATTGTCGTCAATAATAATCCAAACGCTCCCATCCACTGATAACAGTTTACAAACCAATTCAAGACGATCCCTCATCATAGTCAGCCATAAAGAATGCTCAATGCCATCGTCGTAATGCTCGAACGCACTTCCCGTATTATATGGTGGGTCGATACAAACGCACTTAACCTTGCCTGCGAATTCCTGCTCCAACGCCTTCAACGCCAGCAGGTTGTCCCCGAATATGAGCCGGTTATCAAAAAGGTCGTGATCCGTCACCCGGTGCGCCGCGTGATAGGACCGCGACGGGTCTTCCAGAAGAATCCTCGGCTCCAACTTCGGCCGATTCTCCTTCCCGATCCATGTCAGTTCAAGTTTTTGCTTATTTGGCATCAGGGAAGGTTTCGGAGGCGTTCAAGCATCTTTCGGATTTCGCGGTAACATTTGTCAAATGAGTCAGCTCGTCGGGCCGCTTGCATGTCGAAGAGGCAGGTGAGAGCGGGTTGATCCGCTGTTTCGGAGTAAGATCGACCGTGCGGCATATGCATGCTCAGCCATTTTTTAGCATCACGGATGGATTCGGGATCCGCTGGTGGAGATAATTCTGTGGACAAATCCCGTTTCCCTCGCAAAGAATTCGCTGAAGCGAGGAACCAAGACTCAAACTCTTTTTTCGCAAAAATCACCGATACGAGAACGTCCTTTCTCGCCGTCATGGCGCGCTTTAGGAGTTTCGGGCCTTCTTTGGCGGGGCATCCGTCATCACAGTCCACAAGGATGATGATTCCTCCGGGTCCTCCCAGCTTGCGGCCGACAAAATCGACGGCTCGCTCCAACTCACCTTCCTTCATCAACTTCGCCGCGGGCACGCGCATGGGCGATAGCACTGTTGGAACAAATCCCGGGTCGATTTCGTGGGCCACCCGGCGCACTAATTCCGGCAGGGCGGCGCACTCCCCGTGGCCCTCTACAATTGCGGCAATATTTACTTTTTGCACTTGCGATATTGAGAAAAAAGATCAAGCTGGGTTGCGGATTGTTTCCCGATCACTTTATCATCTGGTTCGATCTGATTTAATCTCAACAGCTCGCCAGCCGTGTAAAGGCGGTCCCTGATGGCACTTCTCCCGGCTTCATCGAGGGGCCCAATGAGCGTCTCGCCATTGCGGTTGACCACGGCCAAAATATGATTGTCTGGGATATCTTTATCATCCAAGAGGTCCGGGCTGTGGCTGGTGACCGCGATCTGAGTTGTTTCAGACGCTATTCGCAACCCTTCCCGCAACATTCCCGCCGCGCCGGGATGCACGGCCGTTTCCGGTTCTTCGATTCCGACGAATGGAACCCGCCTCACACCTTGCTTGGCTGATTGGAAAAGCGCCGTCAGGACGCCGAGCGCACGAAGTGTTCCATCTGACATGTTTTCTGCGAGAAATCTCCAGGGGTCCTTGCTCTTTCCGACAAGCTGACGAAATTCAAGTGTTTGTTTTTTTCCCACAGGCTTTACGGTCACCGCTTGCACGCCAGGAACAACTTTTGAAAGAAATTCAACGATCTTGCTGTAAACAGAAGGATGATCTTTTTCGAGCGTTCCGAGTACCCCCGCTAGGTTCGCCCCGTCCCGCTTAAGAACTTCTCCCGGGTCCGCAGATTGTGGTTCCCGGATTTCATCGGGATTCAAGTTATAAAAACCCATATGGGATAAGGCGTCATAAATCGGCCGAAAGGAAGGAAGTCCCGCCGCCGCCACGAGGTAAAGGCGATCGGAGGCGATCGGAGGCGCGACTTCAATGTTTGATGCCTTTAATTTCCCGTTAAGAACTTCATAGAAATGTTCACTCCCTTTCCCTATGCCATTAAAAATTCGGCAATCTTCCTGCTGAACCTCAAATCCCCCACGCTCCCGAGCGCCGATTTTGAATGCAAAAACACCCTCGCTTCCCGATGGCAGTGACCATTCCAGGCGGACCCCGAAATGTGTGGGATGCCCGGCTGACCTACGCCGCACTTCACTTATTCCGCCTCGCTCCCGAAGCGCGTGTTCCATCGACGTGTTCAATGCTTCCGTGACGAGACGCAGGGCGTCAAGAAAATTGCTTTTTCCGGCCCCATTTTGACCGACAAGGAACGAGAGAGGCCCGAGCTCTACAGAGCATTCTTTAATGCTTTTGTAATTATTAAGGACAACTCTTCTCAGAAAAATTGATTTGTTCACAAAGATAATCCTTCGTTATTTCGTCGCATAGGATTTCCTCTAAAACGAATTGGTGAAACAAGGATCAGGCATCAACAGAGGGACCAGTGTAGCGTGAAAAGGAAATTAAGAGTAGCGCCTTGTTTGAGTTCGATTTCAATTTTAGCAATAAGTGCTTCTCTTTGTTGATCCACCTTATCTTGCGCCTCAAAAAGTGAGCGTCGTTTTTCGTTCCTTTGTGTTTCGATAACTTTGATTCGTTTTTGTCCAGCAAGCTTCTCTTCCAGTGACAAGGCAACCGTTGCCCCTCTTCGAACTTCCTTGATCTGTCGATCAAGATCTTTGATTTCTCGTTCCAGACCAAGTTTGACATCATCTGACCAGGATTCTAGCTTTTCGACCTCAGCTTCGAAAATCGGCTGTTGCGTTCGGAAATGGCCTTTTGAATGGTTGTCTGGGTTTCTTTCGTCTTGGTTCCCAGGGCTTCGCTTGGCGGGGTGTCTATTGGGTTGCCTACCACTTGCCCAGGCAATGACAGTAAGCGACGGGACACTGCCCCGTCAAGCGGCGTCCCATCGTCTAATTGGGTCGAAAAAATAATATGGTCTTCTGCTTGGTCCAGGGCTTCGATCGAAAAAAGGTTAAGAGAAAGCCAACCTGATTTCCCTAATAAGGGTTCCAAAACGCTGATCTTGCCTTCATGGTCTTTGTATTGGAAATTGATCTTAGCGACGGGCAGGTCTCGCGCCTGCGCACGGTGTTTCAGGGGGTCCGCCAGGGGATGGTTGAGGCGGAAAAGGTGGGCGTCGCCGGTTCTGCGGGGGAGTTCATACCTACCGAGCGGGATTTCGTTTTTCTTTTCGGGGAAGGGATCAGACTTCAGTTCAAAACTGGAGTCAACCTGGAACGTCGCGCAATTGGTTAATTCATGGCGCGTTAACCGCATCAGCATTCGTTCAAATTGATTTAGCGAGGCCCTGGAGGCTTCGTCGCACACCTTCAGCTTTTCGCGGACTTCATCGTCAAAATTCTCCAGTAGTTTGCGCCGCGTGTTGGACATCGCCTCGTTAATTTCAAGATTCAGTTCAAGTTGAAGCTGGTCGAACCCGACTTTGATTTCTTCGGGTTTGCGGCACTTCTGGTAAATGTCGTTGATTCGCTTTTCAAAATCTACGCCGCTTTCGATGGCCCCCAGAACCTCATCGCTCGCTCCGAAGACACCTTCAAACAATTTAAATTTCTCAGAAAGGAGTTGAAAGACCCGTTGGTCGGCCTCGTTCTTATTATTAAGAAAATTCACCACAACAACATCATCATGCTTTTGGCCATAACGGTGGCACCGGCCGATCCTCTGTTCCACCCGCTGGGGGTTCCAGGGCAGGTCGTAATTCACGACAAGGGAACAGAACTGTAGGTTAATGCCCTCTGCCCCTGCCTCGGTGGCGATCATGATGCGCCCTTCGTCACGGAAATAGTCCACCAAAGCCGAGCGCATGTCGGCGGTTTTGGAATCTGTAACACGATCCGACCCCTTGTTCTTGTTCAACCATCGGGTATAAATCGCTTTTGAGCGGTCGTCGGTGTTGGTTCCATTAAATAAGACGATGCCCCCCGCGTAGGGGCTGTCGGCCAATAGGCGTTGAAGGTAGCTCTGGGTTTTGCGTGATTCGGTGAAAATGATGGCTTTTTCATCTGCGCCCAGCTCCCGGGCCTTTTTGAAGGCCACATCCAGCGCCTTTAGCAAAGCTTTCCCCTTGGCATTTTGGGTGATGTCCGCAAATTGCTCTCGAAAGCTTTTTAAATCCCCAAAAGCGTGCTCATCAATAAAACTGGCCAGGCCAAAGAGTTCCGGAATGGAGTTCTGTAAGCGAGTGGCGGTTAGCAAGAGCTTCGACTTATTTGCCAAAGCGCGTTTCAGGGTATTTGAGATAACGTTATCGGGCTTATAAACATTTCGCAGGCGATGGGCTTCGTCCAACACCACCAGGTCCCAGGGTGTGTTGGCAACGTCAGTGGCCTGCTTCTTGGCGAAGTGATAGGAGCAGATGACGACGTCTTCGCCTTCAAATGGACGGAACCGGCCCTCGCGAACCGCCGTGTTATAGGATTTTTCTTCAAGGATTCGGCAAGGGAGAAAAAACTTGTCCGTTAGTTCCTGGTGCCACTGTTTGCGCAGGTTGGAGGGAACAATCACAAGGAGGCGCCGCTTTCGCTCCGCCCATTTTTGGGAAAGAACAAGCCCGGCCTCGATGGTTTTCCCGAGACCGACCTCGTCCGCCAGAAGTGCGCCCTTGGAGAGCGGGGAATGGAATGCGAACAGGGCCGCATCCACCTGATGCGGGTTAAGATCCACTTGCGCGCCCGCCACGGCGGCGGCGAGCCTCTCTGGGCTATCGGAAGGGCGACGCCGCGTCAGTTCGTAAGCAAAGTATTTGGCGTGGTAGTCAGTGAGAGAAGAGGTAGGTGACATTGGTTATT
The DNA here is from genome assembly GCA_016715645.1 of Elusimicrobiota bacterium. Taxonomy (GTDB): domain Bacteria; phylum Elusimicrobiota; class Elusimicrobia; order FEN-1173; family FEN-1173; genus JADKHR01. Next base: position 81,082 of record JADJZR010000002.1, on the reverse strand, counting down.
TTTTTTTACCGATTCTTTGATCCGTCAGGGCGGGAAATTCCAGCCCTTCGATTTCCTGCAACGATTTCCCGGCAATTCCCTGGAGGTCGCCATACAGGCCGACGGTTCCTTGCATGACCCGTTCGATTTGCTCCTCGCGTTTGGCCCATTGTTTGGTGATCGCCTTTTTCTCTGCATCTAAGTCAGTCTTCATGATGGTGAACGCCTCAACAATGGCTTCCACACGCTGGCGGAAGCGGGGGCCGGTGAGATACTGGTAGATCATCTCCGTCTTCGTCTGCTGTCCTTCGGACACTTGGCGAGCAGAGTTGACTTCGATCAGCGTTTGGCGGAGCATCGTGGCCAGAGGCAGAGACACTTTCGGGTGGGCGATCCAGACACCTTCCACTATGTCGAAACTTTCAAGCCCCTTGGGCATCGCCTGGGTTACCAAAAGAGCCACTTCAGCCTTGGCCGTTCTTTGGTCTTCTCGGAGTTTCGCCAGCCAACCATCGGACCAGTTTTTCGTCCGTTTGCATTCCCACAATATCGCGCCGCAGGGTTGGCCCATCGGTCCAACCACCCGCTGGATAATATCTCCACCGTATTCGCCTTTTGGGACTGGTTCGATAGAGTCCCGTGGGAATTTGGCCCGTAGGAGAGCCTCAAGTTCCAATTCCTGGACCTCGCCTTGAAGTTGTTGAGAGCCCTGCTCGGCCCGGCGTTGGGCCTCTTCAAGCTGTTTCTTCATGGCCGAAATGGTCTGATCCTTCTCCATAAGCCGAAGGTTCATAGATTCCTCGGCTTCCTTACGGGCCAGTTCGCGGGTCGAGCCGAGCCCCGCCTGGACCCGTTTCTCTACGTTCAAATCCATTTCACGTTTGGCGTCGTCCAGCTCCCGCTGTTTTCGGATCAGGTCTACCTGGGCTTTTTGCGCCTCGGCTAGCTTGGAGTCCCGAGATTTCAAAACATCGTGAAGGTCGGCGATCTCTTTTACTTTCTGGTCCAAATCGGTCGCCAAGGTCAGGCGGGCTTTCTTGCCTTCTTCGGCGGCGATCCTCACACGTTCCACCTTCAACTTTTCCGCCACCTGATCATCCCAGGATGCTTTCGCTTGAGACAGGGCAACCTCCCGCGCATGGAGCGAAGATTCCCGTCGAACAGATTCGGCCTCCTTTTCGGCCAACCGCTTTTCGTATTCCAGACGTGCAGACTCCAGTAGTGGGGCGGCCAGAGATTCGGTCAGTTTTATTTCATGTTTGCACTTTGGGCAAACAATCGTGGGTTCCATCATGGTCAACGGCCTTGAACTCAGATTTAAACAAAGAGATGTTTTTTCAAAAACAGTAGCATCCGTTCCCGCTATTGCTCAGAAAGCATTCTACTAAATGGGGAATCTCAAACGACGGTAAACCAGGTGGTATCCGACACCAGCGATAATTCATTTTCAAGCGTCTTTTTTTGACAATCGTATTCATAAAGATGACAATCGTTCGTGATGGTTCGCAATTCGGAAGATACGAAAGAAAAAGTTGTGACCATCCGGTTCACCAAGAAGGAATATGAAGAGATCTGGGAACAGGCTAAAAAAGAACACAGGGGCCTGTCTAATTTTATCCGGTATCTCGTTTTAAAATCGGTGGAACGGAAATGATTTTTTTTGAACCAAATTGTAGTCGTAACGCATACGTTCGAACCATTACAAATACGATCCGACTAGGAGCAAACAATGACCACAGAAGATGGAAAAAACATCGTCGGCAGGGAAGGGCTAATGCTATGCCAAAATATTGAGATATCCGTAATAATCAGAGATGTCCGTGTTCACTCTTATACAGTCGACGGGATTTCCTGCTCCCCCGCCGCTTCGCGGCTCCTCCGCAGGCCCGCCGCCCTTGCTGGCGGCCCCTTCGGGGCCTTTTCCGCCATTCATGGCTTTGCCGCAAGGCATGATCCCAGTTCGTAGGATGGGACGGCGCTTCGGGTCGGCTTCAAATCCCGAAACTCGACCCTTAAAAACAAAAAGCCCTCGATTAAACAGAGGGCTTTTTGTTTTTAAATGGCGGGGTCGACGGGATTTCCTGCTCCCCCGCCGCTTCGCGGCTCCTCCGCAGGCCCGCCGCCCTTGCTGGCGGCCCCTTCGGGGCCTTTTCCGCCATTCATGGCGGCGCTTCGGGTCGGCTTCAAATCCCGAAACTCGACCCTTAAAAACAAAAAGCCCTCGATTAAACCGAGGGCTTTTTGTTTTTAAATGGCGGGGTCGACGGGATTTGAACCCGCGGTCTCCGCCTTGACAGTTCGAGTTCAAGGGACCTCGCGGTCACCTATTCTCACACCACCGTACATGCGGGCCCGCATACGGCGGATGCTAAGCGATTTCGCTTAACTTCAGGCCTTCCCACAATTGCTGTGGTACTATGCCCTCTGCAGACTTCTGCTGGTCCATCGACGAGGTGGTCAACCCCATCTAGTCCCTTGCGGGACAGGCCAGCAGATCTCCCCGGATAAGAACGGACACTTTCCTTCCATGCACCCACTCCGTCTAGAATTTCCCCGATGAATATGGAAAGGGGCTTCGTCCGCCACCGGGACTTGCCCAAAAGGAAATTCCCTCATACGAAGTTCGTGTTCCTTGGGTCGGAAGTTTGCCTACGGCTTCCTTTCGGCTGTCCCTCGCGGGGCAACCCTTGCCATCAGCTAGCGGTACCCTCCACAGGGCCCGCAGGGGACTTGCACCCCCAAGTTTCCGTCCATGCCGGGCGTGGAGGCGGCGTGTTAACCGAGCTACACCACGACCCCGACAGAGATCACACGTTCAAAAAACCTTGCGGTCTTCCAACCGTGCTTTCTCGATAGAACGTTCTTGCCGCGGCAAATATTCTTTGCTTACGCGAAAGAACGAACGGTGTTGCCTTACAACGGTCGTCATTATACATAAATCTGCTCAAAGATAGGCTGTCAAATGGGGCCAAGAAAGATACATTGCATAACAAGATACTTGTTTTGTCAAGGTGTATGGAAGCCCCCGGTTTCCATGCTGAAGGTTTTTCCGGTTTCTGACATCGAACCGCGAGAGCATTTTCCAATTCACAAATGAGCCTGAAGCTTTACGACGGTCGACGGTAAGTCTGGGATTGCCTCCTTTGGGGTATAAATCGGGTCTCCGAAACTCCTTTTGCCTCCTTTGAGGCATAAAATACCCAATCCTCCCCCCCCCCCCCCCCCCCGCCCCCCCCCCCCCCCCCCCCGCCCCCGCCGCCCCGCGTCGCCCCCCCCGCCCCCCCCCCCGTCGCCCCCCGCCCCCCCAGGTGCGCGGGATAGGAAGTATTTGCTATTATGCAACAATGGCCGTGACGCGTTATATTCTTTTAATTTTCCTTTTGGTGGCGGGTGGGGTTTGCGGGGGCTGGGCGGATGGTATTTCTCAGATGGGGAGGGCGATTGAGACTTGGGATCGGGTTTTGCTGGGCGAGGCGTTGCGGGGGGTGGAGGCGGAGGCGGAAAATCGTCCGCAAGATGTTCGGTTGGCTTACTGGCAGAGCGTGGGGGCCTTTCATACGGTTTTAATGGACAAACCTTCGGACGAAGGGGTGGCGTCGGCTTTGGAAACGGTTCGCGCGGCGAACCGGTTGGACCCGGAGCAGAAAGAAATACAAGCGATGCTCTGCGTTCTTTATGGCATGCGGATACAGGCGAACAAGTTTCGGGCGGTTTGGTTGGGCCCACGGGTGATGAGTCTTGGAAAATCGGCTTTAGCCCCGCCGGAAAATCCCCGCGCGCTTTATTTGGTGGCGACGTGCCGTTACTATGGGGGGCGGGGCCAAAAAGATTTTGAGGAGGCGTTGCGGCTATTGAACCGAGCGGATGTTTTGTTTGTTGAGGAAAGTCGATTGCCCCCTTCATCGACGGAGCCGCGGTGGGGGAGAATGGAGTGCTTGCGGTTTATAAAATTAGTCTCAGAAAAACTGAACCGGGATTCAAATCCAAAATAAATGCGGGCGAGACGCCCGCGATCCTAAAACATTCAATCAATTTCGATTTCAACTTCAAGATAAAAGATCTCCCTCTCCCCTCTCCCGCGGGCGGCCCATCGCAGAGCGCTGGGCACCGGGGGGCGCAAGAGTCGCTGATGCGGGAGAGGGAGAAAGACAATGGCGGAGTTAGAGCTTATTTTGGGGGCAGTATGCGGTTTAGGCGGATTCGGTTGTAGCGTTGGACGATGATGCAGGGGAGGTTGCCCAACACGGCGTAGGCGACCATGAGACTTCCGACCCAGGAGCGGTTCCATAGGAAAAACAATGGGGCGGCGGGAATCACCAGCCAATGGGCCAGTTCCCCCCGGCAAGTTTCTATCGCAAACCGTTCCAGATATTCCCTTGTACGTGACGACAACTCAGCCTTGGCGAAACCGCCCTTAAACCACGGCGCGGCGTCGGGTAACCGGTCCTTCCACCTTTTTACGCCCAGGGATTCATAGATTTTCCCGCCCTGCTCCCAGCCGCGGGAGAGATAGATCCATCCGGTCGGGTTGAACCACGTCGCAGGGAGAAGAGTCACCCACTTGGAGATGGCAAACTGAATCACCAACCAGGCCAACACGTCGAGAATGATTGTCACGGGCATGGGAAAAAATAGAATTCTCATGGGGACTTATTTCCCTGGATTCCGGCCAAAACCATGCCGGAATGACGAGTCAAGGGAGGACGATGCTGCTCTGTGACTGTTAATGATCGGTCCTTCCTTTCCAAGTTAAGGGTCGGCCCAACAACAAAGAACCCGCTGACTTTAAAAACACACCCACGAAAAAAAGCGCGGAAAGAGGGTAAAAAAGTGAAGTCAGAAATCTAAAAGTGCCGACCTGTTTTAAACCGCTGTGGATCCGCCAGACATAAAGACCGTACAGGACCATCGCGCTTATCAGAACCCCGATATCTCCCTGGACCGCCGCACCGATCAATATCCGCACAGTTCCCAACGAACCTGCAAACCACAGTCCCCATAACAATAAAACACCCTTGGGTGTCCCTTTGCCGCCCATGGCAAAGGATTTTCCCCAGCCTTGGGCGATTTCCCGCACACCACCGGGATACATGCGGAATTCAACCGCCCCTTTTCCACCGTAACAGGCCATGGGAATTTGGGCTTTCTGGAAATGGTCGGACAAGTCGAAATTTTCCACCCATCGGTCTTTAACCAGCTCGTACCCCCCCACCCGCGTAAAATTTTCTTTGGAGAGAGCCATGACAGGTCCGAACAGGCGTTTGTTTTTTATCCGATCGCCCCACGCCGTAAATGCGTTGGACGCCGCCGCTTGGACCAGATTAAAAAAAGCCGATAGATCTTCCACCGCCCGCACCGTCTTGTGATAGGGTAAAACAGACACCACACCCCGGGTGGCGCGGCACGCCAATAAAATCTGTTCCACGGCGTTGGGGCGAAGGGTCACATCGGAGTCTAAAAAAAGAAGCCATTTCCCCCGGGCCGCGTGTCCGCCTTGGTGACAGGCCCAGGTTTTTCCCCGCCAACCAGCGGGCAAAGGGTCTGACGGGATTACCCGCGCTCCCGCCTGTCTGGCCAACGCGGCGGTGTCGTCCGTGGAATGATCGTCGACCACCAACACTTCCAGAGGAGAATGGGTTTGGTCTCTGAGCGTGTCCAGGAGGGCCGGCAGGCGGTGGGATTCGTTGCGGGCGGGAATGATAATCGACACCGTTTCCCCCTCCTCTGACGGCCCACGAGGGAGAAACTTGATCCGCCAAATGACCACGAAACCCAACAACCAAAACAGGCTGTAAACAACCAGCGCGATCATGGTCGGTCAGCGAGTATTTTGTCCCGAACCAACTGGCCCGATAAAACCACCATCGGCATGCCGCCGCCCGGATTGACGCTCCCGCCCACAAAATAAAGATTTTTGTAATGGGCGCTTCGTTGGGGGGCCTTGAATCCGAGATTCTTTTTTCGATCCGACACAACGCCATAAATGGACCCTTTGTTGGAATAGTAGTGGCGTTGAATGTCCACGGGGGTCCAATCATCTTCCGTGACAATGTGTTTGCGCAGGTCGGTCAGACCCATTCGTTCCAGTTTGATCAACAACCGTTCCCGCAACGCCGCGTATTCCGCCGTCGTGATCGGTTGTTCGTCATTTAAATGGGGGATGTGGGGCAGGACTTTGATCACTTCGCACCCCGGCGGGGCTTGGCGGGGGTCGGACTTGCAGGGGGCCACAAGGTAAATCGTGGGGTCTTGAGAAAGTTTTTTTTCGTGGAACAGGGTGTTGAAATGCTTTCGCGCGTTTTCGGCGTAGAAGAAGTTGTGGTGCGCCAGTTGGGGATACAGCCGGTTAACGCCCAAATGCAGAACCAAACCTGAACAGGCGGGTTCAAATTTGTCGTATTTTTTAACCAGGGTCGCGGGTTCTTTAAACAGGTCACGATAAACGGGGATCACTTCCATGTTGGAGATGAAAATATCGGCGGTGATTCGCCGGTTTTCGGCCAACAGGAGCGCCGACAATCGGCCGTTCGATCGGTCGGCGCCCACCACTTCGCTGTTGTAATGGATCGTTCCCCCCAAGTCAAGTAAAAGACGTTCCAATCCCCGCGCCAAACCGTAAAGCCCCCCCTTCACATACCACAACCCATACCCGAACTGAATGTGGGGCATCAGATTCAACAAAGCCGGCGAATCGTAGGGTGACGAGCCCACGTATTTGATGAAATAATTCAGCGCGTCAACGAGTTTTTCGTTTTTAATGAAACGGCGAACGCCGTCGTCCAAGGAGCGGAAAACGTCGAAACCCGCCAGACTGCGCAGGGGGCCGTAAAACCGAACCAGGTCCCAGAACGTGTCGAGGCCTTTGGCGAAATAGCCCTCTTCGGTGATTCGCGTTAATCGGCGCGAATAATTTAGGAAATCCCAAAATCCTTCCGTGTTGCCGCCCGGGATCTTTTGGAGTTCCTCTTCCATCCGGCGCATGTCAGGGGTAAAGTCAAACACCGTGCCATCCTCATAAAAGTTGCGCCAATGGGGAATGACTTCCTGGAACTGGACGTAATCGTCCATGCGTTTGCCGGCCCGGTCAAAGAGCGCGCGGAAAATGTGGGGCATGGTGAGAATCGAGGGGCCCAGGTCAAAGGTAAACCCGTCTTTTTCCAGGATGCTCAATTTGCCGCCGGCGCGTTCGTTTTTCTCGTAAATTTCCACTGAAAATCCTTCGGTCGCTAAGAAATTGCCGCTGAGAGTCCCCAGCCCCGCGCCGATCACGGCCACTTTTTTATTTTGTTTGTCCATGAGATGCTCCTTCCAGGTTGATTCCTGTTCTGAGGTCAAATTCCCTCACCTGTCCCTTCGGGACATCCTCTCCCAAGAGGAGAGGAAGGGTTTGCAATATTTTCGTCTGCGCTTGCAGAGTTCTAAAGAGGCTTCTTCATTTTTTGGGCCTTTCGAAAGGCTCGCATAAAGCCCCATAGACCCTTCAATTTGGCCAGCAGGGGTTTCTTTAAAAAGGACATGTGCAGATAGATCCTTAAATTCTCGTAAACGGCGCGGCTGAAAGGGAACCAGTTCAATTCACGGGGGGCTGTGCCGCGATTAACCATGACGGATTTCTCATACGTGAACGTCCGCAGACCTTCGGGGCCGTGGTATCGGCCGAAACCGCTTTGTTTGATGCCGCCGAAGGGCAGGTGCGGATTGCCGATGTTTTTTAATACGTCGTTCACCACACAGTTACCCACCGCCAAGCGCGAGGCCACTCGTCGGCCCCGGTCCAGGTCACGGGTCCACACCGAGGCGTTCAGGCCGAACCGAGAATCGTTGGCTAAAAAAATGGCTTCCTCTTCTGTCTTAAATGACATCACCGGCAAAACGGGACCAAACGTTTCTTCGGACATGACGGCCATGGTGTGGTTGGTGTTCGTCAGGACAACGGGGCCCATCACGGGGCCTCGGGCCCATCGTTCGGTTCGCAACTGGGCGCCCTTTTGAACGGCGTCATCAATGTGGCGGTTAATGATGTCCGCTTGGCGGGGGTTGGTGAGCGGGCCCATATCGTCGTCCATGGTGGAGCCGATTCGTAACGCGTTGGTTCGCGCCACGAGAGCGGCGACAAACGTGTCGTGCAGGCCCTCGTGCACATAGAGCCGCTCGGTTGAAACGCATACCTGCCCGGCGTTACAGAATGCGCCGTAGACGGCGCCCTCCACCGCTCGATCAAAGGGCGCATCTTCAAACACGATCATCGGATCTTTGCCGCCCAGCTCTAAAAGAACAGGAATCAAATGGGTCGCGGCGGCGGCCATGACTTTTTTACCGGTTTCCACGCCGCCGGTGAGAAAAATCAAATCCGGTTTAGCGTCGATCAGTTTTTGTCCTGTTTGGCCGTCGCCCGGAACCACCGCCACCACGTTCTTTGGAAAACCGGCCCGATCGAAAAGATCTTCAATCATAATTCCCACTTTTGTGGACAGTTCCGAAGGTTTCATAACCACGGCGTTTCCCGCCGCCAATGCGGTAGCCATGGGAACCAGCGACAACTGAAAGGGATAATTCCATGGAGAGAGGATGAGAACCCAGCCCCAGGGGTGCCGTTCTACATGGGACGTACTGTGTCGATAGGAAAAAGGTGTGGGGCGCTTTTCGGGAGATAGAAAACGGGCGATGTTCTTTTCCAAATAACGGAGGTTTTCCACAGCGGGAATGATTTCTGTCATCACCGCTTCCACCGGGGGTTTGCCGGTGAGCGCCGTCAGACTCGCGGCAATATCGTCCATCTCTTCAACGAGGAGGTTCCGCAACCGGCCAAGACAGTCGGCCCGTTCTTTAAAGGTTGAATGCACCCAGGCCGCGCCGGCGCGCCGGGCCCGTTCGGCCCGTTCTTCGATCGGGACCGCGGAAAGGTCGCCGATGGGGTCCACTTACGCCTTCGCGGGCAGGGCCGGGACCGGAGGAAACGGCACGCCGTGTTTTTTGCAAATCAGGTTGGAGGAAATCCGCGCGGATTCGTAAATGGTGGGCAGTCCGCTCCCGGGATGGGTGCCTCCTCCCACCAGGTAACAATGGTCCAGTTCCTCGAATTTGTTGCGGGGGCGCAAATACAATAACTGCGAAAAGGTGTGGGCCAAATTAAAAGTCGCGCCCTGATAAATCCGCCCGTCTTTTTCCCAATCGAGCGGGGTGATCACCCGTTCCACGCGGATTCGGCTCTTTAAATCCTTGATGCCGGTCCGTTCCACCACTAAGTTTATCACGTGATTTTTGAAGATTTCCTTTTCAGCGGCCCAATCCACCGAACCGGATTGGTTGGGCGCGGGGACCAAGATATAGAGAGTGGATTTTCCCTCGGGCGCCAGGGACGGGTCCGTGGCGGAGGCATTTTGTATGTAGAACGAAATGTCGTCGGACAGCACTTTGCGGGTGGATATGTCGTGCAGGTTGGCCTTGTAATCCTTGGCGAAAAAGATGGTGTGGTGGTCGAGCGGAACCTTCCCGTCAATGCCCAGGTAGATCATGAACGTGGAACAGGAATATTGCTTCTTGGCCAACTTTTTCGGGGTATACTTTTTGAGTTTCCCCTCGGGAACCAAGTGGGACATGGCGTGGGCGAAGTCGGCGTTAATAATGACTTCGTCGGCCAACACCGTTTCGCCGGATTTTAATCGGACACCCGTGACCCGCCGGCCGTCCAGAACCAACGATTGAACCGGCGTTGACAAATGAATTTTACCCCCGTTTTCCTCCACCACGCGGGCCATGGCCTCCGAAATTTTGTTGAGCCCGCCCATCACGTGTTCCACGCCGTAGGCGTGCTCAATGTAGGGCAACATGGTGAACAGAGCCGGGCATTCCCAAGGCGACATGCCCAAATATTTGGCCTGAAAGGTGAAAGACAGTTTGAGTTTTTCCGGTTTGAAATAGCGGCCCAGGTTCTCAAATAATGACCAGCCGATCCCCAGGGCGGGAACGGCCTTCAACAGGTCGAGCGACAAAAATGAACTCAGACTGGAATAGTCGCGCTGGATGCAGGGGTAAAGCTTTTCGTAGCGGGTCCCTTCCTCTTTCAGAAACTTATCGAAACCCGGCTCGCTCCCGGGAAAAACCCGGCCGATTTCCCGACGCATGGCCGCGTGGTCGGAAGAAACCGCTACTTCACGGTCTTCAAACCGAAGACGGTAAAGGGGGTCCAGTTTTTTGAAGGTCAAATATTTTTCAACGTCGCGCCCCGCTTCCTGGAACATTTCCGCGAGGATGAACCGCATCATTAAAAACGTGGGCCCCGTGTCGAATGTAAACCCGTCCGCCCGGATGGGCGCGTTTCGCCCCCCCACCACGGATTTGGCTTCGTAAACCGAGACGTCAAAACCCCGTCGTGCCAAGATCATGGCGCTGGTCAACCCGCCGGGACCTGCGCCGACGATGACGATTTTTTTTGTATTTTTGAAGGTTTGGTTCATGTCGGCATTTTCCTTATGTCTTTAAATTTGGCCCGAAGGAGGATGAAAGAAGATTCTTTCATATTTGGAAACAAAAGCGGGACACACAGGCGTTCATCCGCAATTTATATCTGGATCAACCGGTCCACTTCCTGTAATGAAATAGTTTTGGCGCGATCAGCTTTCGCACCGTTTCAACAATAAAGATGCACAAACCCGGCAGAAGCGCGATGCCCCAATGCCAAGGCTTCAACGGTACGGTATCAAACGGATCGTGCAAGACAGGAACATAAACCAAAATCACCTGCAAAACAACCCCTAGCATCACGGCCAGGAAAAGTGGGCGGTTTTTAAAAAAACCAAGACGAAAGATTGTGAATTGATCGGACCGCGCGTTAAAACCGACCAGCCATTCAAAGATCACAATCGCGCAGAAAGCCATCGTACGGGCTTCGTGGATCTCGTAGTGTCGGTACGTCCAGGCAAACACCAAAAAGGATCCAACGCCGAGCATGCTTGATAGAAATATCACGCGCAGGACCATGCCTGGAAAAAGCAAACCCACCCGGCTATTTCTCGGCGGGTAATTCAGTTCGTCCCCCACCCGAGGCTCAAGGCCCAGCGGAATAGCCATCAGGGCCCCCGTGACCAGGTTGATCCATAGGATTTGCAGTGGAACCAGCGCCGCGTGGCCAATGAAGAACACGCTCAACAACAGCACGAGCAGTTCACCAAAACAGGTGGTGAGCATGAACAAGAGCACATTGCGCAACCGGTTAAATATCGCCCGGCCCTCCTCCACCGCCGTCACGATCGAGGCAAAGTTGTCGTCCGCCAGAACCATGTTGGACGCTTCTTTGGCCACATCCGTTCCGGTGATCCCCATGGCAATGCCGATATCCGCCGACTCCAGCGCCGGGGCATCATTCACCCCGTCCCCCGTCATGGCCACCACGTGGCCCCGGCTCTTGAACGCGTTGACGATGCGAAGCTTATGCAAAGGCTCGATGCGGGCAAAAACGGAAACACGTTCCACCCGGCCCGCCAGATCCGCGTCGTTCATGCCTTCCAGATCCCGGCCGGTAAGAACCTCGCCGTCCGTCAGGCCGATCGCCTTGGCAATGGCACCGGCGGTCACCTTGTTATCCCCCGTGGCCATAACGACCTTGATCCCTCCACCCCGGCAAAGCGCTATCGACTTCTTCGCCTCCTCGCGAGGAGGATCGATCATGCCGCACAACCCGGCCAGAACCAGCCGTCCATTAAAAACCGCCGCTGTAAAAGGAGTTTGATCAGGGGCTTCTTCCATATAAGCCATCGCCAGCACACGCATGGCCTCACGGGCCATCTGATCGGCCGATGCCAGGAACTGCGCGCGGATGGCATCCGTCAAAGGGAGAATGGCGCCTTTGTCCGTGTAAAACCCGGCCATCGGCAAGATCTTTTCCAGCGACCCTTTGACTCTGACCACACGTCGGCCGGCCTCTTGGTGCAAGGTTGCCATGTATTGGTTTTCGCTCTGAAAGGGAATTTCGTTAACGCGCGGCGTCCGCTCCTCAAGCGATTTCTTGTCTAAGTTGGCCTTGGCCGCGAGAACCACCAGGGCGCCCTCGGTGGGATCCCCCAAAATATCAGGGCCGTCCTCTCCCTTTATTAAATGGGCATCATTGCAGAGAAGAGCGGTGGTTAAAACCTGGCGCAGAGAGGGGTCCTGCGTCGCCGAAATAATTTTCCCTTCCTGGGTAAATTCACCGGCCGTGTCATACCCCTGGCCGCCGACCTCCACCCACTGACCATGGGAATACATCTTACCGACGGTCATTTGATTGAGGGTCAATGTCCCGGTCTTATCCGAACAAATGATCGTTGTGGAACCAAGCGTTTCGACGGCGATCAGTTTGCGAATAATCGCATTGTGGCGCGCCATTCTCTGCATCCCCAGAGCCAGCACCACGGTCACAACGGCCGGCAAGGATTCCGGTATTGCGGCCACCGCGGCCGCGACCGCCATCATAAACACTTCGGTCGGGTCCATCCCTTTCCACAACCCCAACGCCACCAGTAGGGCGCACGCCGACAGGACGACCCAAATCAGCCAGTGTCCCAGTCGATCAATGCTCTTTTGCAGGGACGTTTTTTCCTTGCGGATATTCCGAACAGCACCCGCGATCCGGCCGATCTCTGTTTTCATCCCCGTTTGGACCACCAACGCACAGCCGCGGCCATAGGCCACCGATGTTCCCATAAAAACCATGTTTTTACGTTCCGCCAAAGGCGTGTCCTGTGGCAAGGACTCAAGCTTTTTATCGACGGCCAGGGATTCCCCCGTCAACGATGACTCGTTCACTTTGAGGCTTGACAACTCGATCAACCGCGCATCCGCGGCGATCTTATCGCCCGCTTCCAGCAGGAGAATATCCCCGGGGACAATGTCGCGGGTTTCAATGATCTTCACTGTCCCCCCCCGGCGAACCTTGGCTTTCGCCGCAGCCAACTTGAGCAAAGAGGCCATGGCGCTCTCGGCGCGCATCTCCTGAACAAAACCAATCACCGCCATGAATAAAAGAACGCCGACAATGACCAACGCATCCAACGGACCCTTCACATAGGCCTTGATGCTCGCGGCGACCACAAGAATATAAACCAGGGGATTAAGGAATTGGCGGAAGAAGACCGACATCGGCGACGGGCGGTCGCGGGACTCCAAAACATTCAGGCCGTATTGGGCCGTTCGCGCAAGGGCCTCCGGGTCCGTCAGCCCTTTGGGATCGGAGGAAAATTCTCTGAATAATTCTTCGAGGTTTTTATGGTGAGCCATCGGAATCCTCAATGACAAATCAACAGTGCCTGACAATGACAGGCTACAGAGTGACCCCGCTTTCGTTAAAAAAAAGGGTGACTTGATTTATTTTACTTTTTATCGAGGGTTTTGATGTAGCGACAACCCGTTTGAATGGCGAGTGTGCTCGGCCGGTCCAGTAGGTCCGGCCTCCGCGCACTCGTAAGGCGAATGATTTCTCTGGTGCTTGAATCCCAATAAAATCTGGGCGGTGAGGGATTCGAACCCCCGACCCTTCGCGTGTAAGGCGAATGCTCTACCGCTGAGCTAACCGCCCTGCGGGGTTTCGGCCCCTCTGGGGCCGCCGCAGGCACCTGAACTCCCCCGTCCTACAAACCGGGGCGATGCCTAGCGGCATCGTGTGGAGGGTGCCCCCCCCAACAGGTTTCGGCCCCTCTGGGGCCGCCGTGGTTTCAGGGCTAGCGCCCTTCAACCATTTCTTCGGGCCCCGCCCTCAGTCACTGACCCCGAACTCCTACGCTTTGCGTGGGGGCCTAATACTACGCCGCGGCCAAATCAAAAACCCGAACTTTTTCCCAATCGTGGGTGCCGTGGGCGACATTCCATAAGTCAAAGGTCTGTTGGAGGTTTAACCAGAGCTCGGGAGAGGTATCAAACGCTTTCGCTAGGCGGAGAGCCGTTTCAACGGATACCGAAGCGCTTTCATTGACTATGGCGGACATTGTTTTTCGGGAGACTCCCAAGCGTTGCGAGACCTCTGTGATCGACAACCCTAGCGGTTCCAAATAGTGCCTTTTTAGAATAGCCCCGGGATGCGTTGGTTTTCGTTTTTGACGAATCATAAATTTCCCCCTCGGGTCAATGATAGTCCCGATAGTCAACCACGTAAGCATTCCCACCATCGAACCGAAACACCACACGCCAATTTCCAGACACCTTGACGGCCCAATGATCTTTTAGATCCCCTTTCAATGGATGCAAACCAGAACCGGGAAACCCCATATCTTGAACAACAAACGAAGCGTTTAACCGATCAAGAATATCACCGATTTTCTGCGCGTGTTCAGGACGGATCCCTCTTTTGGATCCGTCGTAAAAATAGCGTTCAAGCCCTTTGTGCGCAAAACTCTTGATCATTTTTTTACAGTGTAACCTGATTCGTTACACTTGTCAAGGTCAAAAACGGCCAGAGTGAGTTAAAAACCCCTTTACTTTTGGAGGCCAGAATCCGTTCGAACACCCATAAAATCAAAACCCCGCGCCTCTCGCCCCAACGAATGGTGGGGCATTGACATGACCAAAGTCCTCATCCAAAACTTCGGATGGGTCTACATCGTCATTGTCCTCGACTGGTATTCTAAAAAGATCGTGGGCTACCACGCCAATATCCGCTCCAAAACAGAGCATTGGCTAAAGGCCTTGGATATGGCCGTCAACCGCCAATTCCCCAACGGTGCTCGGGGCCAGGGGCTTCACCTCATGAGCGACAACGGCTGCCAGCCCACATCCCAGAAGTTTATGGAGGTTTGCTCCGAGCTAGGGGTTCATCAAGCCTTCATCAGCGACAACAATCCAAAGGGCAACGCCGACACGGAGCGCGCCGACCGCACCATCAAAGAAGAACTCGTCTGGCTCCGCGAATGAACGAGCCCGTTTGTGTTTTTCAAAGAACTGGGAATCTTGGTTGATGACAAATACAACGCCCTTTACCCGCATTCAACGAATGGAAGTGTTCCGCCAAACGTTTTTGAGCTATTCTAATTCAACCGCCACATTACTAGTTGTTCCCCAGCGGCCTGGAAACGGGGGGCAGAACAAAACCGTCCAAAACTTCAAATGCGTCCATTGTGACCAGGTGGAACGAAATGTTCAGGCCCGCGGCGCATTTAAACTAAAGGGGTGAAAGCTCTTTATCAATCATTCTTCGCTAAGTCCTCAATAAAATCGAATGTCAATTCATAAAGAACCTCTGCGTTTTTATTCATTTCCGAACTACTTGTTGAAGCATTATTCGACACAATCCTAATATTATTCTTAGCTTGTTCTTTCTCATTCATTTTGACATCACTCAGTAATTTGCTGATGATTTGTTTATCTCGTTCACAAATCATTTCACTTCTAGCAATTTCCAACTCCTTGATTCTATACGCGACATCCCCCAAATGACCGCTGATGTAAAAGAGTTCAAGGCACGCGGGATAATTTTCTTTGTCATTTTGTTTTAATAGGTTTCTTTCAAGTTTTAAGAGTTCCCCATTTATTCTTGAAAACTTCATAAACCATTGATGCCATTTGTTTTCATCCATTGGAATATCAACTGCTTTCAGAAAATTGGAAGTCAATATTAAATTGATAAATAATCCAACCTTTAAAAAACGGTAAACAATTCCAGAGAAAGATTTCTTAGACATACTTGTCCTCGATTTTTCTTTTGATTTCTTGGGAGCTTGCTCCGCACGACTGGGAAAAAATCTTACACCCATTTGGTTCGGCAATGCTCACCATATCCCGGTAAGTGGGTTGGGTTATTTCCGTCAATGGTGTTAAGCATCGGCAATCCCCGACAAGTGGCCTAAATCGCGTGTAAGGCGAATGCTCTACCGCTGAGCTAAACGCCCTGCGGGGTTTCGGCCCCTCTGGGGCATCCTTGGGCCTAATTAAATGTCGAAGATTTAGCGACACAAGTCCCCTAAAAAAAACAAGTTCTAGGTTTTTGTTTGAACCAAACAATTGTCAAAATTAATCGAATTGTTTTTAACTTTCGTATTGATGCATAGTCCAGTCACGGCATCAGTAATATTTTCAGAAAAGCTCAACCGATTTTCGACATAGCAAAAGGATCCTTCAGTGTCAGCGTGATTCCAGATTGGTTTATATTGCCTAATGTCCATGCCAAGGCCCCAATCTCCGTTCAAATGAAAACGAAATCCAGATCTCCCATCAGGTAACGTTATCGCGGTCACGTTTTTGAAGGTCCACATCGTCCTTTCAATAATGTTGGCATTGTTTTCCTTCTCGCCAGAACATGCCTGTCCTTTATACCGATTTGTCCGCCAAATGACCCGCCCGTCATCGAGAAATGAAAGCGTATACGTATAGCATTGGGAACTATCCGAGTTCCAACTCTTAACCGTTTCCCAACATCCAGACAATCGATTCTTGTCATATTTTTCGCATTCCAGGAAATCATAATTAAATTCGAACCATCCAGAAAGGCCTGTTGGTCCTTTTAACACCCCAAGGTTACTAAACCCCAAATCAAATTCATATGTTTTCCCTTCAGAATCAAAAGATCCTTTATACCAAGGGTAAAAATTATATTTTCTTTCATTTGGATCGATTGGGGTCGCAGAGGCGAATAGTTTCTTGAATTTTTCCGGATTCAGTAGGGCCGCTGCCATATAATCCGGGCAAGTAAGTTGAAGTTTAATGTTTCCGAGCGAATTCGGGGATGGTAAATCTTTATATGGGAAACTGGGAATCTTGACAAATCGGGAAGCCATTTCAGCTCGTTCCCTCGCAACCTTTTTCTGATCTGAATTAATTGTGTCATGGGAATTATCCCTTTTGCAGTGGACCAACAATGTACACGCCAACAAAAAGAAAAAACCGGTTTTCCTCATTATAATTGCATCCATCCTTATCCTGTGCGTATTCTGGCGAAACCAAGTGATTAGGGCATTTTGGATGGCACTAAGGAAGAGAAATCAGACTCGTCAACCAAAAAGTCAACGAAAGTTTTAATAGCCCACCATTCGGAGAAAATCTTCCAGGCGGTGGGCGGTTAAGAAACGGTTGGTCTTTTTTTCGTCCGCCAGGGAGCCTTGGGTTTTTTTTGCTGAATAATTGTGGCCGGGGTAGAGGACCGTGGTGGGCGGGAGTTGGCCGATCACACGGTTTAAACTGTCATACAAATCGTTGGGGCTTGAACCGGGGAGATCGCATCGGCCGCAGGATCCAAGAAATAGCGTGTCGCCGGACAAAAGCCGTTCGTTGACTAAAAAACACTGGGACCCCGGCGTGTGGCCGGGCGTGTGCAGGAACGTGATGGACGTGTTCCCTAATGTTAATTTGTCCCCGGACTTGACTGGCTTTACCTGATCCTTTGGCAAATCGAGAAACAACCCCCGAGGAGCTCCCTTGTCCAAAAAGTCCATCTCTTTGGGATGGACATAGATGGGCACGTTGCGTTTGGCCAACAGGTCCTCCACGGCGTTGCAATGGTCGAAGTGGCCGTGGGTGACGAGCGCCCCTTCCACCGTGTATCCGTCATTTTCAGCTTCGGCCCAAACGCGGTCGAGGTCCCAGGCCGGATCCACAATCACGCACTTTTTCACGTCCGTGTCCCCGACCAGATAGACAAAATTTTCCATGGGACCTAACTGAAGTTGCTTTAAATAGAGGCTCACGACCAAACTCCTTCTTGAGCGAACAATTTTTTCAGGGGGACATCCCCCGTAAATAGCACCCCTCGAATCCCATGCCCACGGGCGGCCTCAATAAAATCCGCTCGGTCGTCCGCATAAACGATGTCTTCAAACCGATACCCTGTCTTTTTCGACAACATGCCATACACCCGAGGGTGCGGTTTCGTGGCCTTTAACCGGGAAGAACTCCATTTCCAACGCGCCACGTTGAGCACCGGATACGTTCGAAGCAGATAAGTCCAATGCACGTCGCTCACATTGGACAGCAGGGCCGTATCGTGGGTTTTGGACAACGTTTGCAACAGGCGCAAGTTTTCAGGGATCGGAGTAAAAATATCGCGAAACGCTTCGACAAACTGCGCATACGCCATGTGAAACCGTCCGGCTTTTTTAAAAAACTGTCGCCCGTTGATCCGGCCCGCTTCCAGGTCCAGCCCCAGGCGATCTTCCCATATCGCACGAACCAACTCATTCCCCGATCCGGGATCGATGCGTTCAAAGTTTTTGCGAGCCCGTTCTTTACTGAAACGCAACAACACGTTGCCGATATCAAACACAACAAGCTTTTTCAACGGATTTTCTCCTACATCTCTGAAACGATTGAGTCAGTGGCCCCATTAACCGGCCCTATTTTATGTTATTCGGGTGTTTCCCGCACCGTTTGTATTAAACAATAAAATAAGTTATTGTTTAATACGATGAAAACATTAAACACCCTCATCGAGGCCCACAAACGAGAACGGGATCTCATTTTGCGCCGGTCTCCGCTCCCGCGCCGGATGGGGGCGATGCTGGAAAACGCCTTGTCCTCTCGTCTCGTCAAAGTGATCACCGGCCCCCGCCGTGCCGGCAAATCAACACTCGCGTTTCAAACGTTATCAAAAAAACGATTCGCCTATCTTAATTTCGAAGACGACGCATTGCAAAAAAACGTCCCCAGCGACGACCTTGTCGAGGCCCTGGACAAAGTTTATGGAGAAACCGATTATATTTTTTTCGATGAAATACAAAACTACCCTCTCTGGGAAAGCTTTGTTAACAAGCTCCATCGCCGAGAACGAAACCTTGTCATCACAGGCTCCAATTCCAGGCTCCTCAGCCGCGAATTGGGGAGCGCTCTAACCGGCCGGCACATTTCTTTTGAACTGTTGCCGTTCAGTTATTCGGAACTATTGGCTGGAAACGCCAATGGAAATTTTGACCAACCTGACCTGTTTCATCGGTTTTTGACGTGGGGAGGGTTCCCGGAAATCGTTTTGGGCGACGTTGATCCCCAAGGTTACTTGCGGGCTCTTTTTGATTCGGTCGTCTTGCGGGATATTGTGACTCGCCATCGAATCCGATCTTCGACCGCCATTTACGACCTGCTGAACCTTCTGGTCAACAGCGCAGGGAACCGGTTTTCGGGGCGAAGCTTGGAACGATCGTTGGGGGGCCTTTCGATCGCAACCATACAAAAATTTATTTCCTACTTTCGTGAAGCCTATCTGGTTCAGGATTTGCAACCTTATTTTTTCAAACCGCGTTCCAGGATCAAAGCGGAAAGAAAAATTTACGTTTATGATAATGGGTTCATTTCGGCCCTGTCACAGCCCGTGCTGTCCAACGACCCTCGCTTGCTTGAAAACCTCGTGTTTGTCGAACTGGTCCGGCGCGGTTTCAAACCCAACCTGGACCTCTTTTACTACCAAACGGGAACCGGGACAGAAGTTGATTTTTTGCTCCGAAAAGGTTCCTCCAATCTCGAGCTGATCCAGGTAACTCAAATGCTCTCCAGCCTAAAAACCCGTGAACGAGAACTTCTCGCACTGACCCAAGCCGCCCGGGAACTGCACGTTTCAAAAATGACCATCGTAACGCTGGATACGGAAGATACAATTAACGAAAACGGGGCCAAAATCGATGTGATCCCGTGCCACAAATGGCTCACAAGGTTATAAAATGGCACAATCGATGATGATCCGACTAAAAGCCTATGCCCGATTTTTGAAACTGGAACACACGCTTTTTTCTTTGCCCCTCCTTTTTGCCGGTAGCCTGCTGGCCCAGGGAGGTTGGCCTTCGTGGCGTGTAATGGGGCTTGTCCTTGTGGCGGGAATTGGCGGGCGTACGTTGGCACTGGCGTTAAACCGCCTGATTGATCGACACATCGACGCCAAAAATCCCCGCACATCCAACCGCGAACTGGCCACCGGTGCGCTCCATTTCTTTGACGCTTTTTTTATCGGCTTTCTGGGCCTGGCGGTTTATGTGTGGGCGGCGGCGTCGCTCAATTGGTTTTGTTTGTTGTGGAGTTGGGTTCCTGTCTTGTTGTTTGTGGTTTACCCTTTGCTAAAACGATTTACTTGGTTGTGCCATTATGGGTTGGGCATCACCTGGTCCCTGGTTCCCCTCGCTGGCTGGTTCGCTGTTCGGCCTGGGTTTGAAGGCAGTTGGCCAGCTTGGGTGTTGGCACTGTTCAGCTTATTTTGGACCGCCGGGTTCGACATCATTTACGCTACCATGGACGAAGAGTTCGACCGCCGCCACGGACTCTTTTCTCTGCCGGCTCGGTTTGGACGTCTTTCGGCTCTCCGGATATCCGCGGCAACCCATTTCGTGTCGTTCCTGATTTTGGTGGGACTATTTTTTTCCACCTTGGCGGGAGTAAAAGCCGCCTATTTGTGTCTCATTGCCGGTGTGCTACTTTTATTGGAACATATGGTCGTGGACCACATCGATCTGGCTTTTTTTAAAATTAATGTGGTCACCGGGTTTGTAGTGTTTGGTATGGTGCTAATGGGCGTATCGGGATTCAAAGGAGGATGACATGCGCATTGTGCTGGGAGTGACAGGAGCGTCCGGGTCCATCTTTGCGGTGGAGTTTTTGCGGCGGTTGGGGGATGTGGAATCGTATCTTATTCTTTCCCGCTGGGGAAAATCTGTTCTTCATCAGGAAACGGGCCTAACACCGGAAAGTTTGGCCACCTTCACAAAACGCATTTTTGCAAACGACGATTTAAACGCCCCGCTCGCGTCAGGGTCTAACCCTTTCGATGCCTTCATCGTGTTGCCCTGCTCGGTGTCCACCTTGGGCAAAATGGCCCATGGCATCGGCGACAACCTCATCACTCGGTGCGCCGCCGTTGCGCTTAAAGAACGGCGTAAACTGATCGTTTGTTTGCGGGAAACCCCCCTCTCCACCATTGATTTGGAAAACGCCCACAAACTGTCCGTGGCTGGGGCCATGATCATGCCGGTGTGTCCGCCGTTTTACCAAAAACCTCAATCCATGCCCGACCTGATCAACGGGTTTGTCGATAAAGTGCGCGGCGCCGTCGGGTTGCCGGTGGAAGCGGGCTGGCGCGCCAAGGATATGTAACGCCCTTTTAATGAACAAACCCGTTCAAGACCTTCCGGCGTTTATCCGCGTCCTCGAATCGGCCGGCCAACTTAAACGCGTCTCCGTTGAGGTGGATCCGGCCCTGGAAATAACCGAGATCGCCACGCGGGTTGTTAAAGCGGGCGGGCCCGCTTTGTTGTTTGAAAAAGTGAAGGGGTCTCCCTACCCTGTGGCCATGAACCTGTTTGGGTCTGAAAAACGCATGGCCATAGCCCTCGGTCGCCACCCGGCGGAAATCGGTGAAGAATTGTTTCGGGCCGCCGAATCCTTGATGCCCCCCACCCTGGGCGCTCTGTGGCGCCATCGCGGTTTGTTGTGGCGGGCCGCCAAAATGCCGCCCCGAATTGTGTCTCGGGGACCGGCCACCGAGATAACCGAGTCTCCCAACCTGGACAGTTTGCCCATTTTGACCTGTTGGCCGAAAGACGGCGGCCGATTTTTTACCCTGCCCCTGGTCATCACCGTTAACCCCGCTGGAAAAACCAACGTGGGAATGTATCGCCTTCATACCTTTGACAAAACCACTACTGGGATGCACATCCAAATCGAACGGGGCGGCGGGGCCCACTACGCCCAATGGGAATCCCTGAACAAACCCATGCCCGTGGCCGTGGCTTTGGGCGGCGATCCCATCACGATCTTGTCGTCGATTCTCCCCCTCCCCGAAAACATGGACGAGCTGGCATTCGCCAGCTTTTTACGAGGTCAGCGAGTTCCGGTGGTTCACCCTTTCCAATGGCGTGCGAGCTCCCGCGGACGCGGAATTTATTTTGGAAGGGTTTATTCCCCCTGGCGAACGGCGAATGGAGGGGCCTTTCGGGGACCATTTCGGCCATTACAGCCATGCGGCGCCTTACCCGGTGTTTCACATTCAAAAGGTCCATCGTCGGAGAAATCCGATTTATCCCGCTACGGTGGTGGGTATTCCCCCTCAGGAAGACAAGTTCATGGGCAACGCCGTGAACGAAATGTTGATTCCCCTGCTTAAAGCCATGCGCCCGGAATTAACGGATTTGTGGACCTACCAAGAGGCGGGGTTTCACAATTTGGCGGTGGCGTCCGTAAAACAACGCTACGCCAAGGAAGGCGTTAAAACCGCCTTGGGATTGATGGGGCAAGGGCAAATGTCGTTAACGAAAATTGTCATCGTGGTTGACCCCACCGTTAACGTGCGCAACTTTTCCGATGTATTGGATGCTCTTCGAAATAACTTTGACCCGGCGGAAGATTTTATTTTGATTCCCGGCACCGCCCAGGACACACTGGATTTCACCAGTTTTAAAATGAATTTGGGTAGCAAGATGATTTTGGACGCCACGGGCGGAAAAAAGCCCGTTGCCCGCCCACCCGTTGCGTCCCAGGGACCGTCTGCCGACGGAGAGATCGTGGAGTCTCGAAACCTTCGCGACAGCATGTTGGTGGTCAAAGTTAAAAGTGCCGGCCGGCCCGTGATTGAACGGCTGGTGAAAGACCCGGCCTTCGCCGGGTTTTCTCTCGTCGCGGCGGTCAGCGACGATGTGCCCCTTGACGACGAAGAACGGCTGATTTGGGGTATTTTCACCCGGTTCGACTGCGCCCGGGACATCGTGCCGGGCGGCGCACGTCTCGAGGGGGCCTGGCCAAAACTCAGCGGCCCCCTGGGCATCGACGCTACCTGGAAACCGGGCTATCCTGAACCATTGAGGATGGATGGAATAATTGTTGAACAAGTGGACCGTCGCTGGGCGGAGTACGGAATTTATTCGACCAGTTAATTAGTAGCTACGGCCCCTTGACTGACGCGCCGTCCCCGCCACCCTGCGCATGGATTCCGATGTGGTGACCCGGGTCGACCAAAAGTGGAACACTTACAAGCTAAACTGTTAAACTGAGTAAGTCCCCTTTGCTGGACGGCAAGAAATGTATAACCATTTCTCTCATTCAAGGATCTCCGATGCTGAATAAATCAGATATCGAAAACGCCCTTTTAAAACTCAACGAAGCACTGGCCGGGAAGGAATTGAAAGGTGAAATTTGGTAACTGCTCAGATCCCTCACCCTGCCCTCTCCCAAGTGGAGAGGGAAAGGCTTTGTTTCCTTCCCCTCTTGGGGGAAGGTGCCCCGAAGGGGCGGATGAGGGACCTGGGTAGTTACGAAATTTGTCTTATTCGTCCCGCGACACGGTTTTTTGTTGAGGAGATTGTGGGTCCATGATCACATTAAAAGAAACCCATGCCGCGATGATGAACAATCCGGCCCACTGGCGCATTCCGTTGATGGATTTTGTTGACGACTTTCGCCAAGAACACAACCTCCTGGCCCTTCAAGAACCCTTTTCGCCCGGCGACCCCGCCCTGGACGCACTGCTGGCTTCAACAGCCGAATCCCTATGCCGAGAATTGAATATTCCCCCCCCGACCTGGCTTGAATCTGTTCCCGCCTCTCCAAAAGCCTGGTTTGTTTCAGGGTTTGACAGCCTGCGAGCGATCGCCCTGGCAGAAAGTCCTCTGGATTTCAGAGTGCGAAAAATTTTTGTCCTCGAAAATTTTCTTTCAAGGGCCTAATTCCACAACCTCCTATTCGTCTCTCCCGAATGCTTTTATCGGGAATCCAGCAATGGGTCCTGTTTTATGAGAGGATTGAGAGAAATGCAATTAGTATACTCCGTCCCCCGCTTCCTCGGGCCTTGACTTAATGCGTTTTAAGACATAAAGTTTATTTATGCTCTTTGAGTCGTTTATGTTAATTATGATTTATAAGGCATAGATGCGTAGATTATGTCATGTGAGTGGACGGGACTTGTCCGTCCGGGAGGACTCATCCATGTTATTCCAATCGATTTCGAAGTTCCCTCCGTTTAATCCCGGTTATCTCCCTTGAAAAAGACGGGCGAGATCCCCCAGGGTATTCGATCGGCAGACCTCATGGGCCAGGTCATTCGGCGGTGGCGGAAACGACGCGGTTGGACTCAACAACGACTGGCTGAGGAAGCGGGTATTCGGCAGGAAACGGTGTCCCGTGTGGAAAACGGATCTTCCGGCACAGAATTAAACACCGTGTTTCGTCTTTGCGCCGCGTTGGGGGTTGAAATGATGATCTCCGCCAAGCCAAATCAGGAATAATGCCTCGAACGAGCCGCGCCCCCCTCCAGGTGGCCATGGAAGGTCGAAGGGTGGGCCGATTGCGTGTATTACCCCTGGGTGGGTTGGGATTTGTTTATGACGCGACGTGGCTTTCGTTGCCCCAGGCTGTTCCGCTCTCTCGCACCATGCCTCTGCGGGAAGAAGAATTCAAAGGGATCGAAGTCAACCACTATTTCGACAACCTCTTGCCGGAGAATCACGCCACCCGTCAGCGACTCGCTCGGTCAAGTCAGGCGGAGAGCACAAGCGTCTTCGATTTGCTCCGTGCGCTCGGCAAAGATTGCGTGGGCGCGTTCCAATTTCTTTCGGCAACCGATGCCCCGTCACCGGTCACGGCAGCGCGTGGGTGTCCGTTGTCGGACGCCGCTATTGCCGATTGTCTTCGAGAACTCGACACGTATCCGTTAGGTGTTCATGAAAACTCCGAATTTCGTCTATCGTTGGCCGGGGTTCAAGACAAGACCGCCATTCTTGAATTAAATGGGAAATGGCACTTGCCGACCGGGTCGACGCCCACCACGCACATCGTTAAACCCCCCATGGGGCGTGGGTTGGGAGGAGTGGATGTTTCTCTTTCCGTCGAAAATGAATGGTTTTGTCTTCATCTCCTGGAACGGCTGGGTTTGCGCGTCGCTCCCTCGGATATTCGATCGTTCCAAAACACTAAGGCCCTTGTGGTGAAGAGGTTTGATCGTTATTGGAATGGAAACGTGCTCCATCGAAATTCTGTGGAAGATCTTTGCCAGGCTTTTGGTCGGTCGGCGGATCAGAAGTACGAAAGCGACGGTGGGCCGGGGGTGATTGATGTCCTTGATTTATTGAACGAGTCAAACGAACGAGAGCGCGACCGGCGCGACTTTTTTCGCGGCCAGGTTCTTTTCTGGCTGTTGGGCGCGATCGATGGACACGCTAAAAACTTTAGCCTTATGTGGTGTCCCTCCGGATTTGAATTAGCCCCTCTTTACGACGTTCTCTCCGCCGACCCCTGGGCGGCCGCTGGGCAACTGAAACGGAAAGGAATGAAACTTTCCATGGCGGCTGGAAAAAACAGACATTATCGCATTGACGAAATCACCGGGCGCCATTGGCGGGAAACGGCGGACTCCGCTCGACTGCCTTTACGGTTGGTGGAGGAAACGTTGGACACAGTGAAGAAAGACCTTCCGACGGCTCTGGACAGCCTCATTTCGGAAAACGCGTCGTTGATCCCAGCCACTGTTTACGAACCAATCGCCCAAGCCACAAAACTTCGCCTTCGACGGCTCTGAACCGATTTCGGCTCATTTCGTAAGACGCGGCAAGTCAGTAAAGGCAATTATGCAAGACCGTCCCCTTCCGATTGGGGCTTGTTTTTGAGAAGATTGAGAGAAAGTCAATTGGGATACTCCGCCCCCGTCTACACTAATTCTTTTTGGGGGGTTAATCCTCGCAGAAAATTTTCGACGGGGAGACAATGGATTCGGCCTTCTTTAAGCCTTGCGGTACCCCGGTAGAGAAGTATTCCTTTTGCCTCGGGATAGTCGTCCAAAAAGGCGTTTACCCCCCTTAAATCCTCTGATTTAACCCGGTCGGAACTCTTCACTTCCAAAGCCCAGATTCCGCTGGGGCCGTAAACCACGAAATCAACTTCCACCCCCCACCGCGTGCGCCAATAGGTGATTTCATGTTCGTTCTCTCCGTAAGAATTCCACGCGCGTAAATGCTGAGCAACCAGGCCCTCCAACGCTTGTCCTTCGATTTCTCCTGACTGGTCAAAGGGGCCGCGACGTCGTAGTGCCTGGAAAACTCCGGTGTCAAAAAAATAAAATTTATCGTGACCCACCAATTCCCGTTTGGCGCGCTTGGTAAAAACCCGGACCTTGTAGGACAAAAGAAGATCCTCCAGGATCTTCATGTAGGAGTCGATGGTGCTTCTTTTGACGTGGGTTTCCCGGGCGGTGTTGTTGAGGTTCAACAAGCCTCCGTGCGAAAAAGCCATGGTTTCTAAAAAGTGTGAAAAGTCTTCGACCTGACGAACCAGCCCTTCCATTTTAACCTCTTCGCGCAGATACAGCCCGATGTAAGCAGATAAAACTTTTTTCGGTTCCGGAGAATCCCACACAAGAGGGAGCAGGCCCGTTTGAAGAGCTTTTTCCAAATGGAACTGTTCATTAAGCTCAGCGGACATAAAAGGGTGCATATGGCAGAGGAGGGCCCGTCCCCCTAAAAGGTCCACCCCCGCCCGTTTCAACTTGCGCGCGTTAGACCCCGTAAGCACAAAGGTCCACCCCTTTTTCTCCTCCATGAGGAGGTGAACAAGGCTGAGCAAAGCAGGGAGCTTTTGGACTTCATCAATAACGATTGTTCCCCGCGGCGGAGATCCGCGGACCACGCTCAACAACCGGTTGGGGTTAGCGCTGAATTCCCGAAAGACCCCGTCATCCAAGAGGTCAATTCGAGTCGCACGGGGATATTGCCCCGCAACCCAGGTGGACTTCCCGGTCCCACGAGGCCCAAAAAGAAAAAAACTTTGGTTTGGCGACTTAAATAATCTATCGATCATGGAATATTGCCTGCATTATTTACGATTCTACCGTAAGAAATTAAAATTGTCAATATGGGTTTTTGGCGTTCCGGTATTGCCGTGGGAAACCCTGGGGATTTGGCGACTACTTTACCAAGGCAATTAGAGGTCCCGCCCTCTTGGCCGGGTTAGGTGGGTCAATTTGCCGTGGACACGTGGGTCAATTTGCGTGGAATCCGCCATTGGCGGGAAACGGCGGACTCCGCTCGACTGCCTTTACGGTTAATGGAGGAAACGTTGGACACAGTAAAGAAGGACCTACCGACAGCTCTTGACAGCCTTATTTCGGAAAACGCGTCGTTGATCCCAGCCACTGTATCCGAACCAATCGCCCAAGCCACAAAACTTCGCCTTCGACGGCTCTGAACAGCTTCCACCTCATTTCGAAAAAAGCGGCACGCCAGGAAACGCAATTATGCAAGACCGTCCCCCTAACGGTCTCTTGGCATGGGTGTATTTTAGTTGAAACGGTAAGGGGTTGTTTTGGCTAAGACGACTTTGGACGTGGGCTTGAGGTGGTCTTTGAAAATGACGACGTTCTTTGTCTCGTCTTTGAAGGAAACGCAAGAAAAAAATGTGAGCGCTTCTATCCCGATGGACCAGGCGGCCGCGCCGATCATGCGCGGGAGGCTATGGTCAAAGAGGTCTGTGAGGTCTTCGACCTTTGTTCCCAAAACCTTTAAAACGCTTTCGTCGGTGAGATCGAGGCTCCGCGCAATGTGAACGTCAAACTCGCCGAGCGTTTGGGGTGGGATCGCGTCGGCGCGGTCGTTATACTGTTTCATTTTTTCGTTCCAGCACAGGGCGGGGGATTGCGAAAGATAAAGGGCGCCAAATTCGCCAGGCGGGTTGTAGCGGCCACCACCGGCGAAGCTCGGCCCCGTTTCTTCGATGGCGCCGGCATTCACGGATAGAACCAGTCGAAAGAAATGGCCCCGAAGTGGAACCGTTTCCACCGTTTTTAAGCGCGTGATGAAGTGGGCGCGTGAAGGGGGGGTCAAACCGGCAAACCCCATCGCATGGCGAAGAGAAGATTTTTAACTTTCTTATATCCCGCGGGGCTTCCCAATAAATCCAGTGGGCGTAGGTCGCTGAGCAAGGCGTTGGGGGTATTGAACCACCAGGCCACCGCTTTCGGGTTAATGACCTCGTTCGCATCTTTCAGCAAGTCCTTGAGCGCTTCGCCCCATTCCTGGTGAAGGGTACTGGGCTCTGTTGTTTTTCCGTTCGCCCAGCGGGACAGGGTGGTTGTGGTGACACGCAAAACGGACGCCGCTTTCTCCTGGCTGATTCCCAGTTGCTTTCGTAAATCCTGCACTTCTCGAACAAGGGTTGCCGTCATAATTCACCTCTCTCAAACTTCTTACACCATTCTACATCATGACATAACATATGTCAATACATAAAATGGGCGCGTTGAAAAAAAATATTGCTTGGGTCGAAAAATTTGATTTGTGGGGTGGCGGAGCGTTTAGTGAAATGCCCTATTATTGGAAAAAAGTAACAGCTCAGGCCCCTCACCCTGCCCTCTCCCGAGAGGAGAGGGAAAATCTTTGTTTTCCTTCCCCTCTTGGGGGAAGGTGCCCCGAAGGGGCGGATGAGGGACCTGAGTAGTTACGGAAAAAACAGACATTATCGCATTGACGAAATCACCGGGGGCCATTGGCGGGAAACGGCGGACTCCGCTCGACTGCCTTTACGGTTAGTGAAGGAAACGTTGGACACAGTGAAGAAAAATCTCCCGACAGCTCTGGACAGCCTCATTTCGGAAAACGCGTCGTTGATCCCAGCCACTGTATACGAACCAATCGCCCAAGCCACAAAACTTCGCCTTCGATGGCTCTGAACCGCTTCCACCTCATTTCGAAAAAAGCGGCACGCCAGGAAACGCAATTATGCAAGACCGTCCCCCAGAATTCACGCGCCCGTGCGTATCGAAAAAGGCGCTTGACAGGGGGGTGGGTCGAATGTATAGTTTTGGTAGACATTTTAGGAGGGGGATTATGAACGCGTCTGTCGTGGATTTGAGATACAAAACACGGGAGATTTTTCGTGCGCTGGACCGGCAGGAAAACGTGAATATTTTTTTTCATGGGAAGTTAAAAGGGGTGATTTCCCCACGCCGCGAGTCGTCCCGGAAAAGACCGAGTGAGACACCGCTGTTTGGAATGTATAAAAAGGATCGGCGGCCTGTCTCCAAAATTATGGATGAACTTCGGGGTGGACGGTTTTGTGATCTTTGATACGGACGTCGTGATCTGGCTCCAACGGGGAAATTCCAAGGCAGACAGTCTCGTCTACGACTCGGATCGGAGGACTCTGTCGATTCAATCTTATATGGAACTCCTGCAGGGGGCAAAACACAAGGGTCAACACCTCGCCATCCAAAAAGCGATCCGGGATATTGGGTTTGAGATTCTTCCGTTGAGTGAAAATATTGGCCATCGCGCCCTGGTCTATATTGAACAGTTTTCGCTTTCTCACAATCTCCGATCGGGAGACGCGATCATTGCGGCGACCGCTGTCGAAAACAATCTTCCCCTGGTCACCGGCAACGTCAAATATTTTCGCCCGATCGCCGATCTTCGGTTGATCCCCTTCCGACCTTAAATCGCGTGATTTTTACAGACAAAAAACTTCCGCTTATTTGGGATAAAATGGAACGGGGCGACCGTCTCGACATCGACGACGGGCGGGCCCTGTTTGCCAGTCCGGATCTCCTGGGCGTGGGGTGGATGGCGGACCAGGTTCGGCAACGGCGGCATGGGCGGCGGGCGACGTTTGTGTTTAATCGGCAGATTAACCCCACCAACATTTGTGTGTTGTCTTGCAAGTTCTGCGATTACGCCACCAAAGAGGGCAAAGCCAACGCCTATGTGCTTTCCGAAAAAGACATCTTGGACCGGCTTTCGCCGGATTTGCGCGAAGTGCACATCGTCGGCGGGCTTTACAGCAAATGGTCGTTTGATGATTACCTCAACGTGCTTCGGGTGATTCGGAAAGCTTACCCCCAGATTCAATTGAAGGCTTACACGGCGGTGGAAATCGACTTTTTTGCCCGCAAAGAGAAAACGCCCATTCGGGCGATTCTCCAACGGCTTAAAGACGAAGGGCTTGTTTGTTTGCCGGGCGGTGGGGCGGAGATTTTTAGCGAACGGGTTCGCAAAGCCCTGTTTCCCTTTAAAATTGGCTGGGCGAAATGGTCGGAAGTCCATCGCACGGCCCATGAACTGGGGATTCGGTCTAACGCCACCATGTTGTACGGCCATATCGAAACCATTGACGAGCGGTTGGACCATATGATGAAACTTCGGGATTTACAGGACAAGACTGGCGGATTTCTTTCGTTTATCCCCCTGGCGTTTCAGCCGGGTCAGACGGGCATTGTCGAACGGCAGACTTCCTCCATCGACGATTTGAAAACCATCGCCGTATCTCGGCTTTTGTTGGACAACTTTGACCACATCAAATCCTATTGGGTCACCGTGGGAGAGGAAACCTGTTCTATGGCGCTTCGCTTTGGCGCCGACGACGTGGACGGCACCATTTTGGAAGAACGCATTATGCACGCGGCCAAGGCCCAGACGCCTGTGGGCATGGCCCGGGATCGGTTGGTTCGGATTATTCGGGAAGCGGGGTGTATCCCTGTGGAACGGGATGCGTTGTATGAGGTGGTAAAGGTGTTTGGAGTAGAACCTGAAACCGTTTTAACGGGAACGGTATGATGGATTTTCGAATTGGGGAGCTTGATTACACGAACACCCTGCCCTTTAGGTTGGGGTCGCCTTGGAATACCGTGGCCTGCCCTTCCCCCCGGATGTTGGGCCAATGGGCTGAGGCGGGCAAAATTGACGCGGGCGTTCTTCCGGTGGTAGAGGCGTGGCGGCTAGAAGATCAGTTTGAGTCCTTGGAACCCTTTGGCATCGCTGTCAAACGGCGAGCCATGAGCGTGTTCCTTTTTTCGAAGCGTCCTTGGGACCAGCTGAACGGCGCCCGCATCGGCGTGACAGACCAAACAGCCACTTCGGCTCAGTTATTCAAAGTGCTGATGGAATTCCGCGAAGGATTTACCATTCAGCTTCAGGTGGGGTTTTCTGACTCGGACGAGGGGCGGTTGGTGATTGGCGACGACGCGCTGGCCCCTTCCGAAGCCCTTCGGCGGGAATTTCCCCACGTGACAGACCTGGCGCAAGAGTGGCACGCCTGGCACAAGGGCCCCTTTGTGTTTGCCCGCTGGGTGGTGCGGCGAACAGTTCCTCGCTACCTTCGGGAAGAACTGACGGATTCCCTCAACTCAGCTTTGACTGATTTCGATCGAAACCGAGAGCGGGTGGCCCAAAAAGCGGCTAAAACTTTGAAACTGAGCACCCAGCAGTTAATCGATTATTTTGACGGGTTCGTTTACCGGTTGGGAGAACCCGAAAACCAATCGGAATCATTATTCCGGGATTTTGTGAGCGGTCGGACAAAGAGAGTGTGTTGCTGATGTGGAGTGACTACTCAAGTCCCTCATCCGCCCCTTCGGGGGTCGCGTGTGCCAGTGGCACACGTAAGCGACGGGCCGAACAGGCCCTGGGCCCGAAGGGCCTTCCCCCAAGAGGGGAAGGAAACAATGATTTTCCCTCTCCTCTTGGGAGAGGGCAGGGTGAGGGAGCTGGATAGTTACGATGTGGACCCAAATTGAATCGGCAGTTACGAGCGGACGTCGGTTGACGTCTGAGGAAGGATTGTTTTTGCTCAGCGAAGAGGCTCCCCTCTTGGAACTGGGGGCTTTGGCCCACAGGGTCCGAGCCAAAAAAACGAACTCGGCTCAGGTGACCTATGTGGTGGACTCAAACCCCAACTACACCAACATATGCGATACGGACTGCCTTTTTTGCGCGTTTTACCGCCGTCCTAAAGACAAAGACGCCTATGCCCTCACTCTCGACCAGGTGATGGAAAAGGTTGCTAACGCCGTGAGCCAAGGCGCCACCACGATTTTGCTTCAGGGCGGGCACAACCGAGACCTTCCTCTCTCTTACTACACGGACATTGTGCGAGAAATGAAACGGCGGTTTCCCCAGGTGACCCCCCACTGCTTTACCGCATCCGAGGTCCAAACCATGGCCCAGGTGGCTGGGATCACCATCGAGGAAGTGCTCAAAGCCCTTTGGGAAGCCGGGCAACGAACGTTGCCCGGGGGCGGGGCGGAGGTCCTTTCGGACCGGGTTCGCAATAAGCTGGCCCACAAAAAGGGTGGCGCGGAAAAATGGCTGGAAGTCCATCGGGCGGCCCATAAGTTGGGGTTTAGGAGCACCGCCACCATGATGTATGGGCATGTGGAAACTTTTGAAGATATTGTGGAACACTGGGACCGGATCCGGGCTTTACAAGATGAAACACACGGCTTTACGGCCTTCATCCCCTGGAGTTTCAAACCCCAGAACACCGTTTTAGAACGGCGGCATCCTTCCAGGTCAGGCCCGGTACCCTATTTGCGTATGTTGGCCGCGTCCCGGGTGTATTTAGATAACTTCGACCACATTCAAGCGTCCTGGTTCAGCGAAGGGAAAAAGGCGGGCCAAGTGTCATTATTTTTTGGGGCCGACGATTTTGGCGGAACCTTGATTGACGAGAACGTCCATGCCGCCGCGGGGTTTGTGAACAAGGCCACCACCGAGGATGTGGCCCGGTTGATCCAGGAAGCCGGGTTTACCCCGATCCAACGTACCACCCTCTATGGAGAAGTCAAATGACCGAAAAGTCCCCCCTCCCCTTTGAAACCATGGTGTTTGTGTGCACCCACCAGCGCGCTCCAGGCGAGCGCATCGCCTGCGCCAACGGGGGCCGGGAAGGCCTAGATATTTTGGAAGTGCTCCGCAAACGGGTACAGGAAATGGGATTGACCGGGAAAGTCCGGATCTGCAAGGCTGGGTGCATGGACCGGTGTGAAGATGGCCCGAACATCGTAATCACCCGTTCCACCGGCCAGACCGAATACTTTAAGAACGTTTCCTCAAAAAACATCCAGAATCTTTGGGAAAATTTACAGAAAACCAACTAACCGGGATTCCCTGGTTGGAACAGGGCTATCGTCAACAACGTAGAACACAAATCCCTTGGCCTAACCAACGGTAGCCCCGCGTTATTCACAGAATCCCAACCAAATCTTTCTGATCAGGCGCTCGTTTGGGCCAATCGGCTCGCTTGGTTCATCATCAAGAGCTCATGAACCGACATTCGGATTGGGGCCATAATTGCTTTGAGAATGGCCTCTATGATTCGGCGGCGCACGACCGAATCGGTCTCTGTTGCTTCATCAAGTGTTCGCAAGAGTTCTTGTAATTCGTCTTGAGCATTTTCAAATTCAGGCGCGCTAAGAATAACGATGGACGTTGTCACCGGGTTTAAGTTCATCGCGCCCATGGAAATTTGGATGTTATTCACAAATTCACGGGGTGTGTTGCCCTCAACTATTCGCGCTAAGGGATTGTTCGCCCCAATAAATTCAGACAATTCTTTGGCCGACACGCCTTCCCCGGGAGCGACGACCAAGTATTGCTTTACCCTCGCACTTCTATTGTTATCACTCACAGACTCTAACAGGGCAGGCAAGTCGGCCATTTCCTCTTGACTGATTGTCATCCCGATCAAAGTCGCTTCTGGCAAAACGCCAGCCGCTGGAGCAACAGTCCGATGTTGGAGCAAGGCGTTCACCAAATTTCCTTGATTCAAATCCAACCCTCTTTTAATGGCGCTCTTCGCCTCGGCCGGAGCAAAGTGTCTAAAAGACACTCGATATACAAATCCCAACACAGGATGACGTTGGGCCATAGCCATTCGCTCAATTGTCCGAATTGACGGAGCAAAAACATCGGTCGTGCGTTCAATAGGGCCCATAAGAGCTTCCAAACGATTTTTCGGATCCATGGAAATCAGTTTACCCAAAGCTTCCGCATCCCTTCGACCCATAATAAAAGCATCGGCTATTAAGTGGAAAGTGCCAGGAACCACCACCAGCAGTGCTTCGGCGTACGCGTTAATGTCTAAAAACGGAATCACCGCCATTAAAATATAGGGAAGCGCTAAAAGATAAGAGTGGGTAAAAACATGAAATAAGTCGAGCGGTTTCATACTTGGATTACGGCTCCACCGGGCATAAACGTGTGCTTTTGTAAACAAAGGGAGCACGACGAAAACCATTCCAGCGACAGCAATCACAGGAAGGAGGAACATTGACAACGATAATCCGATCACCGAAAGCCCCAATACATCCAAAACCGCCCCTCCCGCCACATTTTTACCAGTAAACAAGAAGATCAAACTGTTAGGACCAACGCTGGGGATGCCTTGCTTCAAATTAATTTCTTTAACAGTATCGATAGCCTCTTGCAAGGCGGCCAGAATCGGAGTTTTTGAGTCCTTCAATTTCTTGATTTCATCTGGAGTAAGATCCTTATTGACTTGGCCTGGTGATGAATCGAATGGAATGATTCGACTAACCTTGTAGAAAGGAACTGCCAAATCAACACGTTGTTCAATCGTTAAATCCTTAAATATTTGATTTAAATGGTCTGTCAATTGGGCCATTATTGATCGAAGGGAATCCCGCTCTCTTTTTCCTGGCCAGCAGAATAAGGGCTATTCAAATCCTCATAAGTATCGGTCAACACACGAAATGCATTCTCAAGGAAAAACAACAAATCGGCAGAGTCAGGATATGAAAATCCCTCACTGAGAGTGGATTGAAAAATAGGGCTAAGGTTCATGCCGGGAAAATTCTCCTGGGGCACCGAAGCGAGAATTTTTTGCGTTAATTTCACTTGGTATATTAATTTATCCTGCAACCCGATTAAATCACGGGATCGAATGCGGTTGTATACAATATCCTCCTTAAGATTATCTAATTCCCAGCTCAAATGGATGAAATCGAGGCTTAAATCAATAGTGAGATCACCGAATGGTTCCAAAAACAAAAGCCAAACGCCAATCATTTCGTCAGCCGCAGTTAAGGCTTCCATCTGACGTTGAGAAAGTCTTTCTCGCTCCTCTTTATTCTCAATCGCTCTTTGGGCGGAAGCGGCGCGTATCTTGTCTCCGGCGCTCATTTGAGGGGAATTTACTTCCTCGGGAGGGGCCCCTCTCGAATCTTCCTCAAAAACAGGGTCGCCCCCCCTCCGATCCGTTGCTCTTTGGGGATCCCCCGGAGCCACCATCAACGAAATAGAATCCCTTGTTCGTGCCTCATTTGTTGCGTCAACAGCAGGCACCAATCGAGAGATTTCAGAACGATTACGAATCAACATGGCCGTTGTAAAAGTGAGCATGGTAGCAACCGTGATGAGTTGACTCACCGCCGCCACCGAAAACCCAGCGAGGTTCCATTCAAATAATCCAGCAACGAAATGTCCTCCCTGACCTGTAACTACGGCAACCACAGCAGATAAAAGGGTCGATAAATCCGAAACGCCTGGGACAATTGTTCCCAAAGAAACAAAAGGCATTGAAGAGGCGAGAGCAACTTCCCCCGCCCAGGCTGGCAAAGAAACCACCAACAACGAGACAAGAGCGGCCAGCTTTTTCCAACGATTTCCCGATTTAGCTTGCTGGGTCTGCTCCTCAACAATGTTGGGTTTTTCTGACGTCAAAACGGCCGTGGCGAGATGGAGCCCTATTGAAATTATAAGCCCGGACAAGGGAAAACCAACGGAGGCCAAAAGCATTCCAGGGATGCTTGAACCGGCGTTGGACATGGCATTAAAGAAATTTTTTTGATCCCAATTCTCTTTTCCAACTCCAAACTTGGATAGCACGTCCCACTTATCCGTCTCCATATTCCATTTAAAAACCCCTAGCATATGCTTCAGAACGTTGAGGGCGAGCCATGTCAGGAAGGCTATAAAGGGGTCTTCAGCCAAATAACCGATTGTTGCGCTTACGAACCCTTCAACAACCGCAAAAGCGGGAAATACCCATCGGGCACTCTGATTCGAAATGCTTTTTATCCCTATCAGCCTCAGGAGTCCGGCCCATGCCCCTGGGGATATGGGATTGGTATTAATTTTAGGGTGCACTGCGAAAAAACCTTTTATATTTTCGGGACTGGAATTACTCCAACCCAACTTAGCTGATACGAGTCCTTCCTCGCCCATGGAAACTTTTCGTGTGGTATTAAAATACATTGACGGGATTTCTTTTTCAGGACTTACCGGTTCGTCTCCGTTGACCTTATTACCAGCGACAATCAAAGCGGAGGGATTGTGGTCCTCAACGCTGAGTTCGATTTTAGATGCGTTAAAATCATTTGTCCAAGGACCAACATGTTTTTGGGTGTAAGTTTGGTCAGAATTGGAACCTGGAATAAATCCCGATGTGATGAAACTATATTTTGGTCCAAAATATCTAAATTGCACTTTTTCAAATAAGTGAAATAGAAATAGCAGTTGTCCATTTGGCACAAGGCGAGAGGATGTTTTTGAGGCAAAGCTTTCCATACTCGCTCCCCTCTCGACTCTCCAAAACCCGATGATCGCAGCGTAATTTTCTTGGCCGAGATGGCCCAACAATTCGGCCTCTTCTCCCCTTCCATAGACTATCTTTGAATGAGGGTTTTCAATAATATCAATCTGCCTCCCGGGACTTGCCCTTTTTACAGCGGTTATGATGGCTTCGGCCATTTTGTGGTCATCAGGAAGCAATAACGCCACTGGCCCGTCTGGGGCCTTATTAAGCGCCTCCGGAATTCCAGCCATAAGACTATTGATTGATGACCAATAATATTTTGTTCGAACAAACGCCTTTATCTCGACAAACTTTCCATCCTCACGAATATCAATGCCTTCAAAGCCATTAGAAGGATCTCCCTTTTGTCCGATTGATTCAAGATCTGATTTTAATTGGGTTGTAAATTTTTTCTTCTCGCCGGACTCGGCCTC
The DNA here is from genome assembly GCA_016715645.1 of Elusimicrobiota bacterium. Classification (GTDB taxonomy): domain Bacteria; phylum Elusimicrobiota; class Elusimicrobia; order FEN-1173; family FEN-1173; genus JADKHR01. Next base: position 44,456 of record JADJZR010000002.1, on the reverse strand, counting down.
TAACCAGCATTTTTTTTCATCATCTAATTTGACCAGTCGAATGATCCCATGAAAAGACCCGTTCGCATCAAGGCTGTTATGGATGGCAACGGCTAAGTCGCGGGTGGGAGCATTCACGTTCACATCGATGATTCCCCCCAAGATAACGCTGGCGCTATTTTCCTTAAGGCCTAAGAGGTTCTGGGAGGGCGCCTTTTCCCCATCGATTGCCCCCCCGACAATGCCAACCGGATTAGAGACAATTTCCCGATTGGTTGTTTTAGACAGGTCAGTAATCATTTTATTAACATCATCTGGAGATATTGAATCGGGAAAAAGAAAGCACACCTTCCCTTCCGGAGACACCTTGATGGTATTAAGAAAAATATCTCGATAGTTGTTAATCGGCCATTGGTCCAGTTTAGGTTCGACAATTTCTGATCCTAAGGAAATGGAGCCGATCGATTGTCCAATCGCATTTATATTAAGGACAGGTAACAGTCGAGTGAATTTAGGATGGGAACGAGTCATCATAGCTGCCATAAAAGTAAGCATAGTGGCAACCGTGATCAGTTGGCTCACTGCCGCCACCGAAACCCCATCGAGGATCCACCCAGAAAATGCAGAAACGAAATGTCCTTCCTGGCCTGTGATTACGGCAACTTGAGCGGATAAGCAGGTCGTAAAAAACGACACTCCCGGGACACTTGTTCCCAAAGAAACGAAAAAGGTTGAAATCGAGCCTAATCCGAAAGAGAGAATAGGAGCCATTGCCGCCGCAATGGTTGCGATGGAGAATGCGACCACGACCGTTTGTTGGACAGACAATGTCCCTTCCGGTGTCCTCTCCACGATGACTCGAACAGATTCCCTCAGATTGCTCGCCCAAACCTGAACGGTCACAACGGAACGTTTAACAGTTGCCGAAAATCGGACAGCCTTACCACCTAATTTTTCAAACGTTCTTTTAGCTATTTCAGCTGGTCTGTTTGTAGCGGCGGCTCCCGCCGCAACAATAGCGGCTGAATTTTGAGTCGCTTTTGAGAAAGCATCTCCCCCCAAAAACAATTTCTCCCCGCCAAACAGTTTTTCCAAGGGCGTCTTTTCTTGCGTAAAAACGGACAAATAAGCAGATCCATTTTCGCTGTCGATCTTTTCGATCCGAGGTGTGAACGTCACAACTGTCACACCGGATTTAACCAATCGTTCTGAAACCCCGTTGGTGTGGTAACCGCCGGTCACCAGAACGGCGGTTTTAGAGTGACGATCCTCCATGGCTTTTAACAGGTTGGCCGACAAGGATTCGTCCCGGGCGTGGGCTTCCCTATAAAATGCCTCGAAGCTTGACATATCTAAACCCAGCGCTGTTCCGGCGTTCAAAACACCATACTCTGCCCAATCTTCCGGAGTTAATTCAAACGTCAATAACCGTCCGGCCAACCCAAGTGCCCGAGACCGGTTCACAAGAGTCTTTTCTTCCGATGTTTTCGCCAAAATCCCATATCGGGCTTTTTCTAACGCAGCCAGTTCCGTCAACAATTTTTCCGCGTCGATTTGATCCGACAACAACACGTATCGGATATAGGCGTCCATGTGCGGGAACCGGGCCAAATCGATCTTGGCCCCGCGGCATATGTTTTTGAGGTAAACGTAAAAATCACCGTAGCGAATCTCCCCCAACCGATAAGCGGTGCTTTCTTGAATCAAATGGTTGATTTGGTCTTGGGACAGGGTTTTAACAAGAACCTCGATTATCTCTTTGCGGTCGGCTTCGACCCGGTTGAAATCTAGATTTTTTTCCATTTCAAACGCCTGGGCCAGTAACCCCGCGTTCCCTTGACTTTTCGCAGGGGCCAGAGCCTCCACGTAATCTGCCAAGTTGGCGTCACCTTCATGATAGGCCTGCACCCGGTTGTCAAAGGCCATCAAGTCCGGTGAAAAGACCTCTTTCTTTTCTCTGGCCAACGAAAATTTTTTGGGCAGCCCACGGTTTCTTGTAGGCCTCGACCCTGGGAGCCGATTGGCGGTAAGCGTCTACGTTAGCGTTATAATGGGTCGGATCATCGACGCCCAGCATCGGGGCAAGGGGCGCGGGCGTCGTCATGGCCGCGTGAACAGGCCCGGTTATTTTGTTTTCTTTTAATAGGTAATCCGCCGTGAGCCGAATCACCTCGCGGCTCTCGAAGTCATGATAGGATTTCACGTCAATGGGTTCGAACGACCCTTCCAACCCGACCACTCCCGCCGCCCCGGCCTTCATTAAAGATTCCACCGCCCCGCCAATATGCCGTTGAGCGTCTTCGTTTTGGTGAACATCTTGGATGTGAACCACCACCCGTTCCCCGGCGTTGTGGGCTGGCATCCACACTTTGCGTATGGTCCCGTGTGTGGCTTCCAAAGCCTTAAAAAGTTTCGCGTGGCCCGCTGTCAGAGACAAAGGAAGCGTCTTGGCCAAATCATCCGACAAGGCTGACGTGGTCCGAGAGTTTGGTTGAAGGGATTGAAACAACGCCGCCGACGAAGTCGCCGCGGGCAAGGCCGCCAAAAGAAGGTTATCTTCCTGCCCCCCGTTCTTACTCTCAATGTTCCGACGCCGTTCAGCCCAATAATTTTTCTCAGGAGTATAGGCCAGCGCCACGTTGGTAAAAAAATGGACGATGGCGACAGCGGCCGCCGATGTTCGAACCCAGGTTTGAATCAATCTTTTCATGGTTTCCCCTAAATTTTGTGTTCCTTACAAGTTTATTCTGAAATATCCATCTTAAGATCCCATTAAGAACATGTAAATTTATTGTAAACACCCCTAAAAACACAAAAACCACACTTAATATTTATAAGCGTGGTTTTTTTAATATTTTATAGTTATTTAAAGTAGCGGGGGACGGGCTTGAACCGTCGACCCCGCGCTTATGAAGCGCGTGCTCTAACCAGCTGAGCTACCCCGCCGTTCTGTTGATTATACCAAATTAGGGGCATTTACTGGTTAAATTCGGCGGGCGGGGGCAACCGGGTGCTCCCGGTTAGGTGAGACGGACGAGTTGGCCGGTGGAACGGCCTCGCTCGAGCATTCGGAGGCAAAACCAGGAAAAAAATATCGTAAAACCAACGTTGAGAATCAGCGCCGTCAAAAAAGATGTCCAGGGAAAAACCCCTGTATTAAGAACGGCTCGCATCGATTCCATCACGTGGGTGCTGGGCAATATCCAGACCACGGGTTTCAGCCAACCGGGATACACGCTCACCGGATAAAAAATGGCCGAAAACGGCTGGATCAAAAACGGAACCCCCCAGATCAGCGCTTCCGCGGAATGACCCCACCTCAGCAACAGGCCCGTCGTGAATAGGCCCATTGAATATCCGAATATCAGCAAATTAGCGCAGATGGGCACAAAATACAAGCCCAAGGTCGTGATGTCAAAAGCGTATAAAAATGTGGCCAAAATAAACAGTACGCCCACAATGATCCCTGTCTTGATCAGACCATAAAGGTATGCCCCAACCACCCATTCCCAGGTGCGTAACGGGGAAATCAGAAAGTTCAGCACGTTTCGGGTCCACAGCTCTTCCATAAAAGCCAGGCTGAGCGCCTGTTGGGACCGATACAGCACGTCCCAGAATATCAACGCGTTAATCAATGTCACCACCAGCCGGCCGGTCGTGTCCAGGTTGGCGTCCTTAAAGTATAGGCTCAGAAATCCCCAAACAAACAGTTCCATCACCGGCCAGAAAAATAGGTCCAGCAACCGGGCCGGGCTTTTTAAATGGATCAGAACATACCGTCGCACAATAGCGAGAGCGCGCGTCATGGGATTGTTTGGGCGTCCATCACATCGCCGGTTCGAGCGAGGTGAATGAACACTTTTTCCAGGTTGTCTTTTTCAAATCGGTTGGCCACCTCTTTAGGCGTTCCCTCCGTGATGGCTTTGCCCCGATGCAAAAACAGAACCCGGTCGCACAGGGCTTCCACCTCGGCCATATTGTGGGACGTGTAAACGATGGTCAAACCCGATTGACGTTGGAACCCCTGCAACGCCGTCCGAACCAGGTCGGCGATGTCGGGGTCCAGGCTGGCGGTGGGTTCGTCTAAAAACAGAAGTTCCGGATCGTTCAACAGCGCTTTGCACAAATTAAGGCGGGTTTGCTCACCCGAGGATAAAGAACCCGTTCGGGCTTTGGCCTTGTCGGCCAGACGAAACGAATCCAACATCGACCCGATTTTGGCGGCCCGGTCAGGCACCCCATACAATCGAGCAAAAATGTCGAGATTTTGCACCACCGACAAATTGAACGGCAGTTGGACATAAGCGGACGAAAAGTTGACCCGGCCGGCCAATCGATGCCGGTCTTTAAACGGCGATAAACCAAACACCCGCACGTCTCCCCCCGAGGGAGTCAAGACGCCCATCAAAATTTGTATCGCCGTCGTTTTCCCCGCTCCGTTGGGGCCCAATAAACCGTATATTTCCCCACGGCGAACGACCAGACTGAGTCCGTCCAGAGCCGTGACGGCTTTGTATTTCTTCATCAGGCCCTGGACAACAACTATTTCGTCCGGCACCGGTTATTAAACCCGACCGGATTTTGTGTTCAGTTCCAACAGGTCCCCGTTGCCGGCCCACCCCGCCAATTCCTCCACAGCCAACGGACACACATACGACCAGTTGTGACCGCCCACGGACCCTGGCAAATTCACCCGGGCATTCCAGAGGTCTTTTCCTTCCAAAGCGCCGCCGGCGTAGAGCCAATCCTGCAACAGCTGAATGCTGAAGACGGACGCGGTTTCCCCCGCTTTTTCCAGGATGCGTCGGACGAAAACCGGTGTCGGCTCGTCCGTCGGCTCCCCTTCCAAGCCCAAATAGTTCCAGAACAGCTCTCGTTCCCGGCGAGTGGCCCGAAACAAATCCAAAAAGTCCCCCGCCTTGTCCGCCGGAAGGTTCAGCGCCGCCAACAACGTCGGTTCATCTTTCATTTCCGCCCGCCAATGCAGTCGGCCGTGGGCTTCTTTGGTGGGGTCAAACAGTTTTTCTTTAATTTCCGCGAAATCCCATTTTCGATCTCGGCATTTCAACTGGATCAGGTAAGCGTCCACGGTCGCGGCCTCATACTTCCACCAGGCCGCCGCGATCGACATGTCGTGGGTCGAACACACCGCCACGGAATTGGTCCGATACTTCTCGGGCGCGATAAACTCGTACGTTCGACCCCAATCCCGACACCACCGTTGAACTTCCAATCCGGGGATCGCCAGTTCTTCCAGCACTTTGTAGGAGCACGCGGGTACCACCCCCAAATCTTCCCCGCAGGGAAGCATGCGCGTGCTGCGGAGCATGACGTCTAACAGTTTTTTACCGTGGTTTTCCCAAAGACGTTCGTCTTTGGGTTCGAACGAGCCGTCCAGGCCTTCCCGGTCGGCGGGGCTCGACAGAGGTATGGTGTAAAGACGAAACACGCCGATCACGTGATCAATTCGATACATGTCAAAAAACGACTCGGCGTAACGAAGTTTTCGTTCCAGATAATCGTAGTCGTTGCGGGCCATGGCCGGCCAGTTGTACGGCGGCATCCCCCACCGTTGTCCGCCCGCGAAATACAAGTCCGGCGGGGCGCCCGCCGACGCCTCCAGTCGGAAATACGTTGAATGCGCCCACACGTCCATGGAATCCCTTGCCACCAAAAAGGGCATGTCTCCCATCAGGCATACGCCAGCATTTTTGGCGCGGGTTTTAACCTCCACCATTTGTTCGTACAGTTGCCACTGAACCCATTCGTGGAACCGAATCGACTCTTTTTCTTCAGCGGCCAATTTGTCCAAAGCGGAGGCGTGGCGTTTTCGAAACGGGTCGGGCCACTGTTCCCAGGACGCTCCCTGGAACCGGTCTTTAAGAATCTTATACAGCGCGTCGTCACGAAGCCAAAAAGCTGTCCGTCGTCGAAACGACAAAAAGCGCGGGTCTTCGGGTCGATCCCGCTGCTCGAACATTTTCCACAGAAGGGCCACTTTGCCCCCTTTGACCGCGTAATTGACCCGTTCGGTTATCGGAAATTGTTCGGCCAACCGTTGAATGTCGGATTCGAACCGATGGGTATCGACGCCGCGTAACTGGCGCAGTGACAAATAGAGAGGGTCGAGGGCAAAGGAACTTTTGGCACTGTAAGGGGCGAAATCGTATCCAAGATCGTTTAAGGGTAATAACTGGATGATGCTAAGGCCAACCGATTGGCACCAGTCAACGAACGGAACCAAATCCGGGATCTCACCGATCCCAACGCTCATCTTTGAATGCAAAGAAAACAGCGGCGCGCAAACACCCGCTCGCCGACGCACACCCACACGGTCCCAGTGGGCCCGCGTGGCCGTTTGAAGAAACTTTTTAGAGTCGATCTCGCCGGTCATGTGACTGCCTTTGATTTTACAATATTCAAATAGGGCCCAATGATTTCACCGGTGCGCCGGAGTGGATGCAATCAGGCAAGCCGATCCCCCGATACCCGTTACCCGCCAGCCTTAACCCCGGGTGGTTGGCCGCACGTGCCATCGCGCGCTCGGTGCGGGCCACGTGGCCCAGTGTGTAGTGCGGCATGGAGCCCAGGTATCTTCTGATTTTCACCCATTCCGGGGAACCTTTTAAGCCCAGGTATTCCCGTAAATCGGCCGTCACCCGGCTTATCAGATTTCCGTCTGATTCATGGACCGCGGGGCCGCCCACAAAGGCCCTCAATAACGCATACCCCGCCGGGGCACGGCCGGAAAATTTTACCGAACTAAAAGTGCATCCGGTCACCGTTTTGTTTTCAACAGAGAGCACCACGAACCCAAACCCGTTGAGCGGATGGTTTAACCGGTTTGTTCGGACCGCCACGTTTACCGTGGCCACGTCCCCATAGGGCGTTTGCGCCAGCAAGGACGCCAACCCGTTGTCAAATTCTCCCACCAACCGCGCCGCCTGGGGTGCCGAGACCGCCAGAACCACGGCGTCTGCCTCAACGTGTTCGTTCCCGTTAATGGTTAACCGCCAGGACGGTCCCCGCTTTTCCAGACGAGTCACCTGACAGCGGGGCCGGTAAACGTCCGGAGGCAGGCGGGCCATAATGGCCTCGACAAGTGTTCCCACGCCCCCCTGAAACGTGGCGAACAACCCATACCGCGGCCCCGATGTTCCTTGGGGCACGGCCGCCGGCCGGCGCCGGGTGGCCAGCATATTTCGGATCACGCCGCCGCGGGATTCCATCTCCAGAAAACGAGGGAATGTGGCTTGCAAACTGAGCGTTTCCGGATCCGCCGAATAGATGCCCGCCACCATCGGTTGGGCCAGCCTTTCCAGCACTTCCCGCCCAAACCGTCGCCGCACAAAGGAAGCCAAGCTTTCGTCGTTGTTGGTCTTACGGGGCGGCACCAGCAGTTCCATGGCCGCGCGAATTTTGCCGGGCCACGACAAAATTTTAGTTCGAAACAACGGACCCATTTTTGTCGGCGCCAACAGATAAAATCCTTCCGGGGTCGGATGCAGGCGTCCGTTCCGTGCCACAAAACTTTGTTGGAATTCTTTGTTTGTCCCAATTATCTGCGACGTTAATCCCAGTTCCTGTGCCAGTTGCAACGCGGCGGGTTTGTCGGTAATAAAACTGTCCGGGCCCCCTTCCCATAAAAATCCGTCCCGCCGGACCGTTTCGATCACGCCGCCGGGGCGAGAGCTCGCGTCCAAGACCTGAACACGCAAATCCTCTCCCTCCACTGCGGCCTGTGTTATCGCCTGGTAGGCCGCCGAGAGGCCCGTGATGCCCCCGCCCACAATGGCCAGTGTTTTATTATTGTTATTCACATCCCTCACCCTTCCCTCGAATCAGTGGCTCTGCCGCCCCCGGTGCCGGGCGCTCTGCGACCGGCCTCCCAAGGGGAGAGGGAAACCCCTTAAACAAAAAGTTCTTGGATTTTTCCTTGCAACAGATCGATAAACAGCGGGTGCTCCCCGACCGTTTTAGCTCGATAGTAAATGGCTCCCACGGATTCCGCGGTTTTTTTTACTTTGATGTCCAAATCAAACACCACTTCCACATGGTCCATGATAAACCCCACGGGAACCACCATCACCGCCCGCCCGTTCATATCTGCGGATTGTTTCAACCAGTCATTAATGTCGGGTTCCAACCAGGGGTCTTCCGGTCGGCCGCTCCGACTTTGATACACCAGTTGCCAGTCCGGTTGTCCAAATCCAGAAACCACACGTTCGCACAGTCGTCGGACCTGGTGGGAATAGCCCGAGGCCTTATCCCAGAGTTCGGGAATGCTGTGGGCCGTAAAAATCCATTGGGCCGTTGATTTTTGTTCCGTCGGGATGGTGTCGAGGGTTTCTTGAATTCGCGCGGACACGGCCCCAACAAAGCGGTCTTCCCCGTGATAAGGGGCCACAAATCGAACCCGCAGGCCCCTTCCCGCCCCATGGATCGCCTGGGCCGTCGTTTGAAGATAATAGTTCCAGCTTGGAATACTTCGATACGCGGCTAACACCACGACAACCACGTCGGTCACGCCGCGGTTTTTAAGATCGGCCAGGGTGTCGGCCATGGTCGGAGACCCGTTTCGCATCCCAACCGTGACGGGCACATTTTGAGACCGAAACCGTTCGCCCAGAACCGCCGCCAAGGATCGAGCCAAATCGTTGTAAGGAGACCGACCGCCGATTTGTTCATACTGCCCCACCACCTCATCAATACGATGCGGTGGAACGGCTCGACCCCGCAACACCCCCTCCAAAAAGGGACGAACGTCCCCTCTTCGTTCCGGTCCGCCAAAACCCGCCAGGACCACGGCTTTCATTTATTTGTGATGGTGTCGACGAGAACGCGGACGTTATCGTAGGGGGTGTCGGGCAATATGCCGTGGCCTAAATTAAAAATATAACCCGGGCGGCCCTTAACTTCTTTTAGAATGCGGCGAGCTTCGGCACGAACTGTTGAGGGTGTTCCCAACAACACCGTGGGATCCATGTTTCCCATCACCGCCACCGGGCCCAGTCGGTTCCAGGTTTCCGTCAGTGGCACGCGCCAGTCCAACCCGATCACGGTTCCCCCCGCCCGTTTCATAAGTCCCAGCAGGCTCCCTGTTTGCGTTCCAAAATGCAGGGCAGGGACCCCTTTTGGTATTCGACCGAACACCGAACGGGTGTGCTGAAGAACGTAGGTTTCGTAATCTGTCGGCGAAAGAAGTCCCGCCCAACTGTCGAACAACTGAACCGCGTCCACCCCGGCTTTTATTTGTTCCACCAACAAGTCGCCCACAACACGGGAAATCTTTTTCAATAAGTTGTGCCAGGCCACAGGCTCGGACCGCATGAATGTCTTGGCTCGAACAAAATCTTTTGACCCGCCCCCTTCTATCATATACGCCGCCAACGTGAACGGTGCCCCGGCAAACCCGATCAACGGAATATCGGCCGGCAGAGCCGACCGGGTCGCTCGAACCGCGTTCATCACATACCCCATCGCGTCCCCCACGTCCACGGGCCGCAAGCGCGCCACGTCCGCCGCGTTTCGGATAGCCGGCGAGATGGACGGCCCTTCACCCTTGAGAAACGTTAACGTGTGTCCCAGCGGTTCCACGGGCAACAACAAATCAGAAAAAAGAATGGCCGCGTCAAACCCAAATTCTTCCACCGCATTAACCGTCACTTCAGCGACCAGGTCCGGGCTTTTGCACAGCTCCAGCATGGATACCCGGGCCCGAATTTTTCGGTAACTGGGTTGGTATCGTCCCGCTTGGCGCATCAGCCAGACCGGCGCGCGGGGGGTTTTTTCCCGTCGGCAAGCTTTCAAAAACAAACTGTTTTTGATCACTCGTTCCCCCAGCACCCGTTCAAAGCCGCCCTCAGACCGTCGGGACTGACCGGTTTAAGCAAAACACCCGCCGCCCCCGCTTTTTTGGCTTCTGTTTCGTGCAATTTGGCGTCGGCTGACAAAAGAAACAAAGGAATCGCGGCGGTGGCGGGGTCCTTTTTAAGCCGATGGATCACGTCCATCCCCGACATGTCCGGCAAACGGTAATCCACCGTGGCCGCGTCTGGTTTTTCCGCCAAGGCTTTGGCCAACGCGGATGTGCCGTCCACGGCCGGGATGGCGGTCACGTTAAGCTCTTCGCAATAGTCCAACATCAAATCCATTAAGTTATCGTCGTCTTCGACGATCAGCAAGCGTTTATTCATGTCGTCCTCAATTGGGCCGAAAGAAAAGCCCCTTGAAATAAATCCCCATCACGCACAGACCGGCGAACCAGACCAAGGTCAACAGCGCGTTCGCCCGTCGCCCCGAAAGGCCTCTCCACCCCGAAATCGCCGTAAACACACCCGCAATCCAAAAACCCATAAAGTCCGTTTCATTAAGGGCTCTCTCAAAAATAACCGATCGCCGGGTTGTCCATCCCATCCACACAGAAATCCACACACCCGCCGTCCCGACCCACAACAAACCACGGGCCGCCAGAGCCGCGGGTTTTGGTCGAGATTGGGTGAGCAGTGGATGCAGTTCCACAGCGAACCCCGCCGTCAACATCGCCGCCGACAGAATCAACACGGTCTCGGGGGACATCATCGCACTGTTCATGGGCGTTGGGGGATGGGGGATGGAAAAATTACTTTCGGATCACACCCAACTTAACGAGTTGGTTCTCGGCGTGAGTCGAGTAACTGGGATCGCGGGATTCGAGCAGATCGACATAAATTTCCGCCGCGCGTTTGAGGTTTCCTTTTTTGATGTGTATATGGGCCAAAATGTTTTTGATCATCGAGGGACAGTCGGGGTCTTTCATCGCTTCTTCCAATGTCGCAACGACTTTTTCAGTTTCCTGGTTTTTCCGGTAAGAAATGGCGCCCAGGTACATACGGTATCGCCAATAGGTTGGGTCCCCGCGGATGCCGTGTTCTAAAACCTGAACCGCGTCGTCCCCACGGTTTAGATTAAAAGCCAACGCACCCGACGCAAACAAGTAGGCAAAATGAAATCGCGGATCCAAAGTGCCCGCGCGCAACGCGAAATCCCCCAACAACGGAAAACCCGCGGAGGGCTGGTCGGTGGCGTCGGCGGTTCCCTCACTCCCCAAATGCAAATGGCCACTTTCGTGGCCTTCTTCATTATGGGATTGCGAGTCTTCTCTGTCTTTGTGGTGGTCGGATCTGGAGTAACGATGGGTCTTTTTACGTAACGGGTAGGAAACCTGGGGATCGGAATGTTCCGGAGAGCCGTAGTACTGCATCAACTGAATAAAGGCCAGGTCCGCCCCGAACCGGCGGGCGCCGTTTAATACCATGGCCGCGTCTTGAACAGCAAAGGTGGGCATGGCCGACTTTGTATACGGCGGCATGCCCGGTCGCGCGGCCTCGCTGGAGACCCACACCGCTGTCCCCCACAACACGCCCGCCACCATCAGCCCGCCCCAAAAATGGAACGGTTTGGACATGCCTTAAAATTCCTTTCGAGAAAACAAGGCCGAACTGAGCGCTAGGCAGGCCAACGTATACAGCCCGGCGTATAAAAACCCGTGCCCCAACACGCTCCCGTTGAACCCGGGATAGTCCAGCATGTCGCGGGCATTGAGCAACGTCATGTCGGGCAAAATGGCGCAAAACACCGCCGCTAACGTCACCGCCGCCCCGCCGGCTTTTTCGCCCATAAACCGAATTTCGTTTCCGAAGTGTCCCAGCACCCACAATAAGATTGAAAAAACAGTCGCCGTCGGCACCGACGTGAACGTGAGCGAGCACAACAGCGTTAACGCCGTCATTACCATCACTTTAAGGCCCATCATCGGCAGTGCCATCCAAACAGCGGGATCCGGGGTCCACCCTTTGAAATACAGCAATCCAAAATGTAGGATTTCCATTAAAATGATGCTGACCGCGACCGCAATAAACAGGCCCGCGAACCGGCCCACCACATAGACCGGACGGGGCAAAGGGCGTGTTAAGATGAGGTAGATCGTTTTGCTTTCCATCTCTTCTAAAACAAGAGTCACCGCGCCGAAAACCGCCGTGGCCAATCCGAACAATTCCGCCGTCACCAGACCCAAATCCAATATAACACGCACTTCTTGGTCCCCCGCCAACGCCCCGAACAGCAACGTGGCCCCCATCATCAAAAGACCAAACAACACCACCACCAAATACAACCGGTTACGAAACTGCTGTAAAAATGTATACCGCGCGATGGCCAAAAGAGACCTCATGCCGCCGCCCGCACGTGGTCCGGCGCCACCGTGGACACGAAAATTTCTTCCAACCGGCCGTGTTCCGATTTCCATTCCGACTGGTCCACCACCCGCGCCAGTCGACCGTTCACCAAAATTCCCACCCGGTGGCAGAGTTTTTCAACTTCCGAAATGCTGTGCGACGAAAAAAATACGGTCTTCCCTTTTGTGTTCAACTGGTGAATCAGTTCCCGCATTTCCCGTAGCCCCAAGGGGTCTAGACCTGTCACCGGCTCGTCCAATACCATCAATCGGGGATCGTGCAACATCGATTGAGCCAGAGCGATCCGTTGAAGCATTCCTTTCGAATATTCACGCATCGGCCGACCGGCATTGGCCGTCATCCGAACCTGGGCCAAGACCTCGTCGATCTGGCCGTTGAGACGTGACTCGGCCAGGCCCGACAATCGGCCGTAAAACCGCAACACCTCTTTGCCGCTTAAATATTTATAGAAGTAGGGAATTTCTGGAAGGTATCCCACCGCCCGTTTGGCCTGGGCCGAACCCGCTGGGGATCCAAACACTTTGGCCGTCCCGCTGGTGGGGAACAACAACCCTAACACAAGTTTGATGGTGGTGGTTTTGCCCGACCCGTTTAATCCCAAAAGCCCGAACACTTCCCCCTCTTTCACAGAGAGACTGACGCCTTCGAGGCCCATGGTTTTTTTGACCCGGCCCAGGTGGGACCGGCTGTATGTTTTTCCTAACCCATCCAACTGGATCGCCGCTAAGTCAGTCATGGTTCTCCAATCGTATACACGTCGTTGATCAAAAAAATGTTTTAGTTCTCATGTCCCTCACCCTACCCTCTCCCAAGGGGAGAGGGACAATCTTTATTTTCCTTCCCCTCTTGGGGGAAGGCCCTTCGGGCCCAGGGCCTGTTCGGCCCGTCGCAATCGTGTGCCACAGGCACACGCGACCCCCGAAGGGGCGGATGAGGGACCTGAGCAGATAAGAATTATCAAAGTTTTACCATTTTCACCGATAAAATTGAAGGGTGTGTTTTTACTTTTTTCAGCACGTCTTCCGGCACCGCTGTGTCCACGCTCCACAAAGAAACGGCCACGCCCCCCGGTCGATTGCGCGCAATGTCCATGCCGGCGATGTTGATTCCCCCCGCCGACAGGACCGTCCCGGTGTGGCCCACCACGCCCGGCCGGTCGTCGTTGTGCATGACCAACAAATAGCCCTGGGGGTTCACGTCCACCGGCAAGTCGTCAATGCGAACAAACCGTAGATCGCCCCGGCCATACACCGTTCCCGCCAACCGGTGCGTGCCGGAAGCCGTTTCGGCTTCCATTTCCAACAAAGACGCATAGTCCTGGGCTTCCGGTTGAACCTGCTCTTGAATTTGAAGCCCCTTTTGTTGAGCCAACACCAACGCGTTAACCGGCGTGGCGTTGACGCCCAAACCCGCTAGAAATCCCGCCACCGCCGTCGCGGTGTAAAGGGCCGGATTAACCCGCCCCAACTCGCCCGAATAGCGAAGGCTGATCCGCGTGGGCGACCCCTCGGCTATTTGAGCTAAAAAGAGCCCTTGCTTATAAGCCAACCCGACAAACGCCAACAGTTGGTTTTGGCCTGCCACGTCCAAGGGAGGCAAATTGACCGCCTGCCGGGCAAACCCGTTTCGGAAAAAGTCCACGCACGCCTGAGACAGTTCCAACGCCACCTTGACTTGGGCCTCTTCCGTCGATGCGCCCAGGTGCGGTGTCAGAATAATTTCGGGAATTTTTAACAAAGCCGATTGGGGGTCCAACGGTTCTTTTTCAAACACGTCCAAAGCCGCGCCTTTCACCTGTCCCGACTCAACGGCCTCCATCAAGGCCTTTTCGTCAACAATTCCGCCCCGCGCGCAGTTAATGATCCGCACTCCCTTTTTGGTTTTGGCCAGGGTGTCTTTGTTCAACAGCCCCCGGGTTTGATCCGTAAGAGGCACGTGCACCGTTATGAAATCCGATTGGGCCAGCAGTTCGTCCAACGTCACGAACGTCACCCCCGCCCGACGGCACCAGGATTCGTCGCCCATCGGATCAAACGCCACAACGCGCATGGCCAACCCGATCGCCCGAACCGCCACTTCCCGCCCAATCCGGCCCAGCCCCACCACACCCAACGTTTTGCCCGTGATTTCGGTGCCGATGAATTTGGCCCGTTCCCATTTGCCCGCGTGCGTGGACGCGTCCGCCTGGGGCGTGTTGCGCGCCAACGCGAACAACAACGCCAACGTTTGTTCCGCCGCCGATATCGTGTTTCCCCCAGGCACGTTGGCCACCACGATGCCGTGGCGCGACGCGGCGCCCAAATCAATGTTGTCCACCCCGGTTCCCGCTCGCCCGATGAACTTTAACTTTTTGGCCGCCGCCATAACTTCGGCCGTCACCTTCGTCTCCGACCGAACCATCAGCGCGTCGCACTCCGCAACCTCTTTCAGTAAATCGGGACCTTTTAATCCCGTTTTGAGTTTAAGGGAAATGTTGTTGTCTTGCTGGAGCGGCGCCAAGCCTTCTTCCGAAATTGGGTCGGATACAAACACCTGGATGGTCATAGAATCGTCCTCTTATGCGGTTTTCTTTAAACGGCCGTAGGTCAAGAGGGGGGCTTTTATGCCCTCCACGACCTCCCGGTCAATCACCACGCGCGAGAGGCCCGTTTGTTCCGGCAACTCGAACATGGTGTCCAACAAAATCCCTTCTAAAATAGAACGCAACCCCCGCGCCCCGGATCCACGATGGATCGCTTTGTGGGCGATCGCGTCCAAACTGTCCAACGTAAATTCCAATGTCACCCCTTCAAGAGCGAACATCTTTTCATACTGTTTCACAAGCGCGTTGCGCGGTTCCGTTAACACACGCACCAACGCGTGCGCGTCCAAATGGTCCAGCGTGGCCAGTATAGGCAATCGCCCCACCAGTTCAGGGATCAGCCCATACTTAATCAGATCTTCCGGTTGAACCTTGCGCAAGACATCTCCCAGATTCATCCGGCGTTTAGGTTTCGACTCCACGCCAAACCCCACACCAAACTCTCCGAGCCGTTGCTCAATCACTTTGTCCAACCCCTCAAACGCGCCTCCGCAAATGAACAGGATGTTGGTGGTGTCCACACGTATGTATTCCTGGTGCGGGTGTTTGCGCCCGCCCTGGGGCGGCACGGCGGCCACCGTGCCTTCCAATATTTTCAGCAAGGCTTGTTGAACCCCCTCGCCGGAGACATCCCGGGTAATCGACGGTGAATCTGTTTTTCGCGACGTTTTGTCAATTTCGTCGACGTAAATGATTCCCCGCTCGGCCCGTTTCACGTCGTAGTTGGCGTTTTGCAACAACCGCAAAATGATGTTTTCCACGTCCTCGCCCACATAGCCCGCTTCCGTCAAAGTCGTGGAATCGGCTATGGCGAACGGAACGTGCAACAGACGCGCCAGGGTTTGGGCCATCAGGGTTTTACCGGTGCCCGTCGGGCCGATGAACATCACGTTGGACTTTTGAAGCTCAACGTCCGGACGCGCCTCCTTGGAGGTGGCGTCGATCCGGCGGTAATGATTGTACACCGCCACCGACAGAATCCGTTTCGCCGTCTCTTGCCCGATCACGTAATCGTCCAGAACTTTCTTGATTTCCGACGGACGCGGCAACGACCGTTGTGCCCGACGCGACTCTTCTTCCTCAATGCGCGACAACAGGGAATACGAGTTGCGAACGCAGTCTTCGCACACATACACCCCTTGCCCCCCCACCAAACGCAACCCTTCCCGCTTGCCTTTCGAGCAAAACACGCACTGCGTGACGTCTTTGGTGACCGACGGTTCGTTGCTCATTTTCGAGGAGCGAACACTTCGTCAATCAAACCGTATTCTTTGGCGTCGTTTGCCGACATATAAAAGTTGCGCTCGCAATCCGCGCGGACCTTGTCATAGGGTTGGCCTGTGTGTTTCGACAAAATTTCCGTCAAGCGGGTTTTGGTGTTGTCCAGCTCTTTCGCTTCGATCGCAATGTCGGTCACCTGGCCCGAAACCCCTTCCCCATAAATCAACGGCTGATGAATCATCATTCGCGCGTTATGAAGCGCGTAGCGTTTCCCCTTTTTTCCCGCCGCCAACAGCAACGCCCCAAACGACATCGCCATGCCCAAACAGATCGTCGTGATCGGCGCGCGGATGTACTGCATCGTGTCATACACCGCCAACCCCGCCGTCACCATCCCTCCCGGCGAATTAATGTAAAGGTTGATTTCCCGTTCCGGGTCCTCGGCCTCTAAATAGAGCAACTGGGCAATGATCGCGTTCGCCGAGTCCGTGTCAATCGCGCCGCCGTATCCGCCGATAAAAATGATTCGATCCTTCAGAAGCCGCGAATAAATGTCGTATCCTACGGCGGCCCCCTGGTTCCAACGTTCGATGATGGTGGGTATCATGCCTGGCATCGGTGTCTCCTTTTCACGACGGTGTCACGTCAGTCACTTTGGCGTTCTGAATCAAGAAATCAAACAGTTTTTCCTCGCGCATCTGGGATCGAATGTTTTCCCGACGCGATTGGGACCAACTCTCGACCTCGGCCCGTTGCCCCACCGGCGACGCGTCCACGATGGACTTTATTTTCGAGTCCACATCTGTGTCCGGCACGAGAATGTTTTCCTTCTCGAGGATTTTCCCAAGGATATAGGAGGTCCGCACTTGCCGCTCGGCTTCGGGCCGGTTTTTATCCACCATTTTGGCTTCGTTCGCTTCCCAGTCCGCCATCGCCGCGCCGCGCTCCATCAGAAATTTCTTTAAGTGTTCCGTCAATCCCTTCGCCCGCTCTTCCACCTGGGAAGACGGGACCTCAAACCCGTTTGCGGCCAACAAACCCTCGATCACCTGCTTTTCCAAGTCGTCTCTTTGTTGGCGAAACAAGCCGGTTTCTATTTCTTTTCGGATACGTTCTTTCAAATCCACCAAATCCGTCGCCCCCACATCTTTGGCGAAATCGTCATCCAAGGTCGGCGAGACTTTTTCTTTGATTGCCGTCACCGTGGTCTTAAACGTCAACGTTTTCCCCGCCAGATCTTTTTGAGGATGTTCCACCGGGAACTTAACCGCGATTTCCCTCGTCTCTCCGTCTTTAGCCCCCAACAATCCTTCTGTAAACCCTTCGACGTTTTGCGCCGCGCCCATTTCAATCAGCTGGTTCTTGGCTTGTCCGTTTTTAACGGGTTGAGTCCCCAGATAGCTGTCGTAATCCACCACTACGAAATGGTTCTTCTCAACAACAGTCGCGCTCGAAAGGACCAATTTGGATTGGCTTTCCCGAACATCTTCCAATCGTTTATCAATCTCGGCTTGAGACACTTGCGCGCTCTTTCTCTTCAGGGCGAGACTTTTGTAATCTTTAACGTCAAAGTCCGGATAACATTCTATTTTCATTTCAAATCGAAACGCCTGACCGGGTTGGCCGTCAATTTTTTCCACAACCGGCGCGCCCACGCCCGCCAGCTTTTTTTGGGTCAACGCTTCGTAAATAGACTCCCGCAACATAATGTCAACAGCCTCTTCCCAGGCCGCGCCAGCAAAGTTCTGTTTCACTATTTCCAACGGCGCTTTACCAGGCCGAAACCCAGGCAACTTGGCCTTGGATTGAACCCTCCGAAAAGCTTTATCGATATAGGAGACCACATCCTCCGCGGGAACTTCGATGGACATCGACACAGAACAGCCCTTGCGTTCCTTCACTTTCACCCTCAGCCCTTTCTCTTCCGGGACAGACTCCGCGACACGAAATTCTTTTTTGGGAGGAGCAACCGCCGTTGCAATATTTCCTTCCCTCGTGTCGGTCTTTTCCGTTACCGAAGAAACGCCACCTTCATTTTTCTGCTTTTTAATCCAACCGAACATAAAAGTCCCCTGTATTGCATGTATTTAAAAAGAATCGTGATCTGCGAGGGAAGGGAGTTCCCTCTCCCCCGCCGCCCTCGCTTCTTCTGCCCAAGGGCAGCGCTCGAAGCCGCTAGGTTTCGCCCCTGTTTGTAGGAAGGGGCGGGTCGGCTTCAACTCCCTTGCTGACAAACCTGCGAGGGAAGGGAGTTGAACCCTTAAGCCTTTCGGCATACGGTCCTAAGCCGTACGCGTCTGCCAATTCCGCCACCCTCGCAAATGTTTTCCAACATTCCAATCTGGGCCATGGGGGACTTCCCTCTCCCCCGCCGCCCTCACTCCTCCTGCGCAAGGGCAGCGTTCGGGTCGGCTGCAAGTCCCGTTATTTCCGACATTCCAATCTGGGCCATGGGGGACTTGCACCCTCAGCCTCGCGCTTAAGAGGCGCTTGCTCTACTGTTGAGCTAATGGCCCAAATAAGAACGTCAAAAGTCACGCGCCCGGCAGGACTTGAACCTGCAACCCTCTGCTCCGAAGGCAGATGCTCTATCCAATTGAGCTACGGGCGCATAATGAAATCTATCTGGTTTCCGGGCTACCCCTTCGGGGCCGGGGCCTCTCGGCCCGTGCAAAACGGGCGCCACTGGCGCCCTGCACCCCTCCAACCACCCCCTACGGGGGCCGGGGCCTATCGGCCCGTCGCAAACGTGTGCCACCGGCACACGCGACCCTCGCCTCCCACGGCTCGGTCCCAATTGAGCTACGGGCGCAACCCTTCACCGGGGGATAAAAATACCCCGGCCCAATGTGACAGTCGGGGTAACACCCTTGGCGCAAAGTATACTAAATTAGGGAAGGAGACGGAGGCGGTCGGCCAGGGCCCGGTAAGCGTGGTGATCGGGTTTATCAGAGACCGATTTTGAAAACAGCCGCAAAGAATCGTTCCAAACCGTGAAATACGTATTTTCCACACTCCACAATGAGAGTGGGAGTTCCAAATCGTCACCTAATGAAAGCAAGGCTAAACACTTTTTGGCCTTTTCCAAAGAAGGTTTTTGGGAAAGTTCCTCCATATGAGATTCCAATCGACGTTGAACGGTTTGGCCCACCCCCGCCCAGTTGAGCGCCACAGAAAACGATTTGGCCTCTGAAAAAACACGTCTCAAGAGAGCGGTGTCACTCTCATCCGAATTGAAATGCAAAAGTCCTTGGTGCAAATCCCGCCCCAAAACAGACTCTAAGGCCAAACGAAAAGCGTGCGGCATTGGAAAAGAGGCCTTCAATAGATAGTTCATTAATTTTTTATTGTCTTCAACCAACAAACGATAAGTTCCCTCAAACCGACCGAGGATATCTTCAATGACGGAGCTCAAGATATGCCGACGCTCTTCGAGCAAAAGATCTTGAAGCTCAAACACGCGAGGGTCGAAATGTTCGGACAACAGGGAAAGGCCGTCCGACAAAGACCCCGAGTTAAACGCGTCCCCCAACTGATCAAGCACAGGGGCCAATCGAGTCCAATCGGGTGAGGAGCGTAAAACGCAATGAAAATCGTGGCCGCCCAAATGCATGACGGCGTAAGCGGCGTCAAGTGTATCCCGCGTGATCTGGGACCGAACGCGAATACGCCCGCGCGAGAGGGCGGTGCCGGCCGAGCGATCGGTGAGGCGGTCCAAAAACGAGTAGTCGAAACAGTAAACCGATCCCTCATCTTTCTCTGTGCGCCAAAGGGCTTTGAGAGCCTGGTGAGCGGCGATTCGGGGTAAATCGGCGCAAACGGGTTTCACAAAGCGTTCGTAAACGACAGCGCCGTTGCCGACCTCGGGCAAGTTACTTTTGGCTTCAGCCAACTCGGTCAGAAACGCTTTTTCTAAACCGACCCCTTCGGGAAACGACGCGGCGAGTTGCAACGCCCGGGCGGCGGAGGTCAAGACGGTGGTGCTTTCCAACCCCGACACCTCATCGAAAAACCAGGCGCAACTGGTGAACATGAGCAGGCGTTGTCGTTGCATTTCCAACAAACGCAGAGCGTCGATTTGATCCATTTCTTTAAGCTCTTTAACAGCGTGGCGGGCAAAAAAAGATTTGACGCTGTCGTCTCGGCGATCCAAAACCACATCAATAAAATCGTTGCGAGCGGCCCACGGGTCCGACAAAAAGGTTCGCGCGCGCTGGTCGAAAATGGCGTCCATTTTCAAGGCCAGCCGATCCAACGATCGGCGCAAAGGGGCGCGCCATTCTTGGGACCAATTTCCATGACCGCCCAAACGGCACCCGCAATTGGACCGCCACCGTTCGACGCCGTGGGCGCAACTCCAAGAAGAGTTTTCATGAATTTGAGCTTCCCATACGGGAGGATGGGATTCAAGGAATTCGCCGTAATTGGTTAGACGCGCCTGACCGGACTGGGCGATGCGTTTAAGGGCGATGGCCAAAGCCATATCACCGAACCGGTGATGGTGTCCGTAAGATTCTCCGTCCGTCGCGATGTGCACCAGTTGGGCACCCGCGCGATCCGAAGCGAACCCAGTCATTAACCGCTGGGCGAACACATCCCCATTGGACAAAACGCCTTCAAAGGCGACGGCCCGTGAGATGGGGGCGTCATAAAAAAAGAGGGTCAGTTCCAGCCCTTTGGGGGACCTCCAGAGATAGGGCTTGCTGGGATCCACGCGCCCGCCCGACACATTTTGCCAATCGCCGCCATCGGAGTGGTCGTGGGGCTTGTCAGAAGCCCGACGCGCGGGCCGAATGGCCCTGGCTTGAGTGGGGGACAAAACGGTAAATTTAATGCCATGGCGGGCCAACATTTCAAGGGAAGCGGTATCGGCGGCGGTTTCGGCCAACCACATTCCTTCGGCTTTGCGGCCAAACCGTTTTTCGAAATCGCGCAAACCCCAGAGGACCTGTGTTTCCTTATCGCGATCGTTTGCCAAGGGCATGATGACATGGTTGAAGACCTGGGCCAGTGCGTTGCCATGGCCCGAGCGCAAAGCGCGGCTGGCGCGATCCGCGTCGATGATGCGTCGATAAACGTCAGGCTCTTTGCGTTCCATCCACGACAAAAGGGTGGGTCCGAAATTAAAACTGATGTGTTTGTAATTGTCGACAATTTCGACGATACGTCCGTTGCTGTCCAGAACGCGAGACGCGGCGTTGGGGCCGTAACATTCCCGGGTGATGCGCTGATTCCAATCGTGGAACGGATGGGCGGAATCTTGAACTTCGATGTCTTCAAGCCAGGGATTTTCCCGAGGGGGCTGGTAAAAATGCCCGTGGACACAAAGAAAACGATCCATTAGGCTTTGTTCACAGCCTGTAACCGTTCAGTTCCCCTGTTGTTTCTGACGACAAAGAAAGATTTTCCTTCTCCTCTTGGGAGAAGGTGGCCCGGAGGGCCGGATGAGGGGAATGGGCGCTCGTATTGTCGGAAAAACGATTCCCTCACCCTGCCCTCTCCCAAGAGGAGAGGGAATAGCACCTGAACGGTTACCACCGTCTTACCTTTTGAGGTGAGCCCATTTGCTTCGACCGCGTCCGATCGCGACGATGCCCGACTTATCGACGTGGTAGCCGGCCCGGGAATCGGCATCGGGGTCATGGCCGATGACGGTGTTGTCGGGAAAGATATTAAACCGATCGGCGACGACGCGTTTAAGACGGCTATCTTTGCCCACCACGCAGTGGTCCATGAGGACGCTGTCTTCAATGACGGCGCCGGGCTCTATCACCACGCCGCGCCCGATGATTGAGTGGCGAACAAAAGCGTTTTTAACGACAGCTCCCTCGCTTAAAATGCTGTCTTCCACTTGCCGTCCCAACACGCGGGCGGGGGGGCCGTTGTATCGTCCAGCCATAATAGGCCAATCATCATTATTGAGGTCCAAGCGAGGTGTTTCACCCAACAGGTCCATGTGCGAAGACCAAAACGATTCTAAGCTTCCCACGTCGCGCCAGTAGCCGGGCTCTTCGTATTCTTTCTGACCAGGCAGGGGTGCGGTTTTAAAGTTGTAGGCAAACACGCGGCATTTGTCCATGAGGTCGGGGATAATATTTTTTCCGAAATCATGGCCGCTGTCTTTTTTGATGTCTTCGGTCAACGCTTCCTCAAGCACGGATCGGTTAAAGATGTAATTGCCCATGGAGGAATAAGCGAAGTTGGGATCGTTGGGCATGGGTTTAGGATTTTTAGGTTTTTCCTCAAAATCGGTCATACGTCCATTTTTAGAAACGCTGAGGATTCCAAACCCTTTGGCCTCGGCGATGGGGACAGGCAAAGCCGAGATGGTCACATGGGCCTGTTTTTGGACATGGTAAGCCAACATTTGGCCCACGTCCATGCGGTAGATGTGATCGGCGCCGAAGACGGCGACATAGTCGGGATCAAAATCCCGAATCAGGTTCAAATTTTGAGAAACAGCGTCGGCGGTGCCCCGGTACCACATTTCGCCCATCCGCATCTGGGGCGGAACGACCGTAATAAAGTGCCCCGGCACCAACCCGCGGTTGGACCAGCTGAGACGCAAATAATCGATAAGGGATTGGGAAAGATATTGAACCAAAACGTAGACGGAAAAAATTTCAGAGTTGGCGAAATTGCTGAGGACAAAATCGACGATGCGGTATTTTCCGCCGAAAGGGACAGCGGGCTTTCCCCGTTCGTTGGTCAGGGGTTGCAGACGTTCGCCCTTCCCGCCGGCCATGATGATACCCAATACTTTAGATCGTATCATTCAATCCTCCCGGCACAACGATACACTATTTGTGCCGGTCCAACAACTCGCAAAAGGAAACGGCTCAAGTCCCTCACCCTGCCCTCGCTTCAGCGCCTCTGGTGCCCCAGGTGCCCCGATCTCTGTGAGGGGCCTCCCAAGAGGAGAGGAAAATTCTTTGATTTCCTTCCCCTCTTGGGGGAAGGTGCTCCGAAGGAGCGGATGAGGGACCTGGGTCGTTACCGCAAAAAATCAAACGCGTTTCCCCCCCAACACCGTAAAGAGTTCGACCGGGTCGGGAAATCCCGGCAAATCGACGAGTCCGCGGGAGTCCAATTCAAAAACGGATTTCACGCGGGCCGCGGTTTCAGGGCCGATCACGATTTCGTGGGGACGGCAGATTTTTTCAATGCGAGCGGCCAAATTAACGGCGGACCCAATGACGCTGTATTCCGTTCGGTCTTTGGCGCCGACGCAACCGGCGATGACCTCGCCGGTGTTGAGAGCGAACCCCAAGGCGAGCGAGTCATGGCCGGCGCCGCCGGGGGCGAGAAATTGAAACATGGCTTGGGCCTTCAAGGCGGCTCGGGTGGCGGCGACGGGGTGATCGGGCACATCGCGCGGCGCGCCGAAAATGGCCATGAGACCGTCCCCCATGAATTTATTGACCTCACCGCCCTCTTCGCGGACGGCGGTCACCAACACTTCAAAAATTTGATTCAAGGATCGCACCGCCTCCTCGGGTGGAACCCGGGACGCATACGGGGTGAACTGGCGGACATCCGCGAACAGGATGGTCACTTCGCGGCGCTCGCCGCGCTTCCAAAAATCGTCGGGGTGGTCCATCACAAACCGGGCCACTTCCTGGGTGGTGAACTGGCCGAACAGGTCGCGCACTTTTTGCATGGCCGACAATTCGGCGTAAGCGCGTTTCAGTTCTTCGCGCAGGGCGCGCTCGCGTTCAAGGTCTTTGGACAGGCTCCTCTTGGCGGCGCAGCGATCCACGGACATGCGCAACGTGTCGGGGGAAAACGGTTTCACCAAATAGTCGTAAGCGCCTTCGCGGACAGCTTCGATGGCGGTGGTCAAATCGGGGAACCCCGTCATGATGATGACGTCTTTGTTAGACGATGACCGAACGCGTTTGGTCAGTTCAACACCGCCCAGGCTTCCGGGCATATCGAGGTCGGTCAAAACGATTTCAAAGTCGCCGGGCAACCGGGTCAAAGCCTCGTCGCCGCTTTCAGCGGTTTCCACGTCGTACCCGGCTTCCTTGAGGGTGCGCGCGGCCAGTTCGCGCATGCTTTTTTCGTCGTCGACGATCAACAGTTTCATGGAGCGCTTCCTCCCAACGTGGCGGGAGAGTCAGATGACCCATCGATCACCCCGCGCACTTTGAGCACCAAATCCCGGGGACGAAACGGTTTAGCCAAAAAGGAGCTTTGCACTTCTTTAAGGATGTTGTTGCGCATGTCAGATTCCATGTATCCCGACAAAAACAACACTTTCGTTTTCGGATACAGCTTCGCAAATCGGCGGGCCAATTCGGTGCCGGGAATTCCGGCCATTACCACATCGGTGATCAACAGGTCGACACGCCCGAGGTTTTTTTCGACCACCGCCAGGGCCTCTTCCCCGCTGGAGGCTTCCAAAACGGCGTATCCGCTTTGGGCCAACACCCGCACGGCCAACGTGCGAACCGATTTATCATCTTCAACCAAGAGGATGGTTTCGTTGCCTTTTAAAAACTCGTCGGTTTCATCGCTCTTTTCATGGACAGACAGACTTTCCTCCACCCTGGGCAAATACACGCGAAACGAGGTGCCCTTGCCGACCTCCGTGGTCACGCGGATGTGCCCGCCGGACTGGTTGACAATGCCGTAAACGGTGGACAACCCCAACCCCGTCCCGCGCCCTTTTTCCTTGGTGGTGTAGAAGGGTTCAAAGAGATGAGACACCGTGGCCGAGTCCATTCCGGTGCCGGAATCGGTCACGGTTAAAAGGGCGTAGGCGCCCGGGGGCACTTCATGGGGCTCCATGGGTTTCACTTCGATATTGACGGTTTCAACGGTCAAATGGCCGCCTTTGGGCATGGCATCGCGGGCGTTGACGCTGAGGTTCAGGAGCACTTGTTCCATCTGGCCCATATCGGCGCGCACGCGGTAAAGCTCACGCGGTTTAACGGTGATCAACTGGATGTCCTCGCCAATCAAACGCCTCAGCATTTTTTCCAAGTTGGTCACGACCTGATTGAGATCCACCACGGTGGGCTGGGTAATTTGCCGTCGGCTAAACGCCAACAGTTGCTGGGTCAAGCCCGCGGCGCGCCCAGCGGTTTCTTTAATTTCCTCCACATCGGCGCGACGGGGGTCCATGCGGTCCAAGGATCGAAGCAACAGGTCGCTGTAACCGTTGATGGCGGTGAGGAGGTTGTTAAAATCGTGAGCGACACCCCCAGCGAGCCGGCCGACGGCCTCCATTTTTTGAGCTTGGCGAACCTGCTCTTCGAGTCGTTTGCGGTCTTCGATGTTACGGGAAACGACAACAGCTTTTACGGGCACGCTTTTTTCGTCCAAAGCCCAGGTGATGACGGACTCGAACAAGCGCCATTTGCCTTCGGCGTCTTTGTAGCGAAAGGGCGCGGCACGATCGCTCCGAGATTCCAACGCTTCCTGGAAAGTGGATTTGGCCACGTCTTTATCGTCGGGGTGAAATAAAACGAAGGCTTTTTTACCCAACAGATCTGTGGGATCAAGACCCAGGGCTTTTTTGAACGATGGGCTGGCGTAGAGAAATTGGCCTTTCAAATCCAACAGGTAAATGAGGTCCAACGTGTGTTCCGCGATCAACCGAGCCTGGGCTTCCTGCTCGCGCAGGGACCGTTCCGCGGTCTCTTTGGCTCGCCGGACAGACCGGGCGCGCATGGCGTTGAGGACAGAGGAAGGCAACCGACGCAAAGCGGATTTTAAAATAAAATCCTCCGCGCCGCGTTTCATACATTCCATGGCAATTTCTTCCGACGCGGCGCCGGTGACCAGGATGAGCGGGGTATCGTTGGAATAACGGCGGAGAATCGATAACGCTTCCATGGCATCAAACTGGGGGAGGGCAAAATCCGACAACACCAAATCGGGGGCAAACTCTTTGACTTCTTTTAAGAAGGCGTCGCGGTTGTCCACCCAGCGCCCCTGAAAAAGGATCTTGCCGTTGATTAATTCGCGTTCGATCAGTTCTCGATCCTCGGCCCTGTCCTCGACTATCAGGATACGCAGTTGATCGTGTTTCATAGAGGGACCTCAGGAAGGGTGAAATAAAAACAAGTGCCCTGATCGAGTGTGGTCTCGGCCCAAACTCGGCCGCCGTGTTTTTGCAGGATGCGCTGAACAATAGCCAACCCCACGCCGGTGCCCGGGAACGAGGCGCTGGAATGAAGCCGCTGAAAGACGTGAAAGAGCTTATGGGCCCGAGCGGGGTCAAATCCGACCCCGTTGTCGCGGACAAAAAACGAGACGGTGTGGTCGATGGTTTTTGCGCCCACTTCGATGACGGGTTGGGTTTTGCGGGAAGAAAATTTCAACGCGTTGTCGATCAGGTTAAACCACACTTGCCGAATCATAGAGGCGTCACCTCGCGCGTGGGGCATGGGCAAAACGTTGAAATCGATTTGAACCGGACCGGGGGGTGTGGTTAAATCCAGGTACACTTCCCGAACCATTTCGGACATGTTCAAATCGGTTCTCACCACATCCTGTCGTCCCAACTTTGAAAAAGCGAGCAAATCGTCGATCAGTTGAGCCATGTGCTTGGAATTGCGAACAACCAAATCCAACAAGCGCCGCCCTTCTGGCAACAAGGAGGACGCGTGTTCATTCAAGAGGATTTGAGAGAATCCGTCAATAGCCCGCAGGGGTGCGCGTAAATCGTGGGAAATGGAATAGCTGAACGATTCTAGCTGGTGGTTGGATTCGGCCAGTTCACGGGTTCGGGACTCGACTTTTTTTTCCAGACCGTCATGGGATTCGCGTAATTGGCGATCCCGTTGCTGAAGACTGTCGGCCATACTGTCGATGGCCCGGCCCAACTGGCCGAGTTCGCCGGGTAAAGGCCCCACGCCGGTGCGCGCGCCCAATTCCCCGGCGGTCAGTCGGGCGGTTGTATCGACCAACCGATCCACATGGCGCGTGATGAAATAGTTCCCCACACGCCCGCACAATGCCACGGCGATCAAGAGGGAGAAGGCCAAAGCGGCGAGATTTTGAAAAAAGCGCACATGCGCGAGACGAAACAGGTCATCGAGTTCTTGCTCCATCATCACAAAAAGACCAGACGGTGGACGTGTCCGGACAGGCGCAACGCTCACCAACCGGCCCTTTGACTGAATACTTCGCGGGGATGTTACGGTGTTCGGATCCAAACCCGGAACCACCCACCGACGGCCTGGTCCCATCCCTTGAACACTGGTTAAAAGAACACTTTCTCGGTTCAACATTCCAATGCGGGCGGACCCGTTGAGATCGGAACCCTGAAAGAAGGGTGAAAACAAACTCAAATCAAACGCCGCATAAACCACGCGGGTCAAACGTCCGCGGGCATCATGAACAGGGAACGCACAATTGAGGCTAGGTTTGCCGGTGACTCGACCGACTTGATAATCTCCGATACTGAAGGCGTTTGTTGCGCGGACGCGCTGAAAATAGGGGCGGTCGCCTAAGAAGAGGGGTCCATCAAATTCCAACGCGCTGGCCACCAGGTTTCCGTCGATCGAGATAACGCCGATGTTGTCGAAATGGGGGTGTTTCACAAGGACCTTGCGCAACTCCGGCTCAAGTTCAGGCCGCCGGTCAAAGCGAACAGGATCCCATTGAGAAAGGGTGACCAAAACTTGGCGAGCGCTTTCGAGACGACCTTCGAACACCTCCGCGGCCAGTTGAACGGCCAATTCGGCTTTACGTGATGCGTCGAAGATTTCATTTTGTTGGCGGGAAAAGTGATCGTAAACAATCACGCCGACCGCGGGCAAAAAAGAGACGGCCATCACAAGGACCAACCGCGCGCGAAGTTTGCCCAACACCCGCCACCCCCTTGAGGCTAATATACAGTAACTACTCAGGCCCCTCACCCTACCCTCTCCCGAGAGGAGAGGGAAAATCTTTGTTTTCCTCCCCCCCGGGGAAGGCCCCCCAGGGCCGTCGCCGTCGCAACGGTGCCACAGGCACACGCGACCCCCGAAGGGGCGGATGAGGGCCTGAGCAGTTACAATGTACAACTATATAGCCCCTCTCCCCCTTAAAGTCAAGCCCCCGATTTAAATGTAAAACGATGATCAATAAATAATTTTTGAACAAAGAGGACTAAAAGGTGGGATTCTTCTCCCGGCATTAAGCCGAGAGCGAAAAAATATTACGGTCGAAGAATTTTAAAATCAGGGTTGGACGGAATCAATCGGCGAGCCCAGGCCAGCCGAAACAGCGTTCGCAGGGCCCGTTCCCCTTCAGGGCCCAAATCGAGGGTATCGCGGTTCACATACATTTTCACAAATTTCTCGCCCACGTCGGCGTCGATCCCGCGCCCATATTTGAGGGCGTATTTAACGGACTTTTCTTTTTCTTGATAAGCCAGTTTGATGCTGTCTTTGAGAAACCCGGCGATTTGGCGTGCCTGAGCGCGGCCCAGGTCTTTTCGGACCACATCCAACCCCAAGGGGATGGGCAACCCCGTCCGGCCGCGCCACCACCGGCCCATATCCAACACTTTCACGAGCCCTTGACGAGCAAAGGTGATCTGGCTTTCATGAATCACCAACCCCGCGTCAACTTGACCTTGAATAACCGCGTCGGGAATTTTGTCAAACCGCGTATCGACAGACACAAACGAGGGTCTTGCCAACCGAAGAAGCAGGAGCGCGGTTGTTTCGGGTCCTGGAGTTGCGACGCGCACACCAGCCCAGTTTTTGGCCGCCAAAGCCCGACGCTTTTCAGGCCGGCAAACCACCACAGGGCCATATCCCCGCCCCACAGAGGCGCCTACTGACAACGCCCAGTATTTGTGGGCGATGGACGGAAACGCCGCCGCCGAAACGGCCGTCACCTGGTGCACGCCCTTGCGGGCGTCTTGATTGAGGGACTGGATATCTTTTAAAACATGCTTCACCCGCCAGCCCTCTGGCAAAACGCGCCCTTTCAAAAACCCATAAAACATAAACGCGTCGTCGGGGTCCGGACTGTGGGCGATGGTAAGCTGTTTTTTCATTGAGCGGGTTTTTTTAGTAACTGCTCAGGTCCCTCATCCGCCCCTTCGGGGGTTGCGTGTGCCAGTGGCACACGTTTGCGACGGGCCGAATAGGCCCCGGCCCGAGGCCTTCCCCAAGAGGGGAAGGAAAACAATGTTTTTCCCTCTCCTCTCGGGAGAGGGTAGGGTGAGGGGCCTGAGCTGTTCCTTTTTTTAATTGATCGATGATCGCCGCAACAAACGCCGGCAAATCGTCGGGTTTGCGCGCGGTGATGAGGGGCATATCCACGACGACTTCCTGATCAACCCAACAGGCCCCTGCGTTGACCACGTCGTCTTTGATCGCCGAAAAACAAGTGACGGTTTTATCTTTCAATACCCCGGCGGACGCCAACACCCACCCAGCGTGACAAATGGCGCCCACGGGACGCCCCAACCGCGCCATCGCGCGAACGAAATCCAACACAGCCTTATACCGCCGTAAAAAGTCGGGGGCCCACCCCCCGGGCACAATAACGGCGTCAAACAGTTCCGCTTTAACATCGGCGACCGCATGGTGAACGGTTAACGGATACCCAAACTTCCCTTTGTATTCTTTCGCATCGGTTCCCAAGAACAGGACCTCGGCGCCCTCTTCGCGCAAACGCAACGCCGGGTACCACACTTCCAAATCTTGATAGTCCCGCTCAACCAAGATGGCCACTTTTTTTCCGCTCAAACTCATTTTTTCCTCCCAACCCAATGCCCGCCCCCCCCCCCCCCCCCCACCCTGACAGTAGGTTAAGAACGTCCGCACCAACGCCCCGGTGGCCCCGGGTGGAGCCAACAACGACCCCTGTCCGTTCCACCCGACGGAAGCCATATCCACATGGGCCCAGGGCCCCTCGCCCGCGAACTGTTTTAAAAACAACCCTCCCACGATGGTGCCGGCCTCGCCGGGATTCCCGATATTTTTAAAATCGGCCACTTTGCTTTGAATGTGTTCCACATAAGTTTTTTCCAAAGGAAGAGGCCACATTTTTTCGCCGGCCTCATCGGCGGCTTTGCGCAGGGCCTTTTCCAAATCCGGGTGGTCGGACATCAAAGCGGCGTACGATTTGCCCAAC
Organism: Elusimicrobiota bacterium; assembly: GCA_016715645.1. Lineage (GTDB taxonomy): Bacteria > Elusimicrobiota > Elusimicrobia > FEN-1173 > FEN-1173 > JADKHR01. Next base: position 14,351 of record JADJZR010000002.1, on the reverse strand, counting down.
GCCACCGACGCGGCCCCGGTGAGAGTGGCCACATCAATGACGGCGTCGCAATTTAGTCGGGCGGCGTAGGAAAGAGCGTCGGCCAAAATCACGCGCCCTTCGGCATCCGTGTTTAAGACCTCGATGGTTTTACCGTTCAGGGCGCGCAACACATCGCCGGGTTTGTACGCGTCGGGGCCGGGCATATTCTCAGTGAGGGCGGCCACGCCGTGAACCTCAAGGGGCAGTTGGAGAATCGGCAGGGCTTTAAACAACGAGAACACAACGGCGGCGCCGGCCATATCGTATTTCATGGTCATCATGCCGTCGGCGGGTTTCAACGACAATCCGCCGGAATCGAACGTAACGCCTTTGCCCACGAAACAGACGGAAGACACGGCTTTCTTTTTCGGCCGATAATGCAAATGAACCAAAACCGGCGGATGGGCACTGCCGCGATTCACGCCCAACAACGCCCGCGCGCCCATGCGCTCGAGCTGAGGTTTCCCCATCACTTTCACGGAAACGCCGCGACCAGCCAATTTTTTAGCCCACGCGGCCAACAGCAGAGGGCGTTTGTCGCTGGGCGGCCGATTGATCAGGTCCCTGGAAAAATTAACGGCCTCGGCAACCGTGCGGGCCGCCATTACGATTTCTTTCCCTTTGTTTCCCAACTCCCCCAAGAGGAAATGGACGGTGGATAAACCCGCCGGTGATTTTTTGGATTTGTATTCTTCGTATTGGTATGAACCCAAAATCACCCCTTCGGCAAAAGCGCGCAACGCCCTCAGGGAGTCTTTGATCCCGGACACCCACGGAACCTGAACAGTCGATGCTCGTGCATCGCCGCACCACCGCGCCACCGCGGCTCCGGCCAACCGAAACGTGTGGGGGTCCACATCGGCCCGGGTTCCCAGACCCACGAACAACGCTCGGCCGTGAAGGGGGCTGGATTGAAGCCGGGAAACGAAAACCGATCCGGCCTTGCCCGAAAAGCCGTCTTCCTTGGCCCGTATGAGCGTTTCGGACGGAAGCGAAGGTCCTTGCGAAACAAGGCGATCGCCGTCCAAAGAAACAAAAAAAACCGCCGGCGATCCCGCCGACAGCCTGGAATCAAAAACAAAATTCATTTCTTACCGCCTCCTATTGACCCTTTTTGAATACGAACACGAAACTCGGATTCGGCATCTTGAATTTCCACCACCCGGTGGCCAAACTCGTGGCACCATAAAGGCAAATCCCTGCGCGTGGTCGGGTCGTCGGCCCGAACATCCACCACACACCCCGCCGGTCCCGCTTCCAAGGCCAGCGCGGCCATCACCGTGGGAACCGGACACAACGCCCCTCGCGCGTCCACCAACCGAACAGCCCGCATTTTCAAGGGAATCCGTCCCCGTCCCGAACGACGGGAAGAAGGGGGATATCGGGATGCGTTCAACCGAACGGTTACCGTCGAGGCCGGTCGAGTTTGGCTTGACAGTCGATGCAGTGCCGGGCGTGGGGGATGGCTTTCAGGCGAAGCGCGGCAATTTTTTTGTGACAGGTTTCACATTGCCCAAAAGCGCCCGTATCAATTTTGCGCAAAGCGGCTTCCACGGCGTCCAAGGTATTTCGTTCGTTGTCCGACAACTCAAACATAAGTTCCCGTTCGGTGGACTGGGTCGCCTGGTCCGCTTCATCGCCCACATCGGTGGCGGACAAATCGGGGCTTTTGTTGCCTTGAACCAACCGGTAAATATCGGCGCGCATTTTCAACAAGGCCTTTTCATAGGCCTGGGTACCCGCTTGTTTAACGATTTTGACTTTCGTCGTGGCTTTCGCTTTCACTGCCTTTTTTTTCGTTGCCATCGAACTCTCCTTTTAACGCGCGGCCACCACTTTAATGGTCCGAAGGGCATCGCCCTCCTGGCCCACCACGCGAATGTCTTTATCAGACAAATCCGCCAGGTAGTTTACAATTTCTTTAGTGATCCGTTCACCTGGAATCAGCACCGGGATCCCCGGCGGATAGGGCGTCAAGGTCTGGGCCGAAATTTGCCCCACCGCTTTCGAGAGCGGGACCCGTTTGCTTTTTTGCATCAAAAAAACGTCGCGGGGGTTCATCACCATTTCCGTTGTCAGTTCAGGAATCTGCAGCACCCAGTTTTGGGCTCCCCCCTTGTATTTATGGTCAATATCGGCCAACGCGTCCACGAGCCGGTCCACATCGGACTTGTCCGACCCGATGCCCATGATGGCGATGAGGTTGAACAAATCAGCGGCGTCCACTTGGACTTTATATTTTTCGGCCAAAATATCTTCGATTTCGTGGCCAGACAAACCGGTTCGGGTGACGTTAACGGTCAGTTTGGTCACGTCCAAGTCGTAGCCGCGAGCCAAAATATCGTTGCGCGAAAACGAGTTGACGTTTTTCATTTGGTTGATTCGTTTGCGGGCGTTTTCCGCGTAGCGGATCACCCGTTCGAGGATGCGTTCCCCCTCCAAAACGGCCTGCCGACGGGCCGCGTCCAAGCTGGAAAGGATCAGATAGTTGGGGCTGGTGGTTTGAAGCAACGACACCACTTTGCGAACCCGGGTCACGTCGATCAAGTCGGATTGCAAATGAACCACGGACCCTTGGGACAAGGCGGACAAGATTTTGTGGGTGGACTGGCCGCACATATCGGCCCCGGCTTCCACGGCGGACACGGGCAAATCTTTGTGGAACTTCAGGTGCGGTCCGTGGGCCTCGTCGACCAACAGTATTTTTCCCCGGGCACGGCAAATTTCTTTGATCTTAACCAGATCCGCGGTGACGCCGTTGTAGGTGGGACTGGTGACAAAAACCGCTTTGGCTTCAGGAAACAAACGGAGGGCTTCTTCGATTTGTTCCGGGCTGGAATCAAACAAAATATCCAGGTTCTGATCCACTTTAGGCTGAATCCAAATGGGCCAGACGCCGGACAAAATGACGCCGGCCATGGTGGATTTGTGGGCGTTGCGGGAAATGATCACCGAGTCGCCCGGCCGACAAGCGGACATGAGCATGATCATGTTGGCCACGGAAGACCCGTTCACCAAAAAGAAGGAGTGTTCCACCCCGTAAGCCATGGCCATTAACTGCTGAGCTTTTTTGATGGGCCCCACGGGATCGTGGAGGGAGTCCACTTCGGGGAACACGGTGACGTCCATGTAGTAGAGGTTGCGTCCGGTAAATTGGCGTAACCGTCGGTCAATCCCGCGCCCATTCTTGTGACCAGGGGTATGAAAACTGACCACCCTGTTTTTGGCGTGATTTAAAACGGTTTCAAAAAGCGGCGCGCGGTCGTGTCTCATGGGCGCATATTAGAGAGCATTTCCACCCCCCTGTCAATATCGAAATTTAAATCCGGCCAGAGCAAACAACAGCGGGGCCGCTCCCAGGACAAACAGGCGCCACAACAACTTCTTTTCAGGCGGAACGAACGGGAATCCGCTCCCTCCTTTCCCCCCCCGTGCCTGCACCCACGCCAGGTCCGGCCCATAGGCCAAATACGCCACCGCGTTCAGAAAAAATTTACCGTTATCAAACCCCACATTGTCCAAATTCTCGTTACTCAATATCTCCGAACTCCCCACCAATATCAAAGACGACACATTCTCAGGAACATTCGTGGGCACATTCGCGGGCACATTCGTGCCTTTTTTCACAAGGCCAACAGGGTCTTTCTCCGAGGGATCTTGGTTTTCCCTCTTTCCTGGTAACTGCGCAGGTACCTCACCCTGCCCTTTCCCGAGAGGAGAGGGCAAATCTTTGTTTTCCTTCCCCTCTTGGGGGAAGGTGTCCCGAAGGGACGGATGAGGGACCTGAGCAGTTACGCCATTATTAACAAAGCCAACAGGGTCCTTCAGGGCGGGATCTTGGGTTTCTCCCCCAGCCCTAGGAAATTGTCCCGTTAACTCCACGACCAACGGTTGGGAGGCGTCGAAATAGTCGCCTTCGCGTAAAGAGTCGGGGGACAAAAATCCGCCTTTCCAGTCCACGCTCCAGGCGTCTTTCGAGGAAGATACCAGAGGCCTCCATTTTAACCCGTCAGGAAAAATTCCCGCGGATTTGCGCCAGCGGTTTCCCCAAATGAACAACAGATCCGACAACCGCGCGGTTACGGGAGATTCTTTGGAAAAGTTTTCCGGGACAGCCCGGATCAAGAACGGTTGTGCGTCCGGAGCCCGTTTTTCTTCTTTCCGATAGGCGCCCCAATTGATTTGTTCCCGGCTCGCCATCGGCGCCTTCGATTGGTCCAACAAGACTTCGCTCACCAGTTCCACCCCATAAGGCTCTAAAAATTCGTTGATCCGTGAAAATTGTGGTTGGGGCCAATACACGAGGGAGTAGGCGTGGCCGGGATATTTGCGGGCTTGCATCCGATAATGTTGGGCGGCGATAATGACTTTGCCGCCTTCCGCCAACCGGCGCGCCAAAGCCTCCCGCACCGCTGGGGCCATCACCCAGGGTTGAATGTAAATCAACACGTCTTCGTCGCCGGGCACTTCGGTTTTGGAATCATAGAGCCGAACGGAATAGCCTTCATTGCGCAACGAATCGATCAACCGGGCGTAAACGTCTTCGGATTTGGGCATGGTTTTAATGTTTAACTGTTCCAATTCCCAGAATTCGCCTGGTGTCAAACGGGGCAAATCCACCAACACGCCCACGCTTGGACGAACCAAGCCCCCCAACCGCGCGAAAGCCCCCGCGCACAAAAACTCCAACCGGTCCAAATTGTTCAATGACAACCGCGGTATCACCTCAGCCCGATCCGAGGTTTCAAACACCAACGCGGAATAAACTTTTTTTTCAATGTAGCGATCTTCTTCAATGGCGCGAACCGTAAACGGAACCAACTTGTAGCGATCCAACTCTGCTTTTAATTCCGTATCCGGATCCGCCGACACGGGAACCGTCCGCACACTCACACGAGCCCAGTTAGCCGCAGCCAACCGGTCCAAAAGGTGCTGAGTTTTTCGCCCCAACGGTTTAAGTGGCCCCGGCAACTCGCCGTCAGGAGACCGAAAATAGGTCACCCGAATATCCCGATCCACCCGAGCCGCCCATTCCAGAGTTAAAGGACTCAACCGATTCACCCTCTCCCGAGTCAAATCCGCAAACAAAGCAGGACACCCATTCAACACCAGCAGAAAGGGGACGGAGTACACTAATTGACTTGCGCCCGGGACCTTTCCCCGAATCACTGCCACTAACCGGAATCCAGCAGGTGAATTTCCCCCGTCATTCCGGCACGTTTCTGGCCGGAATCCAGTTGTAACTTGTCGGCCATCCCGACGAATTCGGATCAATCCCACAGCGAACATCAATGGAACCAACCCCATGCCCACCAACCGCCACACCACCCGTTGACGGCGGGACAATGGCGGTAAAAGGGGCTTTTCTTTCCGGCTGGATTGAATGGAGGTCAACAGTTCCGGTTTGGCGAAAGTCATGAGCAAGTTTTTCAAATAGAGCCCGTTAGCGCCAAACCGTTGGATGACGGCATCATCAATGAGCGCACCACTGGAAAACAAAAACAGTTTCCCTTCCCACGGTTTATCGCTGGTGATCACCACCCCCACATTTTCGCTTTGGCGGGGCCGGTCGCCGGGCACGGCCAAATCTGATTTCGAAAACAGGGTCCCGCCTTGGGGCGCCAACGAGCGTGTCCACGATTGCCCGTCTGAAATCAATAACGTGCGACTAAAAAATCCCGCCTCTTTTCCTTTCACAGGGTCAAACGACACCGGTGCCGCCTGGGGAAACAACAAACTTCCCTGGGCCGTCAACACAAACCCTTCCAGATTGGCCAAACTGGCCGGCAAAATCAAATCGAAGGGCCGCCCTCCACCCGAGGCAGACTGTAAGAGCAGTTTAGGTTCAAATACCGCGCCACGCCGTGCCAACCACGTTTCCAACCCGCTTTGAACCGGTACAACCCCTATCCGATCCGCCTCTTCTAAAATACCATAGGGGGAATAGAACACGTAAACATCTTTCCCGTCTTTCAAAAACCGATCGACCGATTCCACCTCTAGGCTAGACAAATTTTCCGGCTGAATCAAAAAAGCCGCGTCCGCCGACGACGGGACCTCCTGCCCCGGTGCCCAAACCGCCGCGGCGCCTAAATTGACGGTTTCGAGCGTGGCGTTCAATTGACGATGTTCGCCGGCCGATCGCACCGCCACGGTAGGGACGTAACGATTGTCAATTTGTTGAAGATGGGTCACCAATCGGTTTTCCAGATGGGGCAAATGGTCGGTCGTCACGTAAGGGACCGCCCGGGACGAACCTTTGTATTCAACGAGTAGTCCCGACCACACGGTGCTGACGCGGTGTTCGTCTTTGAGGATGGTTTTGTATTGAAAGGACGACAACCGATACCGCCCCACACTCCGAACTTCTTGAGGACGGTCTTCCGGGTGAACCACCTCAAAGGTGATCCGGCCGGGGGCCCAGCGGCCCATTTGCCGGACCAGCGCGCGCACATCCCGCTCAAGGGACCGTAACGCCGTAGGCATCCGGCGTTTTTCAGTGACATAATAAGTGAATTTAACGGGGTCGTTTAAGGAACCTAAATAGCTTGTGGTTTGATTCGAGAGGGCCGTCACCGAATCCCGGGCCAAATCCACGGCCCCTGTTTCTGGATTTCGAAAGAGAACGTTAAGAAAAACAGCTCCCAACACCGCCAGGGCGGCCAAAACAAACGATTTCAACGATCCCGCTCCAACACGCCGTGGGTCATCCATAACGGCACCGCCCCCATCAGCAAAAAGAAGAGCGCGCCGTGGAGGTCTAAAATGCCGAGGGCGAAGGTTTCAAAGTGAGGCACAGGCGAGACGATGTCGCGCAACAAGGTCCCGATCTGAAGAGTCGGCCATAACCCGTCCAAAATTCCGGCCACCAACTCGTTGCCGGTAGCGTATAAAAGAGCCAAAACCAACACGCTGGTTAGGTAAGCGACAATTTGGTCCCTGGACAAACTGGACAAATAGTGACTGACCGCCAGATAAACGGCCCCTAACCCCGCGGTGCCCACATACGACGCCACGATTTTCCCGCCGTCGGGCTGACCCAGCCGGTAAAGCATGAACACGATCGGCGCGGTGCCCGCCAACGTGACTAAAAAGAAAACATACGACGCGGCGTATTTCGACAAAATCAAGTTCCAGGGGCTCACCGGGAGCGTACGCAAAAACTCGTAGGTATTAATTTCCCGTTCTTCCGCCCAGGAGCGCATGGACAACGCCGGCAGAAACAAAATCATCAACATCGGCAGAGGAGCGAAATAAGCGTCCATTTCCGCGACGCCCACCAAAAAGAAGTCGTTAATGAACATCCCGCCAGTCACCAACAAAAACACGATGGCAAAAATGGAAGCGATCGGAAGATCAAAATAAGCCGCCATTTCCCGCCGAAACACCGTGGTGGCCACCCACACCCGATCCCGCCAGGGCAGTGAAAAATCTTTGTTTTCCTTCCCCTCTTGGGGGAAGGTGCCCCGAAGGGGCGGATGAGGGCTCTGAGCCGTCGCCATAAGGATAGAATTGCCGGATCTTGTTGTTCCGTCATACCAGCGCCTCTTTGAACATATTTTCCAATTGACGGGCTCCGTCGCCCGTTTCCGCCAACACCGCGTCGCGGATTAATTTTCCCTGGTGGATCAACAGCACGCGCTGGGTCATAGCGGCCACTTCCTGCATGATGTGGGAACTAAACAAAACGATCCTGTCCTTGGCCAACTCCCGCAAAAAATCGCGCACCATAAAAAGCTGAAGGGGGTCTAAGCCAATGGTGGGTTCGTCTAACAATATCACGGGAGGGCGGTGAAGTAAAACCGCCGCCATGGAAATGCGCTGGCGAAACCCTTTGGAACATTCCCCGTTGCGTTTCTCCAAAACAGATTCCAACTGAAGCGCCTGGACAAACGAATCAATGCGTTCGGCCAACAATTTACCGCAAAGCCCCCGCATTTCCCCGGCAAATTTCAAATAATCCCAAACCCGCATACGGGGATAAAGAATGTTGCTTTCGGGCAAATAACCGATACGGCGACGCACTTCTTCCGGCGATCGGCGAACATCCAACCCATCCAGCAAAACCGTGCCCGACGAAGGCAACAAATAGGTGGAGATGACCCGCAACAGGGTTGTCTTGCCTGACCCATTGGGCCCCAAAAACCCGACCATTTCGCCGGGCTGAATTTCAAAACTCACGTCATCGACGGCCGTCACCCGACCAAACCGCCTCGTCACTCGATCCACTTTCAACACAATATTACTCTCCTTCTGCGCCCGTTTTTCCATCATGATTCGAGCCGGAATCGTAACCGTTCAAGTGCTTTCCCTCTCCTCTTGGGAGAGGGCAGGGTGAGGGATCTGAGCCGTTAAGTCAAAACCCCCACTGATCCGTTTCCGAAGCCTCCAACAAAAACCGATACCGCGCCCCGCCAAAAGAGGCCAGAACCACCCCGTCTTTGTTTTCACCCAACACCAAATCCATCACCCGTTCTCCATCCGAATTAAACAACACATACCGCCGCTGGGGCACTTGCACCGATCCCGAAAAATCAAACGATTCTATTTTAACTTTCGCCAACGCCAATAAAAAGGCCTGCACACCGCGGGGATCCACCAACCGTCGTTCCCGCCCCAACCGATACCATTTTCCCCTTTGTTTCTCATAAACGGCCAGACTCTCATCGCGTTCCACGGTAAACCGAGTCACTGAAGCCAACGGAAAATCCACCAACGATTTTTTGCGCAATTGGGCCAGAGCGGGCCACGGATCCAAAAAATCGACAAAAACCCCGCCGCGCACCTCACCGTTAACCGCAAGGTTTAACACACGCGGATTTTCACCGCGGCCCAACGTTAAGACCACCGCCGGTCCGGACGAAACTTGTACTGTTAATCGAGCCACGGGGTTGGACAGTCCCGACGCGTCCAAAGACAACCGCCGATCAACCGACTCAAAATCCGACAAACGCAACCGATTAATCCGTTGGGCCACGTCCCGGGCGGCGGATTGATCCGAAGGATAAACAGGCCCCGTTCCCTCGGAAACCATCCATTCATGACCTTGAATTTCAGCCTTTAACACCCCTCGCCCCGGCCGATCTAATGACCACGCCAACAACTCCCCTTCCGGAAGAATCCGCCGCCCCCGAAAGTCCATCCCCTGAACCTGAAACAGCGCCCCCGCCGTAGTCGGCACCAACGCGATTTCACCATCATTTATAGAATTTCCTTCTCCCCTTGGGAGAAGGTGCCCCGAAGGGGCGGATGAGGGAAATGGTAAGTTAAATTTTACAATGTGGACAAACACCTCCGCCCCCACCGGATTTCTATTCCCCACAGCCAAGACAATAACCCGCTCACCCAACTCAACCGTCAACCGAGGAGATTGGGGCCCCACTCCAAACAGAGAGAGATCCCCGCTCTGTTCCCACCGTCGCCGAGCGGGTAACCGTTCGAGAACCGACAAAAAATTTTTCACCGCCCTCTGATCAGCGGCCACGCCGGGGTACGGAGCCACAAAAACAAAGCCGTTGCCGTCCCGTTTGAGGTCAACAAAAGTTGTTTCCCCCCCCACGACCCGAAACCCCGTCACATCCTTCGCCCGAATAGAAACCAACCGTTGCTCCCGCTGTTCCACAACCCGCTGGCGCCAAACAAGCCCAGCGTAAAACACGGTCGACAACCCCACCGCTCCCCAAAACAAACCCCAGCGATGCCCCATTACCGACGAATCCGCCAAGCGGCCACACCGCCGGCCAACAACAGGGAAGGAAACACCCACACCGACAAATGAAACAGGCGGGCCATGGTTTTGGGGTTGTAATCCAACCGAGAAGCGAACAACCGCCGAGGCCGAACCGACACCAACGGTGCCTGTTCGCCCAAAAAAGCCAGGGTGTTCATGAACAGGTCGCGGTTAAAAAGTTGGTTCAAATATTCATTGCTCACAAAATCCGAATCTCCGAAAACCGCAATTTTGCTATTATCGGTTTCTGTTCCCCGCGTCGCCATCAGAGCCACAGTATGGGGCCCCACTTTTTCGTCCGGGGACCGACTCACCAAACCCTTTTTAAGCACACCGTCCACGTCGGATTCCGCCCAGCCCTTGTCCGTGGACCGGGCCAATATGTCGATGGCCAACCGAACGGCCCCCGGCTTCGTTTCTGTCCGCGGCTCCACCGTCCGCGCCACGGAAAGAAGAACCGGTTTGCCTTCCAAATCCGCCGTGACCGGATGGGGCGGAAAATCTTTCAGATAAATTTGAAAAAGAGGCCGGGGAGAGGCCTTCATTCCCCGCATACCCGCCAAAGCCCGCTGAACCAGGGAAGGTGCCGCCACATCGAGCAAAACGTTCTGTTTGACCTCCACGCCCCATTGGGCCAGGAGAGGTTCCAACCCCGTGACGGTGGGCGGATCCAGCAAAAACACCGCCCTCCCGGACGCCGCCAAATATTCCCCCACGGCTTTCAACTCAAACTCGGTAAACCCTTTCCGGGGCCCGGCGACAACCAACAACGTGCAGTTGCCAGGAATGTAGTAGTGCGGCGGTTCCAACGACAACGATTCGACCCGATAATTTTCGTCTCGCATCTGATCGGCCAGCAACCCGATGCCATCTTTAGACCGGTTGTCGCGCACGTCGCGCTCCCCATGTCCAGTCAAAAAGTAAACGACGTTGTGGGCTTTTTGAGTGATTTTTAAAATGGCGTTGGTCACGGACTGTTCGTCAATGGAGGGGATCAAAATAAACCCTTCCCCAAACGTCAAAACCCCCTGACCGTCCTGATCCACTTTGTAACGCTGGGCCAAACCGGGATTTTTTTCCGGGTCCACGAAGCGATAAGAAATGGCGCGGTTCACAAAAGCGTAACTATCCAACATGTATTTGACGTTGTCGGGGGTTTTCTGAGTGGAAAACACCAACAGTTCCACAGGCTCTTTAATCCATTGAACCGCCTTTTTGGATTGGTCGGACAAACTTGAAATTTTGTCCGGGGTCACATCCAATCCCGTATAAAAAAGGAAGCCAAACAAGTTAACCAACGCCAACACCGCCCCTGTGCCCGCCGTGGTGGACAAAAACCGACGGGATTCCGGGGTTTTTCCGGACAGAATCCGGCCCACACGAGTCCCTTCCACAATCCGCTGAGTCAAAAACAGCCAAAAAAAGATGAATGAACCCAAATAAATGAGCCCGCGTGTATCGACAAATCCCCGAAACAGGGCGACCGCATGATCTTTTATGCACACCGCCCGAAGCAGGTCACCCCACAGGCCTCCCAAAGCGGGGGCCGGCCCGCTGATCAAGGCAAACAAATGGGCCAAAAACACGGTGACCACAAACGCCACGATCTGGTTTTCCGTTAAAGAGGAGGCAAAAAGCCCGACGCTCACCACACACGCGCCCGCCAAAAAAAGGCCCAAGTAACCTGTGAGAAGCGGAGCCAAATCCGGCCCCGGCTGACCAAACACAAACAAAAGAATTGGATGAAGAGTCGTAAACCCCAACAAAATAAGCAGGAAAGACACCGCAGAAAGAAATTTCCCCATCACAATATCCCCGGTACGCAGGGGCGACGTTAGTAAGAGTTCTAATGTTTTCTGCTTTTTTTCTTCGGCCAACAACCGCATGGTGACTGCGGGCAGGAACACCAACAACAACATCAACGTTTCTTTAAACAACGGTTCAACCACAAGTCGGTGAAGGTTGATTTGGTTAAGGGTATCCGGCCGCCCGGACATAAGGGCCACACCCAACACATCATTAAACCGCGTCACATGATTAAAAAAGAACCACCCTTCCAAAACAGAGAACAACGCCAAAACCACATAACCGATGGGCGAAACAAAATAAGATTTCAGGTCATGTACCGCTATCCGCCCCATCAACATCAAACGCTCTTTCATAGTGAATCGACCTTCCCCGGCCAGGCACGCGGAACTTCTCTTCCATCTCTTCCTCATACGTATATTTCAAAAAGAGCCGTTCCAAATCCTGCCCCTCGATGCGGTCCAAACTTTCCCGAAACTTCATTTGGCCTTTATTGATGATCAATATCTCATCACAAATCAAAGTCACTTCCGGCAAGATATGGGTGCTGAGGATAACGGTCATTTCGCCCGCCAAGGATTTAATCAGCCGACGTATTTCAGCAATTTGTTTCGGGTCCAACCCCACGGTGGGCTCGTCAAGTATCAAAAAGGAAGGGCTGTGAATGACGCTTTGGGCGATCCCCACCCGTTGTCGGTAACCTTTCGACAGAGACCGAACCAACTTCCGTCGCACATCCAGCAAGCCGCAAGTGGTTCCAACGTTTTCGACTCGAGCGGGGATTGTTTCGCGGGGAACGCCCTTGAGGTGAGCCACGTAGGTCAGATATTCATCGACGCGCATGTCCAGATAAAGGGGCGGGGTTTCCGGCAGATATCCGATTTTCTTTTTAGCTTCCAAAGGGTTTAATTGAATATCCAAACCGTCGATCAGGATCCGGCCCGAAGAGGCCGGCATAAACCCGCTCAACATACGCATGGTGGTTGTTTTACCGGACCCATTAGGCCCCAAAAAACCAAGTATTTTCCCTTTCGGAATAGAAAAAGAAAGCCGATCCACCGCCAAAAAATCGCCGTAATACCGCCGCACATCCTGCACGTCAATCATGAAGTCTCTTTTATCCGAGTGCGAATTTTATTGCTCATGCAAAATTTCCACCGCCTCGTACGCCACCTGCCGAAATTCATCTGTCACCCGGCCAAAGTCTATCACATCTATTTTATGAAGGATGGGCAAATCAGAAAGGGTCGTTCGAATATCCAGCAATTCAGCCAGAGAGAGTGGATTTTTCGTCTCAATCCCCACATCATAGTCAGACCGCCCGGAAGCGTTGCCTCTCACCCGAGACCCAAACAAAAACACCTTGTAGTGGTTCTGCTCCAACCGACGCCGTATCACATCCACGATGATCGACTTGATTTCGTTCTCATCCGCTTGAGTTGACAAATTCCGTTTCATCTCAACATTCTAAAACACACAACATAAATATGCAAACCGCCGATCAATTTTGCCCGTCATTCCGGCCTGGTGTTAGCCGGAACCCAGTTTTTATTCCCTACGCTAGACCCAATGCCGGTCAGTTAAGACCCCATTTGAAGTTGCCCCATTCATGGGGCGCCTTTTAAATCGGTTGAATTGTTTTATCGACATCAAAACTGCCCGACAAATCGGGCATCTACGCTTAACTGACCGGCATTGAGTCTAAACAACGAATCTCCTCTGTTTCTCGCAACCCTTCAACGGAATCCCGCAAGTCAATTAGTGTACTCCGTCCCCTTAAGGAGGTTGGGCGGTGATCTGGATTCGCATGGTTTGGGCGGCTTCGGTGCGCGATGTGGTGGGCATGTCCAGGCGGATCCAGATTTTGCGGTCTTCCCCAGCGGGCACCGAGGCGCCGGTCGTGGACCCGTCAATGCTGAACACACTGCTGTTGCTTCCCGTTTCCATTGTGCCGATCAGGTCTTCTGCCCCGAAATCGCCCAACACCGGAGCGGTGTCATCGTCAAACAGGCCAAATATCACCATGGCGTCGGGCCCGGCGGGGGTGCTGTCTTTCACGCTCCAGGGGGACCCCACGGTTTGCGTGGACGCGCTTAACACGTATTTGTTCATCAACGTCCCGTCGTTTCGAATCACCACTCCCGTGCTCGCCACCACCTGCGACCCCAAATTCACTGCGCCAAACCCCAGAGTGTTCAACCCCTCAATCGTCATCGATCGGATAGAAACAAACGGAACCGCGGACGTGCTGTTTGAAATAGTGGACCAGTTGGGGACTTCGTCCCCGCTCCACAACACGAAGTAATACGTTAGACCGCTCGTCAGTCCCGTGACAAGGTTCGCCTGGGCGGAACCCGGGACCACGTTCGTGGTCGAGATCGTAACAGTCGTCGCATTCGTCGGGGTGGTACTGGTGCTCCAGGTGGGAGTGTAGGTGGCATACTGGATCCGGTAGGTGCCGGCCAAGTTGCCGTTCATGGCATCGTCACCCGCGCTGTTCCAAGTCAATAACACTTCCCCGTCCGTGGCCGTGGACGCGGCCGCGATCGTGCTGGTGGACGGCGGCGCGGCGGAGAACATCGTCCCCCCGCTGGACCAACCGCTTTCCGCTAAGCCCGCGTCCACGGTTTTCACCCGGTAATAATACGTGGTGTCCGTGCGAAGCCCATAACTCGCCGTGGTCTGGGCGTTCCAGGGGTCCGTGGATTTCAATACCACGCCGTAGTTCGAGTTGCTGTTGAATATCTTCGGCGGTTTGAGATAACTCCCCATGCGCGGGCTCGCGCCCAGCTGG
>JADJZR010000001.1 GCA_016715645.1 Elusimicrobiota bacterium | reverse complement strand
TTTTCAAACAACACCGTATCGTACCGGGCGTAAAAGAGCTGGACGTTTTAAACCCAAAACCGAGTCAGGGTGGAGGAAAAGGGTTTTTCAACCGATAGGCTCGCGAGGATCCATCCGCGGTGTCTGCATAATCGCCTGCCAAACGAAGTCGGGTTCCCAACAGGGCGGGACTGTCGTAAGAAAAACTGCGGGGTGACCAAGTCGGGCTCTTTTTACAGATAAACCCCACTTCTTTTCCGTATCCCGCCAAATTTCGTTCCCGGATTCCCATGGTGTACTTGGTTTCTTCGCCCGACCCGGAGACGCCGATAAAGGGTTCTGTGGTCCAGGTGTCTTGGGCCTCGACCAAGATGTCCACCGCTCCGCGGCCCACGGGCACGGGCCGAACATGCACATCCCGCAGGCGCAATATCCGCCGCAGGGCCCGTTCGGTTTTCTGGCCCAGGGCGGGGTCGAACAGGTCGCCTTTCTTAAAGAGCAACTGTTCCCGGATGGTGCTTTCTCGTGCGGGAATATGCAGATGGTTGATGGTTCGATACACCAGCTTATTTTCCGAGGGGGATCGACGAATGAAATTTGCCGGCGAATAACGTAAATATTTTCAATGCGATACCTGTGGTAGGTGGGGTCCTTTTAGCGGCCATCACGGAGTTAGAGAGTCCGCTGAAAAGGACCATCGCCAAGGCGTAAGAACGACCTTGTTCGAACCAGCTGGGGAGGCGACCATAACTTTAGTATAACGGATTTTGACAAACGTCGAGGCTGTTTGGTGTCGGACGATCTGCAATATCACTCCATCACCGTTTTGAAAGGGGAACCGACTATGTCCGGTCACAGCCGATGGGCAGGAATCAAGACATACAAAGGGTTGATCGACGCTAAGAAAGGAAAACGTTCACGCTATTGTCCGCGAGTTGACGATCGCCGCCCGATCCGGGCGGGGGAAGTCCCGACAACAACCCCCGGTTTCGGAAAGCCATTGAGGACGCCCGCGCCGCCAACATGCCATCGGACAACGTAAGGAAGCCATTCAGCGGGGCACGGGGGAAATCCCGGTATGACCTTTGAGGAAGTTAGTTATGAGGGATACGGCCCGGCCGGGGCGGCGGTCTTTTAACCGGCACCACGGACAACAAAACGCACCACGTCCGAAATCCGCAAGATTTTTTCGTCTCACGGGGGCAACATGGGCGAGTCGGGGTGTGTGGCTTGGATGTTTCAGGCCAAAGGCCAGCTGATGGTGGAAAAGCCGTGTGGACAGATGAGGACAAACTCATGACCGTGGCCCTGGACGCCGGCGCCGAAGACATCAAAACCGACGATCCTGAGGTGTTTCAAGTCCTCACGGCGCCTGCCGATTTCGACAAGGTCAAAGAGCGTTGGAGGCGGCGGCCGTCCCCCGCGTCCGCGGAGGTCACTTTTTGCCGTCCACCACGGTGCCCTTGAAAGACGGGGCCGCCCGCCAACTTGAATCGCTTTTGGACGAGTTGGAAAACCACGACGACGTCAAAGACGCTTTACACCAACGGCGACATACGGGGTTGAAAGTTCTCGGCATAGATCCCGGCCTGGGGACCATGGGGTTGGGCCGTCTTGGAGGTTCATGGACGGGGAAACCTACCGTGTGTGGGGTATGGCGCGATTGAAACGCCCCGGGCGCGGCCCCTGGCGGAACGGGTGTTGTTTTGGCCCGGGCCTTGCAAGCAAATTTCATCGAGCGGGAACAGCCCGTTGTGGCCGCGGTCGAAGACCTGTTTATCGCCAAAAACAGCCGTAACCGCGGCGTCGGTGGGCCACGGGCGAGGGGCGATTTTGTTAACGCTGGCGGAACTGGGGCTTCCCATTCACGAATACAATCCGCGGCAGGTCAAGGTGGCCCTCACCGGTTATGGCGCGGCCGACAAATCCCAAATGCAAACCATGGTTCAACGGCTTCTTCGACTCAAAGAAATTCCCAAACCTGACGACGCGGCGGACGCTTGGGGATCGCTCTGTGCCACATCAATTCGGCCTCCTACACCGGGGGTGCGGGGGTGATCGCTTCTTTGCGGGGACCCCTGTTGGACCGGCCGGACGACGGGTGCGTGGTGGAAGCGGGAGGGTGGGCTACGGGGTTTTGCTGTCGTCGGCGTCGGCCTTCGGCTGCCGCCGGTGGGCGGCGAAGTGCGACTTCTGATCGTGGAGTCGGTGGCTATGTATGGGGCGGGACCAGCCCTGTATGGATTTTTAACCCTGGAAGAAAAACAGGTGTATCTGGTGTTGCGGGAAAACGTTCCCGGCGCCGGGGCCAAAAAGGCCCTGGAACTGTTGGATAAAGCGGCGAAATCGTTGCCCAATTCCGTCGGGCCGTGGTTGATAAAGACCCAAAATCGTTGGTGACGGGTTTGGGTTCACTCGTAAAACGGCGGAGAAACTGGTGGCCGCGCTCAGGGGAAAATGGAGGCGTTATCGGTTTCGGCGGGGCCCGGGAGAAACGGCGCCCTCATTGGCGTTCGAGGAAGCGGTGGCCGGATTGGTGGCGTTGGGATACCGTGAATCCGCGGCGCGTCAGGCGGCCCAGTCTGCCCGGGACGTGCTGGGGTCCGCCGCCACCGCCCAAGATGTTTTGCGGGAATCGTTGCGGCACCTGGCGGGTCGGTCATGACGGACGAACGCCCCTCACCCAGAACCCGTTGCCGGAGGATGAACCCTTGAGTTCACTCTCCGTCCCCAATGCCTGGACGAATTTGTGGGCCAGGACAAACTCAAAAAAACCTCAAAATTTTTATTCAAGCCGCCCAGAAACGGAAAGAGCCTTTGACCACGCTCTTTTTCCGCCCCCCGGGGCTGGGCAAACCACGTTGGCCCACATCATTGCCAAAGAACTGAATGTGGGGCTTCGCCAAACGTCAGGGCCGGTGTTGGAACGGGTGGGCGACTTGGCGGCTCTTTTGACGAGCTTAAAAGAGGGGGACATCTTTTTTATCGACGAAATCCATCGACTCAACCATTCGGTGGAAGAAGCCCTTTATCCCGCCATGGAAGATTTTTCCCTGGACATTATTATCGGTCAGGGGCCCTCCGCCAAAACCATCAAATTGCCTTTGCCGCGATTCACGTTGGTGGGCGCCACCACGCGCGCGGGACTTTTGACCGGGCCGCTCCGGGAACGGTTCGGCATCATTGCGAACTTGGAATACTACGATGAAACGGAGCTGGCTTCTATCGTGATCCGCTCCAGCCGGCTTTTGAACGCCCCCATCGAACCCGGAGGCGGCGCGGGAAGTCGCCCACCGGTCCCGCGGCACCCCGGATCGCCAACCGCCTGCTTCGCCGGGTGCGGGATTTCGCGGACGTGGAAACCGGCGGGCGGGTGACCCACGCGGTGGCCCGTCGGGGCTTGGACGCCTTGGAAGTGGACCACGTGGGGTTGGACAATATTGACCGAAAAATTTTGACCGCCCTGATCACCAAATTTGGCCGGGGGGCCCGTGGGCGCTGATACCGTGGCCGTGGCGGTGAGCGAACAGCGGGACACATTGGAAGACGTCTACGAACCCTTCCTGATTAAAGCGGGGTTCCTGGCCCGCACACCCCGCGGCCGCGTGGTCACGCCGTTGGCCTACCAGCATTTGGGTTTCCCCTCTTCCGGCCGCACCGACGCAGACGACCTTTTTCTCGGACAATAAATGGGGTTGCGTTTTTCGTAACCTGTTTGTCGGCCCTTCTATTGTGGGGGGCCGCTTTTTGCCGCCCGACCTCCGTTGATTCGAATCGGTCTTTTCGACAAGACCTCCACCCTCCAATTAGGTCCCGGCTCCTACCGCGTATCGGGAAAAGTATCCCGTCGATCGCCGCGGTTCAAGGAGGCGGTAAAAATAATCCCAACAAAAGAAGGCTTCACGGCGAACAAAGAGCGATGGGGAAAACAGGTGGTCATTGAACCGTCGGACCGCGGCGGGTGGTCGTGGTCAATAACCGTCCGCAGCGGCGCCATCGAACTTGATCGACGCGGGGACGGCATCCGAGTGGTCAACCGGGTCAGCGTGGAAGATTACGTGCGTGGTGTTCTCCAAATGGAAACCTCCGACAAATGGCCCGAACAGGCCTTGAAGGCCCAAGCGGTGATCAGCCGCACTTACGCGCTTCGCAATCGCGGCCGACACGGACGATCCGGTTACGATTTTTGCGCTCACCCCCATTGCCAGGTATACGGCGGAGCCCGGGCCGAACGGCCCCGCACCGACGCCGCCGTTAAAAAAACCCGATCGGAAGTGTTGGTGGACCGCAAAGGCCGGCTGATCACCACCGTTTTCCATTCCTGTTGCGGGGGAGACACGGAATCGGCGGAAAATGTGTGGGAACAGGGCGGCCAGCCTTATTTGAAGCCGGTCAAATGTTCCTGGTGTCGAGGAAGTCCGCCCTACCAGTGGGTCGCCAAAGTGCCGTATGAATTGGTGGACCAGCGCATTCGGTCAGCCGGAATTAAAATCGGCGAGGTCCGGGCCATTGGGATTTTAAGCCACACGCCGTCCGGACGGGTGTATAAAGTCCGTTTGTATGGCCAACAAGGAACTCACGATCTGTTCGCTAACAAATTCCGAAACATTGTCGATCCTCATCTTATTCGAAGTACCTTGTGGACGGGTCTTTCCAAATTGGACGGATCGTGGCAGGTTCATGGGAAGGGATGGGGGCACGGGGTGGGCCTGTGCCAGTGGGGAATGAAAAATTTGGCGGAAAAGAATATGTCCTACGGTCAAATTCTTCGGTTTTACTATCACGGCGTTGAAGTTGACGATTGGACCGAATGATACCGCACCCGCCGAACAAAAGTTTGGGTTTTCCGGACATTCCCGAAAACCGGATCGCTCAAGTTCCCCTGGCCGAACGAGACCGGGCGAAACTGATGGTTCTAAACCGGGCCGACGGTTCCCTGTCCCATCGGGTCTTTTCGGACTTGGTTGACCTTGTGCCAGAAGGGGACGCTCTGGTTTTAAACGATGTGAAGGTTTTGCCGGCGCGGCTGTTCGGAAAAAAAACAACCGGCGGGCGCGTGACGGTTTTGCTATTGGCCCGCTACATGGATCCGGGCCCGGAACGGTGGTCTGCCTTGATCACACCCCGGCCCCGTGTTGGGACCGACATCCATTTCCCGGACGGTTTGCGAGGCCGCGTGAAAGGCCCCTGTCCCGATGGCGAATGGGAACTGGAATTTTCCGAGCCCGTGGAACCCGTTTTGGCGCGTTGGGGCCGAATGCCCCTTCCCCCCTACATCAAACGGTCCCCGGAAGGGTACGCCGAAGATTTGGCGGCGTACCAGACCGTGTATTCGACCAGCCAAAATAGTCTCCCCGGGGAAACGACTCCCGAAAAAGCCGTTTCTCATCCGTCGGCCCAACCGATTCCTCAAGGAGCCGTGGCGGCCCCCACGGCGGGACTGCATTTTACGCCGGACTTATTGGAGAAGATGCGAAAAAAAGGTGTGCGGGTTCATTTCGTCACATTGTGGGTGGGATGGGGCACGTTTCGGCCCATTGCCACGGACGATATTCACGCTCATCGCATGTTGCCGGAACCGTATCGGGTACCGCAAGAGACCGCCGATGCGTTGCGCGCCGTCCGCCGGGAAGGGAAAAAAGTGTGGGCGGTGGGCACCACCGCCGTGCGCACCCTGGAATCCGCCGCCGAACCGGACCGAACGGTGCGCGCGGGGACCGGCACCGCGTCTCTCTATATTACGCCCGGCTATTCTTTCCGAGTGGTGGACCGGCTTGTCACGAATTTTCATATGCCGGGCCACACCCCGCTGGTTCTGACAGCCGCCTTTGCCGGCCTCGAACCGCTCCGCCACGCCTACAACGAAGCCATCGCCAAAAACTACCGATTCTTCTCCTACGGTGACGCAATGGCGATCGTATAGTCCTATTGAACGGCCAATCTGAAAAACGCCTGCGTTTTTTCATTTACAGTACGAAAATTTGGCAAGCCTTCCCAGGCGGGTTGGGGTAAAAAATTTACAATTTTGTTACAACTTCTTAAGGCGATCTTCTGCCGGATTTGGTTTTATTTTTCTGTGAGATATCGCTCTTCCCGCTGGCCAGCCTGGCTCGTCCTGCTATCCCTCGTTGGGAATCAAGTCCTGTTCGCCTATGAACCCGAACGGTCGTATTGGGAACAACGGCGGCAGGCGAAGGCTAAACGGTCAGTTGAATCGTCAGGGTCCCTTCTGGCGCGCGGCCCCTTGTTGGGGTCGGGCGGGGGTGGGCGGGCGGTCCTGCCGGCTTTGGAAAAGGTGCCGGCCGGCGCCCATTACACGAGCACGGTGTCGCTTCCTCCTGGGTTAGGGGAACCGTATCGCCCCTATTTTTCCGCTGTGCCCCTGGCCCACGCCACCATTCGAAAAATTCATTTGCCGAAAAACGGGAAGCCCCGTGGGCTCGTTTTTCACGTTTTGGACGTCCATCGAAACTTGGATGCCCAAACCAACATCGCCCACACTGTCACGTCGTTGATCGGTCTGCCCCACTCCTCGGCCATTGCGATGGTGGGTTTGGAAGGAGCGTTTCGGCCTTACGACCTGTCCTGGTTGCGTTCGTTCCCCGACCTCCAGGCCACACGGGTAGCCGCGGAAGATCTGTTGGCCCAAGACAAAATGTCGGGCCCGATGTTTTCGTTATTGACCGCACCGACGGCGATCCCCCCGGTGATCGGCATTGACGACGAACCCCATTATCAAGCCAACCTGTCCGCCTACCGGCGATCCCTCGCCACAAAAGAGGCGGACCACGCCCATGTCAAAAACCAGATTAAGAAATTGGAGAGTGATAAAACCGCCGCTTTTAACCCCGAATTAAAAGCGTTCGATGAAACGGTCCAAAGATACCACCGTGGAACCGTGTCGTTGGGAATCTACACCCGCGCGTTGGCCCGAAAGGGGGGCCCGCCCCTTGCAAAGCCCATCGCGTTGTTCCTGGAAGCCCTTGAGAAAGAAGAGAGCTTGGACTTTAAAAAGGTGGAACAGCAAAGGGCGGGCCTGGTTGAATCGTTGGCTCAAAAAATGAATCCGGCCCAAACCAACGAACTGGTTTCTCGAAGCGTGTCGTATCGCGCCGGTCATCTGTCGTACGGAGACTTTTACCGTTGGATCGGGACCTTATGCGAAGACGTGGGCGTCCCGCTCAGTCAATTTCCCGACATGGCGGAATACATTCGGTACGTCTTGCTGTCCGAAACCATCGATGCGGAAGATCTTCTGGCCGAATGCCGACGGCGAGAGAAGATTTTGTTTGAACAGTTGGCCAAAACCGACGATGAACGAGACCTGATCAGTCAATCCCATTACATGACGCTGGTCGAAAAACTGCTGGATTTTTCCCTCACGCCCGACGAATGGGCCGATTACGAACAGGTCCGCGGCCGCGGGGAGGAAGGGGTGAACCTGGAACCTTACGAGTCGTTTTATCGGCAAGCCCACGCCCGGGACGGCGCCATGGCCGAAAACTTTTTGGGAGCGCTTGAAAAAACGCCCGCCTACGGGACTTCGACCGCTCCTGTCTCCCTTATTGTGACCGGGGGCTACCACGGACCCGGGCTGAAAGAAAAATTGACCCAAGCGGGAATAGCCGTTGTGACGGTGGTCCCCAAAATCGAAAAAATTGACACCACCCAAGGATCCTCCTACCTTACTGTTTTCGCCCAAGAAAAAACCCCCCTCGACAAACTTTTCGAAGGCGCCAAACTGTTCGTGGCCGACGCCCCTTTACCGCCAAAGACGGCCGCACTCCAGGCGACTGGCGCGGCGCTCGCCTCTTTAACACCCGGCGACTCTCCAACGCCAAAAGTTTTGGCGTTCTTGGAAACACACTTTGAAGGTGTGTCAGTGGTCTGGGAGAAAGGAATCGCCTCAATCACTCTTGCAATGTTTGGCAAACAATTCGCCGTTCGTTACGACCCGTCCCAACCGATGGGAAAAAAGATCCAGGCGGGTCAACCATCCGATTTAAACTTCATCCAAAAATGGTTTCAATCAAGGGTCGTGGACGGACGATTATTAACGATTGGTTCGGCTCTCTTTGTGGCGGGAGTATGGTTATTTATTGCAGGCCCTACGGCTCTCCACCAGATGGGCCCCCTGCTTTCCGCGATCGGTTTGTTAACGATTCTTCACAACTGGACCCCAGGGGGCCGATTGGTGACGCAATCCACGGCGGTGGGGCCGACCCCCGTCCGCGTGGATCCATCCCCGGTTCAGATGGCCTCAGGGCCCGAGAAAATAGGTGTGACGGCGATGGCTGCGGGCGGAAAAGGTGCTCCCCCTTCACGCCAACCGGGAGATCCATGGATGGATCTTTCCGACATCCCCGAAGGATTTTTAAGGGGCCGGACGGTCATCGTTCGAACAAACTTAGACGATACCCAAAGTCGTTATGACGATATGCGGTTGGTTTTGGCCGCCAAGACCGTTCGTCATCTCACCAATGCAGGGGCCAAAGTGGTTTTGTTGAGCCACAGGGGGCGGCCTAACGGATTTGACCGGAATGGCACTTTAGATAATCGGGCAGATATTCTTGGAATTATGGTTAGACGGACAATAAACCTTCTTCCCGGCGACCGTGGCGAGGGTTTTCGGTGGCTGAGCGACTCGGACAAAAAGGCCATTGGCGCTTTAAAAAATGGAGATGTGGTCATGCTTCAAAATACCCGGTTCGACCCGAGAGAAACATCAAACGATCCGGCACAACGGCAATCGATGGCTCAAGAATTGGTTGACCTCGTCCCGGACGCCCTGTTTGTCCTTGACGGTTTCCCGATCGCTCATCGCTTTAATACGGCGTCCATGGACGGTTTGGCCCAGCTCCTACCGGGAGTCAAAGGCCTGTGGCAAAGCCTTGAGGAGGCGCAACACAATGAGTTCCTCTTGCGATTAAATAGCCCCGAGGACCGGGGAAAGTTAACCGTTATCTTTGGAGGGGGCAAATTAGATAAACAAGTTGAGATTGAAGCATTCGCCCGGGAACATCTTCGCCAGGGGGACACTCTTATTGTCGGGGGTCTTTTTTCGGAAAATTTGCTTGACCGTCGGTTAACGAATGAACTCGAGAGGCGCGGTGTCGCGATTCTTTTGCCCAATCCAGCTGAGCGGAAATTGAACGGTAAGACTTACGAGGATGTGGGGCCCACTTTCACCGAAAAGGCTATCGAAGCCATCAGCAATGCCCAAACTGTTTTTTGGGAAGGACCCCTTGGTCGCTACCGAGACCCCCATTCCAACAGTCTGAAAGTGGCGCAGGCCATCACAAGATGGACCGAAAAAGATCCCAAGCGAAGAGCTTTTATCAGTGGTGGATCCACGAGTTTTCTTTTTAAGGAGGCCAACGGGTGGGACGAAAAAAAACGGGCCCAGGCCAAGGGGATCACCGTTTCAACGGGAGGGGGAACCTCCATTTTTTATTTCGCTCATCGGGGCCGTTTGCCTGGGACGGAGGGGTTGCGCGGATGGGAACCCAGGGGGCATGTTGACCTTATCAATGACCCGAATTTTTGGCGAGACATCCTAAAAGACCCGCGAACGTTTGGCTATGTATTTGTGGTGGA
The DNA here is from genome assembly GCA_016715645.1 of Elusimicrobiota bacterium. Taxonomy (GTDB): domain Bacteria; phylum Elusimicrobiota; class Elusimicrobia; order FEN-1173; family FEN-1173; genus JADKHR01. The sequence goes on along the minus strand of JADJZR010000001.1, from coordinate 96,699 downwards.
TAAAAACGGGAACTATGAGGCCCACTCAAGACGAATCCTGCCTGGGAGATATGGTTCCGATTTGTTTAACGATGTGACACAAATGCTCATCTTGCAAGAACGGATTAATGTTGGTTTCCGTTCGACTGTGGATGAGGGAGGCGCTCCCGTTCCCGGAAGATTTTTTTTGACTGAGGGACATCAAGATTTTGTCGTTTTTGATAAGGATGGAAATCCCCATTTACTCGGGGAAAACGAAAATCCTGCTGACAGGCTTCATAATTCTCAGACCCTCCTTGCGGCCATTCAAAATCCGGACCGAGCAAAACGGTCCGGGAGCGAACCTGGGAAAACAAAAGAAGACGCCGAGAAAGATCCCGGAATGCGAGTATTAACCGCGGAATCCATTTTAAATATGTTTCCATTAGAGGTTTTTCTCGTCTGGAAGTCGAAATCGGGAACGGAATGGTGGGGTACGGGAAATCGAGCCGCTTATTATTCCAACGATCCCAGTGGAAATCCATTGGAACAGGTGGATCACGTCACTTTTTCTAGTTCCGCAGATGGTAAATCCCAAAGTGAAATAGGTTCGTTGGATACCTTTAGAGATTTAATGGAATTTTTGACCCTCATCAATTCATCCAATGATCTTGTCAGTCGACCAAAATTTCGATTTGGTGGGAACAGTTGGTATGCCAAAAACAAAGATAAAAGTGGCGCAGATTTTAAAGCTGGAGCCTCTCAAAATGTGCGTCACGCCCACGCACTGCGCGTCATCTTTCCTGTTGAGCATGCGCCACGCCGTATGCTCGGGCAAGTTCAAAATGTCGAGATCGGCGTCTTAGCGGACCCGGAGAATGGCCCTGGTCTGGTTCTTGAAGCGGATTCCGCTCATTTGGAGGATTTGACTCAGGTGGCCCATCGTACGATTGAGGACATTATCGAACGAGGGCATGCCTACAATTTCATTATTGTCCCAGCAGAGAGTGGATTTCGCATATTTATTGGAGACAAAATACAGGGTGTGCCCGACGTTCGGTTCAAAAACGAGTCGGCTTTTGCGGAGCTCGGGAGACTTATGATCATTGATCCGCCTGAACTGTTTTATCAGCTTACGCCAGATCAAATGGAGGAAATTGAAAAGTTGGCGAAAGAGGCGAAAGAACAAAACAAGAAATTAAATCTTTCTCCTTGGGTCAAAAAAGAAAAAAAAGTCGGCCGATTAGAGGTGGTTGACCCTAATCTTTTTCAAGATTCTTTGGCCGCTCTTCGCAGTGTGTCGGTCCCCCCCCAAGAGATTGCAGATCTCGCTGGGCGAATTTTATCGAGTATCCCCGATACCCGTGCCCCACCCGGCGAAAAATCTCCTGTTTCACTGGATTCATTGCTATCTCGACAGTTCAGAATTTTGGAACAGAAGGCGGATTCCCGTGTTATAGCGCAAACGTGGAGAATCGCCCGTTGGGCGAACGATTTTGTTGCGGCGCCGATTTATGAAACGGCCCTCTTTTTCTTGCTTCCAGCGATGTCTGGCTCAGGGTTAGCATTGATGGTCGGTGTATTAATTTTCGTCACGCTCCACTTTTGGGACGAGTATAAGGGTGGAAGATCAAGTGTTCTTTCCCACTCGTTTGCCCTAAAGGAAGCGATGCGAAGGGCCGTTCCTCGCCTTTGGCGGACGACGATCTTGTATGCAATGCCGTTTGCGCTCTTCATGGTTCCTTCCGAACTCATCCCCCTTCTACAACAGTTTGGTTTAGGATCTCTCTTCTCCCTGGTTCAAGAAAGCTCCTTGTTCGATATCGCGGGGACAGTGGCTCTCCTCCATTCCGGCCGCAATTTCATCAAAACTGTGTCTGTGGCTATGATGAACAAATTTCCATCGTTGGCTAATCGCAAAGATATTCCCTTGTTGTTCGTCCTAGTGGGATTGCCGTTCGTGGCCTATGCCTCCAGTTTGGTTGAGACCCCCTCCCTTCCTTTTCTCTTTTTAGCCGCGTTGCCGTGGCAAGCGATTTTGGGGGGTCTGGTGGTCGCGGCGGGGGTGTTGGGGGGCGTCTTCTTATTTTCGCGGGCCGTGTCTCGGTCGGGGGGCCAAGAATACGACGAAATGGATGCCATCAATCGTATCTTAGGGTTGGGCCTGCCCCATTGGAAGGTGGCTGATTTCCTGTTAAGAATTGCCAAAGAAACTGAAAGTGAGGTTGTGGCCCGAGCGGCTGTCCTCCCGCTCATAGCCCCTTGGCGAAATTTATCCGTTAAATTAGAACCGACCATTAATTTATTCAAAGAGCGGGGGTGGGAGGTTCTGGTAAGAGACATTTCTTCCGCCCAGACTGACCCCAATCCTAATTGGCTGAGCCCCCTCGCCGAAAGAAATGCTATGAGAATCGGGTCTGCTATATTTTTAAGAAAACCGGGAGACTTGGCCAGAGAACAAGATGACTTAGTGAGGTATCTACTTGAGGTTTTTCCAAATGCTCACCGCTTTGCAATTGAACAACTGGGATCCCCCGGTCTTAACCAAATCAACAACATAGGGCTTGATTTAAAAAATCAGAATTACAGTGAGAGGTTTGGACAGAATCTTGTCGAATTTTTTAAAGATCTCAGATTGGATCGTTCACATGGTGAACTGTCTTTACCAACAACGGGCCAAGCCCTGGCGCGGTTGCGAAATTTTGCGAACAAAAAAAATAAAGCCGGTTCGGACGAAAACAAGGTCCCGGTCCAACTGGAAGTTTATACCCTGGCGGATATTGAGATCGCTAGAGAAACCATCCGACTTTTACAAGAAATAAATAATGGAGAAGAAAACCCGGTGCGCCTTCTGTTGGCGGGGGCGGACCAAGATGCTGTGAACGCGCTCATCACAGCGGCAAAAGGTGTTAAAAATGTGGGCGTTGCACTGTCTCCTGTGGCGATCCAGTCCGAAGAGAACGGACCGTGGAATTTAGAAACTTCGAGCCTTAACAACCAATTCGAAGGGCTTAAAGGGTCTTTAGGAATTGGCGATGATTTTGCCTTGGAAGTCAGCCTATCGGAAACGATTGTGGTGGACAAAAGTAAACTGGAATCTCAAACCGCCGACCTACTTAACGAAGCTCTCAAACAAGCCCTGCTTCGATTTATTTTCAACGAAGCCCGCCCGGTCCATTTCAACACCATGCTCAAGATCATCCAAGCCATCAAACAACACGCCTAAAGGTCCGCCAATTTTTATTGTCTCCCATAGGGTTGGTGACTTTTTGCCAGCGCCGGGGTTGCTTGTCGGTCACAATGCGGATCGCACTGTTGCGATAAATGCATGAGAAATAAATAAAAAACAGCATTTTCCAATTCACAAATGAGCCTGAAGCTTTACGACGGAGTGTCGACGGTGCCCCTGGTCGGCGCGGCCGGTTTGGGCAAAATCGCCAAGGCCCCGCCCGGGGGGGCCGCCCCAGCGGAAGCGCCGACGCCGAACGCCGCCGCCGCCTCCCCGACCCCGCGGCCCCGGCCGGCCCTTCCCTTGGGCGCCCGCCCCCCCCCCCCTCCCCCCCCCCCCCCCCTCCCCGTGTCCCCCCCCCCCCCCCCCCCCCCCCCCCCCCCCCCCCCCCCCCCCCCCCCCCCCCCCGATCTAATCTTGCAATTTTATGGGGTTGGGCCTATAATGGAGTTGGGGGCATCGACCATGATAAATGCGGAGAAACTGAAAGAGAAAATGCGGCCCGGCAAGGTTTATCGGCGTCAAGGCCTGGTCGGGTTTTCGACGGCTTTGGATCGGGATCTCAATACCCTCGTTGTCAAGGGAGAGGTGTTACGTCTGGCCCCTGGGCTTTATTGTCGTCCCCTAAAAAACTCGTTCGGCCTGACTCCCCCGGATGATCGTGAGCTCGTCCGGGTTTTCCTTAAAACCGACGATTTCCTTTTGACCTCCTACAACTACTTCAACCAACTGAGGCTTGGCCTCACCCAAGTCCATAATGACGATCTGGTCTACAATCACAAACGGTCGGGTGAATTTACTTTAGGTGGAAAACGCTTCACTTTTCGAGTGGTTCCGGCTTACCCCCGCGAGCTGACCAAAGAATTCCTCCTTGTCGACCTGCTCAACAACCTCCGGAATCTGCCCGACAACAACGGTCTGGTCTTGCAAAACCTGAAATCTCGATTTAGCGAGTTCAACCCGCGGGCTATTCGTGAGTGTCTAGAACAATACGGACGGCCTGCGTCCCGTGCGGCATTGCAAGAAGTCCATGCCTACTGCCCAGTCCCATGAATAGACTACATTCTGGCCGGTCAATTTTGTGGCGACACGAAGCCGAATTTTCTGGTCGTATCGGGAATACGGACAGAAAATTCGGCGAAGTGGTAGCCCAAAAGGGACCGGCTTGGCTTCTGCGTCGCTCCTCGGTTACGATGTCCCGCATCGCGCCCTCGTCGCTCCTTAAATCCGGCCAAAATGGGGCTCCCAGAATGTAGCCTATTCATGGGACTGGGCAGTAAGTTCATCCATGAATTACTAGAAGCAAAGGTTTTGTTTGCGACCCTCGGCGCGGAGAAAAACATTCCCCCCCTTGTCATCGAGAAGGACTACTGGGTGATGCATTGTTTGTGGGGCCTGCAAAATAACGGTTTTCAATTTGAGATGAAGGGAGGCACATCGCTTTCCAAGGGATGGAGATGCATTGACCGTTTTTCAGAGGATATCGATATTCGATTTGAACCGACGGCAGGCCTTCATGTCAAAGGGGACAAATCCACCCACATCGAGGCCCGATTGGCGTTCTATGACGATCTGGCATCAAAGATTCATATCCCTGGCATCACCGTTGAGCGGAACCGGACCTATGATGACGAGAAGGCCCAAAATGGTGGGATCGGACTCAAGTATGCTTCACATTTTACGCCGTTGCCAGGGCTCAAATCGGAGGTTCTTCTTGAGGTCGGTTTTGCCCGGACGGCGCCCAATGAACCGCGCGATGTCACGAGTTGGGCGTTGGAAAGGGCCCTCCAGGCAAAGGTCGATGTCGTTGATAATCGGGCAAAAGGGGTTAAATGTTTTAATCCCGAATACACCTTTGTCGACAAACTCCAAACCATCTGCAAAAGATTTCGACAGCACAGGGATCGCAATGAAGAGCGCGACCGTCCGCGGCAGTTTCTGCGACACTATTATGACCTTTTCAAGCTACTGGAAATTGAGCGCGTCCGAAAGTTTATTGGATCGGAACAATATCAAACTTACAAACAGGAGAAGCTGAGAGGTCAGGACGCGAGAGAGTTTGAATCCAGAAAAGCCTTTACCTTTCCCGACATAAAGGTTTATCGTCTCTTCGAAAAAGAGTTCCAATCCATGGGGAGTCTTCTGTTGGCCCCCGGACCAAGCTTCAAAGACGTTGTCATTCGAGTTCGCAAACACTCCCCCACGTTTTAAAAAATTATCTTGAACGAACCTCGTCCGTTCCATTTCCATACCATGCTCAAGATCATCCAAGCCATCAAACAAAGCGCCTAAGGGCCTGTCACGAAATAACTTGTCCAATTTCCCGGAGGCTTTTGTCCCTGGTCGGCGTTGCTCATCGGTCACATACACCCGGTATGCTCCCTCTTCGCGCCTTGACCAGAGCCAAAATCCTCTCGGCAAATTAGCCAACTTATTTCGTGACAGGCCCTAACCTGGGAACCCCGACCAAACAATATTGGGGTTAACCCCGCGTCAGAAGTCCGCCCCAGAGTTCGTCGAGAAAGACATTCCAGGGAAGAAACCGAACGCCTTCCTCGGTTCGTGGGCGCGGGTCCATCGTCACAACGATGGAATTTTTGACGGGGTATTCCTCACGGAAAGCGCGCAGTCCTTTGGTGTGCCCCGGAAGTCCGAGGGGGACCGCTTTGCACTTGACGGCGGTCTCGTGTTCTCCCAGGATAAAATCCACCTCAAGCTGGGACGATGTGCGCCACGTGGCCACGGGGGGATGCCCCCGGGTATAAGCCGAGTGTGCAACGATCTCCTGAAAGATAAAGTGTTCAAAGGCCCGGCCAAAAGACTCGCTTCCTGGGGAAACCGTCCCTCGTTTAAGGAGAACGTTGGTTAAACCCACGTCAAAAAGGTAAAAAATTGGACTTAATGCAACCCGGCGTTTTGGTCGGGTTCGATAGACAGGGATAAACCGTGCCAGAAGAGTGTCCTCGAGAATCTGAAAATATTCTCTGGCGGTGGGAGCGCTCACGCCGCACTCCAGGGCCACGTTGCGGACGTTCACTGTGCTCCCGTTGCTAAAAGCCGCCGCGTGAAGGAATCGGGCGAACGTCGGAACGCGGCGGGCTTGAGCTTCCGCGGCTATTTCCTCTTCCAGATAATCGCCCACATACGCGTCAATGAGGGGGCGCGGATCATCCGACAGATAATGGGTGGGCAAAAGTCCATGGTTCAGAGCTCGACCCAAATCGAAAGAGGGGATCTCCCGCGACGTCAAGGGGAAAAGCTGATATCGGACGGCACGACCGCCCAACAGATTTCCCCCAGCTCGTTTCAGCTTTCGGGGGCTGGAACCTGACAAAATAAACCGGATGTCGTATTCGGAAATGAGAGAATGAATCTCGTCAAGCAAGGGGGGAATTTTTTGGACTTCATCAACGATAACGGGCCCGGAACGGTTAACGGACGCCAGCACTTCCGACCGAAGCAAAGAGGGGTGTTGGTTGAGCCGTGCGTATTCCTCAGAGCGAAGGAGATTGTAATAGGTCGCGCCGGGGAAGAGAGACCGAAGAAGTGTGCTTTTTCCAGTTTGACGGGGTCCCCAAAGAAAACAGGTCCTTTTTTCCAAATCATCGGATTCCAAAAGGCGTTTAAACATGACTCATATTGCAATAAATCAATAAAAAATGAAACATACCGTTTATTTTTTCATGAAATATTAATGTTTTGAGGTCATTTCTTCTTTTTTTTGGGGGGCAGGGGGAAAAGGACCCCGCCCGGTCGAGTGAACTTTTTAACGTGAACCGACAGCGACCGGTTTAGCCGATGGCGGCCTTGCCCTTTTCGCCGGTGCGGATGCGGACCACTTCTTCCAACGGGACGACGAAGATCTTTCCGTCTCCGATGTTGCCCGACCTCGCGGCTTTGGTGATGGCCGCGATGCAGGGTTCCACGTATTCGTCATTGACGGCGATGTCGAAGCGCACCTTTTTAAGAAGGTTGACTTCGTATTTGGCGCCGCGGTAACTTTCAGTGTACCCTTTTTGCCGACCGGATCCGAGCACGTTGGAGACGGTCATCAGGTGGATCTGGGCGTCGTCCAGCGCTTTCTTAACTTCTGCCACTTTGTGCGGTTGAACCATTGCGATAACGAGTTTCATGGACATTACCTCCCGACCCCGGCCAATTTGGGCTCGGGTTTGGATTCACTGCTGTCGCCGGCGGGGGCCAGACCGTATTCCGTCATGTAGATTTGGAATCCGGCATAGGCTTCCATTCCGTGCTCGCCGATGTCGAGGCCGCGAATTTCCTCCTCGCGACTCACGCGCAATCCCATCACAGCTTTAACGATCAACCAGAAGATGATGGAAATGACCAGCGTGAACAGGATGGTCGAAACGGATCCAAGGACCTGCGCTTTCAGAAGGGTCAATCCCCCTCCGTAGAACAATCCGTTGCCGGTTCCCACGCCGGTGATTTTGTCCACGGCGAAGAGGCCCACGGCCAAGGTTCCCCAGATGCCGTTGGTCAAGTGAACGGCCAACGCGCCCACCGGGTCGTCGATTTTAAGTTTATCAAAGAACAGCACGGCAAACACCACCAGGACGCCGCCAATCCCGCCGATCAAGATGGAGGCGGGGAACGTGACATACGCGCAGGGCGCGGTGATGGCGACCAGTCCGGCCAAACAGCCGTTAATGGTCATGCCCAGGTCGGGTTTACCCAACAACAACCAGGCGGTGAGTGTAGCGGTCAACAGGCCGGCAGCCGCCGCCAGGTTGGTGGTGTTTAGGATATGGCTGATGGCGCCGGCATCGGCGGCCATGGTGGAGCCGGGGTTAAACCCAAACCAGCCCAGCCAGAGAATCAAGCACCCCAGTGTGGCCGAGGTGAGGTTGTGGCCGGGAATGGCGTTGGGGGTTCCGTCGGGACGGAACTTGCCGATGCGGGGGCCGAGAATCAAAATGCCGGCCAAACCCGCCACGCCGCCCACGGTATGAACCGCGGTGGACCCGGCAAAATCCCAAAACCCTTTTTGGGCCAACCAGCCGCCGCCCCATATCCAGTGGCCTGTGATCGGGTAAGCGATGGCCACCAGTAAAGCGCTGAAGGCGATGAAGCTGACGTATTTGATTCGTTCCGCCACGCAACCGGAAACAATGGTGGCCGCGGTTCCCGCGAACACCAACTGGAAAAAGAATTTCGCGGAGAGGGGAACGCCCGTCCAGTTGATGGCGTTATACACGCCGGAGTAAGCGGACCCCGTGGCGGGGCTGTTATCGGCCCCGGAAACAAAGAAGAGCCCTTTAAGCCCCATAAACCCGTTGCCGTCGCCGAACATGATGCCCCAGCCCACGAAATAAAAGGCCAGGGAACTGACAGCGAAGACGATGAAGTTTTTGGAGAGGATGTTGACGGCGTTTTTGGCGCGGCACATGCCGGACTCGACCAAGGCAAACCCAGCGTTCATCCAGAACACCAGAAAGGCGGTTACCAACACCCATAAGGTATCGGACACCACTTTGCGGTCGGCTAACCCCTGTTCAATGGCGGCCAGCCTATCTGTCATGGCCGCGGCCGGGTCGATCGCAACGACTGCATCAGTGGTCGTTGCGGAAACGGTTTCCTCAGCCCTTATCGTCAGGGGGGATAAACCGGCACCCCCGACCAACAGCGCGAGTAGCGATCCGCGCCAAAGACTTTGTTTTAGTTGGGACAACATAAGTTCCTCCAGTGAAGCGCGTCCAGCGCGCCTTTATTTGAACAGTATTTTTTTGATGGAGAGACAGCCATGTCTCGGAAGGTCCCGGCCCAAAAAAAAATCCTCCCCGCAAAACGGGAAGGACAGTCTTTGTCCGGTCACAGCGCCGGCACAACCATGTGCCGAAGTAGGCCTATTGTATCACTTATTTTTTCGAAGTCAAGTTTTTTTTATTTTCCGACGATGGACGTCAGGACAGCGCGGAGGGCATCGGTAGCCTGGGCCATGCGGTTGTAATCCAATGTGTCGGGCGTGTCGGTGGGTTGGTGGTAATGGGGATTGCGAAGGTAAGCGGTGTCGGTCACCATCACGGCGGGGTACCCCCGGTTCCAAAAACTTTGGTGATCCGAATGCTCAATTCCGGGCACCCATTGGGGAGCCGCTAACCCGTAAAACGCTAACGGCGAGGCTTTTCGGAGACTTTGCACCAAACGAAACACCCAGGGGATTTCCCGGAATGATCCAACCACGGCCAGATAGTTTCCTTCCGCCGGATAAAACCATTTCATAAACGGAAAAGGATAATTCTGCCGACCAGACCGGTCGTCGAAATATCCCAGCATTTCCAGGGCCATCATGAGTTTCACCCGGACACCCTCCTGCCGAAGCCTTCGGGCGTGTTCGGTGCTCCCCTGAAGGGAAGGCAACCCAGGGTTAATTTCTTCCAACGTGTAGGCCGCCAGATCCAAACGGGTCCGCAACGGCACCGAGGAAAAATGTTTGGCCAATTCCAAAAGAACCGCTACCGCGCTGGCGTTGTCATCCGCGCCCGGGGTGTCGTCGCGGGCGTCGTAGTGGGCCCCCACGATGACCCGCTCGCCGTCTGGGGGGCCAAAGGAAACAACAAAGTTTTGATACGTTTTTCCGTTGCGTTCAAAAGAATGTTCCTCAACCGGGCGACCGGCGAGAGCCAATTGGGAACGCACGTAATCGGCCGCTCGATCCAATCCCGGCGCCGTGGCATGGCGGGGAGAACAGGTGCACAACGTTTCCACATGAGAACGCAACGTATCGGGGGCCGTCCCCCCGGACAAAATGGAGGTGGTCTAACAGTGGTGTTCAAATACCTTCCTTTGGCCGGGCGATTTTGGCGACAAGGAGCGAGGAAGGCGCATACCGGGAGTATGCAACTGACGAGCGACGCAGATCGCCGCGCAAAAGCGCCCGGACCTTCCTTAATGGATCGCCTCGCTTTGGCGAGGCGAAATATATGGAAGGGAGGCCCGCCTCCGTCCGGCTTCTTCGTTGCTCGTCGGTTACGATGTCCCGCATCGCGCCCTCCTCGCGCCTCAAATCCGAACGGATTCGGGCCTCCAAAAGTAAAGGTATTTATGAATCACTACACTAGTCACGGCCATAGATTGAGCTTTTTGGCGGCCCATATTTGAGGCGATTTCAAGGCGCGACGAGAGCGCATGCCCTCTGCGGCATGTAACCGAGGAGCAACGCGGAAATCGACCAAAGAGGGGCCGAGGTCCAATATGATTGCGGATTTCCCAAATCCCATGTTTTAAGACGGGTTTTTAAGTCTTCGGGATTAAAAAAACTCATGATGTCGGTGTCTCCCTGGTGGTGCGACCGGTTCGACCGCGGCCCAAGGCCATGATCGACTTGAGTAAAAACATATCCCCGAACATCCCTGTTGTCAAGACCATGACGTTCAACAACCCGTATCGAATCACCGGCACAAAATGGCCCAGCATCAGCACGCCGAACCCCAACGACAAAATGAGCGACGATGACAAGGCCGCCTCACCCTTTTCTTGGGTCACATCATCCAGAGCGCGTTCGTAGGTCCACCCGTGCCGGCGGCGTTCAGAAAAACGGGTGAAAAAATGGACCGTATCGTCCACGATAATGCCAAAGGCCGACGCGGCCACGAGCGCGGTTCCCGTGTCGATGGGAATGTCCCAGGTGCCCATGAGACCAAAGTTCAAAACGATGGGAAACAGGTTGGGAACCAAAAACAGCGTGGCCAACTTCACCGAACGTAGAACCACCAGCATGACGCACCAAATGGTGCCCACGGCTTGGCCGATACCCCGCAGTTGATCCCCGACCATCACCCGGGCAGTGACGTCGATGTCCACCACACCCCCGACAATGGAGGGGATCGTTCCGTGAATCGGGGCCCCGGCAACGGTTTGGCGGACGAGGGCCAATGTGTGACCGTTTTTCTTGGATCCGGTGTCGCGCAGGCGAACGCTGAGGCGGGTTCGATCAAACCCCGGCGTCACCACTTCATCGAGATCGTCGGCGCTGTAGAGAAGCAGGTATTGTTCCAATAACCGCCGAGAGCTCGGCAGGGTGTCCTGGGCGGGGTCTTCCCCATGGAACGCCATGTTCATGTCCCGCAGGTAATCCACCAACGAGGTCACGCTGTCGACGCTTGGAATTGATTCCAAGGAGGACTCCAACCGAGCCAGAGCCGCGAGACGATCGGGATCTTTAAAGTCGTTGCGTTGTCCATGAAACTCCACGGACATGGTTTGAATACCTCCCAAGTGGCGTTTGGTGAATTCCATGTCTTGCCGGACCTGGGTGCGGAGGGAGAAGTATTGAACGAGATCCGTTTCAACCTCCACTTTTTTGGATTGCCATCCACCCCAGACCGCCAGGGCGAGACTCAAACACAGGATCCGCCAGGGACGGCGCAGAACCGTTTCGTGGGCCCAACGGACCAGCTGGGGAATGGGTTGTTGGGTGTGAACCTCCGTGTCACGGTATATTTTGGTCGTTTTGAAAAACAACAGGAGCGGAGCGATGAGGCCAAACGTTATAAAAAATTCCATCACCATTCCCGACGCCGCCAACCAACCGAATTCTCGGACCGCCGGAATTCGGTTGGAGGTGAACGAGAAAAAACCGATGGCGGTGTTCACGCTCGTTAACAGGCAGGGAAATAAAATTTGTTTCAACACATGGTTCAACGCGGAAAACCGGTCCGGGTGGTTGGCCAACACGCTTCGATCCAGATGGGAAAACAGGTGCACCAAATCCGAAAGCGCCAGGGCCATGACGATCGGCAACGCCGCGATGGAGGCGTTGTTTAGAGTAATTCCCGTGATCCCCGCCAGGCCCAACGTGGCGCCCACCGTCAGCACGACCCCCGCGCCCGCCACAAAAAAGAGCCGGATGTTGCGGAACACAAACCACACTGTGCCCAGGGCCAATAAAAAGGTGAGGGGCAAAAATCGCCCCATGTCCGCGTTCATGAACTGGACCAACCGGACGTTGACCACCGGCCAACCGGCCAAATGAAATTGATAACCCCGTTCGTGATAGGGCGCGAGAATCTTTTCCACGCCATTTAAGACCCGCAAGCGGAGGTCTCCATCGCTGTGGGGGGGAAGAAAAACGCTGATGGCCGTCGTGGTGCCGTCTTCGGAAATCAGCCGGTTTCGGTAAAGTCGTTTTCCGAGGGCTCTCTGTTTGAGTCGTTCCAATCCGTCCGCGGTGTCGGGACGGTCGTAAAGGAAGGGTTCCACAATAAACGCGTCGTCGCTCCCTCGCATATCGTTGACGTTGGACAAGCTGATGACTTCCTCCACGTCCGGCAGGTTCTCGAGCGCGTCAGTGATCGCGCCGATGTTGGTTAACCGGGACGGGGTGAACAGGGCGTCGTCTTTAAACACGATGAAAAAAAACTCGTTTCGCCGGTAAATTTTTTCGAGCTGTTTGCTGAGTTTAAAAAACGGGTCGGTGGGAATGTAAAAAACATCCACGTCGGTGCGGGTTTGCAATCGGGGAATTTGGGTCATGAGAGCGCCGCTGACCACCGCCGTCACGGCCAAGGCCGCCCACCGATGGCGTGCGATCAGGTTGGCGAGCCGATGAACAAACCGATCGCGAAGCATGGGTCTATTATGGGGCGGGAAAATCGATCCGTCAAGCGGACAAAAGACTTGAAACGGGGGCGTTTCGGGGGTAGGCTCAAAAGAACCTCAGGACGTTACGAGGAGAGTCATTGGAAATTTCGCGCCCCGGCCCAGCGCTCGGTTCGACCAAACGGTAGGCCACCCCCCCCCGGGGGGCCGTTTTAAATTAACCGTAACTGATGGAAAAAGCCCCCGCCTTGTCTGACAACGGTTACTCTCCGTTCGAAAATTTTTATCGGGACCACGGGAAATATTTTTGGGGTGTTCCACCCCCCCGGCCGGGAGCGGGGGACTGATTGAGTTGCCCAATTTCCCTGCGGTCGATCCGGGGGCGCGGGGGGGCGACCCCCGCCGCAAAGGGGGGGAATTAGGGGGGGGGGGTTTGGGGGTGGGCCGGGGGGGGGGGGCCAGGGGTGGTGGTGCGTTGGGCCCCCCCCCTTGGCGCGAGCTGTGGAAAAGGAACCCCGAACGTGGGGTTTGTTATAGGGTCCTGCCGCGACGGGGGTGGGTGGGTGTTGGCTCCGGGCCCTGGGTTGGTGTGTGGGGGGGCCGTTGGAAGGGGGGGGGGATCGCGGGCGGAGGGGGTGGACGGGCGTGCATGGTGGGTAGTAGACGGTATGGGGCGGGCTGGTGTGTAGGTGGGTGTAGGTTGGGCAGGCAGGGAAAAGAGGGCTGAAGAACAGGGAAGGGATGGGCCAAGGGGGGGGGCGGTCGTGACACAGTTTGGTCGGTTCGGCAGGGGGGTGAGGTGCGGGGCGTGGGCGTGATACGGGTGGTGGTGGTGGTCGTGGGGCCCACCCCCCCAACCCCACCCCCCCCACCTTCGATCTTTCTTCCAAGGCTGTCATTTTAATGGAGCCAGTGGGCCAGTTTGGCTTCCACGAAAATGACCAGGGTTAAGAAAATTGCGATTTCAATAATGACAGGCGTCATGGCCTTGATCCACTGAAACGGGGTGAATCGACTATCAATTTCTTTGCGAATGAACGAATAGGCCACCACCGACTGGGCGGACCCGATGTGGGTCCAACAACCGCCCAAGGCGTATCCGGCGATTTGGGCGGTGGCGAAAAGATGGATCAACAAGACGTCCAGGTTTTTGAGCGCCCGCCCCAAGAAATCTGCAACCACGTTATTGTCCAAAAGGGCCGATAAAAATGTGGCGAAAAAGAATTGGCCCATGGCCAACGGAATTTTTCCGTGTTCTTCCACGCCCGATTGAATGAAAGACGCCACTTGGTCGAAAAAACCAGTTTTTTGCAGGAGCGTAATGGACAAAAACAGCGGCAGAAGAAATAGGTATTCCTTGAACTCGTGGGCGGCTTCGCGCAGGGTCAATCCCCGGATATTCTTTGTCGAGACCACGCCCAGAAACGCCAGGAAAAACCCGCCGAACGAGGCGAGGAATAACGGAATGTCGTGGTTCACCGCGTGGGCGATGAGCAGGCCGATGAATGGAACAAACGATAACAGACCAATGGTTTGGGCCGTTCGTCGGCGGCGACGGGTGGCGTCCAGTGTTTGGCCCAACAGCCGCGCGGACGCGTCGGCTTTGTGGTCGTTGCGACCGTAGGTGTGAACGTAATAGTTGTCCAGGTCTTGAGCCAAGGATTCGTCCAGATATTCGGCCAATAGGGGCACCCGTTTTTCGGCGGGAACATGTTCGTTGACGAGAGCTTCACCGAGGGGGACACCCTGCCGAATACGTTTTGAGACCTCTTCGTATTTAGAGCCCAACGTAGCGTGGTGAGCTTCGGCGAATTCCAGGGCTGTCCACACTTTCCCGTGTTTGGCCGCTTGAAGGTATCGGACGTCGGCTGTATGCCGGTCCAAAATGTCCAGTCGGGACAAGTCGACGGTTTTTCCGGCGAGCCTTTTGCGGACATTCCAGAACACGATCAGGTAACTTCCCAAGGCGGCGGGGGCGCAGTAACGAAGGAAATAGGCGTTGTCCAGGTGAGGATGCAGATTGGACTTCATGATGAGGTTGGGGGGTTCCCCGTAAACCAGCCACATGCCGCAGACGGTGGTCACAATCGTTGAGACCATGACCGCGTAAATCACGTGCTCGTTTTTGGACCGGGCCAAGAAAAGAAGGATAACCAAGGTTCGAATCATCAATCCGATCATGGACACGCCGTCCAATACCCCCGACGCCAAAGAAACGAGGGCTGTTAACGCCGCCACCGTGGGCACCAACCGTCCGTTGGTGGTGTCCAAAACCAGGAAACTCACCGTTTCCAAGAGCCGCGTTTGGGCGATGGCCGCGACAAAAAACGTGAGGCCTAAAATGAAGAGCATGGTGTCGGCGTGGACCAGTTTGTCCCAACCGTGAAGGGACAACAAATACGTTTGAGCTGTTTGAAGGACATGGCCGGCCCAGGTGGATTGGACCGCTCCCCCCGCGGCCTCCCATTTCGCTTTCCAGATCGGCCAAAATGTGGCAGTGATGACCAGCCCCGCACCGAAGGTGAGGGCATTCTTGTCGATGCGATATTTAATGGACCCGAACAAGAAGAGAGCCAAAACTGTGAGAAGAACTTCCCCGGCCAGCCACGAAGAAGGCAACGGCGAAAAAGACCCCGCCACAAGAACGGCAACAGCGGCCAGGGCGCACCCCGCCAGAAATTTCACGGACGAAATTTGGATCACATCTTCAGTTGTGTTGTTGTCCACACGCGCCTCCAAAAAAGTCACTTCGGTAACGAAATGGGTTTAAGCCGAACACGGATCGGTAAAATCACCGCCTGTTGGCCGTTAAACAGCAAACGCCGTTGCAAGACAAACGACGTTCGGTTGTGCAAAAACCGGGTCCAAAACGTTTCGCCCTCAAACGCCAACTGGCCCATGAAGAAAACCCGTTTTGGCCATTCCTGGGCGACCTGGTCACAGACGCGTTCGAGCCCTTCTATGACGTCGGTTTCCAAAATCAGTTTCGGTTCGGCGTAAAGCCCCATTCGTTGGGACAATTGTACGTATTTATCCAAATCCGCTTGAACGGAATTTTGCAAGTTGTCGATTTCTGCTTTGCCTTTGAACCGGTCCGAGTCAATCACACCGACGGACACGAACACGAAGTTTTTGAAGTGGCCCGGGAACAGTCGGTGAATCGACAGCAACGAGTGAATGCCCATGCCATTATAGCTGTTGACCAAAAGTACCGCCGTGGGTTTGGAGGGTTGTTTTTTTGTTTCCGGGGCTTCTTCCGGCAGGGGGAGGTGGGTCAGAATGTCGTCCAAATGGCGGAGGGCTTTGGCGGTGTCCCGATAGTGGGCGTGGACCCACAGACAAAAGGTGATCAAGGCCCCCGTGATGACCAAGGTCACCCACCCGCCTTCTTGGAATTTGATGATGGATGTGACCACCAACACGCCGGCCGTCAGGGCCAAACTGAGCAAGCTGATGGAGAATTTCTTTTTCCAGCCGGGTTCGCGGTTTTTGAGCCAATGGCGGACCATGCCGTATTGGGATAAAGAAAAAGTAAGAAACACGTTGATCGAGTACATCACCACCAGGATACGAACGGACCCTTTCGTGTAAAGAAGCATGGCCAGGGCCGAAAGACCGATAAAGATAACGCCGTCTTTAATGACCAACCGGTCCGACAGGTTGGTGAGGCGGCGGGGCAACCAGTTGTCCACGGCCATGTTGGACATGACTCGCGGGCCGTCCAAAAATCCCGCCTGGGCGGCGACGAACAGCAGGGCCCCTTCGGAAAGCAAGGTGATGAGCAAAAAGATTTTACCGCCGGGCCAATTTTCCGCGATGGTTTGAATCAGCACAGCGTTCATGGTTCGACCTTCCACGTGGTGGATGTTGTTTAAGACATAAGCCACCAAAATTCCACCCGCTGTGAGAGCGAGAGAAATAGCCATGTATTTCATGGTGCGTTTGCCCGTGGCGGCTCGGGGTTCCCGCAATATTTGCAGTCCATTGGACACGGCCTCAATGCCGGTAAAGGTTCCGCCCCCCAGGCAGAAGGCCCGCAGAAAGATCCCCCCCATGGCCAACAATCCGATGGAGCCGATCCCCTCTCGGGTTTCCGTCCAGGTGTCGGCCACCAGGGTGGGCAGTTCGTTGCCGTGGGAAAAAATACCGGACCCGATCACGATCATGTGGGTAACCAAAAAGACGATGAAAATGGGGGTCAAAATAAGAATGGATTCTTTCACTCCCCGCAGGTTAAGCCCCATCAGAAGACCCAAACAGAGGAGGGTGGCGGCAAATTTATAAGGCAGAAAGCTGTGGGGGAGGAAGCTGAAAATAGCGTCGGCACCGGACGCGATGGAGATGGCCACGGTTAAAATGTAGTCCACCAACAAAGCCGACCCGGAAACCAACCCCGGAATCGGGCCGATGAGTTTTGTAGCCACCAGGTATCCCCCGCCGCCGGAAGGAAACGCGTCGATGATCTGGGAATAACTGGCCGAAAGAATGAAAACCGTCGCGGCCACCGCCAGGGCCAGAGGAATGGCGAGATGGGTATAATGGCCCAAGGCGCGGAACGCTTCTTCCGGGCCGTAACAGGACGAGCTAAGCCCGTCGGCCCCCAGCCCCACCCACGCAAAAAAAGCGATTAAAGAGACGTTGTGGAACACATGGGGATTCAGCGGATTTTTCGGCGGACCGTAGACCCAATTCATTACTTTTTTCAACATGTAATAACTCCCAAAAAAAAACGCCCCGCTTCCTTTCAAGCGGGACGACGCCGTCTATTGCCTATTCGGGCTCACACAGGATGAATATTACCAAATGCACCCACCCTGTCAAGGTGCTGATCCTTACCCATAACTTTCGCTGGACACCGGTATGCCATTCCCGGACCGTTTGGGTTTCCCTCGTTTTTTGAAGATGGTATCACAGGGTCCCCCCCCCCGGCAGGCGCCCGCCCCGGTTCCTTTTCTGCATGCCCAAAGAAAGGAACCAAAAGAAGGGCACCCGGGCTGCGCCGCCGTTTGACGGGCGGCCCCACGTGGCACGGCAGATCCCGTGCCGGCCTCGGCGGCCCGCCGCCAAAGCGAGACCGGCCGGCTCAACGGCCTATCGCCGGCACAACGGGCCGCACCACTGCCGCAAAACGTCGTGCTCATAACGCCTTATGGGGAATCGAAAGACCAAAGATCCACCCTAAAACCGCAACCCCCTCACCTTTGTTAACCGGTGTCCAGCAAAAGTTGTGGGACATGATGAGGTCAAGGTGAAAACATTATTTTTGGCAAAGTTGTCGCATCGGAAGTGGGTGAAGGGACATTACGGGGGGTGGGGACAATGAAAAACGCGGCCTTAGTTGTAAATTACAAGAAAATCATAGCTTTTATGATTATTTGGCCCACTTTTTCTCCCGTTTGTCACGGGCTGGAATCTTTCCCTGTAACTACCCAGATCCCTCACCCTGCCCTCTCCCAAGAGGAGAGGGAAAAACTTAGTTTTCCTTCCCCTCTTGGGGGAAGGTGCCCCGAAGGGGCGGATGAGGGACCTGTGCAGTTACCTTTCCCTTCTAAATTGAAGATTCAGCCTATCGTCGATCTTGAGGCGCCCACGATTCCCCGGGGGTTGGAAATTCGCATGGCTGGCCGCAACGCGATTCTGGACTGGGATGAGTCCATCGACCATGTTACGGGGTTGTTGGATACCGCGTGTATCGCGACGGCCTATTGATTGCCGAGGTTGAACGGGCACCTTTTGTGGACAAAGATGTTCCAGCTGGAAACAGGAGGTATCAGATTACTGGGGTGGATGGGGCGGGAAACGAGTCCGCTTTGTCCACCCCGACGGTTTCGGGAGACCTCCAAGGGCCGATCCCCGCCGCGGGGGAGGTGTATTCGTACCCCAACCCCGCGGTGGGGGGAGTGGCACCGGTGATCCGTGCCCAACTGGCGGATGCGGACCGAGCCACGGTTAAGATCTATGATATTTCCGGGCACCTGGTGGAAACCGGTGAGCTTCGTCCTGTCCCGTCAGCCGACTCCGCCACGCCGTTCGAATACGCCTGGACCGGCCCCATCGCCAGCGGCACCTATTTCGGGGTGGTCGAAACCCACCAAAGCGGTATCTTGACCCATTCCCGCCTCAAAATCTCCGTGGTCCGATGATCCGGATTCCCCGCTTTAAACATAGAACGTCACTGCTCACATCAGTCCGACATGGGGTTAGGCGTTGTAATTAAATTGTAACGACTCAGGCCCCTCACCCTACCGTCTCCCGAGAGGAGAGGGAAAATCTTTGTTTTCCTTCCCCTCTTGGGGGAAGGTGCCCCGAAGGGGCGGATGAGGGCCTGAGTAGTTACAATAAATTACCGATCCATTTCGCCGGTGGCTTTCCCCCTCCGGGGGCCTGGGCGCATCCGTGCCCGTCCTGATCGGCTACCACCGGCAACCAGGACCCTGCGCCTTTGCGCTACTTGGCTAACAGACCACACGGTAGGCTCGCCTCGCGCCGCTTCGGCTTGGCTCAAAATCCGACCGCGTGAGCGGAATTGCCGCGTGAAAGCGGCCACTCGGCCAAATGGACCGTTTATTTACAGCGCCTTACCTCTGGGCTCATGAACGGATTGCGCTTTTTGGTGACGTCGTTGCATGAGTCAGAGAGAGGGGAAAAACTGAAAATTTGGTATGGTTGAAGGGATTAAGGAGAGCCCAATGTCTAATGATAGGCATTCTTTATCCAAGGAACGGGGAACCATTGTTATCTTTGCCTTGTTCCTGCTGGCGATATTGGCGGCGATTCCCTATGCTTACCGGGTCGCTCAACTGTCGCGAAAAACAACCTCAAAAACCATTTCAACGAACCAATCCCGCGATATCGCCCGCGGCGGTATCTTGGACGCCATTCATTGGTTTCGGCGGCAAACGGTCCAACCGGTGGCGCAAATTTCGGATCCACCCACGTATTTATACCCCGACGCCGCGTTCGACCCCGACACCAGCGACTCCCCCAAAGGGGGAACCATAGATCAATCCTTGGGGCTAGTGAAAGAGTATGAATTTAATCCAGAAAAAAATCTGTGGGCGCGCCATGAGGTCCGGCGACAGGCGGTCAACAATCGGGACGACCCGAACGCGACAGACCGTTTGGCCGCCCACGACATCACTTCGCTCCGGCATAATTTACCCGCCGGAGAAGGGATTTCCTGGTCCTTGGTGTGCCGCGGAATCGTCTACCAAAGGAATTCACCGATGACGCCGTTTGATAGGCCGCCAAACCGAATTCTTTCCGAATCCTACGCCTATTCCGAAATCCGGAAACTCACCATCACCTTGCCGGAAGATTCCCAGGGGGCCATCGTCACCCCCGCCGCACGAAACGTCCATCTGCTGGAGTTTACTTCTATTTCCGGAGAGGGGGCTCCCTCCATCCTAACATTTGACCTTAACGGCTTCTCGGAAAACGGCGCGGTTTTGTTGGGAGATCCCATGGTACGTGCGCCATTTAATATGAGCGCGGAGGATTTGTTTGGGGTCAGTTCCCAGGACCTCATACTCATGAGCGACTTGGTCGTTGGAACCCAGATGCTGTTAGAGAGAATGGAGGGCGGCAACTGGGACGGTGTTGTGAGCGATAATTCCCTGGCCTACGTTAATGGAAAGCTTTATGAAGAGACAGGCGGCATCCGGGTGTTTTTAAATCAGGCGTCTGGCCTATTGTTTATCGACGGTAAAGTCCACGTTATTGGCGCCTTCCGGGGGCTTGTGTTTGTCAACGAAGGGGCGACTCTGTACCTGGAGGGATTGGAAATGGCCGGGGCGATTTTTTCGAACGGGGAAATCATCTCCCTCCGGTCCCCCTTAGGTAACGAACCTTATCGAAACAACCTGGTTTACAATCTTAGTCTTGTCCAGGAGGCCATCAACACCAACAATCATTACAGGGAAGTGCGATCCAGTTTCCTTTTAGGAGCCGACCAATGAAACCCATTCTCCCTTTAAAAATCGGAAACGGCGGAATGTCCTTGATCGAGGTTTTTGTGGGCATTTTTATCCTTGCCCTCACCGCCTTGCTGGTGGCCAGGGCGAACTATTCAATCTCCCGGACCGAGGATCTCACAAAGAAAAAGTCACTGGCAAACCAAGTGTGCGTGCAATTAATGGATGAAATGCGATACCTGGGCAATGAGGGCAGAGGGATGCACACGATCGACGATCAAGATGACGGCGATCGACTTAACCCCCATCTTTTTATCATTGACAGTCGTGGGCCCGACTCTCGCGCTCACGCTATGTTGCTTCGACAAATCAATGTGTTTCATGTGCCGGGCGAAGACCGGTCTCGGCGTGTGCGCGTGCGGGTGTTTGATAAGCGGACCAACGAAGTGTTGGCGGAGACGATTGGGTTCGTTCGCGTGTATGCCGAAGAGAATCCTCCGGTTCAATCTATGGACACTTATTTGATTCAGACCGGCGAAACCCCAGGTAACATGGGCTTTAATGTTTTTTTGAACCCCCGCCTTACGACACGCACCGTTCGCGTGGGCCCTAGCATAAGAGAACGCGGCAGAGAAAGCTATCAGGCTAAAATCATGAATAATAAAGGGCAAATTCCATTCAATGGTGACTTTACGGACGAACCGACGAACCTCGCCTATTTAACCGCCGGTTCAGACAATATTGATATGTTTAATCATTTGGTTCGATATCCTCCCGGGGGCGGAACTCTCGGGGACTCAATAAGAGCTTGGCCGGGCAGTCCCCGTCGTCGTCCGCCCGAAAAACCCACGCCATCGTTGCGATACCTCCTGAACGAGATGGCCGCGGGCAATCCCAATTACCGCCACAGTTTGCTCATTAACCAGGGGAGAATTCTGTCTTTACCTCCCATGCGAAACAATTCCGACGCCGCCAAAGATCCTCAAACTCAGCCCGGTTTGAGAGCCGTGGTTCACCCCGAGAACATCCGCTACGATTCCGGGAGTGAGATTAAACTGAGGGTCTACACCTACGTCACTCAACCAGACCTTTTTCCGGAAAACTCCACAACGACAGTGGACGTTCACCTCAATCGAAATTATTCCAATACTGACATTACTGTAAAGCGCATGGTTGGAAATTCATCCACGAGATACCAATGGCGCATCGCTGTGCGTGACGTCGACTATACCTACATTTCCGATGGGGGTGTCAGCACGCGCCTGACGTTGCTGAATTCTCCGCTCCGTCATCCCGCAAATGAAAATGAGGGTTCCGGAGGGCAGGGGATAGCTCCAAACGAGCGCCTCTACGGCATGGAATATATCCCTTGTTTGGTGAGACATGATTCGGAATTTAGGGATAGACACGAAGATCTTGAGGACAGTCGGACAGAATTCGCAAATAACACGGCCCGTTGGGTGATTTCGATCCGTGCCGGGGCCACTTCGGACGGCGCGTTGACAGTGGACACGCATCTGGGCGAACATGTGGCCATTTTTCATACACCCCCCAATTTGTCAACGACGTATGTGTGGGTGGGGACAGACGTGCCCTTGACGGAACGGTTCCAGCTTATCGGCGACCCGCGCCATATGCCCTACGCCGACGTTAAGAGGGATGAGGGATATAACTGGTTTTTCGCGCGGATCGATACTAACGATGGCTACGATCGTTTTGAAAGGACGCGAGACGGTTGGGAATACGAAACGGAATTCCCTGTCGGCAACCGCGTGGTTCAACGGCTGAATTTTGATTTTCCCCGGTATATGGACATCTATCGAACGGCGCTCATGAACTCCAATTCCTCGTTTCTGGCTGGATTTTCCTCAAAAGGAGAATTAAACTCAACGCCGCTCTCTTTTGTGACCTTGGGAAATTTTGTTGTTGGGATGGATCCTCTGAATACATGGACTCTCCGCTGTCCAGAAACCGCCTGGGTTCCAAACTCGAATGAGCTGAGAAATGTCTCGGAATGGGCGCCTCCGCCATCCCTCTCGCCGGAAAATTGGCATTCCAATTTGAGACTGGTGGCGCGGACAGATAATTCATGGTTTTGCATCCCCTGGCTTGGGGAACTTTACCCGGACGACCAATTCGATGTTTGGAGGGCCAATGGCGGTAATCTTCCCACCGGGCCGGGGAACTTTTATCGCGCGCCCTATTCTGTTTTCTTTTCGACAATGGGTCACAGCGACCCAATGAATTTTTCGTTTCAGGTTGTGGGAGCGGGATTAACAACGTTCATGAACGGGGGCGAATCCAGAGACAAATGGGTTTTCAACCCATTTCGCTCCCAGCAAACCGCTTCTTTTACGGATCAATGGAGAGAGGTTGAAAAATCCCTGTTTTATTTCCAAGGCACTCGTTCTGACATCACCACTTCACCCTTTGAACTGAACGCTTCCCTAAGGTCTGAACCGCCGGCGATCAACGACTATCCGAGGACCCGAGTCGAGTTGGTCAGGAATTTCATGAAAACATCGGGAGATGAGCCCGTGGCGGGGATCATGCGCATGTGGGACCGCCGAGATGAAAGCCGTTCGGCATGGGTTCTGGTGAATGGGAATAACCAGAGATCCGAAACCCATGCAAACCTTTCATTCAGCATGAATAACGCCATGTCGGTGTGGAGCTCTTTGGAAATGGGGTCGCCCTCGCTTCTTCCCATCGATATTCGAGCCCAGCCCATTCCTCTTGTCTCCTGGGTGGAACCGGATGACCATGCGCTCCTGGACAACCCCGCCACCATTGATTTGGCCTGGATTATGCGATGGCGTCGTTGGGACGGGGAACCTTACACGAGCCGTTACCCGGATGGGTTCGTTCCCACCAATACCAACGTCACCTATACGCTTCTTTATTCTGGGGACAATCGCACCACCTGGACCGACATCGTTTATGCACAACCTTCTGGGACCGGTGTGCGCGCCTGGTCCGAAGGACGGACGTCGCCCTATTCCTGGAACGTCGCTAACCTCCCCGAAGGGCGATATGTCCTGCGCGTCGAAGCGTTTCGCGGTGAAGGCGACCAACACTTTGCCTATCACGAGAGACGGATCGAAATAACGCGACCATGACCGCCGCGCGACGCAGGGGGTTCACGCTCATTGAGGTCATGATTTCCGTGGCTCTTTTGATCGTCGTTGCGCTCCTCGTCGCACCGTTGTTCCATATGGGCCAAGTGAGCCTCACGCTCAACGATGCCCGCTCATTGATGAAGGACCAGGCCCAGTCGGCCGCTGTCCGGATCGCGTCGAACCTTCGGGAAGCACGGCGCATCTATTGCCGCCAAGTCACTCAGCTTCTCCCTTTGACCGTCACCGATTTTTTCTCGGCCTCCCTTGGGTTGGGAGGGTCCACGCCGAAGATGCCTGGCACCCTTTTGCCCTTGCGAAAAGCGAGCTTGGCTGTGTCAAACACAGGCAACGCCCTTTTTTTTGCGCGCCAGTTGCCTTCCCGCGACATAGCGGCCGGCCCACAAATTGTCCGCGTTGATCTTTACCAATTTTATTACTATTACGTTTCTATTAACGCCGCCCTCCCGCCGGTGGCCGGACTTCCCGCTCGACAGTTGTACGAGTGGAAAAGTGTTCCCTACGCGGACATCAGTCAGGTGGAAAATATGCCCAATCCCCTCCGCGAAACGGTCGTCAAGGCTCTTTTCGACCAGGGGATTTTGTGGGCCTACGACATTTCCTTGGCTGATTTTACGGACGCCTTTTTTAAGCTTGACGAGAGTGGGGCGATCTTTCTGGACGCGGACCATTCGATTCGCGGATCGACTCTCGTGGCGTTGACAAGCAGTTCGGGGGGAAGGGTGTTTTCCAATTTCCAATTGGGGATCTCCCCCAACTCCGCCGAACTAAGGTTTCCCGCCGACATCCCTGTTCCCCGAGTGCCATCTGCCGATTGGCGACCCCCCTCGCCCTCCGGGTTTGAAGTGGTTTTACAAGGGAGCTCCCTCCAGGGGACGCGGGGAAATTCCCTTATTCAGATCCGGATGGTGTTGGCGGTGTCCGGACCGATCAAACGGCCGATCCTCCAGCATGAAGAGGACGTTTCGGTCCTGGTCAGAGATGTGTGGTGAGGCGGGTTTCGGAAAACCGTATTCCGCAGGCGGGGCCCCGCAAGCACCCGGGGCAAGGCCGATCCGGGGAGGGTTATTCGTACCCAACCCCGCGGTGGGGGGAACGGAACCGGTGATCCGCGTCCAACTGGCGGATGCGGACAGAGGCTTAATGTCGGTCCGTGAAGCGTAGTTGCCCGATTCATCGGGCGGGTTTGATGTGGGTAAAGCGATTCAACCGAATGGTTCCGCACCCTTTTTTCTCATGCCCGTATGGTTTGGGCTGTGGAAATAATAGATCGATCTATTATTTTTGATAGACGCATCTATTGAAAATTACGGGGCGGCACCCGGCGCGCGTTTCGCCCGTCCCCTCATAGCCTCCTTTTCTGAAACCCGCCGTAACATTTGCCCCAACTAAATCGTCATACATATTTTACATGCCGATCATTTGTCCGTCACCTTCATGGGTTACCATGAAGGCGACATGGGACCTTCATTTTTTTCACCAATCGTAAAAAAGAACTTGGCCGGCGCGGTGGCGGTCCTGTACTTTGCCGTGCAGGGGGTGTGGGGGCAGAGGGCGGAATCGAATTTCTGGTCCCAGCGGGCGGAGACGTCGCGAGGGCTCCGTCAAGGAACGGGGCCGTCTGGGTCGGGCCCCCTGGCACATTTGCCGGCGATCGAGCGTGTTGTCCCCACAAAAGGACAGTCCGCTACCGGGGACTGGGAATCGGTTTTGGGTTCCCATGGACTCGTTCGGGAAGTCCAACGGGGTGAGGGTCCTACTGTGTTTTTTGTGCAGGACGTGCACGGGCACCGGACAGCCCAGGAAAACATCGCCGAAATCATTTTGTCCTTTCTGTCCCGGTATCCCCAGGCGCCCGTGGTTTTGGAAGGGGCGGCTGGGCCCATCTCCCTCGCTCAGCGACGGGTTCCGTCGATCACCACCAATCGACGGGTCGCGGCTTTCTTTTTCAACACGGGGATTATTTCCGGAGCGGAGTATGCTGTGTGGGCCGCTCCGGTTGCGCCGTCGGTGTTCGGGGGAGAAGACGCCGCTCTTTACAAAAAAAATCGGGCCGCTCTCCATCAGGCCCACCTACGGAAGCCTTTTCTGGAAAAACAGTTTAAAGTCTGGCAAACACGCCTGGCCGCGGCCAAAGGATCGGTTTATTCCCCCGAACTTAAAGAGCTGGATCGGATTCTCGCTCGCTGGCCCACGGGGGAAGGGTTCGCGGAAAAGGTTTCTTTTCTGGCAAAAACGGATCGGCTCGCCCTGCCTCGGCCGGGTTCGGCCCTTTCGCATTTTGTTGAGGTTTTGGCCTTGGAAAAATCCCTTTCTCTCGAGCAGGTGGCCCGAGACAGGACGGTTTTCATTGAACGTCTCTCTCGAGCGTTGAGTCCCACGGAAACCGACGACCTCACTCGGTCCGTCCTTTCTCTTCGGACGGGGGCGGACCGTGCGGGCGCTTTTTATGAAAAACTGAAGAAGCTCGCCGAGAGCAAAGGCATCCCGCTCCAAAATTACCCAGATTTTAACACCTACGTGCGTTACATTCTTCGGGTGGATCAGATTCGTCCGGAAAAGCTTCACCAGGAACTGGAAGAGCGCGAGGAAGAACTTTGGCTCGCCCTGGCCAAAACCGACGAGCAGAAAAATCTCCACGCGTTGGACCGGGACATGGGGCTATTGGGTGGGCTATTGAATTTGGAGCTGACCCCGGCGCAGTGGGGTCTGTTCAAAGAACGCCAGGCGCAAATCGATCAAATCTCGAATCGGTTATCGGCCTTCGACCCCCCCGATGGCGGATCTGAGTCCTTCGACAACACAATAAACGTAACTATTCAGGTCCCTCATCCGCCCCTTCGGGGGTTGCGTGTGCCAGTGGCACACGATTGCACCGCAGGCCCTGGCTGAGGGCCTTCCCCCAAGAGGGGAAGGAAAACAAAGATTTCCCCTCTCCTCTTGGGAGAGGGCAGGGTGAGGGACCTGAACAGTTATCAATAAACATCGAACCTTTTAAGACCTTTTATGAAGCCGCTGAAAGCCGCAACCACGCTCTCGTGAAAAATGTGTTGGCCGTCCAGGCCCGGTCTTCCCGCCACACACCGATCCTTTTGGTGGCCGGTGGATTCCACAGCGAAGGGGTGTCGCGATTGCTGTCCAACCAGAAGGCGGGGTGGGTCACTGTGGCCCCTCGATTTTCCACGGCCGAGGACGCCCCCGGCGCTTTTGGGCTTTTCTATCGGGACCGAACACCCCTCGAGCTTCTTTTTGATTCCCCCCGGGTCACCCTCTCCGAAACATTGGCCATCGCCCCCTTGGCAGAGAACCCCCGGGCCGCGGTGGTCGATAAATTGACCAAACCGCTTCAAACGGCACTGGAGGATCAAGCAGAATCGGGCCAACGGCGCGTTGAATCGGCTGAAACCGTTGTTGTCGTTCGTGATCGGGAGAGTCAACATCATCCGGAGAAGGGGGCACGCGTTGTCGCGGAGGACGTGCCGGCGGAGATCGGAAAGGCGTCGCGGAACGCCCCGCTGGTGTCCGTTTATAAACTAAAAATTTCTCCCCTTCGGCGTCTTTGGGAGGCACTGAAAAAGGGGGCGGGGAAAGCACTGGGTGTGGCTCTCTTGGGGATATTTCTTCTCCCCTTTTCAGGCTCGCCCGAAGCCCATGCCTACACGGTATCCCAGAACCCCCAGGGGGTCCAGGTGATGGTTAAAAAGGGGGAACATTTGTGGGGAGCCGCGACCCACGCTTTAAAAGCCCGCGGGATCAAAAAACCCTCGGCGGCGGAAATTAACCGCACCGTTAAAGATATCGCCGAAAAAAACGGATTAAAAAACCCCGATCTTGTTCATCCAGGAGTGACCTACACGGTGACAGCGGAACCTGAATCGAAGAACCATTCGGAGACGGACGACGCCTCGGGCCCGGACAGTTCCTCGGGACCGTTGGCGGAGGAACTGGATCCTCAACCGCCCGCTAATCCCCCCGCCGAAAAAAATGATTCAAGGGGACTCGCCAGCGTTTTGTGGGGACTCGCCCTGGCGATCGGAGTTCCCGTCTTGGTGTCGGCGCTCTGGCCGCAAAACGGACGTTCCGGTCGGACGGTTCGGTTGGCTTTCCGCAACGCCTATGGCCGGATTTCTCCGAGGGTGAAACAGGGTGTTGTGCAGGGAGCGCTTTATGCGGGTGGGATCCTTGGGTTTGGGTGGATCCTCTCAGGCGGCCTTCCTCCCGGGGCGATGGATTCTCTCTTAACCTATCTTGCGGCCCAGTGGCGGTTGGAATTGGTTCTTTCAGTGGGACTGGCGGGGGCCGTTTATTTAATTTGGTTTCGGGCCAAAGAAATTAATCTCGCTCCGATCGAACAAGGCGAGCCTCGACTGCGGGAGTGGAACCTGTTGCTGGACCGTATGAAAAGCGCGAAAGAGTTTTCAGAGGAAGATCTGTCGCGGTTGGTCAACAACCTGCATGCCCTTGTTTTAAACAATCGCATTACGGGTTCGGCCGTGTCCGACCGAAGCGTTCTGGAGCGACGGATTGATGTGTATCGGGCCCTGTCGCGGCTTTCCCAAAAAACGGTGTCCTATCTGGATCGTCAATTGACAAAACGCGACTGGCCGCCGGCCCAAGCCGATCGATTGCGGGACGTGCGCGAAAAGTTCTTTTTGTATCAGCTGTATGGGGTTAAAGTGTCAAACGCCCTTGTCCCCGCCAGCGTGGCCCATTGGGCCTTGTCCAATTACGACCGGGACGATTCCTGGTTTGAACGGCGGAAGGTGGGGACGCTTCTGCGTTTGGTTCGGGGGATTCCCGCCATGATCCGCGTCTCGGTTCGGGAATACGGGGGGCGTCTCCTCACCGATGCGCCCAAACGGGGGAAAACGCTTTGGGACCAGGCCGAGGGTCTTTCCGTTGTGAGTTTGGGAAACATTTTGGCGCCGGGCCTTTATTCTGATTCGGATAAAAAGGAACTGGCCGCCGTGTTCGATCGCTTGGTTGAAAAAACAAAAACCAAAGAGCTTCCGGACATGTCCGCTAAAGACCTGCACCGAAAAGGATGGGGCACGCTGATCAGCGTGCTGATTTGGGCCGTTGCTGTTACACAAATGATGTCGTTGATCCCGGCGGTGTTGGCCTTTGTTTCAGGGTTCGGGGCGACCATGGTGCTGTTCCGTTTTCAAGCGTGGGGCGTTCGGCGGGACGGCTTTTTCCGAAAAGGGATCGCGCTGTGGCGGGAAATGAATCTCCGTCCTCACGTCAATGGCCGGATGAACGGAAATGGGGTTGGAGAAGACCCTTTCCATCTCAACCGCGACTTTGCCCGCCACCATTTCGATGCCGCCCAAGAGGCCTTGTCATTGGAACTCGCCAGGGACCATCCATCGGCTGACGTGGTCTTGTTAATCGCCCAAAACGAATCCGAACGGGAATTTTATGAAAAAAAATCCAAAGACCGGACGCTTTTCCGGGAGGATGTCCCTGTGGTGGTTCTGCTTGTTCCCGAGGGGAAAGGGTCTTTTTACGCCTACGCCCGGGCCTGGACGTATTTGTTTTCTGACGAATTTAAGACGGTGAAATCCGGATTTTCCCATCTGCGGGGCCGCTCTCCTTGGGACCTGGGTGTGGCCACATTGGTCTCCCGGTCGGGGTCCATTGATGGAATGGATAAACCTTTAAGCGCGTTATCCGTTGTCACCTCCCGCGTCGGGGACAAACGGGTGGGGGACCGAACCATTTTTGACCTGGCGCTCATGAATTCCTACCGCGCCACGCAGGGGGGGCAACGGTGGGGACAAGGGGGAATGGCGCTTCGCTGGTCCGATCGGGCCTACGTGGGCCCGGTCCGGGTTCCCCAAGGGGCCGGGGTTCGTTTGGACACGTTTTGGGCCAACCGGGAGGAGATGGGCCGCTACAGTTTTGGCGCCGTGATCGCCTCGTTGGACAAACCGATCGAGCTCATTCGACGAATTAAAAATAGCAAAACCCTCAAAACCCTCGTGAAAGAACATCCCACGCGGGTCTACGATCTTGAGAATGATCGGCTTAAACAAGTCCAGGCCTTTTCGGGGGAAGGCGTTTATTCATTTGACGCTCCGGGGGCCCGGGCCCAATTGACGTTCTTGGAAGACGTTCTTCGTCGTGCGGAAACTTTAGACGAGGCCCCCCCGCTTAATCTCATGACCTACTTTTTGGTTCCGATGGCCATGGCCCAAGGGTCTCCCCGGGATATGGCGCGGAAAATTAGCGGGTACTTTTCGGGACAAGGGTTCCTCACCGATCCTCTTTCCGCCGATGTCCAGCGGTTCAACCATTCCTCGGTCAACACCCTCGCCGGCCTGTTTGGCACAGGAGAGGGTCCGCGGATCTCTTTGAACGCGGGGTTTGTGGACGAAACCATTTATGTCGGCGCCGAGGATGTGGACGCGGAAGAGGACCCGGTCGCTCTTCTTCCTGGACCGCGCTCGGCAACAGGTGCAAGGAAAGGTCCCTTCATCCCTGTTTTCCGTAACTTGATGACGTCAGCGATCGTATGGCTTGGATTTGTCGTCTCGGCTTTTTCCGCTCCCAACACCTCGCCCCCACAACCCACTCCCGTGATTTCAATCTCCCCTTCTCCTTCGGCCGGGCCTTCGGTGCCCCTTCTTCCCAGCGAAAAAAAGAATCCAGAGTGGGGCCCCGCGCCTCTTGGGAGGGGTGAGCTGTTACGAATTGTAACTAGTCAGGCCCCTCATCCGCCCCTTCGGGCCACCTTCCCCCAAGAGGGGAAGGAAAACAAAGATTTTCCCTCTCCTCTCGGGAGGCCCCTCACAGAGATCGGGGCACCTGGGGCGGCAGAGCCGCTGATGCGAGGGCAGGGTGAGGGGCCTGAGCTGTTACTACGAAATAACAATAATCTTGGCCGGACGATGGAGGCCCTTCAAACGCAAGGGTTGATGAATCCCGCGTCGGAAAGGGTGTTTAAGTGGTTGATGGAAGGGATCCCTTTGGACGGTCGGTTGACGGACAGTTTCGCGCCCGTTCGGGCGCGGCCCAACGATTCCGGTGTTTCCGAGGCCGCCAGGAGCATCGTGGATCAAACGGCACACGCGTCACTCGGGTTTCAGATTTCGGAGTCTTGGAATACCCATGAGCGGGGCCAACGGCCCGAAACGGAAATGCGTCAAACGGCTTTTCTGCTCGGGTTGGCCGGGATTCCGATTTCAACGGATGTGATGGCCCATCCCGTGTGGGGCCCGTTAAGCCGTCTTTTTGGAACGGTCGATGGGAACACGGCCGCCACCGCCTGGGCTGAGGGCACGGCCGCTCGGGAAACCCTATTGACCTCAGCAACGGAGGTTTCAATAAACCCGGTCGACAACGGAACCGTTGTCCTCCGCGTGACGGAACTTTTGGATTCGGAGGAAGCGAACGAGAACCGCCGGGCCGCGCTGATCGCAAAGTTGCGGGAAAGGGCCGGCCAACGGAATGAATCCCAAAACCCCGATGTCCTGCTCGTGAACGGCGCCACCGGCCTTAACGCGAAAAAGATAAAACGCGCCCTTCAACGCGAGCTACCGGAAACGCTCCATGGCTATCTTGCTTCCTGTGAATTGATGTTGATCGGAAAAGAGGAATTGACGCTCGATGACGTCCGTTCGAACCTTCCCTTTCTGTCTGTAGGTCAGGGCCGATCCCTGGACGTTTACACCGCCGATCCCTCAGCGATCGTGGTGGACCCGCGGCGTGAGGATTCATCCAGCCGGATTTTGTTGTTGGAATGGTTGGGCGGTCAACTTAAAACGCTGGACGTGCTGGGCCTGGCCCGGGCCGCGCTCGAAACAGCGCGGGTGGTGTCAACAAAAGCGTAAATCGCCGCGACCCGCCTTGACAGGGATGGGCCGATCGTTTTCTTTGAATCCATCCGTAATGTACAATCGGCAATCGTGCTCCCTCCCCTTGTTAAGGAAAAACCTCTTGTTTAAAAAAGTCTATATCGAGATCAGCAATGTGTGTAATTTGCGGTGTTCTTTTTGCCCGGAGACCGGCCGTGACAAGAAGTTCATGGAATTGGATTTGTTTGAAAAAACGGTTCGGGAGGCGGCTCCCTTAACGGAAGAGGTGTGTTTTCACGTTTTCGGCGAACCACTCCTTCACCCCCAATTTGATTCATGCGTGGCGCTGTGCAACAACCTGGGGGTTCCCATCAACCTGACCACCAACGGGATTTTACTGAATCAACGGCGCACCGAGGTCCTTTTAAACCCCGCGTTTAAACAAATCAATTTTTCCCTTCAGAGTTTTGAAGCCAATTTTCCGGGCCGGGACAATTCCGTTTATCTTCAAAACATTTTTGATTTCACCGAGCGAGCTCTCGTGGAGCGCCCGGACCTGTACATCAACTATCGACTCTGGAATAGCGGCGAGCCAGGGACCCGGGAGTCCAATGAACTATTGTTTCAGAAAATCAGACAGGCTCTGCGAGTGGATTTCAAGAACCGAGCCGATGTCCGCTGGAAAAAGAATGTGAAATTGAAAGGCCGGGTATTCTTACACTTCGACAGCCGGTTTCAATGGCCCCATCCCAGCCATCCCGTCCGAAGTCTCCGGGGTTTTTGTTACGGCTTGTCATCCCACATCGGGATTTTGGCGGATGGGACCGTCGTCCCTTGCTGTTTGGACAAAGACGGAATTATCAATTTGGGTCATTGCGGGTCCCAGAACCTGTCGGAGATTATTCAAAGTCCGCGGTGCCAATCGATCCTCCAAGGATTCAACCGCGGGATATTGGTGGAAGACCTTTGCCAGAAATGCACGTTTATTTCCCGTTTTGATAAAAAAATGGGGAACAACGGTAGGGCGCACCGCGCCTAAATCCCCTTCCCCCTTAAAATATTATACAATCTGTCATGTATTCACATTGTTTCACTTCTTCCCAAACCAAGTCCTACGGAGGACGCCCATGATACATCAGTTACCCCAACTGCCCTTTGCCTTGGACGCGCTGGCCCCTCACATGTCGCGGGAAACCCTCGAATACCATTACGGCAAGCACCATCAAACCTATGTCACCAATCTGAACAATCTAATCAAGGGGACGGAATACGAAGCGCTCGATCTGGAGGCGATCATTCGGAAAGCGCCGCCCGGCGGCCTCTACAACAACGCGGCCCAGGTGTGGAACCATAGTTTTTTCTGGAATTGCCTGACACCCAATGGAGGCGGTGCGCCTACGGGCGCTCTGGCGGCGGCTCTTGATGCCCGGTGGGGATCCTTCGCCGAGTTTCTCAAGGCCTTTCAGGCCTCGGCAGTCGGCAACTTCGGTTCCGGCTGGACCTGGCTGGTCAAGAAGGCCGACGGCTCGGTGGACATCGTCAACATGGGCGCCGCTGGCACCCCGCTGACCACCGGAGACAAGCCGTTGCTCTGCCTCGATGTCTGGGAACATGCCTACTACATCGACTACCGCAACCTGCGCCCCAAGTTTGTCGAAACCTTCCTCTCCCGTCTCGTCCAGTGGCGATTCGCCGAACAGAACTTCGCCGGCCGATAACCGCATTTCCGGCCGAATCAGACCACTGGTTCGATAACCGGTTAATCCCGGTTACTGCAATCGAAACCGAACCAGGATAGGGAGTTCTTTTTCTTTGAATCCTTCAGGAAGAGGGGAAAAAGGGGCGGCGGCCAGCACGGCTCGTTTGGCGGTCATGTCAAACAAGGCGTCGCCGGAAGAGCTCTTTATTTTAACGCCGGTGACTTTGCCGTCTTTTAAAATTTTGAAAGCCACTTTGCATTCCCGGGTCCCGGCGTCGGTGCGGTCCCAGGCTTCCCACAACCGTTTGTAAACCAGTTCCCCATACCACTTAAACGGAAACTGTTGGCCCACGCCCCCGGCGCCTCCGGGCCCGAACCCGCCGATTTCCAAAGACGTCCCCACGCCGCCCACCGGCCCTGTTTTCGAACCTTGAAAATCGCCTCGACCCAAGGCGGCGTTTCCGCGCCCGCCCTTTTGCCCGTCTTTAACGGCGGGCGTTTTGGGAGCGGACTCCTTTTTGACGGCGGTCTTTTTTGCGATGGCCACGCGGTCCGAGTCGTCGGATTTAAGCAAGGCGTTATCCTTCGATGGGGTGGCGGCGGGGCGCCCCGTTTCTTTGAGCGGAGCCGCCGCCGGTTCCAATCGCCCCGTCCCAAACCCAGACTGTCCCCCCAAAAACTGGAACCCGTAATAAGCTTGGGGCCGATCGGCCCATGAGAGGAAAAGAAAATAAAGACCGAAAACGATTCCATGGAGTGCGGAGGAAATAGCCAGGTATCGGTTCATTTAGAGGGACCTTTTCTCATGGATTCCGTTCGTCAAGTCGTAACTTGTCAAGTCTAGACTTGTCAAGTTACGACTTGACAAGTCATGACTCGGCACGTCACCGTGTGGCGGGTGTATCTTCGGTAGGAAGCACCGCGACCCCCACCTTCACCGCTTTCAGTTTCTGGGCCGCGTCCAGGGCGAGGACGACGTTTTTGAACGAAACGTCCCGGTCGGCCTCGATTAGAACGGCACGCCGCTGGCTTTTGAGAAGCGTGTCGGCTAATTTTTCGGCCAAATTGTTTCGTAACACCCGCTGGTCGCCCACATAATAATCGCCATCCCGGGTGATTTTCAATTTCAAGGGAGTGTCGTCGTCACTGGGTGTGCCGGCGGCCCGGGGCAGGTTCACCGGGATTTGGGATTGGGCGATGAACGGCGAAAGGATCATGAAGATGATCAGCAACACCAACACCACGTCGATGAACGGCACCATGTTGATTTCCGTGATCAGCCGTTTTTTCTTGTGGGATCCCAAATGAACTTTCATTCGTCAGTCCCCGCGTTTTCCATGAGTTTCTCGTTTTTGAACGTGAAATAGTTGAACAACATGCTGGCCGGAATGGCCACCGCCAGTCCCGCCGCGGTGGACACCAGCGCTTCGGAAATGCCTCCCGCCACCAACGCCATGCCTCCGCCCGATCCAGACGCTTGGCTGATGGTATGAAACGCCCGAATGATCCCGATCACTGTTCCCAGAAGGCCCACAAAGGGCGCCGAGTTGGCCAGGGTCCCGAGAACGGCCAGGCGTTGTTCCACCCGGTCGAACAGGGGTTTGACGGAATGTTTTTCACCTTGCGAGGCGAGGATTTCCCGTATGTGGCGGAAAAGGGACAAGCACTCGAAAAAGATCGATACGGTCAGAATGGAAAAGACCAAAAGCACCGATAGGATCGGCCAGCCTAACAGGAGGGTGTGTTTAAGATCAAACGATGACATCATAGGGGAATCCTTTGTTTTTTAGTGAGACCGCGAACCGAATCAAAAATCAACAAGAGGGCCAGGGCGAATAAAACCACGGCCACAACGGGAATCGTTTCCCACCGGGGGTTGTTGCCCAGAGTCGCCGCCCACGGAAGGATGGTTCGGCCCAGGGCCCACAGGGTCATGACCATCATAAAGGCCATGGGGAACGCGGTCACAAGCCAAGCCCGTCCGCCGCGTTCTTTGAGCCATGTTGTAAGCCCCAACAGCGTGAGCCCGGCCAGCAGTTGGTTGGACGTGCCGAAAATGGTCCAAAACATTTTCCAGGCGGGGACGGGGTTTCCCGACGGGTCAACGACGCGAACCGTGACAAAAACCGCCGGAAGCGCCAGGGTCAACAGGGTGGCCGCCATGCCCCCTTTGACACCGGACCAGCCCGTGAGTTCCTGAAGCATGTACCGCCCCAACCGGGTGGTGACGTCCAACGTATCATAGATAAAAGTGGCGAAGGCCAACAGGGCGAAGTTGCGCGCCAAATCAGGTTGGATGCCGAATCGTTCCACAAACCGGGCCAACCCAGCGGCGTAAATTCGGTCCGGCCCCAAACCCAACGCGGCGTCGCCGACGGGCAACACCATGAGCGTGGCCAGAGCCACCACGGCGACCAGGGCTTCGAAGAGCATGCCACCGTATCCGACCAATTGGCAATCGGTTTCCACATCGATTTGTTTTGAAGTGGTTCCGGACCCGACAAGGCCATGGAACCCCGAGCAAGCCCCGCAGGCCACTGTCACAAACAGCATGGGAAAAAGGGGCATTCCATTGAGTCCCACAAAGCCGGTGATGGCGGGGTACTGAATTTTATCGCCCCCCAGAAATAAGCCCACCAGGCCGGCCAGAAGTGTTCCATAAAGGAAATACCCGCCCAAATATCCCCGGGGTTGAACCAACAGCCAAACAGGAATGAGGGAGGCCACAAAACAATATCCGAGGATGATGAAGTTCCAAGCCAGTTGCGGTCGAATCCAGCCGCTGTCGGGAAACCGGAGGGGGAACGATTGTCCCCACCCGATGGCCGCGCCGACCAGAGGCAAAGCGATCAAGGTGGCCAGCCACAGGGGAACACGGCCTTTGTTGAGCGCCCATCCCAGGCCCAACCCGATCAAGAGATAAGCGGTGGAGGCCGTGGCCACGCCACCGCCGAACTGGGGTTCCACGAAACTGGCGCTGGTGATGTCGGTGAACGCCGTGATCACGTAAAGAAGCGACAGCCACACGAACCCCAAAAAAAACTTGTAAGCACGTCCGCCCACGTGGTCCCGGACGATTTCCGCCACTGACGAGCCCCGATGCCGAATGGACCCGACGATGCTGGAATAGTCGTGAACCGCGCCCAGAAAAATGGAACCGAACACGATCCACAACAGCGCCGGAAGCCACCCGAACCACAGGCCCGCCAAAATGGGTCCCACAATGGGTCCGGCGGCGGAGATGGCGGAAAAATGTTGGGCCAACAGAACGGGTCCTTTAGCCGGAACGAAATCGATCCCATCTTTCAATGTATGGGCGGGCGTGGGCCGGCGGGGGTCAAGCCCGAACAAACGAGACAAGATCCGCCCGTAAACCACATAGGCGATCACAAAAAGGGCGCACGCCATCGCCGCCAAGGGAGCGAGGGTCATGGACGGATGGGGATGGCAAAAAACAAAGGCATAGAAGAAGATCCTGTGATTGGTTGTCTCGTCGATTATAGAATTTCCATGGTTCCAAAATCATCGGAGCTTCTGTGGTTATTATAAAATGGGTGTCGTTGTTTTGGTTTTCTTGGAGGGGTCATGAAAATTTTGGTTTCGGGGGCCACCGGACTCATCGGCGGAGCGTTGGTGAACGCGCTGGAGATAGACCGACACGAAGTGACGGCACTGTCCCGATCCGAGGCGGTGCAAGCCCCGCGCCTGTTGTGGGATCCCGAACGGGGGAAAATCGACGCCCGGATGCTGGACGGGTTTAACGCGGTGGTCCATTTGGCGGGGGAAAGCATCGCCGCTGGACGTTGGACGCCGTTGATGAAAGAACGGATCCGCGAAAGTCGTTGCCGAGGGACGGGTTTGTTGGCCCAAACGGTGGCCGCCGTGTCTCGTCCGCCCCAGGTTTTTGTGTGCGCGTCGGCCATCGGATTTTACGGAGATCGGGGCGACGAGGTGTTGACGGAAAACAGTCCGGCGGGAACGGGTTTTTTGGCGGACGTTTGCCGGGAGTGGGAATCGGCTTGCCGCCCGGCGGCGGCCCGTGGGATTCGGGTGGTCCACGCGCGGTTCGGCGTTGTTTTGAGTCGGCGGGGCGGAGCCTTGAAAAAGATGCTCCCACCCTTTCGGTGGGGCTTGGGCGGAAAAATCGGATCGGGCCGGCAATGGTGGAGTTGGATCGGTCTGAGCGACGTTGTGGGGGCGATCCAGCAAACATTAAAAGACGGATCTTTGTCCGGTCCGGTCAACGTCACGGCGCCGGGCCCCGTCCGACACGACGAGTTTATCCGGATTCTGGGCCGTGTTCTTCGTCGGCCGGCCGTGACGCCTTTGCCGGCGTTCGCCGCCAAGCTGGTTCTCGGCGAAATGGCCGACGCGCTGTTGTTGGCCAGCGCCCGGGTGGAACCCAGAAAACTAATCCAAAGCGGCTACGTTTTCCGTGCGCCGACTCTGGCGCAGGCCTTGACGGAGGCGTAAAGGAGCGTCTTATGCTGGTTTCGATTCTTTTATTTCTGGCGGGGTTGGTGTTGTTGGTGGGGGGGGCCGAACTATTAATCCGAGGCGCGAGCCGGTTGGCCCTTCGGGTGGGGATCCCTTCTTTGGTGGTGGGTTTGACCGTGGTGGCCTATGGCACGAGCACACCGGAGGTGGTGGTGAGTGCCAAAGCGGCGTTAGCGGGGCAAGGCGGTTTAGCTCTGGGCAACGTGGTGGGATCGAATATATTCAACGTCCTCTTAATCTTGGGGGCTTCTGCCCTAATCCGCCCGCTGGTGGTTACGCGGGCCATCATTTGGCGTGAGGTCCCCGTCGCAATTGGTGTCAGTCTATTGGCTTGGGTCATGTCGATCGATGGGTATGTGTCCCGTGCGGACGGAACCGTTCTGCTGGTGTTACTGGTGATATACACCGTGTACCAGGTGTGGACCGGTTTAAAGGAAGGAAACGGCGCCGACACGGCCAAGGACAAAACCGAGTCTGTTGGCGTCAATGTCATCTTTATCCTTAGCGGGTTGGCCGTGTTGGCCTGGGGAGCCCAGTGGTTGTTAAGTGGTGCGGTGGACTTGGCCCGAGGGTTGGGGATGAGCGAGCTCGTTATTGGTTTGACGCTGGTGGCCGCCGGAACCAGTTTGCCCGAAGTGGCCACGTCGGTATTGGCCACCTGGCGCGGTCAACGGGAAATTGCCATCGGAAACGTGGTGGGATCCAACATCTACAATCTTTTAGCGGTGTTGGGTGCGGCGGCGGTGCTGGCCCCCCGCGGGGTGGAAGTGGCACCTGCCGCATTGAATTTCGACATTCCCATCATGGTGGCGGTGGCGGCGGCGTGTCTGCCGATTTTCTTAACGGGCCATTCCATTGCTCGGTGGGAAGGCGCCTTGTTTCTATTCTATTATGGGGCCTACACGGTTTATCTTGTGCTGGCGGCCACTCAACACGATGCATTACCCGCGTTCAGTTCCGTGCTGTGGTTTGGGGTGATTCCGTTAACTGTTGTCACGTTGGGTCTGAGCGTTGCCCACCACGTCCGCGCCAAGGGGTCCTATGGCCATTGAAACCCTTCTGATTGTCGCGGGGGTGTTGGTGGTGGGGAGCGTGTTGATCAGTAAAGCGTCGGAACGGTTCGGTGTTCCGGCCATGTTGATTTTTTTGGGCGTGGGCATGTTGGCCGGATCGGAAGGTTTGGGCGGCATCGAATTCGACAACCCGAAACTGGCCCAGGCCGCGGGAACCGTGGCGTTGGCGTATATTCTTTTTGCGGGGGGGCTGGAAACCGAGTGGAGCATGGTGCGGCCTGTTCTGGCGAGCGGAATGGTTTTGTCAACGGTGGGCGTGGCGATCTCGGCGGGGTTGGTGGGCGGGTTTGTGGCGTTGGTTCTGGGTTTTTCCTGGAAAGAAGGTCTGTTGCTGGGGTCCATTATCGCGTCCACCGACGCGGCCGCCGTTTTCTCCGTTTTAAAATCCAAGAGCGTCCGATTGAAAGGCCGATTGCGGCCGTTGCTGGAATTAGAATCGGGGAGCAACGATCCCATGGCGGTGTTCCTCACCGTCGGAATGATCGGCCTGATTGTGGCGTCGGACAAATCCGCCTGGGGATTGATTCCGAAATTTTTTCTTCAAATGGGCGTGGGGGCCGGGTTGGGACTTGGTTTTGGATTTCTGATGAGGACTTTGTTAAACCGCGCGGCCTTGGGATACGAAGGGTTGTATCCAGTCCTCAGTTTGGCGTTGGTGGTGTTGACATACGGCGTGACGACTGTGGTGGGGGGCAACGGATTTTTGGGGGTGTACGTGGCGGGGGTATTTTTGGGGAACTCAAACTTTATTCACAAACGGTCTTTGGGTCGGTTTCACGATGGGATTGCCTGGCTCATGCAGATCGGCATGTTTTTGACGTTAGGGCTGTTGGTGTTTCCCAGCCATGTATTCGAGGTGATGGGGGCGGGTTTGGCGGTGGCGGCGTTTTTGATGTTGGTGGCGCGGCCGGTGTCGGTGTTTGTGGGGATGGCCAACAGCCGGTTTTCCAAGCCGGAAAAAGTGTTGGTGTCCTGGGTGGGCTTACGCGGAGCGGTTCCCATCGTTCTGGCAACGTTTCCCTTGCTGGCGGGACTTCCCAAATCGGAGATGATTTTTAATATAGTTTTCTTTGTCGTGCTCACCTCGGCGTTGGTTCAGGGGGTGTCGATCCCCTGGGTGGCAAAACGGTTGGGGTTGGAAGCGCCCGCGGAAGAACCGCGCCGCGCGCCGCTTCGATTAGGCCCGGGAGTGGGATCCCAAACACGGCTGGAAGATTTTATTCTTCCCTACGGGTCCCCCAAAGTCGGCAAGACGTTGGTGAGCCTTAACATGCCCAAAGATAGCTTGATCGCTCTCATCGGGCGAGGGGAACGGTTTGTTGTGCCCGATGGAAGCACGCCCCTGGAATCGGGCGACGTGTTGTGGGTTCTGGTCAGCGACACTAGCCTTCCCAAGGTGCGAGACATTTTAACCGAGTCGATGTCCGCCCAATCCCCCTAAATAATTGTCGGGATTTGCCGATAATTAAGGCGAATCAGAGGTCCTTAAGGGGGGGGGGGCATGGACATTGGGGATCTTCTCAAACAACACGCGGACATCGTGGACCAGATGGGGATCCTACGAGCCCTGTTAGACTTACCCAATTCCGCTCCGTTGGCGGTGGACGTGGGGCGTCGGCTGGATGTGTTGGCCGCGACAGTGGCGCTCTATCTGTCCTTTGAAGATCGCGAAGTTTATCCCGCCCTATTGGCGTCCCCAACTGAGAAGAACCGTGATATCGCCGAACGATTATTTGTTGAAATGGGGCATCTTCGGCGGGCGTTCTTGAATTATCGGGAAAAGTGGAAATCGGACCGGGACATTCAATCCCGGTTCCGGGCGTTTGTGGAGGAAACCCAGCAGGTTTTTTCCCTGGTGGAGGCTCGAATCCAGAAAGAAAACAAAGAACTTATTCCCCTGTGGGCTAACAAAGACCTTGGGAGTCCGTCCCTTGTTTCTCCGAGGGGTGCGAATCCAGCCGGAACAACGGAAACAACCGACCTTGCCGGAAAAAATTTCGATCCCTTCGCTCAAGTGGATATATCTGTTCTTCGTCAACGGGGAAAACGAAACGTTTCTCCAGGCCGTTCCGCGGCTTCGTCCCGCTGATTCACCCCGCCAAACATTGAGCAATTTCGGTGATCAAGAGGGGGATCCCCACGCCTTTCCGGGCGCTGGTCCAAATCACATCCCGGGGTTGAAGGGAAAAAGTGTCGGCAATGATTTGCCGTTGGTGGGGCCAATGGGTGGACCGGACCTGGTCGGCTTTCGTGGCCACCACGCGCCAGGGAAGGTTGTTTGAAAGGATCCATTCGTGCAGTTGCACATCCAACTGTGTGGGGCCGACCTGGGCATCCACCAGGCAGTAGACCATTCGTAGATTAGGGCGGCTGGTCAAATAGCCCTCGATCATGGGGCCCCATTTGCGCCGCTCGGATTCCGGAACACGGGCGTAACCGTACCCGGGCAAATCCACCACCCAACGATGGGGCCCGGCGGAAAACACATTGATCATTCGGGTTCGGCCCGGCGTATTCGAGACCCGGGCAACGGTTTTACCGCACAGGGCATTGATCAAACTGCTTTTGCCCACGTTCGAGCGTCCCACAAAACACACTTCCCCCGCGGACGGCCCCAACCGCACCGGATCGGTTTCACTGATAAGATATTGGACATTCTTCAGCACCCTCTCATCCTACCATAAGCGGGGGGTGTTAAAACCCGTTGGGTTTTCGTATGATGGGGGCCGTGATATCCGTGACATCCCGTTTGGTGCGCCGAACGAATTCCATCCCTCGAGGTTTTTAACCCATGTCTCAACCGCGTTATAAAACAATTGATGGCGGCGAAGCCGTCGCTTCTGTCGCATTTCGCACCAATGAAGTCATTGCCATTTATCCCATCACCCCCTCCTCCACCATGGCCGAATGGTCCGACGCGTGGATGTCGGAAGGAAAAAAGAATATTTGGGGGGACGTCCCCCTGGTGTATCAGATGCAAAGCGAAGGCGGCGTGGCGGGGGCCGTTCATGGAGCGCTTCAAACCGGGTCCTTGGCGACCACTTTTACGGCGTCCCAGGGGCTTTTGTTGATGATCCCCAACATGTACAAGATTGCTGGGGAACTGACCTCGGCGGTGTTTCATGTGGCGGCGCGGTCCATTGCGGCCCAAGGTCTTTCCATTTTCGGCGACCACCAAGACGTGATGGCCACTCGCCAAACCGGTTGGGCGATATTGGGGTCCGCGTCGGTTCAGGAAGCCATGGACTTCGCGGTCATCAGCCAGGCGGCAACGCTGAAGTCGCGTGTGCCTTTCCTCCACTTTTTCGATGGGTTCCGCACGTCCCACGAAGTTCAAAAAGTGGCGTGGCTGGAGGACGACGTCTTGCGCGCCATGATCGACGACGCCGACATTCACGGGCACCGGGAACGGGCCCTGACCCCCGAGAAACCTGTCCTGCGCGGGTCGGCCCAGAACCCGGACGTCTATTTCCAGGGACGAGAAACCGTCAACCCCTATTACACCGTTTGTCCGGAAATCACCCAAAAATTGATGGATCGCTTCGGCGACCTCACCGGCCGTCGCTACAAACTGTATGAATACGCCGGGGCGCCGGACGCGGACCGGGTGATCGTGATCATGGGGTCCGGTGCGGAAACCGTGGAAGAAACGACCAAGGCGTTGAATGCCAAGGGCGAAAAAACGGGGGTCTTGAAAGTCCGGATGTACCGCCCTTTCGATGCGGGGCTTTTGTTGAAGGCATTGCCGTCAACGGTGAAACGCATCGCTGTTTTGGACCGAACCAAGGAACCCGGCGCGAACGGGGAACCGCTCTATTTGGACGTGGTCAACGCGGTGTTTGAAGCGACAACGGCGGGTGGTTCTCCGTTCAAAACCATGCCCGCGGTGGTGGGCGGTCGTTACGGTCTATCGTCAAAAGAATTTACGCCGGGCATGGCCAAAGCCGTGTTCGACAACCTGTCAACGTCTAAGCCCAAGGCCCATTTCACCATCGGGATCATGGACGACGTGTCCCACACCAGTTTGCCCTGGGACCCCCACTTTTCCGCGGAACCCGTGGGGGGAGTTCGGGCGATGTTTTACGGATTGGGATCAGACGGCACGGTGTCGGCCAACAAAAATTCCATTAAAATCATCGGCGAAAACACGGAAAATTACGCCCAAGGATTTTTCGTTTACGATTCCAAAAAAGCCGGGTCCATCACGATTTCTCATTTGCGGTTCGGGCCGGCCCCCATCCACGCGCCGTATCTCATTTCCGAGGCGGATTTCATGGGCATCCACCAGCCGGTGTTTTTGGAACGGTTCGATTTGTTGAACCAGGTCAAAGACGGGGGAACTGTTTTATTAAACACCTCGTTCACCGCCGACCAAATTTGGGACCAACTGCCCCGGGTGTTCCAGGAAAAATTCATTTCCAAAAAGCTCAAATTTTATGTGATCGACGCGTATGCTGTGGCCAAAGAGGCGGGCCTGCGGGGGCTGATCAATACGGTGATGCAATCGTGTTTCTTCGGAATTTCCAACGTTCTTCCCCGGGAACGGGCCATTGAAGAAATCAAGAAGTCCATCGCTAAGGCGTACGGAAAAAAAGGTGAAGACGTGGTCCAAATGAATCTGCGGTCCGTGGACATCGCCCTTGAGCGCCTGCAGGCGGTTCGCATTCCCGCGGCGGTCACCAGCACGTTGGAACTCCCTCCGCCGGTGGTGGACAGCGCTCCCGCTTACGTCAAAGAGGTTCTGGGGACCATGATCCGCAACGAAGGCGACCAGTTG
The DNA here is from genome assembly GCA_016715645.1 of Elusimicrobiota bacterium. Lineage (GTDB taxonomy): Bacteria > Elusimicrobiota > Elusimicrobia > FEN-1173 > FEN-1173 > JADKHR01. The sequence continues at coordinate 53,056 of JADJZR010000001.1, read as the reverse complement.
CCCGTGAGCGCCATGCCCGCGGACGGCACGTTTCCCGTGGGAAGCGCCGCTTTTGAAAAACGCAATTTGGCCCAGGAAATCCCCGTGTGGGACACGGCCACCTGCATTCAATGCAATAAGTGCGTGATGATTTGTCCCCACAGCGTGATCCGGTCCAAAGTGGTGGAACCGGCTCTTCTGGCCAACGCCCCGGCCACGTTCAAAAGCCGCGACGCCATCGAGCGGGATTGGAAAGGGCAAAAGTTTTTGCTTCAGGTGGCGCCGGAAGACTGCACGGGGTGTTCGTTGTGCGTGGAAATTTGTCCAGCGCGCAACAAGTCCGAAGCCAAACTGAAGGCCATCAACATGCGGCCCCAGGCCCCCCTGCGTTCGACGGAACGGGACAATTGGAATTTCTTCCTGGACCTGCCTGAATACGATCGACGCAAACTTAAAATTGAGCGGATCAACCAGGTTCAAATCGAACAGCCGTTGTTTGAGTTCTCCGGTGCCTGTTCAGGATGCGGGGAAACGCCCTACTTGAAGCTGTTGTCGCAAATCTGGGGCGACCGGGCGTTGATCGCCAACGCCACGGGCTGTTCGTCGATTTACGGGGGCAACCTGCCCACCACGCCCTGGACAAAAAATAAGCAGGGACGGGGACCGGCCTGGTCCAATTCCCTATTCGAGGACAACGCCGAGTTCGGGTTGGGGTTCCGGCTTTCCCTTAGCCAACAGGAAGAAATTGCCCGGGACTTGCTGAAGAAACTGTCGGCCGCTTTGGGCGACGACCTGGTGACGAGCCTCTTGAACGCCAAACAAAGAGATGAGGCGGGCATTCATGAACAACGGGAACGGGTGGCGGTTCTTAAAGAAAAACTGAAAGGGGTCGATTCCCTGGACGCTCGACGGTTGACGGATTTGGCGGACGTGCTGGTCCGGCGAAGCGTGTGGATCGTGGGCGGTGACGGGTGGGCTTACGACATCGGTTTCGGCGGGTTGGACCACGTGTTTGCCAGCGGGTTGGACGTGAACATCCTTGTGTTGGACACGGGCGTCTACTCCAATACGGGCGGTCAGTTGTCGAAGGCCACGCCCCGGGCCGCCGTCGCCAAGTTCGCGACGGGGGGAAAAGCCACGGCTAAGAAAGACCTGGGATTGATGGCCATGAGTTACGGCAACATCTATGTGGCCGAAGTGGCCATGGGCGCCCGTGACGAGCACACTCTGCGTTCGTTCTTGGAAGCTGAATCTTTTGACGGGCCGTCGTTGATTATCGCCTACAGCCATTGCATCGCCCATGGGATCAACATGGTGAAGGCCTTGGACAGCCAAAAGGCCGCGGTGGGGTCGGGCCAATGGTTGCTGTATCGCCATGATCCACGCCGGATCGCCCAGGGGCTTAACCCCTTGGTGGTGGACTCCAAACCGGCCACCACGAAAATCGACGATTTCTATCTGCGCGAAAATCGGTTCAAGATGCTGACGAAAACCGCGCCGGAACATTCCAAGGATCTCTGGGGCCGGTCCCAGTCAGACGCGGAATCTCGCTGGGCTTATTACCAACATTTGGCTTCCCGGCCTGTGGCCCCGGCGGCGCCACCCGCGGCGGCGGCCGCTCCGGCAACGGCGCCTGTGCCTCCGGCACCCGTGGCGCCAGTGAAAGGGTAACGCCGTGGCCGTGGATCTGTCGACAAATTATTTGGGGTTGGCCCTTAAATCGCCGCTGGTTCCGTCGGCGTCCACCCTTTGCGACGACCTGGACAAACTGAAGTTAATGGAAGATCTGGGAGCGTCGGCGGTGGTGTTGCACTCGTTGTTCGAGGAACAAATTCGCCGGGACCGCGACGAACTGTTCGAGCGCACCGAGCAAGGGACCGAAAGTTTCGCCGAGGCGCTCACCTATTTTCCTGAAATTTCCGATGGGGGTTGGGCCCTGATGAGCGGTTGGAACACATCGCCAAAGCCAAGAAAGCGTTAAAAATTCCCGTCATTGCCAGTTTAAACGGCAGTTCTTTGGGCGGCTGGACGGATTACGCCCGTCAAATTCAAGAGGCTGGCGCGGACGCGTTGGAACTTAACATTTACACCATCCCCACCGATCTGGACAGCCCGGGATCCCGGGTGGAAGAGACCGCCGTCGAAATCGTTCGCGCGGTGCGCAAAGCGGTCAAGATCCCGTTGGCGGTCAAATGCAGTCCGTTTTATTCCAATATGGCGAACATGGCCAAACGGTTTGTGGACGCGGGCGCCGACGGGCTGGTTTTGTTCAACCGTTTTTACCAGCCCGACGTGGATTTGGAAAACGTCGACATTCGCCCGAAGGTCTTGTGGAGCACGCCCCAGGCCGCGCGGTTGCCTTTGACGTGGATTGGGATTTTGTACGGGCGAATTAAAACAGACTTGGCGGCCACCAGCGGCGTTCACAACGGCCGCGACGTCATTAAAATGATGATGGTCGGCGCCAGCGTGACGTTGATCGCTTCGGCTCTCTATCGGCACGGCCTCAAACATTTATCCGTCATGGAGCGGGACACCCGCGAATGGATGGAAAAAAATGAATACGAATCAATCCGGCAAATGCGGGGGAGCCTTTCGAAGCTTAACTGTCCGGACCCCGCCGCCTTCGAACGGGCCCATTACATGCGCGCCCTTCAAACGCCTCCCTCCGCTTAATGGGGCCCCACCCCTCCATCATGACGCGACGCTTCGACATGGGAACGGGCAAACGCTTTTCTCCGGTTCGGGGCGGCGCTTGGGTGGGGTTGATTGTGGGTGTGTTCGTGGGTTTCCTATTGGCCGCGGGCCTGTTGGCCGCCTTTCTTTGGTTTCTCAACGGAACGGTGTCGGCGGGGGTTGAGGGGTATCTCAAGAAATATGTTTTCGACGGGACCCGCTCGACCTTTGGCACATTCCAGGCGGACTTGTGGAAGGGGCGGTTCGTGATGACCGATCTGCGGCTTCAAGGGGAACGGTCGTCGGTGACGGTCCCTCAACTGACGGTCGACGTCCCGGTCCGAGAATTAATATCGGGGAATGGGACCATTCGGACCCTCCAATTGGACAATCCCTTGCTGGAAGGGACCGTTTCTTTTCGGGGCCGCGGCGGGGCGGGGGGTGTGCTTCCTGGCCGCGTTCCGGGCTGGGTTCGTCGGTTGCCCATCGCCGAAGTTGTTGTGGCCGATGGCCAAGCGGTCATTACAAATCGGGATTCCAACGAAAAATTAGGTGTTCGAAATGTGAGGGGCCACCTTCGTCGCGGGTCCCAAGGGCCTTCGGAGGAACGGTGGGACTTTCAAGCTGACGGTAAATTCGACGAACAAGAGCCGGCCACTTTTTCCATCGACATGACCGTGGATCGACTGTCTTTTCCACTCCGATTTAATGGGGAATGGAACCTGACCGACTGGCCTCTGGAGCCCCTGGCCCGGTTTGTTTCGGGAAACGGCGACGTTCGGGTTCAGAGCGGGCGTCTTAACTTAAAAACCCAAGCCCTGTGCAAAGACGATTGGCTTACGGCCAGCCACCTGGTGGACATCACCGACTTCAAGGTGGAAGTGGATCCCCGTCGAAAAGAGCTGTTGGGAGTGCCCGTTAAGCGGTTCAAAGATTTAATGGACATTCCGTCTCTTTCTTTTGTCGTTCCCATGAACGGGTCGATTCGCGACCCCCAGGTGGGGTTCTCTTCCAGTGTTCAACAAATTCTTTATAAGATCTTTGAGGGAAAAATTCAGGACAAAAAAGATCTGGACAAATGGGTTCGGCGGGGTGGCGACTATCTGGGCGGAAAAATAGACGCGGCTCTTCGTTCGTTCTTCAAAAACAAATAACCAGGGAATCCCGGCTATTTGACCAGAATCCCGTTTTTGATGTGATCGCCGGGATAAAGAATCACCCGGTCGCCCGTTTGCAGGCCCTCCACCACCAACACGTCCCGATCGTTGCGCCCTCCTAATTGCACGCGGGTGGTTTGAGCGCGGCCGTTTTCAACGCGAAAAACGATCCAGTGGTCCCCGTCACGAAAGAGGGCCCCCTGGGGAACGGCAATCCCAGCGGGTGCTGTCGAGACAACCACGGTGACTTCTCTCTTAAACGCGCAAGGCCGAAATTTTTGTATATCCCGCTCGGCTGGTGTTGATCACACGACCCAACGAACGAGTTCAGCGGCGGGCCGCCGTGTGGCCCGTCCGCTGGAATGAATTGTTGGGCGATTTGATAATTTCAAACGCAATATTCATGGCTTCGAAACGATCGGTGAATTCGATGCCTTTCTCACGGAGTTTATCCATCAGGAATTGGTGGTATTTAGACCGAATCGCATTGATCTCTTCCTTGGCCACGTGCTCGTGTTCTGGAATTTGGTTCTCGGTAACGACGAGATCAGTATAAATTTGAGCGATTTCAAGCAAGGTCATAATTCCTCGTTCGCGATCCGAAAAGCGATTCGCGTGGCGTGCTCCCTATCTTTGTATTTGATTCCCTGGGCCTTGAGTAGCCCAATGAATTTCCAATGAGCTTCAGCCGGTTTTTCATCTAAGACTTGCAACTTAAGTGGATCGCTTGTTTTCTCGATCTTTTCAATCAGATCGATGTGTTCTCTCGCCGCGTTGAACAGGTTTTCCTTCATGAGTTACACGTCTCCATCTATGCAAAAAATCACCTTCAAAATTATAACATTCCCTTTTCACGCCCAACGAACAAAGGTCCGTGGCGCGGGCCGATGGTCCCCGCATCCGCTGCCCTCCTTGTTGGGCAAGTTGTGAAGTGGAACCTGACCCAACGGTTGTTGCGATGCGGCAGAAATTATCTTGCCGCGCACCCGGACTGTAATTGCTGTTGCCGTTTCACCCATAGCGGAGTGTGCACTGTAACTCTAAGCGACAGACGGTAAAATTTCAATAAGACTTACCCGGCCCAACAGCTGAATTCAGCGGCGGCCGGTGTGTGGCCGCCCGCTGGAGCGCCTTGTTGGGCCATGATGTTGATGGCTATGGGAATACTCACGAAGGACTTCCCGCATCATCCTCTGATATTTCATTCCCACCTCGTGAGCTTCGCGGCGAAAGAAAGCAATGCTTTCTTTATCGACAACTAAAGTCACTTTCACCGCTTCTCTTTTGGGAAAAAGTTCTTCGGGAGGAGGAAGAAAATCCGGAACGCGGTGCAGTTTTCCAATGGGTTGATCCAAATCAGTCAGGGGTTGTTTCTTCATAAAGTTTCCTTCCTTTTCGCCAGAAACCAGCTCCAAAAATTCGCACTAATTTCCCGCGGTATGTGAACCGAACTGTGACAACACGACCGTTAGAACGTCCGATGCAAAATAGACGTTCCTCCTCTTTCGAGTGCTTATCATCCTTCGCCAAAATACGATGAGGATCAGAGAATGCCCCTATCGCTTCTCGGAAGCTCATCGCGTGCCGGAGGATATTTATCCTTTCTTTTGCCGCGCTCCAACAGAAAAGACCATAACGAACGTCTTCATTCATAGAGGCACTCTACCACAAGTATGGTGTATTTGCCATATTAAAGTGCCCAACGAAATAAGCTCAGCGGCGGCCGTGGTGTGGCCGTCCGTTGGAGCGCCTTGTTGGGCGCCTATGCGTGTGCATGTTTAAGTTCAGTTTCAAGTCTGTCTGCCAGATACATTTTCAAGAGAGACTGATAAGGAACGTCTTTCTTGTTGGCTAGAAGCCTTAGCTCTTCAAACATTGATTCAGGAAGGCGAATAGATATTGACCTAACAGACGGTTTCAAATTAGGCAGAGTAACTTTACGGGCCTTCTTCCAGTCGATGTAATTAGAAGAGTCATGAGAAGCCCAAAAAGTCAGTTCCTCTGATTCGTTCTTAAACTTAGGGATTTTGTTTTTCATGGTATTTGTAGTCCTCCCGCTCTCTCTTGCTCATGTCCCGCACCGATATTGCGCGGATTAAGTGCCCGCGGATGGTAAAAACGATGAAAAGGAGTCTGCCGGCATCCGTTTGTCCAAGCGCATAGAACCAAATCTCGTCTTTTGAATGCCTCTCATCGTTGTCGACAATAAATGGCCGATTGAAGAAAGGCTGCTCGCATTCTGATGGGGTGACTTTGTGCTTGTCCCATATTTTGCTCGTGTTCCATTTATCCCAATCAAAACCTGTGCACTTCGCTAAGTGATCGTAGACGTCAGCCATGGAATAAGTATATATTGGTAATATACTTTAGTCAAGGGCTGCCCAACGAAAAAGCACAGTGGCCGGACCCGAAATGTGCGAGCAACAGCCACTGGCGATGAAAACTTAACTGAACGGATCGAACTTGACCCCTCGATTCGCACCGGGTTCGGTCCACTGCAGCGACTGGTTGGGCGACTCTCTTTTCTTTTTATAAATAAAAGCCGGTCTTTGTCATCGTCGTGAACAATCCAATATGGAAAATTAGAAACGCCCAAATTACTATTCCGACCCAGGCGAATATACGAGCACCCCATCGATAAAGAAGTTTTGGAATGATGAAAGCAGAGACGCGTGAAAATAAAAAATGGATTTCAATAATTTTTGGCACTAAATAGCTTGCAATACGCTCGTTTTCCGGTATGAAATGTGCGACACGTACAGGGATGTCGGGAAAAACCATATTAACAGCCAAAAGTGCAAGTGGCGCGATCCCGAGTAGAAAAAATAGCAAAGTCGAAAGACCCCGACGGATCATGAGAGTTCCCTCTCTTTGATGCCCAACGTTAGAATTAAGCCGCGCGGGCGATGTGTGCCCATGTCAGCTTGAATAAATGGTTGGGCCATTAAGTTGTTCGCCGTCGTCATTCTTCCGTTACTTCGTCTCCATCCTCGTCTGTGGTCTCCTCGTAGTTGAACTCGACTTTGCTCTGACAGACAATTTCTTCCAGCACCTCGGCCAGCTAGCCCTGTGCGATGTTCGCCTTGAATCGCTCTTGAAGGATTGGGATATTGATAACTTCCTCGATACACGCCATGTAATTTTCAACAATAGCCTTGATAGCGTACTGCCGAATGCTTTTGCTTCGATATTGTGCGCAATTGTTCGCACGTCTTGATGAACCCGGAGAAGGCGGATTTCTTGGCTGAGGCATACGCATCGATGATGGAGATCACAGACTCTGCGATATTGAATGACTTCTTCCCGAGAGACATTGCGATGAGTTTCTCATTGATCCAGTAGCGCCTGGTCTTAACCACTCTGAGGACTGGTTGAGCGTCACATTGCGGGAAATATTTGCGAAACTCGCCATTAAGTCGGTCGTTCAATCCGTGATTGCGGATTCCACGCAAATTGACCCACCTGTCCACGCGAAACTGACCCACCCCCCACCCCTCCGGAAGAACGCGCTTTCCGGAGCGAAGGCGATGGTTTTGTTTCCTGACAAGTATAGCTTGGTTTTGGTTTCGGCGCGCCCCCGGCGCGGTTTTTATTTTGGGTAATCAGGACTTCTTTTTATCGTCGGATGTTCGCAAGGAATCCCGCATCTCGATTTAAAGGCATTGTGGAAGAGCCTGTCGCAGGGCGTCGGCGATGGTGGGTTCGCCCATGGCGGCGTGCCAGTTTTTAGCTGGGAGTTGACTTGTGATGACGGTGGCGGCCCGACCGTGGCGGTCCTCGACGATTTCAAAGTCGGCGCGCTCCTGATCGGCGAAGGGGTGAGAAGGATGTCGTCGATGATCAGGAGCTGGGCCTTGGCAAGCTTGGCGAGGAGCTTGAGACGGGAACCGTCGGCGCGTGACTGTTGGAGCTCCTCGAAGAGCCGGGGGGCGCGGAAGGAAAGAACGGAGAATCCTGGCGGGCAGCGTTGCCGAGGGCGCAGGCGAGCCAGGACTTACCGATGCCGGTGGGACCGGTGAGGAGGACATTGCGTCCGGCGGGAAGCCAGCGCGGATTGGCGAGCTCGAGGAAGAGCTGTTTTTGGAGACCGCGGGGGTGTTTGTAATTGACGTCCTCGAGGCAGGCCTCGGGTTGTCGGAGCCTGGCGTTTTGAGCAGGCGGGCAGGCGACAGTTGTCGCGGTGGGATTTTCGTCTTGGACGAGGAGCGCGAATTCGTCGTGGGCAGATCGGCGTGGACCGGGTTTTGAGTCGATCGTCAGGCCTGGCCATGCCGAAGAGCTTGAGCAGGTTCAGGGTGACAGCGTTTGTTCGAGCATCATGGTGAAACCTCCTGGGGTGTTTGGAATCAGGGGTCTTATCCTCGTTGATTGTAAATCAGATGGTCTGGCGGGCCTCCTGGGGCGTTTGGCGAGGCTCCTGGATGTAGTAATCACCGCCCCGGATGTTGTCGTGGCGAGGCAGGGCGGGGACGGGGCGACAGGGGCAATTGATCGAAGCCACCGTCAGGATGGAACAGATGGCGCGGCAAGAGGTGAGTCGAGGCGAGGCCACGGGCCGCGGCGGCCTCGAGCGGTCGTTGCCGACGGACTTGGCGGCGCATGATCCCCAGAACGGAGCGATAGCCCTCTCGGGGGTGGGCAATCGAAGATGGTTTGGACGAGGGTGGCGTCTGGGGCCGACCTGGTTGGCCCAGGGAAGAGGCGTGAGGGCGATTCGGCGTGTTTTTGATGGGCGGTGGGCGTGGGCGGGGGAATGGAGCCCGCGGGAGAACGTGGCGGCAACGCGTTCGCCTTTGAATTTCAACGGTGGAGGCGGTGAGTTTCGCGTCGACAGTTTCATTGACGAGGCGGCAGGGGACGCTGTAATAATGGAAATCGACTGACGTGGTGGTCGATGTTGACCTCAGGTTGCTTCCATTCGGCGAATTCGTAGGGGTGGTTGGGAAGCGGTCGGGCGGCGGGGCGGTCGAGATCGTCGAAAAGCTGGCGGCGGGACTGTTGGTTGCGGAGGACGGCCATTGAGGGTTTCAGAAGATGCCGGATCGCGGCGTTCATTTCGGCAAGAGAATGAGAGCGGTGGCGCAGGACAGCGAGGATCCATCGTTTTGCGACGAGGACACCGTTTTCGACCTTGGCCTTGTCGCGGGCGGCGAGACGGGTGGGAAGGACAGCGGTGCCATAATGGTCGGCCATGTCCTGGTAGGAGGCGTTGAGGGATGGGTTCATAGAGGCAGGATTTGAGGACGCCGCTTTTGAGGTTGTCGGGAACCAGGAGGTGGGGACGGCTCCGAAATACGTGAAGGCGCGGGTGTGGGCGCCGATCCAGTCGGGGCTGGGACAGAGGCCTCGGGCGACGGCGAGAGTTGGGTGGGGTTTTCGCCGGTCTGGGGTGAGTGACAAAGAGTCCGTCGGTAATCGACGGTTTGTCACCGCCTTGTGGGACTGCGCTGACAAGGTCGCGGCGGGAGCCAGTCGTTGTTCGTCGACGAAGGCCGTAGAGATAGCCGTCGGGATGCGTTTGTATTCGATCCAGAGCTGGTTGAGTCAGGTTCAACCGTTTGTGGTCCTGCACTCTTGATGGACGACTTTCAGTCGGGGAGCCAGGGCTCCGGCGGACGGAACAGAAGGTTTCCGGGCTTGGTCGGTGAGGGTGGGCGAGGCCAGGCGACCCGGCCTTTTCGGCTCGACTGAGAATGAGCCGGATGGTGTTTCGGGAAATGCCGAGACTTTTGGCGATGGGGCGTTTGCCCAGATGGCATTCGAATTCAGACGGAATCTCTGACTTGACGCATGGGACACCTCGTGTTTGGCATACAACCTCCTCAATTGGGAAAAGAGTTGTATAGGTTCCCATCATCGTTTCCAAGCTTCGGACGTCCAAACAGCAGAGGGGACCCGCCCGCGCCCCCGGTGGGTCGTGGAAGGTGTCGTTTCGCGTGGACAGGTGGGTCAGTTTGCCGTGGAATATGCACGTGATTCTGGAGCTTGCTACCAAACGGCAATTCTCTCTGTCGTTTGAATAGATCCGAAAATTTTGCACCGTCGTATTTCGAATAGTCGCCTGTCTTGTATAGTCCTCAACTAGAACATAAATCGCGTAAAGGTTTGCAAAACTGCTTCTGGCCTTTGATCCGCGGGTAGCCGATAGGGTCTTCAGATTTATGTATTGAAGCAGGGGGCTCTTTTCAAACAGGTCATCGGTTTTGTCTCCGAATTGCTCCTGGAGAATGCCCTTGATTACTGATGTAAAGTCGTGTTCCACAATGCGTGCCTTTCAAATACCGCAAGATTCTGTTGAGCTGGAGCATCTTGTTGTTCGTATGTCTTCGGTTCACGACGCAGGAATTCTCCATTGTATTGTTCCTGGATAGCCAAACGGCGAAGTCCGATTTTCACGTAATCCTCCTCGGCCTCAATACCGATGGAATCGCGCCCCAACATCTGCGCGACCGATGAAGTCGTGAATGTTCCGGAAAACGGGTCAAGTACAATGTTGCCAGGATTTTAACTCGCCCGCACAATCCGGTCAAGGAGCGCTGTTGGTTTTTGGGTTGGGTGGTTCTCGTACTCGTCCATACGGTATCTGACCCGCGGGATGTTCCAAACATTTCCGGGAACCTTTTTACTGTTATAAACTGTTGGAACTGCTTTTCGGTAGTCGATCAACTTGCGTATTGCGCCCGTGCGCGCTTCGACAAGGATCTCATCGGCGTTGAATGTGTAGTTGTCTTCGTCCTTAACGCCAAAAAGGATTGGTTCGTAAAGCGAACCGTAGTAGTTGCGAGCCTGAACTCCTGAACTGTCATAATGGGACAGGATGCTGAGGCGCTCACGGAGAAAGATATCGAAGAACGGCATGTTCTGGGTGGCGGTCATCACGTACAGGCTACCCGTTGGCTTGAGTTTTGAGATGCAGAGTTCGAGCCACTGGTAACACCATGAGAGATATGCTTCGTCGGACGGCCACCGATCCCTGCGCCCGTTGAAGTTCTTTCCGATATTGTAAGGGGGGTCGGCAAATACCAAATCAACGGAACCGTCCGGGATCTGGGTGGTCAACGCCTCAATGACATCCCCCCATATGATCGCGTGTCCGTGTTTCTCAAAAATATTCATGTCTTCATTGTATCGTGGCATGTCCGTAACTGCCATCGTCTCTTCCTAGGCCCAACGAAAAAAGCTAACCGGCGTTACCCGGTTTGACGGCCGAAGGCCGGCAGGGTAACGTCCGGTTGAGCGACTGGTTGGGCATGAATCGCTTCTACGGTCTGCCCTTTCGATATACCTCACGTCTGTGAGCGACACGCAGAATCAAGAAGCCGTTACTTGTTGGCGTAAAAATGGCCCTGCAATCACCTATCCGAATCTTGTAGAGGCCTGCGAATTCTCCTGAAAGGGGTTCTCCCGGGTAGCCCAACGAAAGAAGAGCGCCTTCGATTTTTTTGATAACACGCAGGGCCACGGGTTGTCCTAATCTGCGCAAATCCTTTTCAACGGACGATTTATAGCTAACGACTTTTTCTGGGCTCAAAACGTGCTCTCATTTCTTTGCTGGAAATGATGGTGTCATCCTTGTCCATCAGGCGGTCCAAAGCCACCTGGTACTCGGCCTGTTCAGTTAAATAGCGGTCAAGGGCCTTCAAGATGAAATAGCTGCGCGGACGGTCCGTGGCGCGACAGACCTGATCCAGAGCTTTTGCCGTAGGGCCCGGCAAGCGAACAGAAATTGTCATCGGACACCTCTCTTGTAATTTATGTATTACAAGTATAACATTTTATCATATTTTGTCAATGCCCAACGAAAAAAGCTAACCGGCGTTACCCGGTTTGACGGCCGAAGGCCGGCAGGGTAACGTCCGGTTGAGCGACTGGTTGGGCGCTTTTTTCAGTGGGAATGCACATCGACGTACGACCGGAGTACGGCATTAATCCGTGTTTGGTATTTTCTCCCTTGGTGCCTAAACCATTCCAAAACGTCATTGTCGATCCTGATCGAAACCAGTTCCTTGGGTTTCGGCATCCGAACAACCATTTTTTTGAATAGGGCGGCATCGGTGACGGGGATATCCGAAAAGTTGATCTCGGAATCCTTCATGGCATTCAATTTTTTCCAATTGGTTTTAGATTTCATCTCTGTAGATTTTGTTTTCATAGTTGGTGGCCTTTCTAGCGGAGATAATTCGAACCGTGTTTTCCACTGGTTCGGAAAAAACAACAACCGCCAAGATGGTTTTAAGAATCCCGATTCCAATCCAACGCTCCTCCCCATAATCCTTTCTTTGATCAAGAAAGGTGACCATGGGGTGCTGAAACATCGAAGGAACATCCACAAAATCGATCCCATGTTTCCGGATGTTTAAACGGCTTTTTGCGTCGTTCCACGTATATTTCATGCTGGCCTATTGTATATACAAAACGTAATGATGTCAATGGGTCGTTTGATGCCCATGCCCAACGAAAAAGCTAACCGGCGTTGCCCGGTTTGACGGCCGAAGGCCGGCAGGGTAAGGTCCGGTTGAGCGACCGGTTGGGCTATGCGAATTGTTCAATCAACTCAATTTCTTTCTTAAGTAATTGATTGGCGGTTTGGCTCACTTGGGTGTGTTTCCGCCGTGCAATTATTTCAAGATGTTCATGAACGCGAGGTTCCAGGTAAATGGGAAGACGTAGCTTGGCCCCAGCGCGATAAAATTTACCGCGAGTTGCATTTGAAAAATCGTATTCTTTTTTCATTGTTTTTGCCTCCCGTATTGCATTGACTCTTTCTTGGTTGCTTTTCTGGCAGAAATGATTCGAACCCGAGCCTGGGAAATCCCTTGAGACAAAAATGTGTGACAAACCACGATGGGTATTCCCGTTTGGTCAACCCCCAGAGTAATCCAACGGTCTTCATCTCCGCCGTGGTCAGAATCAAAGCGAGACAGCGAAAGTGGGTCTCGGAAAACGGAAGCCGCACGCTCAAACGTAAGGCGGTGTTTTTTAGCGTTTTGAATCGCCTTATTCGGGTCCCATTCAAACTGATATTCAAAATATTTTTGCATTCTTAGACCATTCTATCAGAAATATTTCCCGATTTAGGTGCCCAACGATCGAGTTTAGCGGCGCCGGCCCATGGCCGGCGTCCGCTGGACCGCATTGTTGGACAAGGAATGAAACAAGAACACACCTGCCCAACGTGACTATGCGGCTGAAATGAATAGGCCGCGCCCCCAAACTGATTTTGACTTTGCCGTGAAACGATGACGGCGTTGCTTAAAATTGTAACTCTTCCATTTCACTGTAACTGCGTGCCATTGCCGTATTGTTGTTAGGGCCAACGCTAGAATTAAGCCGCGCGGGCCGCTCGTGCCCGCGTCGGCTTGAATAAATTGTTAGGCGTCCTTTTTAAATAAACTTCCAATGGAAATAAAAAGTTTTTGGATCGTGGTGAAATTTTCGTTTTCCAGGCGATCCAATTCAAAAGAATCCAACCAAATACCCTGACATTTCCCACATTTATCAATTGCAATAGATGATTTTAATGGAGCGGGCGTTTTTTCTAGATCGATATTGCAACGAGGGCATTTCCCCGTTTTGTCGTTAAGTTGTTCCATTAAGTCTGAGGGGATCTTGTCAGAATCTAAGACGGTAATCTTTTCGTCTAAATATTTTTTAAGTTCGCCAGCATCAAACCAAACTCCATTGCAAGAGAAACATTGATCAACAGTCAGGGTCGTTGTTAATCCCTCGCCTCTCAAAATCTTTGCTTTATATGCCGTGTTCAGCCGAATTCCAACTTCACTCAATTTGCCGATACATTTTGGGCAATTCACGGTTGATCCTCCTGTTTTGATGCCTAACGAAATCAGCTAACCCGCGCGGGCACAACAAAGAACATGGCCCCGAAGCGATAACGGTATTGAACCGAAAAACGAATCATGGCGTCAATTTGCGACCCGTGCCCGCGTCGGGTTGAGCGCTTTGTTAGCCAGTTTGTTGAATTTTAACCCAAGGTGCCTCCCAATTAAAAACGCGAAAAGGTCAGCGATCGCTGGAAGTGCCCACCCGGCGACGTTAAAGCCTATTTTCCCTCTTTCGGAATAATTAAATAGCGCCCAGGCAATCATAAGAATAGGGCCACAATCAAGAGAAATCAAAAGTGCAATTGAAAACCAGCGCCCTGCTGAAAAATGGCGAAACCACAGCAAGGCAACTACAAAGGCAAAAACAGAACGAAGAAGAGCAACTACCCAGAAAGCAGAGGACCCAAAATAGCCATAGGAGAGCATAAGAAAGTGGGCAGTATATCCCAGTACCAGTGTTAGCACTAAGAACCCTGCAATCATAATCGGTGTTTTCTTTGCCATAGTTTTTGCCGGCTAACGTTAAAGGTCAGCGGCGCGGGCCGCTCGTGCCCGCGTCCGCTGGACCGCCTGGTTCGGCGTGTTCTAATTGTCAATTTGAGTTTTCCGAATTATAAATTCACATCCACTGTCTCCACTAATGCCTGAACAAGGAGGGCCTTGGCATGCAACCCACTCACGAAATCTCTTTGTTCGACGCACAGATTTAAAAGAACGGGGTCACTACTTATTCTGTATGTTCTCCGACAAACATCTCTATCGTGTGAATCAACAATACCATCTTCAGCAACACATTCGCCAAAAGAGGCTGGAAGTTGGTGTATTTCTGCACCATTTCGTAAATTAAAAATGGCAACACCGCCAGTTACAAAAGCTAAAACAGAGAATACGATGATGTGGTTTTTTTTCATGTTGTTAACGCCGAACGCCGAAGCTCAACGGCGGCCGGTGTGTGGCCGTCCGCTGGAGCGCCTTGTTGGGCTTGCTTGCTTACGTCCACGGGCGTAGAGCGTCTCAGCGCTCAAGTCTTGTTTGTGCGGCCACTCGACGCCTCCAAAAATAATCCTAACTTTCCGAAAATATTTTTCATCCCGAAGTTCCTTAAAAACACCTTTGTTTAAGTAAGGCGTCACATCCACAATCTTAGTTTCCGACGGACGACGAAATCGGACTTCCAATCGGTAATTTTCCTTTGCCTCAACTTGATCAATGGTCGGGATCATTGTTGTTACCTCAGTGGTTGAATTTTAAAAACATTCTGTCCTTCCACAGCCAACTTCCAGTCCACCACTAAATCTTCGCGATGAATTTCAACCCAGGCTTGGACCAATTTCAATTTGTTGGCCCGGAGTTTTCCTTCCAAAACCTTGCCATCTGGAATTCGCAAAACAGCCGACTGGTCGCCATATTGTACATGGAAATGTGGGGATTTATGCTTGTCATTATCGAAATGATACATTCGAATAATAATCCCGTAAAACATCGAGATAATTGGCATCGATCATCTCCTTTTTTTTAATGGCCCAACGAAGTCAGCTAACCCGCGCGGGCACAACAAAAAACATGGCCCCGGAGCGATAGCGATAGTGGATCAATAAACGAATCATGGCGTCAACTTGCGACCCGTGCCCGCGTCAGGTTGAGCGCCTTGTTGGGCAATGGGTTTGTTGTTAATAAAGCGAAAGGTGGAAATAATTTTATTTGAAATAACGTCCTCGACATTGTCATAAATTATTATTTTCTTTGTTGGAAAATAAATGGCCCGTTTGCCAATGAATGAGCCTGTAGGGCAATCGAATGCTTGATTACCAGCAAGGGTAATGTTTTTACAGTTAGTAGTACCACCCTCAAGAGCATCAATGTCAGCATCGCCAGCAACGGAGACACTTTCTTTGCCGTCAGGGGGGACAAGAACGAGATTGACCCCGTGAATTGATTGGTCCCAATTTTCAGGGAAACTAATGGAAAAATGGTAAAGAACACTATCTTCCCAGAAGATCCAGTTTTGACTTTTTTCCCCGATAGGGGCAGCTGGCCGCATGTTGGCACAACCCAATAGAAACATTAACAGGAAAACAGGACTACATTTTTTCATTTGTATTCCTTTTGTGCCCAACGTTAAAGGTAAGCCGCGCTGGCCGGTAGTGCCATCGGCGGCTTGACCGCCTTGTTGGGCAAATCTGAATCAGCCCATTGAATCATAAAACTCTTTTAATTTCCTTTCTCGATTTTTTTCTAATATAACAAAAGTTGAGTAGACGAGCGAAATTAATAAAACAACAATTGGTGGGATGAAAAGATAATACAACGAAACATCAGGCAGTTTTGAGATCCGGATCCGGGCAAAAGGGATAAAAATTACAGGAAAAACAACAAACGGAATGTGCGAAACTAAAAGGATAGAAGGTGCGTAAAACAATGTCCTCACAATTGCCGCTAATAGTTCCTGCGCCGTAACCCATGGGATGAATCGCTTGAGTAAAATCAACAAAACAAACCCAGGAATAGTCATGGCAGCTTGGATAGTTGCAAACAAAAAAGGCATGCGGAAAGTAGAATAAGCCAAGAAGTACAAAAAAAAGACAGAGAGAAATAACCAAAACTCCTTAATCATAATCATTCTCCTGTCCAACGTGAAGCTCACCGGCGCGGGCCGCACGTGCCCGCGTCCGGTGGAGCGATTGGTTGCCCGTTTAATTGACGCAATGGTGCGTCGGTGAAATCCGAGCAAGAACCAGGCAAACGTTGCCCGACCCGAACGATGAAAATGCTTTTAATCTGCGAACCGAGCGACATTGAAATGCACCTGTTGACTGTAACCCGGCGCTGATCATCATTATACGACGCGGCAACGCTAAAGGTCAGCGGCGCGGGCCGTTGGTGCCCGCGTCCGCTGGACCGCATTGTTGGGCGAGTTGTGAAGCGGAACCCTGCCCAACGAATACTGTGATGCGGCTGAATTTATTGTGCCGCGCACCCAGACCGGTTTTGCCATTGCCGTTTCAATCATAGCGGAGCGGAACCTGTACCCCTGCTCGATGAACGATCAAATTCATATCTCATTTTGCCCGGCCCAACAATTATTATGTTCTATTGCCAATCTACGGGATGGGCCCGTTGACGCCCTTGTAGTTATTTGACTAAAATACTTTCCGATGAAAAATTCTTACATTTGGTCGTTAATACAGTAATATGCAAACTTCTTATAAACCAAGCTTCTTGCCAGAGTTTCAAAACTACCTTCGCCAGCGCGGGCTTGTTTTGGAAAAACATATTCCTTTTTTTGCCCGTTGGGCGCACCTTTATCTTGCGTTCATTCGCCAGGCTCGGGGGGAATCCCTGCCGTTTGAAATTAGGCTGGAACGCTTTCTGAAACATACATCCATTCAGGAAAATTGTCAAGGGTGGCAGGTGGGGCAAGCGGAAAAGGCGATTCGGCTCTTTGCGGCTTTTCGCGGGGAGGAAAAGGGGCCGGTGCCCCCAATTCCGGCCGACGTCGATGCGCTCGCTGAAAATTTAAAGAGCGGATGCGGTTGAAACATTGCCCGTCCGATTAGGACTTTTGAGCCCTTTGCCGGTCGAGGCGACGAGGGGCGATGCGGCCTCTACGGAGCAAGAAAAGCAACCGTCGCTCGCGTGCTACCGGTGCTTTACAATATAACGAGTATGCCTACAGCACAGAGCGATCGTATTTGGATTGGTTTAAACGGTTCCGAAAATACGCGTCCACTGTTCGCGGGAGGAAGATCCCGGGGGAATGGACCTCCGAGGATGTGCGTGATTTTTTGAGCCGGTTGGCGGTGGTGGGCCGCGTGTCCGCTTCGACACAAAACCAGGCGTTCAACGCTCTTCTTTTCCTGTTCCGTGAAGTCCTTGATCGATCCCTCGACGACATTCGCCAAACGGTTCGCGCCAAACGGGGGGAACGTCTGCCAGTGGTGCTTTCGCGCGCCGAGGTGCGCCAGGTTTTTGTCGCGGCGGAGGGGGGGAACCGGCTCATTCTTGAACTCCTGTATGGGACGGGAATGCGATTGATGGAATTGGCTCGTTTGCGGGTGCAGGATATTGATTTTGATCGCAAAACCCTTTACATTCGCGGCGGTTAAGGTGACAAAGACCGGACAACAATATTACCGCTAACCGTGAGGTGCAGGACCTCTTGGGCCATAAGAACGTGGAGACGACGATGATTTACACCCATGTCATGCGCGATATGGCCAATTCCCCGGTCAGCCCTCTGGACGACCTGTCCACTCAAAATTGAAGGAAATGGGAGAATGATGTGAGGCTCACGGGTCCCAATAATAGAATGACAGGTTATGGGTTCCGGCCAGAACCATGCCGGAACGACGAAAATAGAGGCTTTACGAGACCTGGCGCAGTTTCGAGCGATGAGCAATGACGTTGGGTGATAAAGGTCGGGTTCGCACCCTTGTTTCGTCTCAGAAACGGACGGACGTTCGATTCATGCGGGAAGCCTTGGCCGAGGCACGGCGAGCCGCGGCGGTGGAAGAAGTTCCGGTGGGGGCTGTGATCGTTTTTCAAGGCCAGGTTATCGCCCGGGGCCGCAACCGGATCCGGGAATTAAAAGACCCTACCGCCCACGCGGAGGTTTTAGCCATTCGCGCCGCTGGCCAACATCTGAAAAGCGAGAGGTTGCGGGAGACAACCCTTTACACTACCCTGGAACCCTGCGCCCTGTGCGCCGGCGGGATTGTCCTGGCCCGAATTCCCCGGGTGGTGTTCGCCGCCGCGGACCCAAAAGCGGGCGCGGCCGGATCGGTCATGGACCTGCTCCGGCATTCACAGCTTAACCATCGGGCGGACGTCACCGGCGGAGTTTTGCCGGGGCTGTCGCGACGGCTTCTGCAACGGTTTTTTCGTCAGCGCCGGGGACGAGATTAAGCCCGGCGTCGCGACTCCTAATTGTTCTTGGTTCTGGGGATTTCTGTGCACGTTTTGTCATGACAATGCAAAGCATTAATTTAGTTAATCATGACAAATTGCATTTATGGGTATAAACAGAATAACGGATTTATCCCGGGCGATGGGGTTCCCTTCCAAGAATGTCTTCCACCGTCAAGGCCCTCTCTTGGCCTGCTCCGGAGATTTTTGTGAGAAATTGGGGGTGGATCGTCCAGCGGGAGTCTTTTGTTTTGACACTCAGGGACTTATGGTTCACTCGTGTTACAATTCCTTCCACGGCGCGGCCATTACCGAGAAAACTAACCCGATCTCCCACCTCAAACCGGTCCAAATGCGCTTGGGTTTTTAAGCTGTGAAAATATTTTATGCGGCGAATCACCTGACGATTCAGCGCAAGCAATTCTTCCAGATTCAATTTTTCAATGTCCATTGGCATAAGTTTCTCCGAGATTAGAGCCTCTTTGGGCTTATTGTAGCTAAAAAAATTGACATGGGTGTTGGCACTTTGTTAGGATGCTTGCGTACGGCGAGGTCCCAAACCCGCGTAGCCGCGGGAGAGCTGGGGCCACGCCTAACGGCGAGGCTTTAAACACCAACTTGCCCCGGCCGCTCCCGTTGGTTTTGGCGGGAGGAACAGGGCGCTAAAGCGGTCCGAGTCCCTCAAGATTCTCTGAAGGCCCGCACCGCAACACTCGGTGTGGCGTTGTCGCTAGATAACGTCCCAGTTGGTAGGATGGGAGTCACAGCCTTCCTCCAAATGTGGGCGTGATATAGCCCTCTCCCCGCCTTAAATCGGAGTCCACCCATGACACAGTTCGACGGCAGTCTTAAAGCGGAAACGTTGGCCCTGCACGGCGGGCAAGAGGCGGATCCCACCACGGGGTCCCGCGCGGTGCCCATTTACCAAACCACCAGTTACCAGTTCAAAAACACCGAGCACGCGGCCAACCTGTTCGGTCTTAAAGAGTTCGGCAACATCTACACCCGTCTGATGAACCCCACCACCGACGTTTTGGAAAAGCGTATCGCGGCCCTGGACGGCGGCGTGGGCGCCCTGGCGGTGTCCAGCGGGCAGTCGGCCATCAGCCTGGCTCTGCTGAACATCGCCCAGGCCGGCGACGAGATCGTTTCGGCCGACAATCTTTACGGCGGCACCTACAACCTGTTCCATTACACGTTCCCCAAATTTGGGGTCACGGTGAAATTTGCCAAGTCCACCGATCTGGACGCCATTAAGAGAGCGATCACGCCGAAAACAAAGGCCATCTACGCCGAGTCCATCGGCAACCCCAAACTGGACGTGGCGGATTTGGATGGAATTTCCAAAATCGCCCACGCCGCGGGGATTCCGTTCGTCTTGGACAACACCGTGTCGCCCTACCTGCTTCGTCCGTTCGACCACGGCGTGGACATCACCGTTTATTCCGCCACCAAGTTCATCGGCGGTCACGGGACTTCCATCGGCGGTTTGATCGTGGATTCGGGAAAATTCGATTGGACCAACGGAAAGTTTCCGTTGATCGCCGATCCCGACCCCTCTTACCATGGGATCAAGTTCGTCGAGGCGTTGAAACCTATCGGCAACATCGCCTACATCATTAAGGCCCGAGTGACGCTGTTGCGGGATTTGGGGGCGGCCATTTCACCGTTCAACTCGTTCCTCCTGCTCCAGGGGTTTGAGACCCTGCATTTGCGCATGCCGCGCCATTCGGAAAACGCCTTGTCCGTGGCCCAGTTTCTCAAAAAGCATCCCAAGGTGGCCTGGGTCAATTATCCCGGCTTGGCCGACAGCCCCGAACAGAGCCGGGCCAAGAAATATTTGCCGAAAGGCGCCGGCGCCATCGTTGGGTTCGGCATCAAAGGAGGCCTGGAAGCGGGCCGCAAATTCATCGACGGATTGAAACTGGTCAGCCATTTGGCCAATGTGGGCGACGCCAAAACACTGGCGATTCACCCGGCCACGACCACCCATTCCCAGCTGTCCGCCGAGGAACAGAAAGCCACGGGCGTCACGCCGGACTTCATCCGCCTTTCCGTCGGTATCGAACACATCGACGATATCACGGCGGACATCGACCGATCCTTGACCAACGTTTAATGGAACAGGCGACCCTGCCTTCCACCCTGGGAACGGTTGAGACCCGTTCCTATTCGTTCGACCGCCTGATCCTGGCCACGGGCCAGGAGTTGGGGCCTGTGACGTTGGCTTACCAAACCTACGGCCGGTTGGACGAAAAGGGAGGCAACGCCATTTTGCTTCTCCACGCCCTCACGGGGGACGCCAACGTGGCCGGCTTTGTGGCGGGGGAACAAAAACCGGGTTGGTGGGACCCCATGGTCGGGCCGGGCAAGGCCTTCGACACGGACAAGTATTTCGTCGTTTGCAGTAACGTGGTCGGAGGGTGCCGAGGGTCCACTGGCCCCGGGTCGATGGACGCGAAAACCGGCCGCCCCTATGGCATCCACTTTCCGGTGATCACCATCGCCGATATGGTGGACGCCCAGCGCCATCTCATGGAGCATCTGAAGATCCCCTCCTGGTTGGCGGTGGCGGGGGGATCCATGGGCGGCATGCAGGCCCTCCAATGGGCGGCCAGTTATCCGGACCGGGTGCGCAGTGTGATTCCCATCGCCACCACGCTCAAACATTCGCCCCAGCAAATCGCTTTTGATGAAGTCGGCCGCCAAGCTGTCATGGCCGACCCGGACTGGCGGGGGGGGGACTACTACGGGCACGGCCAGCCGGAACGCGGGTTGGCTGTGGCGCGGATGATCGGGCACATCACCTACATGTCCGACCAGTCCATGGAAGAGAAATTTTCCCGTCGGCTGAAAACCGAGGGGTTCAAATTCACCTTCGACGCCGAGTTCGAGGTGGAAGGCTATTTGCGCAACCGCGGCGCGCATTTCGTCCGACGGTTCGACGCCAACAGTTACCTTTACGTTACTCGGGCGATGGACTATTTTGATTTGTCCGGCGACAAACTGTTTAAACCCGGCGCACCGATCCCGCGGTTCCTGGTGATTTCATTCAAGTCGGATTGGCTGTATCCTTCCTACCAATCCCGGGACATCGTGACAGCGCTTCGTTCCCGCCAAGGGGACGTGACCTATGTGGAAGTCAACTCGACTTACGGCCACGACGCTTTCCTGGTCGAATACGACGAACAAACCCGCCTGATCAAGTCGTTTTTGGCGAAAACCCATGCGGCCTGACCACGCCGCGATCATTGGAATGGTGGAACCCGGCGCCCAGGTGTTGGACCTAGGGTGCGGCAAGGGCGAACTGCTGGCGGTCCTCGTTAAAGAACGGGGCGTCAAGGCCCAAGGGATTGAATTGCGGGAAGAGTCCATTTACGAATGCGTGGAGAAAGGGTTGACGGTTCTGCACGGCGACATCGAGGGCGGTTTGGGAGAGTTCCCCGACAAATCTTTCGACTACGTGATTCTTAACCAAAGCATGCAGGAAACACGCAACGTGGAGTTCGTGTTAAAAGAAGCCCTGCGGGTGGGAAAAAATGCCATCGTGGGGTTTCCCAACATGTGCCATTGGCGGGCGCGGTTGGACGTGGTGTTTCGCGGACGGACCCCGGTGTCCCGGGCCCTGCCTTACCGTTGGCACAACACCCCCAATATGCACTTTTTAAGCCTGTTGGATTTTGAAGATTTCTGTCGGGAAAAGGGCGTGACTGTTTTGGACCGGCGCGGTCTTACGGCCCAGGGCCCCGCGCGTTTTTGGCCCAACCTGTTGGCCGAAAGCGCCGTCTACAAAATCGCTCCCGCGCCTTCCTGCTGTCTTTAAAAGGGCGCTGTCGGAGTGGTTTTGAGTTTGCTATTTTGAGAGAAAGACTAAATCATCCTACGAGGAGCGCATCCATGATAAAAAGGTACGTTGGGGTTGGGTGGGGGGTTCTTTTGTTACTGGGAGGCGTGGCGGGTCGAACGGAAGAAATGAACGACCGTTTCTTGGCCCTGGAAGCCCGGCAGAAAGCGTTGGAAGACAAGTTGGCCGCCCAGCCCGTGGTCACCGCCGGTAAAGACGGGTTCGCGTTGAAATCCGCCGACGGGGCATTTGCCCTTAAGTTTTTCGGAGATGTTCAGGTAGATGGTCGTTTTTACCTGGATGATGACGCCAATAAATATACGGACAAGATTCTTTTAAGGCGGTTGCGGCCGACCTTCGAAATGGTGGGGTTTAATAAGTTGACCGCTCGTCTTCAACCCAATTTCGGGGGCACGGGAACGTCTTTTTCTCTGGATGATGCCTATTTGGACTACAAGGCCTCTTCGTTGGCCACTTTCCGTGCGGGGCGATACAAGCCGCCGGTGGGGCTGGAAAACCTCCAATCCAGTGTGCGGACCACTTTCATCGAAAGGTCCTTGGCCACCAACCTGGTGCCGGTCTATGACGTGGGGGCTCAACTTCACGGTGGGGTTGTTGAAGGAAAAATTAATTACGCCATCAGCGTGTCGAACGGGGCTCCGGACGGGGAGGTCGTTGCGACCGATTCCGCGGATGGGAAGGAAGTGTCGGGACGCCTCTTTGTGCAACCCATGAAAGGTTCGAAATCGATCTGGGGAGAATTAGGGCTTGGTATTTCGGCGTCAACCGCCCGCGAGTTTGGAACCAACAGCGCACCCAAACTGCCGGCGGGGTTCAAAACCGAAGGCCAAGAAAATTTTTTCAAGTATAGGTACGCTGTGGCTCAAGGAGCCCATCAGAGGGTGTCGCCTCAAATCTTGTGGTACGTGGGGTCCCTGGGGTTTATGGGCGAACATGTGAGCTCGTATCAGACAGTGCGGGCCACCGTAACCGCGACCGACGTTAACATGTTAAACCAGGCTTGGCAGTTGGCCTTCTCCTATGTCCTCACAGGGGAATCACCCAGTTACAAGGGGCTGAAGCCTGCAAAGAACTTCGACCCCGCAAAGGGCGAGTGGGGGGCCTTGGAGTTGGCGGGGCGTGTCAGTCATTTCACAGTGGACGACGACGCTTTTGATTATTCCATTGCTGACACCACCGACTACGCCCGCGATGCCCGTGCGTGGACCGGCGGTATCAACTGGTATCCCAACGCCTTCTTCAAAATAATGGCGAACTATACCTATACCGGTTTCTCCGGCGGGGCCGCATCGGGAGACCGCCGACCGGAACGGGCGCTCTTTTTGCGGACCCAAGTGGCTTTCTAACCGGGATTCCCCGGTTGGCACGGGGCGACCGTCGACAGTGCTTGGAACAGAATGTTCGAGCCCTCCCGGACGGAAATGCTCAGTCAATTGAAATGTTCAGGCGAATTGTTATCGAAAAGACCAGGGCGCTGATGAATAAAAAAATGAGGATGTTTTTAGGTTTGCTCTTGGCGGCGGGGGGGGGCTTTGTGGCCCCCCTTGCCGCGAAGGACATCGTTTTGTTGAACGCGTCTTACGATCCAACGCGGGAATTGTTTCAGGACTACAACGAGGCGTTTTCGCTCTATTGGAAAAATAAAACCGGACAGACCGTTCGAATTGATCAATCCCACGGGGGGTCGGGCAAACAAGCGCGGGCGGTCATCGATGGTTTGGACGCCGACGTGGTCACCTTGGCTTTGGCCTACGACGTGGACGCGCTGGCGGAGAAAGCCGGCTTGTTGCCGAAAGATTGGCAAAAACGATTGCCCTCCAACAGCGCGCCGTACACGTCCACCATCGTCTTCCTCGTGCGCAAGGGCAATCCCAAGGGCATTAAAGACTGGGACGACTTGGCCCGGCCCGGGGTGTCGGTCATCACGCCGAATCCGAAAACGTCCGGCGGCGCTCGTTGGAATTACCTGGCCGCGTGGGGGTATGCCCTGAAGAAGTGGAACAACGACGAAGCCAAAGCGAAGGAGTTTCTGACGGCGATCTTTAAGAATGTGCCCGTCTTGGATTCCGGCGCCCGGGGAGCCACGGTGACGTTTGTCGAACGAAAGATCGGCGATGTGTTTATTTCCTGGGAAAACGAGGCTTATCTGGTGGTCAACGAGTTGGGCAAAGATCGGTTCGACATCGTCACGCCGTCCCTCAGCATCTTGGCCGAGCCGCCCGTGGCTGTGGTGGATAAAACGGTGGATCGGCGCGGCACGCGCGCGGTGGCCGAAGAATATCTAAAATATCTCTTCAGCGAGGCGGGCCAGACGATCGCCGCTCAACATTATTATCGGCCCCGCCTGGAGAGCGTGAAGGCGAAATACGCGGGTTCGTTCGCTTCGGTCGCGCTGTTCACCATTGATGACGTGTTCGGCGGTTGGTCGGTCGCGCAGAAAAAGCATTTTTCAGACGGCGGGGTGTTCGACCAAATCTATCAGCCCGGACGGTAGAAGAATGAGCATCGATGTTCAAGGCTTGACAAAAAAGTTCGGGGATTTCCGCGCGGTGGACGATGTGTCGTTCCGCCTGGAGGCGGGGTCTTTGTCCGCCCTGTTGGGACCTTCCGGGTCTGGCAAGAGCACGCTTTTGCGCATGATCGCCGGGCTGGAAACCCCCGACGCCGGAGAGATTCGTCTCACCGGCGCCGAAGCCACCGCCCAATCGGCCCGGGATCGAAACGTGGGGTTTGTGTTCCAACACTACGCCCTGTTTAAGCACATGACGGTGTGGGACAACGTGGCGTTCGGCTTGGACGTGCGCAAAGCGCCGAAAGAGGAAATCGACGCCCGCGTGGCCGACCTGCTCCGGCTGGTGCAGATGCAGGGGTATGAACGGCGGTTTCCGTCCCAACTGTCCGGCGGGCAACGCCAACGGATCGCTCTGGCGCGGGCCCTGGCGCCGCAACCCAAAGTGCTGTTGTTGGACGAACCCTTCGGCGCCCTGGACGCCAAAGTGCGCGACGAACTGCGCGAATGGATCCGCCGGTTGCACGACGAAACCCACGTGACCACCCTGTTCGTCACCCACGACCAGCAGGAAGCCATGGAGATTTCCGGCAAAATCATCGTCATGGCCCGGGGCCGAATTGAACAGGAAGGAACCCCCTTGGAAATTTTTGATAAACCCGCCACGCCGTTCGTGGCCCAGTTCGTCGGCGAAACCAACATCGTGGAATCCGTTGTCAGCGCGCCCGAATTGGCGTTGTGGGGCCCGTTTCGGTTCACGGTGACCGGCCCGGCGGTGGGCGCGCGGGTGCGGATTTTTTTCCGGCCCAACGACGTCTATCTTAGCTCCAACCCCGAAACCCTGCAGGTGGAAGGAAAAATCACCCGATCGCGTTTTCGCGGGCCGCTCATTGAGCATCATGTGGATGTGGGCGCGGAACGGCCCGTCATCGCCCATGTGCCCAAAGGGGTTTCGTTGGCCAGTGGGTTCGACGCCGGTCGGCGGGTGTGGGTGGGAGTGACGGCGTTTCACGTGTTCCCCGTCGACCCGCAATGACCGGTATGGTAACGCCCCGCCCCCCCCCCCCCCCCCCGCCCCCCCCCCGGGGCCCCCCCCGGGGGCGGGGGGCGGTTACAAATTAAGGTTCACGGTGTTCTGCCGGGGTTTGGGCTTACGTTCGGCTACACGATTTTTTACCTCAGTTTAATCGTTCTTCTTCCTTTGTCGACGATCTTTGCCAAAACGGCCACGTTGGGATGGGGCCCGTTTTGGGAGGTGGTGAGCGCGCCCCGGGTCGTGGCGGCGTTTCGGCTCACCTTCGGCGCGTCAGCGGTGGCGGCCTCGATCAACACGGTGTTCGGTCTGCTCGTGGCCTGGGTGCTGGTTCGGTATTCGTTTCCCGGACGAAAAATCGTGGACGCGCTGGTGGATATGCCCTTCGCTTTGCCCACCGCCGTGGCCGGCATTGCGCTCACCGCCGTTTACGCCCCCTCGGGGTGGATCGGCGCGCCGTTGTCAAAATGGGGCATCCAAGCGGCCTTCGCGCCCCTGGGCGTGGTGATCGCGCTCACATTTATTGGACTGCCTTTCGTGGTCCGGACCCTTCAACCGGTATTGGAATCCACCGAACCCGACATGGAAGAGGCGGCGCTCACGTTGGGTGCCACCCGATGGCAAACGCTTCGGCGGGTGGTGTTCCCCCCGCTGATTCCCGCGTTGTTGACGGGGTTCGCCCTTTCCTTCGCTCGGGCGGTGGGGGAATACGGGTCGGTGGCGTTTATTTCCGGCAACATGCCGCTTAAAACAGAAATTGCTCCGTTGCTCATCATGACCAAACTGGAACAATACGACTACGCCGGAGCCACCGCCATCGCCGTGGTGATGCTGGTAATTTCATTTTCGATTTTGTTGACGATTAACCTGCTCCAGGCCTGGAGCCGACGTTGGACGGGGGGAAAATAATGGCCGGTTCCGCTACTGGATTGGCTCGAAAAGGCGCTCTCGGCCCGTCGCGGTCGTTAACGGAACCCCGCTGGGTTCAATGGATCGCGATTGGGGTCGCGTTGGCATTTCTCTCCCTCTTTTTAGTGGTACCGCTCGTGTCGGTTTTTGTCAACGCCTTCGCCAAGGGGATCGCGGTTTTTGCAAAGGCCATTGTGGACCCCATGGCTCTTTCGGCCATTAAACTGACGTTCTTGGCGGCGCTTATTTCGGTGCCGGCGAACTTGGTGTTCGGGCTGGCCGCGGCCTGGGCCATCACGCGGTTTCGGTTTCCCGGCCGAAACTTCTTGATCACCTTAATCGATTTGCCCTTTTCCGTCTCGCCGGTGATTTCGGGGATGGTGTTTGTCTTGATGTTCGGCGCGCAGGGGTGGTTCGGGCCCTGGCTGTCCGATCACGGAATAAAAATTTTGTTCGCCGTGCCCGGCATCGTCTTGGCGACGATCTTTGTGACATTTCCGTTCGTGGCGAGGGAGGTGATCCCCCTTCTCCAATCCCAAGGGACCGACGAAGAAGAGGCGGCCTTTGTGTTGGGCGCCGGCGGGTGGCAGATGTTTTGGCGGGTCACACTCCCCAACATCAAGTGGGGTTTGCTCTACGGGGTGATTTTGTGCAACGCCCGCGCCATGGGAGAGTTCGGCGCGGTGTCGGTGGTCAGCGGCCACATCCGAGGCCGCACCAACACCATCCCCTTGCACGTGGAGATCCTGTATAACGAATACAACTTCGCCGCCGCTTTCGCGGTGGCTTCTTTGTTGGCCTGTCTGGCCCTTGTCACCCTCGCCGCCAAATCCTGGGTCGAATGGCGGTATCGCAACGAGAATTGACCCGTCCGCCGCTCGGCGGTTTTTCCGACGGGCCCGTGTGGTATAATAATCCCCTATGGCCGACGACTTCGAGCATATTAAATTCGGTGGACGATGGGACGAAGACGACTGGGAACGTTTCTTTGACGCCCAGGACCGTCTTTCGTTTGATCGCCGCCGAGTGGGCGCGCCACCGGAACGTCCCGGGCTTGATCCGAGCCTGTCTTTTCGACGGGTGCTTCGGTCGTTTGGCATGGATCCCGACAACCCCGAATCCCCGCCCCGCCCGTTTTCGCTGGATCGCGCGCTGGGCCCAGACGGCGCCCGCGGCCTCCCGTTTTGGCATCCTGGGGCGGATCCGGAACGGTTGCCCCTCTTTTTAGCGGCGGGGGAGTTTTCCCGAAAAATAGAAGTATTGGTTCAAGTCCGCTACGCCAACCTGTTGGCCAAAACATACAAAAGTTTGTCTCACCGATTATTTCAAAAAGGTCTTTGCGAGTTGGACGACAACGCTCGCCCCATTCCCCGTCTGGTCGCCCTGGGCCATCGGGTGGGGTACGATCCGTTCGGTGTCAACGGCAACATTGTCCGCTGTCGGCGGGGGTTGAGCCACGCGGAAAATTGCGTTTCCATTTTGTCGCGGATTCCCCAACGTCACATGGATCGGACACTTTACAAATCTCTGTTCGCCGAAAGTGTCCGTTTGCGCAACGATCTCATGAATTGGATTCACCTGTTGCGGACCCGGTTTGCGGCGCGGTCCGGCCGAGCGCACTGAAATGTCCCTGTTGACGGTTGTTCTGGTGACGGGGGTGTGCGCGGCGGTGGCGGCGTTTCTGGTGGTTCTTTTTCGCCAAATTGAGACCCTGCGCCGTCAATCGGCCGAAACCGGCCGGGCTCAAACCGACGCGCTGACCCAACATCTTTTGAAAATGACTTCCGAAGTGAACCGCCAATTGGAGGCTGTGGGCCAACGGGTCATGGAAAGCCAAAAATCCGTTGGCGATCGCTTGGACAGCGCCACACGGGCGGTGGGCGACGTGCACAAAGGGCTGGGCGCCCTCAGCCAGGCGTCGGAACGAATTTTGGAAGTGGGCAAAGACATTGCCGGTCTTCAAAATATTTTAAAAGCGCCTAAATTACGGGGCGGATTGGGCGAATTTTTACTCACCGACTTGCTCACTCAAATTCTGCCGCCCCAGCACGTGATGTTTCAGTATTCTTTTAAAACCCGGGAAACAGTGGACGCGGTGATCCGCCTGGGCGGCCGGTTGGCGCCGGTGGACGCGAAGTTTCCCCTGGAAAATTTTCGCAAAATGATGGACGCGGGCAACGACGACGAGCGCAGGGGCCTGCGCAAGAAGTTCGCCCAGGACATGCGAAAGCATGTGGACGCGGTGGCGTCCAAGTACATTCTTCCGGACGAAGGGACCTTCGATTTCGCGTTGCTCTACATCCCCGCCGAGAACGTCTATTACGAGTGCATCGTCAAAGACGACGAGGACGGCGCCCTCATGGAATACGCCCTCAGCCGACGGGTGGTGCCGGTATCGCCCGGCAGTTTCTACGCCTACCTCCAAGTGATTGCATTGGGATTGCGCGGGTTTCAGATTGAAGAAAACGCCCGCCGGATCATGGAAGATTTGGCCCGTCTGCGCGGCGACATGGAACGTTTCGCCGACGAATTTGATCTGCTGGGCCGGCATTTGTCCAACGCCAAAACCAAACACGACGACGCCGACCGCCGACTGCAACGGGTTCAAGACAAGTTGTCCACCATCGCCGATACCGCGCCCGCGCCCTCACTGATCCAATCGGATTTTGCAGATACACATAAACAATAGTCATATATTGTTAATTCCGTCGGAGATTGATACAATGGGAGCAATGGAACATCCCATCCCCAAAAATGTCCCGGCCCTGTTGCCGATCGTGAAATACGGCGATCCGGTGTTGGTGAAAAAGGCCAAACCGGTGGCGGCCATCGATGACGCCGTGTTGCGTTTGATCCCGGCGATGTTTAACACCATGTACGCGGAACCCGGCATCGGCCTGGCCGCGCCCCAGGTGGGCATTTCTGTGCGGGTGATGGTGGTGGACGTGGCTTCCGACGGAAAAAGTCAGCCTTTGGCTTTAATCAATCCCCGAATAGACGCGCACAAAGGCCAGATCAAGTCCGAGGAGGGATGCCTTTCGTTCCCGGGCATTCAGGTGACGGTTCCACGGTGGGCGTGGGTGAAAGTGTCGGCCATCAACGAGAAGGGTCTGCCCGTCACCATCGAAGCCGAAGGTCTGTTGTCTCGATGCCTCCAGCACGAAATGGACCACTTGGACGGAGTGGTCATGATCGATCGTCTGTCCTTGCCCCAGCGGGTCAAAGCCCTGTGGGAAATACGTAAGCGCAAGAAAGCGGGTCTTTGGTAGATTGCTGAAAACGGTCTTTTTTGGAACGCCCGCGGTGGCGGTGCCGTTTTTGGAGCGATTGGCCCAACGGTCCCGGGTGATCGGGGTGGTCACTTCGCCGGACCGCCCCGCCGGTCGGGGCTACGCGGTGACGCCCACCGAGGTCAAACGGGCCGCCTTGGCTCTGGGACTGCCGGTTCAACAACCCGAATCCTTGGCGGGGTTTCGTATGGCTTCGGCGTTCGGACAAACGCCCGACGTGGGAGTCGTTGTGGCCTACGGCCATTTGATCCCGTCCCCGGTGTTTAACGAGCCCCAACACGGGTTGATCAACGTTCATTTTTCCCTTGTCCCCAAATACCGCGGCGCCGCGCCCATGCAGTGGGCCTTGATTCGGGGCGAAAAAGAAACCGGGGTCTCTCTTTTTCAGATCGAGAAGGGGTTGGACACGGGGCCCGTCTATCTGCAGAGGGCCACCCCGCTTTTGCCGGACGACAACGTGGTCACTTTAAGGGATCGCCTGGTGAGTATGGGGCTTGACCTGTTGGGAGAGTTTCTCCGCAAAAAAGAAGAGGCGCCTTGGATGCCCGACCCCCAAACGGGAACTCCCACCCTGGCCCCATCGTTAAAGAAGGACGACGGCCGTATCCGGTGGGGGGAACAGTCCGCCGGGGACGTGGTCAACTTGGTTCGGGGAACGTTGGAATGGCCCGGCGCTTACGCGGTTTTGAGAGGCCAACGTGTAAAGATTCGCGCCGCCCAGGTGAGTGGGTCCGGGCACGGGGAGGCCGGGACCATCCTGTCTCTCGAGAAGGGCCGGGGTTTTTTGGTAAAATGTGCCGGCGATAACCTGTGTGTTCTCCGCGTTCAACCGGAAGGAAAAAAAGAAATGGACGCGGTCAGTTTTTGGAACGGCGCCCGCCTGGCGGTGGGCGACCGGTTTGAGTAATAAAAGGAGGAACGTATGGCGTTTATGAAACGCATCTTTCTGTTTATGATGGTGAACCTGTTGGTGGTGGCGACGATATCGATCGTTCTCAATCTGTTGAACGTCCGGCCCTATTTGACCGCCTACGGACTAGATTTTCGGTCATTGGCAATATTCTGCCTGGTGTGGGGTATGGGCGGAGCGTTGATTTCCCTGGCGATTTCCCGGATCATGGCGAAAATGGCCCTGGGGGTCAAAGTCATCGATCCCGCCACGGCCACGGGCGACGCGGCGTGGTTGGTTCAAACCGTCCATCATTTGGCGCGGGGCGCCAATCTTCCGGAAATGCCCCAGGTAGGGGTTTACCAAAGCCCTGAAATGAACGCGTTCGCCACGGGGCCCACCAAAAGCCGGTCGTTGGTGGCGGTGTCCACGGGCCTAATGGACCGAATGGACCACGACCAAATCGAAGGCGTTTTGGGCCATGAAGTGGCCCACATTGCCAACGGCGACATGGTGACCATGACGCTGTTGCAAGGGGTGGTGAACGCCTTTGTGATGTTTTTGGCCCGGGTGGCGGCCTTTGCGCTCAGCCAAAACGTGAAAGAAGAAAGCCGTCGAAGCGTGCAGTTTATGGTCACGATTGTTTTGGAAATTTTGCTCAGTTTCTTGGGGATGATTGTGGTGGCGGGTTTCTCTCGATATCGGGAATTTCGGGCCGACGCCGGGGGCGCGCGGTTGACGGGGCGTGAAAAGATGATTGCCGCCCTGGAAGGATTGCGCCGTGGCTTGGGAGTAACGGACAAACGAGCGCCCACCTTGGCGGCGTTTAAAATTTCCGGTAAACCGGGCGGGTTGATGGCGTTGTTGTCCACCCATCCGCCTTTGGAACAGCGAATCGCCCGCTTGCGTCAACCCGGCGCCTTTTAAAACGAATCCTTTGTGACGGTTCCTTCCGCCGCCGTTAAGCGGCCCTTGCTGGATATCCCGTTTAACGACTGGTTCAAGGCGTTCGAACTAGAGCCTAAAGACTCTTATCGGGTTCGTCAGGTACATACCTGGGTGTTCGATCGGCGCGTTAGAACGTTCGCCGAAATGAGCGATTTGCCAGAGACTTTGCGGGAGAAGTGGGAGGGAACTTTTCGCCTCCGGACCCTGGTTCTGCGCCGACGGGAAGTGTCGGCCCAAGACGGTACGGCTCGGCTCTTTTTTGAAACATCCGACAAAAAAAGTTTCTCATCGGTCTACCTTCCGGCCAAGGGCGGGGAGGGGGACCGGTCGGCCCTGTGTTTGTCCACCCAAATCGGATGCGCGTGGGGATGCGTGTTTTGCGCGTCGGGGCGGGTTGCGTTGGAACGGAACTTGTCGGCGGCGGAAATGGTCGAACAGGTGTTTTGGGCCGAAGAGGCGTTCGGTCGAAAAATTAATAGTCTGGTGTTCATGGGGATGGGCGAACCCCTGGCCAATTTCACGAATTTGGTTCAAGCGCTTCAAGTAATTCGTTCGCCGTTGGGGTTGAACTATGGCGCGCGGCATGTGACGGTGTCCACGTCGGGGTTGGTGCCTCAGATCACGATGTTGGCGCAGACGGCTCCCCACGTCAATTTGGCCATCAGTTTGCATGCGGCCACCGATGAGACGCGCAAAAAGCTGTTGCCCAAATCCTCGGCATGGACGATCAAAGATCTTTTGAACGCGGCCTGGGCCTATCAGCGGGCCACGGGGCGTGGCCGGGTGACGTTTGAATACATAGTGATTAAAGGCGTGAACGATTCTGTTCGTGAGGCTCAACGGTTGGCCAACCTTTTGCGGGCCAAAAAGGCGTGGGTGAATTTAATCGCCTATAATCCGGTGGAAGGATTGCCCTACCAGACGCCCGATGACGCGACCGTGCGGGAGTTCGCTAAAATATTGACTCAGCGGGGGCTGTTTGTCCGTTTGCGCAAACCCCAGGGCACCGACATTTCCGCCGGGTGTGGCCAGTTGGGCGAAGCGGTGCGGGCCTAAAGAAAGGAGGGAACACAACGACATGATTCAAGATACGCAGGCAGACGCGCGACCCTCTCGCCTAGCGTCTTTGGCGGCCCGAATGGGGCAAGGGGTGAGTCAACCCTCAATTTTGACTTTGGCAGGGTTATCCGCGTTGGCGGGCCTTTGCTTGATGGTCTCCTTGCATTGGGTGGTGTCGGGTTTTCTGCATTCACGTAAAGTGGTGGAGGTCCCCGACGTGGCCGGAAAATCTCTTGAACAGGCCTTGGACCTGCTGTCGCCCCTTGAATTGGCCATTGCCAAAGAGGGTGTTCAGTATGACGATCGTTTGCCACCGGGCGCCATTTTACGGCAGGCGCCGCCGGCCGGGTTTAATGTGCGGGAAGGAAAAATTGTGAGGGTCACGTTGTCCTCGGGCGGCGAAGTGGCCTTTGTCCCGGATTTGGTGGCCATTGCGTTAACCGAAGCGCAAAACCGTTTGCGGGCGGCGGGACTTGTATTGGGCGCGGTCTCCCAAAGCTATTCGTTGGAATCGCCGGTCGGGATTGTGCTCATGCAAAATCCTGTGTCGGGTGGTTCGACTCGGCCAGGCACGATGGTGGACCTGAAAGTATCCAAAGGTCCACCGCCGCAAGGGGTGGTCTTGATGCCCGCTTTTATGAACCAACCGATCGAAACGGCCCGAGCCTGGGCGGACGCTCAAAAAATTTCGCCGGAAGTAAAAGAAGAATCAAGTTCCGTTTTTTCCCCGGGGACAGTGATGCGCCAGTCTCCCGCGCCGGACACTCCGGTCAACGAAAAAACGTTGCTCACGTTCGTCGTGGCGGTGTCCACGGTGCCGGTGTCCGTGCCGATCCATCCATGACAACGATCCCAACAGGCTCTCTTCGCCCACGGACGACCGGGCCTCTTGTGATGGCCCCGTCGATCCTGTCGGCGGACTTCGCCCGCCTGGGCGAAGACGTGCGACGGGTCGAAAAAGCGGGAGCGGATTGGGTCCATGTGGACGTGATGGACGGCCATTTTGTCCCGAACATCACCGTGGGCCCCGTGGTGGTCCACTGGCTTAAAAAGTGCACGTCCTTGCCCCAAGACGTTCATTTGATGATTGAGAACCCCGAAAATTATATTCCCGCTTTCGCCAAAGCCGGGGCTTGGAACATTACGGTTCATTGGGAAGCGTGTCGTCGACCCGCCGAGGTGATCCGTTTGATTAAAAAGTCCGGTTGCCAAGCGGGCCTGTCGGTTCGTCCGCGAACGCCGATTCAGAAAGTAGCGCCGTATCTGAAAGAGTTAAACCTGGTGTTGGTGATGACCGTTGAGCCGGGGTTTGGGGGCCAATCGTTTATGCCCGACATGATCCCCAAAATTCGGTGGTTGCGCGAACAATGCGCCGGAATGGCGCCGTCGCGGCGGCCCTGGGTTGAGGTGGACGGCGGCATCAATAACGACACCGCCCCTCTCGCGGTTCATGCGGGAGCCAATGTTCTGGTGGCGGGCAACGCCATTTTCGCCGCTCCTGATTCTGCCTTCGCCCTTAAAACCCTGCGCCACCGCGCGCAAACCCCGATCCTGTAGCGGAGATTCCTCCGTCGTTAATCTGATTTCCCAAAAGGTTCCCCGCAATATTTGACAGATCGCATTTATTTTGGGACCATGGAAGCGATACAACAGGCCATTTACATCGGCCATCTTCAAGTCGAGGAGGATCAAAAATGAAAACCAAATTAATTGGATTGGCCGCGATCATTCTGTTGGCCCTCGGGGTTGTATCGGCGAAGGCGGACGGTTTGTTGGAGGTGCGAGGTGGCGCTGGGGTGAATGGGACGAGTTTGGATGACCTGTCAGACCAAGAAGGGGGAGTGAATTTCGAAAACTCTGACAATTACAATCTGGACTTATTTTTGAACTTCCCAGGGCCTTTTGGGGTCGGGCTCCGTAACGAATGGTTAAATACAAAGGGATCCAACGGGGGGGTCAACGGGGAAATCGACGCGACGAATTTGACCCTTCTTGTGGATTTCCGGATTCTGGACAATTGGGTTTACCTCGGGCCCATTGCGGGGATCGGCTATCCCTCGGGTGAAATCACGGGGTTTGGTGGTTCCACCACGGATCTCGACAGCAGCAACCCCACATACACCTTGGCGGCTGAAGCCGGTTTTAAGCTGGGTCGGGTTATCGTGGGAGGAGAGCTGGGCTACACCAATCTCCGGCTCGAGACCGGCGACGGATCGACCAGCGTGGACCTTTCCGGGATGTACGGGAAAATCATGGCGGGCATCGCCCTGTTTTAAATTGACCTGAAGGTCAAACGGGCCGCCTCTCCGATCAGGAGAGGCGGCCCGTTTTTGTTGTATACCAGTCACCCAAATCCTCGCGTCTTGGCTCGGCCAAATGTCCAGTTTATCCTTAACCTGAAGATTTCCCTCCCGGAGGGATTGATTGAGGAGGGGAGGGTCTGCTGTTGATTTTTTTCAACATCCGACCTCCGAGATCCCTTGCCAATTCGAATTGAGGATCCACTTTCAAAGCCATGAGGGCGGCTTCGTGGGCCGCCCGGAAATGTCCCTGCGCGGCGTGAATCACCGATCGATTGTAATGACCGATGGTGTAGAGATAGAGGATTTCTTCCACGAAATAATTGTCCCGCCAATCTTTGGGCACGCTTCCGTCAAACGCCATGGCGACGGGTGTTAAGGAATCCTCGTCCGATGGCGACCGGTTCACAACCTCAAAGGCCAACCCACTTGGACGCAAATGGTAGGGGTTTCCCAGCAGGCCCAGTTCTCTAAAGTCCGATCCTGGAATCCCAACGATATAAAGCGGAAACTTCCCCTGGGTTTTGGCGATCAGTTCCTGAAGCGTTGGGGTGAATCCCGGCGCGATCCCCAGTTCAGGAAAATGAGCCCTTAAATGGTCGGCATAGGGAGGGCTAATGCTGGAATTTAGAATTTTCAGATCCGGTCGGGCCCCGGCGAGCCGTTGCAAATACCAGAGGGTGAACAACGAATTGTCCCCATGCACGAAAACCACCGCGTCTTGAGAAAGTGACGCGAAGAGGTCCCGCCCATACACTTCGCACAGGCCAAAATTTCTCAAGTTTAACCGTGAGAAATGATGGCCCATCAGTGAAAAGGGCAGGAGGAGCAACACGCCCAGCGAGACTGTTCTGGCCCCGACCGGAAAGGACCGTCCGAACCCGGACGATTTTATTTTATCCGCCACCCGGGCTAACCCCACCCCGATCCCCACCGCGAACAAGAAAAACGAGGCCACAAAAAACCGTTCCAAAATGGTTTTTAGAACCGCCGACGCGGCCGGCATGCCGGCCCAGGCCAGAAAAAAGGGCCCCGCCAACACCGCCGCGGATCCCACCGCCGCAAAAAGTTTTGGAGACCGCCACAACAAAACAAAAAATCCCAGAACTCCCAGGACCACTCCCACCCACGAAAAACTGCGCACCAAAGATTCACCAAAAAACCTGAGGGATGATTCTAAGCCCACCGTGTTAAACGGGGCGTATTCCGGTGTCAGTGACGTGACCCCGTAAGCCCGCCGCAAAAAATGATCGAGGAAACGGGAAAGGTCGTTGACGGTTCCGGCGTTTAACGCGGGCATGGCGTGGGCCCGCAGGGGAACGTACAGGTAGGGGGAAAGCCCAAGGGCGCAACACAAAGCCAATTGGGCCCAACGGGCGGGGGTGAAAGAAACTTTTTTTGATTTTATATCGATCGCAAACAAAAGAAGGAGCCCCGGAAAAAGAAACACGATGGAATGGTGATGGGCCATGGACAGCCCCGCCAGAAACGCCGTCAAAAAATAGCGGCGAGCCAACACGCTGATGAGAAGGAGGCCGATGAACAGGGCGTTGAGCGCCGAGAATTCGGGAACTTGGGCGTAGAGCCAAAAGTGGTAAGAAAACGCGAGGGTGAGGGATCCGGCCGCCGCGGCGGCCCATTGCCCGGTGATTCGGGCCAAAAGAAAAAACAGCGAGACCGCCGCCAACGCCCCGCAAAAAGCAGTAAAGAGGTTCACTCCGAAGGCGGGAGAACCGGGAACAAGAGCGGTGAACAGCCCACCCAGAACGGTGAAAAGCGGATATCCCGGCGCGTGGGCCACGCCGAAGGTGGCGGCCACCGCGGTTAGTTCCGCCGAGTCGCCGCACGATATCAGTGTCCGCGAACTGGTCAGGGCATAAACGCCAAAAGTGAAAATCCCTAAAAATAGCCCGACCGCCAACAACAGGGCTCGCGGTATCCGGTCAACAGAGTCGACGCCCCCTGGTTGGTGAATCGGACTTAGCCCGGCCCGCTTGGGGCCTCTATTTTTTTGAGAAAGTTTCAAGCTAGAAAATCCTTTTTTTAGGAGTCTTCTAAAGGCTTCGCGCGAGATGACCCAACAAATTAATGATTCTTTTCGCCCGATCCGGGCTCAGGGTATGTCCTTCGAGGCTTTCTAAAAAGGAACGATCCGATACAAAACGAGCAAAATGATCCTGTAGATATTTTTTAACTTTGTGGGGCGCTTCGGATATGTGATCGGAAACGTGCATCGAACCGTCTAAAATGGAAACAATGTCCTCCACGTCGGAACTTGAATAGTAGTCTTTATTTCCCCTGCCTAAAAAAGCCTCGATCTTAGTGGCCAAAAGATAGGGGAGCGAAAAAATGTGGATCGTCTGCCCGTTGGGAAGTCGATAAGGCACTGCATTTTTTAACCCTTCGGAATACCAGCGATTTTTGAATCCAAGGATTTTTCCATCTGTGGGCATGAAATCGACAAGAATTCCCGCAAAGATGCGTCTGCAGAGGGGGCCCTCCACTTCGATGGGGGGATGCTTAAACCCCAACGCGGTGAGATGTTGTTCCAGTTTGTGGAAATCCAGTTGGCTGGCCACTTCGACAACACAATCCACATCGTCGGAAAGTCGGATGGTCGGAGCCGCTGGATCATCAATATGCAACCCGACGGTTGCTCCGCCAACAAAAGCCATCGGTTCGCGGAGGGTTTTAAGCCCCTGGGCCACGGTGGCCAGCATTTCAATGTGTTTGTGGGGCATAAAACCTATTTTTCCAAATGAAGGCGCTTGCGGATCTGTTCGGCGGCCAAATTTTTTTCCCGTGCGCGACCCAATCTCATGGCATCCAAAAGAGCAAGCCACTCGTAAAGCTTAGGATCCTTGAGCGCCGCCCGAGGAGCGGAGGTGTAAAGGGGTGGGACCGTTTGGCCGCGGACTTGGCCTTCCGGAAAGGCCCACACAAGTTGATCATGATTCTCGGATACGATCCGCTGAGCCAAGGGAGGGGCCGAGTGGGCCGTTGGAATGCCTCGGTCAATGGATCCGGGTTCGGCTGGAAAAACATATTTTAGGCCATGAATGAGGAATTCTTCCAGGGGGGATTTTAAGGGTATTCTCTTCGTGGAATCAATCAGACCTGCCTTCTTGGCCCTTTCGAGTCCCATACTGATTTCCGATTGGGAAAGGCCCAGCTCCATACCCAAATCCACCAACCGGTAAGGACGTCCTTCCAAGACTAATATTTTCAGAAGCACCATAATGTCTTGCGGTTTTAAAACGCATTGATCTCTCATGGCAGAAGTATACATTAATAAATCGCAAATTGCAAATCGCAATTTGAAATAAATTTAACCTTTCGGTGTTTCCTCAGAAAACATCGACCTCAACTCTGGGAGAAATTCACTGCTAGGGAATAAGGGGACGTACTCAGTTTATAAGTTTTCTTGACATGATCAACTTGGATGAGTAGTATCTCCGCATGCCACGTCAATCGCGATTGTTGGTTCCCGGGGGGCTATATCATGTCATGGCCAGAGGCATCGAACGGCGGGCGATTTTTTCGGACCCCCCCGATTACCAAGAGTTCATCGAGCGACTGGAGGAATCCTTAAAAAAATCGGCTTGCCGCTGTCTCGCCTGGGTTTTAATGCCGAACCATTTTCACCTCCTCATACAGGCAGGCAAAGAGGGAACCCCGCCGCTCATGAGACGCCTGATGACAGGATATGCGGGTTACTTCAATTGGCGTCACCGCCGCAGTGGACACCTTTTCCAGAACCGATACAAGGCCATCCTTTGCGAAGAGGAGGCTTACCTCATGGAATTGGTCCGTTACATTCACCTCAACCCGCTCCGAGGGAAAGTCGTGGAATCCCTGGAGACTTTGGATCAATTTCGGTGGAGTGGGCACCGCGCCCTCCTGGGATTGGAGACGAGGGCATTTCAAGAGGTGGGGGAAGTTTGGGAAAGATTTGGAAAAAACCGAGCACAAGCCCAAACCGCATACCGCCAATTTGTGAATGAGGGCGCAGGGGGGGGCAGGCGAGCCGACTTAACGGGTGGAGGTTTGTTGCGGAGTTTAGGTCGATCGCCA
Organism: Elusimicrobiota bacterium; assembly: GCA_016715645.1. Lineage (GTDB taxonomy): Bacteria > Elusimicrobiota > Elusimicrobia > FEN-1173 > FEN-1173 > JADKHR01. The sequence continues at coordinate 13,621 of JADJZR010000001.1, read as the reverse complement.
GGGCAATGGGAGGGGGTGAGAAAAGGGGACCTCCAAGCTTCCGACGCCCGGATCTTGGGGAGCGGCGGCTTCGTGGAAGGCGTCCTCAAAGAATTGGAAAAGACGGCGGCACCGAGTGTTATTTCGGGAATGACTTTGGACGAATTAAAAAACCGCGTGGCCAAAGTTTATGGTCTTTTGCCGGAGGAGCTTTCACGGAAGGGGAGGAAGGGCGCGGTGACTCACGCCAAGGCGGCTCTCATCTATTTGGGCACCCAGTTCAAGGGCCAAACCTGCCAGTCCATGGGGCAGTTGACTGCGATGACGGTGCAATCAGCATCGGCGGCCAAATTTCGGGGGGAGGTTCTTGTTCGAGACAATTCGGACCTGCAAAAACTGATAAACTGAGTACGTCCCCATCCATATTATAACCATAATACTTTTATGTGTATTCACATGTGTTTGGTGAAATGTTACCTTCTTGAGCGGTATAGGTTGGGGGATGATTTGTTGAGGTTTCCCTGTTAGAAAGGGGCGGGCGTTGTCATGCCAAATGATGGGGTTGGCGGTTTGAGAGATGTTTAAGGAAACACGCGGACAACAGCTACAAATTCTAGATGGAGTTTTCATTTCAGAATTCCTGAGGATTTAATAATGAACTGGTTGTTGTTTGTTGCAATGATGGTTTATTCCTGTCTGGGCCTTCTTTTCGTCGTGATACCAATTATTGCTTTGGTTCATTGTGCAAGGGCAAAACATATTTCCCCAGGCAAGAAAATTCTTTGGGTGGCGGCCATGGTTGTTTTTTGGGGATTTGGGCCCCTTCTTTACCTGTCTATTTCCTCGCGAAATAATAAGCTCGAATATCTTTCGGTCTTTGGGTCTGCTCTTCTGCTGGGATTTTTGAGTTTATTTCTGCTTCCCGCAGGCTCAGGAAATATGGCAACCACTCTGAAGAGATTTAAGGCAATTCGTTCGCTGTCACACTCGAAAGGGGCTCCCCTGTCTCCGTTTGGAAGCGTGACGGTAACGGAGGAAACCATTGGGAAATCTAAGATCATGAGAATGGATGCCCCTGGGAATTTGGAATCTCTCAACGATTTAGGATGTGTCGAATTGACCAAGATCACAAATAAAATCACACCGGCGGATTTATACAAAAGCTTGGCGAAGTGTATCGAAGAAGGAAGTTACAAGAAAGCGGCTCAAATTTCGGCGATTGCCGGTGTGTATGGCCGTTATGACACTTTAAGGGTTGCGGATCCTTCGGCTCATCAAGCGGTGGGAATGTTGAAGCTGGTCAACTTGGGTAAAATAGGACAGGAAAAAGAGAAGTTTTTTTTCGATGCCATTAAAGAAATGGCCCAAACGTCGAGAAACATCAAGGAGGTCTGCGGAGAAATACGAAAAATCGGCCCTCCGAATTATTTCCCACATTACATGGTTCAGCATGGAGCCCAATTGGTTTATGCCACCCTCAGCGGTACGGCGCTCAATGAACCTTTGGTGAAGGACTTTGATTCAAAGGCCGCTTGGGAGAAATCCCTGGACAGTTATTTGCATTGTGCGAGCGTGGAAGAAAAATGACGAAAAACGATCCGGTTTCAACTGAGCCTGGTTTGGGGAAGACCCGCCTAAACGGGTGGACAAGGATTTTCAATACCATCGTTGCGATCATCGCGGTCGGCTACGGTTTGTACTCATTTGGGTATGTGGTTGGAAAAAGAGCTTGGCGGGGTGTTGAGGTCCAGCGGTTCAAAGATCCCATGACTGGGATTTTGGTGGAGTCGGTCAAATATGACAGGCTTTCCAAAAAAGACATTGACTCTCTATCCAATGCGAAGGACACTCAGGAAAATCCACTTTCTCTGTCGGCGGGGATTTTACAGCAACATTTCAAGAATGAACGGGATCAGCAGGCTGTAGCGGAAGCCTCAGGAGTAAAGTCGGTTCTTTGTACGAACTATGTGGATTGGGATTTCCTTGGCAAGCCCGAAAACTTGGAAGCGGCGACAAAAATATATGACGTGGGGTTCATTGTTTATAGTGAAGAGTTCGCAAAGAAGTTTCATTACCCCGAGAGCCATGTGTATCCCCTGGATAAGGGAATGCATGTGATGGAGTTTCGGTTGAAGACGGAGGGGGTTAAACAGCGGTGTTACTTAAATATGTTGATGGAAAAAGGGTTGGGATTGGATGTTCCAGATATCTCATACGTTATGGGGGGTGGGTTCGGAAAATTCGGTTTCCCCAAGCAGGTGGGGGAATTTTATGTACCGCCAGACGAATTGAAATATCGTAAAGAAATGGCATACAACCCACATGGGTTGGGGTGGGAAACCCGCTACAGCCAAAATTTTCGTTTAGCAACATTGGATTATTGGACTGATGGCAATGGAAGAGGGAGAGGGGCTTCTCACAGTGGCATTACTCTGGAGGAATACAGCAATAGTTATTATCGAGACTATGATTATTTTTCCATTGAGATTGGGCCTGATATTTTAACAACGAAGATACTTGAAAGAGGATCTTCTGTTTGGATAAAGAAAAAAGGCGGGGTGGACTATTCAATTCACGTCCGCACCAATCTCGACGATTTTCTTAAATTCAAAATCTCACCAAGATTGATTGAAGAAGTATTGCCATTGATGAAAGAGACACATCATTATAGTTTCATGAACAATATGAAGGGGGTGAAGAAACATGGCACTCACTAGAGAAGAAGCGGACCTTTTTTCCTATTTGAGTTGGCAGAGCTATGATAAAGAAGGTGGACTTGCGCCAGATGGTTGGACCAGAATTATCACCTCAGATGAATTTGGTCTGAGTACAAGCGGTTATTTTGGGGTCGCATATCGAAATCTGTCCACGAACAAGGTTGTTACTGTTCACCGCGGTACTGAACCAACAGATTTTTGGGATTTGATTGCCGATCTCATGATTGGACGGTATAAGATTCCAAACCAGTTTACCAACGCTTTGGAGTTTGCCAACAAAGTTCAAGAAAAATTCGGTGATCCCAAAAATCCAAACAACATCTCTCAATCCGGCCACTCCTTGGGCGGCTACCTTGCGCAATTGGTCACCGTGGCAACAGGTTCGCAAGAGTGCTTTGCGGAGAACGCGCCGGGGTCGAAAGAGGTCTTGGGGCTTTTGGAAACGGAGATGAATGTCGCGTCCGGGACCTACACCAGTGCGGCCGCCATGGAAAGCTATAAGGATCGGATCACCTCTTTCAATTCCACGGGAGACATCGTATCCAAAGTGGGGACGCAGATCGGAACGGCGTACAGGATGCCCCTGGATACACCGATGTCGGACATGATGACGTTGATCGAGCTTGGTGTCGCTTCTCCTCTGACGGCAAAACTCTTTAACCTCAAATTGCAACACAGCGCCGAGCTGATGTATAAGACAATCCACGCGACAACGGAAGAACAGTGGAATCACGGGAAAGTCGCCGAAGTGCCCGTGAACAATTCCCTATTGAATCTTACCATCGGTGGGTGGAATGTTTTGATCAATTCGGCTGAAGGTAGATTGTCGTTCCTGAACGGTGTGATCAAGGGGGGACCGGGATTTATCATTGAGATGGCCGCGGCTATTCTGAACGGCAACGGCTACGACAACGTGGCGATGGCGGGGATCGCATCTGACTTTTTTCGTCCGGGGAACAACGAACTGTCTCAGCTGAAATTCAACGACGAACTTCAACGGTTCCGCATGACGGGACAGATCACCACCCCGGCAGATTACGTTTACCTGTCGGATTTCCACAGCGCGAGCGTGAACGCGCGGACGACCTTGAACATTGACCCCTTGGTGTTGGACCTGAATGGCGACGGGGTCAAACTGATTTCATTTGCGGATTCAAAGGTGTTGTTCGATGTTGACGCGGACGGTTTCAAAGAAGCGACGGCGTGGGTGAGCCCCCAAGACGGCATCCTGGTTTTGGACAAAAACCACAACGGCCAAATCGACGACATCACCGAAACGATTTCCGAATTCTTTACTGATGGCGTCAAAGACGGTTTGGAAGCGCTAAAAACCCTGGACACAAATAAAGACAACGTTTTCGATGCCCAGGATGAAAAATACAACGACCTGCGCGTGTGGGTCGATTCCAATTCAAACGGTGTAACAGATGCGGGTGAATTGAAAACCCTGGCAGAATTGAACATCAAATCTATCGATCTAAATCGCCAAGAATCCGACCGGGAACGCCTCGCGGGGAGCGCGGTTCTGAGTCGGTCGACGATGGAAATGCTGGACGGGGTGATTAGAGAAGTGGCGGCCATCGACTTCACAACTAATCCCATGGGCTATGAGTTCAACACCCTGGAAAACTTTCTGGTTCTTCTCCAAATAATGTGAAAATGGTGATAACGCGCATAGCGTAAAGATGAAGCGGGTGTCCAGCCCTCTTGGTATAAGGTCATTGTTTAGACGACCATACCGGGAGGAAGCGAAATGCCTCAATACCATGCTCTCACATCGTTCGTTGGTTTTCAAAGCCACAAAGTTGTTCGCTGGAAGAGGCATCACAAATCCTGGATAGAACTATGGATCGAATATCAAGGTCGGACTTTAAGATGCGGCGGTTGTGGACGAAAATGTGTGCGTCGACACGACCAAGTGTCGACGAGAATCCGCGATCTGGATATCAGCAAACACAAGGTCTTTCTGTGGTTGCCGCGCTTTCGGGTTCGTTGTCCTTGTTGCGGTGTTCATCAAGCGAGATCGGTGATCGCACGAGGTGGAGCGCGATGCACACGACGGTTCGAACTTCATCTTTTCATCTTGACTGACTTCATGCCAGTCAAGGCGGTGGCGGAACAGGAGCGTGTGGATTGGAAGACGGTCAAGGACGTTGAGATTCGATACATTGTGGGCTTGTTGCGCAAGCGGGATCTCGATGGTGTCACTGAGATTGGGATTGACGAGGTTTCGGAGAAGAAAGGGCATCGCTATCTAACGTTGGTCACCGACATTGGGAAACGTCGTGTCCTCTGGGTGGGCCGTGGCAACGACAGCGCTGTTCTCAAGAGGTTCTTCCTGTGGTTTGGGCTCCAGCGCACCCGGCGCCTGAAGCTCGTGGTTATCGATATGCACGATCCGTATCTGTTCGCTCTGCGTAAGAGTTGCCGTGCCCGAATTATTTTCGATCGCTTTCATGTCGTTAAGCCGTTGCATCTGGCCATCGACAAGATCAGGATCCGTCAGTACAAAGAACTCCCGCCGGAAGGCAGGCGATATGTCAAGAATTCTCGCTTCTTGCTCTTGAGACGACGGGAGGGCTTGAGTGCCAAAGGCAGGGTGCGCCTCAAGGAACTGCTGGCCGTCAACGAAACTCTCAACACGGCCTACGTCTTGAAAGAAGATCTCCGGGGCATTTTTGATATTCGAGATTCTAAAACGGCGCGCGCTGAGTTTCGCGCCTGGAAGCAACGGGCGCGCGAAAGCGATATCCCGGAGATTTTGGAGTATGTCAAGCTACTTGATCGCAGGCGCTTTGGTATTCTGAACTTTTTCAAACACCGAAAAACAAATGGACTCAGCGAAGGGTTCAACAACGTCGTCAAGACAATCAAAAAGTGGCCTATGGATTTCATGATTGGCGTTATTTCCATCTCAAGATACTCCGTAAGTGTGGAAAATTGAGTGAAGCCATTTGATCGGGATTGAAGCCCTATTTTATCGTCGAGAATCACATTATTTGGAGAAGAACCAACTTTCTCAGCGTCCAAGCGCTGTCGCAGGATGGGCCGTCAACGTTCCTGGTGCAAGACCAAAACGATAAAATGGAAATGGCGGCATAATGAAACGGGTATTGTTTATGACGAGCATATTATTTTGTGTCGGGTATAATCTTACTGCGGCCCGTAAAAACAGTTTCGAGAACGGACGAATCTATAAGGTGAATTTTTCATATAGCCGCCATATAGACGAACGGAAACGGGCATGGGCAGACGATGAGAACGATGAGGCTTATAAAGCAATGGCCGCATTGGGTCTTGATGGAGGACCTCAAAATATTGGGATTGATAAATTCGACGTAAATGGGGATCGTATTTTGGACGTTTTTGTGTTTGACAAAAATCCTTGGCTAGGAGGAAGTCATGGCCAAGCTACATCCATCTACTTAGTTGATAAGCACGGTGGGTGGAAGCTAATTTTTGATGCCGTTACGTACGGAGAACTAAATATTCTGAGCAAGCGAACGAACGGTTTTTACGATTTAGACGTGGTCGGCCAGGATAATCACATGGCTTTACATGAAAACATTTGGAAATGGAATGGCATTAAATATGATTTTTCTAAAAGCGAGGCACACTAATGTTCACCTCGTAGGCAAATTACTTTGAAGCGATAGGCCAATGAGAATCAGAAGGGCGAAATGTTACAGTGGATCAGTTGGCGCGATCCGATTTGTGACGGCCATGGAAAGTTTCAGTCTTAGGCCATAAAACAAAGGGTTGTTTCGATATTGATTTTGGGGTTCGAGGTGAACGGGTGATTTGGCGGTGGGATGGATTTGGTTCCCAACTGGGATAGAGAGGAATAGATATGTCGAATACGTATAACGATTATTTTGATGCTTTAGGACGACGGGAATCAGATGGGCATTATGATGCAGTGAACCAGTATGGTTATTTGGGTAAATATCAAATGGGGGAATCGGCATTAATTGGTGCTGGGTATTATAAAAGTGACGGAAAAGATGACAGAAAATATGCAGACAAGAACTGGACTGGGAAAGATGGTGTTCATAGTCGAGCCGATTATCTTGCCAATAAAGAAGCGCAGGATAATGCGGTCAAGAAACTAACAGAAAATAATTGGAATTGGATCCAAAAGCTTGGGTTGGATAAATATATTGGGAAGACGGTCAACGGTGTTGAAATTACAAAATCAGGGTTACTTGGTGGTGCACACTTGGGAGGTGTTGGCAATGTCTTGAAATTTTTAAAAGCGGGTGTTGAATTTAAGGATGGGAATAAAACAAACATCAAAGAGTACATTAATTTATTTTCCGGATATGACGTTCCCTTTGACGTAAGCCCATCTCCCGTTTTATCGCCCCCAGACAACTCTCTCTTGAACGTCAATGTTAGTCTTGGAGATTTTCTTGGCCTGGACGGGGCTCAATTGTTCACGAACGGAGCAGTGATGGTTGGTAGTGATTATTATGTAACCATGCCATCCAATATTTTGAATGGTGACGGCTACGACAATGTGGCGATGTCGGGTATTGTTTCTGATTTCTATCGGCCTGGGAACATGGAACTTTCATCATTAAGTTTTGATGATGAGATTCAACGTTTCCAATTGACCGGCAGTATCGAAGGACCTGAAGATTTTATGTATTTGGCTTCGTTTCACAGCTCCAGTGTCAGTGCCCGATCAACGATCAACATCGACCCGCTGGTGTTGGACCTAAATGGTGACGGAGTGAAACTGATTTCTTTTGCGGATTCGAAGGTGTTGTTCGATGTAGATGCTGATGGTTTCAAGGAAGCCACAGCATGGGCAAGCCCCCAAGACGGCATCCTGGTTTTGGACAAGAACGCGAACGGCCAAATCGACGACATCACCGAAACGATATCCGAATATTTCACCGATGGTGTGAAAGACGGACTCGAAGCCCTGAAAACCCTGGACACCAATAGCGACAACATTTTCGATGCCCACGATGAAAAATACAACGACTTGCGCGTGTGGGTGGACGCGGACAGCGATGGAGTGACCGACCCAGGCGAACTGAAAACCTTGGCCGAACTGAACATCAAATCCATCGATCTGAATCGCCAAGAGGCTGACCGCGAACGCCTGGCCGGAAGCGCAGTATTGAGCCGATCCACGATGGAAATGACGGATGACACGACCCGGGAGGTCGCGGCCATTGATTTCACAACAAATCCGATGGGGTATGAGTTTAACGCCCTGGAGAATTATCTGGGCGTAAAGGCCCTATCGCAGGAAGGAACGTCGACGTTCCTGGTGCAAGACCCGAACGGGGTCGTGATTGATCTGGACGATGCGCAAGTAACAAACATTTATGGCGGAGCGGGGGACGATAAAATATCCGGGTCCATTGGAAAGGACTGGTTGGCGGGGGGCGCGGGAGGCGACACATTGTTTGGCGACGCGGGAAACGATGTTTTGATCATCGACGCGGATGACTTGCCTGAGAACATCGATGGAGGCCGTGGGCGGGACGTGGTGTTCGCAAACGATACGAGGGGGGTATTCTTCAATCTGGCCAATTCCCATGTGGAAGTCATGGTGGGCGGCACGGGGGACGATATCCTGGTGGGGGGCGGTAACAGCAACGTGTTCATCGATGGGGGGAAAGGAGACGACATAATTGTGGGAGGAGCCGCAGACGATGCGTTGTCGGGAAGTGACGGCGGAGACCTGCTGGACGGCGACCTGGGGGACGACATTTTACGCGGCCACCGTGGCAACGATATTTTGATTGGCAATGACGGGAACGATCACATGGACGGTGGGCAGGGGAACGACGTCTTGCAAGGCGGCAAGGGCGGGGACCTCCTGGTGGGGAGCGAAGGCAACGACACTCTGGATGGCGGCGAAGGGCGGATATCGCGCAATATAAGGGGAGCTACGAGAAATACAGAGTGGAGAAAACAACCGACGGGTTCAAGGTCATGAAACCCGGCGGGGAAACAGATGTCTTGAAGGATGTGGAAAACATACGGTTCGACAATTTCGACATGACGTTTAAGAATAACAACAATCCTCCTCTTCCCGTTTCGGACAGAATTGCATTGGGGGCCGGACAAACAAAGATCGTGATCAATCCGAGCCAACTGCTGGCTAACGATTATGACGTGGAGAACCAAGACATTTCCATTCTCCACAGATACTTGGACATCGGTGGTAATGAGAGTTTGGTGACGGTGGACAACGCTTGGGGTGGGACGGTGGCGCTGGAGAATAATGGCGTCATCACATTTTTGAAAGACCCGAATTTCTTGGGGATCGCTTCTTTTGATTACGCTGTGAAAGACAGTTCCCTAGGCATTCTGTGGTGGTGAACAAACTTACTGGGGAATACGAGCCAATGCGGGCCGTGGTGAAGCTGATGGAGGTAGGCGAACCCACTGACCCGCTCTTCTACGATCAATGGTATTTGTCGGAAATCAAAGTGAAGGGTGCCTGGCCGGATTATTCGGGAAAAAATATCCAGGTTGGAATATTTGAGGGAGATAAAGGGAAGGGATTCAATTACCTGCACTTGGATTTGGATGGGAATGTGACAGCAGACTACAAGAAAGAGCTGGAGTTTAACCAGGTCAACAACTTCAGCCAGCACGGAACAATCGTGGCGGGGGTGATTGGGGCGGAACGGAACGGCCAAGGATCTGTGGGTGTGGCCTACGATGCAACTGAGCGGATTTTCATGGGGCGATTTGAAATCGTGGCAGAATGTTGATGTCGCGAATAACAGCTGGGGCTATGAGAGCCCGTTCGTGGACAATTTCGAGGCCCGTGGAACGTGGAAGCAGAGCGGGCGTTCCTGAACGCGGCGGGTACGGGCGAGAGGGTTGGGAACGTCCATCGTATTCGCTGCAGGCAATAGCCGAAAAGAAGGCGGGAATACCAACTATCACAGTCTCGATAATTCCCCGTATGCGATCACGGTGGGGTCGATCAACCAAGAAGGCGATTTAGGGAAACTGATTGTTGGACAAGATCCGTTCAGCACCCCTGGTTCGTCGATTTTGGTGTCTGCGCCAGGTTCAAACATCAAGTCAACGTCAAACTTGCTTGAAAACGACAAAGGGTCCACTTTTGGGGATAATTTCGAGTCTACACAAGGGGACATCGTTCTCCGCCCCATTGTTTCCGGAATTGTGGCCCTGATGCTGGAGGCCAACCCAAATTTAGGGTATCGAGACATTAAACGGATTTTGGCGATGACAGCCACCAAGTTCGACACGAAGGCCACGTTGTGGAAAACCAACGGCGATACCAACTGGAACGGCGGTGGAATGCATTACAACGAGGACTACGGGTTTGGGTTGGTGGACGCCCACGCGGCGGTGCGGTTGGCGGAAGTGTGGAACGAGGTCAACAACCTTAATAACGAAGAAGTGTTCGTCTATTCCAACGGCACCGATCTCGCGATTAAAGACAATAATATGGCTTCCAGCTCTATCATCGTTGCTCAGGACATTCAGGTGGAAGATGTGGAGGTGTCCGGTAACATCACCCATGCCCGGCTGGGGGATTTGGTGTTGAAACTTATTTCTCCTACGGGGACAGCAAGCATTCTGATGAACCGGCCCGGTAAAGCTGTTGATAGCCCGGTTCAGGATTTGGGATACGAAGACGGCAAAATGAACTTACGTTCAATTCTCCACCACCCACGACTATAGCGAAAACGCGAGGGGAACATGGCGGCTGGAGGTGACCGACGCGGCAACTGGGGAGAGGGCACACTACTCGATTGGAATTTAAAGATCCACGGGTCAACGGATGTGGGCAAGGACACGTATGTTTTCTCAAGCGAATTGACGAAGGCCGTGACAATCGAGGACAAGGACAGTTCCACGTTCGATTCCATCATAGCGACGTCTGTTCAAACGGATTCGCTGATCAATTTGGACATGGGGCTTTCGGCAGTATTATAGAAAGAGGGTCACTATCGGCGCAGATACAAAATCGAGGAACGCCTACGGTGGCGATGGGAACGATACTTTAATCGGGAACGCGTTGGACAATATTTTATACGGGGGCGTGGGAATAACGAGGCTGATGGGGAACGCCAGGTCTGACGTTTTCAAGATCAAACAAAATGCCGGGCAGGCAGATGTTAATACGGATTTCGATTTAGGCAATCCTTTAGAAAAGATCGATCTCGGATTTTGAATTTTGAAAATTATTCCCACATTCAACTGAGTCAAACCGGTGCGGACGTGGTGATTGACCTGGGGAATAACCAGAAGTTAACCTTACAAAATGTGCTTGTCTCGAACTTATCCGCCAATAACTTCTCGGGTTTCCTAAACCAGACGGTGACACTGACCGGGGGGAGCGGGAACGACAACCTTTACGGGGACGAGCGGGACGATGTGATTGACGGCCAAGGCGGGCACGACTATATCGGCGGCCGCCAAGGGAATAATGTGTTAACCGGCGGTGCCGGAGTGGACACATTCTTCATTGGGTTGAACCCCGAAAAAACCGACCTAATCACGGATTTTGATTCCGCCGATGAAAAAATTTCAATACAGGATCTCCGCTCAGTGACCGACGTTTCCCAGTTGACTATTTCCTACGACGGTGGTGATGCCCACATTCATTTGGTGGGGAACCAAGAACTTGTTTTGAAAAATGTCGCCCAACCCCTAACGAACGACCATTTCATTTTCACCGGAGAGCAGCCCTTCGATGTCACTAACCCTGTTCTTGGCGGCAGGATTTACGGAACCGCTGTAGGAGATACCCTGACAAGCACGGCCGAAGGCCATTACGTGGATGGGCGCGCCGGGGGCAGACCAGATTGTAGGGCTTACCGGGCAGGATACTTTGCTTGGAGGGGAAGGAAACGACAATATTGTGGGTGGCGATGGATCTGACGAAATCTCTGGGGATGTTCGCCCTGAAAGCAACAGAAAAGAAGACGAATCGACCTTACCGGGTGGAGATGACACCATTTTTGGGGGAAAGGGGAATGATTCGATCTCTGGCGGAGCGGGGCAAGATAATATTTCGGGGGGAGAGGGGAAAGACACGATCTTGGGGGGGAGTGGGAACGATACGATTTTGGGTGGCGACACGGACATCGAATTAACCAAGGAACAAGTGGCAGATTACCTTCAAGCGAACAAAAAGAGTGGTCTGTTTTCCAATATCGGGACGATCATCTTGCGGGCGGGTTGGGCAATGATAGTCTAGTGGGCGGTGGAGGGCGGATGTCCTTTTCGGCGATTCGTCTGATTTGAACGACAACAAGGGAGAAACGACACTCTTTTGGGTAGTATAGGGGTTGATTTCCTTTACGGAGGGGCTGGCAACGATGTGCTAGACGGCGGAGCGGACGATAACTTTCTCTTCGGTGGGGCCGGCAACGATGTCTTGAGACATCGGGATGGAACGACCCAGATGACCGGAAGCGAGGGGACGACACTTTTATCATTGATAAGGCGCAGGGAAGCCATGTCGTCATCTTTGACTTTGAGGTAGACAATCCTGCCGAGAAGATCGATTTATCTGCGTTTGGCCAGTTTGGCCTCGATTTCTATCAGAACGATAAAGACACCACCTTTGTTTATCTCTACGATTACGAGGGAGTTCCTGGGTATCCCCGGACCCAATCCCTCAAAATCCAAGGCGTTGGAATCCAAAACCTTTCCTAGACAACTTCCTCATCAATGGGACAGTTCAGGACGACTGCGGGGGTCCAGCTTGTGGGTTCGGAGGCGAATGACACTATTTACGGGCGAAACTACGCGGATACTCTTCAAGGTTTGGTTGGCGACGATTCTATGGATGGGAATCTGGGTGATGACCTTTTGGACGGGGAGAGGGCAACGACACCCTGCTCGGGGACAAAGGCGATGACACGTTGCTTGCTGGGCACAGGCGACGATCATGTGGACGGCCAGGACGGCCAAGACTCCATTGACGGCGGCATGAACGTGAAGTCTTGAGATGGCGGAGAGGAGAAGGACACCATTCGGGGTCACGGTCAGGATTATCTTAGTGGGGATTATGGCGATGATACTTTAGATGGTGGCGACGGTGGGGATATGCTTATTGGTCATCAAGGGAACGATCTCCTCATCGGTGGCGCGAGGGGGATGACCACTGAGGCGGGTCCTACGATTTTTCAGAGGGAGTTTGGGGAGTCTATTCAAGGGACGGAAAAGCCAGACATTGTCCGGGACGGATCATTTCGATGTGATCTATGCGGTGGAAGAGGTGACAATATATTAGGCGGAATGGGTGACGATGCTCTTTATGGGGAAGACGAGTAGACCGCCTCAGAGGGGGGCCAAGGGGATGATTACTTGGTCGGAGGCAAAGCCGCGGACATTTATGTTTTCAACCGTGGGGATGGACAAGATGTCATTCTTGGAGATAACGATGGGGACAAGATTTTGTTTGGGGAAGGCCTCCATTCGCAGGATGTCGACCTCGTCCGGGATGGGGAGTCATTTAAATCTAAAATAAAAGGGGCAAAGGATTCTATCCAAATATCTGATTACATGGTGCCCATCCCATTGGGACCTTGGAATTTTTGACGGGGAAATTGTCGATCTAATCAAACAAACAAAAGCCAATCTCGTGGTGATCTGATGGACCAAATGCTCCCTTTAAGCAGGGAACTTCAGCTAATGAGCGAAATCATATTGTCGGTGGCGGCGATTGCACCATTTCAGGAGGTCAGGAGACGACAAAATCTCAGGGTCCATGGGGAGTGAAGAAGTTTTTCTATTCAACCGGGGAGATGGGCAAGATACCATTATTGGAGGAATCGCGAGGGGCCATTCGGATAAGATCCTTTTCGGGGCAGGGATCACTAGGGAAGATATAGAGTTTATCCGGGGCGAATACCCTGATTTGAGTCATAAAGATCAAGGGTTCCAACGACCAAAATCACCTTTCC